>NZ_JAKRRW010000020.1 GCF_026191635.1 Photobacterium obscurum
AATACTTCAAGGGATTTTGCCAATTTGCTTTCTCTCTTGAAGAGGGCGGCCATCTTATCGAATCAAGCTGTAGTGTCAACCACTTTTATCAACTTTCTTCAAAGGCTCAAAACCCTTTCCCGATTGAGACATCTTCTTATATTTAAGAAGCCGTGCTCCGTGTCGGTGAGGCGGCATTATAGAGACTTCGATCACTCTGACAAGTGTTTTTTTAAGAAAAAAACACCACCTGATCATTATTTCGACTAATGTGATGTAAACGCCTCTAATTTCAACATTAGAGGATCGTCACATTCACTTACTAGCAATTCCAAGTCAATGAAAGTAATATCGATGTGACCTTGTTGTTAAAATAACCAATAACGTCTTCTTCTTATAATATTTATGACGATGTAGCTTTGAATATGAAATTTTCCAATCAAACAATTATAGCAATAGTCGCTATCGCCGTTATCGGGGCTTTAGTTTTTAGTTTTCTTCCATTTTCTCCCGGTATTGCTTTTGCTTTAGGTGCTATTACGGCGGCCCTAGCCATAAACCAATTACATAATTCTCAACCATCAACTCACGACGCAGACTCATCCCAAAGTAGCAAAACCTTGTATGTCGGTAACTTGCCTTACCGTGCTAATGAAAATGAAGTAAAGAAACTATTTGCCGAGCATGGTGAAGTCTTTGCTGTGCGTCTAATGAAAGATAAGCGCACCGGTAAGCGACGTGGATTTGGCTTTGTCGTAATGAACAGCAATGATGCCGAAACAGCGATCAACCAGCTCAATAACAAAGAATATGGACAGCGCACTCTCAAGGTACGCGAAGCCAACGAACCTAAGGCTTCGGATAATTCAGAGACTGAATAACCTCTAGCTTCATTGCTTTTAAACTATAATTCAGTGCCGCGACATGATTTGTCGCGGCACTGTTGTATGTATGGTTTAACATAGAAGGCAAATTACCTTCTATATCTCCCAGTAATGCTTTTACCCTATTTGCAATAGCCAGCCCCGAATCAACAATATGCACCGGCGAACCAAATGCCTGTGCAATTTCTTGCTTAATAAGTGGGAAATGAGTGCAACCTAATACAATACTATCGACTTTATTCTGCCAAGGGCTAAGTATCTCTTCTAATTCAATAAGAGAAACGTCTTTTCCCCGTAGTTTTTCCTCTGCCATTTCCACCAAGCGAGTTGAACCAATTCGGTACACGTCACAATCACTGGCAAACTGAGCAATGAGATTATTGGTATAGCTACGTTTCACTGTGGCGGGTGTCGCCAGCAAGCCGACCGCTTTACGTTTACTGATCAATGCAGCAGGCTTAATCGCCGGAACAACACCAACAACGGGGATCACTAACTGCGCTCTTAATGAAGGAAGGACCACTGTACTTGCTGTATTACAGGCAATAACAACCAAATCGATATTATGGCGTTCAACTAGCAAAGAGACGATATGCTGAGTACGCTCGATCAACACATCTTCCGGCAACTCACCATAAGGGAAGCCGGCATCATCAAACGCATATACATACTGAACAGAGGGTAACTGCGCATATATTTCCTGGTATACAGATAGTCCGCCGACACCAGAGTCAAAAATGAGTACCCGTTTCACTATTCACCACATACCAGAACTTATTATCAGGGCGCTCATCATACTGCGATCTTCTCCAGATAAAAATATCTCCAGCTAGTGATGTGATTAAGACACTAGCTGGTAGCGCTGATAATGAAACCTTTCCTGTCGTTCACACTCTGTCTTACAAATTGCCAATTCGCCTGTAAAACACGGTGCTTTCACCACCAAGGTATGAAATTCACCGTCTTCACCGCAAGGATCGACACTATCGGGCAAGTTATCAATAAACTCTGCCGTATACCATTGTCCGCAATAGCGGCCATCAAGCTGGCTAGTATCGATGGTCGTTACTAATGTTTTGATTCCGCTATCGAGAATCTCCTGTGCCAGCTCTTTACTATTCCGGCCTAACAACGGGAAGACACACTGCCAGCCCGCAGGCTCTATATAACTGCGGCGATAATCGGCAATCCCATTGCAGAACATATCGCCGAAAGCGACGGCCTCAACTTCTAGCCCGCTGCTGCGTATTCCTTCAACGACTCGCATCTGATAGACATCATTGGCAGGGAATACTTCAGGCAACAATATAGTGACGAGAGGCAACCCAGCTAGCCTCGCCTGCTCTTCAACGACTTCAATCGGTGTCGCCTGAAAGGGAACCTCATCTTTCAGGTAGGTAGTATATAGGCCAACAACCTCGTAGTTAGGGTTGTTAAGCAACTTGATAAGGGTCAGCGCTGAATCCTTACCGGATGACCAGCTGACGATAACTTTAGTTGGCTTGATCAACGTTTGTATTCCTTAATGAAAAAAGCCACCTGATGGTGGCTTTAATATACACAGCATAAAATCATTAGAACTGATAACCAATAGTCATGTAGTAACTACGCTCTGGTGCTTGATAGTTCTTTGCTGTCTCATAATCTTTATCAAATGCATTTGCTACTCGTCCACGAACAGTAAGCGCATCGTTGATATAATAGCTCGCGGCTAAATCAACCAAAGAATATGAACCTAACTTAGTTGTATTGGCTGCATCATCATAACGTTCACCTTGGTAAAGGAAACTCAAATCAAATTGCCACTGGTCAAGGAGATAAGAGACATTCCACTTACCACTTTCTTTTGCTCGACGTTGCAGCTCTTTCCCCGTCGCTTTATCTTCTGTATCAAGATAGTCAAATGACAGATCGTGATATAAAGCACCAGTTGCAAAGCTTGCTGTTAGCTCTACACCTTGGATGTCAGCTTCACCAACATTAACGTTAGTAACTCCATTAGATGAAATTAGGTTTTCAACCTTATTCTTATAAGCAGTGATACGCCAGCCGACAAGGGAATGATCCCCTTCCAGCGCTACTTCATAATTATCTGATTCTTCAGGCTTAAGGTTTGGGTTACCAGAGTAGCATCCCCACGAAGAACATTCTAAAGGCCAATACAGTTCATTAAACGTAGGCGCTTTAAATGCTGTTCCAGCAGAAGCGGTTACACGCATATTTTCAACGAACGCCCATCCCGCTCCTAATTGCCATGTAGTATGTCCACCATAGGCTTCGTGATCATCATAACGAACATTTGCTTCTAGCTGGAAAGGCTTCTTATCATAAATAGCCATTAGATAAGCCGCCGTATTATCACGCTTAGTCTCAGTGTAAGCTTTTGAACTATTAGTTACTTCTTCCGTATACCAATCAAGCCCTCCGCCAAATTGAATATCACTGTTTAACTGATAAACATTTGCCCACGTTGCAGTAGTACGTTGCGTTTCGATGGTACCAGGTACGGTCCCTTGCCCATATGACTCAGCTTCATCTTGATTACTCGCTAGTGTAAACGATGAATACAAAGCATCATTTTGGTATTGAGCTACACCAGCAATGTTATAAAGATCACTTTTACTTTTATCGCTACCAGTCCAAGGATTATCAAACTCGGTATATTTATCTTGATAGTAGCCATTAAGCTTTAACAACCAATTCTCATTTAGATGCTTACCGATATCAGCCACAAGATACTTATTACGATAACCATCATCATCTTGATCGACTGGATTCGTACTTGTTGGCTGAACATTATAACCATCACTGGTTTCATACGTAGCAGCAAGCTTGCCCCATACGCCATTTTCAGAGCTACCCGCCACGCTTGCGCCTGCACGATAGTAGTTATCACTACCAATACCGGCATCCAACGCTATTCCGTCATTACCTTGATAAGTAGTAATAATATTGATTACACCACTCACCGCGTCGGAACCATAAACTGCCGCTCTCGGACCGCGAACAAATTCAATACGCTCAACACCAGAAAGAGGAATTGCTGAGAAGTTGGCGTACCCTACCGTTGCACTCCCAAAACGTACCCCATTTAGTAAAACCAGAACATTCTTCGAGGACATACCTCGAATATAAAATTCAGCGTTCTGACCGGGGCCACCTTGATTTGCGACTTGCACTCCTGGCAAGCGACGCATCACTTCAGACAAAGACTTTAGATTCAAAGAATCTATCTCTTCTTTAGTGACAACCGATACTGGAGCGATAACATTTTTGACAGGCTGCTCGAAACGACTTGCCGTTACGACCATCACTTCATCTGGTGAGGATTCTGCTGCAAAAGTTTGAGATTGGAAACACAGCGGGGCCAACGCCACTGCTAAAAGCGTTTTTTTCATTTTAATACCTTAAGTCGCGTTTATGACTAAGCAGGTAACCTGCTTGTACACTGGTTGGTCTTCGGACTTAAGAGCATGGTTGGACAACCACCTAAGGCAACAACTTCCCACTTCTATATGCTGTCACTAGATGCTGCATTGCACAGCCAGCAGAAGCAGTGTTCGGAACTTACGTCCATGTGCTTTCGTTCTCTATCACCGCTGCGCGTCAGTCACGGACTCCCACCGTGTTCCCGGCCTGAGATTCAGGCTAACCAGCGCAAGAGGAATGCTAATTATCATTATGGCGAATGTCTAGTTTTGTTTGTTATTGCATATGCAGAATCGCTACCGTATACACTTTTATCTGGAACAACACTGGACATCGGTCAACAATGCAATAAAATCTGCGCTCTTATTTTGAGCAGTTTGAGGCACACAAGATGGCATCCACCGCAATTAATCCCGCTGAGTACCAGTCGCAGCTGGATGAAAAAGCAGAGCGTATTCAAAATATCTTTGCAGATTTTGAAACTCCTGAGCTTGAGGTGTTCGCCTCGCCTGCTGAACATTACCGCATGCGTGCTGAGTTCCGTGTTTGGCATGAGGGTGAAGACCTTTACTATGTCATGTTCAACCAGGAAACACGTGAAAAGTACCGCGTTGATCAATTCCCTGCAGCCAGCCGTCTGATCAATGATCTAATGCCACTGCTGGTTGAAGCACTAAAACCTGTCAAAGCACTACGCCACAAGCTCTTTCAGGTTGATTTCCTATCGACCCTCAGCGGTGAAATCCTGGTATCGATGCTTTACCACCGTCAGTTGGATGAAGAATGGGTAGCTGAAGCCAAAGCTCTGAAACAACGTCTAAATGATGAAGGCTTTAACCTGAACTTCATTGGCCGTGCCCGTAAGCAGAAGCTAGTACTTGACCAAGAGTTTGTTATTGAGAAACTGAAAGTTAACGACCGCACGCTCACTTACAAGCAGGTTGAAAATAGCTTCACCCAACCAAACGGCGAAGTTGCACAGAAGATGCTTGAGTGGGCCGTTGACTGTACCCAAGACAGTGAAGGCGATCTGCTCGAGCTCTATTGTGGTAACGGTAATTTCTCATTGGCGCTGGCACAGAACTTTGAACGAGTACTGGCAACAGAGCTGGCCAAGCCATCGGTTGACTCGGCGCAGTACAACATTGCTGTGAACAACATCGACAATGTACAAATTATTCGTATGTCGGCAGAAGACTTTACCGATGCGATGGAAGGCAAGCGAGAGTTCCGCCGCCTGAAAGATCAGAACGTCGATCTACAGAGCTACAACTGCAACACTATTTTTGTTGATCCGCCACGCTCGGGAATGGATGAAGGTACATGCCGTATGGTACAGGGCTACGATCGCATCATGTATATCTCATGCAACCCAGATACACTGAAAGAAAACCTAGAAATTCTATCGGAAACACACCGTGTAACCCGTTTCGCGCTATTCGACCAATTCCCATATACCCACCATATGGAAGCTGGCGTACTACTTGAACGCAAATAATTAACAGCGGATTCACAGATACAAAAAAGGCGCCCTAGGCGCCTTTTCTTATAGTGCGCAGCCTTACGATTGCGCGATTTGTGAGCTGGTTTTCATGATACCCAGCTTGTAGACAACCCAGAACAACAGACCTAGAGCTATCATCAGCGGAAGGAAGTTAGATCCCATATCCGGCATTTGCGCACGCAGGAATGCAGAATAACCAAATGCGCCTACCAGGAAGCAGGCAAATGCGATTGCTGGAGTACCTTCAGACATTGGCTTGCTCAGGTATTCCTGATACAGGCAGTACACTGCCAGGCCGAATGCAATAACAGGGAAAACTGAGAACGACACTGCGCCCGATGTGAGTACTGCCAACGTTGCATTACCACATAAGCCAGCCAACAAAGAGAGAACCAATGTTTTACGTTCAGCTTTTACTTGTTCCTTGTCCATATCCTTCACCAAGAAAATAAAGTTATAGTTTCTGCCTGAGCTCACGACGCTCACGCTCTTTACGGTACCAATAGGCACCCTTTGCAATCATTCGCAATTGCATAATCAGTCTTTCAGCATGCTCGGCACGAGCATGACTATCCAGATCCAGCGCATCGGCACCGGAACTGAAAACCAGCGTGACTGATGCTTCCGCCTGAGTAAAAGCTTCGTCATGCGTCACGCCTGTTTTTGCTACCAAATACTCGGTCAATTCAGCAACAAAATGCTGGATCTCCCGAGCAACAGCCGCACGAAACGCTGGTGACGTACCAGAGCGTTCGCGTAAAAGTAGCCTAAATACATTCGGGCTACTTTCGATAAATTCCATAAATGTTTCTACAGAGGTACGGATCACACTGCCCTCTTTGGCAATGCGCTGACGCGCCTGGCGCATCAACTGACGAAGGATCAAGCCACCTTCATCAACCATTGTCAGACCAAGCTCATCCATATCTTTAAAATGACGGTAGAAAGATGTGGGTGCAATACCCGCTTCCCGCGCCACTTCACGTAAGCTGAGATTAGAAAAGCTACGTTCTGCACTTAGCTGATTAAATGCAGCATCGATAAGTGAGCGACGGGTTTTTTCTTTTTGCTGTGCCCTAATACCCATGAACCTGTTGTTTCTCTGTAACCTTTTTCTGCAACTATACGCGCTTTTGCTTGCTACTTCAGCGAGAATCGCCATTTTCACTGCAATCAAAACATACTAAATCCTGATATGAGCTGAATCAAAGCAGTAATTGTTACTTTTAGCTACTGGCTCACAAAGTGACTCACTTCCCCTTTACGATGGGACTCGTCTCGTTTTCACCAATTTTTGCCTCAACAACGTGATCATCACCTATCTATCACGACCAGTTGATTCTCCAGAGTAACGGAAAAAGTTAAACTAGAGCAACAGCAATGTTGCACGGATGATAAGAAAGGCCTGAGCGATGACAAAGTCGAAAAAAATGAATGCCCAACACTTTGATGCCATCATCATTGGAAGCGGCCCCGGAGGTGAAGGCGCAGCCATGGGACTCACCAAGGCGGGCTTCAATGTGGCCATCATTGAGCGGGAAGACAGTGTCGGTGGCGGTTGCACTCACTGGGGAACCATCCCGTCAAAAGCCTTGCGTCATGCCGTTAGCCGGATCATTGAATTTAACCAAAATCCGTTGTACTGCAAAAACAACTCTACCCTACACAGTACCTTCAGCCAGATCCTCGGTCATGCTCAAGATGTAGTCAATAAGCAGACCCGGATGCGTCAGGGCTTCTATGACCGCAACCAGTGTTCCATTATCTTTGGTGAGGCCAGCTTCGTCGACAGCCACACGGTGAAAGTCAAAACCGCCGACGGCAGCCATGATATCTACAGTGCCGATAAATTTGTGATAGCAACCGGATCTCGCCCATACCAACCTGCCGATGTCGACTTTAGTCATAGCCGGGTATACGACAGCGATTCGATTCTTCAGCTCAAGCATGATCCCCGCCATATTATTATCTATGGTGCAGGGGTGATCGGCAGCGAATATGCATCTATTTTCCGGGGACTCGGGGTCAAGGTAGACCTGATCAATACTCGTGACCGGCTTCTGGAGTTTCTCGATAACGAAATTTCCGACTCACTGTCCTACCATCTGTGGAATAGCGGGGCGATGATCCGTAACGGCGAAACCTACGAAAAGATAGAAGGCACCGAAGACGGCGTGATCCTCCACCTGCAATCAGGGAAAAAAATGCGGGCAGACTGCCTATTATACGCCAACGGCCGTACCGGTAACACGGATCGTCTTAACCTCGACAAAGTCGGCCTGACGCCAGACTCCCGCGGACAACTGAAAATCAACCAGAACTACCGGACTGAGGTTGAGCATGTCTATGCGGTCGGCGATGTCATAGGCTACCCGAGCCTAGCCAGCGCGGCCTATGACCAAGGACGCTTTGTCGCCCAGGCAATCGCCAACGGTGAAGCTCAGGGACAGTTGATCGACCATATCCCAACCGGGATATACACCATTCCGGAAATTAGTTCGGTCGGCAAAACCGAGCAGGAGCTGACAGCAGACAAAGTCCCTTACGAAGTAGGGCGTTCGCAGTTCAAACATCTGGCACGGGCACAGATTGCTGGCACCGAAGTCGGCAGCCTGAAAATCCTATTCCACCGCGAGACCAAAGAGATCCTGGGAATCCACTGTTTTGGCGAGCGTGCCGCTGAAATCATTCATATCGGACAGGCAATCATGGAGCAGAAAGGAGAAGGTAATACCATCGACTACTTCGTCAACACTACTTTCAACTACCCAACGATGGCAGAAGCTTACCGGGTAGCAGCCTTAAATGGCTTGAACCGGCTATTCTGAACCGGTGAACAAGAATAAAAAAACGGAGCTTCTGCTCCGTTTTTTTATGTACCAGATTGACTTATTTGTTATCCATTAGCCTATTATCTGGTGTCAGAATCGTGGCCCACGGCAGGCTTTCGTCACCCAGGGTAATAAAGTTCGGATTTTCCAGCGTATCGCGCTCATTGTAAGACAGCGGAGTAAGATGGGTATTTAATATCCGGCCACCAGCTTCCTCGACAATACATTGGGTCGCCGCCGTATCCCACTCACCGGTTGGTCCCAAGCGTAGATAGCAATCCACCGCGCCTTCAGCGACCAGACAAGACTTTAACGCCGCAGAGCCCAGCGGTACCAAATCATAGTTCAGCGATGGGTCGAGGCGATTGGTGATCGCACTGATATCCTGACGACGGCTGATCGCCACCGCAATCGACTGGGTCGGCAACTCATGCTTGTGAGTCGAAATCCTGACCGACTCCCCCTCCGGCGTTACCTTCCATGCACCTTTGCCATCATAAGCGTAGTACGCAACCCCTGATACCGGTGCATAGACGACCCCCATCACTGGTTTGTTATTCTCAACCAAAGCAATAATTGTCGCAAAATCACCACTACCGGCAATAAACTCCTGGGTACCATCCAATGGATCCACCAACCAGTAACGCTGCCACTGACTACGTTCTGACAGTGGCACAGCAGCATCTTCTTCAGAAAGCACGGGGATATCTGGCGTCAGCTCAGTAAGCTTTTCCACCACCAGTTTATGTGCTGCCAGATCGGCGCTGGTTACCGGGGTATTATCGGTTTTGATCTGTTTTACAAACTGACCACGTTGATAAATATCTAAGATCACCTGCCCGGACGCGCGGGCAATATCGATCACTGAAGGTAATAGGTTCGATAAATCCATAACTCGCTCCTACTGTGATAATTGTTTTAATGCGAGGAAAAGAGCGGTAATACTTCGAGCTTCCGCGAAATCAAGATGACTCAATAATTCTTCAGCCTGGCTCACTGGCCAACGAACAACTTCAAGCGGCTCGGGTTCATCTCCTTCCAGCTGCTCCGGGTACAAGTCCTGGGCTAAAAACAGGGTCATCCGGCTGGAAAAATAGGACGGCGCCAGTACCACTTCTTTCAGCGGTGTCAGTTGGTTGGACCCAAACCCAATTTCTTCCTTCAGCTCGCGGTTAGCAGCCTCAACAGCCGCTTCGCCGTGATCGATAAGCCCTTTCGGAAATCCCAGCTCATAGCGTTCCGTCCCTGCCGAATATTCACGGATCAACAGCAAGTCACCTTCAGCGGTCACTGGAACCACCAATACCGCGTGTCGACCGCTTGGCTTCATGCGCTCATAAGTACGCTCTTCACCATTGGAAAAACGTAAATCGAGAGATTCAATTTTAAATAGCCGTGACTGTGCAACGACTTCCGTTGCTAATATTTCGGGTTTGTTCTTGTCCAAAGCCATGCCGTTGTCCTGTATCACCATCGGTTCCCAAGTGGCAGGCTCCGCTATAAACAAACGGAGCACCATGCCACCGGGTATTACGCTATTTAAGGGCAATAGCTGGATGAAATAAAGTAAATTATGGGGAAAGCGTTAAGTTGACTAAACAACTCAACTATTAAAGACGCCCACTGTAGTCGATTTTGTAACGCCCTTTCGGATCCGGGTTACCCAACCACTTCAGTTGCTGCCCTAACTGAGACGGGAACTCTGCACCCGGCTTAAACCAACCGTTCAGAGAGTAGCGCTGATTGGTTGCAAGCTCAGCCTGCCATTCACTCGATACATCTGCCGATGACTGATTCACCGCGGCCAGGACTTTACCCTGCTCACATTTCAAATCAGCAATCACCGGTCCCGGAGTCAATCCACCCAGCGGTGAGCTGATACTGCCCGCCGTCCAGGCCAAAGAACCATTCAGCACCGAACAATAAGGCGCTTGATACTGATAATCTCGTAGGGTCAACTCCAAGTTCCCCGCTACCGTCGCCGGTACTGGCACATTGGCGTACTTCACAACCTGTTGTGCAGGCATCGAGACCAGCAGGTTTTCAGCAAATGGGCCGGCGGCACTGTAGCCTACTAAGCCTCGGCCATTGAGGTTCATCTCGCTTCCCTGACCAAAGCGGACATTAAAGGCGGCCTTACCCGTGAACAACGCGCTGACACGCATATCCCACTGCAGGCGGCCAAGGTTTCTTCCTTGCCACTGTACCTGAGAGGCCATGCCCTGCCACGGTGTACCGCTGATCCCCGAAATAGCCAACCCTCTCACCGATGGTGCCTGCTGCCACACCCAGCTAGCGGGAATGTGAGCAACCAAACTGGCCACTAAAACGGTGCCAAACGAGACACCCAATCCTAACTTATACTTCACGCTTATCCTCGGCCCAGCTGTAAACGACTCACTTCGACCATACCGGCACTGTCAGCTTTTGATACGTCCAAAAACTGAGCATCAATACCATGCTCATCTTTCAGAAAGGCGAGCCAGTTGACCAGTGTATTAAAGGGCAGTGGTTTGACCCAGACCTGTACCGACTCACTACGAGGCTGCATTCGGATCAGCTCGATCCGGAACCGACGAGTCGTTTCGTTAACCACCTGGTTTAATCCTTTACTGCTTACTGTCCCCTTGGAGCCCGAGCTACCTCGCAGAGAGGTGATCTCATCCGCCTTGGTACTTACCCAGCTCAGCAACTGACGTTCGCTTTGCAAGCGGCGCTCTGCCATTTCAGCCCGGTTGGCTAGTGGTTGCCAAAGTCCCCAGTAGAGTACGGCGATGATTAATGCGCCACCACCACCTAACACCAAGCGCTGCTCGCGCGCACTTAAGGCTTTCCACCACGCGTTCATGATTTTCTCCTTAGCACCACGGCACCGGTAACCTGGCTGCCTTCTTTATTCAGTTGCCCTTGCTGTACCTCAAAGTCTTCAGCCAGTAAGGTACGCAATTGTTCAAAATGCTGGAACTCAGAAGCACTGGCCTGAAAACGCAACTCACCACGGTTCTGGTCATATTTCAGGCTCTCTACCGTGAGCTGAGAGACTTTGCTCAGCGCGGGCTGAATTTGCGCCAGCCATGGCAATACACCCTGCGCATCGTCGCTCCCGCCCAGGCGAGCCAGCTCGCTGTTGATCTGGCGCTTTAGGTAACTCGACGACGGAACGCGCTGGTACTGCGGTAATACCTGACGGAAAATACGCTCGCTTTCAGCTTTATAGGCAAGAGCCTGCTTTTCCATACTCTGTACCGACACGACATGCTCAGCCACGATAGCAACCACTACCAAGCCTGCAGCCACAGCTACTTTTCGCCATGGTTTAAGATATTTTCGCCAAGCTGGCTGCTGCTTATAAGGTCCGGATAACAGGTTGGCTTTACTTGTCTCCGCCCCTTGAGCTAGCAACTGCATCACCAACTCCGGCGCTTCCGGCTGCCACTTTCCCGGTACATCTTTCGGTGCCGGGGTATAGTGATGGATCAGTAATGCCGACGAACTGTCGGAAGCTTCATCGGCAACCGGCTCTTCGGCCTCAGCATCATCCGCCTTATCACCTTCCACCAAGGCAGTGATCGGTGCTTTCTGCGCCAATAGCCAAGCTCCAAGCCAAGATACCTCCGCACAGATCCCCTGCGCTTCCGACTGGCGCACCAGCCATTGTCCTTCAAGCTCGGCCGCACTATAGCTGCCATCAAACAGAGGCAAGCAAAGGCAGTCAGGCAGTAGCTTCTTGACTTCCATACCCGCATCATCCAACGCTGTCAGCCACGCCTGGATCTTTCGGTGTTCAACCACCGCCACATGCGCGGTATCGCCATCTCGCTTTAACAGGTGAACATGCAGAGAATCGACATCCTGTGCCAATTCCTCCTCCAGCAAATAAGGCAGTACGGCGGCTAGCTGCCGCCCACTTCCGGCCGGAATGGTCACTTCGGTGAGCAGCAAATCACCCGCAGGGATCAGAGCAAAGACCGGACGCTGAGCAGCGTATTCAGCCAGCTCATCTAACTGGGTGAGATCAGCCAGCTGGCCAGATGCAATCACCTCTTTTTGCTGTGGCGACCAGACCAGCCATTGCACCGGCTGGTTTGGCCGGCTACTTAGCCTTATTGTCAGAAATTCGCTCACTGATTCCTCCATAACGGCGACGTATAACCGTCACCTTTTCTTCGCCATCACGTTTTAGTAAGGCCACTAACCTGACTCTGGATCTATCGACCAGGATCTCTGTATCCAATTGAAAATAATCGCTGCTCACAACCAAATAGTCCTGAGCCTGTTTTTTGATGTTAGCGCTCAAGCCTGCAATAGTCGCTTCAGCCAAAAAATCAGTGGTATTCTGCCAGCCATCATACGGACGATCGGCAATCAGCTTTTGGGCATCAGACAATGACAGCTCAGGGGCAAACAAGCCGACCAACAGCGCGGCCTGATGCTCATAAAGTGTGTTCACGTTCAGCTTCATATCCGTGGCCGGTATCGCACAGAGCAGCGGTTTCACCTTGTTGTAAATCTCTGCGCTGACCCCGTTGACCGCACGGAACTCACTGACATCCGCCATGAATCCTCTTGGTGGCAGATACGACGGGCTGAAGCCTTCATAGGTACTGTCACCGGCACCAAACGACGAGTTAACGCCATCAGTCGGATCAACAAACTCCCAGCTGGAATCGGCAATCACTTCAGCGTCATAGCTCTCGACACCCAACTCTTCCAATATCGATTGCAGGTAACCAACCAGAAACGGCTTTTTGGTGTTATCCGGTTCTGGTTTCAACCCAGACAACGCATTGAGGTTAAAGCACGCCTGACGGTCGATTATATCGCCTATCGCCTCGCCCCCTTCCAGCGGGTAACGCTGGCCCTGGGTTGCCCAGGCCTGACTGAGGTTGACCGTATCACTGTCATCGATACCCTGCTGGATAGCGACCTTGCCAAGCTCTTCCATCCCCAAGGCATACCAATAGGCCTGCTGGTTCTGGACCTGATTCTCAACCCGATAAAAGTTTAGCTGCAGGCGCTCGCTCATCTGAACCGCAAGCAGGGTCATCAGCGCCAATAACAGCAATACGACGATCAAGGCGACTCCTCTTTGCTGCCTCATCAGTTCCCCCCCTGGTTATCTGCGCTCAGGGCCGATATTGGCAGCATATAAACCCGCTCAATCTCACCAAAGTCTTCCAGCGTCATCTTCACCATAATGCCTTCAGGCAAAGCCGCATCCTGGTTCCACGTCTCAAGCCATTTTTTCTTGCTATAAAAACGGAATGACAGCTCAGTGACATCCGCCAGGATTGGCCGGGTCAAAGGCTCAGTCCCCACCACCGTATCCGGATAGCGAAACCAAACCCGCTCAAGCGTATCTTCAATAATGCGATAGCCAACCCGGACATTTTCCCCTCGCGGGAACATCTGCTGCGGGTTCTGCCACCCCGTACGGGTAAACATAATCCCCTTGCTAGAAGAATCGAGCAGATACTCGCTGCTAAGTAGTAGCTTATCAGTCGGAGCTTCACCCTGGTTGCGGACCTTTCGAGCAACAATCTGACGGAAATCATTGTCCATCATGACCATTGCCCGCTGGATCTCCTGCAGCCGAGCATTGTGATCTCGGGATTGCTGGTCGCTGCGCTGTACGCCGTTCATCACCTGATAAGCCGACAGGCTCAACATGGCAAAAACCGCAATCGCCACCAATACCTCCAGCAGGGTAAAACCACGCTGTCGCGATCCCTTCGATAAGGCTGGGGATAAGGGCTGGTTAATTTTCAACATATGTTCTTAACGTCATCACCGACTGCTTTCTGGCTTCATCTGTCGCCACCGTGACATCCAGCGCCCGCAGGTAACCATCAGCCGTCTTGGTGCTCTTGATTGACCAATACCACTCTCGTCCCGCCAGTTCAGACTTCCCTCGTTTCACCGAGGAAGGAATGTTCCCAGACAATCGTATTTTGGTCAGTTCGTTATCCGCGACCATGGCGGCAAAGGTTTTCTCTTCCAAATAACCCAGCGTATTGAGGTGCTGGCTGACCGACTTCATGACACTCAAGGCTGCGGTCGCAAACACCGCCAGCGCCACCAGCACTTCCAGCAAGGTCATCCCGCGATTCCGCTTGTTCATTTCGCCTCTCTTTCGGCCAGGCTTTTTATCGTTTCTCCGGGAGGCAGCAAAAATAGCTGTCCGAGTTCGTCAGCCTGGACCCGCCAGAACTGATTTTCCCCATCGACTTCAAATTCCAGCGTAAACGGGGTGTACTCACCGCTGGCCATCACCACCACCTGCGGCGGCTTAATTTTCTTCTTGTCAGTTTGCTCAGCAAACAAGTCTTCATTGAACAGTGAACCAGGCTTGAACAGGCGGTCTTTGTCCTGCCAAGAGTATCCACCGATCTCGACCCGCAGCTTGATCTCCTCGTCCACTTCCACCTCGGTGAAATAGCGGGATTCTTGCACGGGCTGCCAGTCCTGACTGGTTAGCTGAAGAAACTGATAGCGATTTCGCTCAACCCGGATACCGTAATCTATCCCGTTGAGCAGGGCGTCTTCACCCAATAGCTGTACCAAATGATGGAAACGCGCAGCCTCTTCTTTTACCGTGTCTTCCTTGCTCTCCGGCAACACCATAATCACCGCGACTGCACTGGTCGCAAGCAATACCAACACCAGTAAAATCTCAATTAAGGTAAAACCTGCTGCACGTTTCTTCATTCTATTTAGCCTATGAACCGGAACTTAGTAGTCCAGCATGTTCCAGTTGCCGATATCGGTATTCACACCTTCACCGCCTTCCTGGCCATCAGCCCCTAGGCTGAAAATATCTACAGCACCGTGTTCACCAGGCATCACGTAGTTATATTCATTGCCCCAAGGGTCTTTAGGCAGACGCTTGATATAGCCGCCGTCACGGTAGTTGCGAGGTTCCGGGCTTGAAGATGGTTTAGTCACCAGTGCATCCAGTCCCTGATCCGTATTCGGGTACACGCTGTTGTCCAGCTTGTACATATCCAAGGCTTGTTCCAGCGCACTGATATCGGTTACGACTTTCTGCTGATCCGCTTTCTCTTTGTTACCTAGCAGGTTAGGGACCACTAAACTCGCCAGCACCCCCAAGATAACAATTACTACCATCACTTCCAGCAGCGTAAAGCCGCGTTGTTTGCGTTGCATTGAAAAGACCTCCAAAGGAAAAAACTACATGCCAACCATATTGTTCAAGGCAATGATCGGCATCAGGGTGGCAATCACGATAAACATCACGATACCAGCCATAGCGACAATTAATAAGGGTTCAAAAATGCCGAGGGCCATATTGACCAACGACTCAAAATCCCGGTCTTGGTTATCGGCTGCCCGGGTCAGCATTTGCTCTAACTCGCCACTGCGCTCACCACTGGCGATCATATGCAGCATCATTGGCGGGAACAGCTTAGTCTGATCGAGGGAAACTCGCAGGCTCGCCCCTTCACGGACTCTGTCGGCGGCTTCCAGAACCTGCTTGTTGACCCAAGTATTGGTCATAACATCCGAAGCAACTTTCATCCCGTCAAGCAACGGGATTGCACTAGATGTACAGATAGATAAGGTACGGGCGAATCGTGAGGTATTGAGGCCACGGGCTACTTTGCCAATTACTGGCAGTCCCATCACCCAGCGATCCCAGCGCAGACGGAAATCCGGCTTTTTCAGCGCAGTTTTCAGTAGCATGATAGAACCCGCGATCACCAAAACGACCGCCAGCCCCCAATTCTGAACAAAGTTACTGGCCGCCAACAGGACCTCGGTGATCGTCGGCAACTGTTGGCCCATCTGGACAAACTGATCGACAATTTTGGGTACCACCGTAGCCAGCAAAAATGCCACCACGGCAACGGCAACCAGCGTCAGCATAGTTGGGTAAATCATTGCCTGTTGCAACTTACTACGCATTTGCTGTCGGTTTTCAGTGTAATCAGCAAGTCGGTTCAGTACGGTGTCGAGGTGTCCGGATTTCTCACCGGCCGCCACCATCGCACGAAACAGTTGGTCAAAGATATGTGGGTATTCCGCCATACTGTCAGACAGGGTATACCCCTCCACAACCCGAGATCGCACAGCGAGCAGCATGTTTTTCAGACGTGCTTTCTCACTTTGCTCCGCCACCGCTTTCAGACACTCTTCCAATGGCATGGAAGCCTGCACCAAGGTCGCAAGCTGGCGGGTGATCAGCGACAACTCCGTGGTACTGATCCCGCGACGAAACTGAAAAGCCCCGCTGGCTTTTTTCTTTTCCTGCTCGTGAGTCTGGGCGACATCAATAGGGATCAGCCCCTGCTCGCGCAGTTGCTGGCGTACCTGACGGGCATTATCTCCCTCAAGCACACCCTTCTTTTGTCGCCCTTTCGCATCAAGAGCTTTATATTCAAACGCAGCCATCTATCAACCCTCCCTGGTGACTCGCATCACTTCTTCAAGGGTGGTGATCCCGGCTTTGACTTTCGCCAAACCATCATCACGAATACTCGGCGTATGCTCACGGACCGCTTTCTCGATCGCCAGCTCACCGACTTCCGCATGGATTAGCTCCTGCACGTTCTCGTCAATCAGCAGCAGCTCATGGATACCGGTTCGACCACGGTAGCCCTTGTTGTTACATTTTTCACAACCCACCGCGCGGTACAACGTCAGCGAATCGGCTTCCGTCAAACCAAACAGCTTCTTCTGCTCGGTATCAGCCTCGTAAGGCTCGCGGCAGCTTTTACATAATGTCCGAACCAAACGTTGGGCCAGAACCCCCAGCAGCGAGGACGACACCAAGAAGGGCTCAATCCCCATATCACGCAATCGGGTGATCGCACCCACAGCGGTATTGGTGTGCAAAGTCGACAGTACCATGTGACCGGTCAGAGATGCCTGTACCGCAATCGATGCGGTCTCAAGGTCTCGGATCTCACCCACCATGACCACATCGGGGTCCTGACGCAAGATTGCACGCAGGCCGCGGGCAAAGGTCATATCGACTTTGGCATTGACCTGGGTCTGGCCAATACCGTCGATATCAAATTCAATCGGATCCTCGACGGTCAGGATATTACGCTCCTGGCCATTGAGTTCCTGCAGCCCCGCATACAGAGTCGTCGACTTACCGGAACCGGTCGGACCGGTAACCAGAATGATCCCATGCGGACGCTGAATAATACGTTGGAAGTTTTTGTGATTGCCCTCGGTCATCCCCAGGCTATACAGGTCGAGGCGGGTGGCATTCTTGTCCAGCAGACGCAGTACAACCCGCTCACCGTGTGACGACGGCATGGTCGAAACACGCACGTCGACCGCTCGGCCACCGATACGCAGTGAAATACGGCCATCCTGAGGAACCCGCTTTTCAGCAATATCAAGACGAGCCATAACCTTAATACGGGAGACCAGCAGCGGGGCCAGCTTACGGCTCGGCTGCAGCACTTCACGCAACACCCCGTCAACCCGGAAACGGATCGACAGGACTTTCTCAAAGGTTTCAATATGGATATCTGACGCCGCTTCCTTGATTGCTTCTGCCAACATGGCATTAATCAATTTGATGATAGGTGCATCGTCTTCAGATTCCAGCAAGTCTTCCGTTTCCGGCAGCTCTTCAGCCAGCGAGAAGAAGTCATCACTATCCGAACCCAGATCTTCCATCAGCTGACGAGCTTCCGATGAATCTCGCTGGTAAGCACTGGTCAGTTTGAGCTCAAACTCTTTGTCGGACAGCTCGTGCGGAATAAAAGCACCGCCAACGACACGACGTACTTCGGCCAGCACCGCCGCAGTCAACTGGCCGCTATAGAACAGGAACCACCCCTGCTCTGTAGCCTCCAGTACCACCCGATGGCGCTTGGCAAATGAAAATGGCAAACGGAACAGAGACAATAATTCGCCTGCCTGATTGTCCGCAGCCATTACTGATTCTCCAGCTGAGCGACGAATGCCCGCACTTCCGGCGGCAGTGAAATATCTTCACCATATTTCGGCAGAATCGGGGTCTCTGCATCAGGCATCAAACGTAACCCTTTATCAGCACGGTACAGTTGCTCCGCACGAATATAGTTATATTTCCGCTGGGTAATACCATCCGCCGTCACGCCGTCGCGAATAATCGTCGGCTTGATGAACACCATCAGATTGGTTTTCGCCGTCGTGGTATTGGTCGACTTGAACAGATGGCCCAAAATAGGGATGTCTCCCAGGATTGGAATTTTCTGCTCACTTTCGTCCACCTGCTCCTGGATCAGGCCACCAAGCGCAATCATCTGGCCGTCTTGTACCAACACAGAGGTTGTTAGCTGGCGCTTGGAGAAACGCACATCCACAGCACCTTCAGCACCAAGTACGTTCGACACTTCCTGCTCAATTTTCAGCTGGACGGAGTCCCCTTCGTTGATCTGAGGTACCACATTCAGCTTAATCCCCACTTCCTTACGCTCAACCGTCTGGAACGGGTTGTCATTGCTGGAGCTGGATGTCGAACCGGTTACTACCGGCACTTCCTCACCAACAATAAAGGACGCTTCGCCGTTATCCATCACCGTAATACTCGGCGATGACAAGATATTGGAATTACGATCCGAGGCAACAGCGTTGACCAGCATGGTCCAATCGCCCATCACGATACCCAGCGCAGCACCATTCACCCCACTCAGAACATTACCCAAAGTGGTGAAGTCGCCTTGCTTATCCGGGTTTACTGTAACATTACCGTTTGAATCTGTAACAGTAGTCCCCTTCACGTCTTCTGCCTCTTGCAGACCAATCGCATACTGGGAAATTGGCACTCCGGAGTTACCAAACTGGACCACACCACCATCAGTTGTGCCCCACTGCACCCCGAAGTTAACACCATCACCTTCCGCCAGTTCGACAATCATGGCTTCAATCAGTACCTGGGCACGACGGATATCCAGCTGGGCAATAATGTTTTCCAGCGCACGCATAATATCTGGCGGCGCTGTCAGGATCAGGGAGTTGGTATCAACGTGGGCCGAAATCATCACTTCGGTATTGCTGCTTGACGCTCCTTTCTTGCTGCCACCTTTTTTCTCGGCCTGCAGATTATCGGATACACCTTTAAGCACATCGACCATTTCCTCGGCGTTGGCATACTTCAGGTAGACGACGCGGTTGTTGCCCGAAGTCGCCATTTCTTTGTCCAGCTGGCGGATCAGGCGCTTCAGGCGATTACGCACCTTCGGATCACCGGATAGCAACACCGCATTGGTACGCTCATCAGCCACCAATTTTGGTTTGAGGAACTGAGGGGTCGACTTGGCGTCCGAAGATTTATTCAGCGCATCAACGATACGGACCATTTCCGCGGCCGAGGCATTACGTAGCTCGACGACATCAATTTCCTTGTCGCCGGCACGGTCAACCCGTTCGATGATCTCCGCCAAGCGGTTAACCACGGCAGCACGGCCAGTGATCATAATGATATTGGCCGGGTCATAATGCACCACGTTACCCGCACCAGCGTTATCATTAAGCTGGCGCAACAGTGGCGACAGTTCACGCACAGACACATTACGAACCGCGATTACTCGGGTAACGACCTGATCGCCCTTGATTTGGTCCTTACCGCCAACAACCGGAATGGCCGAAATTTTCGCATCTTTGTCACGAATGACCTTCAGTACGCCGTTGTCCATTTCTACAACAGCAAAACCGTACACTTCCAGAACATTGAGGAAAAACTGGTAGTATTGCTCATCATTCAGTAAGTCATAACTGCGAACATTGACCTGGCCACGAACAGCAGGATCAACAATGATCGTTTTCTGCAGATTGCGTCCTACAATATTAATGAATTCCTGAATATCGGTTCCTTTGAAGCTGGCACTGAAATCACTTGCCATTGCAGAACTGCACAGCAAGCCACCAGCCAGCCACAGGGCACTTTTACCCATCCATTTTTTCACAAAAAACTCCTGCTTTATGTCGCGTTTTTGCCTGTAAGCCACTAGCGCAACTCAATATAAATATCGTGTAACTGGCCTTCCCGCTCTACTGTTAGCGTAAAATCAGTCGCCTGGGACAGCTCTGTCCACAGTTTGGCCATTACGGTTGGATCCGTGAGATCATTACCATTGAGACTCACCGCCAAATCATTGGCTTTTAGCCCAACCGCATCAAATAACGCCCGCTCTTTGCCCGGATTAACCCGATAGCCCACCAGTTCACCGTCTCTCTTGACTTGCGATAAACGAATGTAGCTAAAGAGAGTCTGCGGCTTCTCAAGAATTTCTTGCTTGATTTTACCAAGATCAGAAGAAGGCCTGGTAGAAGGAGAGGACTTCGGAGCAGACTTCACCGGCGCCGAGCGCTGCTGCTCTTTACTGAATTTGACACCGTCCAGCATCAGGGTTTCATCCCGCCCTCGGTTACGAATGATCACTCGGTCGACATACACGGCCTGCAGCGTCGCTCGGGTTCCTTCAATCGCCTCGTTCAGGCCATAGGTATTCTGCTTGCCGCGGTGGGTGATCACCGCCAGGCTCGATTGCGGGTTAGAACTAGCTACCACCCCCACCAGCGTCAGGTTCAGCTGGGTTTCCGGCGCATCTTGCTTAACGGGTTGTTTCTTCACAACTGGCGCATTTTGTTGATAGCGCCCAAACAGGTTCATCCCTAATACATCAGACACCTGAAAACCTGAGCCGTTCGATGCCGAAACAGAAACCGTTTTCGCCTGCCACGGTGACGGGGCAGTCGCAGGCTGGACAATCGACCAAGCCAAACGCCCCAAAATCCATGCCAGGAACATCACCAGCAACCAAGTCATCAGGCGGGTGAGTGCTGTTACTGACAATGGGCGCTTAGTCTGAAGCGTTCCCAACCATTTTGCTGCAACCATGTTGAAATCCATTGTCCTGTGGATGTGAATACTTCCGGCGAAATATCAGCCGGATCTAAATAGGATACCCTTTAGCGAAAAAAACGGCAGTATTTCGCTAGTAAAAAGATTCAATATATCAAAACAGATCACGTAAAAAATATATCTATTATCAATAGACTAGACATTATGGGGAATTTATTCTCCATTTGCTGTTGAAAATCCGATCTAATATCACCATTTACTAAAGCTGACGCTGTAATGGCAATATGGTATTTTAGCGCCCATTTTGGGTTAAGGAGCACGTTATGGGCCAGCAATCATCAGATTCTGACACCCTTCAGGTACGCCTTGATAAATGGTTATGGGCAGCCCGGTTTTACAAAACTCGCTCGATTGCCCGTAATATGATCGACGGCGGCAAAGTGCACTATAACGGCCAACGCTCCAAACCAAGCAAAATGGTCGAAGTCGGCGCAGAAGTGCGTCTGAGGCAGGGTAATGATGAAAAAACCGTTGTTATCGCCAAACTGTCCGGCACCCGTCGTGGGGCACCTGAAGCACAAACGCTATATCAGGAAACCGCCGAAAGCATCAAGCAACGTGAAGTCCATGCGAAAATGCGTAAACTCAATGCTTTTGATAGCCCGAGTCCTGACAAGCGTCCTGATAAAAAACAGCGACGCGATATAATTAAGTTTAAGAGCAGTAACTAAATTTTACCTGCTGGAGTATACAAAAAGATGACAAACGATAGTCTGTACCGTTACCTGTTTGACGGTGTTTCTGTACGTGGTGAGCTTGTTCAACTAAACGAGACCTACCAGCAAATCATTTCCAGCAAGGAATACCCAGCTCCGGTTCAAAAGTTGCTGGGCGAACTGCTTGTTGCAACAAGCCTGCTTACCGCGACCCTGAAATTTGAAGGTTCGATTACCGTTCAGCTACAAGGTGACGGTCCGGTGAAACTGGCTGTGATCAACGGTGACCACGATCAGAAACTACGTGGCGTAGCTCGCTGGGACGGTGAACTACCTGAGGCTGGCAATATTCATGACCTAATGGGCAAAGGCCATATGGTTATCACTATTACCCCAACCAAGGGTGAGCGCTATCAGGGCGTCGTCGGCCTGGAAGGTGATTGCGTAGCCACTTGTCTGGAAGGCTACTTCGAAAGCTCTGAACAGCTAAAAACCCGTATCTGGCTTCGCACCGGCGAAATCAATGGCGTAGCCAAGGCGGCGGGTATGCTGCTTCAGGTTCTGCCAGACGAGCAAAGCAGTGATGATGGCGACTTCGCCCACCTTGAGCAGCTAACCAATACGGTGAAGGACGAAGAGCTATTTACCCTTGAGGCTCAGGATGTTCTCTACCGCCTGTACCACCAAGAAAACGTACAGCTGTTTGAACCGCAAGATGTAACCTTCCAGTGCGGTTGTTCACGCGAGCGAAGCGCTTCGGCTATCTGTTCTATTGAACGAGCGGAAATCGATCGTATCGTTGCTGAAGAAGGCAAAGTTTCTCTGCATTGTGACTACTGCGGAACAAGCTATGACTTTGATAACGTTGATGTTGCTGCGCTATTTGAGAAAGCGGCAGCCGGCAACAGCAACCAGGTGCATTAATTCTCACCCCGTATTAACCCTGAAAGTTAATTACAGTAGCCGGATTTAGTCCGGCTATTTTTTTAACTGAAGCACACTTTTCCCCTCCTTCCTGAAACCCAATAACGCTCTAACCCTCGCTTTTTTCAAGAGAAATATTAAATCTGGGATCTAGCGCAAACGCGTCACATCACTGTAAAATCAGCACCTACAATAACGTTAAGAATTTTACCTAACCTTAACTTTTTAATGGTTATTTTTTGATAAACCTCCCTGAATTACCCCTTTAGGGTTGCTAGCATGGTCAACAGTTAAACAACATCTTACCCAAGGAGCACCTATGACCGTCATAAACGTCGATAAAAAGGTTGCAAAAAGTATGGATCTGTCTAAATACGGTATCACAAATGTTACAGAGATTGTTCGCAATCCCTCGTACGAAGTATTGTTTGATGAAGAAACCAAGCCTGAGTTGGAAGGATATGAGAGAGGTGTCGTAACAGAGCTGGGCGCCGTCTCTGTTGATACCGGTATTTTCACCGGTCGTTCGCCGAAAGATAAGTTCATTGTTAAAGATGACACCACCAAAGATACCCTATGGTGGGCCGACCAAGGCAAGAACGACAATAAATCCATTGGTCAAGAAGCGTGGAACGATCTGAAAGAACTGGTTACAGAGCAACTATCAGGCAAGCGTCTGTTTGTAATTGATGGTTACTGTGGTGCAAACCCTGATACTCGACTATGCATTCGTGTGATCACTGAAGTCGCCTGGCAGGCACATTTCGTGAAGAACATGTTTATCCGTCCTACCGAAGAGGAGCTGGAAACCTTCGAGCCTGACTTTGTGGTTATGAACGGTGCGAAGTGCACTAACCAGAAATGGGAAGAGCACGGCATGAACTCCGAGAACTTCACCGTTTTCAACCTGACAGAGAAAATGCAGCTCATTGGTGGCACATGGTACGGCGGTGAGATGAAGAAAGGTATGTTCGCGATGATGAACTACTTCCTTCCTCTACAGGGCATTGCATCAATGCACTGTTCTGCCAACATGGGTGAAGATGGCGATGTTGCGGTCTTCTTCGGCCTATCTGGTACGGGAAAAACAACCCTGTCTACCGATCCTAAACGCGCCCTGATTGGTGATGACGAGCACGGCTGGGATGACAACGGAGTATTCAACTTCGAAGGCGGCTGCTACGCCAAGACTATCAACCTGTCTAAAGAAGCCGAACCAGATATCTACAACGCTATCCGCCGCGATGCATTGCTAGAAAACGTCACCGTACGTGCCGATGGTGCTATCGATTTCGACGACAACTCGAAAACCGAGAACACCCGTGTTTCTTACCCTATCTACCACATCGAGAATATTGTTAAGCCTGTATCGAAAGGTGGCCATGCCAACAAGGTGATCTTCCTGTCGGCTGACGCCTTCGGTGTTCTGCCTCCAGTTTCCAAACTAACGCCAGAGCAAACCAAGTACCACTTCCTATCAGGCTTTACTGCCAAGCTAGCCGGTACTGAGCGCGGCATCACCGAGCCGACTCCTACGTTCTCGGCATGTTTCGGTAACGCCTTCCTTACCCTGCACCCAACGCAATACGCTGAAGTACTGGTCAAGCGTATGGAAGCTGCCGGTGCCGAAGCCTACCTGGTTAACACCGGCTGGAACGGTACAGGTAAACGTATCTCTATCCAGGATACGCGCGGAATTATCGATGCAATCCTAGACGGATCCATCGACAAAGCCGAGTGCAAGAATGTGCCTATCTTCAACCTCGAAGTACCAACAGCCCTACCAGGCGTTGATCCTGCGATCCTTGACCCTCGCGATACCTACGTCGACCCGCTGCAGTGGGAAAGCAAGGCGAAAGATCTGGCCGAACGCTTCATCAATAACTTCGACAAGTACACAGATACAAGCGAAGGTGCGGCACTGGTAGCTGCTGGTCCTCAGCTGGACTAAACCGCAATACCCTACATCAGATATCGAGCCCCTCTCCGGAGGGGCTTCTTTTTTCTATACACCAAAGCGACATCACGCAAGGTTCTGTTATAAAAAGAATACTCCCCTTGCAGCCAGGTGGTTTTTCAGTCAACCTGAATCTAATACCAAACTGAATAATGATCTGTCCTATCAGCGAGATCATGATTCAATTTGGTATAATATCGACAGGAGGTATCAATGCGTCTGGCCGGAAAACTCATCGCAACCTTATTAGTATTGCTCGCGCTAAGCCTGACGATATTGATCACCCTTCTTCATACCCAATACGCGACTTCCATTCTGACTCACGTAGTTGACCGTTTCAGCCCATACTCACTCAGCACCCCGCACATCAGCTATAGCATCACCGAACCGTGGCGCCTGACGCTGGAGCAGCCCCACATCAGCCTTGAACAACAGACCTTGCTCAAGGCCGAGCAACTGGAGGTCTGGTTAACACCAACCAAGTTGCTTCAGCCTGGCTGGCATTTTGATACCATCTTAGTTGACGGACTTAGCCTGAGCCCCGCCACGCCTTTGCCGACTTTGCCAGCCGTTAGCACCAACCGCCTGGCACTGACCCGGTTCACCCTGCTGAGTCCCGAGCTAGACCTGCGCAACAGCCAGCTCCAGTTCGACAACTGGCGCAGCCAACCTGCGTCATGGGGGGAGTTTTCCGGAGACTTTCAGCTTGCCGCCGAGCAAGCCCGCTGGCAGCAGGCCACCCTAAACAATGTCCTGCTAGACGGGGACCACTATGCCCAACACTGGAAACTGTATGGTTTTTCATTTAACTGGCAACACGCCAACTTCAATGGCCAGGCCGAGTACCTGAACGCCCCAGCAACAGCGAAGGCATTACGGCTGCACCAACTGACCCTTTCCGGGTTGCAACTGCAAGACGCCTCCCTATTCAACCTGCTACAGGAGCGCTTCAGCCAGCTAACCCAGCCAGCAGTCAATATAGATATTCGGCGCCTGGATATACTCGACAGCAGTATTGAACTACCAGACTACAGTATTAATAATGCCAGCCTGTCACTGCAAAACTGGACTTGGCCATCCGATCACTGGCAGCAGCAACAGGCTCACCTGTCGCTCAATGCCGATAATGTCCGTTGGCAGGAAACTGTCTTTGACGAGCCACTGGTTGAGATCGACTTTTCGCCGCAACAAATCACCATAGAAGGTGCCTCGGCCAAGGTGCTAGAAGGGTATGTTCAGGCCGACGGCGCATTCACACCCGATATGCTGGCACTCAACCAACTCACCATCAATGGCATCAAGTGGTTTATCCCCGAACAGTGGCCGGCCCAACTGCAGGCTGCGAGCCGTTATTTCAACGATATCAGCCTGACCAAACTGGATATCAGTTATGCCCAGCTCACCGACTCACATCCCGAGCGGCCATTTCAACTGTCGGGGATCAATGCCAGCGGGCAAGACTTGGTCCTGAAACGCCGCGGGCGCATCGGATTATGGCAGGGGGAACTGACTGCCAGCGCCGGCTTTGCCAGTGTCAACAGTATCACTATGGTAGAGCCCTTTGTCGCGATGCAAAGCCAAGCCGGCCAGTGGCAGTTAAGCCAATTGATCATTCCTTTTCGTAACGGATTGCTGGAAGCCGAAGGGGCGATAGCACTCAACCGCGACGGACAGCCATGGCAAGTTGAGGTGGCGGCTGACAGTATCCCGACCCCAGTGCTCCGCCAATGGCTGCAACTTCCTCTGCCAGTCAGCGGGGTGATGGATATTGCCCTGTCAGCACAAGGGCTGGCCCAACACTCAACGAACTTGGCCTACAGCCTCGAAGGGGAATTAACCGCAGGGTTCCGCCAGCTACAGCTAGACAAGATCACAACGACCCAACTCTGGCAACAATGGAGTCAAGAAAGCGGATTAAGCTTGGCTACCGAGCATACCGGTCACCACTCGGGATCTCATAGCCCAATAACCGCCTCGCCGCTGCACATCAGTGCCGATCGTGGTCGGATAACGATTCAGCCCATCTCGTTAAGCGGTGATGATTTTAGCGCGACGTTGCAAGGGCTGTGGGACTTGGCCAGGCCAGACAGGCAAACCATTCAGCTGAAGGCTAGGCAGGGCTGCCAACAGCTCAACCGGTATTGGAGCGGCAATCAACAACAGATTTCGCTGTCATCCTGCGACGGAAGCAGCATATAGGTTCCTGTAAAGGTTGAAGCCAGTTGCTCACCACTATATACACTCACTTCAACCACCACTCGGCCTTTGCGTCCACTGGCAAGGCGATCCAGATCACCACTGAGCCTTTCTACCGAAGCAACCGCTCGCGGGCGCTCTTTCACCGGCGCAACATAGCGGATATGACTATCCGCCAACACAATATCCGCCTCTAGCTTACGCTCTTTCAGTAGCATCCAGACAAAGCCCCAGCCAGCCAGCGTCGCCATAGTAAAGATACTACCGGCAAACATACTCTCGCTAGGATTAAGGTTGGCATTGATCAGGGCACTGACCTCGAAGCGATAACCGGTATACTGGCTGATCCGGACTCCCATTTTTTCACTGATCGGGATCTGGTACTGCCACAGCTCCTGCAGATCCTGGCACCAGTCCGGGTGGCGAACCACTTCGGTCAGTGGGTCCAGATGTTTCAGCATTTGCTGGTGCCGTACCGGGCCACGCTCTTCGCTCAGCTCGCCCTGGCTGGCAAAGTCATTGCGCAGGTAAAAAGGGATCGCATCTTCACGGGCATTACAGACCAGGCGCTTGGCGCCTTCCTGACGCGCCAGTGACTCCAGCGCCATCAGCACCAGCGCCCCCATTCCTTTATGACGGTACTCCGGATGCACCGCCATAAAACGGATCTGACCATCGTTATCCGGGGTCATATACAACCGGCCGATGGCGATGGTTTCCCCGCTATCGCTCATGATCATCCGGTGGCAGCTCAGTTCATCGTAGGCATCTCGTTCAGAGCCCATCGGCATATGCCAAGGTTCCCGCAGCATTCGCCAGCGAAAGTCATAGTATTTTGCCAGTTCTTCGTCTGTTTGCGGGGTGATCAGTCGAAACATGAAATCCTTCTCCAACATTCCTCGGCGGTTATTCTTCGCGCCTAAACCTGTAGCCAGAAAGTCACCGGACCATCATTGAGCAAGGCAACCTTCATATCGGCAGCAAAAATACCGGTTTCGGTCTTGATCTCTTTGGCCCTACAACTTTCGACAAAATAATCATACATACGTTCCGCATCGGCGGGCGCAGCACCGGCAGAAAAACTCGGGCGCATACCGCTTTTGGTATCCGCCGCCAGAGTGAACTGGGATACCACCAACACGCTACCACCTGCCTGCTGAACATTCAGGTTCATTTTGCCGGCGTCATCTTCAAATACACGATAGCCAAGTACCTTATCGCGCAAGCGTTGCGCCTTTGCTTCGTCATCGCCCTTTTCGACGCCAAGCAGTACCAGCAAGCCTTTGCCAATTGTCCCGGTCACCTGACCTTCTACGGTGACACTGGCTTCGCTTACACGTTGAATAAGAGCAATCATTCTTTCCGTTCCTTCAATTCTCGATTTGTACCTTGGGCTTGTTCTTTGGATTGGCCAATCGCTTCTTCTGCATCTGGCTTCTCAGGCTGCCAGTGTACACGTTCTCTCAAACTGGCGGTAATTTCTGCGCCCAACAAGACAATGCACCAACACAAATAGACCCAGACAAACAGGATCGGGATCACCGCCAGCGCGCCGTAAATCACCTGGTATGAAGGAAAATTGGTGATATACAGAGCAAACCCTTTTTTGCTCAGCTCAAACAATATACTGGCAATAATGGCCCCCGTCAGGGCATGGTGAAGACGTACCTTGATATTCGGTACCAGCAAATACAACCCCAGAAAGGCACTGCTTGACATAATCACCGGCAGCCCGCGCAAAGTTTGCTGAAACAGACCATGAACCGCCTCACTATCGAGCAGGTTCAGCGAGCCGAGGTATGAACTGACTGCAATACTGGACCCCACCAGCACCGGGCCTAGGGTCAGTACCATCCAGTAAATCGAAAACGAGATCACCACACGGCGTTTTGCATGGGCACGAAAAATATAGTTTAGGGATTTATCAATAGACGAAATCAGCATCAACGCCACCACAAACAGTGCCGCGACCCCGACAGCAGTCATCCTGCCGGCATTGGCAACAAACTCATTGAGATACTGCTTGACGACCTCGCCTGCCGCCGGCACAAAGTTCTCAATCACAAAGTTTTGCAACAGTTCGCCAAGCCCGGCAAACACCGGAAACGCCGATAACGCTGACAGCACCACAGTCAGCAAGGGCACCAGTGATAGCAATGTGACATATGCCATCGATCCCGCCGTTACTGTTAGGCGGTCATGGCTGATACGCCGCTGAAGGTACTTAACAAACGCAATCCCAGTGAAAAAGGATTGTCGCCATTGATGCTTGCCCGTTATCTTTTTCTCAGCCATATTCTTGTGTTTTATTTATCTGTTTTTATAGTCAAAATAGTTGTTTCAAAGGAAGATGACAACAAAACCGCCCCATACAACATTGAATCCAACCAGGAGCCTGTTATGCCTTACCTGCTAATTGCTATGCTCAGCCTCACCCTACTTTCTGGCTGCCAGAGCGCCTATTATTCTGCCATGGAAACCGTCGGCGTTCACAAACGTGAAATCATGGTCGATCGGGTTGAAGAGGCGACTGAAGCACAGCAAGACGCCCAGCAGCAGTTCAGCAGTGCCTTAGAAGCACTCAAAGCACTGAACCAGTTCGACGGCGGAGAACTGGAGGCGGCATATAACAACATTAACGATCAGTATGAAGCCAGTTCCGAGGCGGCAGAGAAAGTCAACAGCCGTATTGCCGCTATCGAAGATGTCGCCGACGCCCTATTTGACGAATGGCAGAACGAACTTTCCCTGTATACCAGTAACAAGCTCAAGCGTCAGAGCGAACAAAAGCTCAATAACACCAAAGCCTCCTACCGCCGGATGCTCAGTGCCATGCACAGAGCGGAGCAAAAAATGACCCCGGTACTCAACACACTGCGTGACAATACCCTGTACCTGAAACATAACCTCAATGCCGCCGCTATTGGCTCGCTACAGGGGGAGTTCAACACATTACAACGTGATATTCAGCGTGCAATCGCCGACATGCAGGCTGCAATTGCCGAATCGGAGCGCTTTCTCTCTACACTCAATAATAAAGCCTAACCCTGCTTTAGCCGGGTCAGTATCCAGCTGGCCCGCTCTTCCACGCTACCCCACGGCACCTCTGCCACGCGATAGCCCAGCCCCTGATAGGTCGCAACCAGCTGTTGGTGGATTTGTTCGGCTTCGGTGAAGCTATGGGGGCGTTCAGCATCCTGAACATAAATATCGCGTTTAGGGGCACAGAAAAAGGCCGTCGGATGATAGCCTGATGCTGCCTCGAGGTAATGCTCGGGCACCGACTCACCACCAATCGTCAGGTAGGCACAGATATCGCCAATCGCGCGATCGACAAAAGCCGGTATAGTCCCCTTGCCGGCCTGGCAACGCTGCTCATTCATCATCGTCAGACACAGCTCTGCAAAGCCCGGGAGATCTGTCCAAGGCAAGATACCGCCTGCCAACAGGGACTGTTGCTGGATCAGGGTGCGGGACACCTCGGGAAAGACAAGATAGCCTTTTTTCCCCATGGCATTAAGCAACGTGGTTTTCCCGGCTCCCGGACCGCCAGTAATAATAATAGGTTGCATGTAGTTATTCTTTATAAATTGTAGGGTAATACCAAAAAGGTAATTAACCGGTTGGTATAAAAGCGTAAATGGCAAACGCCAGATACAACAATCCCCCCATGGTAGCACCGATGGGGGGACTGATTAACGGCAATTAGCTAGCAATTATTTTGCTGTACGGCTTGCACGTTTACGATCGTTCTCAGTAAGTAGTTTCTTACGGATACGGATGCTTTCTGGCGTTACTTCTACTAGTTCGTCATCATCGATGAACTCTAGCGCCTGCTCTAGCGTGTACTTGATTGCAGGAGAAAGAACCTGCGCTTCATCAGTACCCGATGCACGAACGTTAGTTAGCTGCTTACCTTTCAGACAGTTAACCGTCAGGTCGTTTGAACGGTTGTGAATACCGATGATCTGACCTTCGTATACTTCGTCAGCGTGCTCAGCAAACAGACGACCACGCTCCTGCAGGTTGAACAGTGCGTACGTCAGTGCCTTACCTGTTGCGTTCGAGATTAGCACACCGTTGTTACGCTGGCCGATCTCACCGCCTTTGTGCGGACCGTAGTGGTCAAACGTATGGTAAAGCAGGCCAGAACCTGAAGTCAGGGTCATGAACTCTGTCTGGAAGCCGATCAGGCCACGAGAAGGCATCATGAAGTCCATGCGAACACGGCCTTTGCCATCTGGTGCCATATCAGTCAGTTCGCCTTTACGCAGACCGATGTTTTCCATGATACCGCCCTGGTGCTCTTCCATAACGTCGATCGTTACAGTTTCGAACGGTTCCATCAGCTGACCATCTTCTTCTTTGATGATTACTTCTGGGCGCGATACTGCAAGCTCGAAGCCTTCACGGCGCATGTTTTCAATCAGGATAGACAGGTGAAGCTCACCACGGCCAGATACGCGGAACTTATCCGGGTCTTCAGTTTCTTCAACACGTAGAGCAACGTTGTGTACCAGCTCTTTCTGAAGACGCTCAAGGATGTTACGTGAAGTAACGAACTTACCTTCTTTACCTGCAAACGGAGAAGTGTTCACCTGGAAGGTCATAGTTACTGTTGGTTCGTCAACAGATAGCGCAGGCAGCGCTTCTACTTCGTTAACATCACAGATAGTGTCAGAGATTTTCAGCTCGCCAAGACCGGTGATTGCAATGATGTCGCCCGCCGTCGCTTTTTCGACTTCGTGACGCTCTAGGCCTAGGTAGCCAAGAACCGTACCAACTTTACCATTACGCTTCTTACCGTCAGCACCAACAATGGTTACCTGCTGGTTTGGCGCGACAGAACCACGCGTTACACGCGCAACACCAATTACACCTACGTAAGAGCTGTAGTCTAGCTGCGAGATCTGCATCTGCAGTGCACCGTCAACGTCAACACTTGGCGCTTCAACGTTTTCTACGATAGCCTGGAACAACGGTTCCATATCTTCGCCAGTCACGCCTTCTTCTTGCGTCGCCCAACCGTTTAGCGCAGATGCGTAAACTACTTGGAAGTCCAGCTGTTCGTCAGTTGCACCTAGGTTATCGAACAGATCGAATACTTGATCCATTACCCACTCAGGGCGTGCGCCAGGACGGTCAATCTTGTTGATAACAACGATTGGCTTCAGGCCGTGTGCGAACGCTTTCTGCGTTACGAAACGCGTTTGCGGCATTGGGCCGTCAACCGCATCAACGATAAGCAGTACAGAGTCAACCATCGACATGATACGCTCAACTTCACCACCGAAATCGGCGTGTCCTGGGGTATCTACGATGTTGATGCGGTAATCATTCCAGTTAATCGCTGTGTTCTTAGCAAGAATGGTGATACCACGCTCTTTTTCGATATCGTTGGAATCCATTACGCGCTCTTCAGCTTCACCGCGCGACTCTAACGTACCAGACTGCTGAAGCAGTTTATCAACCAGGGTAGTTTTACCGTGGTCAACGTGAGCAATAATTGCGATATTTCTTAATTTATCGATCTGTGGATTAGACATGGATTTCACATTCACTCAGAACATGCAGCGACCATCGGGTTGCTACTTGGTTAAAAAAACGGCTCATAATCTAACAGATTTTACGCCAAAACCCACGAAATATGTGATTTATATCACCAGCTTTTTTTATTCAGCCCACAAAGTCAGATATCACGGGGCTATTTCCCGTGCCAGAAAACCCCATTTCAGCGTCCTAAAGTACCTATTTTAAGCTATGCACTCCGATTTCAGTGAACTGGAGACACGTCATCAGCAACTGGAATAATGCATCACCAGATTGACAATATGCCTACATCCGCTAATAGTAGAAGCGCACCAAAGTTGTGAAACCAGCACCAACTGCACCATTATGGTGCAATCATTCACCACGATGGTGCATAAAAAGGATTACTCTGCCCCTAAAACGCTATAAGTGGTCGATTTTAGGGCTTTAAAAAGTTGGCACAGTTTTCGCAAAGATTTCTTTAGCTGAACAACACCCATGTTCAACACTATTTTTGCGGCCAGTTGCCCAATCTAACACCGGAGGTTACTCAAGATGTCAGTAGAAAACGTACTAGCGCTGATCCAGGAAAACGAAGTTAAGTTTGTTGACCTACGCTTTACCGACACCAAAGGTAAAGAGCAGCACATCTCTATCCCAGCCCACCAGATCGATGCTGACTTCTTTGAAGAAGGCAAAATGTTCGATGGTTCTTCGGTTGCTGGCTGGAAAGGTATTAACGAATCAGACATGGTAATGATGCCTGACGCTGCAAGCGCGGTACTTGACCCATTTACAGAAGACGCCACCCTGAATGTTCGTTGTGACATCCTGGAACCTGCCACCATGCAAGGTTACGACCGTGACCCACGCTCTATCGCCAAGCGCGCTGAAGAGTTCATGCGTGCAACTGGTATCGCTGACACGGTTCTTATTGGCCCTGAGCCAGAGTTCTTCCTGTTCGACGACGTGAAGTTCAGCACTGACATGTCAGGCTCGTTCTTCAAGATTGATGACGTAGAAGCAGCCTGGAACACAGGTTCAGAGTTCGAAGGCGGTAACAAAGGTCACCGTCCTGGTGTTAAAGGCGGTTACTTCCCTGTTGCACCAGTTGATTCATCGCAGGACATCCGTTCTGCTATGTGTTTGATCATGGAAGAGATGGGACTGGTTGTTGAAGCACACCACCACGAAGTGGCAACTGCAGGTCAGAACGAGATCGCGACCCGTTTCAATACCCTAACCACCAAAGCCGATGAGATCCAAATCTACAAGTACGTTGTTCACAACGTTGCCCACGCATTTGGCAAAACAGCTACCTTCATGCCTAAGCCGCTAGTTGGCGATAACGGTTCGGGTATGCACGTTCACCAATCACTGGCAAAAGACGGTCAGAACCTGTTTGCCGGCGACAAGTACGGCGGCCTGTCTGAAATGGCACTGTACTACATCGGCGGTATCATCAAGCACGCACGAGCAATCAATGCCTTTGCCAACCCGGCAACGAACTCATACAAACGTCTGGTTCCAGGCTTTGAAGCACCAGTTATGCTGGCTTACTCTGCGCGTAACCGCTCTGCGTCGATCCGTATCCCTGTGGTACCGAGCCCGAAAGCACGTCGTATCGAAGTTCGCTTCGGTGACCCTGCCGCTAACCCATATCTGGCATTCGCAGCCATGCTGATGGCTGGCCTTGACGGTATCCAGAACAAGATCCACCCAGGCGAAGCCATGGATAAGGACCTGTACGATCTGCCAGCAGAAGAAGCCGCTGAAATCCCAACAGTTGCCGAATCTCTACAGGGCGCACTACAGAGCCTTAACGAAGACCGTGAGTTCCTAACAGCAGGCGGTGTATTCTCTGATGACTTCATCGACTCGTATATCGACCTGAAATCTCAGGATGTTGAGAAAATCAACATGACAACTCACCCACTTGAGTTTGACCTTTACTATTCTGTATAAGTAATTAACTCATTACTCAATAGTTAAGATTTAGGCCTGCTTCACAAGCAGGCCTTTTTGATCTTGTAGTCTTGCCGGAAGCTGAAAAACTATCGCTTAACTATCAGTCACTTCCTAGCTGAAAACATAATGAAAAAAGCCCCCTCGCCACTGCTCTTCACTATAACGCTGGCCGGACTGATCACAGCCACCGGCTTGCAGGCTACCACTATCTATACCTGGGAAGATGAAAACGGCGTGATCCATTTTTCCGATCAGGCTAAACCCGGGGCGAGCACAGTCGAGCTCAACACGCTCCCCTCCATCGAAACCCGCCACCCCACGGCGATTTCCTCCGCGGAGCCTGACGTAATGGAGGCTGACAAAGCCGAGTCAGCCCTCCCCCCCGCAACAATCCGTCTATTGTCGCCCCTCCACCAGCAAACTATCCGCGACAATGAGGGGATCATCAGCGTTTCCGCCGTTAGCAACCGTAAGCTAGACAAAGGCCACACGGTACAGCTGCTACTGGATGGCAAGCCATATGGCCGCCCGCAAACCCAGCTAAACTGGCGCATGGTCAATATTGACCGTGGCAGCCATACCTTACGAGCCCAGGTACTGAAATACGGCAAGGTTATTGCATCATCTGATATGATCACTGTCTACCTGCATCGGGCTTCTCTACTCCAACGCAAGCCCCCAGCGGTAACCCCTAAGTAAAATGCCACCGACGAGATTTTTCGTTCACGCCGCCGGGCAGACAGGTTACACTTGATTGCACCAATATGGTGCACAATCAGTTCACTGCACCAAACTGAACTGATCAAGACAAGGATGATAATCGTGACTGCCTCTTTTACACCCCAGATTTTGGACAATTTGGTCACAGCCATCGTGTTGCTCGATGAAGGGCTGACGATCCGCTATGTCAATCCGGCCGCGGAGCAACTGCTGTCCTTCAGCAAACGCCGTATCAATAACACCCGCTTTCCAGATTTACTGCAACATTCATCACTCGACCTCAGCTTGATCCAGGATACCCTACAGAGCGGCCAGGGGCTGGCAGACAGCGATGTTACCTTTGTCATCGACGGCAGGCACAATACGCTGGAACTCAATGCCAGCCCATTGTCATGGCAGAAAGAGCTGCTGATCCTGCTAGAGCTCAAGCCTATCGACCAGCAGCGGCGGATCAGCCAGGAGCTAAGCCAGCACGCCCAACAACAGGCAGCCAGAGAATTGGTGCGCGGACTGGCCCACGAAATCAAAAATCCGCTGGGCGGATTAAGAGGTGCCGCCCAGCTACTGGAGAAGACACTGCCGGATCCCAGCTATACCGAATATACCCAGATGATTATTGAACAGGCAGATCGGCTACGGAATCTCGTCGACCGGCTACTCGGCCCGCAACGCCCGGGATCGCGCCAGGTGGATAATATTCATGTGGTGCTGGAGAAGGTCCGCCAACTAGTCGCGATTGACAGCGGCAACCATATTCATCTTCACCGTGACTACGATCCGAGCCTGCCAGACTTCACCATGGATCCCGAACAGCTGGAGCAGGCTATGCTCAATGTTGTTAGCAATGCCGCCCAGGCCCTACAACAGCATGGTGGCGGCAATATTACCCTGAAAACCCGTACCGCCCACCAGGCGCTGATCCATGGCAAGCGCTACCGCATTGCCGCCAAAATCGACATTATCGACGACGGACCGGGGATCCCCGGTGATATTCAAGACACCTTGTTCTATCCCATGGTGACAGGCCGGGAGGGAGGCACCGGGTTGGGCTTATCCATCGCGCAGAATCTCGTCGACCAGCACCAGGGCAAGATTGAAGTAGTCAGTTGGCCAGGGCATACCAAATTCACCATCTATTTACCGATAAAGTAATCGAGCGCGGACACATCACCCGATTAAGATAAATGAGAGAGGACGTGATATGAGCAAAGGACTAATTTGGGTTGTCGACGATGACAGTTCAATCCGCTGGGTGCTGGAACGTACCCTCAATGCGGCCGGATTAACATGCGAAACCTTTGCCAACGCCGATAGCGTAGTTGACGCACTGGAGCGTAGCGTACCTGATGTGTTGGTCTCCGATATCCGAATGCCGGGTATGGACGGGCTGACGCTGCTCAAGTCGCTGCAGCAGGATTACCCTTCGCTGCCGGTCATTATCATGACCGCCCACTCCGACTTGGATGCGGCAGTCAACGCTTACCAGGAGGGCGCGTTTGAGTACCTACCCAAACCGTTCGACATCGACGAGGCGGTCAACCTGGTAGAACGGGCCGTGACCCATAGCCAAGAGCAAAAACGCCAGCAACAACCAGACCTGGCCGAGAAAAACGCCCCGGAGATCATCGGGGAGGCGCCAGCCATGCAGGAGGTCTTCCGGGCGATAGGTCGCCTGTCGCGCTCTTCCATTTCGGTGCTCATTAATGGTGAATCCGGCACCGGTAAAGAACTGGTCGCCCACGCCCTGCACCGTCATAGCCCACGCAGCCACAAGGAGTTCATCGCGCTTAACATGGCGGCAATCCCCAAGGATCTGATCGAGTCAGAACTGTTCGGCCATGAGAAAGGCGCCTTCACCGGTGCCAATAGTGTTCGTCAGGGACGCTTTGAGCAGGCTAACGGCGGAACCCTGTTTCTTGATGAAATCGGTGATATGCCACTGGATATCCAGACCCGATTACTGCGAGTATTGGCTGACGGCCAATTCTACCGTGTCGGCGGCCACTCTCCGGTCAATGTCGATGTTCGGATCATCGCCGCAACCCATCAGGATTTAGAGCGACTGGTGACCAATGGCGACTTCAGGGAGGACTTGTTCCACCGCCTCAACGTGATCCGGGTTCACTTGCCAGCTCTCAAAGACCGACGCCAGGATATTCCCCAGCTTACCCGCCACTTTCTCCAGCGAGCATCCGATGAGCTGGGTGTCGAGGTCAAAACTCTACACCCATCAACAGAAGAAGCCCTCACTGAGCTGGGCTGGCCGGGTAACGTTCGTCAGTTGGAAAATACCTGTCGCTGGCTAACTGTCATGGCCAGCGGCAATGAAATACTACCGTCGGATCTGCCACCTGAGTTACTGACTAGCGACAGCAAGCCTGAAACCGGCAATGGCTACGGCCATTGGCACCATGCCCTCGAACAATGGGCGAGAGATACCTTGCAGCAGGGCAATCAAAACCTACTGGGGGAGGCATTACCAGAATTTGAGAAAATTTTGCTGGAAACTGCGCTGGAACATACCCACGGGCATAAGCAGGAGGCCGCAAGGTTACTGGGTTGGGGGCGTAACACGCTGACCCGAAAGCTAAAAGAACTTAATATCGCTGCCGACTAACAACCTGTATAAATCGTTTTAACGGGAGCATACAAGCCAAGGGCTTGATTGCTCCCGTCAGCGGGCCTGATAATAATTTGGGCAGGCGTAACAATCCCGAAAACAACATTTGCATACTCATGCAATTTCCTTGATTATCAGCTGATAATAATCACAACACAAAACTTCAACAATTCACGAAAATGCTTAAACCCCGTCTGCTGACGCTACGTTTTGCGGTCATGATGCCGTTCAGCCTGCTATTGCTGTTAACTGTTGGAGTGATCGCCATCGCCCAACAAAACAGCTATGAGCGTATGCTGGCTGAAGTCAGTGGCAAACTGCTGAACTCCTATACGCGAAGTATTAGCAACGATTTACGTGGATTTTTAGGCGACCCTTTCAATACCAACCTAACCATCGCCGACAGCATTCAACGCCACAATCTGTATCAGCCGCCTCGGTTAGCAGGCCTCGAGGCCTACCTGAAGGATGCCATCTCCACCTTGTATGCCCACCAGCCACAAATCACGACTATCGGCTTTGGCAGCGAAGACAAATATTTTGTCGGCTTTCGCAAAAGAAACCGCTACCAACTGTCTCTGCTATTGAAAGATCGGCGGACTGACAATGAACTGCATATTTACAATGAATCGACCCATTACAGCACAACACGCTACCGGGTCAGTGACTATGATCCCACCGAACGCCCTTGGTATCTGCCGTTTGCCCGTAGCCTAGAATCCGGCTGGGCTGATGTCTATACCAACCAAGATGAAAACCAGAGCCTGGCGATTTCCGCCGTCAGTCCGGTGATTGATGACACTACCAACCAGTTGCTCGGGGTTATGGTGACCGACATCAGCCTCAGTCATCTCAATAAGTTCCTCCGTCATGAAAGCAATAACTTCTCTGGCAGTACATACCTCATCGACGGCAAGGGTAAGCTACTGGCCAGCTCGGGCCTACCGCCGGAAGAACAACCCACGACTCACCTACCGCAGCCCGATCCTCTAATTGAAGCCAGCCAAGCTTTTATTACTGAACACCATATGTCCCAGCCAAACAGTGCGACTGAATTTGCCTTTGAACAAAACAGCACGCGCTATTTCAGCCGGATCACTCCTTTCCGGGACGAACACGGCCTCAACTGGAGTATTATTGTTATCATGCCCGAAGCCGAGTTGCTGGGACAGCTGCCGGAGCAACAGAAATCAGGGTTGATCGCGGCGGCGCTGCTTGCCGGCTTCGGACTACTGTTCGGACTGTTCATCCTGAAAAGGCTGACCCAGCCGATCATCGATATTGCGCAAGCTTCGCAGAAAATCACCGAAAGCAACTGGGACGTCGATATTCACCAGACACTCAAGCTCCATGAAACCGACCAGCTCGCCTCAGCATTCAAAGCCATGTCTGCCCGTCTGCAGCACTCGTTCAATACGCTCCGCAAGCAGGTTCTGTATGATGGGCTCACCGGGTTGCTCAGCCGCGAGGGGCTCATAGAGGCGACTCGCCATCCGCTGACAGGCCAGCAAAGCGCGCTGATGATCATCGGCCTGAAAGCCTTCAGCCATATCAACGACAGTATCGGCCACCTCAATGGCGATCAACTGCTGGTGCTCATCGCCCGTCGTCTGGAGAAAGAACTCCCGGGCACCGCCGCCCTGCTCAGCCGTGTAGGCCGTGATGAATTCGCTGTCTTCATCCCCAACCTCTCTGCCCGTGATGATGCGCACCATATTACCCAGCAGCTGCTGACACCGTTTTATCTGCCTTTTATTGTCAATGGTGTGGATGTGATGGTTTCGGCCAGTATCGGCATCGTACAAGGAGCACTGCAAGAAGGCGACATGAGCGAGTGGCTGCGCAATGCCAGCTTGGCGCTCAACCAAGCCAAGGCACACGAGGATCAGCCGGCACACTACTTCGCCCCCCACATGCTTGAAGCCTCGCTGGAAAAAACCCGGCTGGCGGCCGAGCTAAACCGCGCTCTGGAACACAACGAACTAGAAGTGCATTTTCAGCCTTTGGTTGACTTAAGCGATGAGTCGATCTGCGGAGCCGAGGCACTGGTACGCTGGCGCAGCCCGACCCGAGGTCTGGTACCCCCTGCGCAGTTTATCCCGCTGGCAGAAGAGAACGGCATGATCATCGAGATGGGACAGAAAATCTTACTGCAGGCATGCCTGCAAACCCAACAGATGATCGAACGAGGCCGATGGCCGCAAGATTTTATGCTGCACGTCAACCTGTCTGTACGTCAGCTGCTACAAGCGAACTTTGTCGATCAGCTCAGAGCCACCTTAGCCCAGTCAGCTTTGCCAACCGCTAACCTGACCCTGGAAATCACCGAATCCCGTTTGATCAGCCACCCCCAGCAGGCGACGAAAACCCTGAAGCAACTGCGGCAGCTGGGCGTACATATCGCTATCGATGATTTTGGCACGGGTTACTCTTCGATGGCTTACCTGACCCAACTACCTTTTGACAGCCTGAAAATCGACCGCTCGTTCGTTAACCAAATGTCGGAGAGCGACAACTATACGCCGGTAGTTGCCGCCATCATTACCTTGGCCAACAATTTCAATGCCGACATTGTGGCGGAAGGCGTCGAAACCCAAGAACAGGTGCAGCAGCTCAAGTCTCTCGGCTGTCGCTATGCCCAGGGCTTTTATTACGCCCGGCCCAAACCACTGAGTGAATGGTCAACAGATCCGGTAAGCATCGACGCAATTTCTCCGGCTATGGACAATTAGCAGCACTAACTATAATGATTGTAATTTCTTCTTTGCGTATACTGGCTCACCAGTTTTTAGCGGGATACCTATAATCATGATTACTAAGCACCTTCCTTTAACCGATCTGCATCGCCACCTTGATGGTAACATCCGTATCCAGACGATTTTAGAACTGGGCCAGCAATTTGGTATGGCGCTGCCAGCCAATGATATTGAGTCCCTACGCCCGCATGTTCAGATCGTGGAAGCCGAGCCAAGCCTGGTTGCCTTCCTGTCAAAACTGGACTGGGGTGTCGCAGTGCTGGGTGATCTTGATGCCTGCCGTCGTGTCGCGTATGAAAATGTCGAAGATGCACTCAACGCCCAAATTGATTACGCCGAACTGCGCTTCTCCCCGTACTACATGGCCATGAAGCACAACCTCCCGGTAGCAGGTGTGGTTGAAGCTGTCGTTGATGGTGTACAGGCCGGCTGCCGTGACTTTGGTATTCAGGCTAACCTTATCGGGATCATGAGCCGGACATTCGGTACGGATGCCTGCCAGCAAGAACTGGATGCCCTACTGACCCAAAAAGACAAGCTGGTTGCTATCGATTTGGCGGGTGACGAGCTAGGCCAGCCTGGCGAACAATTTGTATCTCACTTCAAACAAGTCCGTGATGCGAACCTGCAAGTCACCGTTCATGCCGGCGAAGCAGCAGGACCGGAGAGCATGTGGCAGGCAATTCGTGAGCTGGGTGCGGTGCGTATCGGCCACGGTGTCAAAGCCGTTCACGATCCAAAACTGATGGACTACTTGGCCGAGCATAAAATCGGTATCGAGTCTTGCCTGACCTCCAACATTCAGACCAGCACCGTGGCATCCTTTGAGTCACACCCGGTAAAACAGTTCCTGGAGCACGGTATCCTTGCCTGTTTGAATACCGATGACCCAGCGGTGGAAGGTATCGAACTGCCTCACGAGTATGAAGTGGCGGCGCCAAAAGTTGGCCTGAGCGAGGAGCAAATCCGCCAGGCACAGATCAACGGCCTTGAGCTGGCATTTATCTCTGACGCGGAAAAGCAAGCACTTAAAGACAAAGCTGCTAACCGCTAATCAGTCACTTATCAGTCATGATCGGTCAGATGGACTTTTTGCTCGTTTTTTGAGCAAAAACAATTCCATTCTGGCCGATTTTGCGTAGAATACGCCCACCTTTTGCTGCCGGCCCGTCGGCTCAGCTCCAATGGGGTAACACCCTTCGCCAAGCCGCTACCGGCTTTTCGAAGACCGCACTAACACCAACAATAACAACGTGGGAACACCACCATGCTGGAAAGTCTTCTTTCATTCAGCGTGGCTATGCCTGTTGTCAGTGAAGTTGCAGCCAATGGTTCCGGCCATTTTGCTGCAGGCGTACTGGCTCTGATAGCTACAGCGAATATGTTTAACAGCTGAGCCTGTTTATACCGACTGGGATCATTCTCTGGCCCCGCCTTGCTAGGTTGAGACCAATATTGCTTCTGCCGGTATTAAAAAGCCCCCGCACCGAAGGTCCGAGAACCTCAGTTGCGGGGGCTTTGCATTTCTAGCCTCAGCCTAGATTAGATAACCCGGGAGAACTGCTGCTGGCGGGCCCGATCACGCAGGTATTTATCGAAACACATACAGATATTGCGGATCAGCAGGCGGCCTTTCAGCTCAACCTGGATATAACGCTCGTTCACAGTGACCAGCTCATCGTTTACAAAGGTCTGCAGCAGCTCGAAGTCTTCCGCAAAGTAGGTTTTGAAATCCAGTCCAAAACGTTGTTCGATATCCTGCATATCCAGCTGGAAGTTACAGATCAGCGCCTTGATCACTTCGCGGCGCAACAGATCATCCGCATCCAGAGAAACCCCTTTCCACAGTGCCTCTCGTTTTTCGTTGACACTCGAGTAGTATTTTTTGAGCTCTTTCTGGTTCTGGGCATAACAATCGCCAATCATCGAGATGGCCGATACGCCAAGCCCCAGCAAATCACAGTCGCCCTGTGTGGTATAGCCCTGGAAATTTCGGTGCAGCACACCGTTACGCTGGGCGACCGCCAGCTCATCATCCGGCAGAGCAAAGTGATCCATACCGATGAACTGATAGCCCGCCCCGGTCAGGGTTGCAATGGTATCTTGCAAGATGGCCAGCTTCTCTTTGGCCGCCGGCAGCTCTGCTTCATTGATCTTGCGCTGTGCCGCAAACAACTTAGGCATATGGGCATAGTTAAAAATCGACAACCGCCCCGGCCTCATCGTCAGTACCTGCTCAAGCGTTTCGGCAAACAGCTCACGGTTCTGCTTAGGCAGGCCATAGATAAGATCCAGGTTGGTCGAGCGGAAGCCCAGCTCTTTTGCCCGTTCAACCATGGCAAAGATAAATTCCTCATCCTGCTCGCGGTTAACCAGCTTCTGTACTTCCTTATTAAAGTCCTGTACCCCGATACTCAATCGGTTAAACCCTTCAGAGCGCAAGTGATCTAGCATATCCAGCTCAATCTCACGCGGGTCAACCTCAATACTGATCTCGGCGTCAGGGGCAAACGTAAACTGATCACGAAGCAGCCCCATCAAACGGCTCACCTGTGCCTTGGTCAGGAACGTTGGTGTACCGCCCCCCCAGTGCAGCTGACTGACATTTCGCTCGCCAAGCAGTGCCGCACGCTGGCGGATTTCCTGCTCGAGGGCATCAAGATACTGATCGGCCTTGTGCTGATGGCGGGTAATAATCTTGTTACAACCACAGTAGTAGCAAAGCTTGTGGCAGAAAGGAATATGAACATACAGTGAAAGGTTACGCTCGGGATACTGAGCGCACGCCATATCAAATTCCGCCGGCGTAAAAGCCTCATGGAACTCAAGGGCGGTCGGGTATGAGGTATAGCGGGGGCCTGAGTAATTGTATTTTTCTATCAGTGCCTGATCCCAAATAATCTGCTCATGTGACATGACATACTTCCACTAGTCGTTTGGGGTTAATTGCGAATACCGAGTGTGCCATAACTTGGTAAAGATGTAGATGTTTTACTTTTTAAAGATAGCTGAAATGTTGGCTGGCTCAGATTAAACGCAGCCCAAGACAAGAAAACCCCACCTATACCGGTAGAACCAATATAGATGAGGAATTGCCCCGGCAGTACCGCCAGTTCGCCCTAAGCCTTTAGTGCCAGAATCATATCCAGCTCGCGCTTGATATCATCCAGCAACCGGGCCTCGGCTTTCATGCGCTGCAGATCCTGTGCCATACGCTCTTTCTTCTGCAATACTTTACGGGCATCGCCACGCGGCATATCTTTAACCACGTTATACAACTCATGCATCGCCGGATACTGACTTGCAAAATCAACGGCCTGCTCAGCCTGCAGCACTTCCATCAGCTTATACAGACGGATGGCAATCTCAGACAGCGTACACTGATCCTGCTTGCCGGCTTCAGCAATAATAAACACACTGCTCATAATGTTGGCATTGCGCTCATTAATCTTCTCAGCCTGCTGAAGCTTAGCCCGCTCCAGAAAGGCCTTATGACGTGTGTTCTGCTGATACAACTTAAACAATAAGTATCCGGCATACGCCGCCAGCACAGCAACAAGACTGCCCGCCAGTCCTAACCAAAGCGTCATATCCTGCAATGGTTACTCCTTATCGAATGAGTTCTCGGATGAGTCCTCGAACGAGTCAAAGCCCATATTCTCGAACTTGTCCAGCAGATCATCGTCTGAAGACAGATCGGCCGCCGGCTGAACGTCATCCGCAGCCGCTGGCTCATCGTCTTCCAGTAGGCCCAGCTGGTTCATTAGCTGCTCGATACGATCCAGTTTTTCGTCAACCTGCTTCTGCAGGCCTGAACCAAGATTCTCACCGGCTTCGATACGATCCAACAACACCATAAGTTGCGCATCATTTTCCAGCATCGCCAGTTCCTGCTCGGCACTTAGGCGGCGCTCTTTCTTCGTGGCAGGCTTCTTCGCCTCGACAATCAAAGGTACCGGCTTCTTGCTACCGTGGCGCGGATCTTTGCGTTTCGCCTGGGCTCTCGAATCATTCATCTGGGCTTCAGAGTGGCGGCTGCCAGACTTCAGACCTTTACGCTTCTTGTCTTTCTGGCGCTTGCGAGCTTCCAGATCAAGCTGAGTCGTTGATTTTTGGGTAAATGCCGCAGGACCTTCTGATCCTGGCTTACGGCTTCTTTTCTTACGGGTCATTACTGGGTCTTCCTCAGCAAAATTACATCATTTCCAACAAACTCGACTTCCAGGCCATCACGCTTTGCCAGATAGCGGAAAGTCTCGCGGCTGAAAAAGCTCACGTGGGTTGGGTCGTTCTTGTAATGCCATTGCGCAAAGGCATCTGCATCTATTGCTAACTTGGTCATGAGTCCCAGCCACCCGCCAGGTTTCACCATCCCTGTTAGCTGCCCCCATTCCTTCGCAGGCGTATAAAAGTGTTCAATCGCTTCTGTACAGGTGACAAAGTCATACTGCTGCTCTAAGACTGCAGGCTCATTGGCAAAATACAGATCATAGATAGCCATATTATACCCCATCTCTTCCAGCATCACGGAAAGAGTCGGGCCCGGGCCACAGCCAAAGTCCAGCCCAGATAAAGGTGCCGGTCCCAGGCGCTCTATCAAAGGTGCAGCCAACCGATTCAGAAAGCGGCGATAGCCTTGATCTTCCGGGTTATTTTCATGTTGATCATAAACGGCCTTTTCATCGTCAGGCGGCAGCAACGCTTCAGGATCAGCAAAAATCAGTGCACAATCCAGGCAACGGAAATAAGCCCGTCGCTTGTCCTGATGAAAAGCACCGACCGACTGACTGCTGCATAACGGGCAGGTTAGCATAACGTTCTGTCTCCTAATCCCAGCAGGCAGTACCGCTTACCACCGGCTGGCTTAAAATGAAGCCGGGTATCATAGCAGATTCGATGGAGAAATGTGCACTTTCGCACCATGTGCGCCGAGCCAGGCAGGGGGGGAAAGTAAAATGCAGAAAAGAAAAAAGCGACAGGTATACACCTGTCGCTCTATGGGTCGCCATTGCTGGCTTTTATCCTGTCTAGTCTGTCCTTAACCAGTATGTAACATCCCGGTTTGACAACAATCCTTTTGTTATTTGTGCTTTCCCTGCCAACTTTATTGTTCTTCATCACCCTGATGAATTTTCACCTTCCGTGTCACGCATCCCTGTAAATTCGGTTAGTCCCTAACCGGCTTATCCTTTAAGCATGTTATCGTCCAGATAACGCAATTCACCATCCATGTGGGTACACTCTCCGTCGCGTACCAAATTCTTCAAACGAAGACTTGTCCGTAAGCGTCTACCTTGACAGTCCCTACGCTTCATGCGGTCTACCCGGCCTCCTGGCCAGACATCCTGTAATCCTTCAGGCCTCTTGCCTATGCCGTCAATGGCGCTTCCTGTCCTGTGTCGCTCTCCGTGTCGACAACGCATACTTTACGCCGATTCAGCTCCGGTACAAGGTCACCTGTCAGAGCACACTGGCTGATAATTTATTTCAATATTGATAACCCACTGTTCTGAATGCATTTAGATGTCGTAAGGCTATTTTTTTTCATCATCATCGGCCACGTTGAATAGCCGATCTCTCACAGGCTGTTCAGCTATTCGCACTTTCGGCCGGTCCGATTAAGTGGCACTGATAACGGTCGGTAGCTTTACCCCAAAAGCAAAAGGCAGCCGAGGCTGCCTTTATTATTCAATACTGGAATAGGGGGGTATTAGTGTAGGCCGCCGACATACTGCGACAGGGCGCCAATTTCATCATCGGACAGTTTGGCCGCAACCGAACGCATCATGGCATTCATATCGTTGCTACGCTGGCTTGAGCGGAATTTTTCCAGCTGCAATTTCACGTATTCAGCATTCTGGCCGGAAATTTTCGGGAACCCCGACAGGCTGGTTCCGTTACCACGCGGGCCATGACAAGCCGTACAAGCCGCGATACCGCGCTCGGCATCACCAAAGCGATACAGCTGCTGGCCAACCTCAATCGATGATTCCGGTGTGGTATTGTCTGAAATAGGTAGGGTTGAATAGTAAGCCGCGAGATCTGCCATATCCAGCTCGGTCAAAGGCATCGCCATCCCGCCCATCACGGGATCATTACGCCCCTGCTTACCGCCTGTCGTCATTGCTAACTTAAAGTCCTTGAGCTGCTTTTCAAGGTAGCCCGGATGTTGACCGGCAATTTTCGGGTATTGCGCCATAATGCCGTTACCGTCCGCACCATGGCAAGCCGCACATGTTGCTGCTTTCGCTTTTCCAGCTTCTGCATCTCCCTGGGCCCAGGCTGAGCAACTGGCCAGAAGAGTCAATATAAGTGCTAATTTCTTCATGACATTCCGTTTATAATTATAGAGCTTCCAGTACCACAAGTAATGCTCAGTTACATGGTATACAATGCGACCACAAACCAAGCACGGTTTTCGTACATTTTACACAATTTCACATAAAAGTAATCAGTCGACTACATGAAGACTTGACGGAGTTAACAGTGAATCAACCTCTCAACTATAGAAATACAGGATTCATCACAAGTGCACCGGATATTCGTCACTTGCCAAACGACACAGGCGTTGAGATCGCATTTGCTGGCCGCTCCAATGCAGGTAAGTCAAGTGCCCTGAACCGTATCACCGACCAGAAAAGCCTGGCACGTACCTCTAAAACGCCGGGTCGTACCCAGCTGATCAACATGTTTGAGGTCGTGAACGGCTGCAACCTGATCGACCTGCCAGGCTATGGTTTTGCCCAGGTTCCGCTGGAAATGAAGCTGAAGTGGCAAAAATCACTCGGCGAGTACTTACAGAAGCGTGAGTGCCTGCAGGGGCTGGTGGTACTGATGGATATCCGCCATCCAATGAAAGATCTGGATCAGCAGATGATCAGTTGGGCCGTTGAAAGCCGCCTACCTGTTTTGGTACTGCTAACCAAAGCCGACAAACTGAAAAGCGGTGCCCGCAAGAAGCAACTCATGACGGTGCGTAATACGGCGTTAAGCTTCGGCGGCGATGTACAGGTTGAAGTTTTCTCTTCCCTGAAAGGCCTTGGTGTTGATCAGGTACGCCGCAAACTCGACGAGTGGTTTGCCCCTGAGCTGGCCCGTCAGCAGGCGCTACTTGAAGACGAAGGTGAACCAGCTAGCGATGATGCGGAGTAACAGATCATTCGCTAAATGATGGCTCTATGGACAGGGCCATAAAAATTCCCCACCTTCCAGGTGGGGCAACGGGAGAGAAATAGGAGGTTTTTATTTTTGTGCTAAAAGCATCAATGATTTCCTAAACCAACGCAAGTTTTTTATCCCGTTTTTGTCTACTTCTTCACCACTTCGACCAGCGCCCTGCCTGCCTTTATCCCAGCAAAATACGGTATTTTACGCCTTCTGTAGCAAATTAGTGCTCAGTTGCTTTTTAGTGAAAATTAAGTAACAAAAACGACCGTTCAGACGAATTAATTATGGAAGTTAATTACAGTTTTATGAATTGGCAGGCGAAAAAAAAGCCACCCCAATAAGAGAGGGTGGCCATTTCATGGATGTGTTGGCTAGCCGGTAAAAAGACCCGCTACCAATAACAAATATGAACAAGAAGCATGGACAATTATACCGACCTCAAAACAAATTTTAAAGTAATTACTCTAAAATCATCCCTCGCAAATCAGAGATACGGATCCCACGGTTGTAGAAAAAACGTTATGAGCAGACAGGAATAATGCGATTGCGTCTAGATTTGTACAATTATCATTCAGCAAAAAAATGAAGCTTGGCTGTCACGGACAAAGAATAGTCGCCATGGCTGAAGCGAGAAAGGCTGGGGGAGTTTTTTTATGACGCTGAAATAAAAAACGCCCTGGTCAAAAGACCAGGGCGGCTGAATCAGCCAAATCCAATAACGTGAAACAAAAGGTCTGAAAGATAGAACATCTTACCTCTGTACCCTACGCCGATAACTGTATATCAATTGCACAGTTTTGAAAAGTCATTTTTGTAGTTTTTTTTCACTTATACGTAACTAAATTCTACTTACCGTAATTTTATGATGCTTTATTTTTCATAAAAAAATAGCTGGCACCAGGCCAGCTATTCTTGTTTCAATCACGAGCAATAGGATAGCAGGATCGTTAGTGTGCCTGGTCCCAGTTATCTCCCATACCGGCATCGGCAATCAACGGGACGTCCAGCTCAGCCGCTGATTCCATTAGACGGCGCACCTCTTCCGTCACAGTTTCCAGCTCTGATTCCTGTACCTCAAAAACAAGTTCGTCATGTACTTGCATTAATAAGCGAACTCGGCCAGATTCTTGCTGCTGTACCCACTCATCCACCAGTACCATGGCACGCTTGATAATATCCGCAGCGGTCCCTTGCATTGGCGCATTAATCGCAGCGCGTTCGGCAGCTTTACGGCGCAGGCCGTTACGCGATTTGATGTCCGGCAGATACAAACGACGGCCGTACAGGGTCTCAACATACCCCTGCTCGCTCGCCGCCGTACGGGTACTTTCCATATATTCCAGCACCCCTGGGTAACGCTCAAAATACACGTTCATATAGTCCTGGGCTTCGTTACGCCCCATATCCAGCTGCTTGGCCAGGCCAAAGGCACTCATCCCGTAGATCAGGCCGAAGTTAATCGCCTTAGCACGGCGACGCTGTTCGCTAGTGACCGACTCAATCGGCAACCCCAAAATTTCGGCAGCAGTGGCCGCGTGAATGTCTTTGCCGTGCCTGAACGCATCCAGCAGGGCTTTGTCACCAGAAAGGTGGGCCATGATCCGCAATTCAATCTGGGAATAATCGACCGCCAGTACCTTGTAGCCGGTCGGGGCAATAAAGGCTTGACGAATACGGCGACCTTCCTCATTTCGAACCGGAATGTTCTGCAGGTTAGGATCACTGGACGACAGGCGGCCAGTCGCCGTAACGGCCTGATGGTAAGAGGTATGCACACGGCCGGTCGCCGGGTTCACCATCTTCGGCAGTTTGTCGGTATAAGTTGATTTCAGCTTCGCCAGGCTGCGGTATTCCAGGATCAATTTTGGCAATGGGTAGTCCAGTGCCAGCTCCTGCAGCACCTCTTCATTGGTAGAAGGGGAGCCCGACGGGGTTTTCTTCAGCACCGGCAGTCCCATCTTCTCGAATAGAATAGCCTGTAGCTGCTTCGGCGAGCTGAGGTTAAATTCCTGCTCGGCAATATCAAACGCTTTTTTCTCAAGCTCATCAAGGCGGACTGCAATCTCTGCCGACTGGGCACTAAGCTGCATGCTGTCGATCAAGACACCGGTACGCTCCATGCGCGACAGCACCGGAACCAATGGCATCTCAATCTCTTCAAATACCGACTTCAGCTTGTCGTCTGCCTCAACCTTCTCCAGCAGAAGATTATGCAGGCGCAGGGTAATATCGGCATCTTCTGCCGCATAAGGCCCGGCTTGCTCGAGGTCGATCTGGTTGAACGTCAGCTGCTTCTTGCCTTTGCCCGCAATCTCCTCGAAGCTGATGTTCTTGTGTTCCAGATAGCGCAGGGCCAGGCTGTCCATATCATGGCGGCCGACGACACTGTTGAACACATACGACTCCAGCATAGTGTCGTATTTAATGCCCTGCATCTCAATATCATAGCGGGCCAGAATACTGGCATCGAACTTGAGGTTCTGCCCCACTTTGGCCTGCGCAGGATCTTCCAGCAACGGTTTTAGCTTGGCCAGCACCCAGTCACGATCCAACTGCGCTGGCGCATCAAGATAATCATGGGCAACCGGTACATAGGCGGCTTTGCCTTCTTCAACAGCGAACGACACACCAACCAGGTTTGCCGTCATATAATCCAGCCCATCGGTTTCGGTATCAAACGCGACCACATCAGCCGCACTCAGCTGCTCCAGCCACGTATTGAATGACGCCTCATCGAGTACCGTCTCATAACCGCTACGATCAATCGTCGGAGCAACCGTTTTTGTCTCTTCCTTTGCCGCAGCCGATTTCTCATCAGCAACAATTTTTCCGTCACTACCGTCCAACATTTCGGCCAGCCAACGGCGGAACTGGAGTTTGCCAAATAGCTTAGTCAGCTCATCGGTATCCGGCTCGCCTTTACGTAGTTGATCCGGGGTCATCTCCAGCTCGACATCGAGCTTAATCGTCGCCAGCTCATAAGACAGGTAGGCTGCGTCTTTATGTTCTTCCAGTTTCTTCGGCATGGTCTTCGAGCCACGGAAGCCCAAAGCCGGAATCGCATCAAGATTATCATACAATGCATCCAGTCCGCCGATCCCGGTCAACAGGGCTTTGGCTGTCTTCTCGCCCACGCCCGGTACGCCCGGAATGTTATCCACTTTATCGCCCATCAAAGCCAGGTAGTCGATAATCAGCTCGGGACCGATACCAAACTTCTCCACCACACCCACCGGATCCATGACGACATCTGTCATGGTATTGATCAGGGTAATATTCTGATCGACCAGCTGGGCCATATCTTTATCACCGGTACTGATCAAGACCGGCATATCCGCTTTTGATGCCTGGGTTGCCAAGGTGCCGATCACATCATCTGCCTCTACCCCGGAGATCGAGATTAATGGCAGTCCCATTGCCTTGATCACTGCATGCAATGGCTCGATCTGGCTGCGAAGATCATCCGGCATAGGTGGGCGGTGCGCCTTGTATTCCGGGTATAGATCATCACGGAATGTCTTGCCTTTGGCATCGAAGATCACTGCAACATGCTCAGTCGAAAACTGACGCAACAAACTGCGCAGCATATTCACAACACCGTACACCGCGCCCGTCGGTTCACCGTCAGAGTTGGTAAAATTAGGCGCTGCATGATAGGCACGATAGAGATAGGAGGATCCATCAATCAGGATAAGTGGATTTTCAGGGATAGTTGCCATAGAGATATTCTTATATCCGGGGGATGAAAGAGTTAAGGCATTAGAATGCCATGACAGCCGACAAGTGTTAACTGATGTTTTCCACTAATCCACCATCACCTGTGGATAACTTTGTTAGTATTTAAAATCAAACAGTTGATCAAAAAACATAACAAATAAACAATTTCCAACCAAAGCCATAAAAATCAGCAAGTTAAGTATTAATGCAAAAATGGATCCTCGATCCTAAAATGATCATTAATTGTGGAAAAAGTTAACAGACCGATCTGAAATAAGAGTATCTGAGAGTAAAAATAGATAAATCCGACCATAAAGGAAGCCAAAATGAAGAGAATTGCGGTTATTTTAAGCGGCTCAGGCGTATTTGACGGAACAGAAATCCACGAAGCCGTACTGGCACTGCATGCTATTGAGCAGCAAGGAGCAAGCTGGCATTGTTTTGCCCCCAATATCAACCAGCACCATGTTATCAACCACATTACCGGCGAGGAAATGCCAGAAACCCGCAACGTACTGGTTGAGGCGGCGCGTATTGCCCGGGGAAAAATTGACGATATCGTGAACCTTCAGGCAGCCGACTATGATGGCTTGCTGCTACCCGGCGGATTTGGCGCCGCCAAAAACCTGTCTGACTTCGCCTTTGCTGGTGCCGGCTGTGAAATTAACCCTGAAGTAAAACGGGCCTGCCAGAAGTTCGCTAACGAAGACAAACCTGCGGCCTATCTCTGCATAGCCCCGACCTTGATCCCGGCAATCTATGGCCCCGGCGCCAAAGGAACCATCGGCTATGATCCTGACACCGCCAACGCGTTTAGCAAAATGGGGGGGGAACATATTAACTGTCCTGTGGATGACTACGTTCTGGATCAAAAGCGGCGGATCCTGACAACCCCGGCTTATATGCTGGCCAACAGCATCTCGGAAGCGGCAAGCGGTATTAACAAATTGGTCAAGGAACTGGTGAAATTGGCGTAGTAGCCGACAGAAGATGGGAAAAGAAAAAGCGGCGCGACCTGAATTAAATAAATCAATCGGGAGGCGCCGCTCAGCAGAAGTGGTATTCGTTTTCAGCCCTACACTAAAAACACAGACCGTCGCTGAAGTACACTGGAAGCAATGTGAGCAATGTCGTGCCTTCAAACAAGAGAACCTTTGGCTTTCCTCTCTCGCTGAGTGCAAGTTAATAATAACCATTCTCATTTAAGATGCAAGTACTTTATTGAGAATAATTGTCATTTGGTTGGCAGTATCTTCACAAAATGCAACCTGAAATCTTCAATGCCGTCTTTTTTCTCCATATGCTCAATAAGATAACCGTTACGGAGCAGCAGCCTTAACATCGCCGGAAAACGGTTACGGGACTTAACCCGCAGCTCCTCAAACCCCTGCTCAATAACCCAGCTTTCCTGTGCCTCGAGCAACGCCTGGGCCACCCCACCACGCCGCCCTTCTGGGGCCACTCCGCCCAGCCAACTGTAAAAGCACGTCTCCGACAGACGGTAACCTATTTTTACCCCGATCAGCTGGCCACCCTGCTCTGCCACCAGGATCAGGGGCTGCTTGCCCTTCAACCTCACTTGCAGCGCCGCTTCATCCGCCGACTTTGCAAACTCACCGATGCGTGCCAGTACCTCTGCCGCTTCTGCCATACTTGCCTGACGTATTTTCATCACTCTGCCCCTAATAAAAAAGCCGGCTAACTGCCGGCTCTTTCAGTTTAAATCAGCCCTTTTTCGGGCTCAAGTTTAGGCGCAATGGTCGTCAGGCGCTTAATCAAATAATTGAGCAACACCCCGTACATCGGCACAAACAAGCCCAGGCTAATAATCAGCTTGAAGCTGTAATCCACCAGCGCGATCTCAACCCAGTTTGCGGCCATAAACGGATCCGGACTGTTGTAAAAGGCAATGGCAAAGAAGGCAATTGTATCCAGCGCATTGCCAAAAATGGTTGAGCAACTCGGTGCGACCCACCACTGCTTGGTCTGTCGCAGGCGGTTAAAGACCGAGACATCCATGATCTGTCCCAGCAGATAGGCCATAAAGCTGGCTATCGCAATCCGGGCCACAAACAGATTGAATTCTCCCAGGTGCGACCACCCCTGGTACTCACCTTGATAAAACAGTACCGACAGGCCATAGGAAATGGCCAACGATGGCATCATCACCCGCAGAATGATTTTGCGTGCCATTGCCGCACCAAAGATCCGGACCGTCAGATCTGTTGCCAGGAAAATAAACGGGAAGGTGAACGCGCCCCAGGTAGTATGGAAACCAAAAATAGTGAACGGCAATTGCACCAGATAATTACTGGAAGCAATGATCAACAAGTGGAAGACAACCAGGAACGAAAGGGCTTTGCGCTGCTGCGCGAGAGAAAATTGAGATACAGTCATTATCAGACCTTTTTGTCATTGGGGGAGAGGGAACCCAAAACACTACCGCCAGGCTCTCATACCTGGCCGCAGCAACCGAAGCGGTGATTATACATTAACCACTTTGGTTGCCTAGCCAGAAAAGAGGTCCCCAAAGAGACGCAAACGATTACTGTCTGACCAAGCCAATTTTACGACTGGCGATAGCCCAGCAACGAAGCCACAAACTGCAGTGTTTCCCTATCATCAGGCGATAACCACTCCAGCCATAGGGCACCGGCATAGTGCTCTCCCTTGAGCATCAACCGGCAGCCTTCGAAATCAATCAGCCAGACATGCAGATCGGCATTAAGCTCACGCTCGATCACGCTGGCATCAATTTGCTGCAGCAGCTGTGCAGCCACCTCGGAGAAGTTGTCAAAATCAAACTCGGGACCGCTGATCAATAGCAAACCCTGTTCCAAATCCAATTCTCGGCACACAAACGTCAGTATGGTATTCGAGGGTGATTTCGGGGTCGAAGAGGACATTGATTATTCCTTTTTATCCATGGCAAACGCAGTAACATGTCGTCACCGCGACTTTCCTGTAACCAAGTGTTTCTATGCGTATCAAGCAATAAAGGAGCTATAGCCAGCTGCATTCGTTCATGTTTTTATAGCTTCGTTGCCTGGTTACACGAAAAACGCATCCCGTCGTTTCCGTTTTGCCGGGCAGCAGGTGAAATTAACATTCTCACCAAATACGCAAGCTGTTTTGTAGCGAACAGAACATACCCTGTTATGTTTCTTAAACGCATTTATACCGGACTCGGACAGTCCGGTATTTTTTTATCTTTCATCGACCCCAGCCATCAGGTGATCTTCGATCACGTTCAAGAACGCATTGCCGTATTTCTCCAGCTTACGGTGGCCAACCCCGTTCACAGCCAGCATTTCACCGGCCGAGGTCGGCAGCATTTCTGCCATCTCCATCAGGCTGGCATCATTGAAAACCACATACGGCGGCAAGTCTTCCTCGTCGGCAATCGCCTTGCGCAGCTTACGCAGCTTGGCAAAGAGCTTCTTGTCGTAATGACGATTGGCCAGCTTGTCGCTTTTTGCGCTGCGAGCCGCAATATCAAGCCGTGGCACGGCCAGTTCCAGCTCGACTTCGGCCCGCAGCACGCCTCTGGCTTTTTCGGTCAGCTGCAGCGTCGAGCTACGGACAATACTCTGAACGAGAAAGCCACGGTGTACGAGCTGGCGCAAGATACTGACCCAAAACTCATGGCTGTGCTCGCGGCCGATCCCATAAGTACTGAGCTTGTCATGACCATGTTCGCGAATACGCTGGTTCTGCATCCCGCGCATCACATCAACCACATGGTTGATACCAAAACTCTGGTTCACCCGGTAGACACAAGACAGTGCTTTCTGGGCCACCTCGACAGCAGCAAAACGCTTCGGCGGATCAAGGCAAATATCGCAGTTGCCACATGGCTCCTCGCGGTATTCACCAAAGTAGTTCAACAGTACCTGCCGGCGGCAGGTCTGGGCTTCGGCAAACGCCCCCATTGCATTGAGTTTATGGCTCTCAACCTGTTTTTGCGGCCCATCTTCCTTCTCATCAAGGCAGCGGCGCAGCCAGGCCAGATCCGAGGGGTCATAGAACATCACGGCCTCCGCAGGTAAGCCGTCACGACCAGCCCGGCCGGTTTCCTGATAATAGGACTCGATATTACGTGGAATATCGTAATGTACGACGAAACGGACATTGGGCTTATTGATCCCCATGCCGAAAGCCACTGTCGCCACGACAATATGGATGTCGTCACGCTGAAAGCCTTCCTGTACCTGTGCCCGGTCATAATGGTCAAGCCCGGCATGATAGGCGGCTGCCCGGATCCCGCTCTCACACAGCTTCTCGGTAATTTGCTCAACCCGTTTTCGGCTATTGCAATAGACAATCCCGCACTGGCCCCGTACTCCGCTCAGGTAACGGGTCAGCTGCGACATCGGCTTGTATTTTTCCTGCAGGGTATAACGTATATTCGGTCGGTCGAAACTGCCAAGATAGGTATGCGGTTCCACCAGGCTCAAGCGGGACACGATATCATTACGGGTGGTCTCATCAGCCGTGGCAGTCAGTGCCATGATCGGCAGCTGGTCAAAATGTTGCTTCAGCGCTCCCAACGCAGCATATTCAGGCCGGAAGTCATGTCCCCACTGGGAAATACAGTGCGCCTCGTCAACGGCGACCAGACTGAGCGGCATATCCGAAAGACGCTCGAGAAAGTCCCGGGTCAGCACACGCTCCGGTGAAACATACACCAGCTTGACCTCGCCGCCCTGCATCGCCCGGAATGTCTCCTGCATTTCATCACGGCTCATCGTCGAGTTGAGATAGGCGGCAGACACACCGTTGGCATTGAGCTGATCGACCTGATCTTTCATTAATGAAATCAGGGGAGAAATCACGAGCGTCAATCCTTCGCGCATCAGCGCCGGGATCTGGTAGCAGAGCGACTTTCCCCCGCCGGTCGGCATGATCACCAGGCAGTCCTGCCCTTGTACGACGGCTTCAATCACCTGCTGCTGGCCGGTTCGGAACGTCTGGTAACCAAACACATCCTGTAAGATCTGCTCACTGGCGAAGAGAGTAGTTGGCTGACAAACCGCGGCGCTGCTAGATGACATAAATCGACTCTTTAATTGACGAGCTGGCTATTCTATACCAATCAGATCGCCGATGTGAACGGTACGTGCCGTTCGCTACCCGCCAGACGGTCGTGATCCGATTAACTGGAAAGTGACTCTCAGATCGCCTCCAGGCGTTTTCACTCTTCCCTCACACTTCGTTATGACTGATGGCCCGTGTTCATTCATAAAAGTTCCGGATGACATCCATCTTGAACACGTTTTATACTGCTTGCGCATACTTTTTTAGAAAATCCATTTAATAATATTAAATTTTATAAAATAACCCTAGAGATCTATGGACGAACAAGCCAAACAAACCCAGCGAGGGGTCTTACTTGCCCTTGCTGCCTATACGATGTGGGGGATTGCCCCTATTTACTTTAAATCCCTGCAGCACGTCAGCCCGCTGGAAATTCTCAGCCACCGGGTGATCTGGTCGTTTTTCTTCCTCGCCGGCCTGATCATTATCGGCAAGGGCTGGGGTAAAATCCGGGCCGTGCTGGGCAAACCCAAGACGCTGCTGATACTGGTTGCCACCGCCTTTCTCGTAGGTGGTAACTGGCTCATTTTCATTTGGGCTGTCAACAACAACTTCATGCTCGATGCCAGCCTGGGTTATTACATCAACCCGTTGTTCAATGTTGTACTAGGCATGTTATTCCTGGGAGAGCGCCTACGTCCGCTCCAGTGGCTGGCCGTGGTACTGGCAGCCTGCGGCGTGGCTGTCCAGCTGTTCCAGTTCGGCTCCCTGCCCTGGATCGCCCTCGCACTGGCTACCAGCTTCGGCCTCTACGGGCTACTGCGAAAAAAGGTCAACTTGGATGCCGAAACCGGCCTGTTCATGGAAACCTGTGTCTTGTTTCCCCTGGCCTTGGTTTACGTGCTTTTTGTCGCCGACAGCCCTACCGCCGACTGGCGTGCCAACCCGATGAATACCAACCTGCTGCTGATGGCTGCCGGGATTGTGACAACCTTGCCGTTGCTCTGTTTTACCGGCGCAGCAACCAAGCTTAAACTGTCGACACTGGGGTTCTTCCAATACATCGGTCCAAGCCTGATGTTCCTACTGGCAATCACGGTATATAACGAAAGCTTTACCCTGGACAAGGGCTACACATTTGCCTTCATCTGGGGAGCACTGCTGCTGTTTAGCTTCGACGGCATCAAAGGCCACCGTAAAGCAAGGCAACACGCCCGCGCCAGCTAGAACTCGTTGGCGGCTTGTCACTTTTTTACAAGCCGCCAGCCATCGTTTATGTTCTACTGATGGCCTCGCTTGAATTGACCAACGCTGTGTGCCAACTGCACCAGATCTATCATGGGGATCAGGATGAATACAGTCAGCCACCGCAAATCCTGTATTGATGACATCAGCCTGATTGATGCCCACTACCAGAACTTTGCCTTCAAGCGCCACTATCACCTGGACTACCACCTTGGTTTGATCACCGCCGGGCAACAGCAATACTATTTCAACGGAGCCAGCCATCAGGCGGGGGCCGGCCAGCTGGTGATCATGCCCCCCGGTGAAATTCACGACGGTCAGCCAGAGCAGCAACAAGGCTACAAGGTGAAGGTATTCAGCATCACCCCAGACTGGCTCGATCATCAGGCCTGCGAGCTGTCAGGCAATTGTCAGGTATACTTCCCTCAGCATAATGTGACTGACAGCCAGCTGTTTTGTCAGCTCAGTCAGCTCCATACCCAGCTAAGCGATCCCCATTTCCCACAGCTGGCCAAAGACTGTATGCCAATAGAGTACTTTTCCCAGTTCATCAGCCGCTATAGCCAAATCCGTCCCCAACACGTGGTACCTCTCGGCAGCAAAGATCTGCTTCAGCTGCGGGACTACCTGATGGCCAACCTAGATCAGAAAATTAGCCTCGATAACCTCGCGGCCCTGTGCGAACTCAGCCCGTCCCAGCTATTACGCCAGTTCAAGAAAGCAACCGGCATGACCCCCTATGCCTGGCTGGCCCGGCTACGGCTGGAACATGCCATGGCCTTGCTCAAGGCCGGATACAGCTGTACGGATGTCGCCTACCACGTCGGCTTTTACGATCAGGCCCATTTCACCCGTACTTTCAGGCTGACCTTCGGGGTGGCACCATCGGAAATTAAATAGCAGCGACTATTAATTTTTTACAAGCGCTTCCGCTCTGGCTAGGGCATGCTGGCACACGTTGTTCTCCAACCAGATGAAAAGCAAGAAATGAACGAAATAACGCCCCTTCTCACCTTACTGACCGTCCATGTGATCGCCCTGATGAGCCCGGGACCGGACTTTGCCCTGGTAGTTCAAAATGCCGGGCGCCACGGACGCCAGACCGGGATCACCATCGCGCTGGGATTATCCCTGGGGATCCTGCTGCACTCTATTCTTAGCCTGACCGGTGCCAGTCTGTTGATCCACCAGCAACCAACTCTGTTTGCGCTATTACAGGCCGTCGGTGGCGGTTACCTGCTCTGGCTGGGGATCGGAGCCGTCAAAAGCGTGCTGCGGCCACTGTGGAATAAATCCGACCAGCCTTCGTCCGGTGTGGCCACTATTACCAACACTGGCCGCCAGCCGTTGCTCGATAACCGCAAGCAAGCACTGGCAAGAGGGTTTACCACCAATATTCTCAACCCCAAAGCCCTGGTCTTTTTCCTCAGCTTGCTGTCTACCCTAGTGCCCGCCAGTATGTCCATCACCGGCAAAGTCACTGCGATCGGCCTGCTCTGGCTCACGTCTTTCCTGTGGTTTGCGATGCTGGCCTGGCTCCTGACCGGACAGCGGCTCCAGCAGAAGCTACAGCAGTGGACACCGTATATCGACGCCATGTGCGGCCTGCTGTTTGTCAGTATCGGCAGTATGATATTGCTCAATCTGGTGCTTTAGCTCTGCGTCGGCAAGCAATAAATTGTTGATTGCGAGCACAAAAAACGTGCAATAATTCGACAGTTCGCCGTTCCGCTCTTACGCTATTCGAGCCCCGTATGCGAAAAAGGAACGAGCTATGGAATGGAAGACCTCCCGTCTGGCGATAGCCCTGGCAACCTGCCTACTGGTATCACCAGCCTCCAGCAAAGAGCCCAGCAAACAAAGTGCCGACGACGTTGCCCCGGAGGCGACAACCGGGATCAGCCGCCAGCAGCAGATCAGCGGCAAAGACTGGATGGTGGCTTCTGCCAATCCCTATGCCAGTGAGGCCGGGGCAGCAATCCTGCGTCAGGGCGGCAATGCCATTGATGCCATGGTCGCAACCCAACTGGTGCTCGGGTTGACTGAGCCGCAATCCTCCGGCATCGGCGGCGGGGCCTTCCTGGTGTACTGGAATGCGAAAAAAGAAAAACTCACGACCTTTGATGGCCGGGAAAAAGCCCCCTATGCCGTCACGCCACGACTATTTCAGGATCAGCAAGGCCAACCGCTGGCCTTCTTCGATGCTGTGGTCGGAGGCCGCTCCGTCGGTACGCCGGGTACGGTCAAGCTCATGTGGTACACCCACCAACGCCACGGCAAGCTGCCTTGGCGCGACCTGTTCCAGCCGGCTATTACATTGGCTCGCGAAGGGTTCGCTGTCAGTCCTCGGCTGGCGAAGCTGGTTGCCAACGACCAGAAAAACCTCCAGCGCTGGGAGGCGACCAAAGCCTATTTCTTCAATCCTGACGGCAGTCCGCTCCAAGCCGGACAAACCCTCACCAACCCAGCCTACGCAGATACACTAAGCCTAATTGCCGAACGCGGTGCCAGCGCCTTCTACCATGGCGAGATAGCCAAGGACATCGTCAGCACCGTACGCAATGCCAAGGGTAACCCCGGTGTGCTAAGCGTGATGGATCTGGCAACCTACCAGGTCAAAGAGCGAGAGCCGGTCTGCGCGCCCTATCGCCAGTTTGAAATTTGCGGCATGGGCCCACCCAGCTCCGGTGCGCTGACCCTCGGCCAGATCATGGGAATGCTGAGCCACTATCCGCTCGACAAAATGGGCCGCAATGATATCAACAGCTGGCGCCTGATCGGGGACGCCTCGCGCCTGGCCTTTGCCGATCGCGGACACTACATGGCCGACAGCGACTATGTGCCCATGCCGACCAAAGGCCTGCTGGCGGATGACTACCTGGAACAACGTGCCGGATTGCTCAAGGGCAAAACAGCTCTTGCGGCGGCTAAGCCGGGCCAGCCGGCCTGGTCACACGCCATACGCTATACCATGGACGAGTCACTGGAGCTGCCTTCCACCAGCCACTTTTCGATTGTCGACAAGGATCGCAATGTGGTTTCCATAACCACCACGATTGAGAATGGTTTCGGCTCAAGACTGATGGTGCGCGGCTTCCTGCTCAATAACGAGCTGACCGACTTCTCATTCCGCAGCCATATTGACGGTAACCCGATAGCCAACCGCATTGAGCCTGGCAAACGCCCGCGCTCTTCCATGGCGCCCACCATCGTAATGAAAGAAAACAAGCCGTACCTGGCTCTCGGATCACCGGGTGGCAGCCAGATCATCGGCTTTGTCGCCAAGACGCTGATCGGCTATCTCGACTGGAACCTCGATCTGCAGCAGGCAATCAACCTACCCAATATGAACAACCGCTTCGGCGCCTTTGAACTGGAAAAAGGGACCTCGGCCGAACAGTGGGCACCCAAGCTGGAGCAGCTCGGCTTCGAGGTGAAGATAAAAGATCTGAACTCCGGTATCCAGGCGATCCGGATTGATGGCAGGCAGCTGACCGGCGCCGCCGATCCTCGCCGGGAAGGTAAGGTCGTCGCCAAGTAGCCCCGAGGATAACGGCACCTCCCAACATACAAGCAACGGGAAATGGCCTCCAACCAACAAAAAGCCCGCCGTGCAATACGCATAGCGGGCTTAATATCTTTCGCGGGTTAGCCACCAATACGGAGGCAGCAGATTACATCGGCTGCAGCTTGGCGTACTGGGTCACCAACCACTTGATCCCTTCACCGTTAAACGCAACCTGCACCCTGCTCTGGGCACCGCTGCCTTCAAAGTTGATGATCGTGCCCTCGCCAAACTTCGAATGTTGAACCCGCTGGCCAAGGCTAAAACCAGTCTGGTTGAAGTTGTCGTTGACCTGCGCCTGGCTGAACCGGCCGCTGCTGGCCGGCCGCGATACCTGTGCCTTCATTCGGACTTCTTCCACGTACTCGGTCGGGATTTCACGAATAAAGCGGGACGGTTTATGGAAGTTGTCCTTGCCGTACAGACGACGCATTTCGGCATAGGTAATATACAGCTTCTGCATCGCGCGGGTCATGCCTACGTAGCACAGGCGACGTTCTTCTTCCAAACGCCCGACCTCTTCGGTGGTCCGAGAGCTCGGGAACATCCCTTCTTCCACGCCCACCATGAAGACCACCGGGAACTCCAGTCCCTTGGCGCTGTGCATCGTCATTAGCTGCACCGCATCCTCAAAATCATCCGCCTGTCCTTCTCCGGCCTCCAGCGCCGCGTGTGAGAGAAACGCCGCCAACGGGCTCATCTCTTCAGCCTCTTCCGGCACCTCGAACTGGCGAGTCGCCGTGACCAGCTCTTCCAGGTTTTCGATACGCGCCTGGGCCTTTTCGCCTTTTTCCTGCTCGTACATTGCCCGCAGGCCGGAATTGCGGATCACTTCATCGGTCTGCTGGAACAGCGGCAGGTCACGGGTATCATCTTCCAGGGCATTGATCAGCTCGATAAAACGACGCAGTGAATTCGCTGCACGGCCTGCCAGCACCTGCTCTTCCAGCAGGGCGACACTGGCCTGCCACATCGTAGCACCACGGTCACGGGCCGCCATGCGGATCGTTTCCAGTGTGCGGTCGCCAAGCCCCCGGGTCGGAGTATTGACCACCCGCTCAAAAGAGGCATCATCATTGCGGTTCGACATCAGGCGCAGGTACGCCAGCGAGTCTTTGATTTCCTGGCGTTCGAAGAACCGCATACCGCCATAAATCCGGTACGGCAGGCCAGCCTGGATCAAGGCCTCTTCCAGCACCCGGGACTGAGCATTACTTCGGTACAGGAAGGCCGTTTCATTTAACGTACCACCTTGCTCGCGCCACTCCTTGATCTTACCGACCGCAAACCGCGCCTCATCCAGTTCATTGAAAGCCGAATACAGGGAGATCGGTTCGCCTTCTGCGCCCTCGGTCCACAAATTCTTGCCCATACGCTCGTTGTTATTGGCAATCAATTCGTTGGCAGCATTGAGGATATTGCCGGTCGAGCGGTAGTTTTGCTCAAGGAAAATCGAAGAAGCATTGGTGAAATCACGCAAGAAGCGCTGAATATTTTCGACCTGCGCGCCACGCCAGCCATAAATCGACTGGTCGTCATCGCCGACAATCATCACATTGCAATCTACCCCAGCCATCAGGCGCAACCAGGCAAACTGGATGTTGTTGGTATCCTGGAACTCGTCGACCAGAATATGCTTGAAGCGCGCCTGGTAATGCTCGCGAATGTGCTTGTTGTCGCGCACCAGCTCAAAGGCCCGCAACAATAGTTCAGCAAAGTCGACCAGGCCGGCACGGTCGCACGCTTCCTGGTAGGCGGTATACAACCGTAGCCAGGTCTGCTCGACCGGATCATTGAAAGTGTCAATATTGGCAGGGCGTAGACCTTCGTCTTTCTTGCCATTGATATACCACGCCGCCTGGCGGGCCGGCCAATGCTTCTCGTCAAGATTCTGCGCCTTGATCAAACGGCGCAGCAGGCGCATCTGATCGTCAGAATCAAGAATATTGAAATCATCAGGCAGGCGCGCATCAAGATAATGGGCGCGCAGCATACGGTGGCAAAGACCGTGGAACGTGCCGTTCCACATTCCGGCAGACGAGCCCTGCATCAGTTCGTTGATCCGGCCTCGCATCTCGGCCGCCGCCTTGTTGGTGAAGGTCACCGACATGATTGAATACGGCGAGGCCTGCTCAATCTGCATCAACCAGGCGATACGATGGACCAGTACGCGGGTTTTACCACTGCCCGCTCCGGCCAGAACCAGGTGATTACCTAGCGGCGCAGCCACCGCCTCTCGTTGCTTGTCATTAAGGCCATCTAACAGGAGTGAAGCGTCCATCGTTACCTACTGGTTATTTATACAATGCTGATGATTATACCCAAACCGTCTCAATATGCGAGATTCCAAGCTTTCCCGGCGGATTGAATGGCAGAAAAAGACAACCCGATGGCGCTCCGCCACCCCTAAGTACAACCCGAATTTATGGCCCCGTGATTAATTAACTCACCAGATTCAATCTCTTGCCCGAGAATTTTTGTTCTATGCTTGGAAATGGCGAAATGTTACACGCCAGAAAAAAAGTTAAGAAAGAGTGAAATTAAAATCCGGTTAGCCCTTTCTTATGTTCCGAGAGCGCCAATAAGCGCCAGCAACAACAAAAGGAAACGTTGCTGCAAGCAGCAACAGTCAGCGTAATTAAGAGGAATGATTATGAAGAAGACAACCAATATCGCCCTAGCCAGTGCCGTAACGGGTCTAATCGCGCTCGCAGGAACGGCTATGACCGCATCAACCGCCGTTGCAGCAGAAGCCAAAGAGAAGTGCTACGGCGTGGCGAAAGCGGGTAAAAACGACTGTGCCACCAAGACCAGCTCATGTGCCGGTACCGCCAAAACCGATGGCCAGAAAGATGCCTTCATCATGGTTCCCAAGGGCTTATGTGACCGTTTGGCCGGTGGCTCAACCTCATCATCTTAATCCCCCCCAACTATACCGTTAGTTCAAGCGAAGGAATGATTATGAAGAAAACCAACGTAGCCCTTGCCACTGCCGTTACCGGCCTGCTTGCCTTAGCCGGTACTGCGATGACTACCTCGACCGCTGTTGCCGCCGAAGCCAAAGAGAAATGCTACGGCGTGGCCAAGGCAGGCAAGAATGACTGCGCCACCAAGACCAGCTCATGCGCCGGTACCGCCAAAACAGATGGCCAGAAAGATGCCTTCATTATGGTACCCAAAGGACTGTGCGACCGCTTGGCCGGTGGCTCAACCGAGGCGAAATAATTGAATCGCTTAGCACAGCAACAGGTGGTTGGGGTGGGGTTACGCTCCCCCCACATCACCCAGATTATCGAACAGCAACCGGATATCGGCTGGCTGGAGGTGCACAGCGAAAACTATTTCATGGCTTCCTCTACCGCCCGCCAACAACTGCGGCATATCGCCGAACACTATCCCATTAGCTGCCATGGGATCGGGCTATCCCTCGGCTCTGCCGATCCGCTGGATCGCCAGCATCTGGTTCAGCTCAAGCACCTGGTGGACGAAATCAACCCGATTGCGGTATCGGACCATCTCAGCTGGAGTTCGGTCGACGGGCAGTTTTTCAATGATTTGCTGCCACTGCCGTATACCGAAGCGGCACTGCAGCACTTCTGCCGCAAAGTCGAGCAGGTACAGGAGTTTCTCGGTCGCCAAATGCTGATCGAAAACCCGTCCAGCTATTTGAGCTTTGCCCATTCGGAAATCCCCGAATGGGAGTTTCTGCACCAGGTCCAACAGCGCACCGGTTGTGGCTTGTTGCTTGATCTCAACAATATTTATGTCAGCGCCTTCAACCACGGCTTTGACTGCGACCAGTACATTGCTGCACTTGATGCGACGGCAGTGCAAGAAATCCATCTTGCCGGCTTTACCGTCAAGCAATTTGAGGACGGTGAAATCTGGATCGATACCCATAGCAAACCAGTCAGCGAGCCAGTATGGCAGCTCTATCGCCGCTGGGTACGGCAACATGGCTTAACCCCAACCCTGATTGAGTGGGATCTGGATATCCCGGAGCTGTCCATCCTGCTTGCAGAAGCCGACAAGGCACAGACCATCATTATGCAGGAGGCGCAGCATGGACAAATCCTCATCCCCTGACCGTTATCCTGATCCTGATAACAAACTACACCAACTGCAGCAAGACTTTGCCGCCGCCCTGCATTACCAACCTAGCGACGTGACGGCACAGATTGCTAGCGGCCGGTTTCCCGCCGAACAGCTGATCCAGATCTACCGCAATAATTTTATTATCAGCCTGTCGGAAATTCTCGAGGTGGTGTATCCGTGTGTCAAAGCGGTGGTCGGTGACGAGTGCTTCAGTCAGCTGGCCCGCCAGCACGTACTGACCCAGCCTCTGCAGCAAGGCGATGTCAGCCATTATGGCGAAGGCTTCAGTTGCACCATCAGCAACCAACCAGCTGTGATTGAGGCGGTACCTTATCTGGCTGATTTAGCGAGCCTAGAATGGTATCTCGACCGCGCGGCACACGCTCCGGCCATCAACCGTCCGTTTCCGTTTCACAAGCTGGGGCAACTCACCGAGACCAACCAGCCCCAGCTACGGCTTGAGGTTCCGGAACCGACATTCTGCCTGGACTCTGACTACCCGGTAGCCAGTATCTGGCAGATGATCACCGATAACCAGATTAAAGAAGTCGATCTCAACCAGCCAGAATCTGCGGTGATCCAGCATCGCCCGGACAGGATGCTGGTATTAAACACCCAGCCGGACGCCACCGGACTGATCCGGCTCAGCCAGCAGCAAGGCTGCCTGGGCGATGCCTCCGAGCCAATGCTGGCCATGCTCGGCGAATTGGTCCAGCAACATATTTTTTCCGATATTCACGGTCTGCCAGAGGGAGAGTGAGCATGCTAAGTTTCATTAAACAAATCGATAGCATCGGCCAGCGTATCGTCGAGCCACTGATCCCATTGCTATTGCTATTTACCCGGCTCTGGGTCGCCTGGGTATTCTTCAAATCCGGAATGGTGAAATATTCCAGCTGGGACAGTACCTTGTACCTGTTTGAGTATGAATATCAGGTCCCTTTGCTGCCCTGGCAACTCGCCGCCTACATGGGCACGGCCGCAGAGCTGATCCTGCCGGCCTTTATCGCCATAGGCCTGTTTACCCGCCCGATGACCCTGGTGCTGTTCGTCTTCAATATTATTGCCGTGGTATCTTACCCGCTGCTATGGGAAAAGGGCTTCTTTGACCATCAGCTATGGGGCATGATGATGCTGGTCAATATCTTCTGGGGAGCCGGCCTGATCTCGCTCGACAAGCTGATCAGCAGTGAGCCCAAACAAAGCTTAATCGAATAGCCGCCCACCGATAGATCAAAAAAGGCGCCCTCTGGGTGCCTTTTGTTTAACTCTCTTTGATGGCAGCTTGCGTTATACAGAGGCAGCTTAAACCAGTTCCAGCAGCTGCGCGAGAGTGTGAATCTCCACATCCGGCAGCCACTTGGCCTTTGGCTCACTATGCAGCTGACGCTGTTGATCATTATACCAACAGGCCTGCAAACCATGTTGCTTGGCCCCACCCACATCCGTCACCAAGTGATCGCCGATGTGGAGGATATCCTGTGCCGGTAGCCCCAGCAGCGCCACTGCCTGGGCAAACAAATCCGGCTCCGGTTTGGCCAGGCCGTCTCGACCCGCAACCAGTACCCGGGAGAAATACTGCCCCAGGCCAATTTTATCGGCATCGACATTGCCGTTGGTAATCGCCAATAGCGGCATCTTCTGTCCCAGCTCGGCTAGAACCCGATGGGTTTCCTGCGGCACATCCACCTGATTGCGAACCGCCAGCACCACATCCAACCCGTCTTGCGCGGCCTGCTCGGCCCGAGCCAGCGAATACCCCAGTTGCATAAGACCAATCTTGAGTAGCTCATAGCGCCATAAGGTCACATCGTGGCGCAGAAAAGGATTCTGAGCCAACAAGCGCATTTTTAGCTGATGCCAGTCTTCAGGTGCCACCTGATGACTACACGGGTGATTGTCAGCCAGCCAGTCATGCATTGCCTGCTCAGCCCGCCGGATCACCGGCCGGTTATCATACAGGGTATCATCTAAATCAAACGTCAGCGCCTTCGGCGACTGGAGGTTGCGGTAAAACTGCATGGCAGCCCTCTGTATCAATTACTCGAGCAATGGCTCGCCTTGGTCGCGTCAGTATCAACGCTTGCCACGTTTCGCCCGCGGGTGGGCTTCATCATACACCTGTGCCAGATGCTGAAAGTCGAGGTGGGTATAGATCTGGGTCGTCGACAGGTTAGCATGTCCCAGCAGTTCCTGCACGGCCCGCAGATCCCCGCTGGACTCCAGCATATGGGTCGCAAAGCTGTGACGCAGCTTATGCGGATTAATATGGCTGGAAACCGCCTGTTTCTGCCCCCATTCCGCCATTCGCTTCTGGACATTGCGATTAGAGATCCGCTGACCCAGCTTGGAGACAAACAAACCCGGCTCGCCACCAGCAGCCAGTTGCCCCCTGACCTTCAGCCATTGGCCAACCCATTCCCGGGCCAAACCCGCAAAAGGAACAATACGCTCTTTATCCCCTTTACCTATCACCCGAATATCGCCCTTGCTGAGGCTGATATCACGCACATCGAGATTCACCAGCTCTGACAGGCGCAAACCGGCACCGTACATCAGCTCCATCATCGCCCGATCACGGATGGACAAGGGATCATCCTCATCCACGCTTAGCAGCTGGTCCATCTCGTCAACATCGAGATTCTTCGGCAGCGGCCGGGCCTTGCGTGGTGCGGAAACCCCTTTGGCCGGATTGGCCTTAAGCACGCCTTGGTGCACCAGGTAATCAAAAAAGCTCCGCAAAGCAGACAGCCGCATCGACAGGCTGCTGGCCTTAAGACCATCACGCATCCCTTTACTGGCCAACTGGCGAACCCAACCGGCATCGACCACCCGCCAGTCACTGACCCCCAGATCCACCAGCTGCTCGGCCAACGTGGTTAGCTGACGCTTATAGTTCTGCTGGGTGTGCAGGCTCAGCTCGCGCTCACTGCGCAAGTACTCATAAAATCGCAGAAGCGGCTTTTCAAGGCCAGAAGGCAACGGGCTCAATCAATCACCTCGCGGGTATATTCCCAGTGATGGATCAAACGAGTCAGCACCAAGGCCAGCTGCTCAACGAACAAGGTGTCCATCGCAGGCTGAAAATGGCCACCATCAATACTGGCAAAGCTCAGGACGCCAATTTGATGCTCGATCCCAAGCGGCAGCACCACAAACGACCCCAGCTGCGGCGGCTGCTCGAACAACAGCTCACTTTCCTGTTTTCTCAACCGGCCGAGATAGACCGGACGCTGCGACAGGTGGGCAACACGGAAACTCTCGAACGCCTTGCGGTCCAGAAACAGCTTGTCATCCAGGCTGTCAAACAGACGCAAGCTACAGTCCAGCTGCAGCTGGCTACTGAGCTCTTCCAGGATCACCAGGGCCTGATAGATATTATGGGTCTGGAAGAGTTGCTGCTGGGCACGGGCAAAAGTGTCAAAAAGCTCACTATTTTTGCCGGCAGCCGCCACAAGGTTACTGATCTCGCCTTCCAAATCGCGCACCCGGTGGCGCAGTCTGTCGAGCTGGATCTCTACCAACGAGACCACCCCGCGCTCGCTATGGGAAACCTGCAATTGGGTCAGCAGTTCTGGCTGGCGGGTAAAGAAATCAGGATTGTTCAGCAGAAACTCAGCCACCGCCTGATCGGTCAACGGGGTGTCTGCCACCATCGGCAGCTCATCCAGTTGGGATACATCTGTCATAATACTATTTGTCCATCAAAGACATGCGCAACCGGGCCTGTCATATAAAGTGGTTTACCGATACCGGCCCAGCGAATATGGAGATCGCCGCCGGGCAACGTCACTTTGACATTTTCACCAAGCAGGCCCTGTACCTGGCCAACAGCTACCGCCGCGCAGGCACCGCTACCGCATGCTTGGGTTTCACCGGCCCCACGCTCGTAGACGCGCAGCTTCACCTCACCCCGCGAAAGCACCTGCATAAAGCCGGCGTTTACCCGCTCGGGAAAACGCTCGTGGGACTCCAGCAACGGGCCCAAGGTATCCACGTCAGCGGTATCGACATCATCCACCACGGTCACGCAGTGAGGATTGCCCATACTAACGGCTCCGCAGAACACGGTTTTATTATCCGCACGCAAGATATAGGTTTTCTCATACTGTTTGGCACGGAACGGGATCTTGGCCGGCTCGAACTCCGGAACGCCCATGTTCACGGTGACCTGGTTGTCATTTTCCAGTTTCAGCACCATTTTGCCGCCCTTGGTACTGACCGAAATATGGTACTTGTTGGTCAGCCCCTTCATCCAGACGAAGCGGGCAAAACAGCGCGCACCGTTACCGCACTGCTCCACCTCGCTACCGTCGGCGTTGAAGATCCGGTAATGAAAATCTGTCTCCGGATCATAAGGCGGTTCAACCACTAACAGCTGGTCAAAACCGATCCCCCGATGGCGATCGGCCAGCCGTCTGATGGCGTCTGGCGAAAAAAACACATTCTGTGTTACGCAATCCACCACCATGAAATCATTGCCCAAGCCATGCATTTTTGAAAAATTGATCTGCATGATGTCCCTTATCGTTATTCTGGCAACAGGTGCTCAGACTGCCACAGTTGCTCCAGCGTTTCACGCTCGCGGACAACATGGGCATGCTGACCATCCACCATGATCTCTGCTGCCCGTACCCGGGTATTATAGTTAGACGCCATCACGAAGCCATAGGCACCGGCCGAACGTACCGCCAGCACGTCGCCCGGCTCCAGACACAAGGCGCGATCTTTACCGATGAAATCCCCGGTTTCGCAAATAGGGCCGACAAAGTCATACACCTGTTCCTCGCCGTCACGCGGGGCCACCGGCACGATATCCTGCCAGGCTTGATACAGCGTCGGGCGGATCAAGTCGTTCATTGCCGCATCGACAATCGCAAAGTTCTTGTGCTCGGTATGCTTGAGGTATTCAACCCGCGTCAGCATCACCCCGGCATTGGCGGCAATCGCCCGACCCGGCTCAAATACCAGTTCCAGCTCAGGGTGAGCGACCAAACGGTCAAGCAGTGCCTTGGCATAGCCAGACGGCTGCGGCGGCTGCTCATCACGGTAGGTCACCCCAAGCCCCCCCCCCACATCGAGGTGATCGATAGCAATACCTTCGGCCTTCAGGGTATCAATCAGCGCCAGCAGGCGGTCGGTTGCATCAATGAACGGCTCGATGTCGGTCAGCTGAGAGCCGATATGGCAGTCCATCCCGGTCACCTGCAGGTTCGGCAGGCTATGGGCCAAACGGTAGACTTCCGGGGCACGGTCAAATGCAATGCCGAACTTGTTGTCACGCAGGCCGGTTGAGATATACGGATGGGTCTTAGCATCAACATCAGGGTTGATGCGCAGCGAAACAGGCGCAACTTTGCCCAGCTCAGCCGCGACGTCATTCAAGCGGATCAGCTCAGGCTCTGATTCAACATTAAAACACTTAATGCCCAGCTCCAACGCCCGCTTCATTTCAGCCGCCGTCTTGCCGACCCCGGAAAATACCACCCTGGCCGGATCGCCGCCAGCCGCGACCACACGCTCCAGCTCACCCTGTGACACAATATCAAACCCCGATCCCAGGCGAGCCAGTACGTTCAATACCCCTATGTTCGAGTTTGCCTTCACGGCATAGCAAATCAGGTGCGGATGGTTTGCCACCGCCTGGTCAAAGGCGTGCCAATGGCGCTCCAACGTCGCCCGCGAGTACACATACAAAGGTGTACCATAACGCTCAGCGAGTTCAGTCAGTGCAATGTCTTCGGCCCATAGCTGGCCGTCTTGCTGGTAATTAAAATAGTCCAATGTTGTCTCTTCCCTGTCGAATCGCTGTAGTTACTGTTGCTCTTGCTGCTGATCAGCGTCATCCGGCATGTATAACGCCCCGCTCTGACCACAACCGGTGAGAGCCAATACACCCAGTACTAAAATTGCCAATAAACCTTTACGCATTTTGAAAGCCAGTGATTATCATTTCATTGCCCTCTATAATCGCACCAAGAATACGAAAAGCAATAGGACGCAATGGGATGAATGATACAGAATTTCATAAGTTAGCCGATGAGGTTCTTATGAGCATCGAGGAAGGCATCGACGAATCCGGTGCTGATATCGACTATGAGACCATGGGTAACGTACTGACACTGGAGTTCGAGAACCGTAGCCAGATTGTCATCAACCGTCAGGAGCCACTACATGAGATTTGGCTAGCTTCTAAATCAGGCGGTTACCATTTCAAATACCAAGACGGTGAATGGCACTGTACCCGCAGCGGGGCCGAGCTGATCTCGCTGGTGAAGCAGGAATGCTCGCTGCATGCCGAAGAGCCGGTCGACTGGTAAGCCGTCATCACCAGAAAAAATCCAGAGATAAAAAAAGCTAGCCCGAGGCTAGCTTTTTTCATGGTTAACGCGGAGACAGCGACATCATGTTTGGGGCGGCTCCTGCCGCCGGGCGTCGCGGGGGTTGCTGGCCGCCCTTGAACGGGAGCACCTGCGGCTCGCCACCATCGCTGTGCACGATTTCGTAGAACTGCGGCAGGTTAAAGTTGATAAAGTTCGCACTGTAGCTAAAGCGATCCTGTGCCGAGGTGTAAAAACGGTTTACGCCGTGGACCATTTCATCTTTATCGCCGCTGCACTGACGGTAGACTTCAACCCGGTTCGATTCATCCAGGATATAAATATTGTACCCGGCATCGCAGTCTTCAAAGAAAAACTGGATTAAGCCTTCGCTGGCATACGAATCGACAATGGCCGGCGGATGCGGCTCGTCGGCTTTGCCCATCACCAGGTTCGCCGAGCCAATCAGTTTGTTGGTTGAAATACAGCTGTAGAAATCAACCGAGTTTTCCAGCTTCTGGACCGAGACCCCACGGCGTTCAAAGAACAGGCCATGGGTCTGATCGCCAATACGGATCGCTTTGAAGCGACGGCGCTTTTCCTGCTCCACCGGCTTCAGGCGCATCTCGATACACTCGGCCACCAACTGATAAACCAGATTACGGATCAGGCCACGCATATGTTTGCTGTAGCAGAACACATCCACCGACTCGGGCGGGATCGCATCCTGGTGCATCTTGCCCAGCACGGTCTTCAGCGCATCCAGCATCGCGTTTTCGCCGCTGAAGTTCAGGGTACGCACTTCATTCCAGGAATTGCGGTAGACCAGATCCACGCTACCGACCAGACACTTCTGATCCGCGCCATAGCTGAAAATATCGGTATTCTTGAAATCAAACCGCACCGAGCGGTTCTTCAGCTCGGTGGTCGGGTCATTTTCCAAGTTGATAAACAACCCCAGCTGGCGAATTTCACACGGGCTGGACAGCGCCTGCAGACCCGGCTGCGGGCGGCGGATCGGGAAGGTATTACGAATATCACTGACCAGCTGATACAGCTTGTCGATATCCATAGCCGAGTCCCGTACCACGTTATGCAGGCAAGTTGATTCGGTCAGCAGGCCATTAAAATAGGCCCAGGCCACCAGCTTGCTCAGGTAGCGGTTATGCTCCAGCGACGACCTTCCCAAAATGGCGTAAGGATCAAGCGACTGCTTATACAGATACCAACCCGCGGTATTGGTTCGCCCGGCTGGCACCTGGATCAGGGTCAGATCCGACTCGTGCAGATCCGGGGAGATTTGCGGATTCAGCAAGGTAACCTTGCCCGGCAGTACCTCAAACGCGGCATACAGCTTGCGCGCCAGAATGCTGATATCTTCCGGGCTAATCGCCGAGGTAATGTTGTTACGGCGGGCAAAGCGGATCAGGTTACGGTAGCTCAGCATCAGCGCATCAAGCAGCTCGTTATGCGCCTCCTTGACCTGCTCGACTTTCCAGTTACGGCGGTTATCGAGCTCTAGCAACACGCTCTCCGGCCACTGCCAGTCCGCTGTCAGCTTCTGCAGTACCTCACGACGCCATGCCACGGAGCCGGACGCCGGGTCTCGGGTCAGCTTTTCATGGGTCTTGAGGTAAAAACAGCGACGTACCAAGTCCAGACGACGATGGTCATCAATGCGCTCGAGGTAACGAGTCACCTTTTCCAGCATCAGATAATACGCATCCATGCAGTACTCGGTGCGATCTTCAGAAAAGAAACGACGCTTGCCGTCGACACTGAGCAGCTGGGTATGCGGATATTCCCAGGAGTAAGCTTCCAGCAAGATAGCTTTCAGCACCGACTTATAGGGCGAGTCGATACTCTTGTACAGCTGCCACAGGCTAGAGCCGAAATATTCCTCGGCCGGGATCCGGGTCAGGCCCCCAAAATCAATCCACTCTTCACGACGGATATACCCACTGGTATTGAGGTAATCGATATATTCGTCGTAACACTCCTCCATCTCCGGCGGCACCATAAACCACAGCAGGTGCTGGCCTGCGAGCCGCACGGCAGAGCGGTAGAACTCATCAAGCAGCAGCAGGTGCTGGCTCGAGCCGCAGTTGTCACCGGTCATCTGCTCCGAAAAATTCTCACGGAAGCGATTTTCGTCGATCAGGAAAAAGTTGGCCTCTACCCCCTGTGCCATTGCCCAGTCCGAGATCAGGGAGCATTTGCTCTCTAGTGCCTGACGTGCATCAAGCGCCATATCAGTACGGATACAGACCCAGATATCAAGATCACTGGTCAGGCTCTGACCCAGAGAGGAGGTGCTGCCCATCGCATACAGGCCCAGGATCGGGCATTGCGCATCAGTAAGCTGTGGTGAGGTAATGACAGATTGGCCAGTCAGCCCGCAATCATCAATAAACTGCTGCTGTTGTTCAGAAACGGCAAAGGCAGCAATGCCAACCGGAACCGCTTGGTCCAGATAGCCGGGTACCGCCGGATGATTGTAGTGAAGTAAGACCGTTAGCAAGTTGAACACCTGCTCGGACTGTGCATTCATCGCTGCACGGGCACGTTCCAGCCTGAGCTGATTGTGCTGTTCCAGTCTACTTTTAAGCGTCACGATATAATTATGCAAATTACTCTTCCAAGAGCTGCCAGCTTGAGAGCGGCCCAAATCTTGTCATTATTAGTGCAGTTATTGTTCTACACGCGAGCAAAAACGTGATCAATCTAACAGTTTTTGCTTTAACCGTAAAGTTAGTGACGATTTATGACAGCTTGTGAATGGCTCGCATTATTACAGAATGGCCCATCCTTAGCCCTATTTTCCCCTCAAGCTAGTAGAAAATCACCAGAAACCGCCAATTTCGGCACTGTAAAGAATTCTTCACTTAAAGGTTATGTGAGAAATATCACATTAATTGCAACACATATCAAGACAATACCGCTTGACCGCACTAGGGGCAACAAGTGAATTACCATCGCGGCGCAGGAGTGGTACGATTACGGTATAAAAGCAAGCGATTTATGGACCTGATTCTATGACCGATAAACCGATCCGCATTGCCACCCGCAAAAGCCCGCTGGCAATGTGGCAAGCAGAATTTGTAAAAGATGCCCTTGAGCAGGCCCATCCAGGCCTGACCGTCGAGCTGGTTCCTATGGTGACCAAAGGCGACATCATTCTGGATACCCCTCTGGCCAAGGTCGGTGGTAAAGGTCTGTTCGTGAAAGAGCTCGAAGTCGCCATGCTCGAAGACCGTGCCGACATCGCCGTTCACTCCATGAAAGATGTACCGGTGGAGTTCCCTGACGGGCTTGGCCTGGTGACCATCTGTGAGCGTGAAGATCCTCGAGATGCTTTCGTTTCCAATACCTATAACACCATTGACGATCTGCCTGCCGGTGCCGTCGTCGGTACCTCCAGCCTGCGCCGCCAGTGCCAGTTGCGTGCCCAGCGTCCGGATCTGGTGGTCAAAGATCTGCGTGGCAACGTCAATACTCGCCTGCGCAAACTCGATGACGGTGAGTACGATGCCATTATCCTGGCCTGTGCCGGACTCAAGCGCCTAAAAATGGAAGACCGTATCCGTGATGCCATTGCACCGGAAACGAGCCTGCCGGCCGTTGGACAAGGTGCTGTCGGTATTGAGTGCCGTCTGGACGATCAACGCGTCCGCACCCTGCTTGATGCGCTGAACCACCAGGAAACAGCAACCCGCGTACTTTGCGAACGCGCGATGAACAACCGCCTGCAAGGAGGCTGCCAGGTACCCATCGGCAGTTACTCAGAGCTTCAGGGCGATCAGATCTGGCTGCGCGCCCTGGTCGGTGAGCCTGACGGCAGCGAAATTGTCCGCGGCGAGATCAGCGGCCCAATCGCTGAGGCAGAAGCATTAGGCACCCAGCTGGCCGACGAGCTGCTTGAAAAAGGGGCCAAAGCCATCCTGGACAAGCTTTACGGCACCGCCTGATGACCATACTGATCACCCGCCCGGCTCCAGAATGCCATCAACTTGCCCGGCAGCTGAATGCGGCGGGGATCAGTGCAATTGCCCAACCTCTGCTGGATATTCAGCCAGGAGAGCAGCTTTCTACCCTCATTTCCCAGCTAAATCACCTACAACCTGATGATTTTCTGATTGCCGTCAGTGTTCATGCAGTGAACCTAGCGCACAATTACGTAACAACACAAGGTGTCAGCTGGCCAAAAAACGTGCATTATATGGCCGTGGGGCATAAAACTGCTGCAGCGCTGGCTGAGTGCACCGGTTGTGAGGTGCTGTCACCCCCTACGCGCTGTGACAGTGAGGGATTACTGGCATTACCTCCACTGGCAAACCTGCAGGGACGCCGGGTACTGATACTGCGCGGCAATGGCGGCCGTGAGCTGATCTACCAGACTTTGCAGCAACGTGGGGCCGATGTCAGCTACTGTGAGACGTACCGGCGCAGCTGGATCGCGCTGGACGGGGCACAGCTGTGTCAGACATGGCAGTCGCAGCAGGTCTCCTCACTGGTGATCACCAGTGGCGAACAGCTGGCACACCTGAGCAGTTTAATACCTGATGACACGAAGGCTTGGTTTCTTCAATGCCACCTTTTCGTACCAAGCCAACGAATCGCAGACCAGGCTCGCATGCTTGGTTTTACTACTATTTCCACCGTGGAAAGTGCGGCCAACCACCACCTTTTCACGACCCTAAGCAAGATAGGCACGATGGGATAATCGGATGACTGACAAAAAAACCAATAATGAAACCCCTGCAGATAAAAACCAATCAGCAGCGTCAAAAACAGCGGATAAGCCAGGTCAATCAAGTGCCAAAGCGCAAGCGCCTGAAACATCTGCCCCAAAAAAATCGGCAGCTAAAGCCGACAGCACCCCGCAACCCGCAGCCCCTCAGCCAGCCGAGAAAAAAAGCGGAAGCAAAACCGGTGCTATCGCGATTGCACTGGTCATCGCACTTGGTGCCGGCCTGTACTATCACGGCCACCAGCAAACCCTAGCGCAAAATGCCAAAATGGCCGATCTCCAGCAGCAGCTGGCGGGTATGCAAAACAACCTAGCGGCCAACCAGAAAGAAACCCTTAACCAGGTAGAGCAAAGCCTGCAGCGCACCGATGTGTCGCTGTCCCAGCAAAACAAGTCAATCACCGGCCTACAAATGGCACTGGCCGAAATGAAGGGACGCCGCCCGAACGACTGGCTATTGGCCGAAGCCGATTACCTGGTCAAAATGGCAGGTCGCAAGCTATGGCTTGAGCATGACACCGTTAGCGCGACTATCCTGCTGGAGTCTGCCGACCACCGGGTTGCCGAACTGAATGATCCGAGCATGACGCCAATCCGAGAAGCCATGCACAGTGACATTACGGCCCTGAAAGCGGTTGCCCGCATCGACCGAGACGGCCTGGTGCTCCGCCTGACCAGCCTACAAGAAGAAGTGGCGCAACTACCGCTGGCCAATGCCATCATGCCGGAGGCCGAAAAGGTCGAAGCAACGACAGTGTCAACGTCAGTTGACGACTGGAAAGAAAACCTGATGACCTCACTGAAAAACTTCAGCGAGCACTTCGTGACCTACCGTACCCGTGACGGCAGTGTGATCCCGCTACTTTCACCGAAGCAGGATTTCTACCTACAGGAAAACATTAAGTCGAAGCTGGAAACCGCCATCAAGTCGGTATACCGCGAGCAAGGCGAGCTATACAGCAAATCGCTGCTGATGGCGAAAGAGTGGGCCGAGCAGTTCTATGATATGGAAGATCCTGCCGCACAGAGCTTTGTCGCAACCCTCGATAAGCTAGCCAAAGAAGATGTTGAGGCCAGCTACCCAAGCAAGCTGAAATCACAGCCACTGATCACTGATGCCATCAGCGAACGCCTGCGTCAGCAGGTTAAGCCACTTAGCACAGAGGAGAACCCAGCATGATCAAACTATTACTGCTGGTCGCTGCGCTGATCGCCGGTATTGTTGTCGGTCCGATGCTAGCAGGCAACCAAGGCTATGTATTGATTTCTGTTGCCAACCAAACGCTGGAGATGAGCCTGACCACCCTGATCCTCTTGGTTGTGGTGCTGTTCGGTGCTTTCTTCCTGCTGGAAACAATCATCAAACGTCTTCTGTCAGTAAGCAGCTCAACTCGAGGCTGGTTCTCTGGCCGTAAGGCACGTAAAGCCCGTCATCAGACCTCAACCGGTCTGATGAAGGCAATTGAGGGTGACTGGAAACAGGCTGAGAAGTTGGTGGTCAAAGCCGCCAAACACAGCGATGCTCCGCTACTGAACTACCTGGCAGCTGCCGAAGCAGCACAAAGCCAAGGGGATACCACGCAGCGTGACGAATACCTCAAGCTAGCTGCTGATATCGATGGCCAGAATTTGGCTGTGGCACTCACCCGTGCCAAGCTGCAGTTCCGCCAGCAACAGTATGAGCAGGCCGTTGCCACGCTGCAGGATCTCAAGCAAAACAACAGTCGCAACCCGGTTCTTCTGGCGTTGCTGAAAGACTGCTACCTCAAGCTGGAAGACTGGAAACCACTACTGGCACTGCTGCCTCACCTGAGCAAGCTGGGTGTGATCAGCGCCGAGGAAGCAGCTGAGCTAGAAGTTAAGGCCGAATGCGGCCTGATGACCCACATCACTCAACAAAACGGCAGCGAAGGCCTAATGGGCCACTGGAATAGCCTTAATCGCAAGACCAAGCAACGCCCAGAGCTGATTGGCTGCTTTGTCAAACTGATGAGCCGCCACAATGCTGACAGTGAAGCGTACACAGTACTGCGTGACGCGCTGAAAAAGAGCTCGGACGAAGGCCTGATCAGCCTGGTACCGGCACTGAACTTGTCTGACTACCATCCGGCCATTGTCCGACTGCAGGATCTGCTCCGTTTTGACAGCAGCAACCCAAGCACTCACAGTGCCCTTGGACAGCTGTTCATGCGCGAGGAGAAGTGGGAAGAAGCCAAACAGCACTTCGAGCGAGCCATTGAGCTACGCCCGAATGTGGCAGACTACGGCTTCCTGATCGAGGTACTGGAAAAGCTCAATGACAGCAAGGCAGCCGCAGACCTATCACGCGAGGCGCTGACGCTGGCTCTACCGGCCAAAAGCTAACATTTAGGCAACATAATATTTTGAGACAAAAAGCACCCATAAGGGTGCTTTTTTATGCCTATTTACATAGATTTATGTGCCAAAATCCGATCATTTGTTTCCAAGTGTTAACAGCCATTTCATCTTATATCTACGCCATTGATAGCATAATGTAAAAGGTATTCAATACTGTCTCTCGTCGCTAACTGATGGATAACTAACAATGGATATGCTTCCTTGGATGATCGTTTCTGGCATTGTTGTATCTGTGATCACTTGTTTGATGACAGCGGTTTTGATCAAAGAATCATAATCAGCCGGAAAGAAAAAAGCCTCCAGGTCGGAGGCTTTTTTTATGGCACTTTTACAATGGCCGAACCCGCTATAACTGCAGGGCTTTTTGCAAAGCCTGATCATAGCGCTGTACCGCCTTGGCAGCCTTTTTCAGTCGCTTATTTTTCTTCTTAGCTAGCTTTTTCAGCTGCTTGGCTTGTTTTTTTGTCACCGTCGGCTGAACGGCCGCTTGCTCCTGTTCACTCACTGAAACCGCCGCCAAGTGCGCCTGGACAGTCGGGGACGGAGCCGGCAGTTTGCTTACCGTTGCCACGTTACCCGGCGCAGCTGAAGCTTTATCTGCCACCGTCGGTACGGCAACCGGAGGCCTGGCCTTTAAGGCACTCGGCTTACACAGGTAGGCTTTGTCGCTGGCAGAGCGGGCGCAACTGCTGCAGATATATTTAGGCTCACTGACCAGTTTGCTGATCATGGCAAACTGATCGGCAATTTCAACCCGGCGATATTTACATAGAGACTTTGCCATCAACCACTCCTTCAGCAACAACCAATTATTCTTATTATCTCCCAGCGTCTCACTGCGTAGCAGCCAGCAACAACTGACGACAATAGGATCAAAAGCGGTCCCGGCTTTATTTCATCGCCGCGATCACATAGACATCAAAGCGGTTCTTCTTGGTTTCAATCGCCGTCGAGGGTTTTTGGTCAGCCAGAAACTCCGCGTAATCCGGTCGCTTAACCACCACGCGCTTAGTGGCCAAGGCTAATGCCGGAGCCAACAGACTGTCAGCATCGTTATCGGCACCGACCAAGGTCTGGAAAACCCGCATCTCTTTTTTCACTAGGGCCGATTTTTTCTTGTGCGGGTACATCGGGTCGAGATAGACCACATCCGGCGCGGCAAAGTCAGGATCCGCCGCCAGCTTATCCAGTGCATCATGGCTGGAGGCATGCAGCAAGCTGAGCCGTTCGCTGATCCAACCACCAATGTCCGGGTCTTGCTTGGCCCGATTCAGGCCGTCATCAAGCAGGGCCGCCACGACCGGGTGTCGTTCCACCATCTGGACCTTGCATCCCAGCGACGCCAACACAAAGGCATCACGTCCCAGGCCTGCAGTCCCGTCGACCACTGTTGGCGTTACCCCGCCTTTGAGGCCAACCGCCTTGGCTATCGCCTGGCCACGACCACCACCAAACTTACGCCGATGCGCTGCCACACCACCCGCCAGGTCGACAAACACCGCTCCCAACTTAGGTTCATCGCGTTTGTGCAGCTCTAACCTGTCGGCAGTTAGCACCAAGGCAAAAGGGCTGTTTTCATCATGGCTCAGCCCCCAGCGCTGGGCTAATTCATCCAGTTCATGCTGGCGGTCTGGCGTGTCACAAATTAGGGCGAGTTGCACGGGATTCTCCGGTTCAGAAACAGTAAGCACCGCGGCATTTCGCTAATATCGAGCAACTCGGGTGCATCAGGCACGGGATTATACCACCGCCCCTGACGATTGCCGAAACTCTGACGCATGGCACAACTCACTAACCAGCTCCGCCAGCGGCTGCGGTTTACCAAACAGATATCCCTGAGCATAGTCGACCCCGAGATCCCTGAGGCGGTTTAGAATTGCTTCATTCTCAACAAATTCAGCCACAGTCTGCTTGCCCATTTTCTTGGCCAGCTCATTGATCGCCTTGACCATGGCAAAGTCCATCTCATCCTCAGCGATATCACGCACAAACATGCCGTCAATCTTAATAATATCGACCGGCATTCTTTTCAGATAACCAAACGAAGACAGCCCGGAGCCGAAGTCATCCAGTGAGATCAGGCAACCCAGAAATTTAAGCTGGGTAAAGAGCTGGATTGCCTCGCTCATATTGCCGATAGCTGCCGTTTCGGTGATTTCCAGGCACAGTTTATTCGTCGGCAATCCCGAACTGCGAATTTTTTCGACCAGAAAACAGACAAAGTCCCGGTTGCCCATTGACTGCCCCGACAAATTGATCGCACACAACTCCAACTGCTCAACAGCCTCAGGGTGTGCCACCAGCCAGTCAATGACCTCATTAACAACATAACGGTCGATCAGGTGAGCGAGGTTATAGCGCTCCGCCGCAGGCATAAACAACCCGGGGGAAACCATGGCACCATCGCTATCACGGATCCTGACCAATATTTCATAGTGCTGCTTGCGGCTTTGCGAGGACAGCGGGGAAATTTGCTGGGCATGCAGCTCCAGGCGCTTCTCGACCAGCGCCTTGCGGATCAGATTGACGCATTCCATTTCCAGTTCGCGGCGCTTCAGCTCTTCATCATCCGGATGATAGAGATGCAGTCGATTTCGCCCCTCATCTTTGGCAGCATAGCAGGCAGTATCGGCCTGGGCGTGTACCTGCTGCGGCGAGCCTGCGGTTTCGTCAATCAGCCGGATCCCTATCGAACCACTAAAACTAAACCGGGTGTTCTGCCAGTAGAACTCAGCATCTTCCAGTAGGCGCAGTACTTCACTACCAAACTTAACTGCTTCGTCCGGGCTACAATGGCGCAAGATAATTGCAAACTCATCGCCGCCAAGGCGGGACAAGGTGGCTTTGTCCGGGGTGATCCCTTGCAGCAGCAAAGCGACCTGTTTCAATGCCTCGTCACCCGCTTCATGGCCCGCGGTATCGTTAATGACCTTAAACTGATCGAGATCGATATAGAACATCGCATGACGAGCCCCTTTATCCCTTGCTTCCAGCAATACCGTCTCCAACTGCTGTTCAAAGTAATTACGGTTGAACAGATCAGTCAGGTAATCATGGCACGCCCGGTACTCCAACTTGGCTTCCAGTTCACGGGTAGAAGAAATATCCTCCCCCACTAACAAAAGTTGCAGTTTTGACTGGGTCGGGCGAATCGTCTCGCGAATCCATACCGTATGGCCATCAGCGCACCGGTACCTCAGCTTACGCCGCCAAACCTTTTGCTTCTCACTCTCACGAACCGTAGATATATATTGCTGCGGCAACGGCACATCATCGAAATAGAAGTCAGTAACTTTATGGCCCAGCATCTGCCGCTTGCTGTAGCCCAGTAGATCGGCTGCAAACTGGTTCACCGACTGGATCCGTGCCTGAGCATCCACTGCCAGCAATATCACCGGTTGCTGTTCGTAAAGCAGGCGGTAGCTCACCTCCCGCTCGCGTAGCTTTTCTTCCATCTGATGACGGGAAGTCACATCCCGTGCCTCGAACAGCAGCTGATCAGCTTCCCCTACCCACTCCGGCATCCGCTTCATGGCGATATCCAGCATTCGCCGTCCATCATCATGGCTCTGGATCTCTACCTCAAACCGCACAATTTTATCCTGCCACGCCGAACTAAAAGCACGGCTGAGCTGAATCGTGGTATCCGGCTCCCAGCAGTGCCAGCGCCACATCGGGCGATCGTATTTGATAATAGCCCGCCCAACCAAGCTCTGGAGGGCGAGGTTACCCGAAATCAGCACACCACTGTCGTCTAGGATCCCGATATACTGGAAGCTCTGATCAAAAACGCCTTCAAATAGCGCCTGACTCTGCTGCAGTTTCTGTTCACTCTTACGCAGCCGGCGTATCATCAGAACCAGCAACACGATAATTGTGCCCATGATCACCACTGCAACCGTCATGGCACGAAGCTCTTTGCGATAGCGCTCGAACCAGGTCTGTGGCTTATTCATCACCACCACATCCTCAGGCACACTCAGCCCCCAGCGCTGCAAAGCCTGGTGGTTAAACATTTCCTTGCCCGCGCTATGGGCAAACATTGGCAATTGATTGATATCACCATGAATGATCGCCACCAGCAACCTGCCGATTTGCTGTCCCTGCTCATAGCCACTGCCCATAACACCGCCGACGACACCATGCTCAAGCAAATACTGATATGAGGCATACACCGGCGCTGACGCGCCCTCGGTCAGTACCTCAACAAAAGAACGGCTCCCCATGTAATTTCCGCTACTGTCAAGAAAGTAACTCAGATAGATAATCGCAGAATGATCCGGCAGTAGGGATGCCTGGGAAAAGATATCGCTGAATTTCCCCTTCGACAGCCGGTGCACCGCCAAGTTTGAAGGATTGGCCTTCAAGTAATCATCAATCTCCTGCCACATCGCCTGGCCGGTATAAGTTTTATCGGCAATAACATAAATCTGCTGCAAATCCGGCTGCTGGGATAAAGCCAGAGAAATATTATCCGCCGGGTTCGTCACATCGAGTACCCCGGTCACCTGTGATAACCGGCTATGCTTCTGTGGCTGATAGTTGTTAATCCCCACCATCAATACCGGAGTCTCACCAACTTCGTCAGACAGCTGATTCACCAGCCATAAGGCATGATCGTCGGTGACGACAATCGCCCGATACTTTTCGCGGGTCAATTTGGTACGGTAAATATCCAGCAATTCGTTCAAGTAGCGTTCGGACTGATAGCGCTTGCTATCCATATAGCTGACATGGAGCGGAATATCGTAAGCTTTAGTGGCTGATTCCAAGCCTGCCTGTAACGAATCGGTCCAGCTCAATCCCTGGTGGTAGGAGTGAATAACTAAGGTATCTTTGACCTGCGCAGACACAGGGGCCGCCAGCAGCAATAGAAGTAAAACAAGCAAACGCATAAAACGTCGAGGATTCCTGTCGTGAAAGTCCATGAACAACACTGGCCAGGCGGTCAGGGCGTTATTCCTTTGGCGCGAAATTTATTGTTATCTTTAGGTAGTTCAGCGCGCCCAGTATAAGATATGACCAATGATGTATAAATAAGGGATTACCCAAAACCATGACCCAACCACCACGGATTGATGATTTAGACCGCGACATCCTGAACGCCCTGATGAATGATGCCCGGATCCCTTACGCGGAAATGGCCAAACGGTTCAATGTCAGCCCCGCGACAGTACATGTCCGGGTAGAAAAAATGCGGGCAGCCGAAATTATTACCGGAACCGAAGTGGTCGTGAATCCCAAGTTGCTCGGCTACGACGTCTGCTGTTTTATCGGTATCAACCTCAATGCCGCCAGGGACTACCACTCGGCACTGGCCAAGCTCAATGAGCTCGATGAAGTGGTCGAGGCCTATTACACCACTGGGGCCTATAATATTTTTGTGAAGCTGATGTGTAAGTCGATTGAAGAATTGCAGTATGTACTGATCGATAAGCTGCAGGCGATTGATGAGGTGCAATCCACCGAAACACTGATTTCGCTGCAAAACCCGATCAGCCGAAATGTCCGGCCCTAAAGAAAGAGGCGAGAATAACTTTCTCGCCTCCACCGTTAATCAATCATCGCTTGATTATTCTTCGCTGCTTTCGGCATCCGCCTGACGGGCAGCGGCTTCTTCAGCCAGCCACTCAGCAACGGGTTTGGCAAAATAAGTCAGGATACCGTCGGCACCAGCACGCTTGAAGCACAGCAGGGACTCCATCACGGTTTCACGCTCCTTCAGCCAACCATTCTGGATCGCCGCCATATGCATCGCGTACTCACCCGAAACCTGATAGGCAAAGGTCGGAACCTGAAGCTCGGTCTTCACCCGACGTACCACATCAAGGTATGGCATCCCCGGCTTCACCATCACCATATCCGCCCCTTCGTTGACGTCCATCGCCACTTCGTGCAGCGCTTCGTCGCTGTTAGCCGGATCCATCTGATAGGTTTTCTTGTCTCCACCTTTCAGGTTACCTGCCGAACCGACGGCATCACGGAAAGGGCCGTAGTAGTTCGAGGCATATTTTGCTGAATAAGCCATGATCTGAGTATGAATATAACCGGCCTCTTCCAGTGCTTCACGAATAGCACCAATACGACCGTCCATCATGTCTGACGGCGCCACGACATCGGCACCAGCCTCGGCATGCGACAACGCCTGCTTGATCAGCACCTCGGTGGTCACGTCATTCATCACATAACCGGTTTCATCAATGATGCCGTCCTGACCATGGATGGTAAACGGGTCAAGCGCGACATCGGTGATCACTCCCATCTGCGGTACATGCTCTTTCAGCAGGCGAACAGCACGCTGTACCAGACCTTCCGGGTTATATGCCTCGGCAGCACAGGTACTCTTGAAGTCCTGCGAGATCACCGGGAACAGAGCAATCGCTGGCACACCAAGTTTGGCCAGGTACTCCGCTTCCTGCAGCATCAGGTCAATAGACAGACGTTCGACACCCGGCATCGACTCAACCGTTTCGCGGCGGTTTTTACCCATCAGGATAAACATCGGGTAGATCAGATCATTCACGGAGATCTGGTTTTCAGCCATTAAACGACGGCTGAAGTCATGCTTGCGCATGCGACGCATACGGCGGGCCGGAAATGCGCCCTGGATAGATACAGACACTGCATACTCCTTGTATGGGTGGGTTCACTTTTTCCTGATGATACCACTCTCGTCAGGCGACGGGAGATCCGATTGCAAAAAATGCCTGAGTTGTAATATAGGAATTAGCTATCACATCAGCGGCTTCCTGTTCCCGGCACTGGGCAATCACCGAGGCAATGTGCGGCAGGAACTTAGGTTCATTACGGCTGGATTTCGGCTTCGGCCGGTAGTCACGCGGCAATAAGTAAGGACAATCCGTTTCAATCATCAACCGGTGATCCGGGATATGACGGACAATCTCACGAAGTTCGGTGCCACGGCGTTCATCACACACCCAGCCGGTAATACCGATATGCAAATCCAACGCCAGGCACTCTTTCAGCTCGGCCTCGGTACCGGTGAAACAGTGCAGCACCGCTGCCGGTAATTGGTCGCGCCACGGTTTCAGGATCGCCAGGAAACGTTCATGGGCATCACGACAGTGCATGAATACCGGCATATTCAATTCGGCGGCCAGTGCCAGCTGTGCCTCAAATACAGCTTCCTGCTGTGGCCGTGGCGAGAAGTCACGATTAAAATCCAACCCGCACTCCCCGATCGCAACCACCTCCGGCTCGGCTGCCAACAGGCGGATGGCCGGCAAGGTCAGATCAGAGACAGACTTGGCATCGTGCGGGTGTACCCCGGCGGTGCTATAACAATACTGTGGCCACTGGCGCGCCATGGCCTGCGCCTGCTGACTCTCTTCAATACTGGTACCGGTCAGGATCAGCCCCTGCACCCCGGCTTCTTTCGCTCGCGCGATGACCTCATCACGATCCTTGTCAAAGCGGCTGTTGGTCAAATTGACCCCGATATCTATCATTCAAAAATCCGTATCAATAGGTTGTTGGTTATAAAAAAACCGGCCTCTGGCCGGTTCTTTTTTCACTGACGTTGCTTATTGCTCGTCATGCTCAGCTGTCTCGTCTTCCTCTTCGCGGATATAGAACCGCGCGAAGAACAGACCGACCTCAAACAGCAAGCACATAGGCACAGCCAGCAGCGTCTGCGAAATGATGTCCGGCGGTGTCAGCATCATACCCACCACAAAGGCCGCCACAATAATGTATGGCCGCTTCTGCTTCAGGCTTTGCGGATCCGTTGCGCCAGTCCAGCACAGCAGAATAATCGCAACCGGGATCTCAAACGCGATACCGAAGGCCATAAACAGTGCCAGCACAAAATCGAGATAACTGGCAATATCTGTTGCTACCTGTACCCCTTCCGGTGCAATGCTGGTAAAAAAGCCAAATACCAACGGGAAGACCACAAAGTAAGCAAAGGATACACCGGCGTAAAACAGCAGTGAGCTGGAGAACAGCAACGGCATGATCAGCTTACGCTCATGCTTGTACAGACCCGGCGCAATAAAGCCCCATACCTGATACAAGATCATGGGTACAGCAACAAACACCGAGGTAACCAAAGTGAGTTTTATTGGTGTAAAGAAAGGCGATGCCACATCCGTTGCAATCATCGTCGCCCCATCTGGCAGACGTTCTACCAGCGGTGCCGACAAGAAGGCATAGATGTCATTAGCAAACCAAACCAGACCAAGAAAAACCACTATTACACTCAAAATTGAACGCAGCAGCCGATTACGCAGCTCTACCAAATGGCTGAATAATGGTTGCGTTTCTTCGACTGTAGACATAGTGATGTAATTTAATCCTGCTTTTGAGAAGTCGTTGCTGAGGTGTGCTCGTTTTTCTCAGCATAGGGACGCTGCACCTCTGAGGCGGCCTGTTTCAGCTCTTCCACAGAATCACGCAGTTCAGGTGATAAATCCTTCATCCCCATTTGCTCGGCCTTTTTCAGATTCTCCTGCAGCTCCTGAATTTTCAGCTCCTGCGACAGTTCATCTTTGACCGAGTTAGCCATATTACGAGCAGCGCCCACCCAGCGCGACACCGAACGGATCGCGACAGGAAGGCGTTCCGGCCCCAGTACTACCAATCCCACCACCGAGATCAGTATTAACTCCCAGAACCCGATATCAAACACGCGTTAAACCTGCTCTTTGTCTTTCTGGCTCTTTTGAGCCTGCTCGCCTTGCTGGTCATCAGCAAGTTTCTTTTGCTCGAAATCCGCGTCTGCATCTTTCTTAGCGGCCGGTTCATCTTCACCGATGGCTTTCTTGAAGCCCTTCACAGCAGAACCCAGATCGCCGCCTAGCGAGCGAAGCTTCTTGGTTCCGAACAGAAGCACAATGATCAGTGCAATGATAAGCAGTTGCCAGATACTAATACCACCCATGCTTGTTTTACCTCAGCTAATTGTGGTTGATAACAAAAACGATATGTGTTGGCTGCATACTTTACCCGCTATTTGCGGCAAGCACGCCACCCAAGTAACCAAAACGTGACCCCCGTAACGGCTGAGACCGCCGGATAAGTTTCAATATGATTACTAAAAAGTATGGCAGAACATACAACCAGGGTTGCACCAATGCCAAAATAGAACCTTGCCTGGCCCTGATAACGCCGACTATCCATGAAATTGTCGTAGAGTGTATCAATGCGCTGATTCAGTGCATTGCCCTGGCGCAAACTGTCATAAAGTAATTCCGGCAGTTCAGGCAGCTTTTCAGCCCAGAACGGTGCCCTACTTTTAACACCATCAATCACAGCCTGTGGTCCAACCTGACGTGACATCCAGTCTTCCAGGAAAGGCTTCGCCGTATCCCACAAATCCAGCTGCGGGTAGAGCTGACGCCCCAACCCTTCTACATACAACAGGGTTTTCTGCAATAGTACCAGCTGCGGCTGCACTTCCATATGGAAGCGGCGCGCGGTATTAAACAGATTCAGCAACACGTGGCCAAAGGAAATCTCAGCCAACGGCTTTTCAAAAATGGGTTCGCACACCGTACGGATGGCAAACTCAAAATCATCAACGTTGGTATCCTGCGGCACCCAGCCGGAATCGACATGCAACTCGGCAACTTTGCGGTAGTCGCGGTTGAAAAAGGCCAGTAGGTTTTCCGCCAGATAACGCTTGTCTTCGCGGTTCAGGGTGCCGACGATACCACAATCCAGCGCAATCCACTGCGGATTTTCCGGATTCTCGCGGGCAACAAAAATATTCCCTGGGTGCATGTCGGCATGAAAGAAGCTATCACGGAATACCTGGGTAAAGAAGATATTCACCGCATTTTCCGACAGCAGCTTCAGATCGGTGCCGTTCGCCACCAAGGCATCGACATCCGAAACCTGGATCCCGTAGATGCGCTCCATCACCAACAGTCGCTCACTGCTGAGATCGGTGTAAACCTCTGGCACATACAGCATATCGCTGTCTTCAAAGTTGCGGCGCAGCTGAATACCGTTAGCGGCTTCACGCATCAGATTCAGCTCATCGAGCAGCGTTTTTTCGTATTCCCGGACCACTTCAACCGGACGCAAGCGACGGGCTTCAGGCAACACACGCGACAGGATCCGGGCCATCCGGTACATCAGTTTAATATCAGCCTGGATCACCGGCAGAATATCAGGCCGAATAACTTTCAGCACCACCTCGCGACCATCCGATTTCAGGGTCGCGGTATGGACCTGGGCTATGGATGCCGAGGCCAGCGGCGTCTCGTCAAAATCATCAAACCAGGTTTCCAGCGGACCACCGAGTGACTCCTCCATGTGCTGCTTGGCCAGTTTGCCGTCAAACGGAGCCACCTGATCTTGCAGCATCGCCAGCTGATCGGCGATATGCGGCGGAAACAGATCGCGACGGGTTGACATCATCTGGCCGAATTTAATCCAGACAGGGCCAAGATCCTGCAGAGCCAGGCGCAAACGTTCGCCAAGCGGCTTGTCGGCATGCTGGTTCTTAACCCAAAACAGCGACTTTCGCGCTATCTTTGGCACTTTCACCCGTGGATCATCAGGCAGAAAATCATCCAGCCCATAGCGCAGCTTAACGGTGGTAATTTGATACAGACGCTTAAATTCCGAAAAAGTAACCATGATTTAAGACTGCCCTAACAGCTGGTTAAGGCGGGACTCAAAACGTGCCACATCCGATTTCAAATCATCAACCTGATCTGCAAAATAAGCAATTTCCAACGCCTGTGGCGCGAGCTTCCACTCTTCGGTGATCACTTCCGCCAGATCGCGCTGACGACGATCAATGCCCTTACGCAGCATTCGCGCCCCGGTTTTGGCGCCGCTCACCAATGTATGGGCGGCAATATCACCGGTATATTGCGAGAGCTTTTCTTCGACATCCGGCTTGAGCCCGCTCAGCAGTGCAGAAAACTGCTGAGCCAGCTGAATATCACCTTCGAGTGCCAGCTTATCGGCTTTGATCAGCTGGGTAAGGTTAGCCTGCTGCCGTAACTCCGGCAGGACGGTGAGGTTCAGTGCCAATTCGCAATCCACCTCACCTTCATATGCTGCCAGTACATCTATCTGCTGACTGAAGATAAAAATGAGCCTCTTGCCGAACTCATTGATGGTGACGCTAATCACCTTACCGCGCAAACGCCCAAGTCGACGCTGGCTTTCCGCGTCGCCTTTTAACAGGGTATTTAGCGAGGTTTCTACCGCGCCAGTCACAAAAGCATCAAATGGCATAATGTCCTCAGAACTTATAACCGCGGTGCAGGGCAACGATACCACCCGTCAAGTTGTAGTAGTTAGTCTGCTCAAAACCGGCATCCTTCATCATGCCTTCCAGGGTATCCTGATCCGGGTGCATGCGAATGGATTCTGCCAGGTAGCGGTAGCTCTCAGCATCATTGGCGATCAGCTCACCCATTTTTGGCAGCAAGTGGAAAGAATAGGCATCATAAACTTTCGACAGCGGCTCAAGCAGCGGCTTGGAAAACTCCAGTACCAGTAAACGGCCGCCCGGTTTCAGTACCCGATACATCGAGCGCAGTGCCTTGTTTTTGTCGGTTACGTTACGCAGACAGAAACTGATGGTAATACAGTCAAAATAATCATCCGGGAAAGGCAGCTCTTCGGCATTGGCCTGGACATAGCCGACATTACCCACAATGCCGATGTCGCGCAGCTTGCTGCGGCCCACTTTCAGCATCGAGTTGTTAATATCAGCCAGCACAACTTGGCCGTCATCCCCGACGATACGCGAGAACTTGGCAGTCAGGTCGCCAGTACCACCACCTAAGTCCAGCACACGGTGGCCACGGCGAACACCACTGCAATCAATGGTAAAACGCTTCCATACTCGATGGATACCCATCGACATCATATCGTTCATGATGTCGTATTTCGCGGCTACGGAGTGAAATACTTCCGCAACCAGATCCGCTTTTTCTTCCTTGGCTACAGTACGATAGCCAAAATGGGTCGTATCTTGTGTGGTGTCCGTCATGCTATATCCGTCATGCTATGTTTGTGTAAATAACCGGCTTAGTGTACTTGATGGTCGTGGTTTGCTCAAAGCACTACGGCAAATCATTTGCTGCAGCAATGCCTGGCGGCAATTCAGGTGTATCATCTTCCGTATTTTCCTGCTGACCAGCCTGGGCCTGCTCGGCAAGGATCGGGCTAATATCACGCTTAACCTCGACGCCCAGCATCTTGAAGCTCTCGGCCTGGCGGATCACGTTGCCCCGCCCCGTTACCAGTTTGTTCATCGCCCCCTGGTAGCTGACTGTTGCCTTATCCAGCGATGCTCCAACCGCTTCCATATCAGCAACAAACAACCGCAGCTTGTCATAAAGCTTACCGGCCCGTTCGGCAATTTGCTTGGCATTCTGGTTCTGGCGCTCATTGCGCCATAGGTTATTGATAGTACGCAGTGCCACCAGCAGGGTCGTCGGGCTGACCAACATGATATTCTGATCCATTGCATCGCGGATCAGGCTCGGGTCGGCTTCAATCGCCGCCTGAAAGGCCGGCTCCACCGGGATAAACATCAGCACGTAGTCCAGGCTGCGAATACCGTGCAGCTGATGATAGTCCTTGCGGCTCAGACCGCGAATATGACTACGCACCGAAGCCGTATGCTCACTGAGCGCAAGCTCCTGCTCGGCAGTGGTCTCGGCATTGAAGAATCGCTCATAGGCGATCAGCGACATCTTGGCATCAATCACCACCTCTTTGTCTTGCGGCAGGTGCACCACCACATCAGGCTGATAGCGCTTGCCGTCCTCATTTTCCAGGCTGATCTGGGTCTGATACTCATGGCCTTCCCGTAATCCGGACTCACTCAGTACCCGGGCCAGCACCACCTCGCCCCAGTTGCCCTGTGCCTTATTGTCCCCTTTAAGAGCCTGGGTCAGGTTCACCGCCTCACGCGCCATCTGCTCATTGAGCTGCTTGAGGTTATTGATTTCATGCACCAATGTATGGCGCTCACGGGCTTCCTGGCTGAAGTTATCAGTCACCTGCTTCTTGAAGCCCTCCAGCTGCTCTTTTAACGGGCTGAGCAAATGTTCCAGGCTGAGCTTGTTCTGTTCGTCGACGGTACGTGTTTTTTGTTCGAACAACCGGTTGGCCAGGCTTTCAAACTGTACCCGCAGCCGCTCCTCGGCATTCTCCAGCAAGGCAATCTTGTCATCGGCCGCCTTCTGCTCTTCAAAATGACGGGCTTCCTGCTCACGCAGATCCGCCTCGAGCCCGGCATTGGCCATCCGGGCATTTTCCAGCTGCTCGGTCAGGTACTGTTTCTCGTTTTTCAATGCCTCGAAATGGCGCATTTTCTCCAATGCGGCCGCCAGTCGGGCATGCATCTGGCGCAGCTCGGCCGTCAGGCGATCTCGCTCGACATCAAGTTCATCGAGATCCTGGTTTCGCTCTGCCAGCTGGGCCTGAAATTGTTGCTCGCGACTTTGAGCCAACCGCATCTCGGCCTCAGCCTGTTGGTTTAACAACTGCTCCTGATGCTGCCAACGGCCTTTCATCCACAATGCCGTGATCACACTGGCCACGGTAGCCCCAGATAAAGCGGCGATGACGGCCAGCCCGTTGCCGGAGAGCCATTCAGTTAACATGATTTACAACCCTGAATATAGAAAGAGTGATGATTGCCAAACGGATCCGTTGTCGGTTTGGTATGCGCTAAAGGCTAAGTGGATACTGGATAAATGTCCAGCCATTCTAAAGGCCTAACTGCGCCTTTAAAGTCGCGAACTACCTTCCATCATAATGATTGGGCTTGCTGTCACAGCCTGAGATGCGGTGATCTGGTCGGCCATTCGACAATCGCATAGACTGACGATCTAGAGCCTGTTGGCCCTAACTATGACGAATAACCCGTGCTGCTTCGCGAACCACAGGCAGCCCTGATGATTATGGATGAATGATGAACGAACGCTACGCGCTTGGATATGGACTGGCTGCCGTCTTGTTATGGTCAACAGTCGCCACGGCATTTAAGATCACCCTCGAGTATTTCACCCCGATCCAGATGATGGTGGCCGCCAGTATAGTTTCTGCCATTGCCCTGGCTGCCATCGCCTTTTGGCAAGGCAAGCTGCACTTGCTCGGCCGGACGTTCATGGCACGCCCGCTGTACTATTTGCTACTTGGGCTGATTAATCCCTTCGCCTACTATCTGGTACTGTTCAAGGCCTATGATTTGTTGCCGGCTTCGCAGGCCCAGCCACTCAACTATAGCTGGGCCATTACCCTAACGCTGATGGCGGCGGTCTTCCTCGGTCAGAAAATCCGCAAGCAGGATTGGGCTGCCTGTGGGCTGGGCTACCTGGGAGTCGTGGTTATCGCCACTAAGGGGGATGTGATGGCATTGCAATTTGACAACCCAGCCGGAGTAGCGCTGGCGCTGCTCTCGACCCTGCTCTGGGCTATGTACTGGATTTTGAATGCCAAGAACCAGGCCGATCCCGTACTGGGTGTCCTGCTGGGTTTCTTGCTGTCGCTGCCCTTTTCTGTCGGCCTCAGCCTGTATTCCGGCACCTGGCAGAGTGTGCCGTGGCAAGGCTGGGCGGCCGTCAGCTACGTCGGGCTGTTTGAGATGGGCGTCACTTTTGTCCTATGGCTTAATGCTCTGAAGCTGACCCACAATACTGCCCGGATCAGCAACCTAATCTTTATCTCACCGTTTATCTCGCTGTTACTACTGGCGACAATTATCGGCGAGGAGATCCATCCATCGACCCTGGCCGGGCTCGTTCTGATTGTCTGCGGCCTGCTGATCCAACAGTGGAAAGGAAAGAAGACCCGGGAAGCCGAGCCATCTTGCTGAACGTGCTTAAATAGAGCTATCAACACAGAGGAGCTAGCCGCTCCCTCTTTGCATTAACCCCAGAAAAAAAAGCCTGTCACCAAGTGACAGGCAAAGAAGAGAAGGGTTGTCGAGACCCGGCGCCCTAAAGGGAAAAGGCGTCTAGTTATAAATTAAAAAGTGTTAGCTACTCGCGGCGACGGCATGCCACCGGCGGCCAAGTCTAGACCACAAGATCAGCAGACCAGGTACCAGCAACCACATCTGCAGTGTCAGCAGCATCGGTGGGGTTAAATCCAGGCGCTGAGTCAGGCTCACCATCATTCCGGCGCCACTCATCTGGAACAATCCCAGCAATGCAGCCGCGGTTCCCGCACGGTCACCAAACGGCGCCAACGCTTTACCTGCCGCCGAGCCCAGTACAAAGGCAAAGCCGAAAGAAGACATAAAAATAGGTACCATAAAGGCCCACGCCTGATGGATGCTGCTCAGTACCAGCATTACCGCACCAGAGCCCACCAGCATTAGCAGGCCAAGGCTCAATGTATTGCGGGTGCCGAATTTATCCATATATTTCGGTGCCACCATGCAGGCCAGAATATTCAATCCGGCATTAACGCCAAACCATATCGTAAACTGCCCCATATCCTGTCCTAGCTTCATCATCAGCCATACCGGCGCGGAAGTGACATACGCCAGAATAACGGCCATTGCCAGCATGCAAAGGGTGGCATGGAATAAAAATACCGGCTCGCGCAACACCGACAGGTAGCGCTCAAGGCTGAACAACGCCCCGTCGGTATTCGTCTCTACCGGACGTGTCTCTTTAAAGAAAAGCATCAAGAAAGAGCCGGCAACCAGAGCGAATCCGGCCATGAAGCTAAAATTCGAACGCCAGCCAAACTCGTGAGTCAGCCATGAGCCCAAGATCGGAGCCAGGGCAGGAATAAAACAAATCGCACCGTTCAAGTAGCTGATCATCCGACCGCTACGCTCCGGGCCAAAGCTATCCCGGACAGCGGCAAAGGCGGCAACTGAGGTTGCGCAGGCGCCAAAGCCCTGTAGCAGGCGAGCAACCAGCAGCAAATCTAAAGTCTGCGCCCAGTACGCCATGGCAGCACTACAGCCGTAGATGGTTACGCCAGTCAATGCAATCGGACGGCGACCAAAGCGGTCTGCCAACGGCCCAGCCAACATCTGGCCAAGCCCCAGGCTGAACATAAACCAGGTAACAGTATCCTGCACCCGGGTCGTATCGACCGCGAATGTCTCAGCCATTGCTGGCAGGGCAGGTAAATAGATATCGATAGCCAGTGGGCTGAACAGAACAAGGGTTACCATTAAGGCGACAAGTCTTGTTCCGGATTGTGTAGTTTGAGGCTTCATGCAACTTTCCTTCTAGTGATGGCGGCAGTCTAAGTCCTTAGAGATATGAATAGAAATGGTTTATATTCAAATCAGAATTTCCTTTTGGGAATATCACTCTGCATGAGGTTTTTTTTGTGTCTTTTGAAAAGCTTGCCCGGCTCGATCTCAACTTATTAGTGTGCCTACACGTCTTGCTCGAAGAGTGCAGCGTGACCCATGCCGCGCGACGGCTGCATTTGAGCCAATCCGCAGTGAGCAAATCCCTGACCCGACTGCGCGAGCAGTTTAATGATCCGCTATTTATTCGCTCAGCCCACGGTATCAAACCAACATCTCGCGCGCTGGCGCTATTACCGGTACTGGAGCAACTGCTACGGGATATTGAACACCTAACCGCCCCCGCGGTATTTGAGCCGCAAAGCAGCGACCGCCACTTTAAAATGGCTCTCGTCGAAAGCGCCTACCCGCTTTTTCTCCCGCAATTTCTGGGCGATATATTTGCAAAAGGACCGAATATCATCCTCGATACCCAGTCCTGGGAGCCCAATACCTTTGATCGACTACAGCGGGGCGAAATAGACTTCGGGATCACCGGTAAAGATCTCAATCCCAAAGATGCCATGCTAACCCTGATGCCACCGAAAGGTATTATTTTCCAGGAGCTATGCCGTGATACCCAGCGCTGCATCGTCCGCAAAAACCACCCGATACTGACACAAACCGACAGACAGTGGGATCAGGACAACTATCTCGAGCAACGCCATATACAAGTCCGCTGCGGGCAAGATGATCGCTGGCTGCTGGACTATAAACTGGCCGAAAAAGGGCTGCACCGTGATATCGCGATGTACGTCCCTGACTTCAATAGTGCCGCCAGCCTGTGTACCCATACCGATCTTGTATTTACCGCACCGAGTCACTTTGCCCATTATATTGCCGCCCAGCTCGATTTGGTTGTGCTGCCATTACCGCCAGAACTTCCTGCTATGGCCTATACCCTTTTCTGGCATCAGCACCAGGAAAAAGACCTTGGACATAGTTGGTTAAGGGAGTTAATCATCAGTCGATGTCGTGATTTGTCTGCCACCTAATTGCAGCCAGCCAGCAAAAGCGATACCGTAATGTGATCAGCCTGAACAACTCAGTGCATGGCAATAAGTATCTGTGATACCTGCTTTGCTTTGAATTATTCAGGTTGGCATTCATTCCGTCACACGGACGGTGGCATACACAAGGAACCTCAAAACATGCAAGCAGTTATCTCACAACGTGTTGAGCAGATCCGCCAATGGCTGATTGAAAACCAGCTCGACGCTTTGCTTATTCCTCATGAAGATGAATACCTCGGCGAATACATCCCGGCCCACAACGAACGTTTACTGTGGGCAACTGGCTTCACGGGCTCGGCCGGTATGGCGGTGATCACGCGTGACAAGGCGGCAGTCTTTGTTGACGGCCGCTACGTCGTTCAAGTCCGCAAACAAGTACCAGGCGACGTGTTTGAGTACCGCCACCTGATTGATGAGCCACCAGTTCAGTGGACTCAGGATAACCTTGCAGCAGGCAGCAAAGTAGCTATCGACGCCCGCCTTCATAGCGGCGCCTGGCTAGCGCGTACCACCGAGAACCTAGCCGGTACGCTGGAGCTTGTTTGCATCGATGCAAATCCTATCGACACGCTATGGCATGATCGCCCGGCAGCAACGTTATCCGATGCAAAACTGATGGGCCTCGATTTCGTCGGCCAAAGCAGCGCCGACAAACGTACAGAGATCGCCGCAGAACTGAAACAGCAGAAGGCCGAAGCTGCGCTGCTAACCCAGGTCGACAGCATTGCCTGGCTACTGAATGTGCGCGGCAGTGATGTCCCAAGCCTGCCGGTATTATTATCCACAGCCATTATCCACGCTGATGAGAGCGTTGATTTCTACATTGATGCAGCCCGTCTACCCGAAGAGTTCGCGTCGCATGTTGGTGAAGGCGTTCGTATTCACCAGCCAGAGGCACTTGAAACTGGCCTGCAGGCGCTGGGCGGTAAGCTGGTACTGATTGACCCGGCCACCAGCAACGCATGGGCTGGCCAGGTATTACGAGCAGCCGGAGCCAGCCTGATCGAGGCAGCCGATCCTTGCTTGCTACCTAAAGCAGCAAAAAATCCAACAGAAATTGCCGGTATGAAAGCCTGTCATATCCGTGATGGGGTGGCAGTTTCCAAATTCCTGGCATGGGTGGACACGCAAGTGGCAGCGGGCAAGCTACTGGATGAAGGCACGCTATCAGACAAGCTGTGGCAGTTCCGTGTTCAGGACACCAGCTGTACCGATGTGAGCTTCGATACTATCTCGGCAGCCGGCGGCAACGCCGCGATGTGTCACTACAATCATCTAAACCAGCCAGAGCCAAGCGTACTGGAAATGAATAACGTCTACCTGGTCGATTCAGGCGGCCAGTACCCAGACGGCACTACCGATATCACCCGTACTATCGCCATTGGCCAACCGGGTGATGAAGTCAAACAAGCCTTCACGCTGGTGTTAAAAGGCCATATTGCCCTAGCATCTGCGCGCTTCCCGAAAGGCACAACAGGCTCCCAGCTTGATGCGCTGGCACGTCAGCACCTATGGGCACACGGCTTTGACTATGATCACGGTACCGGCCATGGTGTCGGCCACTTCCTGAGTGTGCACGAAGGGCCACAACGCATTGCGAAAGTGTATAACCCGACCGCGTTACTACCGGGCATGGTACTGTCCAATGAACCGGGCTACTATCGTGCCGATGCCTTTGGTATCCGTATCGAAAACCTGGAGCTTGTAGTGGAAGTGGCCACCCAGGGCGATATGACAGTCATGGGCTTTGAGTCCCTGACTCGCGCCCCGATTGACCGTCGCCTGATTGATATCGAACTACTGACTGATATCGAACTGGCATGGCTAAACAACTACCACAAGACAGTATTCGAGGTGATCAGCCCGTCGCTGGAAGGGGATGATTTGGCTTGGCTGGCACAAGCGACGACACCGCTTAAGCGCTAACAGATCGCAGCACTAAAACCCGGCCTAACCGGCTAGGAAGTTAAGACAACAACGCCCGCATCATTGCGGGCGTTTTATATGCGTAAACAAGTACTTCCGATGCCGATATTAAGCTAAATAGCAACAGTATGTTAGCCAGAATAAGCGTGGTGCCAGTCCTTCCACACCACCTCAAAGCCATGCTTTTTAACCGCCTCAGCCACCGCCGCCGCGGAACGCTCATCGCTAATAGAGAATTGCTCAAGTTCCGGCTCATCATCGGCATAACCGCCGGGCTGAGTTTTTGAGCCCGCCGACATACTGGTGATCCCAAGCGGCAGGGCATTATCCCTGAACTGCGGTGATTCACGCGTCGACAGCGACAACTCCACTTCCGGATTTAGCAACCGATAGGCACAGATCAGCTGAACCAACTGGCGATCATTCATCACTGATTTCGGCTGTAACCCACCTTCACACGGCCTCAACCGTGGGAATGAGATGGAGTAGCGAGTCTGCCAGTAGGTCCGCTCCAGATACTCGAGATGGCTTGCAACAAAGAAGCAGTCAGTACGCCACTCATCCAGTCCAATCAGAGCACCAATTCCGATTTTATCAATACCGGCTTTCGCCAGACGATCCGGGGTACCTAACCGGTATTCAAAGTCCATTTTGTTCCCGCGTAGGTGATGTTCGGCGTACGTTGATGCACTGTAGGTTTCCTGATACACCATGACAGCATCCAGGCCCAGGGTTTTCAGCTCGGCATACTCATCCTGATCCAGCGGTTGTACCTCCATAGCCAGGTAGCTAAACTGATTTTTAACCGCCGGCACCGCCTGGCGAAAGTAGTCCATCCCCACCTTGCGTTCATGCTCGCCCGTCACCAGCAACACGCTATCAAAATTCATCGCCTTGATAGCCTGGCACTCACGCTCGATCTCCGACACCGTTAATGTACGGCGCTTGATCCGGTTCTCCATCGAGAAGCCACAATAGGTGCAGGCGTTGGCACACAAGTTCGACAGGTACAAAGGCACATAAAATGAAATCGTATGACCGAACCGTTTGCGAGTCAGTGCTGCCGACTGCTGTGCCATCTGCTCGAGAAAAGGCTCGGCCGCAGGCGAAATCAATGCTTTGAAATCCTCCAGATCGCGCTTGGGCTTTCGCAGCGCACGCTCTACATCTGTCGCGGTTTTGCTATAAATCGATAGCCGGATATCATCCCACTCTAGCTGCTTCCAGACATCAACAAAACTCATGCCGAACCCCTTATGCGGTTTGATCTAAGAAAGCCGTCAGCGGACTTGAGGCAATGGCATGGTTCACCGTCCCCGCCAAACCGGCTTCATGCGCCATCCGACCACTTTCAACTGCCAGTTTGAAGGCTTTTCCCATCGCAACTGGATCGGCAGCGGCTGCAATCGCAGTATTTACCAATACGGCATCGGCCCCCATCTCCATAGCCTCGGCAGCATGGGAAGGTGCACCTATACCGGCATCCACAATCACCGGTACCCTTGCCTGATCGATAATAATTTCAAGGAAGTCACGCGATGCCAGGCCTTTATTCGAACCGATCGGTGCACCTAGCGGCATCACCGCGGCACAGCCGACTTCTTCCAGTCGTTTGCACAGTACCGGATCGGCATGACAATAAGGCAGTACGATAAACCCTTCGCGTACCAGTTCCTCGGCCGCAGCCAAGGTCTCAATCGGATCGGGCATCAGGTATTTCGGATCGGGATGAATTTCCAATTTCAGCCAGTTCGTCCCCAGCGCCTCGCGCGCCAGTTTGGCGGCAAATACCGCTTCTTTGGCATTTTTTGCCCCCGAGGTATTCGGTAGTAGATTTACCCCAGCAGCCAGCAACGGTGCCAAAATATCATCATCACGGTTCTCGATATCAACCCGTTTCAGCGCCATAGTGACCAGTTCGGACTCCGAGGCAATAATCGACTCGGCCATTGTCTGACTATTGGCATATTTGCCGGTACCGGTAAACAGGCGGGATGAGAATGTCTTGTCTGCAATAGTAAGCATTTAGCCTCCGGCAATAGCTTGAAATAGGGCAATACGATCGCCAGAACTGAGTAAGGTGCTGTCCCATTCGCTACGGGCAACAATATCGTCATTGAGGGCAACCGCTGTCGCCTGCAATGGCATATCCAGCATGGTCAGAAGTGCTGTCAGGCTTTGTCCTTCAGAACATTCGACAGGCTTTTCATTAACCTGAACCTGTATCACTGCCATGTTGACTGTCATAATTCTTCTACTCTCCTGTGCCGCACACCGGGCACCGTTTGTCTTTCGCGAGGTTAAATTTCTGCCAGGCCATCGTCAGACCGTCAAACTGCTGCAGCGAACCAAAGGCCACTTCGCCGGCACCGGTGATCACCTTGATGGTCTCCAGAGCCTGCATGGTCCCCATCATGCCAACCACCGGGCCGGCAACGCCTGAATTGCTGCAGTTCTGCGGCTCTTGCGGGGTCTCAGGTTGCCAGGGAAACAGGCAGTGATAGCAAGGGCCGTGACCTTGGCGAAAATCAAATGCCATCAGCTGCCCCTGCCAGCGAATTGATGCACCAGATATCAATGGTTTCTTGGCGTTAAAGCACGCCTGATTAACAGCATGACGGGTAGTAAGGTTGTCTGAACAGTCCAGCACGACATCAGCAAGGGCCACTTCCATCGTCAGTCGCTGCCCAGCCAGCCGAGCCTGAACCGGACGCACCCGGATATGGGGATTGAGCGCTTTGATCTGCTCCGCAGCCGCCTGCACCTTGCTCTGGCCCTGATGGCTGTCACGGTAAATCACCTGCCGCTGCAGGTTCGAGCTATCAACCTCATCATCATCGGCAATAATCAGGTTGCCAACCCCGGCACCAGCCAGATACAGGGCCGCCGGGGAACCTAATCCACCGGCACCGACCAGCAACACCTGCGCCTGGCCTAGCTGCTGCTGGCCCTCCTCCCCGATCTCGGGCAGCATGATCTGGCGGTTATAGCGCATGAATGCCTGATCACTAAGCATCTTCGCAACCCTTAGGGCTGTCATGACGTACCAGCAGCTGATTAAAGGCATCAACCACCTGCTGGGTATTTTCGGCTTGTGTCACCGCACGTACCACTGCGACACTACTCACCCCTGTACGCCAGACTTTTTCTGCCCGTGTCAGATCAATCCCACCAATAGCAACGGTCGGAAATGCATCCCCAATCAACTTCTGATAAAGCGCAAGACGATTCAGCCCCTGCGGCTTCGACGGCATGTCTTTGGTCGTGGTCGGAAAAATGTGCCCCAGCGCAATATAGCTCGGGGCAAATTCAGCAGCTCGCAGGATTTCATAGTAGCCATGGGTGGACAGGCCCAGACGCAAGCCAGCTTGCTGGATCGCAGCCAGATCGGCGGTTTCCAGATCTTCTTGCCCGAGGTGGACCCCGTAAGCCTGATGCTTAATAGCCAACGGCCAGTAGTCATTAACGTAAACCTGCGCCAGATGCTTCTCCCCAGCAGCAATGATCTGCTCGATTTGGGCTTCCAACGTCGGGTCCTCAGGGTCTTTGATCCGCAACTGGGTCGTGGCGACGCCCAAAGCCAGTAAGCGCTCAACCCACTCGGCAGAGTCCACCACCGGATACAAAGCCATTTGGGCAGCATCCGTGGAGGCAAAAGGTGCGACAGCCACTTCTTTGCTTACCCAGCCCAACTCATCCACTTCAGGGTGGTTGGCGGTCAACGGCCGAGGAAAAAGCTCACGGCGCATCGGCCAGCCTGTTTCCCCATAACCGTCAGCATGGGTTTCAAAGTAGCCACGGGCATGGGCCCGCGACAGCGTGACTGCATCTTCCAACGGGTAATCCAACGCCAACGCCACCAACAGCATTGCCCGCTGAGGCTCACTGGCTCCGGCATGGTGGCAGTAGACGGCCCGGGCTTCACCGTTATGGTGCCAGATATCAACACAACCCTTTTCAGTCGGCAGGCCGCAAACAACCAAAGACGGATCTTCGGCAACCACCTGCTGTAGTTCGCTTAGCTCTGGGTACGGCGCAATCCACTGATCCAGCACCATATAACCGGTAATATCAGCCTCGGCCTGGTTAAACACCAGACCGAACTGACGCTCTTCGATTTGAATATCGACAGTACCCGACTCGCTCCAGTCAACACTGACCTGCTCGCCCAGCTGATATTTATCAGCAGCTGCCAGCAAAGGTTCCACATGCATCAGCAGTGGCGTTAAGCTATCGGGTAGACATAAAGAGCTCATTAACTATCCTCTTGAATAGGGTGATATAACTCACTACCTCGGGATCGGAATTCATCGGCTTTCTGCTGCATACCTGCCAGTGGCTCATCAAGCACCTTAATCGCAAGCTCGCTGTCTTGCTCAAGGTTGCTGGCATAGTCGCGGACCTCTTGCGAAATCTTCATCGAACAGAATTTCGGCCCGCACATCGAACAGAAGTGCGCCACCTTTCCTGATTCCTGGGGTAGAGTTTCATCATGATAGGCTCGCGCCGTATCAGGATCTAATCCTAGGTTAAATTGGTCTTCCCAGCGGAATTCAAAACGGGCTTTTGACAAGGCATTGTCGCGTACTTGGGCTCCCGGGTGACCTTTTGCCAAGTCTGCCGCATGGGCACATAACTTGTACGTGATCAGACCCACCTTTACATCTTCTTTATTGGGAAGTCCCAAATGTTCTTTCGGAGTGACATAGCACAACATAGCACAGCCATACCAACCAATGATGGCGGCACCAATCCCCGAGGTAATATGATCATAGCCCGGAGCGATATCGGTAGTCAGCGGGCCAAGGGTATAAAACGGCGCCTCATGGCAATGCTTCAGCTGCTCTTCCATGTTCTCTTTTATCATGTGCATCGGCACATGGCCCGGGCCTTCAATCATGACCTGAACATCATATTCCCAGGCAATCTTGGTGAGCTCACCGAGGGTACGCAGTTCACTGAACTGGGCTTCATCATTGGCATCCGCCACCGAGCCCGGACGCAAGCCGTCGCCCAATGACAGGGAAATATCGTACTGGGCACAGATTTCGCAAATATCACGAAAGTGTTCGTAGAGAAAACTTTCTTTATGGTGGGCCAGACACCACTTGGCCATGATCGAACCACCACGGGACACGATTCCGGTTACTCGCTTGGCGGTCATCGGCACGTAGCGCAGCAATACCCCAGCATGGATCGTAAAATAGTCAACACCCTGCTCGGCCTGCTCCAGCAGCGTATCGCGGAAAACGTCCCAGTTCAGGTTCTCGGCAATCCCGTTCACCTTCTCCAGCGCCTGATACATTGGCACCGTACCAATCGGTACCGGGCTGTTACGGATGATCCACTCGCGGGTTTCATGAATATTTCGCCCAGTCGACAAATCCATCACCGTGTCGCCCCCCCAACGGGTTGACCACACCAGTTTCTCTACTTCTTCTTCAATAGACGAGCTGACAGCAGAGTTACCGATATTGGCATTCACTTTCACCAGAAAGTTACGACCAATGATCATCGGCTCAGTCTCAGGGTGATTAATATTGGCAGGAATGATCGCCCGGCCTTCAGCGACTTCTTTGCGCACGAATTCGGGGGTAATTTCTTCGGGTAGGTTGGCACCAAAGCTGATCCCGGGATGCTGCTGGTTCAGCACTTCATCACGGTACTTTGCCCGGCCCATATTTTCGCGGATAGCAATGTATTCCATTTCAGGAGTAACGATACCCTGGCGAGCGTAATGTAACTGAGTCACACACTGACCAACTTTAGCCCTGCGAATACGGTTTGATACACCAAAACGCAGCTCATCCAATGTATCATCAGCCAGGCGCTCTTTCGAATAAGCAGAGCTTAGCTCATCAAGCAGCTCAGTATCTGCACGCTCAATGATCCAGTTTTCACGTACTTTGGGTAGGCCGGCATAAATATCTACCGCCTGTTCCGGATCGGTATAATAGCCCGACGTATCATAAACACGTATCGGTTCATTGGGCTCAAAGATAGGGTCGGTTTTGGTTCCGCCTACTAGGCTGTCTGACAGTGCAATTTCACGCATCGGTACCTGGAGATCAGGCCGACTACCTTCAACATACACTTTCCGTGAGTTGGGATAAGGTTGAGTAGTGAGTGAATCAATAAATTGTTTAGCTTCCAGTCTCGCTTGTTTGCGACTCGACATAGCAATTTCCTTTAGTTCCATATAGGGGGGAAGTTGCTTGACGGATTGGTGCTTAAACAAGAGGCATGCACGTAGGGTGTGCACGCGTCATCTGATACCGCAGCTGCAACCTATCAGTCCTAATAGTGCAGCTAAACAGAAGATTTATCTCTTGTTCCCTTCGCAGGTATTAGCCCGATCAGGTTCTACGGATCCCGCAAAGCGGTCTCAGCCAGTTGGCACTCCGACAAGTTGAGTCAAGAGTATAGGTAAGCAAGCTATCAGCAGCAAGCGCTATCCGCAGAAAACAATGAACTGATGCCAAAACAGCTCAAGCCACACAAATGTGCGGCCTGATCATTATTTCGTATACTTTTTTACCAAACTTTTGAGTAAAGACGAATGAGTATCCCGAAGCTCACCGAGCTTATGGATTATTTGGGGAGCTCCGTCTAAATCGAACAATTTAGGAACAGCAACCCGCTGCGAAGAGTAAATGCCCGTATGGCCACTAAAGTAATAAGCGGTATAGCAAGCAATAGCAAAGTACAGCATATGATTGGCCCCAAACAGTTCGACACCCATAATAGTACAGGCTAATGGCGTATTGGTTGCAGCCGCAAATACTGCCAGGAAGCCCAAAGCAGCAAACAGATCCACCGGAGCTCCCAGCACCCAAGCCATAGTATTACCTAGCGTCGCCCCGACAAAAAACAGCGGAGTCACCTCACCGCCTTTATAACCGGCAGCCAGGGTAATCGCGGTCAGCAGCAGTTTTAACAACCAGCTGTACCATTCCGCTCCCCCTTCGGTAAACGCACTAAGAATACTGACGCCCCCTTCACGGCTAGAATAGACCCCCAGACCGATATAGTCATAATTGCCAATGAGATGAACAGCAGCAATCACTATCAGGCCGCCGACAACAACTATCAGATATGGGTTCTTCAGCGTCGCCTTGAAAATATCTTTAAACGCATGGGTCAGTTCACCAAACAGATAACCCGCCAGACCAAAGGCAATCGCCGCCAGCACAATCTTGGCGACCATGACAATATCAACTTTGACCGCATGTTCGAACAGGGTAATGGTCTCAAGAAAATCTATTCGATAATGCGTATGGTGCGCGCCCCAGGCACTGCTAACCACATCCGCCAAAATCGCTGCAAACAAGGCAGGAATAATAGCATCATAGCGAAGGCGCCCGATCGCCAAAACCTCAAGGGCAAAAATAGCCCCCGTCAACGGCGTGCCAAATACGGCCCCAAAGCCCGCAGCCACCCCGGCAATCAAGATTAGCCGTGTATCAGCCTCATTAAGCTTGAACAAACGAGCCAGCCAGTGGGTGGTGGCGCCACCAATCTGTACCGCCGTTCCTTCTCGCCCGGCCGAACCACCGAACAAATGGGTGATAACTGTCGTGATCAACACGAGTGGCCCCATACGGGTCGGAATACCGGCTCCGGGCTCATGGATCTCATCCATGATAAGGTTGTTGCCTCCCTCGGAATTCTTACCCAGATTACGGTAGCAATAGACGATGACAATACCAGCAAGCGGCAGCAAATAAATCAGCCATGGGTTATCAATACGAGTAACTGTGGCTAGATTTAGGAGCCACAGGAAGAAAGCATTTAGCGAGCCGACAATAACGGCAACAGGAATAATAAGGAGCGTCCATCTCAGGATCTGGACAAATATTTTTGGATTAGCGCTTAATGGGTGTGCCATACCAGTATCTATCTTTATCAGGAATATATTCAGGATAGATGCTATGGCAAATGACCGGGCCCCACCATAGACGGATCTATCCTACTACAGCAGGAGTCATTATCTCAGTTGAGCGGTTAAAGGTGGAACTCCATCACCCGTAATGAACAAACCTGTTCATTAACAAAAATGAATGCTAGCGAGAAAAAGTCATAGCAACAAGTCCTAATAGCAACTTTCGGCCATTGACTGAACTTTGATTGATACAGAGCAGGAAAAGTAGAGGGCGGAGAGGTAAGGGCATTTTTGTCGTCAACAAATGCAGCAAAGCCCCCGGGGCTGTTGCCGAGGCCTTCGAAGGTGGCAGGGGTGGAGGGATTCGAACCCCCAACACGCGGATTTGGAATCCGCTGCTCTGCCAATTGGAGCTACACCCCTAATATGTATGAAAGTTATTCTACTGAGTAATATTTTAAGATCAAACAGGTTTGCTTTAGCTCTATCACACTATTGAGAAAATCACGGCTTCTACTTTGTACTTCCTTCAAGAGCATTAACTGAGCAGCGATTAAAGGGATAGAAAATTAGAATAATGAAATTCAAAGCTATGAACGAGCAGGGGAGTCTAGGGGACGACTAGTCTGAGGCTATTACGCAGTAAAACAAACTTTAATACTGCGCATACGAAAAAGGCTCCAGTCTTTCGACTAGAGCCTTGAAGGTGGCAGGGGTGGAGAGATTCGAACTCCCAACACGCGGATTTGGAATCCGCTGCTCTGCCAATTGGAGCTACACCCCTGTAGTTATTTTTAAGACTTAACTCTGTCTGAAT
>NZ_JAKRRW010000021.1 GCF_026191635.1 Photobacterium obscurum
AAACTTCTGTCCAATGACGTGTCAGCTCTGTATCGGCTGACACGAATCTGCCTCAAAGTTTTTTACGAATTATTAAAGTATTAGCTGAACTAAGCGTCATTTGGGCTATTTTTTCTAATACCTATTTAGTGTCTATGAACTCGATAACTATTCAGTTTTACTTCTCGGCTTACCTTTAACTCACAGCCTTAATCACTCAACAGTTTCAAAGTAGAACCTGTATTCACGTACACCATCTATCTGGACACCTTTTTCTCTCAACTCCAGGTACTGCTGAATCTTAACCGTTCTGAAATCCATAGCTTTCAGCGCAAGGATTATCCGTAGTTCATCCATTGAACGTGACTTAGCAGCAGAACTGCAAGTACCGCAGACAACATGAGCCTTTGCCTTAAAACCAGTCTTATTAAGCCAGTTAAGTTCTTTCGGTTCTTTACGCTTACCACAGAAGTAACAGCGGTTGTCTTGTTTCAATGCTGCCTGTTCCCTTGAAGCTTTAGGGCTAAGTGATTTGTTAGGTGGGGCAGTGTTGGTCTTCTTACTACCACTGAACATAGAGAACTGAACTACATTAGACATTTGGATAACTCTTACTAATCAAGGTGTATTCGTTTAGTTGACAGCGTATAACTGAACATTATTGTTACGTGCCTTTGTATCCTATTTCTTGTGCATTCAATTAGTCAAATTACCACGGTACTCATTGCACAGGTTAAGTGACTTAGCCAATGTGATCGGCTCGTGCAATACTAGACACTCATCTAAGCGAGTTTGCCATACTTCGATTAATTCATGTTTTGCTAAATTAGCAAAAAACCTGACTCGTTTATGTCCCAAATAGCTTTAGCCTAATAGTCATTCGCCGTTTGTATGCATCGGAAAGCAAAAAAAGAGCCTCCTGTTCAAGGAGGCTCTTTTTCATAGAAAGGGTTATTACTGTGTAGGTTCACCAGTCGAACTCGGGTTAGCGGGATCGCCGCTCCATTCAAACCAGCCGCCGTCAAAGACGCTGATATTCTTCCAGCCCATCACATAGGCATAGAAAAAGGTCTCTGAAGCACGCCAGCCTGTTCCGCAGTAGAACGAAACATTCTGGGTTTGGTTGATCCCCCAGTCTTGCCAGAAGGATTCGATAATATCGGCGCTGATCATGGTGTCATCCGGGTTACGGAAGTCCTCAAGATGATAGGCATCAGAACCGGCATGTCCCCACTTGGAGCCGGTAATACGCCCTTTGGGCTTGATGTATTTATAGCCGCTGGTGTTACCGATATATTCTTCCCAGCTGCGGATACTGACCAGTGACTGGTGCTCGGGATCGTCGAGTATTTCCCTGGCTTCCGGTACATCAATGATCAGTTCAGGCCGTGATGGGATAGGGCGGCCGAAATCGACACTGTTGGCTTTGTTCAGCATGGGTTCGGAGGCATAGCCGGCATTAACCCAAGACTTCCAGCCGCCGTTTAGCAGGCGAACATCATCGACGCCGGCGTACATCAAGATACTGGCGGCACGAGCGGCGGCAGTGTTGTCACGGCCATAGAGAACGACCGTGGTATCGAAGCGGATCCCTAAATCTTTGATGGTTTCGGCTAGCTTCTTGTCATCGACTCGGTTCCACCAAGGCTCCGACTCGATATTGTTGGTGTTGAGGTAAAGGGCCGTCGGAATATGTGAAGCCAGGTATTTGGTTGGTGGCCCCCATGCAACTTCGACGATTTTAAATCCTTTCTCTGGCGCATAGAGCGCCTGTTCGCCGGAGATGGCTTGTTTTAGCCATTGTGGTGAAACCAAATGCTGAAAGTTTTCTAACCGCTCAAGCTGGCCAGAATATTCGCTGATAGGCTGGGTTATAATTGAGAGGTTAGCTACGCCCAGCTTATTGAGCTGCTCACTCAGGGCTGTGGCTTTGTCTGAGTCGCAATAGAGATAAGTCGGCTTGGTGAACTCGACGCCACTTTGTTGCAACAGTTGTTCTAGGTGCGGTGGGCGCAGGGTGCTGAGCCAATCAGAATCAAAATTGATTGCATCAGGGAAGTGGCCGCCTCGGGCTTGCGAAGCTTCTGGCCAACCGTTGTAGTAGTTGCTGGAACGACAATCGATAACCTGAATATCCGAATCGGGGAGTTTGGCGAGGTCATCAAAAGTGGTTGCCATAAGCTGAGAGCTGAAAAGGGTAATGCAAGGGAACAGTAGCTGTCTGGCAGTGAACATATTAGTAACCCGATAAAAAAAGAGGCTGACATTATATAATGTCAGCCTGCTAAGTTATTGATATACGATCACAACTTAGGCGGTTGTTCGCGGTTTTCTGTTCCTGCTTGCAGAGCCAGATGGTTTGGCATTTTGCGGCTTCTTAGCTTGTGGTTTTCTGCCTTGTGGCTTGGCGTCGCTATTCGCTCGGCGAGACTGAGGTTTCTTGTTATCAGAGCTCTTATTGGAACCAGACTTGTTGGCGCCTGATTTATTACCGCTTGGCTTTTTCGCCGTTGTGCGGTGGCCGCTGGCACTGTCGCCCGAACGCTGCCCGTCTTTGTGCTCAACCTTTGGCTTCTTCGGCTTCTTAGGTTTTTTGGCCTTTAGCGGTTTCAGTGGTAGTGATTCCGGTAGCTTGTTTACCGGCACGAAGCCAAATACGTCTTCACGAGGCAAGATTTGCTGTGTTAAGCGTTCAATCGCAGTCAACTCTTTGAATTCATCGCCGCTGACCAGTGAAATAGCCTGGCCTTCTGCACCTGCACGGCCGGTACGGCCAATACGGTGAACATAATCTTCAGCAACATTGGGTAGGTCGAAGTTGACCACCTGCGGTAACTGGTCGATATCGATACCGCGGGCAGCGATGTCGGTTGCAACCAGAATACGCACTTCGCCGCTCTTGAAGTTAGCCAGTGCTTTGGTTCGCGCACCTTGGCTCTTGTTACCGTGAATGGCTGCGGCTTTAATGTTGCGATCTTCAAGATAAGCCGTCAGCTTATTCGCGCCATGCTTAGTTTTGGTGAAGACCAATGCCTGCTTCCATTTATTGTCCTGGATTAGCTTGGTCAGCACAGCCGGTTTTTTCTTCTTATCAACCGGGTGGACCCACTGCTTGACTGTTTTTGCCGTGGTATTACGCGGGCTTACAGAAATTTCAACCGGGTCATTCACCAGACCTTTTGCCAGCTCGCGAATTTCATCAGAGAAGGTCGCTGAGAATAACAGGTTTTGGCGGTTTTTCGGTAATACTGCCAAAATCTTACGAATATCGCGGATAAAGCCCATATCCAGCATGCGGTCGGCTTCATCAAGCACCAGCACTTCAAGCTGGTTAAAGCGAATCGCCTTCTGGTTGTATAGGTCTAACAGACGACCCGGGGTTGCAACCAGTACATCGGCGCCCTGACGCATGCGCATCATCTGAGGGTTAATTTTTACACCGCCAAATACGACTGCTGAGCTCAGCGGTAATTTTTTGGAGTAGGTAGCGACATTTTCGCCAACTTGAGCCGCCAATTCACGGGTTGGGGTAAGGACCAGCGCACGAACCTGATTGGAGCGTACTTTTGACCCTTTAGACAAACGCTCTAGGATTGGCAGAGTGAAACCTGCGGTTTTGCCTGTACCTGTTTGTGCTGCAGCCATTACATCCTTGCCTTCTAGCACAGCAGGAATTGCTTGGGCTTGAATTGGCGAAGGTGTTTCATAGCCTTGATTAGCGACAGCTTCAAGGATTGGGGTACATAAGCCCAGAGAGGCAAAACTCATATGATAGTCTCAGTCAAAATTATATAAGTACCAATAGGGAGCCGAATTTTGTTAACCCCAAATGTAACCGGGGGGACTCGGAGACTCATCGCAATTGGTATAACGTGAGCTGCCTCACAGAGGCAGGAAGCCGGCTAGCTTACAGCAGCTTAGGGTAAAGTGCTAATAATTTGGACTGTTGAGCCCCTGAGAAAGTGATAAATCATCTTGCCTAGGGGCATATTCTAGGGCAATTTTATGAATCAGTTATCGTAATCAGGTTTTCAAAACGCTCATTGCCTTGTAGTGACTCGAAGTCTTGTTCCTCGCTGGCCAGCTCACGTAAAGAGGCACTACCGAGAATCGCTTGCTCCAAATCTGAAATTGCCTGCTCTTCGGCGCCAAGGCAGGCGTAGGCACAGGCACGTTGATAAAGCGCATGGGCATTGGTGTTATCAACTTCCAGTACTCGGTTACAGATACTCAGTGCCCAGTGGAACTCACGGATTTCCATCGCGGCATCGGCTTTATGGGTTAGCGCCTCAAGATCACCGGGACGAATTTTCAAAATCTCGTCATAGACTTCAATTTTTTGTTCAGGTGTTTGCGAGCTTTGCGATCTTAACCAGAGGTTGTGGACCTCATTGATGATCTCAATCTCTTTGTTGTTTTGGGCAATGATCCGCGTCTTACGCTTTAGGTCACGCTCAAGCAGCTGGAACTTCTTTTCATATTGCTGGGCGATATCCCGTAGCTGCTGGTCTGCCATTTTCTTGGTATTTTCTTTGATCTCTTTTAATGACTGCCAGCCAACCAAAGCGAAAAGGGAGGCAGCACCGGCAATGAGGTAGAAAAAGTAGGTCACGGTGACATTGGCATAGTTCATCGACTTATCAGCGACGCTTAGTTCACGGTCGGTGATCTCGATAGTGAGTTTACGCTCAAGATCTTGTTGGTCTTTACGTATCGATTTGAGTTCATCAAGGACATAGCGCTCCATCAGTGGCTTGTCGTAAATACTTTCTTCAGAGTACTTTTCCTGCCCCCATGCAGGGAGCGATAGTGAAGCCACGACGAGAACAGATAACAGCCATTGGTACATATCTAAGCCTTTCAATATTGAGTAGAGCAATAGTTAACTATACCTAATAAGCTCAGCAGATAAAGTGGTGTGGTAGAGTGATTTGACGATAGTTGTTTGAATATTAGCTAAGAATTGCCACCGTTGGATGGTACAACCGGTGGCAATTTGGCAAGAGTGAGGGAAAGGAGAGCTAATGCTGGCAACATCCCACGATATCCAAACCGCCTGACTGCTGGATTGCAGCTAGCATAGCCTGTCGTTTTGCTTCTTGTGCTAATGCTTCCTCTGAAGGCGCTGGTACCTCGTAGGCGGTTTCGCTTTCAGGTAGGTTTGAATATGCATGGACCTTATTGAATGTAAGCATGAAGTTATACCCTCGATCTAAATACAATTGATTGAATAACAACATCCTGTCGTTTGCTGCTTAAAAAAGCATCATCCTTGTTTTTATTTGTTAGGGATGAGTAAAAAAGGCGTAGATCACATAAGTACCGGCAAAGTAGGCGTAGATGGTATTACTTTGCAAGATAAAGTGCGAGTGCTTGCCTGGCGGAAGTGAAGGCAAGTTTTTCTGGCTCTAGCTCAGCAATGTTAACCCATTGCACGGCTTCAACATCGTCACCTGCGCTGAAAACCGGTTTTTGTTCCAGTTCGATAACAAAAAAGGCATCACAGGTTTTATAGGTTATATTTTTATATTGATAGGTATTTGGGTAAGAGCCGAAATACAGAGCCTTATTTGTCTGAAACTTCAATTCTTCTTCTAATTCACGAAAGAGCGCTTGCTCGAGTGATTCATCGTGGTCAACAAAACCGCCGGGAAAGTCCCACATACCTTTGCCGGGCTCGCGGCCCCGGATCGCAACCAGTATGTCGTCCTGGTATTTTATGATGGCTAGGACGGCTGAGGCACTATTGTGAAAATAGGTAAAATCGCACTGGCGGCATTGGAACGATTTTTCTGTTGAGGCGCTGAAGGTTTGCTGGCCACAAGACGGACAATACATGATGGTTGGTTTACTCGGCGATGGATTAACGGGTTTTCTGTCACGAGGGATCTCGGCAACGAGGATATCCTAGCCCGTTTGGGATTGCCAGTTATACCAAGTTGTAGAATAGGGTAAGATACGAGAAATTGTCTGTATCTGGTTAAGAACATGTCTGAAGAAGAATATGAAGTAGAAGCGATTGGCGTTGAGGTATCAAGTCAACCGATTGAGCTCTATAAGGTGTTGAAAATTGCCAACGCAGTCGGTGGTGGTGGCGAAGCTAAATTTGTTATTTCGGAAGGTTACGTTGCCGTCAACGGTGAACTGGAACAGCGTAAGCGCCGCAAGATGTACGATGGCGATGTGATTGAATTCAATAGCGAGTATTATGTCGTTCTTTGCGATAAGCCTGTTGATGAAACCCCAGAGGTCATTGAACCTAAGCCTGCAAAGAAAACTGAGAAAAAGTCAAAACCGGCGAACAAGAAGTCTGCAGGCAAAGCGAAGAAAAAAGATCAAAATTCCGGCCCTGCCGACCAGGCAACTGGCCGTAAGCCAATTAGCTTTTAAGTCGACGAGCTATTTAGGCTGCTACTTATGTCAGAACGGCCAAGGATGATTATCCTTGGCCGTTTTGTATTTCGTTAGTTGCGGTGATGGGTGTTAGTGATTGTGAACACTCAAACCGTATTTTTTGATCTTGCGGTATAAAGTGGCAATCCCGATACCGAGCTCTTCCGCCACCAGTTTGCGGTTACTCAGGCGATTAATCGCCTCCTCGATCCGTATCTTTTCCATTTCCTCCAGACTCATCGAGCAATCATCGCTATGGATGGTTTCGGGGCTGTGCTCCGATTTAGCCTGCTCGAAATAAGGAGGGAGTAAGTCGACATCGATCAAATCACCTTCCGGCACGACGTTGACCAAATACTCAATCAGGTTACTCAGCTCCCGTACATTCCCCGGCCAATGGTAGGCATTGAGCCGTGCCATGGCTTCTGTCGTAATGCCGGGATAGCAGACACCGATTTTACGGGTATGCATTTCGAGGAAGAATTGCACCAGTAATTCTACGTCTCCTTCTCGCTCTTTAAGCGGTGGTAGGTTTATCGGGATCACATTCAAGCGATAATATAAATCTTCGCGGAATTTGTTGGTGGCAATCATTTCGGCAAAGTTGCGGTTGGTCGCAGAGACAATACGGATATCAACCGGGATTGCCGTACTCGAGCCAATTGGCATGACTTCGCGTTCTTCCAATACCCGCAATAGCTTGGCTTGCAGGGTCATCGACATATCGCCAATTTCATCAAGGAACAGGGTACCTTTGTTGGCCGCTTGGATCAGGCCTGTTTTCCCTTTGTTCGAAGCGCCGGTAAATGCTCCTTTAACATAACCAAACAGTTCACTTTCCAGCAGTTGGTCGGGAATAGCGGCACAGTTAATTGCAATAAAGGGCTGGTCACTGCGGGTACTTAAATTGTGGACTGCATGGGCAATGACTTCTTTACCTGTTCCGCTCTCTCCATTAATTAATACGCTGGATGGACTGCTGGCAATTCGAGATATTAATGTTTTTAGCTGTAGCATTTTTTTGCATTCGCCAATTACGCTGGTAAATTGCGGCTGCGGTTCATTAATAGCAAATGACTTATTAGGCTGATGGAAAGCCATTAAAAAGAGCTGGTGGCCTCGTGCGTCATGAAATTGGCCGACAACGAGTTCTTGTCTTTCTCCGAGTGAAATAATGTGCTGCTGGTGACCTTTTAATTCGTTGTTATGCAGTGATAGTGGCTGAATATTTACTTCAACACGGGACAGCTCATCATGATTTATATTGAGGTTGTTCAGAGCTGGCTGGTTACCATATTTTACTCGACTATTTCCGTCGAGCACTAATACGCCCTGATCCATATTTTCGATGAGGCTTGTGAATACCTCGTCAAGCCCGTCACCTTGCTCAGAGCTTGACTGTACCTTGGAAACAACAATCTGAGAAATGTGCTGTATATAGTCAGAAAATAGCTGAACATTTTCTTTAATTCTTTCTCGAGACTCGGGGGTAAATGCCACCAGGCTGATCACCCCGATACAGCGGTCATCGATCATTATCGGTACGCCGAGGAAGGCGGTTTCACGACAGGTTCCTTTATTGGTACAGCCATCGCATAATGGATCGGTACGTGACTTGACGACAACCTTTTCCTGATGTGTTTCAAGGATGTAGCGAAAAATTCTTGAGCTGGTGTTGAGTTTTTTTCCAAAGAATTTGCTATAGGGCCCTGTGCCAGCGATACGGACGAGATCTGCATCGACGACTTCGGCATCTAGCTGAAGTACGGCAGATAGCATTTGTGTAAAGCGCAGTATGGTTGGCTGCAGCTGCATGAGTTCGGATTGCTGGGGGTTTTTCAACATAATTCAGGTCTATTTTGGGAAAGACTTAACAAACTTAATCAATGTTATGAGCAATCAGCTTGATATACATCAGTGTTTTATAGTGGATTCGCGCTGCGAAATAGGAATTGCTAGCGAGGTCACATCTGTATATCAATATGATAAAGCTCTTTTTACTTACTATCATTTTGGTCGCTATCACTGATAGTTATTGATAGCCCGCCATTGATGATAGGTAAAGCAGTATTGTGCGTATAATTTCGCCTTCCCTTATATATCAAGGCCTGACGCTTTATTTTGATTATTTTTTCGAGTTTTTATTGTTGTTGGCATAGATATTGGAATAAGTAAAACCAGTTGTCTGTTATGACCCTACAGACTTTTTCCAGCCGCACACGATATAACAATTTAATTTACTGGGAAGAATAAAATGAAAAGCATTAATGAACTGATCAAGGAAATCAATGAACTAAAATCTGAACTTCATAATAAAGATTTCCTTTTAACTTGGGAACAGAGTCCAGAAGAACTAGAGCGTGTTCTAAAAACCGCACAAGCCCTAAAAGCGATGCGTCAGGAAAATATAGCGACAAACGTATTTAAAAATGGTCTTGGTATCTCACTGTTCCGTGACAACTCTACTCGTACCCGTTTCTCTTACGCGTCAGCTATCAACATGCTGGGCCTTGCGCAGCAGGATCTAGATGAAGGCAAATCACAAATTGCCCACGGTGAGACTGTTCGTGAAACTGCCAATATGATCTCCTTCTGTGCCGATGCCATCGGTATCCGTGATGATATGTACCTAGGTGCCGGTAATGCTTACATGCGTGAAGTAGGTGAAGCATTGGATGATGGCGTGAAAGAAGGCGTATTGCCACACCGTCCTGCGTTGGTCAACCTACAGTGTGACGTCGACCACCCAACTCAGTCGATGGCTGACTTGGCTTGGCTAGAAGAGCATTTCGGTAGCCTTGACCAGCTAAAAGGCAAGAAGATTGCAATGACCTGGGCTTACTCGCCAAGTTACGGCAAGCCGCTTTCTGTGCCTCAGGGCATCATTGGCCTGATGACTCGTTTCGGTATGGATGTCACTCTGGCTCACCCTGAAGGCTACGACCTAATTCCTGAAGTGGTAGAAGAAGCACGCAAGAACGCAGAAGCATCAGGCGGTAGCTTTACTCAGGTCGCCTCAATGGAAGAAGCATTTAAAGATGCCGATATCGTTTATCCAAAATCATGGGCTCCTTACCAGGTTATGGGTCGCCGTACCGAGCTGCTTCGCGCCAACGACCATGATGGCTTGAAAGCGCTTGAGCAGGAATGTTTAGCGCAGAATGCCAACCACAAAGACTGGCACTGCACCGAAGAAATGATGAAGCTGACCAAAGAAGGCGAGGCGCTATACATGCACTGCCTACCAGCGGATATTACAGGCGTGTCTTGTGAAGAAGGTGAAGTGGAAGAGTCAGTATTCGAGAAATACCGCATTGCCACTTACAAAGAAGCCAGCTGGAAGCCATACATCATTGCTGCAATGATCATGAACCGTAAGTACCAAGAACCTGGTCTGGTGCTTCAGGAACTGCTTGATGCTGCTGAGAAGCGCGTTAAGTAACGTACTGGTTTTACGCAAAACAGCTACTAACTTGGGTAAATGCTAGCCCTTTCGCGGGGGCGCCGACTCCGGTAACCCCCGCATTTTCTCTCAATTCATTCAATGAGGTCTGGTCGTGTCTACATTCTCTCTAAAAATGGAGATAGCCGATAACCGCCATTATAACGGTCAGCAATCTCCTCTATTCACCATTGATGAAGCGGAAAAAGCCCGCGCCTTCCATCAGAAAGTTGAAGGCTACCAACCAACGCCTTTGCACTCTCTCGACTGCTTAGCCAAAGAAATCGGCGTTGGCAAAATTCTGGTTAAAGACGAAGCACATCGTTTCGATCTATGTGCATTCAAAATGCTGGGTGGCGCCTATGCTATCGCCCGCCTGCTATGCGACGAATTTAAGCTCGATATCAACGCGTTTGATTTCGACAAGCTGAAAAATGATATCCCGGAAAAAATGACCTTTGCGACGGCTACCGATGGCAACCACGGACGTGGTGTGGCATGGGCTGCCAATAAGCTGGGGCAAAACGCCGTAGTTTATATGCCAAAAGGCGCGGCAGACGAGCGCGTTAACAACATCCGCGCCTTGGGTGCTGAGTGCATCGTTACCGACATGAACTATGACGATACTGTGCGTCTGGCAATCAAAACGGCCGAAGAAAACAATTGGAAAGTGGTGCAGGATACCGCTTGGGAAGGTTACACCGAAATCCCGACCTGGATCATGCAGGGTTATACCACCATGGCAGCCGAAGCTGTTGATCAAATGAAAGATCAGCAGATTGAGCGTCCGACACATGTATTCCTACAGGCAGGTGTTGGTGCGATGGCTGGTGGCGTATTGGGTTACCTATGTGACCAGTTCGGTGCCGACAAACTACATTCGGTTGTTGTCGAACCTGATCAGGCAGACTGTATCTACCGCTCAGGTATCAGCGAGCAGGGCGAGATGATTAACGTAGACGGCGATTTGGCGACCATCATGGTTGGCCTTGCCTGCGGTGAGCCGAATCCAATTGGCTGGCCGGTACTGCGTGATTGTTCAACTCAGTTTGTTTCCTGCCAAGACAGCGTTGCTGCACTGGGTATGCGTGTTCTCGGTAACCCGCTGGGCAATGACCCCCGCGTCGTGTCTGGTGAGTCAGGTGCAGTAGGTGCAGGCCTGCTGGCAGCAGTCTACTACCATCCAGAGCGCGAACAGCTCATGGAAAAACTGGGGCTGAACAAAGACTCGGTTGTGCTGTTGATCAATACCGAGGGTGATACCGATCCGGTCCATTACCGTGAAGTGGTGTGGCAAGGCAAACACCCAACGCTTTGAGGATTTATTTTTGCTCGTTAGCACAATGTCGGCATCGAAAGTGCTCATTGATAGGTATCAACTCCGCGCTTTCTCTTTGCCCTTGCGCTAACGAGCTGCACTAAACCCCCAAAATGCTTCGATGGTTTTACTTAAATCAAAGTAGATAAAAAGAATTATTTAGCGCGCTGTTGATGTCATCGAAGAGCAGGGCGCCTCAACTTCAAATTAAAAACATCATGCCGGTGTGATGACCGCCATCCGGCCCAAGGAGAATTACAATGACAATGAACATCCCATTCAACAAAGTGTTGGAAAAAGCCCAAGAATACAAAGCCGACATGAGCCAATTCCTTCGTGACATGATTGCAATTCCAAGTGAAAGCTGCGACGAAGAAAAAGTGGTATTGCGTATCAAGGAAGAAATGGAAAAGGTTGGCTTTGACAAAGTTGAAATCGACCCAATGGGTAACGTTCTGGGCTGGATTGGTCATGGTCCGCACCTAATCGCAATGGATGCTCATATCGATACCGTAGGTGTCGGTAACATGGACAACTGGGAATTCGACCCGTACCAGGGTATGGAAGACGATGAAGTGATCGGTGGCCGTGGTGCTTCTGATCAGGAAGGCGGCATGGCATCAATGGTATATGCCGGTAAGATCATTAAAGATCTAGGCCTTGAAGATGAGTACACGCTATTGGTGACAGGTACGGTCCAGGAAGAAGACTGTGACGGTCTTTGCTGGCAGTACATCATCGAAGAAAGCAAGATCCGCCCTGAGTTCGTGGTTTCTACTGAGCCAACAGATTGCCAGATCTACCGTGGCCAGCGTGGCCGTATGGAAATCCGTATCGATGTTGCTGGTGTAAGCTGCCATGGCTCAGCACCTGAGCGTGGTGATAACGCCATCTTCAAAATGGGTCCAATCCTAAACCAACTAGAAGATCTGTCTCATAACCTGAAAGATGATCCTTTCCTAGGCAAAGGAACTCTGACTGTTTCTGAAATCTTCTTCACTTCACCAAGCCGTTGTGCGGTTGCCGATAGCTGTGCGGTATCAATCGACCGCCGTCTGACTTGGGGCGAAACATGGGAAGGCGCACTAGATGAAATTCGTGCACTACCAGCAGTACAGGAAGCTAACGCAGTGGTTTCAATGTACGAATACAACCGCCCTGCCTACACCGGTCTGGTTTACCCAACAGAGTGCTACTTCCCAACATGGTTGATTGATGAAGAGCATGTAGCAACTAAGACACTGGAAGCGTCTTACGAGCTATTGTTCGACAAGAAACCAACTGTTGATAAGTGGACGTTCTCAACTAACGGCGTATCTATCATGGGTCGCTACGGTATTCCTGTTATCGGCTTCGGCCCAGGTAAAGAGCCAGAAGCTCACGCGCCAAACGAGAAGACTTGGAAAGATCACCTAGTAACTTGTGCAGCAATGTACGCGGTCATCCCACAGATGTACCTGAAAGAGCTTGATAAATAAGAGTTAATGTTGGTTAGCCAATATTAATACCATTTTCCGTCCCGAGGGTGTCAGTACGCTCTGCCTTAATACTGACCTCATATCCCCCTCGGGATGGATTTTCATAACGAGTTTGTCATCTCGAAGTATCAGTTGTTTGACTGATACTTCGAGATGGTTTTCGTTAATTGAGTGGCATCTTCCGTGCAATGATAAAGACTAAGGGTAACGTTATGATTTCACACCGTTCTTTCTCCTTGGCTCCGAACAAGAGTACGTCTGATATACCGTCAGCAATGTTAATTCGTCAAGGCGTTGTGGTTGACCATCAAGACGAGAAAAAAGCCGACATCTTGATTGTTGACGGCAAAATTGCCGATGTTGCCCCCGACATTTCCGATTATCCAGCCGATACACAAATCATAGACGCCTCTGGTCTGTATGTGATGCCAGGCGGAATCGATGTCCATACCCATTTCAATATCGATGTTGGGATCGCTCGCAGCAGCGATGATTTTTTCACCGGTACCAGGGCGGCGGCCTGCGGCGGTACGACCATGGTGGTCGATCATATGGGCTTCGGTCCTAAAGGCTGCAACCTGCATCACCAGCTGGCCGTCTATAAGGAGTATGCCCAAGATACCGCCGTTATCGATTACAGTTTCCATGGTGTGATCCAGCATATTAACGATGAGATCCTGTCGGAAATGGCCTCGATGGTCGACGATGAGGGGATTTCCAGCTTCAAGCTCTACCTCACTTATGGCTATAAGCTTGATGACGAATCGGTTCTGCGAGCTTTAATTGAGCTTAATAAGGTAAATGCTCTCACCACCGTTCACCCTGAGAATGATGCCGCTATTGCCTTGCGCCGTAGCCAGTTGCTTGAGCAGGGAAAAACCGCACCTAAATACCATGCCCAGAGTCGGCCGCTGGAATGCGAGGCAGAAGCGATTGCCCGGATGATCAACCTGGCTAAGCTCGCCAATAATGCCCCGTTGTATATCGTCCACCTTTCGAATGGGCTAGGGCTTGATTATGTTCGCCTGGCGCGCCAGAACAAGCAGCCGGTATGGGCCGAAACCTGCCCGCAGTATCTATTGCTCGATGAAAGCTGCTATGAGCGTGATGATGCGTTGAAGTTTATTCTCAGCCCGCCGCTGCGCCCCGTCGAGGAGCGCGAGAAATTATGGCAGGGGCTGATGGATGGCAGTATCGACACGGTTGCTACCGATCACTGCTCGTTTACCTACCATGATCAAAAACAGCGGGGCAAGGATAATTTCAGCGCCTGCCCGAACGGGATGCCAGGGGTTGAAAACCGGATGCCGCTGCTGTTTTCAGAAGGCGTGATGGCTGGGCGGATCAGCCCGAGCCGTTTTGTCGAACTGACCAGTTATATGCCAGCCAGGTTGTTTGGGCTATACCCACAAAAAGGCAGTCTGGCTAAAGGTTCTGATGCTGACTTGGTGCTGTTTGATCCCAAACAGCAGGTCACCATCACCCACGATTTATTACACGACAACATCGATTACACCCCGTATGAAGCAATGCAGTGTCATGGCTGGCCGCTAATGACCATTAGCCGTGGACACGTTGTCGCATGTAATGGCGAATTTATGGGGAAAGCCGGGAATGGCCGCTTTGTTCGCCGCAAACCGTTTCATGCCGTTAAAAACGGTGAAACGGTCATCAACACAGAAGAATAATTCAAGGAGTTAACATGAAACCCACAGCTGTGGTTGCCCTTGGCGGCAATGCATTATTGCGTCGAGGCGACGCCCCAAGTTTTGAGAATCAACTTGCGAATATCAAGATTGCAGCCAAGGCTATTGCCGAGATAGCCAAAGAGTACCGTGTTGCCATTGTGCACGGAAATGGGCCGCAGGTAGGCTTGCTGGCCTTGCAGAACTTGGCTTACGACAAAGTCTCACCTTACCCATTGGATGTATTGGGTGCAGAAAGCGAAGGCATGATTGGTTATATGCTGGCGCAAGAACTTCAGAATCTGATGCCTGAGTCAGAAGTCACCAGTTTGCTGACCCGTATAGAAGTCGATGCCAACGACCCGAGCATGCTGGATCCAACCAAGTTCGTCGGCCCGGTTTATAACGAAGAAGAAGCCGGTATTTTGGCCGAAGCCAATAACTGGATCATGAAGCGTGATGGTGAGTTTGTTCGTCGTGTTGTGCCGTCTCCCAAGCCGGTCAATATCATTGATAAAAAGTCTATCGATACCCTGCTTGAAGCCGGACAGATTGTGATTTGTTGCGGCGGTGGTGGTATTCCGGTATGCCGCAGTGAATTTGGCTATAAGGGCGTTGAAGGGGTCATTGATAAAGATCTCGCTGCCACCTTGCTGGCAAAACAGCTGAAGGCCGACAAGCTGCTGATCCTGACCGATGCTGATGCAGTGTACTTAGATTGGGGTACAGACCAGCAACGGGCGCTGCGTGCAGCGACACCACTTCAGCTTAGTGAATATCAATTCCCGGCTGGTTCTATGGGACCGAAGGTCGAGGCCGCAGCAGACTTTGCCGAGTTTGGTGGTCGTGCCTACATCGGTGCACTGGAGGAAGGCCTTGAGGTATTGGCAGAGCGTGCCGGTACTTGTGTTTCAGCTTAACGGCTCTCTTTGTGCTGTTTAAGCCAGAGTCTTTATCGAAAGTGTCGGTTTGTAGTTACAACTGTGTACTTTCTGCTGGTAACTGGATTAAGCAGCGTAAAGCTGAATCGTTTTGGTATTTCGAGCCATAACTGGACTCGAACAGTGAAACATACGCGCAAAAAAGAGGGCCTATTCATCTTCCAACAGGAATTATGTTGAAAGATGAACAGGCCCTCACACCAATAAGGGTATGTTTCGTCATTTTACCGAGATAAAGGTAGAACATTATGAGCAATTGTCCTAAGGATATGACACTGCCTCCTGATCTGACATTGAAGAAAGGCTCAGGAGCTATACGCACTAAGTTCCCTATTTATTCCAACTCCCTACCACCATGCAACCATGCCTGCCCGACAGGCAGCAATATTCAGGAATGGTTGTCACTCGCCCAATCAGAACAATACGAACAAGCCTTCCAGGCCTTGATTAAAAATAACCCGATGCCAGCCATTCATGGCCGAGTCTGTTACCACCCCTGCGAATCGGCATGTAACCGTGCCAATGTTGATCAGGCGGTAAGTATTCATGCCGTAGAACGCTTTCTTGGGGATCAGGCACTAGAGAAAAAGTGGCCGGTTCGTTTTGAGGCAGAACCGACGGGCAAGCGGGTATTGATTGTTGGTGCGGGTCCAAGTGGCCTGGCGACGGCGTATCATCTAAAACGCAAAGGCCACGATGTCGAAATTCGTGATGCGGCTCCGATGGCTGGCGGTATGATGCACTTTGGCATTCCGGCTTACCGTTTACCTCGTGATATTTTGGAAAGTGAAATCGCCCGTATCGAAGCGATGGGTATCAAGATTGTCCTTAACCATAAGGTTGAAGATCTGTTGGCTGAAAAAGTGAAAGGCCAGTTTGATGCGGTCTTCCTTGCAATCGGTGCCCACGTCGGCCGTGGTGTCGACATCCCTAATGATGATCCCGGTAAAGTCATTGATGCTGTTTCCTACTTGCGGGCCATCGAAATGAACGCCGCGCCGAAGCTGGGACAGCGAGTTGCCGTTTACGGTGGTGGTAATACCGCGATGGATGCGGCGCGCACTGCCCGCCGGATGGGGGCGGATGTGATGGTGATTTACCGTCGTGACCGAGCCCATATGCCCGCCCATGATTTTGAGTGCGTCGAAGCGATGGAAGAGGGTGTTACTTTCCACTGGCAGCGCACGATTAATCAAATTGATGGTTCAACGTTTACTCTTGAGAAAATGGCCATTGATGCTGACGGCCGTCCGCAGCCGACTGGTGAGTTTGAAACGGTTGAAGCGGATTCGCTTATCCTGGCTCTCGGCCAGAACATCGATACCAAGCTGACTCAAGACATTCCAGGCGTCGAGTACAAGTGGGATGGTACCGTCACGGTCAACGAGCAGATGATGACCGGTTATCGCGGTTTATTTGCTGGTGGTGACATGGTGCCATGTGATCGTACTGTGACCATTGCGGTAGGCCACGGTAAGAAAGCGGCTGCCCATATCGATGCCTTCCTCAATCAGCGTATTTTCAGCAAAGTGTCAAAACAACCGCTGATCCGATTCGATAAGCTGCACCTTTGGTATAAGACTGATGCGGATCAGAGTGAACAGCCAGCGATCCCGGTGATCAAGCGTGCGACTTCATTCGATGAAGTGGTCGGTGGCCTCACCGAAGAAGAGGCTTTGTTCGAAGCCCAGCGTTGTTACTCCTGTGGTAACTGTTTCGAATGTAATGGTTGTTTCGGTGCTTGTCCTCAGGGAGCGATCACTCGCCTTGGAAAAGGCAAGGGATATAAAGTGGATTACGACAAGTGTACCGGGTGCGAAGCTTGTTATTCGCAATGTCCTTGTCATGCGATCGAAATGGTCGCGGCGGAAATGGATTAGGAGCTGATCATGACTGAGAAAACGATTCTTTCGTCCGAGCAAGTCATGCATACTTGTGACGGTAACGAAGCCGCGGCACACATTGCCTATCGCGTCAGTGAAGTATGTGCGATTTACCCAATAACCCCTTCTTCGACCATGGCGGAATTTGCTGATCAGTGGGCTGCAGAAGACAAGCGTAACATCTGGGGCAACATCCCGCTTATAGCAGAAATGCAGAGTGAGGGCGGGGCTGCCGGTACGGTTCATGGTTCACTGCAAAGCGGCGCCCTGACCACTACCTTTACGGCCTCGCAGGGCCTGATGCTGATGTTGCCGAACATGTACAAAATTGCCGGCGAGCTGACCTCGGCGGTGTTCCATGTTGCCGCACGTTCACTGGCTGCACAGGGCCTGTCTATCTTTGGCGATCATCAAGATATTATGGCAGCGCGCGGTACTGGTTTTGCCTTGCTGGCTTCGTCATCGGTACAGGAGGCCCATGATATGGCGCTGGTGGCTCATGCTGCCACATTGGATGCCCGTATTCCGTTTATTCACTTTTTTGATGGTTTCAGAACCTCGCACGAAGTCAACAAAGTGAGTTTGATCCCGGATGCTGACATTCGGGCGATGATTTCTGATGAGCTGGTACGCGCCCACCGCGAGCGTGGCCTGAGCCCTGATTCGCCGTTCATCCGCGGTACGGCACAGAATCCTGATGTATATTTCCAGGGGCGAGAAACGGTTAATCCTTACTATGCCAAAACGCCTGAGATTGTTCAGGGCTGTATGGACAAGCTGGGTGAACTGACAGGCCGCCATTATAAATTGATGGAGTTCTTTGGGGCGCCGGATGCTGAGCATGTAGTGATCGCCATGGGCTCAGGTGTCGAGACGGTCAAAGAAACGGTTGATTATCTGGTTGCCCAGGGCAAGAAAGTCGGTGTACTACAAGTTCGTCTGTATCGTCCGCTGTCTACCAAGCACTTGCTAGAGGCATTGCCACGTACTACCAAGAAAATCACTATTCTCGACCGAACCAAAGAGCCGGGCGCCAATGCTGATCCTTTGTATCAAGATGTAATGACTGCACTGATGGACTCCTATAGTGATGGCGGGCAGGAACACTTCGCTCAGATGCCACGCTTGATTGCCGGACGCTATGGTCTGTCGAGCAAAGAGTTTACACCGGCAATGGTTAAGGCGGTGTTCGATAATCTCGATCAAGACAAGCCGAAGCATCATTTCACCGTCGGGATCATCGATGATGTCAGCCATTCGCACCTTGAGGTTGATACCAGTTTTGATATTGAGTCCAACGATGTTGTGCGGGCAATGTTCTATGGCCTGGGTGCCGATGGTACGGTGGGTGCGAATAAGAACACTATCAAGATCATTGGTGACGATCCGGATTACTTTGCTCAGGGCTACTTTGTCTATGATTCGAAGAAGTCCGGCTCGCAAACCGAATCCCACCTGCGTTTTGGTCATCATCCGATTAATAGCCCGTATCTGATCCAGTCGGCTAATTTTGTAGCCTGTCACCAGTCTACGTTTGTCGAAAGTACCGATATGCTGGCGAAAGCGGCGGATAATGCGACCTTCCTGCTCAATACTACGGAAACGGTAGACACTGTGTGGGATAGCTTGCCAGCCCGCATGCAGCAGCAGCTAATTGACCGAAACATGCGGCTTCACGTCATTGATGCCTATAAGGTAGGGCGTGATACCGGCATGGGTAATCGGATCAATACCATAATGCAGACCTGTTTCTTCGCGTTGTCTGGGGTATTGGAAAAAGATATTGCGATTGCCAAAATCAAAAAGGCGATCGAGAAGACCTACGCTCGAAAAGGGCCGGAAATTGTGGCGAAAAACTTCGCTGCGGTTGACCACACCCTGGCTCACTTATACGAAGTTACGGTGCCAGATACGGTCACGGCCAGTGAGCAAACTAAGCCTGTTGTGTCGAAGAAAGCGCCTGAGTTTGTCCAGAAAGTGACGGCACAGATGATGGCCGGCAAGGGTGATTTGATTCCGGTTTCGATGCTGCCGGTCGATGGTACATATCCGTCTGGAACTACCCAGTGGGAGAAGCGAAATATCGCCCAGAAAATTCCGGTCTGGGAGCAGGAAGAGTGTATTCAGTGTGGTAACTGTAGCATTGTGTGCCCTCATGCAGCGATCCGTGCCAAGTTCTATGATAAATCGAAGCTGGAAGAGGCACCGGAAGGCTTCAAGTCAGCGGGAATTACCGCCCGTGGTTTCCCTGATACCCGCTATACCTTGCAGGTGTACGCCGAAGATTGCACCGGATGTGGCTTGTGTGTTGATACCTGTCCGATGGTAACCCAAGAAGCTAGTGATGATCAGCCAGAGCGCAAAGCGATTAATATGGAGCTGAAAGCGCCGTATATGGAGCAAGAGAAGCGCAATCTAGACTTCTTTGAAACTATTCCATACAACGAGCGGGCTCGCGTCGATTTCTCCAACGTACGCGGTGCCCAGTTCCTACAGCCATTGTTTGAGTTCTCCGGGGCCTGTTCCGGCTGTGGTGAAACCCCGTACCTCAAGTTGATGTCACAGTTGTTTGGTGATCGCCTGATGATCGCGAACGCGACAGGTTGTTCTTCTATTTACGGTGGTAACCTGCCGACAACGCCTTGGGCGAAAAATGCCGAAGGTCGTGGTCCTGCATGGGCTAACTCGTTGTTTGAAGATAACGCCGAGTTTGGTTTTGGATTCCGTCTGGCTGCTGTGAAGCAACACGAGATGGCTGAGCAGTTGCTGGTGGAAAACCGTGAACAGCTCGATCCATTGCTGGTTGATCAGCTGCTTCATGCCGAACAGCTAACCGAAACGGATATTCAGGCGCAGATTAAGCGCGTAGATACCCTAAAGGCACAGTTGGCAATGATTGGTTCCGAGTCGGCGTTGAATCTGATGTCGGTAGCCGATCAGCTGATCCGCCGTTCAATCTGGATCGTCGGGGGTGATGGCTGGGCTTATGATATTGGTTCAAGCGGTCTTGACCATGTTTTGGCAAGCGGTGCCGACGTTAATGTACTGGTGATGGATACCGAGGTGTACTCCAACACTGGCGGCCAGATGTCGAAATCTACTCCGCTGGGCGCGGTTGCCAAGTTTGCCGCTGCCGGTAAACAGGCTACCAAGAAAGACGTCGCCATGCAGGCTATCTCTTACAACAATGTTTACGTTGCCCGGGTTGCCTTGGGGGCTGATCCCCAGCAGGTATTGTTGGCAATGCGAGAGGCGGAAGCTTATAAAGGGCCATCAATTATTATTGCCTACAGCCACTGTATTGCTCACGGCATTAATATGGAAGATGGCCTGCATCAGCAGCAATTGGCAGTGAAATCCGGTCACTGGCCGCTGTTCCGCTACAACCCGATGTTGCGTGATGTTGGTGAGAATCCGTTCTCGCTTGATACTTTGCGACCAACGATACCGCTTGAGGAATATCGCTATAACGAAGCGCGCTATCAGATATTGCGTCGCAGTGACCCTGAGGCGGCGGCAGAAATTACTGCTCATGCCCAGCAGGTCGCCCAGCGTAAATGGCAGTTGTATGAGGAGTTGGCAAGCCGCAAGCAAGGCTCAGTGGCACCGCATGTAGAGCTTGATACTCACGAATAGTGGAATATCAAGTGAGAAAAACTCAAAGGGCCGAAAGGCCCTTTTTTAGATCAGGCTCTTTAACTTGTGAGTGACTGGGCACAATGTGCAATTGCGATATAGTTTCCTCGGGAGTATTATTGATATCAATATTAACCGACATAGGTATATCAGCAGGTAATTGTTTGAATGTTTATGATTTGTGTCCATTAATGATATTTGTTGCGCATATGCCAGTGAATACATAATTATAAAAATATGTGTGAATATATGAATGTAAATAAACTGTCTATAAAAGCGAAGTTGTTGTTTTTGATTTTTTTGATTTCAACAATTTTTATTTTCTCATCGTTTTATATAAAATCAGCTAACAACAAAGTTGCGAATAATTTTAACCAGTTTTATAACCATACTTTCTCTGTAACAATATCGTTTGAAAATATTAAAAGCACTCAAACTGATATAATGTTAAATATCAGAGGGTTACAAATCTCCTATCTCCTTGGTCTAACTCAGCAGATCGATGGCTACATTGAGGAAGTCAATTCATCAATCAGAACAACGCCAGCATTGATGGAAAATCTAAAGAATGAATTTACCGGTGAGATAGCGCAGATTCATAAACTTGAGAGCCAAATCAATACGTTTCAAGAAAAGTCGCAAGCTTTTATTAAGGCTATGCAGATTAGTGAAAATAACAAAGCCCCTTACCCGGTATTTGCCGCTTTTCGGGATTCTTATGTAGAACTTGAAAAACAATTTGAACTACTTACACAGCTGAATAATAAAAATGCTGATGATTCTTATCTAGAAGCTAGCGAATCGATCAGCAACGCAGATTTAATGTTCTATGTTTCCATCGTGGTTGCATTGCTGGTTGCCGCGTTGATTGCGGTGCTGTTTTCAAACAAAATGATCCACAATATCAACCGAGTAAAAGATGCAGCGGTTGACCTGTCGAAGGGAAAATTAACAACGCACTGCGATGTTGAGGGTGGCGATGAAATTGCCTTGCTTAGTGATGCGTTGAATACAACCATTCAGAATTTGAACAACACCTTGATGGCAATTAGCCAGTCAACAAGGGTTGTTACTCACAATAGCCAATCTCTGCTTGAAGCCAATAGTAATATTCAAAATGCGTCGGTAGAGGTTTCTGATAATACGGTTCAGGCTGTAACGGCAATTGAAGAACTAACCATTACCAGTAAAGATATTGCCAATAATATATCTGATACCGCTCATACTTCAGATACCATGACTGCGCTTGCCCACAAGGGTATAGAGTCATCGACTGAAACTAAAGATGCTGTTATCGAATTAGTGCAGAACCTGGATCAAACCTCGGGTGTGGTTGGGCAGTTACGTGATGAGTCGACCAAGATTGAAAGTATTCTCGATGTTATTCGCGGTATTTCTGAACAGACGAATTTATTGGCACTCAATGCAGCCATTGAAGCTGCAAGGGCCGGCGAGCAAGGACGTGGATTTGCGGTTGTCGCTGACGAGGTAAGAAGTTTGGCGCAACGCTCGCAGTCGTCGGTGAATGAAATTGAAACAATGTTGACGCAATTGAGTTCAGCATGTGAGCACGCGGTGCAAATGATGGCGGCTAGTACCGAAATTGCGACTTCTGCGGAGGACCGTGTAGTGGCCAGCAATCAGATGATCGAAGAGATTTTGGCAATGATCCAGCAGGTTAATGTTCAGACTCAGCAAATAGCCACCGCAGCAGAAGAGCAAAGTTCCGTTGCGGCTGAAATCAGTACGAATATGCATGTGGTTCAGGAACTATCCACCAAGGCTGCGCAAATTTCCTCTGACACAGTCGCCAGCAGTAACGAAATGAATCAAGTCAGTCAGCAAGTTCAGGAGCAGGTTCGTTTCTTTGAGCTTCGTTAAAACTGATCAAGATGATTGAGAAATTAAAAGGGCTGAAAGGCCCTTTTTCGTTTGTAGCATAGCAGTTAACAGGTATTCATGTTCCAGCGCATTAACACTATACTGATATGCTTAATCTTAGTTACATATGGACAGTGAAAGGTATAACGATGAAACCATTGGCCTGTTTAGGTGGTACTTTGATGGCATTCGCCATCGCAACGAATGCTTGGGCTGCGCCTCAGGTGGCTCAATTAGAAGATGGCCGTCAGGTGATATTACATGATGACTTTACCTGGCAGTATGTTGTCCCTGTTGAACAACGTAAGCATCAAACAGCGGTTCAGGCCCCCATTGATGCAAGCACCCCTGCCGCTGCTGCAGCAACGGCGGCTGCGGTTTCACCTGCCGTTAAAGTGGCTGTTCCTGCCAAGGTCGAGGGAGTGCATTTCATCCCGGGAGCAAGCCAAGACATCCAACAGCTAAACCGTTCTGGTATAGATGTTGTTTTACATTCTGCCAGTTATAGTAATGGCGAGCTGGTGATCCCGACATCACTCACTAACCAGAGCTTAGAATCTGTAGTTTTAGTTAGCTTGCAAGTGACGATCCGTAACGAGCAGGGCCGAGAATTAGCCAGACAGGAAGATAAAATCTGGACCTCTGTCAAACGAATGCCTGAAACCTATTTCCGCCCCAATACTCAGCAGAGAGGCAAACCTGTAAAGGTGTCCCTGCCTAAAGCCAAGGGGTATTTTATCGAAGCGGATATTATCGAAGTCGAGTACTGGTAATCGAAGCACAGACGAGCTGACTGCGTTGTCTTCATTGATTGTGATTCTGTCGCACTGTTGTACATAGCGATGTTAGCCAAGGCTGGGAACACACAAAGAGAGCACTTCGGTGCTCTTTTTTTGGGACTAATGTTTTGTCTCGATTTGAGCTATGCATTAACTCTCGGCATTGATAGTGATATTGATTCTTATAATGTAAGAATCAATATAAGTTTAAATGCATAAATTATTACATTGTGAAAATTACTATTGAAGGTGAAGAGTCGCTGGGCGTTAATAGCGTTGTCCGGAGAAGATATCAATGACATGCAAATACAAATTAAATTCTAATGAAAAGATGTTGCAAGTACTGATGCACATCGCCTCGTCACCCGAGCCGATGGCTGCTCAGTTGCTTAGTGAACAGACGGGTATGCCGACAAGCAGTGTGTATCGGTATTTGGTGATTTTGAAAAACTGGAATTTGATAGAAGAGAGCCCAAGGCACAGTTGTTACAGTATTGGACCGGCGGCACTGCAGCTTCTTAGAAATTTCCAGATGTTTTCGCCATTGTCGAGTGGAGTTCACCATGTACTGAAGCGACTGCAGCAACAAACTGGTGAGATGGCTGCGTATCTGGTTCCTGTTGGTTTCAGGGCTCTGTGTACAGCGAGAGTAGATAGCCCGCATGCTTTACGCTGTGCCTATGAGGAAGGGCAGAGTCAGCCATTGATCTGCGGCGCGTCGTCAAAAGTGATCTTGGCGCATTTGCCGGAACAGAGAGTGATGGCGACGCTGCATCATTTCGGGATAACAGCAGGCGAGAGATTGGAAAGCTGGCAGGCAGAATTAGCTCAGATTAAACGCGATGGCTATGCCATCAGTACGTCGGAATTTGATCGTGGAGTGTCGGGAGTTAGCGCGCCCGTTTTTTCCGGCAATAAGCTTGCTGGTGCAGTCAGTATTATGGCGCCGGAAGACCGTGTAATTAAAAGAAAAAACACAATAATTTTTGCCGTATTACAAGCGGCTAGGGTGTTGCCACCCGAACAATAAAGACAGACAGTAAGACCAGGCAGGAGGCTTAAACATGGTGGATATTAGACGTTGGTTTTCATTCTCTTCACAGCGAATGATGACCTCAAAGCCAGCGGCCGTGATTGAGCCTTATGCCAACCAGCGTAAGCGGGGAGCGGTGTTGCTTGGTTTGGCCTGTGATCTCAATGTGAAAAATAGTGGTGGTCTGACAGGTGCAAAAGAGGGGCCACATAGTATCCTGGATATGCTGGCATCAATGCCGTTTTCATCGAATCTACCTCTCTATGATGCAGGTATTGTTGAAGAGGTTGTTGGCGAGAGCTTTACGACTATGCTTTCGACACAGTATCAGAAATTGCGCGCCATCCTTCAGCTTGGGCATTTTCCAATTATGTTGGGAGGCGGTCATGAAGTTGCGATCGGAAGCTATAAGGCTCTGTCCGACACGGTTCATCAGGCGACAAATGACAGAACGAAAGAGGGCTTGGCGCAGCTCCCCAATGCGAGTGCGGACAGGGTAGGGATCATTAACTTTGATGCGAGCTTCGAGTTAAAACGTAGCTTGTCTGTGAAACCGGGTTCTGCTTTTCATTCGATAGCGACTTTTTGCCAAGAATATAACCGTGAATTCCGATATTTAGGGTTGGGAATTTGTGATCATATTAATAGTCAGGCGACGTTTGCTTATGCGTGTGAGCTGAAAGCAAAGTGGTTGCTTGACAGCCAAATGAAAATTAAAAACCGTAAGCATATACAAGAGACAATTGAAGAGTTCCTGGCTGGCGTGGATCATGTTCATTTAAGCTTGGACCTGGCAGTATTTCCCTCTGCTGTTGCGGAAGGCGTGAATATGTCACGGATTTTTGGGGTAAGTGTTCCTGTTGTCGAAATGGTATTAAAGCAGATTCTTTCAAGTGGCAAAGTCAGGATTATGGATATTGCCGAACTCAATACCGAGTACGATTATCAAAAACAAACAGCGCGCCTGGCGGCTAAATTAATTCAACATACCCTGAAGTATGGTTAGAACTTGTCTTTATCACCTTGTTGCTTATTAACCTAGTTAGTCATTTGACTGAGGCTCCGTAGGGAGTCTTTTTTTATTGGTAAATCTGCGTGGCTAGCTATTCTGACTTGCGTCAACGGATTATGTATTCTCAAATCTGGCCAGTGATCACAACGACGGTTTGCCAAGCCTATGGCTGAGGCGTAAATTGGGGAAATAGAGACTAACAGGGAAGTGGTTGTGTTTACGTATGTCTTAGAGATGGTGTGTATAGTCGCCTTTGCGTTCAGTGGGGTACTGGTTGAGTCGAACAGAGGTAAAGATATTGTCAGTATTTTGCTGCTGGGTTGGGTGACAGCCTTAGGCGGCGGAACACTACGCGATATTATTATCAATACCGAACAAGTATTTTGGATTCGGGATCCTACTTATTTCTGGGTTGCCCTGATAAGTGCCTGCGTTGGCTTCTTTCTGATCACTGAAATCCGCAAGTCAAAAATTGAAAAGATGGTGATCCTGTTCGATACGATCGGTGTCTCGTTGTTTTCTGTACTGGTGACAGCAAAACTATATTCCGAGGGCTATGCCGCCTATGTCGCTATTGTGATGGGTATGGTGACAGCCGTATTTGGTGGTGTGCTACGTGATATTCTCGCTCATCGTTCAAATATGTTTAACAATACCGAACTCTATGCGACTCCCGTTATTTTGGGCAGTAGTTTATATATCGTAATAAGTAACTTGGGGGTGCTGGACTATATTGCTTCAATTATTTCGATGACGTTTATCGTAGTGGTTCGGTTGTTCGTCGTTATCAAAAAAATCAGGTATCCAGCTTTTTTTATTTTGAAATAATGTTGATTGATTAATGCCGCTTAAACATATGCCGCTCAACTTCTATTTCCCGGTTGCGAACTGGCCTAGATACCGCTTCTGATATCCCGTCTATTGCGGTGATGATAAAAAACCGGGCAAAGCCCGGTTTTTACTAAGCGAGTTCCTATATTCAGGTTATTTCCCTGCCGCCAACTGCTCGGCGCGTCTTGCTTTGGCTTGCAGCAGGCGGGCAGCACGTTTGTCGGGTTTGATAAGAATCCCTTTTGCCGTCATGTTCTCATCAGATGTCTCTTTTTTCTTCGATTTTGGCAACAACTGGTTCAGTACCACGGTCGCGAGGGTACCGGTTGTGATCCCTGAGTGGAAAACCATTTTTAAATCTTCAGGGAAATGTTGTAGTAACCTTGGCTCAAGGGTGACGGCCAAGCCTGAGGCGAGGCCAACACAGACAACCAGAGCGTTACGTCTTGAATCAGCAGCCTTGAGCAGCATCCTGATCCCGGCATAGGCAATCATGCCAAACATAACAAAGCCTACGCCACCTAGTACTGGTTTGGGCACCGTAACGGCAAGAGCCGCAAGTTTCGGGAACAGGCCGCCAAGTACCAGTAATCCGCCGGTAACGGCAACGACGAAGCGGCTGGCTACACCACTGATCCCGACGATCCCGACATTTTGGCTGAAACTGGCTACCGGCATTGCCGAGAGCATGGCTCCGAAGGTGCTGCCCAGTCCATCACCGAGCAGACCACGTTTTAGATCCTTGCCGGATACCTCGACATGACAGTTGCTGCCGAGTGCCATGAAGTCACCGGTTGCTTCTGCTACCACCACCAGATAGACCAAGGTCATACTGATGATCGCTGGTAATGAGAAAGTCATGCCGTATTTGAAAGGCTCCGGCGAGGCGACCCACTGTGCTTCATAGAGCTGGGTTAAATCTACCATCCCCATAGGAATAGCGAGTAAGTAACCCGCCGCCAGGCCGATCACAATCGCCGAGGCTGCGACAGCGCCTTTACAAAAGACCGACACCCCAATAACGACTGCTAAGGATGCGGCGGCAAGAAAGATTTTCGGTAATGAGGCAAAATCCGGGTCGCCTGCCGGGGCATCACCAATCCAGTTCATAGCGACAGGCAAAATTGTCAGACCGATGAGGGTTACCACTACACCGCTTACTAGGTTTGGGAACAGCTTGCGGATCTGTTCCATGTAGAAGCTGGCAATGATCACCATGAAGGATCCGACAAAGGCTGCGCCAAGGATGGTCGACATACCGGAGGTTTGGCCTATGGCTATTAGGGTGCCGAGAAAAGCAAAGCTGGATCCCATGACTACGGGGAGCCGGATCCCGACTGGGCCAGCCCCGATACACTGAACGATGGTGGCGATACCGGAAACAAACAACGAGGCACTGATGAGAGTGACGACTTCACCTTCGGGCAGGCCGATTGCACCACCGACGATTAACGGGACGGCAACAATACCGCCGATGGAGGCCAGCATATGCTGGAGTGCGAGAAAGAACGTTACCCCTTGGGGGGGCTTTTGATTAAGGGTATAGAGTAATTGCATTATCCTGTCCTTACGCTAATGCGCATTTGATTTGGAACTTAGCAAGCTCCCCTGCCGAGGCAGGGGAACGACAATTACAGAGCAATATCTTCAATGACGGCGTTGATGGCATTGAGGATGGGCTGGTAGCCGGTGCAGCGACACAGATTTCCCTCGAGGGCATCAAGGATTGCGTCATTGTCGGGTTTGGGGTGTTTCTTCATCAGAGCCCAGGTACTCATCAGTACCCCTGGGGTACAGAACCCACACTGAACGCCACCTTTTTCGATAAACGACTGCTGCAGTTGCTGGGCAAGGGGATCCTCCTTCAGCCCTTCAATTGTGATCACTTCTGCTTCTTGGCACTGAGCTGCCAGTACCATACAGGAGCAGACGGCATCGCCGTTCATCACTACGGTACACGCGCCGCATTCGCCAACGGCGCAGCCTTCTTTGGTTCCGGTTAGCCCGAGATCATTGCGCAGTAGATCCAACAGGCGGGTATTGCCGTCTACCTGAAGCTGGTAAGTCTTGCCGTTAACGGTTAACGCCAGCGGGGTTAGGTTGGTTGCCAACAGACTCATAGTGCTTCTCCTTGAGCTCGAATATCGTTCATCAAATCACGGAACATATTGAGATAGACAGGTTGCTTATAAACAGCCGACCAACGCCCGCCAATTGCACTGTCAATCATGTCCATTAACACATGGCTGGCTTGTTTGATGTTTTGTTCCGACAGAGGGCTGCCGACAAGCAACTCTTCTACCGCAGTAAGGCGCTGAGGTTTACTAAATAGTGCTCCGTCGACCAAGCGGCACTGCTGGACGATGCCATCGTCGCTGATATCCATCAGGCAGGTCAGGCTCAGGCGGGTAATATTCAAGGCATTGCGACGGCCAAGCTGGCTGTACTTCTGAATGAAGGTCGGATGGGCTAGCTTCGGAATGAACACACGGGTAAGGAGTTCACCTTGCTGCAGCTCGGTCCGGTAGCCGCCAGTAATAAACTGCGACAAAGGCAGCCGGCGGATGGTATTGCTGGTGCGGAGTTCCACTTCTGCCTCGTAAACCACCAGTGGAGGTACCGAGTCGGCACACGGTGCGGCATTGACGATATTGCCGCCGACGGTTGCGCGGTTGCGGATCTGGTTGGAGCCAATGGTATGGCATGCCTTGGCCAAGAGCGGGAAGTTGTCTTTCACAGCAGGGTGTTCGGTCAGGCGGTTGAAGTTGACGCCGCCACCGATAGTGACACAGTGCTCGGACTCTTCAATTTGGCACAGCTCTTCCAGCCCGGCAATATTGATAAGTTGGCGAGGTGTGCTTTGCAGGCGCCCTTGTACCAGAATATCTGTACCGCCCGCCAATGCGGTGGCAGTGCCATCGGCTAGTATAGCAAGAGCCTCATCCAGTGACGTAGGGTTGACTACACTGAAGCCATTGAGTCGCAGGGTTTGTTTCTTTTCTTCAGAAGCATGAACTAGTTCACTCTGCCGGGCCGGTTTTTTCAGGTTGTAGCCCAGATATATCTGCTCAAGCGTGAGCGGTAGCTGGCGATGGCGAGTCCCGGTGGCAAATGCAACGGCATTAGTGATCGCTGCTGCCGCGAGCTCGGCTGCGGGTTCACCAATGCTCTTGGCACCAAATGGCCCGCCGGCATCGGCATTTTCTACGGCTTGTATGGTTAGTGGTGGAATATCTTTGATAGTCGGCAGCAGGTAGCTATCGAGGTTCTCAGACTTCACCTTGCCGTACTCTATATTGTAGTCTTCCAGTACACCGAGGCCGATGCCCTGGGCAATACCTCCCGCTACTTGGCCCTCGAAGCCGATCTGGTTGATCACCTGACCGACATCATGCACGGCAGTAATGTCGAGTAGCTCGACTTTGCCAGTGCTGGTATCAACCTTTAGATCGACGATTTGGCAGCCATAGACCCAGGTAAAGTAGGGTGAACCGAAGCCTTTTTCCTCGTCCCAATGGATTTCCGGCTGATCGAACCAGCCATAGGCAGCCAGATTGACACCCGCCCACTTAGTTTTGTTGGCGGCATCGGCAAAGCTTATCTTGCGTGCCGGATCTTGTTTGTTGTGGATTGCGTTGTTGGCCCACAATGTTTCTTCTATTGTGCTCACCCCCAGATCGGTTTTGATTACCTCAAAGATCCGGGATTTAATTTTTTCTGCGCCATCTTTGACGGCATTGCCTCCGGTCATGGTTGCCCGCGAGGCAACGGTTGGGCCACCATCGGCAATGAGTGATGTCGGCGGCTCGACAAAATTGATCGATGCCAAATCCAGCCCCAGTACCTCGGCTGCGATCGTCGACATGGTAGTCTGTAGCCCTTGTCCGTTTTCGCATACACCGGTCGACACGTTAACACTGCCGTCGGCATTGACGGTGATCAGTGCGCTTGAGGTATCGACGCCCTCGGCACCCATCGAACAGCCTCGGTAGCTCAATGCCAGTCCAACACCATACTTAACCGGTTCAGCACCTGCATTTAAGCGGTTGTAATGTTCTTGCTTGGTTTGGAACTCTGCCTGCACAGCTGCCTTGTTGAGTACTTCAATGGCAGATACTGTGTGGTTATCGAAGTGCTGGCCAGTAATACTCTGGCTGCCTTGTTTTAAGGCATTGATAGCCCGTACAGCGATGGGATCAAGCTGACAGGCATCAGCAATCTCATCCATCAGAGATTCATTGGCAAAAATGATCTGCGGCGAGCCAAATCCCCGCATAGCACCCGACATACTGTTGTTGGTGTAAACCCCTTTAATATCAACGTGGACATGATCTATATCGTAGGGGCCTGCAGCTTGCACCACAGAGCGCCAGGTGACAAAGGGTGTACAGGCGGCATAAGCACCAGCATCGGCAAGAATATTGATTTTGATACCCAGAATACGGCCGTCATGGTTAAAGCCAACTTTGTAATGCATGTGGTAAGGGTGGCGCTTCGTACTTTCGATGATTGACTGCTCACGGGTATAGGTGATTTTCACCGGGCGCCCGGTAAGAGTTGCCATTAATGCAGTCCGGCAGGCTAGGTGGTCGATACCATCATCTTTGCCGCCGAATGAGCCGCCCATGACAGCACGACAGACGTTGACGTTGGCTTGATTCATGCCCATGAAGCTGGAGACGAAGCCGCGAACGCGGTGGGGGTTCTGTATCGAGCCGGTAACGATAAGATCGTGAGTTGTTGGATCCAGATAGGCAGTCACCGACTCGGGTTCGATGTAACCATGCTCCTGGAAGCCAACCTGATAGTTACGCTCAATCACGATATCGGCCTGTTCGATAGCCTGCTCGGCATCACCTTTGTTGGTGTGGTGCTCGGCGACTATGTTGGAGCCTGAAGCCGGGTGGATCAGCCTTGCGTCACTCTCCAGTGCTTCGTGCACATTATTAATCGGCGTGAAGGGCTCGTACTCAATCTTTATTTTATCGGCCGCCAGACAGGCAGCCTCATAGGTTTCAGCTGCGACCACGGCAATGACATCACCGCTATAGCGCACCAGATCATGGCAGATCGGTTGATAGTCGCGAATGATTACCCCGGCGGTAGGGTCACCGGGAATGTCGTTGAAAGTTGCAATCCGTACTACGCCCTCGATGGCGTCAGCTTCAGATGTGTCAATGCTTAAAATTTTACCCGCGGGAATATCCGTATAGCGACACACACCATACAGCATACCGGGTAGTTTAATATCATCTCCATATATTGCCTGACCGGTAACCTTGGCCTGGCCGTCTACACGGGGTAGGTCCTTACCTACTTGGTTGAAACGCGTCATTTATTGCTCCCTCTTACATTGGCTGCTCACTCACGCCAATGACAAACAACTTGATGGTTTGAATTGCTGCATCGAGGAGGATTAAACACTGGTCTCTCAGTAAACCAGCAATAGCTAAACTTCGGTGCTGTGTTTTTTCGAGGCCAGTGGCGACTTCGATAGAGAGCACTAGGCAGGATTTAGACCATCTTGTCTGAAAATCAGAGGGTTATATCGTTAAACGTGATCTTGGTGAGATATTGAGTGATTGTTCACGGCTAATCGCAGGATGAAATACGATCAGAGCCCGAGCAAATAAAGTGATTTGTGATCGTGCGACAAAGCGAAAGTATGGGCAGTATTAAAATGAAAGCGGTTTAATATCGGTGTGTATCAAAATGATATTCATCAACTCTTTTTGATAGTTACGTGCTGTGGTTGGTCAAAATCCGCGCTAGCTGCCCAAAATGGCTTGAAGATAGGCCCACTATGTTCATCGCCATTTCGATTGCTACCACGAATTTTGAACCAATAACGATGGTGCAAATAATTAAGGGACACACCCTAGGCTAGTAGCCTAGTAAGCGTTACAGAAAATCGTGATTGTCCGAATAATAGGTTATTGCTCGCCACTACTGCTTTCGACATACTCGAGGATGTCGCCAGGTTGGCAATCAAGATGCTTGCATATGGCTTCAAGGGTTGTAATACGCAGTGCTTTGGCCCTGCCGTTCTTGAACACTGAAAGGTTTTGCTCTGTAATGCCGATTTTGGCAGCAAGTTCATTAGAGCGCATTTTCCTCTTCGCAAGCATCACATCTAAATTAATGATAATTGGCACGATATTACCTTTATACAGTTAGCTCATTTTCTTCTTTGATGTCTTTTGCCAGCATCATAACATGCGAGATTGCCCGCACGATAAGCCCTACAACCAAAAGAGTCATATCACTGTCATCAATAGTAATTCCAGTCGTAAAGTCTTCCTGACCAATCGACAGTGCAAGCCCTAGCAAGATGTCAGATATCGCACTGACAAAAGGAGATGCAATCATCAAGTTCGCCATTTTTCTGAAGCAGGAAACATTACTAAAGGTGAAGATGTCACCTGCCCGGTATAGGCCAAACAGGCGAATAAGTTGCCAAATGATTGCTGTGTAAACCAAAGACGGAATTAAAACAAACGGATAGCCAATTAATGTCTGAGTTACAGAGAAAGGCAGGTCCATCTCATATGAAAACTCCATGGTTACCCAAGAGGCAGACTCGGCGAGAGTGCCATAGAACCAAAGAAAAGAGATCGAAACTGGTGTCGATATCAGGATTACCCAAAGAACGACCAGTAGTCGTCGGCTAAGTTTTTGAATGTTGTGTTGGACAGGCATGGTTAGTTTCCTTTGTGAAAATATGTGCTTAGCTTGACATGGTAACTTAAGCTTTTCAATAAAAACTTATCGATTTTCGATAAGTTTTTGGTCTTTTACGGTATGTAATTGTTTTGAGTGGAGAGTTGTAAATCGTAATGCGATGGATCGCAGATGTTCGCAAAATGGTAACTAACGTTAGTGAGCGCACATATTGTGCATATTGTTCCCGTTATTCTGTGCGTCGTTGGAGCACGGATGAACCTATATCAATTTGATAACAATACATAACTTATTGAAATAGTGACTGGTGTCCGTAATAAGCAATAAATAGGAAAAGGAGAATTAAATGGGCAGCTCTTGCTTTGATGAGTTGATGCGTAGTTTGTCAGTACAGCCTGAAGTCGAGGCTATATTACTGGCTGGCTCACGGGCGGTAAATACCGATGATGCTTTGTCTGACTATGATGTCTATATCTATGCGAACGCCGAAATTCCATTATCAATACGTGAAGAAATCACTGCGAAGTATTGTTCCTACATGGAAATTAATAATCAATTTTGGGAAACCGAGGATGATGGCATCTTGAATGACGGAACCGAGATTGAACTAATATATCGTGACCTCAATTGGTTGGATGAACAACTGGAGCGTGTGCTTTACCAACATCAGGCAAGTACTGGTTATAGCACTTGTTTTTGGTCTAACTTGATAAATTCAAAAATTATTTATGATCCGAAAGGGAGTGCAAGAACATTACAAGAAAAATATTCCATTAAATACCCGAGTGAGTTAATACGCAATATTGTTAATAAGAACTATCCACTACTTAGCAAAAATATGCCTGCTTATCGGAATCAAATTAGTAAGGCGATTAAACGAAATGATTTCATTAGCGTTAACCACCGAGTTGCTGAGTTTTTGGCAAGTTATTTTGATATCTTGTTTGCAATTAATGAATGCCCTCATCCTGGAGAAAAGAAATTAATAGATCAGGCTAATTCAAATTGCATTAAATTACCTGTGTTATTTGAGAAAAATATGAAGGATCTAATTTTTCAGGTTGGACAAGAAAGTGACGAGATATTGAGTGTAATTGATCAAGCAATCGAGCATTTAACCTCTCTCCTGGTTAAGGAAGGTTTCCTTGTTAAATCATAAGATAAGTTTTTTGAAAGCTGTTTAACACTCAATATTTAGATTGATTTTTGGCGGCTGAGATTTCTCCCCGTTGTAAATGGCTGAGAATGGCTTACCAGGGGCTGAACGGTTAGCCCCTACTGCTTCAGCCTTGCTGGTGTTTCCCCCTTTATTTTATGACGACTCATATTACGATTACGTTCATAATGTTCAACGCTATGCTCCGTGTTTTATAATTGATTGGATGCTGAAATTATGAAGAAAAATAATAAGAAAACACCTTTAAATAAAAGGTATTTTATTCAGATGCTTATAGCTGCTTTTATTAGAGCTTCATGTTTTTGATAGAATAAACTGCTCATTTTTATCAGGAGTAATTTGACTGCAGGTGTTTTTTTGTCATTATATGTCGACTCGGGGAAATGGTTCTAATTATTTACTATCATCTAATTGATATAAGGGGATGGTTAAGGAATGACAATAACTCCTTGTAAAACATTAATCTAACGACTGGCTGTTATTGTTGTTCCAATGTTTGTGCCTAAATTGAAATACAACTCATCTGAACAAAGGAATGTAAATACGAACTCAGTAGAATGTAATGCCTATATTATTAGGCTTAAATGTATGCAGAGCTACATATAAAATAATATATAAACCTAAGTATATACCTAATTAATTGTTCCTTAATGGTTTATCCATTAAGGCGAGTGGATGTGTATAAAACGTATATTTACAAAATAACAGGAAATGACAATGAAGTTTGCATTCGCGATATTATTCGCTTTTGCTTCCCTTTCGGCTATCGGCAGTGACTTTCGCGTGACATTACCTTTGGTAAGTAAGCACTATTTTTGCGGAAATAACCAGTGTATTCAATTAAATGAGACGAATTTGGGTGTTGGTGGCGAGTATGATGGCTATGGCGTGATTAGCTTCGAGAACAGTCACAGTCGGCAGAGTTTCGCGGCATATAAGGCGTTCGAGTATGGCGTTACCTCATATTTGGGTCTAGGCATACGCCTTGGTGGTGCATCGGGGTACAAGGAAGAAACTGGTATGGATATTGTGCCGTTAGTGCAGCCTTACTTCAGATTGGTGCCAATGAACCGTTTTAGCCTGAATGTTGGTATCGTACCTGTCGGTTTAGTCGATACAAAAAACTACAATATGGTTATCACACTGGATTCACAAATTTCATTTTAATCTACTTGTTGAATAGATATACCATTCAGTCGTATCAATGAGTGTTTGAAAAAGAAAACCGGACTTCAGTCCGGTTTAGAGATACGGTGTTATTCACTTTCTGTTTCGAAGCCAGCCCCTTTCCAAGCATAGATACCGCCTGGGTAGCGAAAAACATTGTTATAACCTAGCTTAACTGCCCAAGCCGCCGCATTGTGGCTACGACCACATTTTACAAAACCACAGTAAAATACCAGCGTTTTGTCTTTGTCTGGGCCCAGAAGCTGGGTAAAACTGAATTTGGTCTTGTCACTCGTTTGGCTGGTAGCCCACTCTGGCATGTCAGCGATAGGAAACTCGAATTGCAACGCGCTCGGAATATGCTCTTTTTGATAGCTGTCTCTGTAGGGCATCGCATCAACGATAACGACATCGCTTTTGTTATCAAGTAACGCTTTCACACCTTGAGTATCAATTAGCTGATAGCCTCCGGCCAATGTATCGTTATGCAATTTGATAGCAACCTGCTCGGTTTGCACCTCGGTCTTGAACTTATTACTAAACAGGCCGGCGTTGGCAGTTAGCGGTAAAATTAGCAGCCCTGCGCAAAGAATGAATGCATTTAGCCAGAAGCTGCGGCGCGGATGATGAAGGCGATATTTATTGAACAGCATGAAATGATCCTTATATGTGGTTATTCGCCACTAAACAGTGGCGAAAAGAATTAAAGGTGAAGAGGTAGCTATGCAAGGTGCGTGGTGGTATGAAGCGGGTGGCGGGTGTTAAAGAAATGCAGCCCGGCAGTGATGAGGGTTACGCACAGCAGTACAATAAATTGCGGCTCCAGCTCACTATACACTTCTGATTCCAGTGATCCCGGAAGATAGCATCCGCAGTCGAAGTGCAGTCCTTGAAAAAGAGCAATGCCTGAGAGCAGGGTATATAGGCTGAAGCAAACAACAACAGGCACGATGGAGGTTAATTCGACAAAAGCCAGCAGGGCACAAACTGCGATGGCAAGGGGGAGGGCGAAGGCGATTACATCGGTGTACATGGCCGGAACCAATCCGGTATCAAGCAATAACAGACCAGTTTGCTCGGGAAGGAAAAAGCCCTTCAAGGCGACAGCTGCTGCTGACATAAGCACGAAACTGGTAATGAAATGATGAACATATCCTCGTGTTTTCATAGCGCTACTCACTTCCTTTGATGGCTGTTTACCGAAAAAGTATCGACTTACAGCCATGATATCGATGTCCTGACATACCTGCTGTGTTGCCACAGGCTGACAGGGATGCCTACTGGCCTGTTGATAATGAATTAATTCAAGGTGGTATGCTCCAGATGAAGCATCGCTTCGAGTACACTGCCGCCGATGGCTCTCGCCTTGTCGGAGACCGTGGTGAAATCGGCTTCGATACCGCGTGGATCGATATCGCCAATTTTAAAACCTTCCGTGACGGATAAGCCGTTATTGAGCAGGCCACGCACCATACCGCCTAGCGGGGCGACGACCGGGGTATCTCCGACATGGGCGATCACGTCGCCTTCCTCTACGATATCTCCGAGCTTGACGTGGTTGTGCATGACACCGCTGCATGATGCCCGTAATACTCGCTGATGGGTATAACCTGCAATATTGCCGGGAATACCTGTATTGGGCTGTGTCGCTCCATTGTAGATCACACGGCCTAGGTGATGGCCTCGGTTGGTTTCGATTACGGCATCGCAATCTTCACCGGCAGTAAAGCCAGGACCCAAGGCGATGGTGATCGGCGCCATATCTCGAGTTGTGCCCAGGTTACGTTTGGCTAGGATGGCATCGACCAGGAAGGTCGGTTTGAGTTGTTCCAGCGAGCAGCAGTCTTCATCCACCATTACCGGGATCTGCTTGTTATCGAGCAGCTTGAAGACTTCCTCGCAGCTCTTGGCTTTCTGGGCCGTAATACCTTCAACGACGGATGGCTCTCCGTAGAGACACTGTGCGAATGATACGCTGCAGCGAATGACGGTTGGCTGAGCAATATCGGTCATTACCACTTTAAATCCGGCATTGTGCAGGCGGACCGCAACACCGGTTGCGATATCACCAGCGCCGCGGATCAGTACCAACTTGTTGCGATTCAGTCGGGTATCATCTTTCATCAGCCCGCCTGCAGTCTGATGTTTGACCTTAAGTACTTCGGCCATGATGCTGATAGCGATTTCGTCCGGTGTTTCGGCACCGATGTTAAAACCGATAGGCGAATGGATGGCCTGAATGTGGGCCTCGCTGACATTGCATTTACGCAGGTGGTTAAACAGGGTTTGTACCTTGCGACGACTTGCCATCAGGCCAATGTATTTGGTATCGCAATCGACGACTTTGGTAATAGCATCCTGATCTTGGTGATTGGTGGCAATAACAACAAAGCTTTCTTTGGTGATATCCAGCTTATCAATGGCATCTTCCATATTCTTGCCTAGCACCCGTTTGGTGCCGGTCGGGAAATGCTCTTCTGCCAGACTGTCGGCGTAGGCGTCGGCAACGGTAATATCAAACCCCAAAACATGGGCGGCATGGGCAACGGCGCGGTTAACATGGCCAGCACCGATCAGAATCAGGCTAGGGCGCAGGCCGTAGACATCAATAAAAACGCTCATGGCACCGCCACAGTCCATCCCCATCGCTTCGGGGCCCGAACGGGTCATGCGACCTTTTACCACCCGCGCCTTTCTTTCTTGCAGGGCTTCAAGCGATTGCTCGATGACATAGCGTTCAATCATCCCGCCCCCGACGGTACCGATGATTGAGCCATCTCCCTTGACGATCATCTGTCCCGAGTGACGCGGCGCAGAGCCTCGGGTTTCAATAATGTTGGCGAGGGCAAAAGGGATGTTTTCTTCTTCGAGTTGTGCTGCCTTGGCAAAAATGTTCATTAATCGTGACCTCAATGTCTCACAACAAGGCTAGGACTCCATTGGTTCCTCATGCCTTATCAGTACTTCTTTAATCGGTGTCTGACTGTTCATCGCGGCAAGCCAGATGGCATCAAGTTGGTTGGTTTGAGTCATCACCTGTTTGGCCAACTGTTGTAACGATGAGTAGTTGGGCGCAAGGTCGATTTTATTTATTAACCAAATCTTGATGGCCTGCTTTTGTGCTTGCTTAAACATTCCTTGTGGATGTTCAATCAAATTTCCCAGTACGCGGTGATCAATGCTGTCACCAGCAACGCATTGGGTAAGTGCAGAGAAAGTGTTCCATCGATGAATTCTCTCGGGCTCTGCCTGAGTATGAATAACTTCTGCACCGGTCACACCGATAACCATATCCGAACTAATTGGAATGCAAGGCTCATGCCCGTTGGGGGCCTTTATTGGCAAACATTTAGCGCCATCTGCTTCAATAATTAAAACTGTGAAAGGACAATCACTTTTTAATTCGTCAATAAGCTCACTTGTGACTCCAGACACTTTATTTTTTGTGTTTTTGTTGTTGCTGTTGATAATGTTTTTATAGCAAAAAGTGATGCTTTGATCTGATAACTTATTTTTAAGTTGTGCTATTAGTGATGTGTTATGTTGGTTGTCATAAATAAAATGATCAGCCTGATTTTCTTCAGGCAAGTACATTTTTGTCGTCGTCGTGACTAATACGCAATGACCTTGCTGTTTGAACTGCTCGGCGAGCCAGAAAGCGGTAGATGTTTTACCACCTCCACCAACAAGTGAAATGACAAATGGCATGGCCATCGAGAGCTCGAACTGAGCCTGACAGAATGGATGGTGAGCTCTATTTAGCTTCATATTACCTCTATTTATTGTCTGTCGTTGTCATTTCATCGTCATTACGAGAGTACGGCTTAATCCGATTAACGAAGTGAGTGAAAGAATGAATCAACCCGAATATGTTGACTGTGTTATGCCAGCTGCAGGCCTGTCATCCCGGATGGGGGACTGGAAAATGATGCTACCTTACCGGCACCAAACAATCCTTGATGCGAGTATCGAAAATGCACTTCGGTTTTGCTCAAGGGTGATTTTGGTTGCAGGTTACAGAAGTAATGAGCTTGTCGAGAGATATAAGCTAAAACAAGGTGTTAAGATGGTGGTGAATGCTCACTTCGAGAGCGGGATGTTCAGCTCTATTCAGCAAGGTGTTAGTGCGGTAGAAACGGATCATTTTTTTATTTGTCATGGTGATATGCCTTGTATCACTTCAGATATTTATCGTCAGGTCTGGGCGCAAAGAGGAAGTCAGACTGTTTTCCCCGGTATACCTGACAAGCCAGGTCATCCGGTGTTGTTACCGTCCACATTGATTGCGGAAATACAGCAATCAGGTATATCCGGAAAGATGAAGCGGATTATTTTTAATCATGAGGTTAAATATGTTGGTTTGACCATGCCTGAAATATATCTAGATGTAGATACACCGCAAGCTTATCGGAAATTGTGCGATAGCGCACATGCGGGGTATCAAAGTGAGAGTTGATACTTATATTTTATCAATTTGATATTTGTTTTATTACGATAATAAAAATTGCTGCATGACTGTTCTTAAATTGACCTTTAAATTTTTTGGCCATTTTCTTTTTACATGATTTTTCTTTTTGATTTTCAAATTGTGATATTTATCATAGCTATCATATTTCTCATTATCAAAGTGATAGCAATTTATTAAATTGATAGAAAATATCATTGTATTAAGAATTATCCGCATTTGGGAACTGTTACTGATTTTATTTATTCTTATTTAAACTATTGCGTGTGTTCACACAAATGTGTCTAGTTTCGACATCGGTCACGAAATTACCCAAGAATTTCCCCTTTGTAATCTTGATCTTAAAGTTTGGCGCAGTAGTTGCTCAACAAGACGTAACCCGGCTAATTACTTTGGCCTAACAGTCTGAGCCCTACGCATTGCACAACGAAATGTGCTGGCTGTGAAAATACAAGAAAAAAACAGCATCAAGGAGATTTATCATGGGAGACATCATGCGTCCCGTTCCGTTTGGCGAGCTACTCAATCGCATTTTTAGCGAGTATAAAGAGAGCAAGTCAATTTTTGGGATTCCATCGAAGCAGTTCTATCGCAAGGATAATGCAAAAGACCTATCTGTTTGGGGTGAGCACTGCGAAACACCAGTAGGACCTGCTGCCGGCCCTCATACTCAGTTGGCACAAAATATCATCAGTTCCTGGTTGGCTGGTGGTCGCTTCATGGAGCTGAAGACGGTTCAGAAACTGGATCAGTTGGAAATCGCTAAGCCTTGTATCGATGCAGAAGATGAATGTTTCAATACTGAATGGTCGACGGAATTTACACTGATCAAAGCTTATGATGAATACCTGAAAGCGTGGATTGCTCTGCACTTATTGGAAGAGGTGTTTGATCCGCGAGGTGAGGGGGAAGAGAAGTCCTTTATCTTCAATATGAGTGTTGGCTATGACTTATCAGGTATTCAGACCGCACCGATGCAGAAATACATCGATGACATGGTCGATTCCAGCAAGCATGAAAACTTCCATGCCTATATCGCCGAACTTAACGCTTTTATCGCCGATCCTGAGTTTGTAAAAGAGTTCGGTTTTGAGCATCGCATCGAGCGCCTCAATAAATTGTCTGAAACCATCCCTACTCAGCTAACCCGTGGTGTGACGCTTTCTACCATGCATGGTTGCCCACCGAACGAAATCGAAGCTATTTGCCGCTACATGATCGAAGAGAAGGGTATCAATACCTTTGTTAAACTAAACCCAACGTTATTGGGCTTTGAGCGTGTTCGCGGCATTCTCGATAACGCTGGTTTTGACTACGTTGCGTTGAGCGAAGAGTCATTTAGCCACGACCTTCAGATTGATGACGCCAAGGCGATGTTGCACCGCCTGGTGGATCTCGGCAAAGAAAAAGGCATTGGTTTCGGGGTTAAGCTAACCAATACCCTTGGCACGCTAAACCGCAAGGGCCGCTTGCCTGATAAAGAAATGTACATGTCTGGCCGTGCCCTGTTCCCGTTATCAATTAATGTTGCGCTAGAACTGTCTCGTGAATTTGATGGCACATTACCGATCTCATATTCAGGTGGTGCGAGCAAGTTCAACATCAAAGAGATATTCGAAACCGGTATTCGTCCAATTACCATGGCAACGGATCTGCTCAAGCCGGGTGGTTACCTACGTTTGGCCGATTGTGCTCAAGAGCTGGAAACCAGTGAAGAGTGGGGCATGCAGAAAGTTGACCTGGTTAAACTAGAAGCATTGGCGGCGAAATCGTTGGTGGCGGACTACGTCCAGAAAGAGTGGCGTGGTCCGGAAGAGATCAGTGTTAAGAAAGCCGTGCCGCTTACCGACTGCTATGTTGCGCCATGTGTGACAGCCTGTCCTATCAGCCAGGATATTCCTGAGTATATTCGTCTGATGGGTGAACATAAATACACCGAAGCACTGGAAGTGATTTACTCGCGTAATGCTCTGCCTGCAATTACCGGCCACATCTGTGATCACCAGTGTCAGTACAACTGTACCCGTCGTGACTACGAAGGTGCGCTGAACATCCGTGAAATGAAGAAAATTGCACTGGCGAAAGGCTGGGATGGCTACAAGGCTAAGTGGCATGAGCCGGATATGGACAAAGCCAAGCACCCTGTTGCGGTAATTGGTGCCGGTCCTGCAGGCTTGTCTGCAGCTTACTTTATGGCACGTGCCGGTCACCCTGTCACCGTGTTTGAGAAAGAGCACAATGCCGGTGGTGTAGTGAAGAACATCATCCCTCAGTTCCGTATTCCAGCCGAGGTGATCCAGCACGATATTGATTTCGTTAAAGATCACGGCGTTCATATTGAGTACGGCTGTAATCCGAATATGACTGTGGAAACACTGAAGTCTAGCGGCTTTAAGTATATCTGTCTGGGTATAGGTGCTGATAAAGGCAATCCGATTTCACTGTCAGGTGATAATACCAAGGTGTTCAAGTCGCTCGAATTCCTCCGCAGCTTTAACGATGGTGAGAAGCTGGAACTTGGCAAGCATGTAGCTGTTGTCGGTGCCGGTAACACAGCGATGGATAGTGCCCGTGCCGCCCTTAAGGTTGACGGTGTCGAGAAAGTTACAATCCTGTACCGCCGTACGATTGCTGAAATGCCTGCGTACAAGGAAGAGTACGAAGAAGCTGTGGAAGATGGCGTTCAGTTCATGTTCCTGACCAACCCTGAGCAGTTCGATGCTGATGGCAAGCTGACAGCCCGTGTGATGGAGCTGGGCGAGCCAGACGAGAAAGGCCGTCGCCGTCCGGTGGCTACCGACAAGACCGTTGAGCTTCAGGTAGATGCACTGGTAACCGCTGTTGGTGAACAGTCTAACCGTGACGTACTGAGCCGTATCGGTATTCCGATGGGTGAAGATGGCTGGCCGGCTGTCGATGCGAAGACTTGCGAGACCGCAGTTGAGAATGTCTTCCTGATGGGTGATGCCCAAACTGGCCCTTCTTCGATTGTTTCTGCCATTTCTGGTGGCCGTAAAGCGGCTACTGCAATTCTGGAGCGCGAAGCTCAATTGGATCAGCCGCAAGAAGTTTCTTCAGACGTGAAGGCTGAGGCCGTTTACGCCCGTAAAGGTGATATTCAGGTCAAGATGATCAGCGCGAACAAGCTTGAAGAAGCCGATCGAGAAGACTTTATCGAGCAAGAAGCAAAACGTTGTTTGGAATGTTCGTATATCTGTAGCAAGTGTGTGGATGTGTGTCCGAACCGCGCCAATATTTCATTGCCAATTCCTGGTTTTAAAGATCAGTACCAGACATTGCATATTGACGCCTACTGTAACGAATGTGGCAACTGTGCCCAGTTCTGTCCATGGGACAGCAAACCGTACAAAGACAAGTTCACCATCTTCAACCTGCGTGGTGACTTTGCCGACAGCACCAATTCTGGTTTCTACATCGAAGGCGAAGAAGTACTTGTCCGCACTCAGGGCGAAACATATACCTTCAGCATTAATGAGCAAAGCGAACTGGATATGCCTGAGTCGATGGCAGATGAAGCAACCATGATCAGCTATGTGCATGCAAATCATCGTTATCTTCTTGGCAAAGTGGATGTATAGGTGAGGAGTCAGGAATGTTATTACTTAAAAATGCAACGGCAGTGCAGTTTGAACCTGCACTGATCAAAGAAAGCGTTGATATCGTTATTGATGGCGGTGTGATCAAGGAAGTTGGCTCAGATTTGGCGGCTAAATATCCTGATGCCACCATCAAGGAGATGAAGGGTAAGTTGGTCATGCCGGGTATTGTCTGCTCGCACAACCACTTCTACTCAGGTTTGGCGCGCGGCATTATGGCCGATATCAAACCGAGCCCGGATTTCATCTCGATTCTGAAGAACCTTTGGTGGCGGATGGACCGCGCCCTTGACGAAGAAGCGCTTTACTACAGTGGCCTGATCTGCTCGCTGGAGGCGATTAAGAACGGCTGTTCGGCGGTGATCGACCATCATGCTTCGCCAAATTACATTGCCGGCTCACTTAATACCCTGCGAAAAGGCTTTTTGAAAGCAGGCCTACGCGGTATGACCTGCTACGAAACCACTGATCGTAATGGTGGCATGAAAGAAATGATGGCGGGTGTTGAAGAAAACATTGCCTTTGCCCAGCAGATTGACCGGGCTAAAGCCGAAGGTATCGAGCCATATCTGGTGGAAGCTCATATCGGTGCCCACGCACCATTTACGGTGACCAACGAAGGGCTGTCAATGATGGCCGAGGCGGTACAGGTGACCGGGCGTGGTATTCACGTTCATGTCGCGGAAGATCGTTACGATGTGACCCACAGTCATCATCACTACAGCCAGGATATTGTTGAGCGCCTGGACAGTTTCGGTCTGATCAATGAAAAGACCCTGCTGGCACATGGTCTGTTCCTATCCGATCGTGATATCGACATCCTGAATGCCAAAGATGGCTTCCTGGTTCATAACGCGCGCTCTAACATGAACAACAATGTTGGCTATAACCACAAGCTGACCCGCTTCAAAAACCTGGCATTGGGAACCGACGGCATTGGTGCCGACATGTTCGAAGAGCTCAAGTTTGCCTTCTTCAAGCACCGTGATGCTGGTGGTCCGCTGTGGCCGGATAGCTTTACCCGCAGCCTTTGGAACGGTAATGAAATCCTTGCCCGCAACTTCGGCGCCAAGTTCGGTCGTCTAGATGCTGGCAATAAGGCGGACTTGACCATTCTTGATTACACCAGCCCGACGCCATTTGTGGCAGACAACCTGCCGGGTCACATTGCGTTTGGTATTAACGCGGGCAACGTCAACAGCGTGATCGTTGAAGGGCGTTTTGTGTACGAGGATCGTGCGTTCCCATTTGATGTTGCGCCTATTTATGCTGAAGCAAGCAAAGTGGCCCAGCGTCTTTGGAAAACCATGGATCAATTAGACTAATGTGAGAACCCTGTATGGATACGGTTAATACTAAATTCAAGTGGTCCGAAGCCACTGGTGAAGCTAAGTATATTGCCGACCGCCATTACGAGGGACTATTAGAAGGGCGGTTCTACCGCTCTTCTTGCCCCAGAGGCGTAATAAAATCGGTTGAGATCCCGGAATTGCCTGAAGGCTACCATTTGTTTGGTGCCGATGATGTTCCGGGACAAAATGTACTGCCAATTGTTGAGATTGATTGGCCAGCATTCGCTGACAAAGAAGTCCGTTACGTAGGCCAGGTGATCTATTTACTGGTCGGCCCCAATCCCGATGTTATTGAACAATTACTGCAACAAATTAAGGTGGACTACTCACCACTGACGCCCGCTTATACGATTGAGCAATCGAAAGCACTCATCGATGGCGCCATTCATTCAACAGACAATGTACTTGATACCCATGCGTTGACTAAAGGTGATATCGACGAGGGTTTTGCACAAGCTGTTACGATTATTGAAGAAACGTGCAGTACGGGTTATCAGGAGCATATCTATCTCGAAACTCAGGGGTGCGTTGGCTACCCCAAAGATGGCAAAGTTGTCATTGAAGGATCGATGCAATGTCCTTTCTATGTTCATCACTGTATGGCCGTAGTCCTCGGTCATGACCATGTTCGCGCGATTCAATGCCCGACCGGTGGTGGTTTTGGTGGTAAGGAAGACTATCCGGATGTACTGGCAGGCCCATTGGCGGTTGCGGTCAATAAACTTCAGCAGCCTATTCGGATTGTGCTGGAACGCAGCGAAGATATTGCCTTTACCTCGAAACGCCATCCGGTCGAGTTCCACTATAAAACCGGGATCGATGCTGATGGCAATATTGTCGCGATGGACGTGAAGTTCGACGTAAATTCCGGTGCCTACCTGAGTCTGTCAGGCATAGTATTGCAGCGGTCGATCACTACGGTCACCAACGTCTACGATATTCCAAACGTTCGTGTTGAAGGTCATGCCTGGACCACCAATACGGTACCGACTGGCGCGTTCCGTGGCTTTGGTTCCCCGCAAACCTGTTTCTGCATGGAAACTCACATCAACCATGTGGCAAAACAGTTAGGACAAGACCCAGCCGCTTTCAAACAACGTCACTTCCTGAAGGCGGATTCCACTACCATGACCGGTGCCAAGATCTTTGGTGATCTGGTGCTTGATCAGATGTATGAACGCATTCTGGAGATGTCGGATTATCACACCAAAACTGCGCTCTATGCCTTTCAGCCCGAACAGCACGAGAATTGTCTCGGCAGTGGCAAGCGAAAAGGCATTGGCCTAGCAGTCTTCCAGCATGGCTGCGGTTTTGCCGGCGATCTGGAAGATACTCTGGTACGCGCGAAGGTGCGACTCATTAAACTAGAAAATGATGACGTACAAATCTTGGCCTCGAACACCGATATTGGCCAGGGGCTTAGCCTGACATTCCGCAAAATTGTCGCCGAAACGCTCAATAAACCATTAGAGACGATCCACTTGGCAGTGCCGGATACCGGTATTGTGCCGGATTCCGGTCCGACTGTAGCCTCGCGTTCTATCCTGATTGTCGGCTACTTGCTGGAGAAAGCAGCACAAAAACTGCAGCTGAACTGGCTGGAAGGTGAGAAGCAGGAAATCGAGGAAGTGTATCGCAAGCCTGATTATCACGTCTGGGACCAGAATACCTATCAGGGCAACGCCTATCAGGCGACTAGCTACGGCATGAACGTGGTGGAAGTCGAAGTCGATATGGCGACCGGTGAAACAGATATCATCGGTGCATGGGCGATGTATGATATTGGCCGGGCGATTGATGAAAAAGTCTTCAGGGGGCAGATCGACGGTGGTTTGGTGCAGGCTCTTGGCTACGGGAGTTGCGAGAAAATGGAGCTGAACCAAGATGGGGTATTTGCTCAGAAAACCATGGCCGATTACGTGATCCCGACGGCACTTGATGTTCCGACCATTGAAAGTGGGCTGGTTGATAATCCATACCCGTTTGGGCCAAACGGTGCCAAGGGGGGCGGTGAACTGACTCACAATGGAGGGGCTGCCGCGTTTGCCGCTGCAGTAGAAGCGGCGATTGGCAAGCCATTGTCCTCGATCCCGGTTACGCCGGAGAAAGTCTGTCAGGCACTGTATGCGTCTGATCAGTCGGCAGGAAAAGTAGCTAGAGGTAAGGCGCAATGAATATCGAGTTCTATCTAAATAACCAGCTTATCACGGTAGATGTCGACCCAATGCAGTCATTATTGAATACATTGCGCGGCAATCTAAAACAGACAGCTACCAAAGAGGGATGTGGCGAAGGAGAGTGCGGAGCCTGCTCGATCTTGTTCAACGGCAAGCTGGTCAACGCCTGTATGATGCCGATTGCTCAGGCTCAGGGCGCCGAGCTCATGACTCTGGAAGGCTTGCGTCAGACCGAAAAGGGTCAGTGTGTGATTGATGCCTTGCTTGAGGCAAAAGGGGTTCAGTGCGGTTTCTGTACTCCCGGTATGGTGTTGGCGCTTTATGCCTTGCTTGAGGCAAATGCCAATCCGAGCGAACAGGAAATTCGTACTGCTATTTCAGGCAACCTGTGTCGTTGTACCGGCTATGGCATGATCATCGATGCGGCCAAGATTGCTGCCACCAAAGGAGAAGGGTTATGGTAACTGTCTATCGTCCTGAGACCTTGGAGCAAGCACTCGATAAACTGGCGGTTGGTGATCATACCCTGTTTTCCGGCGGCACAGATCTGATGGTCAGGCACAGTGTTCGCCCGGGGATGAGCCCGAGCTTTTGCCGTGACGTGGTGTTTGTCGATGCGATTGATGAGCTGAAACATATAACCCAGGCCAGCCTTGAGCCAGATCGAGATGGTGGCGTTGATTCAGGGATATTCATAGGTGCCGGAGTCACATTGAGTGAGATTGAGTGCCATCCGTTAATCCCCGATGTTTTGCGTCAAAGTGTGGCGAAAATTGCTGCGCCGGCATTGCGAAACCGAGCAACAATGGCTGGCAATATCTGTAATGCCTCTCCTGCTGCCGATTCATTGCCCGCGTTGTATCTGCTTGATGCCCGTGTGGTGTTGTCATCAGTGCAAGGGCAACGCGAAATGGCCTTGGAAGATTTCGTTCTGGCTCCGGGGCTAACCCAGCTCAGACAAGGTGAGATGCTGACTCATGTTGTGATACCACAGTCGGATTTGCCGATCACCTTTTATCATAAGGTTGGTACCCGCGCAGCCAATGCACTAACAAAGTTGTCGGTAGCTGGTTTGGCAAAGGTCAAAAAAGGCCGAACCGGCAAAGGTAAGCTAGTAGATTGGCGGGTTGCGTTTGGGGCTGTAGGACCGACGGTTGTCCGTAGTCGTGAGCTGGAATCGCTTCTGATTGGGCAACCGACCGAAAAATTAGCAAAGCCACGGTTTGTTAATGAAGTAGTGGGTATGTACAGCGAGATCATTCGTCCTATTGATGACCAGCGATCAACTGCCGAATATCGTCATCAGGCATCCCTCAATCTATTACAACGTTGGTTGTCTCAACTCAGCGTTCAATAGTGTTATACCCAAGTAGCTTGAAGTTACTTGGGTATATTCCATCCTCTTTTTTATTTTCTTTCATGTTTCAGGGGGCGATGGCCCCTTTTTTTTGTTTTTGATTGTAGTCATTCAGGAAGCTTGTTTATAAACTTTCAAAAGTCGGCACCCATCCACCCGGAGGGTGCAAATCGAGGCGTTCTTTGCGGCTAGAGGCGCGCCCGGAGATCAGGAAGCGTCTCCCTTTATAGGCCCAAACCCGTAAATCGCTCCACAGAGGGTGGTTAGTCTCCGGCAATAGCTGCGATTTCTCGGCAATCTGTTGAGCAATATACGGATGTCCTTTTGCCAGTAGTCGTTGCAATCGATGTTTTCCGATTTCATGGCTGTTGAGTACCCCAAGGCTGGCATGACCATGGGTGGGCTTAAAAACAAAATCGGCTTTTTGTTCTGCGAGTTGGCTCAGGTTTGCTTCAGTCAGCAGGTAGGTTGCAGGAACATGGCTGCTTAGCATTGCCCGTTCGTTTTTCTTAATTCCGAGTTCATTATCCCAATCTGGCCGTGACAGATATTCCAGTAGTCGCTTGTCGCTTTTTGTTGCGTAGCTGAAAGGGTTGGGGGCGACATACACACTGCCACTTTTATAAGCCTGGTTTAATGGTGTAAAAATGGCATCCTGCCACAGAAAGTCGGTAGAGCGGTTGATGATGAATGCCACTGGTTTTCCTGCCGTCTGTTCTCCTGAACCTTCAAGCAACAGCAGTTGCCTGCCGTCCCAGTAGAGTGACTCAGGGGAATCAATGGCAGTATGCCATCCTTGCCCTTGGGCTATCTTAGCTAATAGCTGGTGTTCGTGACGGAATCTCCCTGTTTGCAAGGACTCACTATCATCGAGGATCAATAGCAAGCCATCGGGCTGTTGGCCGAAAAAGGCATGGCTTTCGGCGGCTATCATTGTTTGTATCTGGCTGCAGAGTTGCGCGTAACAAAGGGGAGGCTTGACGCTATCATTTGCCTCTGTTGCTGATGCTTCCGTTGTTTTAGACAAAAATAGGTCGTAATACACCTGGTTGATAAGACCCGCGAAGAGGAAACCTGAGCCGTTGTCATTGAATTCGATCAGTTGCCACTGGTGGGGATGTTCTGGCGGCAGATGTATATCCCAGGCACTAAAAAAACAGGTTTCGCAATGATGTATCTGGGCAACCTCCGGTGTTTCCCTAAGTGCAGTGCTAAGCCATGCCGTGCGGCTTGTTACCTGCTCAAATATTTCAATAAACTGGTCTATCTCATGCAAAACGTCACCGGGTATGGTCTGGTGCATAGGAATGGTCGAGAAATCGGATGGTATTCCCGATGAAAGGAGATGCTGCTGTAACTGTTCTGCTTGTTTAACCATCCCGATATCCATCAGAAGTTCGGTTGCGATACCGATTGCTTGTTAGAAGTCTAGCAGTCTGTAGTGTGTACTTTAAGTTCGCTTGTCTCTCATCGCTATCAATATCAATTTGATAGTGGACGTATTAATTTGATAGATAACAGGCGCGGAGTGAGAAGCGATCTTATTTAGGCATTGGGCTCTCGTTATATTCCTTTCTTGAATCAAAGTGATCACATTGATTTAGTTCTCATTTCTGGTCTGATTTCTGACCGCGCTCACGAAACTCATTTCTTATCCGAGGGATTAAGAAGTTTGGCTTAATAGTTGCCTTTTTAGTGCTTAAGAAATTCAAAAAACTTCATTACCTCTGTTTTCTTAAAGAGATGCATGAACCGAAATATAAGTAGAATTCTAAAAAGGTAAGAAAAATGATTGAACACTACTTGAGACCCGACTCCACTGCCCAAGCGCTCGAATTGATGCAGCAACATGCTGGCGCTGCTACTTGGTTTGCTGGCGGTTCGAAATTAAATGCTGCACCAACCAAGACGGAAAAAACGGTAGCAATCTCTCTTGATAACCTTGCTTTCGATAAAATCGAGCAACAAGGCGAGGCCCTGCATATTGGCGCGATGTGCCACATCCAAACTTTGATCGATAGCGAGTTGGTACCTGTGGCACTAAAACAGGCAGCGGCTTTTATCTATTCACGTCATATTCGTAACCAGGCCACGCTGGGTGGCGAGATTGCGGCCTTACAATCAGAGGCTCTGTTGGTGCCTAGCCTGATGGCATTGAATGCCTATGTGGTGCTGGCTGATGGCCGTGAGGTAGACGTCGAAGCCTATATCAGTAACGATGACCGTGACCTGATTGCCAAAGTGATTATTCCGGATGTGAACCTTACCTGTATTGGATACAACATTGCTCGTTCTGCTGCAGGTCTGGCAGTTGTGACGGCTGCAGTATCAATCGACAAAGCTGGAAATAAAATTATTGCCCTCGACGGAGTATCACCGCTTCATAATGGCGCGGCCAGACCTATCCGCTTGCGAGATGTCGAGAAGCAAGACTTAAAAGGTGAATTGTTAGAACAAGCGGTTGCTGATGCAGTACATCCTGTGGCCAATATCATCGGTAGCGTTGAATACAAACGCTATATCGCTGGAGTAGTCGTTACCGATCTACTGGCAGAATGCCAGCACTTGGTTGAGGAGGCGTAATCATGACTATCAACTTTACTCTTAATGGTCGTCCTCAAGCGCTGGAATGCCGTCTTGGTGAAAACGTACAAACATTGTTGCACGGATTGGGTTTGCACTCGGTGCGCAATAGTGATGATGGTTTCGGCTTTGCCGGCTCTGATGTCATTTTAGTCAATGGTACGTTAAAGAATGCTTCGTTGCTGGTCGCTGCTCAGCTAGAAGGCGCTGAAGTTAAAACGGCTGAATCACTCGGCGAGTGGAACCAGTTAAGCTTGGTACAGCAGGCGATGATTGATGTCGGTGTGGTTCAGTCAGGCTATAACGATCCGGCGTTGGCTTTGATCCTAACTCAATTGCTTGAAACGAATCCTCAGCCAAACCGCGAAGAAATTGATGATGCGCTATCGGGGCTATTTAGTCGTGATGCCGGCTATCAGCAGTTTTATGAAGTGGTTGAGTTGGCGGCAAAGCGTCTGGGCGATCCCGAATATCAGCAGCAGTTTGCGCCCGAGTTCCGCGACGATCTGACCATTGTTGGTAAAAACTGCCCGAAGATCGATTCGGCAAAAATGGTGCAGGCTAAACCTTGCTATGTTGAAGATAGAATTCCGGCCAATGCCTGCGTGATCAAGATGCTGCGTAGCCCGCATCCGCATGCTTGGATCAAGCATCTGGATGTCAGCAAGGCTGAAGCACTACCGGGCGTGGTATCGGTGATCACGCACCTAAACTGCCCAGATGTTCCTTATACCCCTGGTGGTCAGAGTGCGCCAGAGCCTTCACCGCTAGATCGTCGTATGTTCGGACAGAAGATGCGTCATGTGGGCGATCGTGTTGCTGCGGTTGTTGCTGAAAGTCCAGAAATTGCTGAGCAGGCACTGAAGCTCATCGAGGTTGAATTCGATGTGCTCAAGCCGGTGATGACTATCGATGAGGCAATGGCCCCTGAAGCCCCAATCATTCACAACGAGCCAATTGAGTACGGTGTGGGCGCGCCAGAGGATCTGGAAGAGCAAAACCGCGATGCTGACCCTCGCGAAGGTAAACTGATAGTTAACTTCCCGATTGGTTGTTTCCCTCGCAAGAATATTGCCGCTAGCGTTCGTGGCCATATCGGTGACTTGAACAAAGGCTTCGAAGAAGCCGATGTGATCATCGAGCGTACTTACGAATCTAAACAGGTTCAGCAGCTGCCGGTCGAAACCCATATCTGTTACAGCTATATGGATGGCGAGCGTCTGGTCATGCACGATTCTACTCAGGTGCCATGGCACGTCCGTCGTCAGGTGGCGAAAATCTTGGGTGTGAAACAGAACAAGGTTCATATCGTCAAAGAGCGTGTGGGCGGTGGCTATGGTTCTAAACAGGATATCTTGTTGGAAGATGTCTGTGCCTGGGCAACATGGACAACCGGTCGTCCGGTGTATTTCCATCATACCCGCGAAGAAGAGTTCATTTCTAACTCTACTCGCCACGTTGCCAAAGTTACTGTGAAGCTGGGCGCGACTAAAGACGGCAAGCTAACGGCAATTGACATGGAGTTCCGTGCCAATACCGGCCCTTACGGTAACCACGCACTGACAGTACCGAGCAATGGTCCTGCACTATCTCTGCCGCTATACCCATGTGATAACGTTGATTTCCGAGTAACGACATACTATTCCAATATCTGTCCTACTGGGGCATATCAGGGATACGGCGCGCCGAAAGGTAACTTCGCCCTCACTATGGCAATGGCCGAGCTGGCAGAAGAGTTAGGCATTGATCATCTTGATATGGTTGAGAAGAACCGTGTTGTGGAAGGTCAGGAGCTGAAGATTCTGGCGGCGATTGGTGAAGGTAAAATGCCAACCTGTGCACCGAAAGTACATAGTTGTGCCTTGGAGCCTATCTTGCGCGAAGGACGCAAGTTGATTGAGTGGGATTCGCCTAAGACGGCTGAAGGAGACTGGAAAGTCGGTCGCGGTGTGGCAATCATCCAGCAGAAATCAGGTATCCCTGATATCGACCAGGCCAACTGTAGCATCAAGATGGCTTCTGACGGTACGTTCATCATCCACTCAGGTGGTGCTGATATCGGTACAGGTTTAGATACGGTAATTAACAAGCTAGCGGCGGAAGTGCTTTGCTGTCCAATGGACGAAATCACTGTTCATTCCGGCGATACGGATCATGCGCCATTTGATAAGGGGGCGTATGCTTCCTCGGGTACATGTTTCTCAGGTAATGCAGCCAAGCGTGCAGCAGAAGCCATGCGTGAGAAAATCCTTAAGTGCGGTGCCGAGATGCTGGAAGAGTCGGTCGAAGATGTCGAAATCGTCGCACCAGGCTTTGTCAAAGGCAAGAAAGGCCAGGTGAGCTACTTTGATATTGCCCACAAGGCTGAAAGTGGTACCGGTTGGGGGCAGCTGTTGGCATCAGGATGCTTCACAACACCTGAGTTTGCATTCCCATATGGGGCAAACTTCGCTGAAGTTGCAGTAAATACCCGTACTGGTGAAATCAAGCTGGACAAGTTCCATGCCTTGCTCGACTGTGGTACACCAGTGAACCCGGATTTGGCTTTGGGGCAAATTTACGGTGCAAGCATGCGCGCTATCGGTCACAGCTTAACTGAAGAGCTGATGTATGACGAAAACGGTATTCCGCTAACCCGCGACCTGAAGAGCTACGGTGCGCCGATGATTGGCGATATCCCTCGCGACTTCAAAGCGGTACTGGTTCCGAGTGATGATCCTGTCGGACCTTATGGTGCCAAGTCGATTTCTGAAATTGGCGTTAATGGTGCCGCCCCGGCAATTGCCTCGGCAATCCATGATGCCTGCGGGGTCTGGATTCGCGATTGGCACTTCACACCAGAGAAGGTACTTCGCGGTCTTAATAAGCTCTAAGTAATACATGAAGCGGTCATTTTTCAGGGGATGGGAAAATGGCCGCTTCTTTATCAAACGCTTGTTTGGTATTTCTTGCGAGTGAGCTGTCATAGCGTGGCCGGTATGGGCTGATCTGATTTCAGTCGCGGTGTTATGGGGTGAGGCAACACTTAGCTAAAGGGCTAAGTGAGAGACCCTTGGGGAATTTCTGGCTAGGTTATCGATTCTATACTCGTCCAATCTTTCTACGGACAAATGCTGGTTTAGTCATGCTGAGAAGGAGCATTTCAAGCAACGCGCAAGTCCAGGGAAGTAACAAAGAACGGATGGTATTGAAATGAAACTGTTTTATAACGTCGAAGATAAGCCTCCCGTCGGGGCTTCAATTTTACTTGCGCTACAACACATGCTTGCCGCGATGGGAGCGATTATTGCCGTGCCTTTGGTGGTCGGCAGTGCGATTGGTTTACCGACCGATCAAATGGTGATACTGGTGAATGCGGCCCTGATGGTTTCGGGTGTGGTGACGATTATCCAGTGTAAGGGGGTTGGCCCGGTGGGTATTCGCCTCCCTGTGGTGATGGGTACCAGTTTTACCTTTGTCGCAATCTCCATCTCCATAGGTCTGGATGCCGGTGTCTCGGGCATCTTTGGTGCATCGCTAGTGGGCTCACTGGTGATGATTATCGGCAGCCGCTTTATGCCGCAGATCCGAAAGCTATTCCCGCCAGTGGTATCGGGTACCGTGGTTGTTCTCATTGGCTTAACCATCCTGCCGGTATCGGTGGACTGGTTTGCCGGTGGTTTTGTCGGGCAGGAAGGCTACGGTCAAGTGAGCAACCTGATGTTGGGGCTGCTGGTATTAGTTGTCGTGATTGTCCTGTCACAAGTCGGTAAAGGTATTATCTCTGCCGCGGCAATTGTGATTGGTATGACGGTAGGGTACTTGGTTGCTATTTTCATGGGTATTGTCGACTTTTCGCCGGTCCGTGATGCCGAACTTTTTGCCCTGCCAGAAATTGTGCCGTTTGGTCTCAGTTTTACCGTCAGTGGCATTATCGGAATGTCTATTGCGTACCTGGTGACAATCATGGAGTCAACCGGCGACTTCCTGGCGCTGAGTGACGCGACACATACCAAGCTAACCGGAAAGAAACTCTCCAAAGGGATCCTTTGTGACGGTGTCGGTAGTGCATTGGCCTCTGTATTCGGTGCAACGCCCTTCTCATCTTTTAGCCAAAACGTCGGTATTGTTTCAATCACTGGGGTTGCCAGTCGTCATGTGGTGGCTGTTACTGGTGTCATTATGCTACTTGCTGGCATGTTCCCGAAACTGGGCGGTATTGTTGTCACCATCCCATCTCCAGTGCTTGGTGGTGCGGGGCTGGTGATGTTCGCAATGATCATTTCTGCCGGTATTGGCATCCTTTCACGTATTAATTTTACCAAACGTAATATGCTAATCATCGCTGTCGGTGTGGCATCAGGCATGGCGGTGACAGTGCGTCCCGAAGTGCTGACTTATCTGCCAGATTCGATGCGCGTGATCCTTGGCTCCGGTATTACAACGGGATCGCTGGTGGCATTGGCGCTGAATATTTTCTTGGGGATCAACCGCGCTGACGAGGCGGAAAGTGCGCAGGAAAAACGCGAAGCACTGGAAGAGCAAATCAAAGAGTGCGAAGCCTGTAACCGTGCGTTGGAAGAGGAAGAAAAACTGACGGCTCAGCAGGCAGAAGCCGAGCGTAGCTAACTTCCCTTTGCCCAGGTGCGAAGGCTAGGCTTTAGGTAAGACAGATTTAGTTAAGACGTGATTTAACGCGTTTTACATAACAGATTTAATAAAAGGTCAGCGCGGACTCGTCGTGATATCACCCTACAACTGTCGTTATCGACATCGGCGGGTTAGCGCGCAAAGACATAATAATAGAGGTATGTATGGAGTACTCCCAATCTATCAAGGCGATTCGAGCGTCGATTCTGGACATTGCTAAAGTAGTCGATAAACCAGAAGACATCGAAAAGAATATTCGCTATATCGAAGATGGTTTGATGTTGGTTGAAAACGGCCGTATTGAGTGGGTCGGGGAATGGGCTGAAGGGAAAGATAGAGTCCCAGCTTCGGTTCGTGTCCGCAGCTATCCGGGCAAAATGGTAATGCCGGGTTTTGTTGATACCCATATTCACTACCCTCAGGCTGAGATGGTCGGTGCCTACGGTGAGCAGCTACTAGAGTGGTTAAATAATTACACATTCCCAACGGAAGCTCGTTACAAAGATAAAGACTACTCGCGCGAGATGTCGGCCTTCTTTATCAAGCAATTGCTACGTAACGGTACTACCTCGGCATTGGTATTTGGCACCGTGCACCCGGAATCGGTTGATGCCTTGTTTGAAGAAGCCGAGAAGATCAACATGCGGATGATTGCGGGCAAAGTGATGATGGACCGCAACGCGCCTGATTATCTGCTTGATACGCCGGAAGTGGGCTACAACCAAACCAAGGAGTTGATTGAAAAATGGCATAAACGCGGCCGTTTGCTGTATGCGATCACCCCGCGCTTTGCACCGACTTCTACGCCCGAACAGCTAGCAATGGCTGGCAAGTTGAAGGAGGAATACCCTGATACTTATGTTCATACCCATTTATGCGAAAACAAAAATGAGATTGCTTGGGTCAAGGAGCTTTACCCTGAGCAAGACGGTTACCTGGATGTATACCATCACCACGGCCTGACCGGTGACAAAAGTGTCTTTGCTCACTGTATTCATTTAGAAGACAAAGAATGGGATTGCCTGCAGGAAACCGATTCGTCTATTGCGTTCTGCCCAACCTCGAACCTCTACCTCGGCAGTGGTTTGTTCAAGCTGCAAGAAGCGTGGAAACGTAACGTGAAAGTGGGAATGGGAACAGATATTGGTGCTGGTACCACGTTCAATATGATGCAAACTCTGAATGAGGCTTACAAGGTAATGCAGCTTCAGCAGCATCGTTTGTCGGCTTTTGAGGCATTTTATCTGGCGACACTGGGCGGAGCTAAATCACTCTCTCTGGATCATCTTATCGGTAACTTTGAAACCGGAAAAGAAGCAGACTTTGTGGTTATTGACCCATGTTCGACACCGTTGCAGCAATTGCGTTTTGACAGTTCGAAAGACTTGGCAGAAAAGCTGTTCATGTTAATGACGCTGGGTGATGATCGCAGTATCTACCGTACGTATGTTGATGGCCGCCTGGTTTATGAGCGCGGTTAATATCATCTAACTAATTACGATAATACAGATTCAAAGACGTTCTTCAGGGGTTTATATATTTACCCAAGTGACTGGGTATACAGGTTGAGAGGAAGCTCAACATATTTTCTGGGCAGTGAAGGGGCGCCTCAAAGATAGAGACCCTCCGTCCGCTTCACGCCCAATTCAAACAAGGAACTACCATCATGTCTGAAAATAGTACAATACAAAGTGATCCTGCCACTATAGCGACAGAACAACATCAAGGTGGGTTAGACGGTTATTTTCACATCACGGCGCGCGGCAGTACCGTACGGCAGGAATTGGTTGCAGGTTTAACAACCTTCCTCGCCATGGTGTACTCGGTTATCGTGGTACCGAGTATGCTGGGTGCTGCGGGCTTTAATCAGGGCGCCGTTTTTATCGCGACCTGTTTGGTTGCGGCGTTTGGTTCGTTAGTGATGGGGTTGTGGGCTAAGTTACCGATGGCGATAGGGTGTGCCATCTCGCTAACCGCCTTCACCGCATTTAGTTTAGTACTGGGGCAGGGGATTAGTATTCCTGTTGCCTTGGGTGCTGTATTTTTAATGGGTGTACTTTTCACGGCGATTACCGTCACCGGGGTTCGTCAGTGGATTTTAACCAACCTGCCAACGGGGATTGCCCATGGTACCGGTATTGGTATCGGCCTGTTCCTACTGTTAATTGCTGCCAATGGTGTCAACTTGGTAGTGAAAAACCCACATGCTGGTTTGCCAGTGACGCTGGGTGAATTTACCTCTCTGCCGGTTCTGATGTCTATGATTGGCCTAGCGGCAATCTTTGGCTTGGAGAAGCGCCGCGTTCCGGGTGGTATTTTGCTGGTAATTGTGGCGATTTCGATTTTTGGTCTGATTTTTGACCCTAACGTGACCTATCAGGGGCTGTTTGCTATGCCGTCTTTCGGTGCAGAAGGTGAATCGCTGCTGGGTAGCCTGGATATCATGGGGGCGTTAAATCCTATTATTATCCCAAGCGTATTGGCGCTGGTCATGACCGCGATTTTTGATGCGACAGGTACTATTCGTGCGGTTGCCGGACAGGCAAACTTGCTGGATAAAGACGGCCAGATCATTAACGGCGGTAAAGCCTTAACTGCCGACTCCGTGAGTAGCATCTTTGCTGGCTTCGTCGGCGGTGCGCCGGCTGCGGTATATATCGAATCAGCGGCAGGTACCGCTGCTGGTGGTAAGACCGGCTTGACTGCAACAGTGGTCGGTGGTTTGTTCTTGCTGTTATTGTTCCTGTCTCCAATCAGCTACCTAGTACCTGCTTACGCAACAGCGCCGGCGTTGATGTATGTCGGTCTATTGATGCTGAGCAATGTCAGCAAGCTGGATATGGCAGATTCGGTTGATGCTCTGTCGGGCTTGGTATGTGCCGTATTTATTGTTCTTACCGGTAATATTGTGACCGGTATTATGCTTGGCTTTAGCTCGTTGGTCATTGGCCGTGTTATTTCCGGTGAATGGAAACGTCTGAATGCTGGTACGGTAATTATTGCGGTTGTGCTAGTGGCATTCTATGCCGGTGGCTGGGCAATTTAACGATAGGTGCGGGAAGAGCGCTCTAGGTTCTAGGAAAATCAGGCCCTAGGGAAGAACAAGAGCTTGACCTAGCTTCAAGATTCGTAACACCTGCAGGACCCAGGACCCAGGACCCAGGACCCAGGACCCAGGACCCAAAACAAAAGCGAGAGTTTGTTAACTCTCGCTTTTCTGTTTTTATAATTAGTTAGCTCTGTTTCCTTTGTAACCAATCACCAATAAACTTCGCGACATCTTCCGGTTTGTTGAGATCGAGTTGGGGAAGCTCACACCCTTGCGGGCAGTCGCCGTCGGTAACAAAAGCAATAATATTCGGGTCATTAGGATACAGCAGCGGTTTGCCATAGCTTGGCCGGTGAATTTCAATCTTGGTAAATGCCTCGTCACGAAACCCTTCTACTAATACCAAATCCAGCTGGCTATGATCGAACTGGCGCAGGCAGGCGTGAAGTTCGGGTTCTTCACGCTCAGGCTCTGGATATTCAAAGTAGAGCATGTGCCTTTCTTTGGTTGCCATTAGCGTTTGTGCACAGCCTGCGTGGCGCAGTCGGTAGCTGTCTTTTCCCGGTGTATCAGGGTCTATGCTGTGGTGGCTGTGTTTGAGCAGGCCGATCCGCAAGCCTTGTTGCTTGAGTAGAGGAATCAGTTGTTCCAGCAGTGTCGTTTTCCCTGAGCCGCTGTAGCCAGCAAAACCTATAATTGGAGTCATGGTGTTTTTTGAGTGAGCCTATTTGTTTTGATCCTAAATGAAATTAAGCATGACGTCATGATGTTGAGGCGGAAAAATAATGGCTAAGTTAACTGTAATCCAAGCGGATATAACAACGCTCGATGTGGATGCTATCGTCAACGCAGCAAATAATTCGTTGCTGGGTGGCGGAGGTGTTGATGGGGCAATTCACTGTGCGGCCGGGCCTGAACTGCTTGCGGAGTGCCGTACTCTTGGCGGCTGTAAAACAGGTGAAGCAAAGGTAACCAAAGGATACCGGTTGTCGGCAAAATATATTATCCATACGGTGGGGCCTGTTTGGCATGGGGGAAACCATCATGAGGATGAGCTATTGGCTAGCTGTTATCGCAATGCTCTAACATTGGCTTGGCAGGCAGGAGCGAAGAGTGTTGCTTTTCCCTGTATTAGTACGGGTGTTTATCATTTCCCAAAACAGAGAGCCGCGGAACTTGCCATCGCCACGGTCAATGACGTACTGAAAAATGTTAAGAGTATCGACCTTGTTTACTTTGTTTGCTTTTCTGCCGATGACGTTCAGACCTATCAAAGATTACTCAATGGCACTACATCATAATTGTATCAATAGTGAGCTAGGGCGACATTTTTACCCTCAAAGAGTAGATACAAGCTACATTTATTGTGTAGTTCGTTTACATCTGCTAATACCAAATAAGAGGTAAACTTAGCTGCAATAAAATTCAACTTTCGTGATCTAGCGTAATTTCGACAGGGAGTCGCCGTACTGGATCATGAAGAATATCAAATAAGCATCAGGGAGAGTGCAATGTGGGCAACTTTGGATTTTGAAGCATCTGGTTTATCTGATCAGTCATATCCGATTGAAGTGGGATACTCTTTACCAGATGGCAGTGGCAACAGTTTATTGATTAACCCTCTTACCGCAAGTGATGTTTGGCAGTACTGGGATGACTATGCCGAGCATGAAATTCATCAGATATCCCGTCAGGAGTTGCAACTCAAGGGAGTGCAGGTTGTTGAGGTGTGCCATCACCTTAATGCTGTTTTGGGACGATTTGAGTATGTATTTTGTGATAGCCAATGGGATTTATTTTGGCTCGGCAGGCTTTATCATGCCGCGCATATGCGTCCTTCTTTTATGTTGACAGAAATCGGTCATTGGCTGATGCAGGAAAATGGTATCGAGCGGGCCCGCTTTCAGTTGGCGTTGGAGGAGCTCGGGCCGGTAAAGCATCGCGCCATGCATGATGCGCAGCAAATCAGGTTGGCAATCACTCAGTTGGTGGGGGAGATATCCCCCTATACGTAATTAGGTGTTATAGCTATATACGACTGATTTTGGACATCATTACAAATATCAGGAATAAAGCGGGGGATTTAATAGTGCAATCAAGCCATTGCTATTAGAATCCTCGGTTTCCCTGTTTTGATGTTGAGTGACTTTCATTGTTTACGGAAACACTACCTGAATCCTGTTCTGAATTCTCGACACCCCCTTTGCCTTACTCGCTGCGAGTTGCGGTGTTCAACGTTTCTATGTCTTCGCCTGTTCCAGGGCAGATTTTTCAGCAAACTTCGGCCCCGGGTAATGAGCGTTTTTCTCGCCTGGCGGCTATCATTCAGCATGTTCGTCCCGATGTATTGATGTTGTGCGAGTTTGATCATCCTGGAGAGGGGGGCGATGATGGCAGTGTTGAGAATTTTTGCCGCCATTATCTGGCAAGCCCCCAGCATCAGCAACAACCCATCTCATATCCGTACAGATACTGCCCACCAACTAATACTGGCCTAATGAGCGAGTATGATCTCGACGGAGATGGCGAGCTGACCTTGCCGGCAGATGGTCTTGGCTTTGGCGAACATCATGGTCATTTTGGCTTTGTCATCCTGTCTCGTTATCCTGTTCGAGAATCACAGGTTCGAAGTTGGCAACAGTTGTTGTGGCGGGATTTCCCCAATCACTGTATGCCCGAAAATTATTACAGTCAGCAAGCTAAGCAGGTGGTGCGACTGTCATCGAAAAATCATGTCGTCGTGCCTGTTGAGATTGGTGATCAGCTTATTCATCTTCTGTGCTGTCATCCGACTCCACCAGTCTTTGATGGCGCTGAAAAACGTAATGCACGCCGTAATCATGATGAGTTACGACTGCTAACAGAGATTATTGATAATGCCAGTCACCTTAGAGCGGATGATGGCCTGCGGGGGGGACTCGCTCTCAATGACCGCTTTGTGGTAATGGGGGATCTGAATGCAGATATGACCGATGGCGATGGTATGAAGTCAGCTATTCGTAATCTTCTGTTACACCCAAAAATCAATCGTTCGGCGAGTGCCGGTCGGATGACCCCTAAAAGTTTTGGTGGACGCTTTCATCTTCCTTGGCAGCAACGCCAGGGCCGGGCGACGGAGTGGACGCATATATCGGGTCTTCGGTTGGATTATGTGCTGCCGTCGGCGAATCTAGATATATTGCAAACCGGTGTTTTCTGGCCAGACAAAAAAGATCCACTGCGAAGTCTCATCACTGACGAAAAAGGACGATGTCGACCTCAGGCCGGTTCTGATCATCGCTTGGTATGGGTTGATATTGCACTGAAAGCTTAATTGTAGATTCGGTGCTGAATCGACTATCCATTGGTTCAGTCGAATAATTTGGCCTATGTTTAGTGCATAGTAATTAACTGTAGGGAGTTAGTGATGACGGGTAAAGATAAAGCACTGGGGGGAGAAGGCTTACGAGGCCAGAGCGCGGGTTCGACGTCATTGTGTACCGTTGGTAAAACAGGTACAGGGCTGACTTACCGGGGGTATGATATTTCCGATTTAGCAAAATATGCGGAATTTGAAGAAGTCGCCTACTTATTGCTAAAAGGCAAGTTACCAACAAAAGCGGAGTTGGCCGCCTATAAGACCAAGCTGATTTCTTATCGAGGCTTGCCGTTGGCATTGAAAACGGTACTGGAACAGATCCCGGCTGATGCTCATCCAATGGATGTGCTGCGTACGGGGTGTTCGATGCTGGGGAATTTAGAGCAGGAGCATGACTTCGTTGAAGAATATGACAAGGCGGATCGTCTGTTAGCTCTGTTGCCCGCAATTATCTGCTATTGGTATCGCTATAGCCATCATGGGGTTCGAATTGAAACCTATTGTGATCAGGACAGTATCGGTGGTTATTTCCTTAAGATGGTAACAGGTGAAACACCGTCCGAATTACACAAGCAGGTGATGCACTGCTCGTTGATCCTCTATGCCGAGCATGAGTTTAATGCATCTACGTTTACTGCTCGGGTGTGTGCTTCAACCCTGACGGATCTCTACTCTTGTATCACCGCCGCGATTGGGACCCTTCGGGGGCCATTGCATGGTGGGGCCAATGAGAAGGCGATGGATATGATCGAACGCTGGCAGACACCGGACGAAGCTGAAGCCGGTATTATGGAGATGCTGGCAAATAAAGAGAAGATTATGGGTTTCGGTCATGCTATTTATCGGGAGTCTGATCCTCGAAATATAATTATTAAGACATGGGCAGAAAAGTTATCTCAAGGTGCCGATGATGCGGTGTTATACGACATATCCGATCGTGTTGAAGCGGTGATGAAGAGAGAAAAATCGTTGTTTGCCAATGCTGATTTTTTCCATGCCGCGGCATATCATTTTATGAATATTCCCACAAAGTTGTTTACCCCTATTTTTGTGATGAGCAGGGTGACCGGGTGGTCAGCGCATGTCTTTGAGCAAAGGGAGCATAATAGGATTATCAGACCGAGTGCTGACTATATTGGTCCGGGGCACCAAGATTGGTTACCAATTGACCAACGGCACTGACCCAGAACTGATCCGAAATTAAACTAACGAGAGTAATAGGGGATGGATAACCTCGAACTCTTTATCTCGACTGCCGCAGTTGGGGGAACAGGAGAGTGGCTGGAAATTCCGGATGGCAAGCTTTTTTGGGCGCCGGATTTTATTTCTTCCCGTGAGTCTCAGTGTTATTTCCACCAGCTGTTGGCCGAGCTTGACTGGCGGCAGGAAACGATTCGGATGTTTGGCCGTGATGTCCTTCAGCCCCGGTTACAGGCATGGTGTGGCGAAGCGGTCTACACCTATTCGGGACTGACAATGACCCCTGAACCATGGACGCCCACGTTACTGGCGATCAAATCAGCCTGCGAGCAGGTGAGTAAGACTTCCTTTAATTCGGTGCTGGCTAACCTCTACCGTGATGGCAGGGATTATATGGGGTGGCACCAGGACAATGAACCCGAGCTTGGCGCTCACCCCGTTATCGCTTCGGTTAGCCTGGGCGAAGAGCGACGTTTTGTTCTCAAGCATCTTCTCCGCAAACAAAAGATCGAATTCAACCTAAAGTCAGGCTCATTACTGATAATGGCGGGCATGACCCAACAGTTTTGGTCACACTCCGTACCGAAAACTCAGCGCCCAAAGCAAGCCAGAATTAACTTAACCTTTCGGACCATTTTGTAATGGCGCAATATATTGATAATTGACCTAATTCTGACCTGATGTGTAGCGTTATCTGGTAGCGTTTTTGTGCATACATAAGGGATAATCAGCCCATCGTTATGGAGTGATATATGAAGTTATTGAATGCCTGCTTACCTTTAGTTTTCTCCCTGTTTGTGGGGGCGGCCTATGCGGAAACGGATCTGGTTACTGTTGATCTGTCTGCAGCCAGTCCTTCTTATCAGCAAGACGCAGCTCTTATCCGCCAGACTTACGAAACCAATCTATATACCTTACCAGCGTTTAAAATGGGTCATTATGGACTTCGTATGTACCGTCAAACTCAAGATGCGAAATATGGGGCTGCGATATGGTCAGATATGGCGCGGGTTGCCAGTCGATTAAACAAATTCGCTACCGAGGTTTATACCCCGGATCAAATCAAAGCTTACTCAGATATACGAATTCAGAACTACGGAAAAAAAGATGATGTACGCGGAAAGCTACGCTACGCCGTGACTCAATCACAACCCGAGTATTTGTATCTAGGGGTTGATTTGCTTGGCTCAATGGCAAGGGCTAATGAATATGGCCTTAAGCACCGAGAAGATGAAAAATTGAGGCAGGTGATCCGTCGCTACGATTTTGCTGAGTACGCAACCGATCCGGAAATGATTCGAGCGTGGGCAGCGCAATTGGCTAACCAGGTTTATTGGCTACGTCAGTTGGGTGAGCAGGATGTGGTTGATGAGTTTATAGCCGCGTTTAAGGCGACCTACCCGGACAAGAAAGACGCCGATCTTACTGATCAGCAGTTCATGAATAAAATTTATGGCCTGACACATATTATTTTTGCTGCTTCTGAATACTACCAACATCCGATTAAAGAACGGGAATATCAGTGGATTTATGATTATTACCGCAAAAATATCGATACGATCCTATTACGTTCAAAAGAAGACGTGATTGCGGAAGTCGGTATCAATTTTTTGTTGGCTGGGTTGGAGAGTGACCCTGTTGTAGCGAAAACCCGGAAAGCTATTCAGGAGTCAATTGATCGCAAGGCTGGCATGGTGCCTTCGGTTAATGGCGAAACCGAGTTGCTTGATGGTGAGCACCGTAATGTGCTGACTATAATGCTGTTGGACTGGCGTGGTCCCCATGAGGTTCCGACGGTTGAGCGTCAGCCTGAAATCTTCAGCTCCCTTCCTTATGGTTTGACGGCACAGTAACTCCAAAGGCAAAGGCAAAGGCAAAGGCAAAGGCAAAGGCGAGGGATAAAACTCGCCTTGTGCCGAGATATACTTTTAGCTCTTTCTTTGCTCAGGTATCGCTTTCTATCAAAAATACTTACCTTTGATACTTGTCACTGTAAATGTTTTTACCTCCATGCTTTCAGACCAATACACCGCATTCCAGCCTGCCTTCAATTTTAAATGGCGGATAAAGTCTTTGGGGGCTTTAAGCTGCTCCCAGACTTGAGGGAGAAACAGTGCTTGATTGTGGTGATCAGAAAGTATGACCCCGACTTTATTTTCTGTCAGGTAGTCGATGAGTTCTTGTTCTGAACCCACAAGAAGTGGTTCGGGTTCAGATAAGACAGAAACCTCGATCGTCAGGTGATCGAGTTGATCTTCTGTCAGCGGCATGAAGCGTCGGTCTTGATAAGCACTGGCTCGGGCTTTGTTATGAACATCAAGAACTAATGGTGCATTGGCTGACGTAGAACCAAGGCAGCCTTGTAGTTGGCCATTAACTTCTAAAGTGACGAAACTGGCGCCTGGCCTTAGTAGTTTTTTGCCATACAGGTCAAGTTGGGGGGGCTGGGGTAAATCGTTTGAAAAATGGCCACGAATCGCTTCCCGCGCAATGTCTAATAGCTGGGTGAGCTCCCCTTTATTTAGGTTCTGAAATGAGGTAACTGACATATCCAACAACTCTCTCCTTATCTCCGGCAGTGTCTCCGGAGTTTTTTAATTCCACACGTTTTAGTTGATAACCCCGTTGTTTAGCAAGTAAAAGTAATGTATTGATACCCGTTGAGCCGCATGCTTGTTCTGGTGATAGTGAGGGCTCATAGCTCTCGATTAGTGTGCAGGTATTTCTATCTATCTTTTGCGCTTCGGTGTAAGGGTGGTAGTGGCTGAGATCACTGCTGATCACTAACAGGGTATTTTCATCTTGCCATAGCGAATCAATAAGATTGGCTACGGTAACGGGTGACACATTACTGGTTAGTATCGGTAACAAGGTAAATTGGTCTAAACAGGTTTGCAGAAAAGGCAGCTGAACTTCGAGGCAATGTTCGAAGGCATGTACCTGATCTGATACTTCAATATCATCTATATTTTTAAATTTATCAATACTTTCTGTATCAATCGGAATTTTCCCAAGTGGTGTGGAGAAAAAATCTGCGGACGGCAACGCACAGCCAGTAAAGTAAAAGCGGTGGCTGGGACCAATAAGAATGACCTTGTGGATCCTATCTGCCTGAGATTTCAGATAACGAAATGCCTGGGCGGCAACCTTGCCTGAATAAATATAGCCAGCATGGGGCACAATTAGTGCACGGATATAATCCTCGATTTTTGGCTCTGAACCAAGCCAGCTATCAAGCTGACATTTCAGAGATTCTGGGGATTTATCATAAAAACTCCCCGCTACAGCCGGATTACGAATACTCATAGAAATCACGCGGTTATTTCTGACAGGACTATATTTATTATAGGAACAAAATTAACGGTGAGTGATTTAGATGCAACAGCCTCCAAGCATGTATAAAACTGAGTACTGGCATCGACTTGAAGATGGGAGGGTTATTTGCGATTTGTGCCCTCGTCATTGCCGATTACGGGACGGAAAGCGTGGAGCTTGTTTTGTCAGGCAGGCTCATGGCGGTGAGATTGTCCTGACCAGCTATGGTCGTTCGAGTGGTTTCTGTATTGATCCGATAGAGAAAAAACCGCTTAATCACTTTTATCCTGGTAGTTCAGTGCTGTCTTTTGGGACGGCAGGCTGTAATTTAAGCTGCAAGTTTTGCCAGAACTGGGGGATCAGTAAATCTCGCGAAATTGATACGCTGGGAGAAACGGCAATGCCTGACCAGATCGCACTCGCAGCTAAGCGGTACGGGTGTGATAGCATTGCTTTTACCTACAATGATCCGGTGATCTTCATGGAATATGCCGTTGATGCCGCGCAGGCTTGTCATGAACTAGGGATCAACAGTGTGGCAGTGACGGCAGGCTATATCTGTGATGAACCCCGGGTAGAATTTTATCGTTATATGGATGCGGCGAATGTCGATCTGAAGGCTTTCACCGAGCGGTTTTATCATAAAATTTGTAGTGGCCACTTGGCCCCAGTGCTCGATACTTTGTTGTATTTACGCCATGAAACCGATGTCTGGTTTGAAATTACCACCTTGTTGATCCCGGATGAGAATGACAGTAATGCTGAGTTAGATGAGCTCACCCGCTGGGTATATGACAATCTTGGTCCAGATATCCCCATTCATTTCAGTGCCTTCCATCCTGACTTCAAAATGCTTAACAAGCAGTGTACCCCACCGGAGACCGTGAAGCGCGCAAGAGAGATAGCGATAAAAAATGGTTTGAACTATGCGTACGTGGGTAACATTTTTGATGAAGCCGGAGATAGTACCTATTGCCCAAGTTGCAAGAACAAAGTGCTGTCACGTAATTGGTACCATATTGGTGATTCTGCACTAACAGAACAAGGTGTTTGTCAACACTGTGGCTATCAGATCGCAGGGCGATTTGCAGCAATAGAAAAGACATTTGGTCGTCGACGTATACCGGTCAGAATGGGGTGATTTGCTGATAGTTTTCTCAGCCGTAAGCCAAGAAACTTGTAATCAAGGGCGGCTTTCCATTATCTTAGCGGGGAATTGAACCTGAATAGAATAATGGAATTTTATGTCTGACATGACCATTGAGCAGCTTGCGAGCTACCAGAACCTAGTTATCACTCAACTTCGATGCCCATTTTGCGTAAAAGCGAAGGCGATCCTTGATGAACGCGGTACTGAATATACTACGTTAGTGTTGGGTACTGATCTTGAGAAGACTACCATGGTTGAGTTTATCGAGGAGAAGGCGGGCCAGACTGTTCGTACTGTGCCGCAAATCATTCTGGATGGCCAATATATCGGTGGTCACGATGACTTGGTTGCGTTCCTTGAGCGTCAGGTCGACACTGAGGAATTTGGTGATTTCGAGTTGTAAATATATTGATATGGTTTCATAGTAGTCAGCTCAATAATAAAAATATGCCTGTATAAGTACAGGCATATTTTATTAAGTGATAAATGTTTTTACTTTTTAAAAATCAAATAACCACGGGTGTTGGAGTGTACTTCTCTATTTGTTTTGATTGGATCATATGTTTCATATATTCAATGAAAACATTTATATCAGAAGACATATCCAAGTCCTTAAAATCCAAGCATGAATAATCCCACCATGCTAGATCCAGCAATTCACTGATAACTTCTTCAGGGAAACGATATTTAATAACTTTAGCTGGAATACCACCGACAATCGCATAAGGTGGTACATCTTTGGTCACTACCGCATTAGCAGCAATGATGGCCCCATTGGAAATGGTTATACCTGGTTTTAATACAGCATCTGCACCGATCCAGACATCATTCATGATTGTTATGGTATCGCGAGCTGGAATGTTTTGGGTTTGGTATGGTAAAGCTTTTAAACCAAATATTTTTTTATCGTAGGTAATGGATGATGTTGTAAACCGTTCAATAGGATGTTGTACGCCCAGAGCCTTGACACCAGTAGCTATTGAGCAATACCGACCCACTTTGCAAGTGAGCGGTAAACTAGAGCTTGAGTAAGAAAACGCCCCCATTGACCATAAGTTTTTCTTGGCTTCGAACATGCAGTTAGGTTCAATTTCGATGGGATTGCCTGCAACTCTGAACCTGCGAAAGAGGCTTTTTTTGGGCATTATGATATTGTTTTTATCAAAGGTGCTTTTTTTACTAATATCAAAAATGAGCTTTCTAACTTTCATGTCACGACTCAGTAACTTTAACTTTATGAAGGTATAGATTAAGTTGTTATTGTTGATAATTCAAGGCTTAATATTACTGTCGTTTATTTGTTGGTGGTTATATGTGGGGGAGGGTGATTTATCCATAATGACCCCAATAATAATTTTTACCTGTTTTAGAGTTTGATAATGAATTTATAAACGCTAAGGGTGCTTGTTAGAAATGAATTAATATATTTAGCTTATCATTTATTTAATGGGTTTATTTGAAGTTTAGAGTTTTGATCTTGGTTAAAGTACAGATAAAAATATTTGTAATAAGTTACAGATGTCCTCTTAAACAGGTAAAATAGATGCTTGGTTTAAGGACGATAATGCAGGTGTTTGTGTTGGAATTAGGGATTGCTTTTTTTGTATTGCTGGTGGTTGGTTTTTGTATTCTTTGGCGGTTTGATACCCGCAATGGGGTTCAAAAGAGGAATCGTACCTCTGCTCTGTTGGGGCTGATAATTGCTGCTATCTCTGCAGGTGCATATCTATTTCTTGGTGAGCCTGATTTTCAATCGAAGCAGCGTGTTGAGGTTGAAGCGGAAGCTGTGGAGTTAGCTGCACTGTCTGCTCAAGAATTGAACCAAAAACGCATTGTAGAAATTCAGAATCAGCTACGTAGTGATAAACAAAATGGTGAACTGTGGTATGCGCTTGGCAATGCCTATATGTACACTAGTGAGTATGAAAATGCCGCGTTGGCGTTTAGTTATTCGGCCCGTTTGGCTGATGAACCACAAGCAAATATCTTTTCAGCTCAGGCGACTGCGCTCTATTATCGCGACGGTCAGCGTTTAAACTCTGAATCTGAGCACTTGCTGAGCCAGGCTCTGGCGTTGGATGAAGATAACCTTCCGGCATTAATGTTGCTGGCATCTGATTACTTTCTCAATGCTCGTTATCAAAAAGCCATTGATGTCTGGCAGCAGGCATTGGACAGCGAGCACCCTGACCTTAATCGAGTCGAACTGATCACAGCGATCAATCGTGCGAAGCAACTGTTGTAAGCCTTTCTTTTCGATTTCTCCATCGCTCATTATTCTTCTTTGATTTCTTCCCTTGGAAACAAGGGGAGAAAGTGTACTTTCATGTAACTTCGCACCTGTGTACAAATCCGTTGTTTTTGTCAGTTTGTATCATCCATTTCACTTGTCATTCTTTACTAGAGCGTTAGGGCGGACTATTTGTACTTTACCGATAACGGTGAGGATGGAACCACTTTCTGTTTCACCTTGCAGGCTCTTATACCTAAGTAACTTGGGTATAGTTTCTTTCAATATGTTCAGAAGGAGGTGTAGGGGGCTAAACGAAGTACGTGAACTTCAGTGAGACGTGAGTTGCAGGAAAAGAAAAGTCCTCTCCTAATGTAGAAGAGGACTTTGTTTAGTTGGTTAAACTAATCGTTGAAAAGCTCTTAGTAAGAGGCTTCGCGGTTTTTGGCTTGCTTATCCCATTTCGGAACAACAGTATTCAGGAAGTCTTCTTTTTCAGCTTCCATCATTTCCATGTCCATACCTAGCGCTTGTTGTGCTTTTGCTTTGGTAGAAATATCAGGGATCTGAATTTCATCTGTAATACCTTTTGTTGCCAGCAGGCGAACAACCTTGGTACGCGCATCTGTTGCCTTGTCTAGTGCCGTACCTAGAATACGCAATGCCACTTCAGGTGCGTGCATATGAACACCGTGCGAGGCAATCGCATAATCCCAGCGCCATTGTGCGTGGCGGATATCCATCAAAATTGGTTTCATTTCTTCTTCAGTTGCACCTGCATCCCAAGCTGCTTTGGCTTCAAAGTGAGCGGCCACAATTTGTTTTTCAGCACGCAGTTTCATTTCTTGGACACTAGCTTTACGTGCTTCAACCATATCCTGCATGGTTTGCTTGTCTTGGGTATGACACTGCGCACAAGTGTCTTCGAAGCGGTCAAATGGGTTGCCGACTTTATGATCGGTAAATACTTTGCCATCTTCGTTTTGTACTTTAGGCATGTGGCAGTCGATACAGGTTACGTTGTTTTTACCGTGAATACCTTCACGCCAAGTTTCGTAACCAGGGTGCTGGGCTTTTAGCATCGGAGCCTTGGAGACTTTATGAGTCCAGTCCTTAAAGCCGATTTCATCATAGTAGACTTCCATTTCATCTACACCGGTGCCTTTATCCCATGGGAACTTAACGGCTTTAGTTGGGCCGGTAAAGTAATATTCCACGTGACACTGACCGCAGACTTGAGCTTGTTGATCGAAGCGAGACTGGTCTTCAAACTTCATATCAATGGCTTCCATTGCACGCTCAACGTAAGGGCGCGTCAGAGTAAGTGCTGGCTTGCCTTCGGCAAACTCTTTGCTGCCTGTGTTGTGACAGTCAGAGCACCCAATCGCATTATTGATTTCAGCGCCAAGTCGAGCCCATTTACCTTCGAAATAGCCGTCTTCGCCGCGATCGTCAATTACACGTGCGACGTCGGGGCTTTTACAGCTCCAGCAAGCCATCGGCATTGGGCCAGATTTCTCGTCTTTAGGACCGCCGGTACGAAGAGTCTGACGTACATCGGTGACAGCATAGAAGTGGCCGCGGGCTTTATTATAGTCTTTGGCAAAGCCATAACCTGCCCACAGGATCACCATATTCGGGTCGCCTGCCAGCGCGTCATCAATTTCTTCGCTTTCTTCGGTTGCTTTCCAAGTTTTGTATTGTTCGGCATGGGCCTTGGCAAACTGTTCGTTGCGTGGCTCAATCCGAGTTGCTTCTGTATCAGCAGAAGCCGCGTTCGCATTAGCAGTTAGGCATAACGCAGACAACAAAGCTGCTAGCGCGGCAGTATTTCTCGTCCATTTCATACTCACGATTTGTTACTCCAGTATTCTAATTATTAATAGAGCCAAGCGTTGTGAATGCGGCTTATCGAGTAATTAAGAAAAGGAGTTCTTACAAATGATATCAAAAAATGAACGTGTATTAATATAACTGCTTGGTTTGTTGCTTTGGATCAAAGTCGAGATGTTAAAATCGCGGGCTAGTTATAAAATAACCCTAATTAACCCTAAAGGGGTATTTACATCGGTAGTGTGATTATGAGTTTTTTCATGTGTTATTCCTCGGTAAATCAACTACTTATATATATTTTAAATATTGATCTCAGTCATGAAATGTTCATTTATGATGCTACTTAAGGGGTAATTGTTATCTGACTCAATTTTTCATATTTAAAAATATTATTAAATGTAAATGTTAAGCGTTGTGGCTAATAAATCAAGTAAATAAGAATGGATTTCAATTGAAAATGGTTATTATTTTTGGCTTTGTGCCAAAAGTAATAAATAGCAGCTCTATGATATGCAAATAAACATAAGCACCGATTGTTACCCTCTATAAAGGGTGGCAATTATGGAAGATAAAAAGGTGAAAAATGGGCAATTATAAAGTAGCCATGAATACGGTGATTACATTTTTTGTAGCCATCTGTATTTTTGGTTTCTCAATGAATGTTGCCGCAGACTCAAAAGCTGAAGGAGCCACAACAGCGAATCCTTCTGTTATTACTCAAGAGTCAGGTCAACATGTTGTCAAATTTATCAGGGATCGCGATTACGCTTGTACGCAGTGCCATAAAGATGAAAAAGACACGTTAAAAGGGGCGCATGGCGATGTGATCCATGCACAAACAAACCGTGATGTTACATGTACCGACTGTCATAGCAAAGTAGGTAAGGATCACCGTGATGGAGCACCGCAGGTAACTAAGTTTGCGGCGGCACAGACGGTGGCGGGTACCGAAAAGCTCGCTGCCGATCCTGCCTGGATAGCGCAGCAGAATGAAACTTGTGTGAACTGCCATGAACCCAAAGATTTGCGTGAAGTGAACTGGACTCATGATGTCCATGCGCTCGATCTTTCTTGTGCATCATGCCACACCATTCATCCTGCTGATGATCCGATGAAAGGTATCGAAAGGAAGTCGAAGATTAAGATGTGTGTCGACTGTCACTCAGACCAGACGAAAGCGAAGTAGGAGATGATGGTATGACGTGTTCAAGACGAAATTTCTTAGCCGGTGCAGGCGCCGTTATTTTCACTACCGGCGTTGCTGGCAATAATCTGCTGGGGCGTAAATCAATTGCCGCGACCATGGAGGACGGGCCTAAACGTTATGGCATGGTACATGATGAAACTTTGTGTATCGGCTGTACGGCTTGTACGGATGCTTGCCGTGAAGTGAACAAAGTACCTGAAGGGGTATCGCGACTAGAAATAGTCCGGAGCGAGCCTCAGGGTGAGTATCCGAATGTTGACTATCAGTTTAGCCGTATCTCTTGTCAGCACTGTGATAACGCACCTTGTACCTATGTGTGTCCGACAGGGGCTGCATTTAAAGATCCTGAAACCGGTATTGTCGATGTTGATGCATTCAAGTGTGTTGGCTGTGGTTACTGCCTGGCGGCTTGCCCTTATCAGGTTCGCTTCTTCAACCCGGTAACCAAAGCAGCAGACAAATGTGACTTCTGCCGTAAAACCAACCTGAAAGAAGGCAAAGAGCCGGCCTGTGTAGAGTCGTGCCCAACTAAGGCGCTGACATTTGGGGATCTGAATGATCCGAACAGCAAGGTCTCTCAGCTGCTCGAGAATAAGACTGTTTATCGCTCGAAAGTCGAGCTAGGTACCCAGCCGAAGTTGTATAAAGTGCCACATGGAAAAGGGGAGATAAAAGGATGAGTACTACATTTGCCGATGCCTTTTATTTTGATTCACTAGTCTGGGATTGGATCATTGCGGTTTACTTGTTCTTGGCAGGGATGTCTGCCGGTGCAGTAATGATTGCGATTTACCTGAAACGTAAGGTGATCCAAGGGCATCCTAGTGTTAATGGGATCATAAAGGCAACAGCCATTTTGGCACCGTTTGGTATTATCGCGGGCCTAACGATCTTGATTTTCCACCTGACAAAACCGCTGTCGTTTTGGAAGATTATGATCTTCTATAACCCGACATCTGTGATGTCGATGGGGGTTATGCTGTTCCAGATCTATATGGTGGTACTGTTTGCCTGGATTGCAGTGATCTACAAAGATGAGCTACTGAACCTGCTGAACGGTCGTTTGCCGATTGTCGGTAAGGTCATAGGCGTGATAACTCGGTTCGAGAATAGCCTGGAACTGTTTCTTGGGTTCCTTGCATTACTGTTGGCGGCTTATACTGGTTTCCTTCTGTCAGCGTTACAGACGTTCCCGTTACTGAATAACCCTATTCTGCCAATTTTGTTCTTGTTCTCTAGCTTGTCATCCGGTGCGGCAGCCTGCCTGTTGTTTGGTGTCATTGTCTTCAAAGAGTCAGTACATAGCCCAAGCGTGAGCTGGATCCATAAGTTTGAACGTCCAGTTGTGATGTTCGAGTTGTTTGTATTGTGCGCATTTTTCACTGGCCTGTTCTTTGGCGGTAGTCAAAGCCAGGCGGCAGCAATGGCAGCAATTGGCGGCGGTTTTTGGGCGTCTTGGTTCTGGTATGGTGTGATTGGCGCCGGAATGTTGGTCCCGCTTGGACTTAATGCTATTAGTCCTGAAGGGGTTAGACATAACAAAGCGTATATTATGCTGGTAACGACGCTCAGTCTAATTGGTGTGTTAATGCTACGTACCTTCATTTTGTATGCCGGACAAATGACTACCGTTTAACAACGCGTACTTACGGTAAATAAATCGTCACAGCAAACGCTGTGACGATTTATTTTGGCAAAAGGTGGGTTGGCTATATAGCTAACTGCATAATTATTACACCTAATTGATCGAGGGCAAGGCTGCAATTTATGGGTTACAGCAAGATGATAACAGGACAAAGTTTTAAGGAAATTCAATGATCCCTGAAGTTGGACACTATGCATTAATACTGGGATTTGCTTTTGCACTATTGGGCGGAATTGTTCCAGTAGTCGGATTACTACAGAAGGACTCATACCTTATCCGCTATGCATGGCCGCTAAGTTATGGCGCCTTTCTTTTTATTACGGCTGCAATCGGTTTGTTGGGTTACAGCTTTGCCGTTGATGATTTCTCGGTGGCGTATATTGCCCACCATTCCAATTCTCAGTTACCACTGTTTTTTAAATTGGCTGCAGTATGGGGGGGACATGAAGGGTCATTTCTTTTTTGGCTTTTTTCCCTTTCGGGGTGGGCTGCAGCCGTCGCTTATTGCTGCCGTGATCGTGACGAACGCTTTATTGCCAGAGTGCTGGTGACTCTGGCAATTCTGACGGCAGTATTCAGTTTGTTTCTCCTGCTTGTCTCGAATCCGTTTTTACGTCAGTTTCCGGTGCCTGTAGAAGGGCGTGACTTGAATCCGATGCTGCAGGATGTTGGCCTGATTTTCCATCCTCCGATGCTGTATCTGGGTTATGTCGGCTTTGCTGTGAGCTTTGCATTTGCCGTTGCTGTACTGACAAGCAGAGATACCTCAATACCCTGGACGCAATGGAGTCGACCATGGGCAGTGAGTGCCTGGGTATTTCTGACTGGTGGGATCGCGCTGGGTTCTTGGTGGGCTTATTATGAACTTGGCTGGGGTGGCTGGTGGTTTTGGGACCCGGTAGAAAATGCCTCGTTGATGCCGTGGTTAACAGGGACGGCATTAATGCACTCGTTGATCATTACTGAACAGCGCAAGGCTCTTACCAGCTGGACGCTGCTTCTGGCTATCTTTACGTTTTCACTCAGTTTGTTGGGTACTTTTATCGTCCGTTCGGGAGTGCTGACATCGGTTCACGCTTTTGCGGTTGATCCTACCCGAGGAGTAACCTTACTCGCGATACTCGGTGCCTTGTTGATTATTTCGTTGACCTTGTTTGCAGTAAACGGCGGCAGGTTTAGCCTGCCTGCTAAGTTCGGCTTTAATTCAAAAGAAGCCACTTTTTTGGCGGGTAATAGCTTATTTGCTGTCGCCACGCTCACTGTCTTGCTTGGGACGTTTTATCCCATGATTTTCCAGGTTCTGGGGCTAGGCAATATTTCGGTTGGTGCACCGTATTTCAACGCATTGTTTGTTCCAATGAGCTTTGTGTTATTTATGTTTATGGGACTGGGTGTGCTTATTCGCTGGCGTCGAGCGACTACTGATGAGCTGATCACTCGTTCACTGGCTCCGGTATCCGTATCTATTGTGCTTGGTGTTGCACTGTCCGTACTGTTTGAGCGTGGGATCAACGTGACAATTTGTCTATCGTTTATTACGGCTTTGTGGGTGTCGCTCACTGCTCTTCAAGCATTTTATATGAGATATACCGTCTCAAAAGGAAAACGATTAGTTGGTACCTCTTTGAAATCGCTAGCCATGGTCGTTGCTCATTGTGGTGTGGCGGTCACAATTATTGGTGCTGCATTGGTAAGCCACTATTCTGTTGAGGTCAGTAATAAGATGGGGCCCGGAGATGTACTCACCTTAGGCGAATATGAATTTACCTATCGAGAAACCGAATTAATTATCGGCCCTAACTATACCGCGGAACAAGCCAATATCGAAGTCAGCAAAGCTGATAGGTTCGAGGCGATGATTCAACCTCAGCGTCGCCATTATACGGTTCGTACTATGAATATGAGCGAGCCTGGCATCAAGTGGTACTGGAATGGTGATATTTATATTACGTTGGCGGAAAAACTGGACCGGACTGACTATGCTGTTCGAATTCAATATAAGCCATATGTACGTTGGTTATGGATTGGTAGCATTATGATGATGCTAGGTGGCACCATGGCGCTGATATCGCGATATAAGGTGCGGGTTGCGCAGAGAAGAGAAAGTAAACTGCAATCACCAGCCACCATTATGATTTGGAAATAGCCACGGAGAAAATCATGAAATTGACCCGTTTTCTTCCCTTATTTTTTGTGCTGCTTTTGGGCGGGATCATTGTGATGGCGATGGGGGAGCAAAATAACTCTACGGTATCACCGCTTCAAGAACGGTCAGTACCAGAGTTTAGCCTGGCAAGTCTACAACAGGAATCGTTGACCCTCACAGAGGTCTCTCTAACCGGACAGCTTCAATTACTTAATGTCTGGGCTTCATGGTGTGGGATTTGTAAATCGGAACATGCATTCTTGATGGAATTGGCCAAGCAGGATCAGGTAAAGATTGTTGGCTTGAATTATCGAGATGATCGACAGTCTGCCTTAAATGAACTGGCTGCTTCGGGGAACCCTTATCAGAAGGTGATTTTCGACCCTAAAGGGAGCTTAGCATTGGATTTAGGTGTGTATGGTACTCCGGAAAGCTACCTGATCGACCAGAATGGTGTGATTCGTCAGCGTTATGTCGGAACACTGACTCCCCAAATTTGGCAGCAAGAATTTGTTCCTGTAATTAATCAGTTATCGAGTGTGACGTTATGAGTCCTGTTTGCTTTGCTAAGAAGTGTGTGTATTGGTTTCTTGGTCTCCTAATGATGTGCTTGGTTGGTGTAAGTGCTGCGGCGCAAAACCTGTCAGGGCAGGTATTTTTAGCTGCTGATACTGGGGTGGTGGAGTCGGTCGAAACTTTTCAATTTCGCTTTGTTGCCGATCAGGAACGGGCGATAGCATTATCGAGAAACTTACGTTGCCCGCAATGCCAGAATCAGAACTTAATAGAGTCGAATTCGCCGGTGGCCAAGGATTTAAGGCTAAAGGTTTATCAAATGGTCGACAGCGGAAAAACCGATGCCGAAGTGATTGAGTATATGACGAGCCGCTTTGGTGACTTTGTTTTGTATAAACCCAAGTTTGAGCCCAAAACTTATTTTCTCTGGGGCGGACCAGTACTGCTTTTGGTTATATTTGCTGCTATTGCGATTTACTCTATTCGTCGACAAGAAAAATAATGTGATGAAAGTGCAGCGATAATAGTTGCATCACATAAATTAAGCACTAAGAATAATAGGTCGAGTAGCTATTTATTCGGCCATATTATATACAAGCATTCACTTTATGCCGATAAGTTGATTTAATGCGGCATTTCCCACTATTCCTACCTATTATTATTTCTATATATCCTCGCTATGTGATCGTTGGCATATATTCCTTGTATCGATTGGTGCTACAAATAGGAATATTAGTTATGAAATGCATTGCACTATTTGTTTTTGAAGTTTGTAGATTTAAACTATGATTGAGGTATGAGTGCTGCTTCATATTGATGGTGAAAGGTATCATCTGATTTTCTCAGTCGCCAGGGAGGGCTGCCAAGGTGATAACAGGAAAGAAATATTTATTGATTGATGACTCGAATACCGCGATCTCGATCATGCGCTCGATGCTTAATACATCTGGCGTATCGAATGACAGTATTGATAGTACTATGGATAGCCTTAAAGCTATTCGTCTTCTGGCTCAGCATAATTATGATGTTGTTATCTGCGACTATAATATGCGCCATCATATTGATGGTGGTCTAATTTTTGACGAAGTCAAGCAGCGTAAACTTCTCTCCAGTGACGGTGTTTTTCTCTGTGTAACCGGTGATAATTCCCAGCAGGTGGTTACTCACTTCATAGAATTAGAACCGGACGATTACTTAATAAAACCTTTCTCCGCCATTGTATTTATCGAACGGATCGAGATGGTGCTAGAGCGAAAATCAGCTCTGTATGCTTTATTACTGGCAGTTGATAACAAAGAGTATGATACGGCGATTGATCTCTGCCATCGGTATCGACAATCTTACCCCATGTATAAAGGTTACATCGACAGAATTAACGGTGACTGTTTATTACGTGCCGAACGACATAAAGAAGCAAGATTATTTTATGCGGAAGCTTGTAAAAATTATGACCATCTATGGCCACAAATTGGTTTTGGACAGGCTCTTAAAGGATTAGGTGAGCTAAAAAAAGCCGAAGCGGTGTTTCAGGAAATACTAGCTAAATACCCTAAACAGCCAATAGCCAGAAAACATTTGGCAGGTTGCTTGATAGCTAGCGACCGAGTTCCCGAAGCGTTGGAGCAATTTAACCTGCTCCACAAAGTGAATTCGGCTAATCCATTACGCGAACTCATTATCGCCAATCTTTATGCAGTAGTTAAACAGCATAAAAAAGCTGCGATTGGCTACCAGCGATATACTGACAAAGTAACCGGAACCTGTCGCTATAGTTCCGGCATAAGTGCAAATATTTCTGTGTCACTTATGCTTGCCAGTATTTATACCGAGGATAATACCGAGTACTCCGAACTGGTGAATGAAGCAAGACATAACATTTATGAGCAGAAAACGTATGGTGAATCCGATCAGGAGCGTTATGAGAGTGAGATTAGCGCAATGGTTGGCGTCGCTATTTTGGCTTGTCTGCATGGCGAGATAGAAGACTGTTTTACTATCGTTAGTAAAATAAACTTGCAGGAACAGCCAATCGATGACTATTACACTGTCTTGAATGTTGCCAGGTTATATGGTTTTTGCGGGATGCCCGAACAATATGAGCACACAATGCAAATTGCGAGGGAGCTATGCGGCAAGGCCGACGACGATGTATTGGTGCAAAGTCAGGTCAAGTTGCTCGAAGCCTGCCATACGGAAATCAACCAGCGCTTGAAAGAGGGCGGAGAGCTTGTTGAGCAAGCTTTTGAAAAACGGAATAATAATCAAGCAACAGGTGCGATTGAGGATGCCTACCGTGCATTTCATATGGTGCCTTTTCATTATAAGTTATGTTTCTTGATCCTTGAATTAACGGCTTTGGCAACACCATCGTTTTTGACTGCATCTGAAATTAAAGGGGTTATTGCATCCTGCGATTGGGTGTATAGAAATGACACCCGCCCCAGCCTCGAGGAAGTGAAGCGGGCTAAGGCGCTCTATGAAATGGCACTGGAACGAGTTGATAAAATGCCCAAAAGAGCTTCGGCATAAATTAAGTGGGTAGGGCGTTTATAATACCCTACCGTTATACTCTAAGACGTTGCTCTATTGTCCTTCTTAAATCAACGTTTGATTAATTGCTGAGTTGAATTAAAGGTTTTCTGCTTACGGCCAACATACGGCTGAAAAACAACACAGTCAGGCAAGGCAGGAACCAACTTGCATGTGCACTGTACAGCGGTAGCAACTGAGTTAGCTTCATATCAAGGCTTTCTGGCATTTTTCCTAAAATAGTCAGAGCGTCGAGCCCGCCGAATACCATTGCTGTCATTAGAACTGCAATATAAGTGAATGAAACGTCTGGCTTGGCAGGAAAGGCTAGCGCAGCCAGTACCAAGGCAATGGCTACCGGACACAGAACCAAAATTGCAGGCAGGCTGACGGCCAGGATTTGCTCGAGGCCAAAGTTTGCAATGATGCCTGTCAGAAGGACGACAATCGTGGCTGTGACAGAAAAAGAGGCATTGAAAGTTTGTTTATAGTATTCAGCACACGCGTTGGTAAGGCCAACCGTTGTTGTCAGGCAAGCCATAATGATGATTGCTGCCAGTAACCATTGTCCATACACGCCAAATTCTCCAGCGACATAGCGAGCTAAAATCTCACCACCATTTGTCGCGTTGGTAGCGACAGAAGCTGAAGTTGCACCGACATACCCCATGGCCATATAACAGCCAGCCATCAAAACCGCGTAAATCATGGCCACTTTGAATGCAGTATTGGCGACGGCTTTGGGAGCAGTTACTCCTTTGGCATTGATAGTTTGGATGATAACCCAGCCAAACCCGACGGCTGCGATTGCATCCATGGTCATGTAGCCTTGGATCAACCCCTGTGTGACAGCACCATGCTGATAATCAGCAGTAGGTGCCAACGGCGTGTCCAGTGGTGAGATTATAGCTGCTAGAGTAAGGGCCAGTAACATTAAGATAAGCAGTGGTGTCATTACTTTGCCAATGCAATCGACTAAGCGACCCGGCTTAAACGCGAGCATTAATGTAAATGCTGAGAACAGGACGGAAAACAGTAGCAGGTGATCTGTGGTCACAAAGGGTTTGATCCCCATCTCGTAGGCAACCGTTACCGCTCTCGGCATGCCAAATGCCGGGCCTATAGCGGTAAAAAGAGCGATCCAGAAAGAGCGAGCTAACCAGCTTGGCAATGGTTTGGTCAGGTTTTGCGTACTGCTTATTCGTCCTAAAACGATTAGAGTTAAAGCGGGTAAGCCAACAGCAGTAACTAAAAAACCAACCATCGCCGGGAAAAGGTTTGTACCGGCTTCAAGCCCGAGAGAGGGGGGAAAGATTAAGTTTCCGGCGCCGAGAAAAAGGGCGAATGTCATTAAGCCTATGGCAAGTAAATCATGTGTTTTCACTGGACATGTCCTGTTGTGTATATATTAGGACCGTCAGTAAGGCTGGTGGAAAAATAAGAAGGGAAAACTATATCCTCCGTCAGCCTGGCTGACGGGGAAATAACCGCCAGCCTAGTTAATAATTACTAGAATAATGGCGATAATAATGTTGGTTGCACGCAATACAGCCTGGCCCTGAACTTTCAGGGAAGTCACAGATTGTTGGGCTGTATGAAATAGCATAGATAACCTAGTTAATTATTCGGGCAACACAGTCACCATATAAGTAATAAAACGGCATGTAAATAGTTTTTTGGTGATTTCTTTTAATGATATTCATCTCATTGGGTTAAATTTCTGCAATCGAGCGCCAGTCTTGCCTGGTGTATTAGGCGAAATAAACGGCGGTGAAAGATTATTCAGTTGGCTTTTTGATTCGATTCTACAATGAATTGAGCGGCATGAAGTATTTGCGCTGCTGTGAGTACGGATTTCTTTCGAAAAGGTGAATAAATGAATAAGAATAAATTACTTCCCGTAATTGTATCTATCGCCATACTCGGGGTTAATGGGGCTGTGTTGGCTGCTGGAGGTGGCGGTGTACTTGCCGATCCCGGTGCTGCAGAAGGAAAGCATTTTGATCCTAAAGGAAAGCTACCATCAGAATTTACCATTAAATCTCAGCAGCAACTAAAAGAGGCCCTTCCATTTTCGGATACACGTGATTTTGATGAGGCTAAAAAGGGATTTATAGTGGCTCCTGACTATAAACAAATAAAAGCCGAAGCCGGAAATATTGCCTGGGATATGGCGAGTTACGAATGGCTGCTGGAGGATAAAACGTTCGACAGTATCCACCCATCGCTTCAGCGTCAGGCAATACTCAATATGGCCTATGGCCTGTATGAAGTGGTTCCCGATAAAATTTATCAGGTACGTGGATTTGATCTCGCCAATATTAGTTTTATTAAAGGGGATACCGGTTGGATCATCATTGATCCGCTGACTGCCAAGGAAACGGCAGCTGCCGCGCTCAAGCTAGCCAATGAAAAATTGGGTGAGAGGCCTGTTGTCGCGGTGATCTATTCACATTCTCATGCCGATCATTTTGGTGGAGTCCGTGGCGTCGTTGACGAAGAAGCGTTAAAGGCTGGTAAAGTGCAAATAATTGCCCCTGATGGTTTCATGACCCATGCTGTTTCTGAGAACGTGTATGCCGGTAACGCGATGAACCGAAGGTTGTTCTTCCAATATGGTGTGTTATTGCCGCGCAGTCCTTTTGGTCATGTTGATCAGTCGATAGGTAAGAATACCGCAGCAGGAACGACTGGCCTGCTACCACCCACGGTTACCATCAAAGAAGACATTGAAGAGATGACTGTCGATGGGGTGAAAATGATCTTTCAAAACACCCCCGGAACCGAGGCACCAGCTGAGATGAATACCTATTTCCCTGATCTCAAAACTTTTTGGGCTGCCGAGAACATAACCGGGACGGTACATAATATTTATACCCTGCGTGGCGCGCTGATCCGTGATGCGCTGGAATGGTCAAAGCAGATCAACAAAGCACTGTACATGTTTGGTCAAGAGGCTGAGGTGATGTTTGCTTCACACAGTTGGCCACGATGGGGCAATGAACGTATCCAGGAAATTATGCGTTCGCAGCGGGATATCTATGCCAACCTCAACAATGAGGTGCTGCATCTGGCCAATCAGGGAGTGACAATCAATGAGATCCACAATGAGTACAAGCCGCCTAAAAGCCTTCAGCAGCAATGGTCAGCGCACAGCTATCATGGTTCTGAACAGCATAATAGCCGTGCAGTCGTTAATCGCTATTTAGGTTACTGGGATGGCAATCCGGCAACGCTGATCCCACTGTCACCTCGTGATTCAGGCCCCTTATATGTTGAAATGATGGGGGGAGCCGACAAGATCATCAGCAAAGGGCAGGAGCTGTATGAGAAGGGTGAATACCTGATGGCGTCTGAGATCTTGAATAAACTGGTATACGGGGAGCCCGATAACCAGAAAGCCAAGGATTTGCTTGCTGATGCTTTCGAACAGATTGGCTATCAGCAAGAGAGCCCAAGCGTGCGTAACAGCTTTCTCGCCGCAGCGTACGAGTTGCGCCAGGGGATCCCGACGGGCGCCTCTCCTAAAACCTCGGGGCCGGATATGATTAAGGCGATGTCGACGGACTTGTGGTTAGATTTTCTGGCTATTCGGCTTGAAAGCGAACAGGCTGACGGCATTAATTTCGTCATTAATCTGATCACACCCGACAACGATGAAAAATATGCCGTCGAATTAAGTAATGCAACGCTTACTAATATAAAAGGTTTTGTTGCTGATTCAGCAGATCTGACGATCACGATTAACCGCTCAGATCTTGAACCGGTGATGATGGGGGGCGTTACCCTGGACGAGCAAATAAAAAATGGCAAAGCAAAGCTTGACGGTGACAGAAAGCCTCTCGATCAACTGAAGTCGATGCTAGCGAATTTTACCCCTGATTTCGAGATGATGCCTGGCACGAAAAAAGGGAAATCGCTTCAACCTGAAACCAACACGTTTGCTCAACCTGAGCTTGGTCATACCGATGGCGGTTAAGCTGGCCTGATAATTCTTGTTGTCATGGATAAAAGAAGGGGGAGTACGATGTGCTTCCCTTTTACTTATATAACAATATGATAATGTTGAATGTTCCATTGCGCCTCAAGGAGGGAGCATGCGTCAACAATATCATTTTCGCCAATCTAAGAAGGGGCTTATTGCCTGGGACGTTTTTCGGTTAATTACGCTTGCCAAGCCGTTGGTTGTTAAAGACTATCCACTCGGAAAAATCAGCGAACTTGATGAATCGTTCTGGTATGACTTGGGCGGCGCCTCCCCGACCTGTAAGAATATCCTTGAGCATGCTGTTCTGATAGATAGTGCAGACTTATCATATCCGATTATTTTGTGCCGTGAGGGACGGGTAATGGATGGGATGCACCGGGTTTGCAAAGCCTATAAGCAAGGAGAGCAAACAATTAAAGCGGTACAGTTTGAACAGGATATCGAACCCGACTATGTTGGCGTTGATCCTGACGAGCTACCTTATTGAGGCTGTAATAAAATAGGATACAAACGGGAGCGTTATGCTTAAAGGGATCCACCATGCGGCTATTATTTGTGCCGACTATACCAAGTCAAAACACTTTTATGTGAATATTCTTGGCTTGTCGGTGATTGCCGAAAATTATCGACAAGCCCGAAATTCTTACAAGCTGGATTTGCGACTACCTGATGGCTGTCAGGTTGAGCTGTTTTCTTTTCCCTCTCCGCCAGCAAGGCCTAGCTTTCCAGAGGCCAGAGGGTTAAGACATTTGGCTTTTACTGTCGATTCAGTCGAAGCATTTACAGCGTACCTTGAGAGTCACCGCGTTGACGTTGAGCCAATTCGGGTAGATGAATTTACCGGAAGAAAATACACTTTCTTCCAGGATCCTGACGGGCTTCCTCTTGAGTTATATGAGGGCTAGTTAGAGATTGGGGTTTATATGTTCAATGGTAATGGGTTACGTTGTAACACATTGTTATCTGAATGAGCTATAGGCGTCGGAGTGCATAGGCATTGCGCCATCTAGATGTTCTCGATAGTGCGACTGCCTTGGTTACTTTGTCGCAAAGCAATATAGCGAAGAACCATCAATCAATACGATGTCTGCAATTGCAAAATATTTCTCTGAAAGTTGTAAAAATGCAGGCCTTTGTCGTGCAGTAAGCTTTGCATCATCCATTACTCTTTAAATACAGATCGAGCAAAGTGAAGGTGGCAGCGTGAAAATTGCTTTTTTTGGTGAGTGTATGGTTGAGCTGAGTGGACAGCCATTACAGAGAACCTTTGGCGGCGATACCTTAAATACTGCCCTGTATCTTTCTCGATTAGGCATTTCCCGTGATCTTGCTGTCAGTTATGCAACGGCATTAGGGGTCGATAACATTAGCCTTGATATGATGGAGTCATGGCAGGCTGAGTGCATCGACACTTCGCTGGTACGTAAAGTGACGAATAAGCTTCCAGGTTTGTATCTGGTCGAAACAGAACCCAGTGGCGAGCGTCATTTTCATTACTGGCGTAATGATAGCGCGGCAAAGTTTTATTTTTCGGCGCTGTCATCGCCGCTTGAACAAGCAATTGACGAGCACCGTTTCGATGCCTTGTACATCAGCGGGATAAGCCTGGCCATTTTGGCGGAAGAGGCCAAAGCGGTGCTGATCACCTTGCTTGATAAGCATATATGCAATGGCGGCAAGGTTTTGTTTAACAATAATTTCCGCCCGCAGTTATGGACATCAAAACAGGCTCAGTATTGGTATTCACAAGTTTTGCCTTTTGTTGATATCGCGCTGATCACTGAAAATGATGATCGCAAAGTGTGGGGTAATACTGACATTACTGAGCGCTGTCAGCGTTTTGGTTGTCATGAAGTTGTGATTTTGCGGGGGAGTGAACCTTGCAAAGTGGCTACCGATCTCCAGTCACCTGAAACAGATACATTTTATATTGCAGCTAATCAGGTCGACAAAGTGATAGATACCTGCGCGGCAGGAGATTCTTTTGCGGCAGGATATCTGGCTGGACGGTTAAGCGGAGGCTCGGCAGCAACGGCGGCCGAGCTTGGCCATCATTTGGCCTCGATTGTTATTCAGTATCCCGGGGCGATTATTCCGCCAGAGGCAATGAAAGAGTTAATGTAAATTAGAACAAAGGGAACAAGAGCTAATGTCTCAGCAATTGATCGATAAATTAAAAGCATTCAAAGTTATTCCGGTTATTCAAATCAACAGTATTGAGCAGGCAGTGCCGTTGGCAAAGACGCTGGTGGAGAATGGACTACCGGTTGCCGAAGTCACTTTCCGTACCGAGGCAGCAGCCGAAGCGATCCGATTGATGCGTGAAGCGTACCCAGAGATGTGTATTGGCGCGGGTACGGTACTGAATGCTGATCAGGTGGATCGTGCCAAAGAAGCGGGAGCGGAGTTTGTTGTTGCTCCCGGTCTGAATCCCAATACCGTTCGTTATTGTCAGAAACTGGCTATTCCGATGGTGCCGGGGATTAATAACCCCAGCCAGATTGAACAGGCTCTGGAGCTCGGGCTGACCTTTTTGAAATTCTTCCCGGCTGAAGCCTCTGGTGGCATTAATATGATTAAGTCTTTGTTGGCCCCCTATGTTGATATCGCGGTGATGCCGACGGGGGGAATTGGCAAAGCCAATGTTTGTGATTACTTGGCGATTGAGCGTGTCCATTGCTGCGGTGGTACCTGGATGGTGGCACCCAAGTTGATTGAAGCTGGTGACTGGGATGAGATTGGTCGCTTGGTGCGTGAAGCGGTTGAGCTGGTAAATAGTTAATTTTAACTCTTTACAGCAGCCCTAGAGATAGATGCTGTATTGGCGCTGCTGGAGCAGTGAAAATTCGAAGTGTGATCTGGGTTTGCCTTTATATGTTTAGTTGAATAATTACAACATTGTTTGTATCTCAGGAATGAGAACGAGATATTTACAGCGCTTTAAATATACATGAAGCCAAATTGACGTCTAATTAGTGACTTATGAATGTTGGATTGATTCAGAATAAGTAGGACGCTAGCCTAAAGTGGTCAATTCGCAAGCAGTAAATCCATAAAAACAAGGCTGTTGTGCATAATTCAATCAAACAAAATAAAATCTACTATTTTGCTGTTGACTCATGAAGCGCAATCCGTAGAATGCATCCCATACCGCAACGGGGAGACCCAGTTGATGGTGAGTATGAAGGTAGCTGGCGCGTTGGCAGAGTGGCTATGCAGCGGATTGCAAATCCGTGGACCTCGGTTCGACTCCGGGACGCGCCTCCATCATACCTCAATTTGCGACACTAGCTCAGCTGGTAGAGCGCAACCTTGCCAAGGTTGAGGTCACGAGTTCGAACCTCGTGTGTCGCTCCAAATTTTGCGATATTGGATTTTAATTAGTGTTCAGTATCTAGATGGTGTCTAACTTAAATCAGTTAAGCGCATCGCAATCAAGAATTGCGTGCCCTGGTGGTGGAATTGGTAGACACAAGGGATTTAAAATCCCTCGACGTTCGCGTTGTGCCGGTTCAAGTCCGGCCCGGGGCACCATCTCATTAAAAGGCTTACCGAAAGGTAAGCCTTTTTTCGTTGTACCTATACGATAACAACGAAAAAGGCTATCTGATGACAGCCTTATTTTGTTTTTAATACAGAATGGCAAAGACAGTTAGAATTTGTATGAAGCGCCCAGATAGAACGAACCTACAGTAACATCATAGCTACGAACTGTATAAGAGGAGATCTTTTCCTCGATACCAAACAGATCACCCTCATAAGCCAGGCGCATGCTGAATCCATTTAACATTGCAGGCGCATAATCAAGGCCAAGGCCATAATGGATAGCACCACCGCTATCGCCATCCAACCTTTCTTCTGACTGGCTTAAATCAACCGCCGACAGGCCAGCCAGAGCAAACGGACGAAGGCCGTTGCTGAAGGTATAACCGACATTGGCAGATACCGAGAATGAGGTTGGGTCTATTTGATAATTGTCTGCCTGGCTATCAATCTCTCCGTAGGTAGTGTAAGACGCCTCAATACCAATGATTCTGTTAAATTGATAACCAGAAAAAATCTTGAAGCTGTTATCCTTTTCATCAAATGATGTATCGTATACTTCGCCGTTCCAGCCATCATCCTCGAAGCTGGTGCTACCAACACCTAAACCAACATAAAAGCCTCTGACATCTTGTGCTGCAGCGAAAGAACTCGTCGACGCAAGAAGTAATGGAATTAAACAAACTACTTTTTTCATATTTTCTTCTTTTAATTACGTGTGGATATACCTAACACTTTAATTGACTCAATAAAGCCGGCTTATTGTATTCATTTTTGATATTAAATTAAGTGCACAGATCAAGAAAGGTTAAGAGTTGGGTAATAGATTTGGCTGTTGATGACAGGAATGGCGAGATTTATCCCTGCAGGGGATGGTTTTGCTGCTCATTATTTATTCGGTAGTGATTTGCTGAAGGTGGAGGGGATAAGTGAGCCCTGAAAGTTAACATGACTACTTCTGCGAAATTGATCGCTAGTTAGTTTGTGTATAAGGTTAAATTAACCAAACTATTTCAGGTGCAAGGACTCGCGATGAAATTGAATTGTGATATGGGTGAGAGTTTTGGTGCCTGGCAAATGGGTAATGATCAGGCGGTGATGCCGTGGATTGATATGGCGAATATTGCCTGCGGTTTCCATGCCTCTGATCCAGATATCATGGCCCAAACTGTTGCGTGGGCGATTTCTCATCATGTCGAAATTGGGGCTCATCCCGGCTATGACGATAAGGTGGGCTTTGGTCGTCGCAGCGTTCCTCATTCACTGACGTCGATTGCCCAGCTGGTGGCTTATCAGGCTGGTGCATTAAATGCGATTTGCCAGTTGCAGGGGAGCCGCATTAGCTATATCAAACCGCATGGAGCATTGTATAACGACATGATGGCGGACGAGGCGATCTTTGAAGCTATCATCAAAGCTGTTGCGGGCCTGAACCGAAATCAGCAAATTGATCTCAAGCTGATGATTTTGGCTAAATCGGATAATGCTAATTACCAGGAAATTGCGCAATATTATAAGGTTCAGCTGTTGTTGGAAGCCTTTGCGGACCGTGCATACAGTGAAGCAGGTTTGCTGGTCCCGCGAAGCCAACCGGGAGCCGTTTACTACAATACGGAACGTATTAAACAGCAGGTGGTTGAACTGGCACAGGGAAGGGTCACTACGATTTCTGGCGAAACGCTTTTCTTGAAGGCTGATACCGTGTGTGTTCACGGTGATAATGAGCAATCTATTGCTACCATCGCTGCCTTGCATAAGGTATTGAACCCATGATACGTGTTGAACCAGTTTCGGAAACGTGTCTGATCGTGTATTTGGGTGAGCAGATAGATACGCAGTTGGCACCTCGGATAGGGCACTTATCTCAATACTTAAAGGAGCATTTCTCCCAGTCGTTGGTAGAAGTGATCCCGTCTTACACCTCTCTCTTTATTCAATATCATCCCTGTTTAATGACCTACCACACTCTGCATACTGCCATCATGCAGTACGCTGATGCTATGCAACAGTCAGGTTCAGAGCCGTCCTCTCGAGTCGGTAAGTTGATCACATTGCCGGTCTTTTACCATCATGAGGTTGGGCCGGATTTACCGATTGTTGCCAGTCAGCATGGCTTGTCCTTTAACCAGGTGGCTGAAGCTCATAGTAAGGCAATTTATACCGTGTGTGCGATTGGATTTGCGCCGGGCTTTGCCTTTCTGGCCTCCGTCGATTCACTAATCGCGACGCCAAGACGGGCAGAGCCCCGGTTGAAGATCCCCGCTGGCAGTGTTGGGATTGCCAATGAACAGACCGCCGTTTACCCAGCGGATTCACCGGGAGGTTGGCAGATCATTGGTAACTGTCCGCAGTCACTGTTTTCTCCACAGCAGCAGCCGATGACACCGTTTGAAGTTGGTGACCGGGTGAAGTTTCAACCGATCTCGAGAGATGAATTTTTGCATCAAGGAGGCGTGATTTGGCCGCATTGGAAGTGATACGCCCCGGCATGCTAACGTTAGTCCAGGATGTTGGTCGGCTAGGCGTCGGTGATCAGGGGCTAAGTCAGGGCGGAGCCGTTGATATTCATGCCTACTGTTGGGCCAATTATCTGCTAGGTAATGAGATGGGCTGCCCGCAGTTGGAAATCACGTTAGGGCAGGCCAGTTTTAAAGCTCGTGGTGATTTGATCTGCGCAATTACCGGAGCGGATATGGCGGCTACACTGGATGGTGAGCCTGTCGTTCCCTGGCGAAGCTTTCAATGGCGGGACGGGCAGGTATTAAAGTTGGCCTATCCCAGAGCAGGATTGCGTGCTTATCTGGCCGTAAAAGGCGGACTCGACGTGCCCACTACGCTAGGAAGCAGCTCAACAGTGGTACGAAATAGTATCGGTGGGATAGAGTCTGGCCGCGCTTTGCTGTCGGGGGATAGGTTGGATCTCAGACATTCAGTTGACGAAACGGTAGCATCCGATTTTGAATCTCAGTTTACCCCTATTCGGTTTATTCCTGACTATGCCAGCCCGGTACAGTTGCGGGTAATTGAGTCCTATCAGAGCATAAGCTTTTCGGATAAAGTAAAACAGAATTTCTATCAGGGTGAGTATAAAATCTCTCAGCAAACTGATCGTATGGGATGTCGTTTGGAAGGACCGCCGATAGCTGGAGAAGCTGAAGGGATTATTTCTGAGGGGATTGCATACGGCGCTATTCAAATTCCACCCAATGGTCAGCCTATTATATTACTCAATGATCGCCAGACACTGGGCGGATACCCCAAACTGGGCTGTATTGCCCGGGTTGACATGCCGAAACTGGCTCAAGCCGCGCCGGGAAGTATGGTGCGATTTTCGCCTGGAGATTTAGATACATTGCAGCAGGAGTGGCAACTTTTTTCCCGTTTTTTTGCACTACCCTTTTAGCGGAGGTTACGTATGTATATCTTTGGCTATGGCAGCTTAATTAATGGTCATTCTCGGAAATTGACGGGGCAAACAGGCGCTGCCATCCCCGCTGTTGCGAATGGTTTACTGCGTCATTGGGGAAAGGTAGATGGTCGTTACAAGATAGCCCCTTTAGTTGCTGTCGCTGGTGAGGGAAGTTGTAATGGGGTATTGGTCAAAATTAATCATGACTCTCTTATAGATTTCGACCGACGAGAGAGGGGGTACCGTCGAATCGAGTTGGATCCCGCGACTATTTCTGCTACTGGCGGGGGATTGCTAACGGATCCGGTATGGGTATACGTGAAGACGGATCCTGAGCCTCCTTGTGAGGTGCAACCAATTATGCAGACCTATGTTGATACTGTTTTGGCCGGTTGCCTGTCGATTTCCCGGCAATTTACCGAAACATTTGTTGAAACCACTCAGGGCTGGCATTATCCGTTTGAAAACGACCGCCATCAGCCAAAATATGGCAATCTTGCAGGGGTACCAGATGAATACCTGAAGCAAATTGATCGCTTGGTCGCCAATGTTCGTAATTCGATTTAATTCCCGTTATTCCAGCTAAGTTAAAAATGGCAAAACCAAATAAGAAAGGACCGACCAAAACTGTTGATGTGTTTTGTTCCGGTTGTAAAACGCAATTGTTCAAATATCGCAAAGGGGGCAAGGGCGCTCTGGTGAAATGCTTTAAAGAACGGATCAGCAAGGATTATACCCTGCATCCATGTATCTGCCCTAACTGCCAGGCTGTGTTTGCCAGAGATACGTTGGTAAGGGGTGCTCCCGCTTTTAAAATCATCGGTGGTAAGGTAATGATGAAGTAATCATGAGGCTTCGTAAGGTTGTTATCGCTTTTTAGCGGTCTGCAAGGCATCTGGCGGACACTGAATTTTCTTGCGGATAAGTATCGCTTTTAAGTTTATGAGCTTTCGTTTATAGGTTGCCTTCACGAGTTGGTAGTCAACATCTGGGGCGAACCACATCACTAACTTACGGTCATTTTTACGGGTTTGTTCGACTCTGATTGCTTTCACGCGGCCAAAGTGTGTCTGTATGGTCTCATCACGTTTTACTTCAAAGTGATAATGGTTTACCTCATCGGTATCCTGCAGTTTGAATTCGAATTTTTTTTTGCCTTCAATCAGATTTAATCGCAATTGGCTGCCCACAGCATCGCCGTCGAGCAACGGTAAGTCGTGGCTACTGAATCTGTCTGTAGAGCCATTACTACGCAATACAGATTGGCGCCCGTCGTAACTGAATGTTGCAAGGGTACTTCCTGCCATCAGGCCAGTAATCTTGCGCTTAAAGGAGTGAGTTAAAAACGAATTTTGCTGCTCAGACCAATAGACCTTGCTGTCTTGCTTGAGCTTGGTTTTGGTTACCATTAAATCTACTTTGCTATAGGAGTGGATATCGACACGATTGTTTTGCCATTTTAATGTACGGGTAAAGTGCCCAATTTTGAGGTCGCTCCAATACAAGTCATAAGTAAATACCTTGTTACATTGGTGGAATATTGGTTGTGGCGCACTTTGTACTGCCCATGAAGACAGTAAACTACAGAGCCAAAGTAACATTACTGCGAATATTCTTTTCACCTGAACTCCGTATCACCGACATGCTCCATCAATAAAACGTTAGCAGTGAGAGTCAAATTGCGCAAAAAAGTCGCCGGTCTTCGGAAGTGGTGAGAAGATATGTTGTCAGGAAGGTATATGCAGACTGCAAGCAGCCTGCATCGTTGATGGAATATCGCGGTTGTTACTTCAGTAATCGTTTGAGGATTTTACCCGTAGCTGTCATTGGCAGGCTCTCGACAACCTCGACCTGGCGAGGGTATTTGTAGTCTGCAAGACGCTCCCGTCCCCATGCGATAAAGGTTTTGTTGTTGGTCTTGGCGCCTTCTTTGAGAACAATGAAGGCCTTCACTTCTTCGCCGTAGGTTTTATGCGGTACGCCGATAACTGCCACGAAGTGCACATCCGGATGGGTCATGAAGGTTTCTTCTATATCTCGTGGATAGATATTGTAACCGCCACGAATAATGACCTCTTTAAGGCGATCGACAACATAGACATAGTGATCTTCATCCATTCTGACGATATCACCGGTATGTAGCCAGCCATCAACGACGGTTTTAGCGGTTTCTTCGGGCTTTTTATAATAACCTTTCATGACATTATGGCCACGGATCAGCAGTTCGCCTTCTTTACCTTGCGGAACTTCGTTGCCTTGGTCATCAACAACCTTCATGGTCACACCGGGCAGAGGCTGCCCGATACTGCCGGGCTTGCGTTCGTACTCCAGGTGGTTGAAGGCGGCAACCGGAGAAGACTCTGAAAGGCCATAGCCTTCAATAACCGGGACATTCAGTTTCGCTTCGAACTGCTTCAGAATTTCAACTGGCATCGAGGCTCCACCAGAAATTGCGACTTTTAGGGTCTCGGCAATGTCTTTGATATAGTCACCGCCATGTTTCTCGGCAAAGGCAAGCAGGCCGATAAACATTGTCGGTACCCCAGCGATATGGGTGACTTTATGCTGGTGCATTTGCTGCATGACCGTTTTAGGAACAAACCGGGGGATCAGAACCAGTGCACTACCTGCCAGTATGGATGTATTCATGATCAGCGATTGGCCAAAGGTATGAAATAGCGGCAGGATTGCCATGCTAACGTCTGTTCCTGTCTGGTTTGTCAGGGTCTGGCAGGCTTGGGCATTACATAGCATGTTGCTCTGGCTCAGCTCGGCACCTTTTGCCCGTCCTGTGGTGCCTGAAGTGTAGAGGATCACGCAGGTATCTTCGGCACGACGGTAAACGGTACTAAATTCCGTGTCCTCTGATTGCAGCCATTGATTAAAACGGTGGGCTTGTTGCGGGATAGGAGTTTCTTCACCCTCCGATTCGATGAGGATAAAGTGTTTACAGCTCTCCGCCTGAGTATAACCTTCGTAGCAGTATTGCCCGGATGGTAGTGTGCTGTTGCCTTGGAAGCTGATTAGGGCCACAGCGTCAGAGTCATCAAGGTGATAGGCAACTTCTGGTCCCTTTAGCATGATATTCAATGGTACGGTGATCGCCCCTACTTTTTGAATCGCGTAATAACCAATAATAAATGCTGGTGTGTTCGGACATGAAATTGCGACTTTATCATCAGGTTTAATTCCGAGCTTCACTAACTGGTTTGCGACTTGGTTGACCATGACATTCAATTGTTGGTAATTGATTGTCTGATCATGAAAAATGATAGCGGTATTGTTGCCTCGGAAGATGGCATTGCGTTCTAGGTTAGTGGCTAGGTTATACATACTTACCTGTTCTTATTGTGATGTTGCAATGGGAAGATTGTATTACACTCACGAGGAAAAGTGCCGTTATGATTGTAAAACTGCTATAAGCCCCCAAATTATATCCAACCTATTGAGTATTTTTAGCGCCTTTGAATTGAGTATGTTAACCACATTCCCCTCCCTGAAACATGAAGCCTTGCGAGTCTATGTAGTTTGTGGCTGTGCAATTTTTGATTTTTCTGATAAAAAATATTAATTTTTTTTTTCAAATAAATGTAATTCCTTTCAAGGAGTTATTACCAATACAGATCTACTTGTACCATTCCCGCCCAACGCGTAATTGTTAAAGTTCTGAATATATAGGATTTTTGATGCTTCGCCATAGCGAAGAAATGTGACCGTTTGATGTCGTTAATTTGACGATTTGCAGTCGCGCTCCTATTTTTTATTTTGGTTTAACTGAGAGAGGTTGGTGAGATGAAAAAAATGAACTCGGCATATCGATTACAGATCATTAAAGAAGTCGCCACGAGAAGGCGTTTGGTGGAGCAAGGGGATCCGATGGCCTGTCATATCTCTCAGTTACTAGAGGAGCGAAGTCAGAAGTTGCCCGCAGTTGAAAGGCAGTTCAGCGGTTGTCACTATGATGATCAGGTAGGAGGTTGGGTGAGCAACTACTGGGATGTAAATAAGTAACTTGGCTATACAATGAAAGGGACCGGTGGATAATGTGGCGCTAGCACGTATTGTTCCGGTTCCTACTGGTTTGCATATCTTCTTCTCGCTTTAATTTCGTAATGAAAAGTACTCGAAGACTGGAACTAAATAATTGACTGAGGTACATTGCCTCGTCAATGTTTTGTTAGGTCGACGAATGAACTACGTAGAGTTAGATAGCTATTCCCGAAAGTGGATTTTTACCCACGCATCTATGCCTGTCGAGGCAGCCGATTTAGAACAGATAAAACCTTTTACTCAGGCGCGTTCAGCGCAAATCTGGCGTGAGCATATTAGCGCTCATAGCCCGGATGCTGATCACTTTGAAAAAGGTGATTGGGCACATGATCAGAAGATTTGGTCTGAATCGATAGACTGGCAGCAAGCCTGGGATAGTGATGATATTGACCTACCACCAGAGATGGCTGATTTTATTGATTGGGAAGATAACACCACGGTCTTTTTCTGTTACGAAAAATACAATGTCATTGAGACAAAATGGGGTGTATTCAAACGCAATTGGAAGAACTTTTTGTTTTTCGATGATGGCCCGATGTTGATTGGTCGCAAAAAAAAGCAAACGTTGTGGTTCAATTCAAACGGCACTTTTAAGTGTACGAACCGTAGCTAATACCGTACCGATTTACCTCCTATCAAGATAGGTATAGTCAACTTTTAATAACGTCATCCTATCGGATGACGTTATTGTATAGGACGACAAACCTATCCACAGTGAGAGATGAAACCCAGTTAGTTTTTATCTCCTTCGGTTTGCCATCAGTTGCTTAATTCGTTCCTCACCCAATACCAAGTTAGCTGCTGAGGAATGGATAGAGTTGCCCGATGAAATTAAAGGCTGATGCAAGGGTTCACCCAAAGTAACAAAAAATCGAGCGCCAATACTGCCAGTTTTGATCTCTAGCGGAAGAGATGAAGAATGTAACGTCCCCATTTGATGGGGATGAAGTTGATTGCCGCTGATATAGATGTTGCCGGATCGGACATAAATGAATCCGGTGGTTTGGTTATTGTCTGGTTCAAATTGCCAAATGCCATAAGGCGAGATCATAATATCGAGGTACGTAACGGCAATACTATATTGAATAGGACTGATCGAATCTTTGTAACTTCCAATGAGGATTTTGGTGGTAGAGTCGGGCTCTTCTACTAATGGGATCTGGGCTGACGAGATGTTGATACTTGAGGCTTCGGCCATTTCAGTCTCACCAGCAGGAAGAGCCGTCCATAAACTAAATGACTCGACCCGGCCATCTTGTGGCGTCATGGTATCTTTGTGAATGATTCCGTTGCCTGATGTCATGATGTGGAGATCGCCGCTTGCCAACGTGACGCGGTTGCCTGATGAGTCAATATGCCGCAACTTTCCTGTTACTGGATAACTAACAGCATCCACCCCGGAATGGCCATGATAGTCGAGCCCGGTTGTTCGGAGGACTTCTTTGGCTTCGAAATGATCCCAAAGTACAAAAGGATCAAGTTCACTGATGTTGTCGGCATTGATAAACGCGGTGATAGCCCCGGTTTTTTGCCCATAACGAATTTTTAGTATCTTTCTTGTATTTCTCATGATCGGTCACCGACTATCATGATGATTTATCTATCGCAGCTCATGAACTCACAGGTGTCCAATCGACTAGATGTTTGAACGGTGATTCATGGTTTAATAGTGAAATTTATAGATTAAATCTTAGACCTAAGACGCTGATTTGAACAAGTAAGAAACGGGAATTAAAACAAGAAAAGCGTAGTCCTGAAAGTGTCTATTTAATACCAATCTGGATGAGTGAGTGTTTAGATCATTGTGTAGGAATAATTGTATAAGGTAAGGAAAAATTTGCAGTAACCAGTGGTTCTTATTACCTACTTATTTAACAAAATAAGTCAAACGCAGCCCTTGGTATTAGGGGGACGTCGAAAATATCAAAGCCCTCGTGTGAGGGCTTCGGAAACTAGGGGGATTAATTTTAGGCGTTAAAAAGATCGGCTGTACTGAAGACCTACAAGGATTGCATCTGCCCGGGTGGTCGCTCCTGTAATGGATGGAACCGGTAGAGCGTCGTTAAGGTTTTCGTCAAATGTAACGTCTTCGCCCATCAAGTAAGTGAAGCCAAAGTCGATGTTTTCCTTATCATTTAAATGATAGGTAAAACCGGTAGAGAACCAGTGACGGTCTGAGTCCGGAATAGATATCGACTTCAGTTCATCCGTTGCAGAGATGTCATACATGTAACCAGCACGTAGGGTCCAATCATTGTTCAGGTAGTAGGTACCACCAATAGAAATGTGACCTGCATCCTTCCATTGATATTCTTTGTCTAGCCCCGCTATGTGCAGTGTATCGAAGGCACTCCACTCAACCCACTGCAGGCTATAGTGAGCCGCAAATTTGTCTGTTAGGCGGTGGTAACCCGAGAATTCAGCCATATCGGGCAGTGGCAGATCCATGGAATCAGCTTCATTGGTCCCTGCTTTAACATCGCCTTTAGCCTCGACGGTGGGGCTGAAACGATAGCTTAAGCCGAAGCGATGATTTTCATTGACCTCATAGACAACACCCGCATTCCAGCCCAGGGCAAAACCAGAGGCTTCAACGTCAATAACATTTTCTTTGATATCACTACATAGGGCTTTTTTACCACCGATAGCGAGACAGGCTTCTGCATCAAAATCGCGCTTTAAATCTCCCACACCATAAATTATATCAAGTCCGGCACCGACACTGAGGCTTTCGTTCAGGCGATATGAGAGGCTGGTACCTAAGTTCATGCTTTTTACACTGGTTTTACCGCCAAAAATAGAGGCTGCAAAGTCATCTTCAAATTCGGTTGCGGTTCCAAAGTTTGAATAGGCGGAAATCCCCCATGCCCACTGGTCATTGATAGGCACCACTAAATGCAGGTTTGGTACAAAGGAATTACCACCAATGTCATCTGTACCAGAAATGTCATACTGGTTTGATTCAAGACCCAGAACTTCACTGCCATTAGTTATGAGGCTAGGTTGGTTATAGGTGCCTTCTTTAATACTGACGTCAGTCGCGATGTAGTTAAAGCCCAATGAGAGGTTGGCTTCTTTGAACAGAGCCATTGCCGCCGGGTTTCGGGCGGCGACGGAGGCATTATCGGCAATGACCGCATCGCCTGCGAAAGCGCGACCAAGGCCGGTTGCAGATTGGCTATTTAATTGAAAACCTGCTGCCAGTGAAGGAGCAGACGAAAATGCAATGGCTGAGAGAACAGCACAAGATAATAGACGCTTCTTGAACATAATTAGACTTATTTTAATTTTTAACTGTGGATAGAAATGACGGATGTCATTAATTTGTCGAGAGTTTAGGTGTTGTGTTTATTTAAACAAATCAGACCAGTTGGAAGGTAATAAACAATGAGAATAAGAGTGGAGATTTATGTTTATTAAGGGTTACGGTGATTGGTTATATTTATGGTTAAAGATTCTTTAATAAAAAAAGCAATGAAACATGTATTACATAATTCAAATGTTAGAGTGAGTATTCTAATTGTCCTAAGTTTTGAGTCAATATGATTGCTGATATATTATATACTGAGTGAAGTATATAACAACTATGTTTTATGATTCGGTGGTAATCTATTGTTAATGTAGATTGTTTTATTGTTACGTTTGATTTTGCTTGTTGTAAGTTGCTGTATTTTCAGGTGGTTGTTCTTTTTTTGTTATTGTCGCGAGCAAATTGTTCAGGTTTGAAGTTTAAGCATTTTTTTTTCATATTTAACCTTAATTGGGTATTCGTCTTGGCGATAAATTTAATAGTTTACTGTGGTTTTTTCTACTTTTTAACAACGTCCGACCAGATTGAATAACATTTATTTTATATCTGAATTAGTTATAATTTTTTCGAAAACGAACATCACTCCCGCTGAATTAGTTTAGTTTAAATAATTAGACTATTAGATTGATAATTCTATTCGGTTAAACAAGAAGCATATTAAAGATATTTATAATGAAAATAAAAAAACAAAAATTCATAGCGGTGGCTATCGCCCTATCTTTAACTGCCTGTAATGAAGACAGTGCAATTGATGATAAAAAAATAGAGAAAGTTGAATACGTAACAGTGACCGCTAAAAACGGTGCAACAGTGACCGGTAAGGTTGAATCTGGCGAGAGCGTCGAATCCTTTAAAGGTATTCAGTATGCGACAAGCGAGCGTTTTGAACATAGTGAGATGCAGGCGCTTGCTGGCAGTATTGATGCGACTGAGTTCGGCGCAATTTGTCCACAGTTAGGGGAAAAGGCGGGGCAGCAATCCGAGGATTGTTTGTTCCTGAATATCTGGCGCCCTCAAGGTATCGAGGCTGGTGAAAATTTGCCGGTTTATGTGTTTATCCACGGCGGTTCGTTTGAAACGGGCGCGGGATCAACGTTGGTAAACCACGGTGATACGATCGTTTCCCAGGGCGCAGAAGATAATAACCGCTTTATTTCAGTTTCGATTAACTACCGGGTGGGTCTGCTAGGTAGTTTATGGACAAATGATGACAAAGGCGGAAACTACGGTATCGGCGATCAGAAAAAAGCGCTGGAGTGGGTTAACGAGAATATCGCCGATTTTGGCGGTAACCCTGCCGATGTCACCGTATTCGGTGAAAGTGCCGGTGCAATGTCGATTGGTATTTTGCAGCAAGAAACGCCTAAGCCAGAGGCAAGTGTGGCTGGGAAATATTATCAGCGCGCAATCATGCAGAGCAACCCGTATGGCCTGGCGTATAAGAACTATGATTCAGCAGAAAAACTGCAACAGACTCTGAGACAATATGTTGCTGATGAGCCTAAATTTGAGGGGAAGACGTTAGAGCAGCTTTCTTTAGAGCAGATAAAAGATGTTCAGGCATACGCCAAGTCAGGGGCTGTATTGCTTGATTCCTTGCTGAAGTTCGCACCGGCCACATCAGGCATGCTGCCATTTGCGCCATATATTGAGCAAAAGAAAAATATTTGGGGGAATGTTGTCGTTGAAGGTTACCATTTGACGGAGCAGCCGGTTGATACCCAATTTTCGGTTCCTACCGTCATCGGCTTTAATACTGACGAATCGAATATCTTTACTTCGATGCTGGAAGCCTTGCTGTTTGTCAACATTGAAGACAATGATGGTAAATACGTTATTGATCACCCGGCAATTCCTGACCTAGTCAGAAACAACAATATGTATGACCTGTCTGTTCGTGCCTTTTATGGCTTCAACGGAGTACTCAAGGCTCAGAAACTACTCGGCATGGAAAATTATCAGCCGGAAGACGATAGTACTTTGGAAGGCTCCAGCAATAATGTTGCGAAGTTCAGGATGCTTGCCAATGACATGCTCTTTACCTGTGCGTCTCGTAAAGTAGTACAAAACCAGGCCGATAATAATAATGGCTCGAATTTAACGACAATGTATCACTTCGATTATGCGCCGAGCTTCAACTTCTGGCCGCTGAGTGTATCACCGTTGACGTCGTTAAGTTGTCTTAACAAGGATGGCTCGGGCAAAGCTTGCCATGCGGCTGAATTGCCGTTTGTCTTCAATAAGGCTGTGGATATTGCCTCGCAAAAGGTTTATACCACGAAAGCCGACCGAGCATTGATGGACTCTATGTCACGGCAGTGGTTTAAGGCCGACACATTTACCGGTACTGAAATGGTGACAAGTCGTGATAATGCGGTAATGATCAATAGCGGTGGTTTTAATAGTATTGATAGCTGGGATGACACAATGAATGACTCCCGTTGTAAAGACGTCAGTGATCTTTTGTTGTAATTGATGTGATGACAAGGGTGGCTGCATCTCCGCCCTTGTTGACCTATATCCCCAAGTATATTGAAATTACTTGGGGATATTATTTTTCCCATGTTACATAAGTAACGACGGCAGGGACTTTCAGTTCTTGAAATACCTTCAGCCAGCGAATTTGGTTGCTTTGCAGCTTGTCTCCCGGGCCTTTAACTTCTACCCACTTGTATTGATTATCTTTGAAAACAATCACATCGGGAAAACCCGAGCGGTTATTGCGAGGGTCAAATAGAATTCGCCTAAACAGCCGACAAAGTACTGTTGGTGGAATACATTTTATGCTCAGCGTGATAATTTCTGGGTTGATCAGATTCCAGTTAACCCAATCATTGCTCAACGGTATTTTTTCGTTGAATACCGCTAGCCAGTTGCGCCAGTTACCGGACTCAATATCGGTTAGCCTGTCGTCGATGAGTTGTTTTCTTTGTTCGTAAAATTCGGGCTGGAACATATCTCTCGGCGAACGCTGATAAGGGTTTAAAAAAGCACCTGTTACTGGCGAGTAGATGATGTCCCAGAACGCGAGGCCAAATAAGCTGCATATCAGGCTATTCTCAAGGAAATAACTCTGCCAGCCCTGCTCACGGTAATAGTTAACGACAGACTCTTCAACATTTATGTCCTGGTGGGGTAAAACCAGGTGCTGTTCATTGAATACCGGTTTGATTGGCTTTTCAATCTTGAGAGATAATTTGCTACACAGTTTTCTTTCCAGTGTGCTGGCCACATCCGCTTCTTCTTCCGTGTAAGGGGAGGCTTTCATTTCAAGGGCGAGTTGGTAGGCATCATCGTATTTCTCTTGTTTGTCGAGAATACGAACCTGTCGTTCGCGCGATGGGGGGATCAGGCTATGGCGGAATAGGGTGAGCGCTGTATTGAGCTGATGTTTGTCCTGGCTGGAGAATCGCTCAAGGTCTCGGGCAATGTGATTGATCAATTGCTGGCGCTTTCGCTCTAGCGGGGACCAACTGAAAGCCGGAGGTATTGCTGTAGCAAGCTCCGTGATCGTAGTGTGATCTTTCATTTCTTTCGCTTGCCAGTAGCGATCACTGAGATCTGCTAGCTCCAGCCATTGCTGGATTTGATAGCGCTTGCTAAAAAGGCGGGTTTGCCTATCAATCGCGTAGGACTCAAATTGATGCAGCCCAAGATCGGAAAGGACAAATTGGCTGAGATCTTGATGCCGGTTGCCAAAAAACAGTAGCAGAAATGTGTCGAGATGCTGCTGGTGGCAAATCTGCAAAATATCTTGGCCGAAGTCACTAAAGCTGGGGTTATGGTTGATGAGTATTTCAGTCAGTTCAGGCTTTCGAGCCGACTTGTTCCCGGTCAATACGGGAAAAAGTCTCAATAGCTCCGCTTTGGTGAATAACGGGATGATGTCATTTAATGGCCAATGATGATGAATCCGGCATTTTTTAGCACCTCAGCAGCCTTGTCCAACTTGCCTATTTCACTGTAAGCAAGTTTGTCTCGGCGAAAAAACGCTCCTTT
>NZ_JAKRRW010000022.1 GCF_026191635.1 Photobacterium obscurum
CCACTACAGATTAGCTTTGTGATCAGCGTTACCGTGCTCTGCGCCCCGCCCTAAATCATCCACGCCAATCCAGTCTTCAATGTCGATTGAGATAGTATTTTGCTAGAAAACGCGCATAATCTTGCGATACAACACTCAAAGAAGAAATTACTTATGACTGATTTTCAATATTACTTTCATCAACTTCCTTGTTTTAACTGTAAAAAAACCAAAGTAAGTACTGATCTTGGTTGGTTAACGGCTGCGATGAAAGATGATGTCCTAGCGCAAGTGGCTGCGATTATCGCGCAAGGCAACGTTGAGCCAGATCTTTCGGTGAACGTGACTTGTACTAAAGACGAAGCGCGTGATTACTTATTGCTGAATTTCTACGGTTACTCAGAAGAAGAACTAGCGAATCAAGTCGAAGCGGAAGATGAGCAAGAAGTTGCGGATGAAATAGCAGAGCTACTGGTAGAAGGTAACGATGCAGCAGTCTTTGAACACGAAATCGCACTACAAAGTTGTACTGATTGCGACATTGGTGAAGAGTCAAACCAAGCGTAATCATTAAACTTAAACATGTTCATCATACATAACATGATGTTCTATTTATTTAAGGCGTTAGCAGAGTAGAGTTTGCTAAGCAACTCGAATGGCCCTGTAATCGGGCCATTCAATGAAATGACGTATTGAGAGTCATCATCTTACTTAAACGTCGCTTCGAGCTGCTGCTGTGCGACTTCCAGTTGTGTCAACAGTTGCGAAGCATCGCTGATTCTGTTGTTGGCGATGGCCTCACGGATTCTGGTCTGGTAGCTTCTAACCTGGCTGATGCATTGCTGACGCGAAAATACATTTCTGAGACCACTTGCTTGATCCACTAGTACTTGAGCCATAGTAACCTCGCTGATTAACGTTGATAAAGATGAATAGTGATAGCTGATTATGAATATAGTTAATCATTTTTTTAGGCGGGGAATTTCAGGGAAATGTCAAAACTGGCCGATTTCAATGAAAAAATGCAATATGCCAGTAGCATAAAGATGCATCTATCAAGGCGTGGTAATGTTTGCGCTGGGAGATATAGCTGAAACTAATACTGCGGGACAAAAATGAGCTAAACAGATTTAATTCATTTGTGGATGCCAACAGACAATCCATGTCCGTTGTTTTAGATACCGACTTTGGTATCGGCGCGATTTAAACGCTTATCGACGTCTAGCCGGGTGTTTACGTGATGATCTTGCTTTGTAGGCAGATGCGGCTTTAGCCTGAGAAAGCAGAATGGACTCAACCGTTAGCTCCATCGGTTCTCGTGGCACAATACCGACTGGGAACGTACGCTTGCGAGGGGGTAATTCACGCTCTTCTTCGGTAGGTTTTGGCATACGCTTGAAGCGCGATAAGTAAAACGCTTCTAACTTCTCACGGGCCCACTCTGTTTTGCGAAGAAACTTAAGGCTGCCTGCAATTGTCGGGTTGGTATGAAAACAATTGAAACGCATTGCTGTGTCGAGGATCTCCCAGCCATAAAAATCGACCAGCTCGGTAAGTAGCGTTTCTAATTTAAGGCCGTGGAGTGGGTTGTTTTGCTGTTCTTCTAGCATTGCTATTCCTAAAGTGGGTATCTACCTAAGTAGCTTGAAGTTACTAGGGTGTGTCCCCTGAGTATAGTGGCGGGATCAGCCCACATTATACTGCTTACAGATGTAATGAATACATTTTAATCCGCTTAGAGTGGGTGAATGAGAGAAATCACAGAAGTAATTTAACGCTTGCCTTTTGGGTGAAACACCGCCACTTAATCGATTGCTTGAGCAACTAAATGCTTAAAAGGGATATAGCGTTTGACGTTATGAATTTGGAGGTGCCTAATTGCCCTTCAACCTGTAAGTAAATGTTAATGAGACAATCGTGAACAAAAAGAATCTAATCGCTTCAGTCGTTGCTGCGCTTGCTTTGGTGCCAAGTGTTGCTAATGCTTGGAATTACCAAGGCCATGTCACTGTTGCTGAAATTGCTTATCAGAATTTAAATATAACAGCTCGCTCTGAAGTTGATGCGTTGGCACAGAAAGCCTACCTTTCTATGCCTGCCGATATTCAAAAGAAAATGGATAGCTTCGAGGGCGCGAGCCAGTTTGCCAAGTTGGCGATGGTGCCGGATCTGATCCGCAAGGTTCCGGCTCAAGATGTATGGCAATCAATGGGGGAAGAGATCCCGGCTTCACTGAACCAGTGGGATGAGAAAACAACAGGGGCCTGGCATTACATCAACCAGGCATACCCTGCGAGCAGTGCTTGTAACTTCGTCCATGTTCCTAACATCAAGCTAGTGGCTAACCGCCTTTTTGAAGATTTTAAACAAAACCCTCAAGCTGCCAGCATGATGTTCATGAGCCACGTTGCCGGTGATTCGCACCAGCCGATGCATTCTATTTCTCAGAGCCTAAGTGCCGATAAGTGTGTGACAGATCTTGGTGCCAATAAGCACACGCTTAATATTCCACAAAAAGATCTTCACCACCTGTGGGACAGTGGTATGGGCTTTCTTGATACCCCTTATAATGTTCATGATGTCGCGGCGCAGCTTCAACAAGCTTATCCTAAAGCGTCAATGGAACTAGGTGAGACGGCAGATATCAACCAGTGGCTGAAAGAGAGCTACCAGCTGGCAGACTTCGGCTATAGCGTAGAAAAAGATACAACACCGTCTGAAGAGCACTTCCGCCAAGGCACTCAGTACGTTAAACAGCGTATGTCACAAGCGGGTTACCGTTTGGCTGATGAAATCAACCATGTATTCCCAGCCAAATAATCGCTAGTCAGCGATTTCGGGTGAAGTTAAGCCTGAAAGAAACAGAAAAGCCTGAGTCGGTTGGACCCAGGCTTTTTTATTTAAATGTATTGGCCAAAAGAATGATTGAGTGCTGATATGTAAAGCTCCGTAAATTAATTTGAAGCTAAGTAAAGTCGCTTCTATCCCTTGCGGAAGGGAATATTATATCTCTCATAGGTTTTATGACTGATATAAATATTCTAACGAGAAGCAAGAGCGATGTTGAAATTTACACTAATACTTGTATTGCTTTGGTCCCCAGCCTTATTGATAGGCTATGATGAAATGGGTGACTTTTTCTTCTGGCGTCATCAACTTACGATGTTGTCCGGAATTATTGGCCTTGGATATATGAGCTTTGCTGTGCTAATTGCCGCAAGGTTTAGCTGGCTTGAGTCTAGGCTAAAGGGATTGGACAAAGGCTATGCGCTTCATAAAAAACTTGGAATTGGTGCGACGATATCTTTAGTTTTGCACTGGCTTTGTGTTCAAAGTGCCAAGTGGCTCGTGCAGGCAGGGTTGCTAGAAAAACCCTCTATAAACCGGCCTGCAATTGAAGGGATCAACTGGCATTTTGTTGCCAATGAAATCGGCGAGATCACCTTTTATGTATTTGTCCTCTTTAGTCTTTTTAGCTTGGTACAAGCGATTAGCTATAAGAAGTTTAAGTTCACCCATAAAATTGGTGGCTTGTTGGTGATTGCCGGTATTATTCATACGGTCTTACTGCTTGACTGGACTGTCCAATCGATACCGATGAATATTTCCATTTTTGTTATTTCTATTGTTGGTATCTGGTGTAGTTACTTGTCGCTAATCGGCAAGATCGGCGCGAGTAATAAATCAACGGGAAAGGTCGTATCGGTTGAGCGATTTAAAGCCGATGCTGAAAGTAATGTAGCAATTCGCGTTGGAATTAAATTAGATTCAGTTCTCCAATATAAAGAAGGTCAATTTGCCTATTTGAATTTTCATGATGGCGAAGCTCCGCATCCTTTTTCAATTCTTAATTACGATGATGAGACGAACCTCATTGAATTTGGTATCAAGGATTTAGGCGACTATACCCATAAAATGGTCAACTATTTATCGTTAGGCCAAAGTGTGACTGTTGAAGGTGGATACGGATACTTCCAAGTACCACAGCAAGCAATACAAGTTTGGGTTGGGGCTGGAATAGGTATTGTCCCGTTTATCTCCCGCTTGTACTGGCTTGAACGTAAAGCTCGTAAGGAAAATATTGAGTTAAAAAAGATCCATCTTTTCTACTGTGTCAGTTCTAGAAGTGAAGCTTTCTTTGAAAAAGAAATCATGGCTATTTTGCAACGTTTGGAATTTATTGATCTTGAAGTACTTGATGCTGAAAAAGGAGAGTTTTTGAGTGCGGAGCAAATATTAAGTACAACCAAGGGCCAAGAACTTGATGTTAGCTTTTGTGGACCAGAAGAGTTTGGCAATTTACTGAGTAAACATTTAGCCGCTGCGGGCTTAGGAAATGAGCATTTTCATAGAGAGATTTTCAAAATGCGCTAGCGGCACTTCGAGTTCAATGGATTTTAACGGCGGGATATAATCAGAGCACAGACATTCACCTTAGTGAGTGTCTGTGCGTTTTAGTATACTTAAAGCGATTTACGCCGAAGGCATTAGCAGTTGTCCTAGGTAGCGAACAACATGCGCGGCATCTTGGGCGGCACTGTTTACTTTGGCAATGATTTTCTGAGCACGTTCGTCATCACCTTGCAGGCTTGCCTTCACTTTTTCGTTCATGGCTTCGGCCATTTCCAATTTCTGCTTGCAGTCATGAAACAGTGCAGAAAGGAACTGCATGTCTACTTCACCGCCCTCAGCAAACAACTTAGCCGCAATGCTATAAACCGTGTGGAACTTGGTTGCCATGTCTTTTTTGTCTGCTTGGCTCTCCCTTGCCCAGTCAGTAGCCCAGCCTTTGAAAATAACGGCGATCTGTGGATTTGGGGCGATGTTAACTTGCTGCATTGCGTGTTTGTCCTTGGGATTGTCTGGAAGGGGCATAGTAAAGTAGCGGGGAAGCGGTTTAAAGACATAATCATTTCTCACTCCGTTGATTGGTTGAAAAATAAGCGCCTTACATCTTGAGGACCTATTAACGGTTGATGCCGTTAAGGCAGATAGATCGGATCTGGTGGAATGTTTTCAAATATTTGGTTGATAGAAATGGGGAGGTGGTTGGCGTGGTTTTAAGCCGTATACTCCAGACTGACAATGCCATAATTGAAAATCCATTATGAGATCTTGGTTCAAAATCACCCTTTACTTGTTCCTAATCAAAAAAACAAACATCACACAAAATACTATTAAACAAATTGCATACTTGGTCGATATATTAAATATAAGAAAGACGTAGCCGCCGTTTTTTAGACCGCAGGCCAGGAAGGTATGTATGGATAAGGTTGTTCGATTAACCAAAGGGATCGTATTTGGTATTGCCGTACTTTCATCTTCAGTGAGCGCTAATCCGCTGGTGGGGAAAATGTACGACTATGAAGCGATAGGGGAGTCGTATTCTAAGCAGTTAAATCAAGTGTTGGCGTTTGAAGCGCGGTTAGAGGCGATTAAGAGTAATAAAATAGCGTTTCTGTCCGTTGAGCAAATGGGGAAAGTGAATGCGGCACTGACTAGAGTCCGCCATATCAAGCATATCCACAGCAATATCAGCAAAGATCGGTATTACGTGATGGGGCGAGAAATTGTCGACTCGTCATTAGGTAATAGCAATTGTACGCCGCGTAAGGTTTCACTGGCGACCACTCAAACTATTCAACTTAACTGCAAAGGGCTCGGTTATGAAATTGATGGCGACAATCTCTTTTCGGAATATGAATATTCAGACTTCTTTCTGACTATTAAAAAAAGTGACGGCAAGGTAGTCATTAGCTCCTATGTCGATGGCAGGCTGACACATCTCGAAGAGCAAATTATGGTGATTGATGACGAGGTATCCCGAGTTTATGCCCCAGTTCTACAAATGAACCAGCGAACTTTTACTACGCCCAAATCATGATAATACCAATCTAAATAAATATCTGCTCACTCATCATGGCTAAAATTATCAACAACAGTGTTGGCAATTTTTCCTTATGAAAAAGTAGACCACCTACTTATCCAGATTGGTATAAATGGCTATTAGTCCTTTATTTTGTTGGAATTTATTGATCTGAATAGCGTTTTTTATAAAACAATTTTGCAAGCTACCCTGTAACGGACTACTGTTATTATAACCAGTGTGTTAGGGGGTGCTTATGATTCAAGTTAACTTCGACCTGGCAAAGCAAGCCTATGCAAAAGTGCTGAAGTATCCGTACGGCGGGGAAATAGAGCAGCATGAGTATATGGCACTTAGGGTATTTCGTTGGGATTTAAGCCGTGCTGGAATGCCAATTGATAAAGTGTTTGACCTCCGCTTAATCGCAGCAGGTTATCGTACTATTGCTACTCGTCCCGCGCGGGCCCACCGTCCACTTCCTGCGTGTGTCTTGGAGCAAATGAGCGATAGCTGGAAACGTGAGCATGGGTATGAAAAGGAGCTTGTTGACAGTTAGTTCGAGACTAATTAGCTGTGCTTGTAAGTAATGCTTAGCACATTGCCCTTATTCGATTAAAAAGGGCTTTCAAAAGAAAGCCCGGTGGATATTGTTATGTCTTTGGGTGAATTAAAGACTTACTGCGCACGCTTGAAAGTAACCACTTGGTAATCAAGCGGCGTTAATGCAGGTCGCTCATTGGCGATGTAGTCGATAACAGACTGAGCATCGGTATTACAGCGGGTATTGGCCGCTTTACAGTTCGGTCCAGCAGACTCGTAACGAACCTTGTATTTACCACCAACTTCATCAATGTTCTTCACCTTAAAGCCCGTCAACTTGCCATCGACGTAGGCTAGGTCAACACGACCAGAGCTGTTCTTCTGCGCTTTGAATAGCGGTGTCCAGCCATCGTTACCGGTTGCGTTGTAATTGTTAATAGCAACGTTATAGATTTTATTGTCTTCCAGTTTTGTCCATACTGGATTTTCATCAGTACCAGTCATTACTTCAACATAGTCCAGATTACCGTTTTGGTTAGCAACGGTTTCAGTGTACTGGTAACGGATATGGCCACCATAAGGGAATTTGCCTGCGTGTGATCCTTCCGGAAGGGTTGCTGTAACAGCACCTTCAAGTAGTGCCTTGATATCGGCACCTTTCACTGGCAATACAGACATGAAGTTAGAGAATGGCAGCATCTCCAGAGAGACGTTACCTTCACGGTATTCACCCGCTTCGATATTGGTGCGAATACCACCGGCACCGATCAGTGAGAAGTCGACTTTCATTCCGGTTACGTGTTGCACTTCATCGGTATTTGCCCAGTAGTACTGGCCAGCTGCGATAATTGCGGCAACGTCTGAACCATGCTTGTCAGTTCCTCGGTCGCCCGGGCGGCGCTCGTGATTGATCTCTTCTGCAACCTGAGCAATTACGTTGCCGTAGGCTTGGTCTACTGCTGGCTTGTACTTGCTGTCGATCAGGCCACGCATTGCTGCTTCTTCTTCGGTGATGGTGATGTTGTTTTCGCCATCGATAAACTCAACGACTTTGGCTGTGTCTGCCGCGTTGAATTTGCTTTCTGTTTCACGCGTCGGCGAGTGGTAGTACTCATCGTTGCTCAGCAGGGTATTTAAGCCATTACAAGCGGTTACGTCACCGTTGGTATCGAAGCTTACTTCAAGCTGGCCGATCGCCTGTGCGTATTGGCCAGCCTGTACGACACATGTTTGGCTTAGGTCATTCGGGTTTTGTACCATTTGAGCGTAAATGCCGTTATGGTCGTGACCGATATTGGTGAAATCACCTAGCAGGGTATGCGAGTGGCCGCCAACAATAAGGTCGATACCGTTCACTTTAGATGCCACATCGACATCGACAGCGTTACCGATATGGGTCAGGGCAACAATGTTGTTGATGCCTTTATCTTTTAGCATATCGACAGTGGCCTGAGCCGATTCCACCATGTCGTGGAATTCAACTTTGCCGGTGTTCGGTGCAAGGTTTGGCATGTCGTCTAGCGCAATACCGAATACTGCAACGATATCTTTATCCTGAGGCAGGTTGTTAATATCTTCTACAACGGTTTTTTGGTTTCCGTCGAATGCGAAGACCACAAACGGCTTCAGATTGGTCTGATCTTTTAGGTCGGCATCTTTGCTGGTGTCAATATTGGCAGCAACAACCGGGAAGTTGATGTCACCAATGAACTGATTCAGCTTGGTGTTGTTCAAATCGAACTCGTGGTTGCCCAGTGCCATGGCATCTAGGCCCATTTTGCTCAGTAGCTCGGCATTCATTGCACCTTCATTAAGTTTGAAGTAGGCGCTGCCTTGCCATGCGTCACCACCATGCAGGAATAGGAAGCTGTTGTTTTGTGCTTTGGCGGCTTGTTTGTATTCTTCAGCCATAGTTTGTAGGCGAGGGAAGCCACCAAACTCGTTATAAACCAGCGTATCGTCGGTTTTGAAGCTGGATTTTACCGGGTCAAAATTGGAATGCGTGTCGTTGATATGAGCAACGGTCAGCGTGAAGGCTTTTTCCGGTTGAGAAGTAGTTTGGGCGCAGCCAGCAAGAGCTAGCGTGACAGATAATGCGACTAGTGGCTTTGAAAAGGTCATTTAGCTACCTATTTATCATTCTAATGAGTGAAGCTCAGATAAAAAAATGCCTCGCAGTAGCGAGGCGGTCGCACTATATCCAAGATTAAATGTATGAGCAATCGAGAAAAATGAAAAGTCAGTGTGGATATTTAAACGATTAACGCAAACGTTCTCCTGTTTGAACCATAGATAGCTGATAAATAGACGAAATATTATCGGCAGGCGATAACTTCACCATACTTTTTGAGGGACAATTACATTGTACAGAAAAACAGGTTGAATATAATTTAAGCATAGGGGTGTCTGTTAATTGTACAGATTGTCAGAGAGGGGGATCTAAATAGTTGTAGGCTGTTTGTCATTCAATTTATTAATAGAGTTACCAATGCTTAGGTGAATAAGAGCTGTTGGACTCATTTTCTCTTTCTATGTATCTGGAGAGCTCAATAACAAAATTAGGCTGGCTAGTTTGGGGGAAATTGATAACCAGTTATGAGTGGAAGCTCGTTCTTCATCAGGATAGTTATTTTGCGATTAGCATTGAATTCCCGTGGGTGGGAAAAATATCCCGAGTGTTAGAACCCTCTGAATTGTTAAATGTGACCGCACACCCACTATTATTTTTGCGATCCTCGAAATTATTTTTGAGAAGGGCGTTAAATTAAGAACTAATCTATATATTCCCACTAACTAATTCGCTATACGAATATGCTGTTAATTATGTGTAAACATCACTACGCAGTTTGATTAAGAATATATTTAACCCTGTTTCATGTAAGGGAATGATCACAATTTCAATGTGGGAAATTTATATTCCCTTGCTTGAATAACCCCTTTAATGGAAAAATTTCCCGTGTTGATAGATATTCGGGAAATAACCCCCATGAAAAAGCAAGACTTCATAAATACAGTGAATAGCTTCGAAACGCTAACGGATGCGGAGCGAAGAATCGCCCAGTATTTTATGGAGCACTATACTGTTTTGCCTTTCGCCAAGATAGATGAACTCTGTAAGCAAATAGGGGTTGGCAAGGCAACACTAGGACGTTTCTTGCAGCGTTTGGGTTTTAGTGGCTTCTTAGAGTTTAAGAAGCGAGTGACTGAAGATCTGACTCAAGCTCTGACAACACCTATTGAACGTTATGAACACCATACTTTAGATCCAGCCAGGTCAAGTAATAAAAGTGTTCTCGCAGCGCATTACGATGAAGTTATGGATAATATGGAGAAGACATTTGAGTCCATATCTGAAGCCGATTTTGAGCGGGCAGTAACTTACCTGCGCCAGCCAAAAGGAAAGCTCTATGTCATGGGCAGCGCCTCATCAGAAGCGTTGGCCAACTATTTCTATCTGCTTGCTCGTTATCTTCGTCGTGAAGTGGTGTTACTGAAAGCCGATATCTCGACTTTGCCACATCAATTGGTGGATGTGACAGAAAACGATACTTTACTGGCAATTTCATACCACCGCTATTCAAATATAACCGTACGCCTGGTGCGCTGGTTCCACGAGTGTGGAGGGCGGATTATTATTGTCACCGACCAGCCGGTAAACCCGTTTGTTGCCTATAGTGATGTTCAGTTTAATGTAGAAAGCGCAGGAAAGGGCTTTTTCAATAATCGTGCAGCAGGTTTCACTTTAATTGAAGCCTTTATTAAAGGCTTATCTCAACATCAGGAAAAGGATTACAGGTTCAAAAGGATAGAAGGGCTATTTGACGAATTCAGTATATTTAAAGCGTCGTAAATTATTAGTCAGGTAATTAATATCTAGCCAATTTATTGTTTGTGGCTATCCCTTTGTATAAAGGGCTGGACTCTTGCATCTTGAAAATGACGGAGTAAGAGTCGTACATATTTAATTTTTCGTATTTCAAACTATTTTATCTATTATTCATCATTGAAGAGGTCGCTGATGATCACGTATTTAGCTTTACCATCGATATTCGGAGTCGGGTATTTTATTGTCAAAAAATATAATACTCAGGCTGTGTTGTTTCTTGCGGGCCTATTGATGATTGCCTTGGGTGTGGTGAACGGCAATCCGGACTTTTTACCTAAAGGTGGTTCACACACTGGCTCTATTGTTGTCGACTTCTTTGAGGTTATTAAGGTTATCTCATCCACCACGTTAGCCAAGCTGGGTTTGATCATTATGGCGGTAGGTGGTTTTTCTAAATACATGGGCCATATTGGTGCGGCTAACGCCATGGTGCAGATTGCCACTAAACCGCTATCGTTGATCAAAAATCCGTATTTGGTGCTGGCGATGGCGTATATTACAGGCCAGTTGATCAATATCTTCATTCCGAGTGCGACAGGTCTGGCGTTGTTGCTGTTGGTTGCAATGTATCCGGTACTCGTCGGTGTTGGCTGTAATCCTGCGGCTGCCGCTGCTGTGGTGGCGACAACGGGCTGCTTGGATCTCGGGCCGGCTTCCTCTGCAGCAAACAAGGCGGCGGAAGTGTCAAATATTGATGTAGCGACCTATTTTGCTAGCTACCAGTTACCGGTTGCAATGGCAGCAATGGTTGTCGTCGCGGCACTGCATTTTGTTTGCCAGCGTTATTTCGATAAGAAAGACCAGGAGAAAGGTGTAACGCATGAGTTTAACCTGGATAGCAAAGATCAGCGTAAGGCGCCAAAGTGGTTCGCAATCTTACCTGTACTGCCGTTAATGCTTCTGCTGACTTTCAGTAAGTTTGCGATCACCAGCATCAAGATGGATGTTGTAACGGCAATGTTTATTGCCCTGTTTGTATCTATGGTGTGTGATTTCATTTATAGCCGTAATGGCAAAGAGGTTGCAGCGTCACTGAAAGTTTATTTGGAAGGTATGGGTAATGTATTTGCAGGGGTAGTCACACTGATCATTGCTGCTCAGGTGTTTGTCACGGGCCTGACGGCGATTGGGTTCATTGATTTGCTGCTTAACTCTGCATCAAGCATGGGACTGGGCTATTTGGCGATGATGATTGTGCTGGTCGGTATTATCGTAACAATTACCATGCTTTCAGGTTCGGGTAATGCGGCATTCTTCAGCTTTTCAAACCTAGCACCAGATGTGGCGTCACAGGTTGGTACGGCTGCAGCACATGTTGCCTTGCCTATGCAGCTGGCGGCTGGCCTTATGCGCTCGGCGTCGCCTGTCGCGGGTGTGGTTATTGCCTGCGCGGCAGTCGCCAACGTTTCGCCTATCGAGTTGGCCAAGCGAACGGCTATTCCAATGCTAGGCGGCTTGTTGACTGTGGTTATTTGTTCACAAATCTTGGTATAGCCTAGGACACACTCTGGGTAAGTTACAACGAGGCGAGATCTTTGGATCTCGCCTTGATCTGTTTATCGTATGTAAGAATATTCACTATCGGGAGTATCGAATGAATATTGTTGATCGTTTCTTAAATTACACTCGCATTAATACGACAACCAATCGAGAAAAAGGCGCGGCCGGGATCATGCCGTCTTCACCTGGCCAGATGGAACTGGCTCAGTTGCTGGCTGCGGAACTGGAGTCGCTAGGAATGGAAGATATTGTGCTGCGCGATACGGCTATTCTAACGGCGACGCTACCAGCGAATACCGATAAAGCCATCCCGACGGTTTCCTTCTTTGCTCACCTTGATACCAGTGCCGAGCAGACAAATGATACCAACGCTCAGGTGATCACCTATTTGGGCGGAGATATTTCACTGAACCCAGCCCTTGATATTGTTCTGAAAGAAGCCGAATTTCCAGAAATTAGCGCCTATAAGCATCAGGACATTATTGTTACCGACGGGACGAGCTTGCTTGGCGCTGATGATAAGGCTGCGATTGCGGCGATTATGCATGCGCTTCAAGTGCTGAAAATGAACCCGGAGATTGAACACGGCCCTGTTAAAGTGGCGTTTGTACCAGATGAGGAGCAGGGCCTGCGCGGTGCTAAAGCGTTTGATGTAGATAGCTTTGGTGCCGATTTTGGTTATACGCTCGATTGTTGCGGCATTGGTGAGTTTGTTCATGAAAACTGGAATGCAGGCAATGCGGTGATCACTTTTACCGGCCAGTCGGCTCATCCTATGTCGGCAAAAGGAAAGCTAAAGAACTCATTGTTAATGGCACACAAGTTTATTGCTATGCTGCCTCCGGGAGAAGCCCCCGAGTATACCGAAGGACGAGAAGGATACTATTGGGTAAAAGAGTTGGCAGGTAATAGTGCCAAAACTGTCCTGAAAATGGATATCAGGGATTTTAGTAAGCAAGGTTATCGCAACCGTATGCACTTTTTGCAGCAACTTGCTGATAGCTGTAGCGCTCTATGGGGAGAAGAGGCAATTGATATTGAGCTGTCAGATCGCTATGAGAATGTGGCAAACAGCCTTCAGGGAGAAGCCAGCTTCCCGATTGATATCGCGAAAGAAGCGTATGCCCGCAATAATATTGCAATGAAAGCTATTCCGATGCGTGGTGGTTATGATGGCGCGGTACTGTCTCAGAAAGGCTTGCCATGCCCGAACATTTTCACTGGGGCACATAATTTCCACTCTATATATGAATATCTGCCGGTTAATTCCCTGCAAGCCGCCAGTGATGTAGTCGTCGATGTGATCCGTATTACTGCGGAAAAGCTAACGAAATAAAAAGTGGAGCGAGTAGCTTTATATGAGCAATGCTTTATAAAGCCTGCTTTGATGCTGGCTTTGTTATTTATTGGCTAATGCTGAAGAGGGTAATAGCCCTCTTTAGTCATTGATAGGTCGCGCAACAAATAGACCGATGGCCGCTCATGGTAAACCATAGCTACCATCACATTCTGTGACTGCGGTTTACTTTTCATTGCACAATTAGTGACGAGGTCAATACAAATAAACTATTGATAATAAGTACTTTTAACTCGATTTTTCACAGCGTATATTCCTGTCAATTATATTGAGCTGCACCAATCATAACTGTGTAAATGTTTCTCGGTGAGTACGACGGAGCAAATATATGTTGATTGGTAGAACATTTAAGGGAATATCATGACGGGAAAGAAACCATTACAGCACTTGTTGTTGGGGATCGCTGTGCCTAGCTTACTAGCGGTAAGTTGTTCAGCTGTGGCGGAGGTTAACCTCTTTCGTTATCAGAATGAAGATAGCTATCGCCTAGAGGCTGCGCAGGTCTTTCGGATGCGCAAAACGATTCCTGACGTAAACTTGCGCAAAGTACTAAAGCCGGTGGTCGGCAAAACCTTTTATAGTCAGCAAGACTACCTTTCTTCTTTAGAGCAGCTGCTTGGTGATGAGCTAGTCTCTCAGCATCAGGCGATCTTTCTCGATAAAGCGGTAAAGCCACACCGAAACCTATCTATTGATGTACTCAGCGACGATATCGTACAAGTTGCTTTCAAGGCACAACCAACTAACCAACCGTTGCCAACGACCGAATTGATCGATATTACACAGCTAAAAGGTCCATCAAGGCTCGATGAGCATAAAAATGGCTTTGAAACTAGCCAGTTGAAAGTAACTGTCAATCCGCAGAGCTTATGTGTGTCATTGGCTTCGAAGAAAAATGGAAAGCTTAGTGAAATTTGCCCAGACAGAAGTAATAGCTTCACTTTGAACTCTGAGGGTGACTATCAACTAAATGGCCTCGGGCAAGAGTTCCATGATCCTGGCGAGCTAAACACTAACTGGAACGGTTTTAAGCGCCAGGGTGGCAATAAGATGGAAGGTTACCAAGGCGGTGGTACTGGTAATACTCAGTTCCCGATTTTGTATGCGATGAATTCGCAGCAGAAAAACTATGCGCTCTATCTTGATACGGTGTACTCCGCAACTTGGGACTTTACCAAATCGCCGTGGAAAATATCGCAGCTTGAAGGTGAGCCGAGCTTGTTGTTTATGGCTGGTGGCGATCTGCCTGAGTTGAGGCAGAAATATATGGCGATGGTGGGTAATCCACTGGTGCCGCCGCGTAAATTGTTTGGTATGTGGCTATCGGAATATGGTTTTGATAACTGGCAAGAGCTGGATGATAAGCTAAGCACATTAAAGCAGGTTGATTTCCCGATAGACGGGGTAGTTATGGACTTACAGTGGTTCGGTAATGTCGAACCGTTTAGCTCAACCAGTCAGATGGGAACATTGACTTGGGACCGAGAGAATTTCCCGGCTCCGCAGCAAAAGATTAAAGCGCTAAAAGAGCAGGGCGTTGGCATGATGTTGATTGAAGAATCCTATGTCAGCGATGGGCTGGAAGAGTATGGGCCTTTGGCCGAGAAAGGCTACATGGTCAAGGATCCTAAAACCGGTGAGCCGATCGATACAGATCCTAACGGTTATGGCTATTGGTGGGGCAAGGGCGGTATGCTTGACTGGACCAATGTTGCCGCGGGTAATGAATGGCATGACTGGAAGCGTAAGCCACTTATAGAGATGGGTGTGATTGGCCATTGGACCGATCTAGGTGAGCCTGAAATGTATAACCCATTGGGTGTATACACCAATGGTGAATCACAAAATGCTGTTCAAAATATTTATAACTACAAGTGGCTTGAAAGCATCTACAACGGTTACCAGCGTAATGAAACGTCGGTTCGTCCATTTATGATGACTCGCTCTGGTGCACCGGGTATTCAACGCTTTGGTGCGACAATGTGGTCGGCGGATATTGGTACTAATCTTGAGAGTCTGGCAACGCAATATAGTATGCAGCCAAATATGATGTTGTCGGGTATTGATTACTACAGTTCTGATATTGGTGGTTTCCACCGTAAAGCCTTGAGTGTTGTCCCAGACAAGCGTGAGGCAGCATTAAACGAAACTTATACTCAGTGGTTTGCCTACAGCTCATTGTTTGAGGTGCCGGTGCGCCCTCATACCGAGAACCTGTGCAACTGCAAAGAAACAGCACCGGATCGTATTGGTGATCTGGCCAGTAACAAGGCTAATATTAAGCTACGTTACCAATTAATCCCATACCTCTACTCGTTGGCCCACCGCGCCAATATTGCTGCCGAGCCGGTTTATCCATCAATGGATTATTACTTTGGTGATGATGCCAAGGCGCATAATTTAGCTGCCCAGAAAATGATGGGTAAAGATCTGATGGGGGCGGCAATTGCAAAAATGGATCAGACTGCCGTTGATGTTTATCTGCCGAGCGGGCAGTGGTTTGATTACCGTACCGGCGAGATGATTACGGGCAAGGGAGAATGGTTGAAGCAGCTACCTGTTTATAAAGATGGCGTGCTAACTTTACCGCTGTTTGCCCGTGATGGTGCCATTATTCCGGTGAATCCACAGCAAGAGATGCCACTTAGCAGTGACGTGCCGCTAACAATGGCGGCTCGTATCTACGGTCAAAACGGGGCGTTTACCCTATACGAAGATGATGGCGCGACGAATGCCTATTTAAAAGGAGAAGTGCGTAAAACCACATTGGCAGTACAAGAGACAGCTAATGGTGTTCAGTTGAAGGTTAGCACCAGTGGTGACTATGCCAATGCGCCACAGAGTCGACCAGTCCATATTGAGTGGTTTGGCTTACAAGAGAAGGTGGAAGCCGTTAAGTTGAATGGCAAAGCGATATCAGGTTGGAAGCAGCAGGGTAACCGTGTTGTGATTGAGCATTCAGCCTTGCCGGTGAAACAGCAGTTAACCTTATCGGTGACTTTTAGCTAACCGTTTTGGTCTTTGAATTCAGAGAAAAAAAGCCAGCAATTATGCTGGCTTTTTATTTATCTGAATAAGATTAATTGTGTCTTATCAGTTCGATTATTTGTTTACTGTCGCAGCAACTGGGTCGGTACCTTCTGGGTGCCATGCACCATCGAGTTCGTCTAGCTCAGGGAACTTAGAGCGGTCGAATTCTGGTGTTTTACCAGCTTTAAGTTGCACTTCGTAGTCTTTGATAACTTTGATTGCCAGCTTAGACAGCAGTACCAGCGCAATGATGTTGATAAGTGCCATCAAACCCATTGACGCATCAGCTAGGTTCCATACTACTGGCAGAGAAGCGACAGAGCCGAACATAACCATTGCAAGAACCACTAAACGGAATGCGAATAGGCCCTTTTTGGTGTTGCCGTTAAGGAACATGATGTTGGTTTCTGCATACGTGTAGTTCGCAATAATAGACGAGAAGCAGAACAGTAGAATCGCTGCAGCCATGAAGTAAGTTGTCCAGCTACCTAGCTCGTTAGTCAGAGCTTGTTGCAGCAGGCCGATACCTGATGCTGCATCTGGCTGATCCATAACGCCAGAAAGCATAATCATTGCAGCAGAAGCGGTACAGATAACCAGTGTATCTGCAAATACACCTAGCATCTGAACAAAGCCCTGTGAAGCTGGGTGGTTAGGGTTTGGTGTTGCACTTGCTGCTACGTTGGCAGCTGAACCCATACCGGCTTCGTTCGAGAACAGACCACGTGCGATACCGCTCTGCATTGCTTGTGCGATAGTGTACGCAACGCCACCAGCAGCTGCTTCCTGCCAGCCGAATGCACTCTTAACAATCAGAGCTAATGCAGCTGGAAGCTCTGTAATATTCATTACAACAATGATTAGTGCGATAGCAAGGTAGCCGATAGCCATTACCGGTACAATACGTGCAGAAGCTGAAGCAACTTTACGTAATCCGCCCATGATGAAGAAAGCAGAAGCCGCAACAATCAGTACACCCATGATGGTTTCATCGAAACCGAAAGAGTGGTTTAGAGCGTCTGTAATGGTATTTGCCTGTACGGCGTTGAATACTAGACCGAATGCAATGATTAGGCATACTGAGAACAGTGATCCCATCCAGCGCATACCCAGGCCTTTTTCCATGTAGTAAGCTGGGCCACCACGGTACTGACCGTCAACATCTTTAGTTTTGTAGATTTGAGCCAGCGTTGATTCGATGAAAGCAGTTGACATACCGAATAGGGCAATCACCCACATCCAGAAGATAGCACCCGGACCACCAACGGTCAGAGCAACTGCAACACCAGCCATGTTACCCGTACCTACGCGGGCAGCCATTGATGTACAAAATACTTGGTATGAACTGATGCCGTTATCAACATCTTTGCCGCTTTTAAGTACAGCGACAGCATGTTTGAATTGGCGGATCTGAATGAAGCCTAGACGTAAAGTGAAGTACACACCTACTGCAACCAGTAAGTAAATAAGTAGCTGGCCCCATAAAATACCATTAACTGCGCCGATAGCCGTCATTAGGCCATCATTCAGCGATGTTAACCAAGTTTCGTTCGTAACACTCATACAATTTTCCTGTATATTTTGCTCAGCCGATTAGGAGCGACTGAGCGAACCGGAACGTCCATTTAAGTGACAGTTCATGAATACGATTCTGGATTTATTTTTTTTATTATTCACAAGTGAACTGGCGTCTGTAACTAGTTGCAGTTACAAATGTGAAACATAGAATCGGATGTTTTGCCTAAAGAAGGCGCTGCAAGTTAGCATGAAATCTTGTTGATGCAGCGTGATATTGCTCACAATTTTTAAATGGAAATAGTGCAACTCAAGCTTGCAGTATGAGATTCTGTATGTTTTTGTCTTGTTTTTCAATCATTTAATTTTGTATGAAGCAAAATAATAAATGCACCATTTGGACGGTGTTCGATTGTGATTAAACAGTAATTTAACCTTTATTTAACCTGATTTGTAGAAAAAATAACTGCTCTGGTATGGCGGGTTTGTCATGTAAAATTAACAAGTGTTTGTTATTTGAGCGAAATGAGCGGCGAGAAGAGAATTGATAGAACTGTGATGGAACGATAATTCCTGTTTTTAATGAAGGAATGTGCTCCCAAGAAGGGAGCAACAGAGAGTTAGTTCAGCAGCAATAAAAAACAGTAAGACGTGCGCTTATTATATAGCAGGGTTTATTATTATTTAGCTAGTGAATGCGTGCGGACTTTTTCTGATTGAGATAATACTGGGTGACAGGGCGAAGAGCATCTCGTTGGTCAGGGCCTGTGCATTGGTGGCCGCAAATACAGATATAGATATTATCTTCCGAGACAAAAAACTCATCAGACTGTCCACATTTATCACAGGTTGGGGTGTTCTTCATTGGTACCTCCTTTATGTCATGCTAAGGCATAGTACTGTGAGGCCTACAAGTTTCATATAGTACGCAAAAAAAATTTGGATACGTCGCAAGGTTTTGATAATGAGCACAGAACGTTGAATTGCTAATTTGCGAGAGATCTTGTTAGTAGGATAAGGCGATTTCTGAGGTGGATGTGCGAGATGACTTGGATATATACCCCCATACTCACTTAACTTTTAGAAGTTTGCTTGAGTATGAAAACAAAATGGCCTTTTGGTCGGACATACTGGATTTGAACCAGCGACCCCTACTCCCCCAGAGTAGTGCGCTACCAAACTGCGCTAATGTCCGCCAAAAGGCCATTGTATTCATTAACTTAATGAATAAGTTAAGGTTAACAACAAAGGGCTTTTAACGCAAAATCAAAAGTATGATCAGACTAACAGAAATGGGAAAGAGTCGGAGGGCTAGCCCCTTCTATATATGGCGCTGGCAACTCCCTTGGAATGATTTAGGGCTGGGGCCAGTTTTCAGCATTTCTGAAAAGCTGCTTTATTGATCAAATTCTTCACCAGGTTTAATCGAACTTCCTGCAGGTAGCGTCCTTGGCTACAAGCTGAACCCATTGCCAATTTGTTTTGTTTATAGAATGGGCTTTATAATTTTTTCCAGCCTGAACCGTAACTGAATCAGATTTGGTTTTTTCTAAACGGCTGGTAAGCCGGACAGGTATCCGATATGACAAACTGAAACGGAAGATTGAAACCATAAGGAGCCTAAGCTAAGAAGAAAGAGAGCAAGTCATAGATATTATACCCAAGTGACTTAAGCGTGATCATTTCAAGAAATAAGCGTAGGAATGCTGTTTGTATCAATGTGTAACTGTTAGTATGAGTGGTGTTATTAACTTGTTGTTTTTGTAGTGTTTTTGTCTGTAAGGCCCTGGCTCGAACTACTAATGACGAGCGAATTCTAAAGTAATTGATGAATTTGATTAAAATTGAGTTCACAAGATTGGTATCTGGAGGTATTATCTGCCTGTCAGACTGTCTGTATGGCTCCATTGCCACGAATTTCCATTATAATTAGATTGTGAATTGAAGTAGTAATCGTTATTGATGTTAATTGACGGACAGCAATCAGCCTCGACAATTCCTTTGAGGCTGTATTTCATTTACTGAGCTGAAAGTTTCAATCGTACAGCTATTATTGCCTTGTGGTTTAATTAAAAGTTTCGGTCTACCGGACTATAGCCAGAGTAATAACATGCTGGTATATGATTTTAGAGGTATATTTCATGGATAGTTTTGCAGCTGCTGAAAAAGCACTGACCGCAATGTTAAAGAATGTTGATGCGACGACTGGTACAGTTAAAGAAGAGCGCGCTGACTATCGTCAGATGCTAATCGATTTCGCTGATGAAGTCCCTGGGCGTCAGAAGGCTGTCATTAAGCGTATTCCCCTGCAAAAGATTAATAATCTTATTGCTGTTCTCCATGAGTTTAAGGAAGAAGCGCGTCAAGTGCGTATGACTGAAATCCTTGCTCTGATGGAAAAAGACGGTGTACATCCTGATGACCTCGTTGCAAAAGACGAAGACTGATAAATAGTATTTAGCATTATCCAACTAAACACATAATCACCTTTTTACCGGTGAGGGGTTTATTTTAACCTTAAAAAGAGTATACCGTGCTTCAATCGAATGGAGTCATTTAATGCTCAGTTGGGTGATAGGACTTTTTTGCTGTTTAAAATCATTACGTAACTGAAAGGCAGCCGTGAAAGGTTGTCTAGGTATATAGACTTTAGCTGTTTTCAGATAAAGGCATCTATTCGCCTAATAAACATGTCTTCAACATCGGCATCAATGGTACCTGAATAATAAGAGGTGTTATAACGCCAAAGTTTGTTTTCTAAACTTTCAGCTCTGATGAGAAAGCAATGTTAATCCTTTATTCAATATTGGGTTATATGATGAGTTTAGGTGCCATCTGATTGCGCCTGAAGTAGACGCCACTATGCGTTTTGCTCTCCTCTAAAATCATTTCATTGAAATACCAAAGATTCATGCGTCAGCTGATTAGCTGACGCTTATTAAATGCCGTAATCATTGGTATTATTCCCACAATAAATTCATTCTACGGACAGGTACAACGACGTGGATATCTTGATTAAAGCTGAACGGCTTGGAAAGTCGTATCAACAGCATCAGGCATTATCTGATGTGAGCTTTGAGTTACGAGCAGGGCAAGTTCTTGCGTTGCTAGGTCACAATGGTGCCGGTAAATCGACATTAATTAAATCTATTCTTGGCGTGCAGGCTTTTGATGGCAAATTAGAGGTATTTGGACTCAACCCCCAAAAAGATCGGGTGAAAATAGTCAGTGAGCTGGCATACATTTCAGATGTAGCGGTATTACCAGAGTGGATGAAAGTTGGACAGATAATAAAGTATATGGCTGGCGTCCATCCTGCTTTTGACAGAAACAAAGCTGAATCTTACCTACAAGATACCGATATTAAACCTACCAGTAAGATTGCTAGCTTATCAAAGGGGATGAAAGTACAGCTTCATCTGGCGATCGTAATGGCAACGGATGCCAAAGTTCTTATCCTTGATGAACCCACACTTGGGTTAGATTTGATGTATCGTGATAAGTTTTATAATAGCTTAATGGCATGGTTTAAAAGCGGGGAACGAGCTCTTATCATTGCTAGCCATGAGGTAGCAGAAATAGAACACCTTCTGACAGATGTCCTGATACTTAAACAAGGCAAAGCGGTACTGAACGCGAGCTCTAGCGATATCGCCGCGCGTTTTTCTTCAGTGACTGTTTCTAATGACAAGTTGGATGACGCCCTTGCTTTAAATCCGATTATGTCTAAACAGCGTGGTACCGATCATGTTGTCGTCTATGAAGATGAAAAAAGAAAAATGCTAGAACCATTAGGGCAGGTGGAAAGTGCCAAGTTGGCGGATATATTTCTGGCGAAACAGCAGGAGGTTGTGCTGTGAAGACCGTGATGCATTTGCTTGAAAAAGAGCTGATTGAATACCGTATCGTTCTTAAACTTCCGTTATTTCTAGCGTTGTTTGCAGTGCTTAACTTTGCTTTGGTGATGAGTGGGGATAATGTCAGCTTTTCAGTTCAAACGTCGGGCATTGGTGGCTGGGCGCTGGATTCGGGAACGACAGGTTACGCAGGGTTTATCGGTAAGCTCAATGAGTGGGTTGCCGGTGTAGTATACCTAATATTATTTCTGGTCTATTTTCCGAAAACCTTACGCAAGGAGCGTCAAGAAGGTAGTTTGATGTTCTGGCGCTCAGTCCCCGTTTCTGATCATCTTGCTATTGGCATTAAGTTATTATTCGGTTTGGTGGTGATCCCTTTTGTTGCCTCGTTACTGCTGGTTTTTTCAGACGCTATTGTGTGGCTATTGGCGAAATGGTTGATGACAGAGGAAGTGATAAGCTCTTTTTCTGTGACTATACCGGCGATGCTATGGCATTGGTGTAGCTTTATTGGCCGAATGGCTGTTATTAGCTTGTCTCTATTACCTTTAGCTTGTGTATTGCTGGCTGTCTCGCAACTGACTAATCACCCGATGGTGTCAGTGATAGTTGCGGTTATCGTTACAAAACTGATGGCTTACTTATTATTAGGAACTAGTGCCGTCGGTGATTTCATTAGCGACGTCTATTCGTTGCCTTTGACGATCTTGACCAATGCACAGCCTGTTGAGGCTTACCTGAGTTTAGGTGTGCTAGCACATGTCGTGCTGCTGCTGATAAGTGGTGGATTATTTTTCTTATGTAGCAAACTCAGAAGTACAGATGACTTCTCTTGAGTTCCACTTTTGATGCGTAAAGAATGAAAAAACGGAGAGCATTGCTCTCCGTTTTTAATTGGAATAACACGGTAGCTATTAGGCTGCTACCACGTTTTTAAGGTAATCGACTTCGTTTTTGTACTTTCTTACATTACGAGAAAGTGTGCCTTTCGGTACGTCAAAACGCTTTTCAGCTTCATAACTGGATAAACCATCAAAAACCACGGCCTCGACTGCGACACGTTGATTGTTTGATTTGAAAATTCGCTGAGCGATTATTTTATATTGGGTGCGGTTCATGGTAATACTCACTAAGCAGATTTACATTACCTGCGTTATTAGCCAAGCCGGTAATGTCGAACAATTTTATGCTTTTAGATTACCAGCCTGAACCCTAACAGAACCTTAATCGATTAGCCGTAATCCTGTCGGTAAAGCATCTCCGAATACACGTTTGGTTTCTGATTCGGTTAAGACTTTAACCTCTGATACCATTTGTACCCAACTGTCTGGTGCCTTGCTGGATTTCAGCTTAGAGATAACCGTATTTCGGTTGGATTCGTCGATATCTAACGCACGATCACCCGTCATTCGGCACATCATCACAGCTGCAAAGGCAATATTTGGATCTTTACGCCAGTCGAATTCCATAAGCTCTGGTAAACAGTAAGCGACATGCTGTGGTGATAGCAGGTTGTGTGCACTGCCGTAGAATGGGCTTCGGGTTGCGATACGACCAATTGCCCACCAATGTGCCTGTGAATACTGGGTCTTTTGTAAGCGTCCAAATATCCACTCGATTAACTGCAGCTTTTTATCGAATGGTAGGTGCTCCAGAGAAGCGGCAAGGCGGACCATGTCTTCATAACTGCGCTCTTGCAATTCTTTGCTTAGCTTACTGTCTCGCGTTGCACTTGGGCTGATGTATTTGGCGATATCTTTAAAAATCACCAGTTGCTGCTCCTGAGTCAGGCCGCCGGCGATACGACGCCAGAATGTCCACCAGTCGCTCCAGGTTTGAGTGTTACTATCAAACTGGATACCTTGCCGGTAAAGTGCCCAAACTTGCTCCATACGCCAATCATCAGAGGGGTAACCAAAACCCGGACGCATCGCAAAACCTGTTAGTTTTAGCCAGTTACGTTCGTGGATATCAGAACGGCGGCGGCGCTTCTTGCTTTCGAGTAACGCATTGGCAAGCTCGCGCAGGCAAGGTGTTTCCCAGCTATCGCGTTTGCCCAGCATTTTTTCGAGATTATTTCGCAGCGTTTTGATTGCCTTGCTGTCTGCATTCTTGGTGCTGCCACCATAGACTTGTTTGATGGCGCTAATGGCCTCATCCATGCGTGCCGGTAAGATTGATTCAGCCAAGGTAGAATCCCCCTTGCGCTGATTGAGTTTTGCCAAGTCTTTTCGAATTGCAAACTCAACTTTCCAGCGTTTGTTGTCATCACTTACGCTGACACATTCAATTTGCAGTGTGCCTACTTCGGTAAGCTGACAGGCCAGTGTGACTTCTTCTCGGTCTTTCTGATTGGCAGCAAGCTCGGTACGGTCTCGCTCACTGTCTAGTGTCGCAATGAAAGGGGGGAGGGTGACGAAACTATCATCGTCGATGGTTACCAGCTCACCAGCATCGGTGTGAGTATCATCGGTTGAAGACACAAGGTTAAAACGGACGGGCTCACCTAATGTTAAGGCAAACTTGCGTTGCATAAGGCGAACTTCTGTTCCCTCCTCAATGCCTTTTGGCAAGATACAAACCCCTTGTTTGCCTTTCTTCTTGTCTTCGAGAGCCAGGAAGAATGAACGGGCTGAACCACCGCCGATTTTTAGCTGTGCACCGTGACGGGCTTTGGCATAGGCTACAGCACCGTAAGCAACCGCGAGATCTGGGTGTGGGTTTTTCAGCTCTGTGACACTGTCACCTCGCCATTGTGAGAAGGTACTCAGGACTCGCTCTGATAATAACGGGCTGTTAAATACCCCCCCATTTAACAAAACAGCAGCAGGGATTGCGGGTTGGCTTTCTTCAACCTGAGTACAACTGTTCAGCATTGCCTCGCGGCAAACTGTGTCATGCAAATCAATGAATTGGGCAAGGTGTTTGGTGATTGCCGGATCAGCGGCGTAGGGCAGGCCAAATTCCACCACTGCTGCCTGACGTTGGCTTGGCTGATCGTTGTACTCAGTTTGTGGGAAGAAGCCATCAAGAGCGATACTGTGGACTTCTTCTCGTGTTAGTTCGATACTTTTTGAGCCGCCAATCAGACGAGAGCCGCTACCCAGTAGTGTAACTTTGGCCGTTTCTGGTGCATTGCCCGAAAGGAGCTGTTCTTTTACTTTTCGAGTTTGCTGGATCAGCTTAGACAGACCTGCAGCACTGAGTTTTTTCGCGCCGCCGTGTAGACGTTGTTCAGCGGTATGGGCAAGCGCCAAGTCCAGGTTATCACCGCCTAACATTAAGTGATCACCAACCCCGATACGGTCGAGGGTGAGTTTGTCGTCTTTACTGCTGACTTTGATTAGGCTGAGATCGGTGGTGCCGCCACCCACATCGCATACCATCAGTAGTGGGATATCTTTTAGCTGTTCTTCAGCATCCGCTTTGTTTTTAGCGTACCAGTCGTAGCAAACGGCCTGCGGTTCTTCTAGCAAAAGTACTTTTGGTAACCCTGCCATGGCGGCAGCTTCCAAGGTAAGCGCTCGTGCACCTTCATCAAATGAAGCTGGCACTGTAATGACAACATCTTGCTCAGCCAGTTTGGCATCTTGGTGATGGTAGTCCCACGCCTGACGTACGTGATTTAGGTAACTGGCACTGGCAACAACAGGAGATACTTTGGTTACGCTGCTGTTAGAGCTCCCCTGATTTGAAGTCCATGGCAAGATCGCTTCACTGCGGTCAACGCCGGTATGAGATAGCCAACTCTTAGCACTGACAACTTGGCGTCCTTCGACCTTGGCACCCAACTCACGGGCAAATTCGCCAATGATGGCGTTGTCGATATCACCTTGTACCGGATGAATGTCCCAAGGCAATACCAATTCAGATGGGCTTATTTCACCTTCTGCAGGGTGATAGCGAAATGAAGGCAGCAGAGGTTTACGTGCAACTTCACCCGGTGCAATAAGCTGATCAATTTCAAATATGTTGATAGGGCTAGATTCGAGATCATCGGTGATAGGCGTGTAGGCAACAACAGTATGAGTAGTACCTAAATCGATACCGACAAGATAACGAGGGGAAGACATTGATTACTCCAGAGCTGATTGTGGTGTAGGTGTCAGATCTATAATTTCATGATATGTGTGAAGGAAACTTAGGTCGCATCAAAAATTACGGCGCATCATGGATGCGCCGTAATAGGGTAGGGGTTATTTTTCGCGAACGTCGAATTCAACCTGCCATTTCTGACCGCCATCGCTTGGGATGGCCTCAAGGCAAAGTGTGCCCAATTCAGTAACACGAGAGGCCAGACGAACCGGAACAACTTCACCTGCTGTACGGCCTTCCGATACCGGTAGTGTTACCTGAATAGCTGGTAGCTCTTCTAGCTCTTCTGGCTGCCACCAATCTAGGTGGGTACCTGCCGGGTCGTCGCGACGTACTGTCGAACCGAAGAACTTGAATTGTACGGGCTGGCCAATAACCAGGCCGAACTCGCGGCTAGGTACGTCGGCATGAGTGCCTTCTTCCATACCAAATGGTGCTACGCACAAGGCCTCTAGTGGTGGCTCCATACCAGGAATGGCTGGCATTGAACTCTCGATACCCACGTAGTAGCTGCTTGCGATACCGCCACGGATACGTACGCCTTTACCTTTACGAACCGAACCGTAGTAAGAGGCACCGCTTGCAACTGCCAGATCAAGATCCAGACCTTCCAGCAGTTTCGCTTCATCACTGCCAGCCGTTGTCAGCCAGTTGTTGATGATCGAAAGCAGACGCTCAGACAGTAGATCTGACTTCAGCACACCACCGTTGAACAGGATAGCGGTTGGACGAATAAAGCCTTCGTGTAGCTGGTCGTATTTTTCGAACAGTTCATCGACGGCTGAAGACTGACGGCTTAGGAAGCCAGCAACATGGCGAGATACTGCAGCATCTTGTGCATATGGCAGACCCATCTGGGTTAGAGCACCACGCTGCATTTCAACAGGGTGTTCCTCAATGTTATTGCGAGGGAAGAAACCTTCAACCAGCGTTTGCTGAACTTCTTCTTGGGTCAGTTCAGTCTGAAGGGTGCCACCCAGTAGCTTGGAACCTCGGCTAGGAACCACAATTGGTACGGCCTGAAGTTCGGCATCACTTAGCAGCGCTTCTTTCGCATCACGGCAAGCATGAGTAATGGCTTGGATCTGCCAAGGCTGAAGTTGCTTGCCTTCTTGAGCCAGCTTCATCTTCAAACGATAAGCTAGCGCCAGATCCATGTTGTCACCACCCAGCAGGATGTGATCACCAACCGCAACGCGGTTAAGTGTCAGATTACCGTCTTCTTCGGTTACCGCAACTAATGAAAGGTCAGTCGTACCGCCACCGATATCGACCACTAGGATCACGTCACCAACAGAGACTTGATCGCGCCAGGTGTCATCGTTGTTTTTCAGCCAGCTGTATACTGCTGCCTGCGGCTCTTCTAGCAATGTCATGTGCTTGAAACCAACGTTACGAGCAGCTTCTGCTGTCAGATCACGTGCAGCCGGGTCGAATGAGGCCGGTACAGTAATCGTCACATCCTGATCAAACAGTGGCGTGTCAGGGTGCTGGTTGTTCCATGCCTCAGCAAGGTGCTCAAGGTAGTTGCGGGTAGCATCAACAGGAGAAACCTTGGCAACTTCTTCCGGGCTGTTTAGTGGCAGGAATGCGTCTCGGCGGTTAACACCACCATGGCATAACCAGCTTTTCGCGCTGGTGATCAGGCGAATTGGGGTTTTGCTACCTAGCGTACGTGCCATTGCACCAACAATCGCATTAGGCTGTGCATTCCATGGCAGGGCAGTATCGCCTTCGGCCAATTCAGACTCGTGAGCCTGATACATGAATGATGGTAGTTGATCTTTTTCTTCAACATTACCTGGTGTGGTAAGTTGAGCGATCGGCATGACGTTTACTTGCGATTCTTCATCTTGCAGATCGACATAAGACAGTACGCAGTGAGTGGTACCTAGGTCGATACCAACGCTATAACGATGTTCTTGTGTTTCTTGCATTACAGTTCTACCTCAGCGGCGGCAACAATGTGTGCATCGTGACCTTCTGCCAGTTTAGGCAGTTTAACTTCAGTCACTTTCCAGCCGCGATGGATAAGGGTTCCGGTGAAAGGAGCTTCGCCTACAACATTACCCGTCAAGCGCACTTCAGAGGCATTAAAGCCTTGTGGCAGGGTAATGCGAGTTTCTTCGTCTTCAGAACGAATTGGGGCAAAGCTGAAGTATTCGTTAAGGACTTTCTGGCCGCCTTCGTGAATCACACGAGCAGCAGCACCAATTTCAGCATCGGCAAAACCTTTTAGGTCTTCTTGCATGAAATCGATAAAACGGGCTTCTTGCTGTAGTAGAGACAGTAGCTGCAGCGCTGCTTCAGGTGTTGCCGTTTTCAGTTTTGGTTCTACTTCAACAATTTTTTCGATGATTTTTTCAACTTCAACGATCTTCTCGACAGGTTTTTCAACCTCTACGATTTTCTCTACTTCGACTTCTTTCTCGACAATCTTTTCAACTTCTACTGGCTTGCCTTTTTTAGCAATATATAAAACCAGTAATACCAATACCAAGCCGCCTAACCAAGCGTGCCCCATATCAATCGTTGTCGGCACTGCCGATAAATCCACAGTCATTTTAGAAAAATCAAAAGCCATATCCGTCTTCTCTTTACAGTGAAAAATAGATTCACTATGAACAATTTGGGCTGAATACTAACATACTCATGCTGCATTACATCTAGGCTCAACATATTTTTGCCCTAAATCAAGCTAGAAATGTTGACTTAGATTAATTTACAACCAATCAAGGGTTTGACACAACTCTGTCATTCTAAATGAGTCAGAATTATATTCCACTATGCTCATAATAAACTTTATGAAAACTTTGATTGCTTCCTTTCATTTTTAGTCAATTTTTCACGACTTTGTCAGTATTTCATTGTTATTAAGCGGGGCTTGATGCGTATTGAGGAGAAGTCTGGGTAAGTATTCGCTAGGAAATGGGCTTTTATTCCAGCACGGTAGAGTAAAATGATAACAATGTGTGATTTGTCCGGTTATAACGATGTTTTTTGGGTAGACTTGCGGTAAATTTAGCAAATTGCTTTTACTGTCCATCAGGTTGAATTATGTCATCAGATTATTACGGCACTAGTGCCGCTTACGCCCGTAAAGAACAAGGTTACCGTGAGAAAGCACTGAAGCTTTACCCATGGGTGTGTGGCCGCTGTTCGAGGGAGTTTGTTTATTCCAACCTTCGTGAATTGACCGTTCACCACGTTGATCACGATCATACCAATAACCCAGAAGACGGTAGTAACTGGGAACTATTGTGTCTTTTCTGCCACGATCACGAGCACGAGAAATACACTGAGCATGATCAGCAAACCGGCAGTGTGATCAAAGCGGGTGAGAATGATCACGAAGCGGCAACTTTTAATCCATTTGCTGATTTGAAAGCGATGATGGAAAAGAAGAAGTAAGAAATAGCGGGATCTAGGTTTTAGGAAGAACAGGCCCTAGGAAAGAGCAATAGCTTGACTCTTTGTTGGGGCTTTATATCCTGACCCAGGACCCAGGACCCAGGACCCAGGACCCATGACCTTATCTCTAGGAACCTAAAACCTGTAACGGCAATCCCAGCATTGCATCGCCTGTACCGGCGAAATAGACGATAATTCCCACCAAAGCACTGACCAACCCGACATACCATACAAACGAGACAACTTGCCCGTAGCGATCTAATGGCAGGAGATGGCTGTGATGGCGGTATTTCCATTCCATCAAGATTTCAATTGAACCCATTACTAATAAGAAGCCAAATAGGGCCAAGCCAAGCGAATAGCTCAGTATCACGCCGCCTACTGCAGCCAATGCACAGAGGGTGATCCCGACTTTGCTGTTCATCGAGAAACTGATGCTCTTGAGTACATGGCCGCCATCAAGCGGCAGGATTGGTAACAGGTTGAATAAGTTCAGTAGCGCGTTGAACACCGCGAGGCCGGCGAAGAACATTTCTCCGGTAACCCAGTAGATGAGCGTACAGATTATCGACATGATAAGGCCGAACAAAGGGCCCATGATAGAAATGACTACATCCTGCCAGCGGGTATTAATCTTCTCATCACTAAGGGCTAGACCACCAAGAAACGGAACCAGGTAGATCCCCTTGGTTTTCATGCCAAAGTATTTCATTGCCCGGATATGGCCGTATTCGTGAAAAACCAAACAGGCGACAAGGGCTAGGGCAAATTGAACCGAGAATAGCCATGAATAGGCGGCAAGACTGGCTGCTGCCAATACGCCTTTGATAACCTTAGCGCTTTTTAATAGCTTCATTCCAAGCGATGCGAGGCCGATTAAGCTGAATTTGCGTTTAGGCTCTGGCTTGGCGGTCGGGATCTGTTTCTCGATATCTTTGCTGTTTCGGGAGCCATCCACGATGAGCTGCTCGTTGGCGCTTAGGCGGTATTCGATTAAGAAAGGCTGCCAGCTTAGCGAAACCTCAACACGACATTTGATGATGTCTTCGCCATTACTGAGTTCAAACTCATGAACATGCTGATCGTTATGATCGGCATTGGCACTGATTTGCGAAACTAGGGTGTTGTTCCAAAATAGCTGTTGCCAGCCAGCCATTGATCCTTCCAGTCGAAGAGGTTGGCCAAGAAAATCAGTTGATAATAGTTCCAAGGAGTATTCCGTTTTACTGGGGTAATAGTGAAAGCGAGATTATGCCTTTTGGTATTATGGGTAGTCGAGAACTGATTTTATTTCGGTTAGGTTATCGACAATCCACTGTTTGTTGATTGCTCCCCAATCAGATATCTCGTAGTGACCGCTGCGGTTCCGTTCGCCTTTGGTTTGGATAAACGTACAGGTGATATCCAGATCGGCAAGGCTTTTGATGGTGTCTTGGGCTGTGCGCCGAGGCATTCCTGTGTATTCAAGAATACCAGGCACAGTTGTAATGCCGCTGTCAATTAAGTGGGCAATATATAAACGGCGATAGAAGCTGCTTTTCGTTTTACTGATAGGCATAGTGGTAAGTTGTAATCCTTTAATCCATTTTCCAAGTCTCCGACGTACTTGGCTATAAGTATCCTTGTATTGAGAGTATCACTAAAGCTTGTATGGTGTATGGCTAAATCACTGGGGTTACGGTTGTTGAGGCTTTCATTTCTCGTGAATTGCCACATGTGTAAGTTAGATGTACAAGGTAGTTAGCATTTCGCTCATAGTTTGAGCGCTTAATACGCAGGTAGAAAAAAACCTTTCCAAAATGTGTACTTACACTTGTTTTCACCCTCTACATGTAGATACTTAATCAAATGAATTATTACTAGGGCTGATAATGAGCGCGTTAAGAAAGGCATACAAGCCTAGAATTCCAATGCCTAGCCATCAATGCTCATTGGAAGATAGAGCAAGCATCCCGAATGAATGTGGTGTGTATGCTATTTCAAAGGGGTTTGAATGCTTGTTGGTAGGTAGCTCAACCAACGTGGGGAAGGCGCTCCAGTCAATTCACAAAATTGGTGATGTACAGGTAACTCTGGGTTGCACTGCCCAGTTCTGGCGATGTAGGCCGGATGAGTTGCAGGCAAAGATGTTTTATTTTATCTATGCGATGGATCCTTTATATAACCTGCACCTGCCAGATAATTTCGTTGATACGATGTTGGATTATATTAGGCCTGATTCAAAACTCGTTATTGAAGATATCGAGAGGTTTGCTCAACACTTCTCGCAGAACAGGGCATACCGAGCGAGGCCTGAAGTGATTGATAATCGTAAGGCTGAAATCACAAGAATGGCATACCTCGCGGCATTCAATGAGTTAACCGGTGAAGAACTGGATATTGTCCAAGATGCACTCAACCAGGTACGAATGGACAAAGGAATCTAAGCACAGTTGTTGGAAGGTCACTGCAGGTGGCCTTTTTACCTAACCTAAGCTAAGAGTCTGTTTGAACTAGGCGGACTCTTAAGTTTTACTCATTTCTTCTTCTACTTTTTCCTCCCTTTAGCTGCGATTAGCTCCAACTAATTGATCCATGCCTTTGAGCTGAGGTCATTATATCCATACGTTCGTCGCGAGCTGCATTAGATTGTCTCTATAAGTTATCAAATTCTCAGAAGCTGACTAGAGTTAACATTAACTCAATAGTCTTGGAGGAGAAGGATGGACGCAGAAACACGACGTCGAGCAGAGCTCAAGGCATTTCTATTCATTACGGTCATTCTGTTTCCGATCCTTGCCGTAGCCGTTGTCGGCGGCTATGGATTTTTGGTGTGGTTTGTACAGGTACTTTCTGGCTAGGAATGATATCAGAGCTGTTTGTTAGAAGCTGACCATATATTGAAAGTAAGTAGAGAGGTCGTAATGAAATGTTCACGGCGTAAGTTTATTAAGGCGCAGGCAGCCGCCACAGCAGCTGCGGCTGTTGGTATAACCATTCCAGTGAAAGCCAGCAATGTTGTAACTGATGCGTCCCAGACCCGATTGAAATGGGAGAAAGCCCCGTGCCGTTTCTGTGGTACCGGGTGCTCGGTGAATGTTGGAGTGAAAGATGACAAGATCGTTGCGACACATGGCGATATCAAGTCACCAGTTAACCGTGGTTTGAATTGTGTGAAAGGCTATTTCCTCTCTAAGATAATGTATGGTGAAGATCGTTTGACACAGCCGCTGTTAAGAATGAAAGGCGGTAAGTATGATAAAAACGGCGAGTTTACCCCGGTAAGCTGGGATCAGGCATTCGATATTATGGCCGAGAAGTGGAAGGCAACCCTTAAAGAAAAAGGGCCTGAAGCCATTGGCATGTTTGGTTCGGGTCAGTGGACTGTTTACGAAGGTTATGCCGCGTCTAAGTTAATGAAAGGCGGCTTTCGTTCAAACAATATCGAGCCTAATGCAAGGCACTGTATGGCCTCTGCGGTTGTAGGGTTTATCAGAACCTTCGGTATCGATGAACCGATGGGATGCTATGACGATATTGAGGCTGCCGATGCATTTGTACTTTGGGGCTCGAATATGGCCGAGATGCACCCAATCCTGTGGACTCGGGTGACTGACCGTCGCTTGTCTAAACCCGATGTGAAAGTATCGGTACTCTCTACCTTTGAACACCGAAGTTTTGAATTGGCAGATATCCCCATTGTTTTTACTCCTCAGTCTGATCTGGCAATTCTAAACTTTATCGCCAACTACATTATTACCAATAACAAAGTAAATCAGGATTTTGTTAGCAAGCATGTTAATTTCCGACGTGGTGCGACTGATATCGGTTATGGATTAAGGCCAGAACACCCGCAGCAGAAAAAGGCCAAGAACCCTGACAGCGGCGCATCCGATCCGATGACTTTTGATGAGTTTAAAGCGTTCGTATCAGAGTATACAGTTGAAAAGGCCAGTGAATTATCAGGGGTCAAGCCTGATAAGTTGATTGAGTTAGCCGAGTTATACGCCAACCCTGACATTAAAGTGGTTTCGTTCTGGACGATGGGCTTTAACCAGCATACCCGTGGTGTGTGGTGCAATAATTTGGTTTATAACATTCACTTATTGACCGGAAAAATCTCCACTCCAGGAAACAGTCCTTTCTCCTTAACCGGCCAGCCTTCAGCCTGCGGTACAGCCCGAGAGGTCGGAACCTTTGCCCACCGCTTACCCGCTGATTTAGTGGTGGCGAACCCCGAGCACCGTAAAACAGCTGAGAAAATTTGGAAGCTCCCAGACGGCATAATTCCGGGTAAAGTTGGTGCCCATGCCGTGCTGCAGAGCCGGTTATTGAAAGACAGTAAGATTAATGTCTACTGGATCCAGGTGAACAACAACTTGCAAGCCGCGGCAAACATGAATGAAGAGACATTGCCGGGCTACCGAAACCCCGACAATTTCATCGTGGTGTCAGAAGCCTATCCGACAGTCACCGCTCAATCAGCTGACTTGATTTTGCCGACCGCAATGTGGGTGGAGAAGGAAGGGGCTTACGGCAATGCAGAGCGTCGCACTCAGCTTTGGTATCAAATGGTAAAAGCTCCCGGTGAATCTAAATCTGATTTGTGGCAGTTGATGGAATTTTCTAAACGCTTCAAAACCGAGGAAGTGTGGCCGAAAGAGCTGCTCGACGCCAATCCAAGTTACAAGGGAAAAACTTTGTTTGATGTGTTGTTTGTCAATGGCAATGTCAACAAGTTCCCGCTATCAGATCTACCGGAAGGTCAGATGAATGATGAAGCTACTGAGTACGGTTTTTACGTACAGAAAGGCTTGTTTGAAGAATATGCTGAGTTTGGTCGGGGGCATGGCCATGACTTAGCTCCGTTTGATATGTACCACCAAAGCCGTGGGTTGCGCTGGCCTGTGGTCGACGGAAAAGAAACCTTGTGGCGATACCGTGAGGGCTCTGATCCATATGTAAAAGAAGGTGCGGGGTTTGAGTTTTACGGTAAACCTGATGGCAGAGCCATTATTTTCGCCTTGCCCTATGAAGCGCCAGCGGAAAGTCCGGATAAAGAATATGACATGTGGCTTGTGACTGGTCGGGTACTGGAACATTGGCATTCAGGCTCTATGACCCAGCGTGTACCCGAGCTGTTTAAGTCCTACCCGAATGCTCAAGTGTTTATGCACCCAGAAGATGCAAAATCACGGGGATTAAGGCGCGGCGATGCCGTGAAGGTGATATCACGCCGCGGCGAAATCGTTACGCGGGTTGAAACGCGTGGCCGAAACAAGCCACCGATGGGGTTGGTGTTTGTTCCTTGGTTTGATGCCAGTCAGCTAATCAATAAAGTCACTCTGGATGCCACCGATCCACTGTCTAAGCAGACAGATTTCAAAAAATGTGCAATTAAAATAATGAAAGCATAGGAGTTCGAAAGATGAAACGATTAATTTCAGCGCTTCTATTGCTATTCACTCCCGTATTTCTATCAGTAACAGTTGTGGTGGCTGCGACTGCTGTGGTGGATGAGGATTTGGCTACCTTACGAAAATTTGCTCTAAATGAGCAACCAGAGCCCCCGGTGATGAGCAAAACACTCAATACCGATCGTATTCCGGCGCGAAGCTATCCGATGCAACCACCAATCATTCCCCATAAGATCGACAATTATCAAGTAGATCTTAAGGTGAATAAATGCATGTCTTGCCATGCAAGAGGTCGTGTTGAAGAGACGCAGGCACGAATGATCAGTGTTACCCACTACATGGATCGCGACGGTAATTTCCTGGCTGAGCTGTCACCTCGCCGTTATTTCTGTCAGCAGTGTCATGTGGCACAAACTGATGCGAAACAATTGGTAGGTACTGATTTCACAGACCTTGACACATTAATTGATCAAGAGCAGTGAGGGGGTAGCCAGTATGTGGAACTGGATTAAGAAATGGTGGCAGCTGGTTAGTTCACCACCGAAACACTTTAGCCTGGGTTTTTTAACCTTAGGAGGATTCATTGCCGGGATCATTTTCTGGGGGGCCTTCAATACAGGTATGGAATTTACCAATAGTGAGCCGTTCTGTGTGAGCTGTCATAGAGACAATGTCTATCAGGAAATCCAAGACACGATACATTTCACTAACCGTACCGGGGTAAGGGCTATTTGCTCTGATTGCCACGTTCCGCATGATTGGACAGATAAAATGGCGCGTAAGATGCAAGCATCCAAAGAGGTGTATGCATGGCTCACCGGCGCTATTTCAACGCTGGAAAAATTTAATGAAAGGCGGCGGCATATGGCAGATCGAGAATGGGCAAGGATGAAAAAAAATGATTCATTGGAGTGCCGTAATTGCCATGAGTTCGTGTATATGGATTTTACCCGTCAATCTAAACGGGCATCGACTCAGCATTCGACGGCGTTAGCTGATGGCACAAAAACGTGTATTGATTGCCATAAAGGTATCGCACATAAACTGCCTGATATGCATGGTGTGGAAGGCTTTTAGGGTTTTCAAATATAGCTAAAGTTCAAATGAACAGGGTTCAAAATATAAATTGGGTCAAAAGGTAACTTTTGACCCAATTTTTTTGGCTCAAATTGGCCTTTTCAGATGTGAAAATTTTTAAGCTTGAATTTAAAAACAGCGTAAAATTGTATGGATATAGCACTTTTGCTAGATATATCGGGATTTTTTGCAAAAATACCTGCCAAGTTAACATTAAGTCTATTAATGGTAAATTAGACGTAATACTATGCTTTGCTTTTATAAGTATGGGTATTCACCGTTAGTAATGTGGATACATCAAGATTACTAGCATTGTGAATATGTCTCGATGAGCAAATCTATAGCACCTTCATTTTCAATAAAGTTCCTACATCCTCGCTATTGGCCAACATTGGCGATGATTTTGATTATGTTCCTTCTTAGTTGGCTCCCATATTGTATCCAGTTCCGTTTAGGCCAGGGAATGGGACGGCTTGTGCTAAGCCTGATGAAAAAGCGTCGTTTTACTATCCGCCGTAACCTAGAGCTTTGCTTTCCTGATATGAGTGAAGATGAGAAAGACCGAATTGTAAAACAGAATATTGATAACTCAGGACTGGCCTTATTTGAAACGGGGATGGCATGGTTTTGGCCTGACGCTCGTGTTAGACGACATGTTGATATCGAAGGTATGGAACATATTCATAAGCTAGAACAAGAGGGGAAGGGGGCACTGTTTGTTGCAGTACACTCCCTAAACTTGGAACTTGGCGCAAGAGCATTTGGAGTAAGAAAATCAGGCATGGGAGTGTACCGCCCAAATAACAACCCTTGTTTTGATTATTTTCAATATAAGGGACGCTCCCGATCTAACCGTACTTTGCTCGATCGTAAAGATGTTAAAGGCATGCTTCATGCCTTAAAAAGCGGTGCACGGGTATGGTATGCCCCTGATCATGACTACGGTCGCCGCCGTTCAACATTTGCGCCTTTGTTTGCTGTTAACAAAGCGTGTACGACGACGGGAACCAGCCTATTGGTTGATTCCTCTGAGTGTGAAGTTGTGCCATTTACGATGGTAAGGAACACAAACTCCGGCCAGTATACGATTAAAATTCATCCACCTTTGGACGATTTTCCTCGAAATGATCCAGAAGCGGCTGCTGCATATATTAATAAAGTGGTCGAGCGTTCAATTTTAGCGGCACCAGAACAGTATATGTGGCTGCACCGTCGATTTAAAACACGTCCGGAGGGGGAGGCCTCGCTATACGAGGATGTTTCCCTCACTTTGGAAAGTCAGACTTCATAAAGTTAGAACGTTACGCCATTGAACAATATTGAGAAACGTGGAAGAGGTGATATTCGGATCTCCTCTTCCGCGTTTTTTTATACCCAATTACCTCGCTCCTAATTCAGTTATCGAGGCTGTTAGAAGATAGTCAACGATATACCTTTCTCACTGACCTGCCAGACATTCCGGGCTGCCTTTAACCCTCTCAGCTTAATATGCGCAAATTGAGCTAAATACCAATATGCATTACTAGGAATACAGCCTTGTTGTGTATGATTAGTAATTGTAAGCTATTAATTAAAAAGATGTTTATAACAAGATTGATATTGCCTTATTAGCTTAATCTAAGCTGTATATAGGTAAGACCAGCGCCCGTAAGGCTTGCATAGGTTAATTCCTAACAATAAAATGCAGTGTTCATTTAAAATTATTATGCGCTTGTGGCATCTTTTGATGTTTATAGGTGATAAAAATAAAAACAATGGGAATGGTTCTCGGTATGAGTAAATTCACGGTACCTACTTTTAAGAAAGCGTTTCTGCATCCTCGTTACTGGCTTACCTTGATTATGGTCGGTGTTATGTACCTGATCAGCTGGTTGCCATATTTTATCCAATTTCGTTTGGGGCAAGGCCTTGGCCGCTTGGCTATGCGTGTCATTAAAAAACGTCGCGAGACAATAGCGCGTAACCTTGAATTGTGTTTTCCGGATATGCCAGAAGATGAGCGTGAAGAACTGATTAAAAAGAACATTGATAATACGGGATTAGCAATGTTCGAAACCGGTATGGCGTGGTTCTGGCCTGATTTACGCGTGGAGCGCCATGTTCACGTCGAAGGGCTAGAGCACATTCATAAGCTGGAAGAGCAGGGTAAAGGTGTGCTTCTGGTTGCCATCCATTCACTGAACCTTGAGCTGGGCGCTAGAGCCTTCGGGATGAAAACTCCGGGTGTCGGTGTTTATCGTCCGAATAAGAATCCGTGCTTTGATTACTTCCAATTTCATGGTCGCGTGCGTTCGAATAAATATATGATCGACAGAAAAGACGTTAAAGGCATGCTGCGAGCACTGCGTAAAGGTGAGCGAGTCTGGTATGCACCGGATCATGATTATGGTCGTCGACGCTCTACTTTCGCACCGTTATTTGCTGTCGAGAAAGCATGTACAACAACCGGAACAAGTCTGTTGGTTGATGCCTCCGATTGCGCGGTTGTCCCCTTTGCGATGGTGAGAAATACAGACTCTGGCCGTTATACATTGAAGGTCTTTCCACCATTGGATGCATTCCCGCATAATGATCCTGACGCTGCGGCAGCTTACGTTAATAAGGCAATCGAGCGCTCTATTATGGAAGCCCCAGAGCAGTATATGTGGTTACATAGACGTTTTAAAACCCGTCCTGAAGGCGAAGAATCCCTGTACTAATATGTAAAAAAGAGTGGGGAGGCAAAGAAGCGTCGCTTAACTGCCTCCCTTATACTTCCTGAGCAAGCCAATTCTTATCTTTTTTATACACAGGCTTGCTACCCAACTAATCGTCCTTGTTGATAGTCAGCTATCGCCTGCTCGATCTCTTCCATGCTGTTCATAACAAACGGGCCATAATGAACAACAGGTTCATCTATCGGCAGTCCCGATAGCAGCAATACGCCCGTATCTTGTGCCGCCTCGATGGATAACCCTTCACCTTTATCGAGAATTGCCAGCTGTCCGGCGGTTGCAGTAATGCCCTCGATGCTAATCTCCCCTTTGTAGACATAAAGCAAAGCCTGAAAGTCAGGGTTTAGGCAGCTGGTGAAATGCTCACCTTGTCGCGCTTGCCAGTCAGCGATAGTGGTAGGCACACCAGTTTTCTGGAGTGGACCTGTTAAGGTTTCGCCCTTGATTGTCAGATCGCCGGCAATAACACGAATAAGGCTATCTGATGTCAGCGCTTTTTCAGTGATCATCTCAGGCTGAAAGTCAGTGTATTGGGCTGGCTGCATTTTCTTGGCAGCTGGTAAGTTAATCCAGATTTGGAAGCCGTGTAGCGCGCCGTCAGTCATCATCGGCATTTCACTGTGGATGACACCTTTACCCGCAGACATCCATTGTGCGCCACCATCCCGTAATTCACCTACGTTGCCCATATGGTCTTTATGTTGGAAATGGCCATTGATCATATACGTCAGAGTTTCTATGCCGCGATGGGGGTGAGCCGGAAATCCACCAATGTAGTCATCAGGGCTTTCTGATTTCAGTTCATCAATCATAAGAAATGGCGAAAACAGGCGATTATCAAAGCCATGAGCACGCTGAATTTTAACGCCGTCACCGTCTGATGAGGTGTGAGATTGAACCAGTTGTTTAATACGTCTGATAGCCATAAGCCCTCCGAATATCAAGCCCGAACTAGCGGGGAATGGTATTAGTTTAGGAGGGGGGAGGAGAGGTTAACAGAGGATAAAAATGAACAGCTTGTTTGAAAAAGTTGAATGAGTTGAAGGTGATTAGGACCTATATTTTAGAGCCTAGTCTTTGCCATGCTTCGCAAATATTGCGAAATTGTTCAGCGTCGCCATTGGGGCGGTCTGGGTGCCAGCGGAGGGCAAGTTTACGCCATTGGCGGCGGATCTGACTGGCAGTGGCATCCTCGGGTAACTCAAGAATTGCGTAGTCTTCCGATTGTGAAAGGGCAATTGAAGCGTTGCTAGATGAGCCAATATGGCTTTGATAGCGTCGCCAAAAGGAAGATAGCAAAGCTTTAATGACATCTGTATCGGTATGGTAGTTGTGCCAGTCCAGGTAGTAGCTTCTTAGCGGATCATCCACATCAATTTGATGATGTGCTGATGGTTGGTTGTGGCACAGGCGAATATCCATTGCCTGGGCTTGTAGCCACTGTTGGGGCAACAACATCTCCTGAAGTTGATAAAGTGCATTCATCAAGAGAAAATTACGTTTAAACAGGTCTTTTTCTGGATCGTCATCTAAGGCCGAAATAATCTCTTGCTGTCTTAATTCTTGCGCTAAGGTGTGGATCATCCAGCCTGAAGGCTTCTTTTGTAGAATCGAAATGATGGGCCAGATAAGCGGATTATCGTGCTCTGAGTACGTGTCTAGATCCATAAGCCCTTAGATTTTTGTTGTGGATTAACGACAGCCTAGCAGAAAAGCGTGAAAGGCTGAAGTTAACATATTGGTCGTAAACCTAGCATTGTACGCCCCCATTCTGATGCGAACCTTCTCCTTGAGGCAAGTTCTGCTGTCCCATCAAACAAAAATAGAAAGTTGCAGATATAAAAAAGGCCATCAAATGATGGCCTTAGTAAAGATTGATGCGGTGTTACTGCGCTAGCGAGTAGAAGATCGCAGAAATAGAAATCAGACCGATAACCACAACAAATACGTTGCTTAGGGCACCAGAGTACTGACGCATTGATGGTACTTTCTTAATTGCGTACATTGGCATAATGAACAGTAACATCGCGATGATTGGGCCGCCTAGGCTCTCGATCATACCCAGGATACTTGGGTTGATAGTAGCAACCGCCCAAGTTGTTACTAGCATGAAAAGAGCAGTGAAAGTGTTCAGTGCCTTAGGGCCGATCTCTTTACCACGGCTACGGGCCATTTTAACAACCAGACCGTTCAGACCTTCACTGGCACCTAGGTAGTGGCCAAGGAAAGACTTAGTGATTGCGATAATCGCAACAACAGGTGCTGCATATGCGATAGTCGGTGTATCAAAGTGGTTTGCCAGGTAAGTCAGAATCGATACGTTTTGGGCTTTAGCTTCAGCCAAGTTTGCTGGAGATAAGCTCAATACACAGCTGAATACAAAGAACATTACGGTCGCAACCATCATAATGTGGCTACGAGCAAGAATGCGAGAACATTGTTTTTCAGCGGCTGCGCCGTACTCTTTCTGTTTAGCAACCGCGAACGATGAGATAACCGGAGAATGGTTAAAAGAGAAAACCATAACTGGCAGGATCAGCCATACCGCCATCATAATAGCTGTTGCGCCACCTTCTGTTGGCATTACTTGATCGAAAATCGCACCGTTCCAGTAAGGAACAAGGTACATAGCCAACATCAGAAGTACCGCAACAAATGGGAATACCAGAACACTCATTGCTTTAATGATCAGTTGTTCGCCAAGACGAACGATAGCCATTAGAGCAATGATCAGAACTAGTGCCAAGATTGCACGTGCTGGTGGTTCAATACCTAGCTGGTGCTGCATGAAGCTTTCTACAGTGTTAGTCAGAGCCACACTGTAAACCAGTAGGATTGGGTAGATAGCAAAGAAGTAAAGTAGGGTGATTACTTTACCCATACCGGCACCGAAGTGCTCTTCTACTACTTCGGTAATATCAGCACCCGGATTTGAGCTTGATAGTACAAAACGTGTCATACCGCGGTGAGCGAAGAATGTCATTGGTAGAGCAAGAATTGCCATTACCAATAGGGGAATAAGACCACCCACACCGGCATTAATAGGTAGGAACAAGGTGCCAGCACCTACAGCAGTACCGTATAGGCCTAGAACCCAAACGGTATCACTTTTGCTCCAACCCATTTTGGTTGCGCTGTTTGATGAAGAATTAACAGTATTGTTTTTCACAGTGCCCATTATGGACATCTCCTTTATAGGTATATTGTTATAGCCTTCAAAGGGTTCTAGTCGCATATCTTCCATGCTTTACCAGTTGGCAAAGGAATATAAGCAGATCTCTATACGAGTTCTTAATTTGAGCGCTCGAAATGAGTTTTCAAATTAAGTTACGTATTTGTGTTCCTATGAACAAAAGAAAAGAAGCTGAATGGTAGGTTGAATAACAGCAGGCTTAAATTGTTAGCTCTGGTTATTCAAGTGACGGTTCCTCGGTCAAAAACGCTTATCCATGCGGGCATCAAGCTGCTGATGTCAATGTCTGCTGTATATCGCTAAATTAAATAAAACCTTATAAATACTAATGGAACCCTAGACGACGGGCGAGAGTATAGGGGATTATTCGTATTACAACTATTGATTTCGGACTTTTACAGGGTTGTTTGGACAAATAACATCCACTTGTATAAATACCTCAAAAGGATAGTTATGAAAGGTTACGAGCAAAGATTAAAAAATGTTAAAGCTCAGCTTGAAAGGTTGGAGCCAGACATAGTGTTGGAGTAATTATGTTAATAAATCAATATATTACTTAAGACCCGATTTACCTGTGTTATTGATGAAAAGCATCTTACTTGAACGTGGTTTGCGAAGAAAATTAGTGAGATACGCTTTGAAAGACAAAGCTTAAGCGACTTGTGTGGCTTAGTCGCAATGGGGGGAGTGAAATAAACCATTGAATAGGGTGTTGGATACCAGGCTAATAACCTTGTGACTATTTATTATTAGTACTCGCCATATTGGTTTGCTGAATTTAATTTGTATTTGGTATATTGATAGCTTTGTAGTTTATTCGTTATTAATTTACGCTTTTTTTTCGCCTGCTCTTACGATGAGTGATCAAAGCTGTATTCTGCAATATACATATGTTGCTATCTTTCAATGCTCATCCTCATAACTGTGATTTACATCAACGCTGAAAATTTCTCATCCTACTTCCTCCTCCCCCCTGAGTGACATATCAGGCTGATTTAACATTTCGTCGTCAAAATATAATCGTACTGAATAAAAATAAACCGTTCTAAGGCGCTTAATGGAATGAGCTTTATTCGTTGGTAAAAATACGTTGTGGCTACGTAATATTATCATGCGACGTCCCTTCTTAAATGGCTCATTCCGTAAGTGTCAAAAAATTAGTCAGCAAGGATAGCAAGTTGTCCGTGCTGACAACTCGCTAAACCTGCAGGTAAGCAGGTGATTGACAAAAACAGGAACGAGAATGAAGACCAAACTCACCAAACTGGCATTGGCAACAATGTCAATATCCTTGTTGTATGGTTGTAATGATGATAGTACGGCAATAGCAGACTCTCACGCTCAGAGACCAACGAACATAAATGTTCAGGCGATTGATGGCTATCTTAGAAATGCCAAGATCTGGCTCGATGTGAACAAAAACTACAAACTTGATCCCAATGAGCCTTTTGCTACAACGGCAAAAGAGGGTAAAGCTGTACTCGATTTAAGCAAGTTCAGTGATGACCCGGCTCTGTATCCATTGGTGACGCAAGTGATTGAGGGGGTATCCATTGATGAAGATAACCCAACAATCAAGGTAGCTAAGAGCTATATGATGGCTGCACCTAAGGGGTACACCAGGGTAACGCCGGTGACAACTTTAGTTGCCCTGAAGATGGCCGATGGAAAGAGTGAGGAACAGGCGATTGCAGAGGTTCAGCAAGTACTGTCTCAGCCTGATCTGGATCCGGCCATCGACTATATCGCTGCCGAGAAAGAGCTCGTGGCCAGCAGTGCCAAAGCTCTAGTTCAAATCCTTCCTCAGCAACTTGGTAATAGTGAGCAATCGACGCAATTGTCTGAGCTGGAAGCCGCAGCTGGTTTGTTGGGCGAAGAAATTACTGAGCAGCTCAATAACGGTCAAGAACCTGATCTGAGCAAAAAAACCTTAGTTGTTGATGAAAAAGGCCAGCTTAAGGTTGCTGATGATGGTGATGGTGACGGTGTTGCCGATAGTATCGACGCTTTCCCTGATGATAAGACAGAGAGTCGTGATTTAGACGGTGACGGCATCGGTGATAATGCCGATACCGATAAAGATGGTGACGGGGTCGAGAATACAAAAGATGCTTTCCCGTCTGATGCGAAAGAAAGTTCCGATTTGGATTTAGACGGTATTGGCGACAATGCCGATACCGACAAAGACGGTGATGGGGTCAATAATGATGATGACTTGTTCCCGTCCAATCCAGATGAAAGTGCTGACTTTGACCTAGATGGAATAGGCGACCGAGCCGACACCGATGATGACGGTGACGGATGGCTAGACCTTGATGAAGTGCGTTTAGGTACTGACCCGCTGAACAACACGAAGAAACCCGCCGATCTAGATGGTGACTTTATCACCGATGATGAAGACCCGGATAAAGATGGTGACGGCATCGCAAATGAAGATGATCCAGAGCCAAATGTACCTGCCGATCAGTCCAAAGCGGTAAAAGCGAATGATCTGGAAGTGGTCATTTATTCGATGAACGGTGCTGATGCTCAAGCAGAGAAAACCTTGCATGTCTGGAATAATGAGACTTGCGGTGCTTATGATGCCGACAATATTACAGACTTTAATGACTGGGGAGCCGGGGGCGTAAAACCAACGGGCCAAGATGAGATCGGGACTTACTGGGTATTGCCGCTCAAGAGTCAGAAAGAGACGGATTGCGTCAACTTTATCGTCCGCACGGCTGACGGACAGTCATCAGACATGAAGCTGGAATTTGCCACAATCAAAGACCGTCAGGGTTTTGTACCAGCCGATAATTCAGCAATTCTTGATAATGAAGATGATGTGCTACCGGTTGAGTTGGCCGGCGCGTCTGCTCATTGGGTTGATGACAGTACGTTGCTTTGGAGCAAAGCTGATGGTGCAGCCAAAGTTGAACTGTATCACTCTAAAACGGCTGGCATTATTTATGATGCTGTCAGCCAGACGATCACTGGCGGTGAAGTAATTGCACTAAGTGGTGGTGCAGCCAGCGAGTCGGTTAAGGCCAGGTTCCCACACTTGAGTGATTGGGCTGCATTTACCATCGATGGTGATACAGACTTAAAACGCGACATTTTGAAAAGCCAGCTAATTGCGGTTGCCCGTGATGCTGACAACAATATTATTCAGGCCACCAAGGTTCAGATCCCTGGCGTATTGGATACGCTTTATACCGGTGGTGATGAAGAAGATCGCAATGCGGACAAGGAAAAGTTAGGTGCAGTTCTCGAAGGCAGCAGCGTAACCTTTGGAGTCTGGGCGCCGACTGCGCAAAGTGTTGAACTGCTGGTGTACAGCGAGTCTGATGATACCAAGCTCAAAAATACCTACGTGATGACCGATGATGACGGCGATGGCGTCTATAAGCTGACACCAGATGGTGTGGCCGTTGGCGACTATTACCGTTACCGAGTTAAGGTTTACCACCCGCTGAGCAACAAAATTGAGCTGTTTGAGACCACAGACCCTTATGGTCAGAGCTTTTCGACTAACAGTCGCTTCTCCCAGGTCGTCGATATGACGGATGCGGCGCTTAAGCCGGCTGGCTGGGATACCTATGAGTTTGACCAAGACGCGAAACCGATGGATGCAGTACTGTATGAGCTCCATATTCGTGATTTCAGTGTCAATGATACGGCAGATAATCGAAACCCGGCCTATGACGGTAAATACATGGCATTTACCGAAGAGAGCCGTGACAGCGTCAAACACCTAAAATCGATGCAGGAAGCAGGCGTGAGTTATGTTCACCTGATGCCGACCTTTGATATCGGGACAGTGAACGAAGATCCAGCTAAGCGTATTGATTTAAATAATACGGTTGCTGAGCTGTGCGAGCTTAATGCAAGTGCAGGCTTGTGTAAGAGTGCCGATCCGAGTCAGACGTTGAAATCGTTGCTGGAAGGCTATGATCCTAAATCTGAAGATGCCCAGTCGCTAATGAATGATATTCGCGACTTAGACAGCTTCAACTGGGGTTATGACCCTTACCATTACAATGCACCAGAGGGCAGCACATCGACCAATGCCGAAGGCACAACTCGGATTAAAGAGTTTCGTGAAATGGTGCAGGCTCTGCATGACATGGGCTTTAAAGTGGTTATGGATATGGTCTACAACCATACCAATGCATCCGGTTTAGGTGAGCAGTCGGTACTTGATAAGCTCGTGCCGGGATACTATCACCGTCTTAATGAAATCACCGGTGCTGTAGAACGCTCGACTTGCTGTGATAACACTGCCACCGAACAGGTCATGATGGAAAAAGTCATGATTGATTCACTGGATATGTGGACCAAAGACTACAAGATTGATTCCTACCGTTTTGATCTTGCCGGCTTCCACATGAAATCCAACCTGATCAAGGCGCGAGAGAAGGTTCGTGAAAGCAACAAGGGAACCTATTTCTACATGGAAGGCTGGGACTACGGTGAAACGGTTAATAACCGTCGTGGTGTGAATGGTTCACAGTGGAATATGGGGGGAACAGGCTACGGAACATTCAGTGATCGTTTGCGCGATGCTGTGCGTGGTACTGTATATAGTGACAGTGGCGATACCATGAGAACCCGTAAAGGTTTTGGTAATGCCGGTGTCGAGTTCGATTATCCTAGCCAGCAAACTGAGCTAAATCGCCAAACTGACCTTGTACGCTTAGGCATGGCCGGTAACCTGAAAAGTTATCTGCTCCAGGATCAAAACGGCATTACCAAGCGCGGTCAGGATTTTGAATACGGTGGCCAGCATGCTGGTTATGCAGAAAGTCCTCAAGAGACCATCAACTATATCTCCAAGCATGATAACCAGACGTTGTGGGACATTAATCAGTACAAGATCGATGAAACTGCCAGTTCAGACGAACGTGTACGGATGCAGAATGTTGCCAACAGTACCGTTGTGCTAAGTCAGGGGGTTCCTTTCTTCCAGCTAGGCGTTTCATTGCTGCGCTCTAAATCGATGCAGCGTGATAGTTACAACTCCGGCGATTGGTATAACAAGGTTGATTTCAATCTGGATAACCCTGAATTGAGCAATAACTGGAATGTCGGCCTGCCACGCAAAGATAAAGACGGTGCTAATTATCCGATCATCAAAGAGGTTATTGCCAACAGTCAGACCCAGCCTAGTCGTGAGCAAATTTTGCTGGCCGATGAGCAGTTCAAAGAGCTACTTAAGATCCGTACCAGCAGTAAGTTGTTCCATCTGGATACGACAGAGCAGGTGAGTGCACGGGTTGATTTTCATAATACAGGTACAGATCAGATCCCGGGTGTAATCGTAATGTCAATCGACGATGGCACTGGGCTTGATGATCTGGATGCTAACCTTGATGCCGCTGTAATTGTCGTGAACTCAACAGTAGGACCAAAAACCATGCAAGTGGATGGTTCTGAAGGGTTTGTTTTACATGATGTCCAGCAGCAGTCTGCCGATGGTGTTGTGAAGTCAGCCTCGTTTGCTCATGGCGAGTTCACAGTACCGGCTCTGACAACCGCCGTCTTCGTTAAAAAGCAAGATGGAGCCCAGGGGGAAGGGCTTCCGGTTTCTGAAAAGGATACTTCAAATGTACCTACCTATGGCAGCAAAGAGCTTTACCTTAAAGGCTCGATGAATGGCTGGGGCAATGTTAATGCAATGGCGTTTGCCAATGGGGTTTACACCCTTGAGGTTGTGCTGGATGCAGGTACCCAGGAGTTTAAGATTGCAGATGCTGATTGGTCGGATGGTACCAACTTCGGTATGGGTCAGATCACAGTTGCTGAAGGTTCACTGGCGCTGACAGACGCTGGCGGCAATATCCAGCTTGATGCTGCAACCAAGGGCGTCTACCGTTTTGTGCTGGATGCGTCTGATAATGCTGGACAACCAACCGTCGCGGTAACGTTATTAAAAGCGATTAGTGACAGTAGCTGTAGTCAATTGGCTGATAGCAGCGAGCCGGCACCGCTGGCTGAAACTAAGTTGTTTGTGCGTGGGGCACTGTCCGGTTGGGCCGCTGATCCGATGTATCAGCTGACCTATAAGGGTGACAATGTCTATCAGGCGTACTTTACGCTTGATACTGCCGTGCAAACTCAGTTCAAGATTGCCGATGATACCGACAACTGGGGTGTTCAGTATTCGGTGAACCAGGACGGTAGCTATATTAAGTTACTTGACGGGATGGACTACACAGCGGTCAAGCATGATGCAGGTTCATCGAACAATAGCATCGACTTGAGTGCGGCCACCTATAGCGTGAAACTGACGTTGGATGGCAATGACTATGACCAAGGCTCCTTGCTGTTTGAAAAATGTGATTCGGAGCCTGCACCATACGGCGAGACGGAACTTCTATTACGCGGCGATTTCAATGGCTGGAATAGCGGGACAGCGTTGACCTATCTTGGTGACGGCATGTATCAGGTAAGCATTTACCTTCAGCCGGGTGACTATAACTTCAAGCTGGCCAGTGAAGATTGGAACACCATTAACCTTGGCTTTAGTGACTTGGTTGCCGGAGGCGATTCGGTTGAATGGCAAGATGCTGGAGCCGATAACAACCTTCATCTCACTGTTTCTGAGCTGGGTGACTGGACGTTCGTGATTGATGCCAGCGATAAGGATAACCCTAAACTGGTAGTTACCAAGCCGAAGCCACAGCCGCTTTACGCCTGTAACAACAGCGACGATGCAGCTTGTGATGTGCGTATGTACCAAATCATGGTCGAGTCTTTCGTCGACGGTGACAGCAGCCACGACTACGGTGTCGGTTATGGTTCATCACATCACCGTGGTGATCTACAGGGTGTCATTGATAGCCTGGACTACATCAAAGGCTTGAATGTTAATGCGATTTGGCTGACGCCAGTGTTTGATTCATGTGTCGGTGCATCTGGTGACGACAGATTGGATGCGACGGGTTATTTTGCCTGTGACTTCTTTAATGTTGATCCTAATTTCGGAAGCAACGAAAAGCTGAAGGAGCTTATTGATACTGCCCATAGCAAGGGCTTATACGTCTTCCTGGACGGTGTATTTGGCCATGTTAACAAAACGGGTGTGAAGGCATCGCCAACGGGTAAGTTGCCAACGCTGAAAGCCGGTGATGCGAATTATCCGGGGCAGCTGGTGGTATATCCTGATGCAGATAGCTTAGCGTTCTTCAAAGAAGTCGCTACCTACTGGGTGCGTGAGTACGGGATAGACGGCTGGCGTCTTGATCAAGCCTATCAGGTACCGCTGGATGCATGGCGTGAACTGCGTGCGGCAGTAGAAAGTGAGTCGGCGGCTCGTCAGGCTAACGGTGAAGAATGGGGCACACTGGGCTATATGGTCGGCGAAGTGTGGAGAAGTGCGGAAGATATCGCGAAGTATGCATATGGTACCGACGATAACCCAGCACTATTGTCAGCCTTTGACTTTAACCGTCGCTACGGAATTGTACAGGCGCTAGCGGTTGAAGAAAGCGGATACTCGGCTGATGCAACCCAGTTAGACGCGTTCTGGAACAGCCTTGCCAACTATCCTTATCATGCGATGCCGAACCTGATGCTGGGTAACCATGACTTGGTTCGTTTCGGTGATTTGATTGAACGTGGTAACAAGGGCAACTACTGGCAGCGCCATAAAGCCGCTATCAGCTTCCTTGGTGCCTGGTCTGGTCCTATTACCCTGTATTACGGTGATGAGATTGGCGATCAGGTGGAGGGCTTTGCAGCGAAAGTAAGCTATGAGGACAACTGTGTTGATCAGGGCTTGTGTGAAGATCACGTTGCGCGCTCAAGTGGTAAGGTTCTGGGTGTGAGCGTTGATTCATTGTCGACGGAGCAGGCTGATCTTAAAGACTGGGTGACTAAACTGTTTGATGTCCGTGAAACACACCCGGCATTGTACAGCGGCAAACGCACTAACTTGGCAATGACCAGTGAACTGTATGTCGATCTTAAACAAACAGCCGATGAGCAAATTGTTTACCTGCTGAATGTTTCAGAAGAGGGCAAACACTACGCTCTGGATGCTAATCGCCTGGAAACTGCTAACCAGCTTGTCGATTTGATGACAGGGGAAGTGATTGCAAACGGCGGCGATACTTTCAGTATTGATGTTCCCGCACTGACAGGGCGCTTCCTGTTGGTTAAATAATATCAACAATCACCAATTAAAAGGGCGCGATATTCGCGCCCTTTTTTATATAGCGAAGTATCTTGAAATAGTTTGGCTATATATTGCTGAAACAAAAAAGAAGGCTCATTACAGGAGCCTTCTTTTTATCTAATAATGCGTACTTCTCGGCGAGGTGATAATTAGTCGCGGAAGTTTTCAAACTGGAATGGCTGGCCAAGCTCTGCGCCGCGTACTAGCGCCATGGTAGCTTGTAGATCGTCACGTTTCTTACCTGTAACGCGTACTTTATCGCCCTGAATCGCAACCTGAACTTTAAGCTTTGAGTCTTTAACTAGCTTAACGATTTTCTTCGCCATTGCTTGTTCAATACCTTGCTTAAACTCAACGTTACAAGCAAATAGCTTTCCTGAGCGAGTGATTTCTTTTTGTTCCATTGAATCTGCATCAACAAAACGCTTGGCAAGGTTACTACGTAGGATTGTAATAAGCTGTGCTAGCTGAAAATCAGATTCAGTGGTTACTTTTACTATTTCTTTTTCAAGCTTAAAGCTTGCTTCAACGCCACGGAAATCAAAACGAGTCTCAAGTTCACGTGAAGCGTTATCTACGGCGTTTCTTACTTCAACGAAATCAACTTCAGAAATAATATCAAAAGATGGCATGTCATCGACCTTAGTTATTAATCTATTGGTTTAGCTGTTTGCATACATAGTAGCAAAAATATTAGATACAGCGTTTCCTACGCTGTATCTATTGATAACGGTGTTATTTACGATTTTTAATCGCTTCGGCCAGCATATCAAGCATTGTTACTGTGTCATCCCAGTTCACACAAGGATCAGTAATGGACTGACCGTAAACGAGTTCATTCTCTTTTCCTGGAATTACGGATTGGTTGCCTTCTTCAATAAAGCTCTCGGCCATAATACCAGCAATATGGGTGCTGCCACCTTTAATCTGGTCGCAAATATCAGCAGCAACATCAAGTTGGCGTTTGTGTTCTTTCTGGCAGTTACCATGGCTGAAGTCGACAACGAGGCGTGGCGGCAGGTCGAAAGAGGCGAGTGTTTCACAAGATGCTGAAATATCTTCCTGATGGTAGTTCGGCATTTTTCCGCCGCGTAAAATGACGTGGCCATATGGGTTACCGGAAGTACGGTAGATAGTCATTTCGCCTGTTTTCGCCGGCGAGCAGAATACATGGGACTCACGCGTGGCTCGGATTGCATCGACAGCAATCTTTATGTTGCCATCAGTACCATTTTTGAAACCGACAGGGCAGGAAAGGGCAGAAGCCATTTCACGGTGGATCTGTGATTCTGTGGTACGTGCGCCGATAGCACCCCAAGAAATAAGATCAGCCAAATACTGGCCCGTGATCATGTCAAGAAACTCAGTGGCAGTTGGCATACCCAGCTTATTGATATCAACCAGCAGCTTGCGCGCGGTGTGAAGGCCTGTTACCAGATCAAGGCTACCATCGAGGTGAGGATCAGAGACGAGCCCTTTCCAGCCAACAACAGTACGAGGTTTTTCAAAGTAGGTACGCATAACAATACAAAGTTCGTCTTTGTATTTGTCTTTGATGCTGACTAGGCGCTGGGCATAGTCAAGAGCTGCTTCAGGATCGTGTACCGAGCAAGGGCCAACAATAACAAGAAGTCGGGAATCTTCTCCCGTTAATATCGCTTCAACCTGACGGCGAGAGTTCGCAACATGCTCAGCGATTTCGTCGGTGAGCGGGTAAGCGGCTTCAACGTCTGCGGGGGTTGGCATTAACCCAAGGCTAACGGTGCGGAGTTCATCTGTTTTCATTGGCATAATACGTTTGCCTATCTCGGTATATCAAAAAATAACGACGCGTAAAGATAGCCCAAAAGACCGCAGGAATAAACCAAACTTGTGATATGTCTTGGGTTTTTCTTAAGATTCCTACGCTTTGTTAAGCATAGATGATGCAAAGATAAACAATCGTTATACGTTGTTGATTGCAAAATAGCGTAATGGCTGACTCATCGAGCGGGATTCAGCTTGGTATCATAATGAATGTGATGATTTGTCGATTGTATGCATTAATTTTAAGTAATTTTTCATTCTGCGATTTTTTCTCTTGCCTCTATAACAATGAGTCAGTAATGTCATTATCAATGCCGGGAGTTTGGTAACAACCACTTAGGTCTGGTTGTCTGCTGAGTTTTTATTGCCGATTTGAATGGTGCGTTAGTTATTTGTGTGTATTTTCATTCAATATTTGGTGTTTGAGTCGGTGACTTGCCGTTGGTCGTGATAACTTCCCGTTTTTTACCGTAATTTTGTTGTAGTGGTGCCTTATGACAGACAAATCTCAATCTGGTTTACAGTTCTCAGAAATTTTGAAAGATCCCTCATTACTTGAAAAGCAGGAGTTGGCTATCGGCTTGGTTTCTATGGATGATTTGGTTAGGACTGCCGTTGGAGTTCACCCGTATGCGGTTGCAGAGCCGGACAAGCTAACAGAGTCGCAGCAACAAGCTGTTCTTGCTCGTGTGGGCGATAATGAAATTCCTGCAGAATGGTATGTAACGACACTGACGAAGATCTTAGTCAGTGCAGCGCAGAAAGCTCAAGGTAAGCCACTGCGAGTGAGGCTTTCTGGGGGGGATTCACATCGCCGAAATGATTTGCTGGGTAGTGAATTGGAAGCGGCAGAAGTGAATCCGTTGATTGGGCTTCGCGGCGTTTCTCGCTTTGCGGATAAAGCGCATCGCAAAAGTTTCGATCTGGAGTGCGAGATCATCAAGCGGGCGCGTAATGCTGAAGGTATGACCAACATTGAACTGGTTATACCGTTTGTAAGGACATTTAGCGAAGCGGCGACAGTGATTGACTTGTTAGCTGAGCAAGGGCTTTGTCGAGGCGCGCAAGGGCTAAAAGTGCATTTAATGTGTGAGCTGCCAGCGAATGCATTGATGGCAGAAAAATTCCTACCGTACTTTGATGGGCTGGTGGTCGATGTCGATCAGCTAGGCCAGTTTGCATTGGGTTTGGATCAAGAGCATCCGTCTCTCAACTATCTGCATGATGATCAGAATGAATCGGTTTTACTTCTCGTGCGACAAGCTCTTAAAGCTGCTGAAAGCACAGGCAAGATTTGCGAGATCGTCAGCCACTATATTCAGCAGGCACCTAAGTTGCAAAAATGGTTGCTTGAGCATGACGTTAAAACAGTGATCAGCCAATAAGACTTATCTGTAGTGGAACTGCAATAAAAAACCGGCGCTATCGTTGCCGGTTTTTTTTGCACATTATCTGGCGACTAAGATTATCCTTAGCGTAATAACACGCTTTTCAGTGGTGTTCTTTCGATGAGAGATACCAAGCCGAGTGAGATAAAGAAACTCAGTGGCACCATTGTCAGATCTTTTAATACGCCTTCAAAGCCGAACATACCTGCAAGGTTCATAAGGTATATGATGACAAGTAGATGGCAAAGATAGAGGCCAAGTATCTTTTGGCTCCACATGAACGTTAGTGGTCGATTGCCAAACTCTGGTTTTGCTGCAAGAAGGAAGAACAGGCCTGCGGCCCAAAATGGTGTACCGATTAGGAAGTCATGATTCATAAACGGAACATCAGAGGCCATTAGGCTCTTAGCTTCAAATAAGTGAAGTACCATTCCGAATAGCATGACGGCTGTGGCTTTGTTCGTCGCTACTTGTAGGTTGCGTCTGCGCGCTTCAAAACCAATTGCAATCATTAGTGTGCTGAAGAACGGACCGTTTCGGGTGAAAATCGGTGATTCCAAACCAAATATTGGCTGATAGCTACCCGCCATTAAACCATAGAGATACAAAGCGACAGCGACTGGAACAATCAGCTTCTGTTGTTTTAAGGCACAAAGCAGACCAATCACTACTATTCCGCACAACAAACCCGGGATGTACCAAAGGTGAACGAGGCCACCTTCAAAGAGAGTGTTGAGTGGGTTCGTTAGCAGGAAATCCCAATAGCCTGTGCGTTCAGCAAGGTAGCCTTTTTCCATCACAATACGGAGGTTAAATGGCACCAGTAAGTACACTACGCTCCAGGCGGCCCAGACTTTGATTAACGGCAGGCTATAGCGTGTGATGGTGTCATTAGTTGCTGAAGTTAGGCGCGGCATAATGAAGTAGCCTGCGAGTATAAAAAACAGCGGTACGCCAAAGCGGCCGAGTTGATTTAGCAACATCCCCAGCCAGGGTTGTTCATCGAAGAGGGGAGTGTTGGCAAAAGGTTTGGCATGAATGATGATAACGGCGAACAGGGCTAGCAGGCGACCCCATTCAAAACTGGCAATACGGTTGTTGTTCATATAGTTAAATTTCAGCCTGAGGAAAGAGACACTACGTCTGACTGAGTCAGAATCTATCAGTAGAGTTGGTTTTATTAACTGGTTTGAATCAAGAAATAGGCCAATGAAAATTGATATTTTTTGAAGCGTGAACAATATCCCATTCGTTTGAAAGCACAAAAGAACAGGATATTTTTGCCGCTTATGAGGCGTGGAGGATGTATTTGCTAGTTAGTAGTGCTCGATGCATAAAGCTGTGTAACTGTTTCGCTAGCGCTTACGAAGAGCAACTGACTTCGAGCTCTTTGCCCCATTGTGGAGGTAAGTCGGCGAAATGTTCATATTCAGGATGTTCGTCATAAGGGGTTGCCAGTACGCATAGCAGTTGATCAACGACAATGAAATCCCCCTGTTCCGCTGATTCTATGGCTTGTTGGGCAAGATAGTTCCTAAGGATGTATTTCGGGTTAGACTTCTTCATTAGCTCGAGTCGTTCCTCATCAGCAACCTTTTCCGCATCGAGTCGCTTGGCATAGCCTTGTAGCCACAAGGTTAGCCCCTTAGTGCAGCTAAATAACGGCTTAAACTGATCGGTGCTGGTCGCTAATTGCTCTTTGGGAACGGAAGAGAGCGTCCGGAAGAAAAGGGTGTAATCGACAGCCTGACTCTTCAGCAGTTCAAACATGTCTGTAAACAGTTGCGAGTCTTGTTCGAGCTTTTCGGCTAAGCCAAGCTTATTGCGCATGTTGATGCTGTACTGCTGTTGTAGCAAAGGTTGGTAGCTGTTTAGTGCCTCATCAATTTGTGGTTTATTAATTAACGGGGATAAGGCATAAGCCAGTGCATAGAGGTTCCATAACCCGATTGATGGTTGTTGATTGAACGCATACCGACCGGAATAATCGGAATGGTTACAAATAAACCCAGGGTTGTAGTCATCAATAAAACCGTAGGGGCCATAATCGAATGTCAGTCCGAGTACAGACATATTATCAGTATTCATTACCCCATGGGCAAAACCGATGGCTTGCCAGTCGGCAATCATTGTTGCGGTAAGGCTAACGATACGAGAAAGCATTGCACCATAGCGGTTTGATTCTGGAGTGCTCAGAAGATCCGGGAAATGGTGCTTGATCAGATAATCGGCCAGCAGTTTTAGTTCACTGTGCTGGTTGGTATAAAATAAATATTCAAAATTACCAAACCTTAGGTGGCTTTCAGCGACGCGAATAAGGGTAGCACCGCGCTCAATGCGTTCGCGGTAAACTGGCGTTGAACTGCTTAGCACGGCAAGGGCGTGGGTCGTTTTAATCCCAAGACCGTGCATCGCCGCACTGGCAAGGTATTCGCGAATACTGGATCGGAGCACGGCACGTCCGTCGCCTTGGCGAGAGTAGGGGGTTAACCCAGAACCTTTCAAGTGAATATCCCACTTTTTGCCTTCTGATGTCAGCACTTCACCCATTAGTAAGCCACGTCCGTCACCGAGATCTGGATTGTATTGTCCGAACTGATGGCCGGTGTATTTCATGGCAATTGGAGAGAAGCCGACTAACTCTTCGTTTCCTGTAAACAGGTTAATAAAATATTCAGAACATGCTTCGATTGGGTTTAGCTCAAGCAGGTCGCAGATCTGTGGATTGACGCTCACAAGAAAGGGATCGGCAAGGGGCTGCGGGGTCACCCGGGTACCGAAAGTGGCAGGGAGTTCACTATAGGTATTATTGAAAATCAGTTCCGAGAGAGTACGCATGAGTTAGCCTGTTATACACGCTGAATAATACTGTCAGGGTAACAAGTTATCAGTCAGTAACAAGACACAGAAAGTAGGGTTATAGCCAAGTGAGTGGAGTCACTTGGCTATATATTAAGAATAGTCCGCCTTACCCTCTTTGATGAAGTTGGCGTGGAATCACTTCAACTCCCGTACGGTAGCGCCCCGCTGCGGCATTTAACGCCAATTCCAGTGCATTCTCTGCGATAAGCTCAAATTGCTGCGGCAGAGACTGAATTTTTATTGGTAGGAAGTCGAGTAGTCGGTTATCACCAAAAGTGGCAAGGTTTATCTTGGACATCAGCTCAGGATGGGCGAGCAGGCAGTCTAGGATCCCCTCAAATAAGGTGTATGAGGTGGCAATAATCGCATCGGGAATATTGTCTTCGTCGATCCATTGCTGCATCAGTTGTTGGCCTTGCTGCTGGCTAAAGTGGTCACCATAGCTGGTTAGTACTTCTATATCCTTACCTTCGTTTTTAATCGCAGAGCGGAAGCCCTGCTCACGCTCTTTGGAGACGCCAAGCTCGGGGACCGCACCGATCAATCCAATGCTGTTTATATGCTTGGTAAAGAGTGCCTTGGTTAACTCATAAGCACCCTCGAGATTTTCACTGATCACACAAGCGAATGTTTCATCGTCCAAAGCTCGGTCAATAGCGATAACAGGGACGCCACTGTTTTGAATTTTTTTATAGAAATCATTGTCAGCGGTTAGGGCGCTGGCAACCAATAAAGCATCGATGCGGCGGCTGAGAAGGTTATCCGCGACTTTCATTTCTGTTTCGATATCATCATCCGAACAGGAAATGATGAGCTGATAGCCGGCTTTGCGAGCATCTCGCTCAAGTAGTTTTGCCAGCTTGGCGTAACTGGTATTTTCAAGATCGGGAATAATTAAGCCAAATGAGCGGCTGCTGCCTGCGCGTAGTGAAGTAGCGGCATGGTCTGGACGAAAATTGTACTCGTTCACCACAGCCATGACTTTTTGCTGCGTTTTCTCGCTGATTCGGTATTTGCTTGCTTTGCCGTTGATAACATAGCTGGCAGTGGTTCGGGATACGCCGGCAAGTTTTGCTACTTCATCTAACTTCATGTCAGTATTTTTACCTCATCACAGAAGATCTCGCTAGGAGTCATTGCCATTCTAGCTGAAACCTTTCAGCTTGTCAGCTCGAAGGTGTTTGGTAAACCTCAAGCATTACGTAAGGGGACGATGAAAACACTCAGGTGATCGGTTCGATATCAACGATTTTGGAGCGGTTCATAATGATCTTCCAGCGGCGGATGCGCACTGTTTTATCTTCGTCCGTTTCTCGGGTGATCAGGTTAATCAGATGGCGTTTTTCGACCGATTCTTTCGATACCTGTCCGTCTTTCAACTGGTAGATTTTTTGCGAGCCTTTTTCCATCAACTTGGTGATCATACGCAGGTCAAGCATGATAGATTCGCGGGTTTGCTCATAGCCCGTCAAAAACTTGGTGGTCGACATTCGAGTGGTGCTTTTATAATGCAGAATCGTCTCTTCACGCTGTGAGACTTTGTGTTTTCTTACCTGCTTAATCTCATCGTCCAGCTTGCTGTAGCTAACATACTCTAACCACTCGAGTTGGCGGCCAATGAGGCGGTTAGAGTTGGCATCAGAAAATTGTTTGCGCCATTTCGGCTTGCCTTTACGCACCCAGCGCCAAAGCATCGTTTTAAGATCATCTTTGAACACTTCACGGGCAGCATAGATGAATGACAGCACTAGAATAAAGGAGGCGGTAATATCCCCCAGGACACCACGGGCCTTGATGAGCATTAATGTTACAAAGATCATCACAAAGCCTGCTGCAAAGCCAGTCACTATTTTGCGAGTATTTTTACCAAGCTCGATAGTTTTTTCTTTCATTGTGACCGGGTATTCGATCAAGCGCCGCAACAGTCGCATCTTATTGGACATGCGGGTTTGATCCTGTGTTGCTTTGGGGGAGTTGTACTTATTCTCTAACCGGTGCTGAGACTCTTTTTCACAAATTGTGAGCAGCAGTGCCTTAATCTCACTGTAATCATTTCCGCGGGGCAGGTGAGCAATCAGAGAAAGGCAGCGTTGCTCGGTAAACCACGAAAGATAGTTATCAATATTCTCGTAGTATTTATGTAGTTTTTTATCACTCGGAACGTTACGTCGTAACCTTTTTAAAATACGTACTGCAAGTTGGGCAACTTCCTCAACCTCTTCCAGTGTCCGTTCTTGTTTGTCTTCAAGTAACTGCTGGGTTGTTTTCTCCAACGCCAGGGAATATTGATAAGCATATAAACTTAGACTTAGACGGTATTGTTCGATAGAGAGCTTGCCTCGGCTGGCCAGGCGACTATGGACAAGAGGAAGGTGGTTAACGTCACTGTAATAGGTTCGCTTACCTAAAATAGCGTTATGGTAAAAATCGTCTTCAGAGATGATATTGGCATTGAGCCCTAATTCACCGGGGACAAAAATGTAGAGATCAAGCTGTCGATTGGTTGTTTCTTGAATGACATGAGAAATTTTGACTTTATGTCCGTCTTTTTTGTCAACAGTGATCACTATGTTTCTATACCTCTGGCCTAAATAGTCTGAAGATAACCGATATGCTCGCGGTGCTTATCAAGCTCTTATGAGAAAAATGCTGATGTTAGAACTAATTTTAGATGAATTAACAATTTATTAGCAGCGTTAATCGAGAATAATTGCTTTGATAGGCGAAAAAGCAGCCAAATTAATCAAGATAGGTCAGGCGAGTTGCATCAACATCACGTATAATGCGCGACCTAAAGTATAAGATGATAGCGGTTACCGCGTTTTCTGTTGTTGTGACAGCAGGCAAGCGGCGTAATGATCGTTTTTATTTACCCAGAGAGTGTCGAATAAATGATTAAAGTAGGACAATACAACACATTAGAGGTCGTCAAGCAGGTAGATTTTGGCGTTTTCCTTGATGGTGGTGAAGACTTTGGCAATATCCTGTTGCCGAAATCCTCTGTTCCGGCAGGCACTGAACTGGGAGATAAAATTAAAGTCTTCATTTACTTCGATTCAGAAGATGATGTGATTGCGACAACAGAACAGCCACTCGCGCAAGTGGGCGATTTTGCTTTGCTGCGTGTTGTGGGCATCTGTGGCATTGGTGCATTCGTTGACTGGGGGCTAAGTAAAGACCTGCTGGTACCGTTTAGCGAGCAACGCCGTCGCCTGGAAGTTGGTCAAGACATCATGGTACGCGTATATACAGATAAAGCCTCTGGCCGTATCGTGGGTTCAACGAAATTTAACCGCTTTCTGGATAAAACCCCGGCGAACTATAAAGTTGGCCAGGAAGTGCAGGTGATGATTGCTGAAGTGACCGATCTTGGCTACAAGGCGGTGATTGAAGAAGAGCATTGGGGCCTGATTTTCAAAACAGAATCATTCGGTAAGCTGTTCCCGGGTAAGAAGCTGAAGGCTTACATCAAAGAGATCCGCCCTGATGGTAAGATCAACCTGTCGCTACAAAAAGCGGGTCGTGGCAAGGTTGATGATTTGGCTGATAAAATCCTGACCACGCTAGAGCGCAAAGGCGGTTTCGTTCCGTTAAGCGACAAGTCTTCACCGGAAGCAATTTTTAAAGAATTCCGTACCAGTAAAGCAACATTCAAGAAGACAATCGGCGGACTGTATAAAAAAGGTTTGATTGTTATTGAGCGAGAAGGTATCAGGCTCAACGATAACTAAGAAGAAATAATAAGCCGGTGATTTTCACCGGCTTTTTTGTGACCGCTAGCATATCGTACTAACGCATATAAGTGTATGTTTACAGAGTTTGTATCCAACTGGGTATGATTTCTCCCTATAAACAAGGACATAATATGCAAGGAAGTAAAATATCAAAGCTAGCGGCTTTGATCGCATTAATGGTAGCGGCTCCTGTGATGGCAGCTGATGTTCCAGCAAATGTGACGTTGGCTAACGATCAGGTCATTGTTCGTGGTAACGGCGATGAAGTCCCAACGTTAGATCCCTCGTTTTCCTCCGATACTTCTAGCTCACAAGTCATTCAAGATATGTTCGAGGGGCTGGTAAGCCAGAGCCCGGACGGTGAAATTATTCCTGCTTTGGCAACGCACTGGGAAGTATCTGATAACGGTCAAGTTTATACGTTCCACCTCCGCGGCAATATCAAGTGGTCTAACGGACAACCGATAACTGCCAGTGACTTTGAATACAGCTTCAAACGGGTCATCGATCCTAAAACTGGTGCTCCTTATGCGTGGTATTACTCTACAGCACATATCTTAAATGCCGATAAGATCAGTGATGGGGCATTATCTGCAGGCGAGCTGGGTGTTAAGGCATTAGATGCAAAAACAGTTCAGATCACGCTTGATAAACCCGTTCCTTATTTTGTGAAAATGCTGGTTCATGAATCAACTTTCCCTGTCTATAAACCTGCGATAGATGCCCATGGTGATGCGTGGACTAAGCCAGAGAATATTGTTACCAGTAGTGCTTATAAGCTATCGAAGTGGGTGCTTAACGAACGTATTGTGCTAGAGCGTAACCCCGTTTACTGGAATGACAGTAAAACGGTTATCAATCAAGTTACCTACTTGCCAATTTCTGATATGACATCGGAGTATAACCGCTTCCGTACTGGTGAAGTACAAATCACCTCATCATTCCCGCTCGAACAATATAATGCGATTAAAAAACAGCGGCCTGATGAGTTGCTAACCATGCCATCGTTAGGCACCTACTATTATCTGTTTAATATTGATAAAGCACCGTTTGATGATCCTCGAGTTCGTAAAGCCCTGGCATATGCGATTGACCGAGATGTTGTGACCAAAGTTATTTTAGGGCAGGGGCAGTTACCGGCTTATGGCGTCACGCCACCATCGGTCGATGGCTTCACACCACCAGAATTAGCGTGGGGAGAACTCTCGCAGAAAGAGCGTAATAAAAAGGCGCAGGAGTTGTTGTCCAGTGCTGGTTATGACAAATCAAATCCTCTGAAGTTTGAATTGGTCTATAACACTCTGGAGTCGCATAAAAAGCTTGCCATCGTTATGTCTTCTATGTGGAAGAAAACCCTAGGGGCCGAGGTTGAGCTGGCAAACCAAGAATGGAAAACGTTCCTACAGAAACTAAGCCAGAAAGACTTTACGGTTGCGCGCTATGCGTGGAATGGTGACTACAACGAGGCGTCAACATTCTTATCCTACTTTGAAAGTAGCGGTATGAACTATGCCCGCTGGTCTAATAAAGGTTATGACGAGGCAATGGCGAAGGCAATTCAGTCGCCGACCGATGCCAAGCGTAATCAATACTATCAGCAGGCCGAGAAGATTTTCTCTGAAGAAATGCCTGCCATTCCGCTATACCACTATACCCGTTCGGTATTGAAGAGTACCAAGGTTGGGGGTTATTCGAAGGTGAATGCCTCGCAAAGTCGTTACACCCGTGACTTGTATATTATGCAGTAAGGTTAAGCGACTTTACTTGAAATAATCTTATTGAAACAAAAAGCTGAGCATTATGTATGCTCGGCTTTTTTATTGTTGTGCCTCTGAATCCCGATAAACTGATTCATTCTTAGTCACTTAAGTGTTTGACGTTTGCCCAATTCTGACTGCACCTTATTTCCTCGGAATAAATGATCTTTTCTATATAGAAAAGGTTTTGTCTGGTTGTTTTTGTAACTCACTGTTTTCTAATAGACAGAAAGCAACGAATTTCCATTTTTCCTTTCTGTGTTAACAACTTATTATCAAAGTGACCTTGATCACGTTAGCCTGATTTATACAATGCGCGTCCCTTTTGAATCAGATTTAAAATTCACATGATTGCTGTACTGGGTATTTTCGCTCTTCTTGTTCTTGCGTGGCTGCTTTCGGTCGATAAAAAACGTATTCCTGTCAAAATGGTCGCCACTGCATTTTTGCTGCAGGTGCTATTTGCCCTGCTGGTTCTTTATGTACCTGCTGGCAAGGCGGCGCTAGAAGCCATTTCCAATGGGGTTACTTACGTCACTGACTACGGTAAAGAAGGCCTTTCTTTCTTATTCGGAGGATTGGCAACGGGGAGTATTGGTTTTGTTTTTGCCGTTAACGTGCTTGGCATTATCATTTTCTTCTCGGCACTAATTTCTATGCTTTACCACATTGGTGTGATGCAGAAAGTGGTTAACATTTTCGGTGGTGCACTACAGCGTGTGCTTGGCACTGGGCGTGCTGAGTCATTGTCGGCGACTGCAAATATCTTTGTCGGTATGTCAGAAGTGCCGCTTGTGATTAAGCCGTACCTGAAGAGAATGGATGACTCCCAGCTATTTGCTGTCATGGTGTGCGGACTGGCTTCTGTTGCGGGTAGCACTATGGTTGGCTATGCCGCGGTTGGTGTGGATCTAAGCTACTTGATTGCCGCTTCATTTATGTCGGCACCGGCTGGTTTGTTGATGGCCAAGATGATTGTTCCGCCATCAAATGATAAGCCCCAAGCCGATGAAATTACTTCGGTAGAAATCCCCCGGGCGACCAACGTGGTTGAGGCCCTGGCTGACGGTGCGATGTCTGGGCTGCGCATGGCGGTGACGATAGGAGCGACACTACTGGCCTTTATTAGCGTTATTGCCTTATTGAACGGTCTACTCAATGATGCTGGCAATTTTGTGGGTATCGAAAACTTAAGCTTTGAGTTGATTATCGGTTATCTGTTTGCACCCGTTGCACTGCTTATCGGCGTGCCTTGGGCCGATGCAATTACTGCGGGCTCGCTAATCGGCCAGAAGGTCGTGATGAATGAGTTTGTAGCCTTCATCGATTTGATGCGGGTACAAGACACGATGTCGGCGCACAGTGTTGCGGTAGTTACTTTCGCGCTGTGTGGTTTTGCGAACGTAACAACACTCGCTATCCTGATTGGCGGAATGGGGAGCCTGATCCCTGAACGTCGTCCTTTCATTGCGAAGTTCGGCTTGCGTGCTGTAATGGCCGGTGTACTGGCAAACCTGATGAGCGCAGCAATCGTGAGTATTATCTTGTTGCTGTAGCAGAAAGCACTAACCTGCAATCCATAATGAAAAGGCCGAGATAAAATCTCGGCCTTTTTGGAACTGTAACCTTATCGAAACTGTTTTTGTATCATTGACTTACCGCAAACTATTTACCACAAACAGGGCAGCCTGGTTGCTTGTTCAGTTTCATTTCACGCCAGTTCATGCTCATCGCATCTAGCATCAAAATCTTACCGCTTAGTGGTTGGCCCATATGAGCTACCACTTTAATTGCTTCCATTGCTTGTACTGCTCCGACGATACCGACGACTGGCGACATGATCCCGGCTTCAACACAACTTAATGTTTGCTGGCCGAAGAGGGCGCTTAAACACTGGTAACATGGCTCGTCACTTTGGTAGGTGTAAACGCTGATTTGGCCTTCCATACGGATGGCTGCACCGGAGATCAGTGGTGTTTTGGTCTGATGACACAAGCGGTTGAGTTGGTTACGGGTATCAACGTTATCACTGCAGTCGAGCACGATAGTATGTTGCTCGATAAGCGAGATTAACTCCTCATCATTGAGGCGCCTGGCAACTGTTTCAATCTGTGTATTGGGGTTGATGGTGATCAGTGCCTGCTTGGCAGACTCAACCTTTAACATCCCCACAGTTGTATCATTATGCAGGACTTGGCGCTGAAGGTTTGACACTTCAACATTATCATCATCGATTAGCGTGAGTTTTCCTACTCCAGCTGCAGCGAGATATTGTGTTGATGCACAGCCTAAACCGCCAGCACCGAGTATTAACATCGAGGAGGCTTTTAACGCTTCCTGACCTTCAAAATCAAACTGTCTTAGAATGATTTGGCGGTTATAACGCAGCATTTCTGCATCAGTAAGTTCTACCACGGTGTGTTCCTGTTTACTTTGTAGATCATAAAGCTTCTAAACTAGGGGGAAAACGGGCACAGCTCAGTAAGTTGCAAGACGCTGAGAGCCAGCCCTTTTCGAAAATCAATACATCGTATGATTGAATAGCTCGATTGTTACATCTTCGCCCGGCATGACACGGCCACGCTCTTGCTCGAGAACAACAAAGCAGTTAGCCTGATGCATTGAGCTAAAGGCACCGGAGCCTTGATTCCCCGTCGTTGCCACTTCAACCTGTCCTTCAGCATTGATCTGATAGATACCGCGTTGGAAGTCGGTACGGCCTGGACGCTTCTTGAATACGGTAGATGCTTTCGCTTTCAGGCGTTGTGGTGGCTGATATTGAGTGTGGCCGGCTAGTTTTGCAATCATCGGCTGAACCAGTTGGTACAGAGTCAGCATGGCAGATACTGGGTTACCCGGAAGGCCGCAGAACCATGTGTTTTTAATGGTGCCGAAGGCAAAAGGTTTACCCGGTTTCATGGCGATTTTCCAGAAGCCAATTTCACCTTGTTCATCGAGAATGTCTTTTGTGTAGTCGGCTTCACCGACGCTCACGCCACCGGATGTTACTAGGACATCTGCTTTGGTTGCTTCATCGAAAGCTTCTCGCAGTTTTTCTGGGCAATCAGGGATAATACCCAGGTCAACGACATCACAGCCGAACTTTTCTAGCAGGGCGCGAATACCATAACGGTTACTGTCGTAAATCTGACCGGCTTCCAGCGACTCGCCGACAGAGCGCAATTCGTCACCTGTTGAGAAGAAGGCAACGCTTGGGCGGCGGTGAACATTAACAGTAGCAATACCGAGTGAAGCCAGTAATGGCATCTCACGTGCTGTAATGCGGCACCCTTTGGCGACAACCACATCACCCAGGCGAACATCGTCACCAATAGGGCGGACGTTGTCATTGGCTGGTGGCTTGATCAAGAAGCGGACGTTGTCACCATCGACTTCAGTCTCTTCCTGCATGATGACAGTATCAGCACCTTCTGGCATCTGAGCACCCGTCATTATGCGGATACACTGGCCTTCAGTACATGTTCCCTCAAATGGGATACCAGCAAAAGATTTGCCGGCCAAGACTAACGTATCTGTCTTTTGAAGGTCAGCACTGCGCATGGCATAGCCGTCCATCGCAGAGTTAGCAAAAGGAGGTACGTTAATTGGAGATAAAATGTCTTCAGCGATAACCTGTCCCATCGCATCAGATAAAGAAACAGTTTGAACTGCTTCAAGAGGCTTAATTTCTGCCAAAATCTTGGTCAGAGCCGTTTCAACAGGCATCAGGCCTGGAGCGTCACAACATCCCATAATCGGTATCCGTTATAAGTCATTAGCTTATTATGATTTGCATAGGGAATTATTATGACAAAAAAAACAGTTCATCACTAATACCTTAGTAAATACGTAGTGTATTTTTTCCCGATTACAGGTATCCTGCTGGCTGAATTATCGCTGGCAGTATGTATAGGGCACTTATCGCATTACGCCCAAGCCGGTTGGAGGGAAAGAATGACAGCATTAAGCGAATCTGCATTGAAGGTGCGCCAGGCACTGGAAGATCGTGGACTTGAAACACCTATGACTGACAGGGTGGTAGGCCGCGAAGAGAAGAAAGAGAAGATTGAGTATCACATGCGTGAGATCTTAGAGCTTCTTTCGTTGGATCTATCTGATGATAGCCTGATGGAAACTCCGCATCGTATTGCAAAGATGTATGTGGATGAGGTTTTTTCTGGTCTTGATTATGCCAATTTCCCCAAGATCACAGTCATTGAAAATAAGATGAATTGTGATGAGATGGTTCGAGTTAAAGACATTACACTGACCAGTACCTGTGAACACCATTTGGTGACCATCGATGGAATGGCGACAGTTGCCTATATTCCACGTGGCAAGATCATCGGCCTGTCGAAGATCAACCGCATTGTTCGCTTCTTTGCCCAGCGCCCGCAGGTGCAGGAGCGTATGACCCATCAGATTTTACTCGCTCTGCAGACATTGCTTGAGAGTGAGGACGTTGCGGTTCGAATTGATGCCACCCATTACTGCGTCAAGGCTCGTGGTGTGCTGGATGCTACCAGTGCAACAACCACGACTGCGTTGGGAGGGATCTTCAAACGCAATCCTGCGACGCGTGCTGAATTCCTACACGGTTTGCGCTAGTCGTTGTTGATGAGCGCTGTTTAAATTTCAAATGCCAGCTGGATTTTATCGGCTGGCATTTTTGTCTCTGAGTCTTGTAGAACTATGGATTTGATAAAACTCTCCCGAGTCAGCATGAAGCACCTGGTCACTTTGCATGTGATGCTCGATACCCTGAGCGTGACCGGCAGTGCAGAGCGTTTGTGCCTGAGTCCGTCATCGGTGAGCAAAACGCTGACTCAGCTCCGAGAAAACCTGAATGATGAGCTGTTTTACCGCCATGGTAACCAGTTAGTTGCAACACCTTTGGCTCGACGCCTGGGACCAACGGTTCATCAGATGATCAATGAGATGAACCAGATGCTGACGCAGGAAGCCTTTGATCCGTCCTCTTATCAAGGGCGTTTCTCTCTGGCTATGCGGGAAAGTACGTTTGAATTATTGGCTGCAAAACTGACCGCCCGGGTATTGGAGCAATCTCCAGGCATGCGGTTGGAAATTTGGTCTCGCGATAGTATGGGTTTTGACAGTTTGTCTAAAGGGCAGTTGGACTTTATTGTGCTCCCCCATGACAAAAGTCAGCCACCAAGTACCCAGAGCAATTTGGTTTGGGAAACCTTGCTGGATGATGAGATGGTGTGTTTGATGAGTCCCACACATCCCTTGGCTGACAAGCCGTTGAGTATTGATGACTACCTGAGCTATGGCCATATAGGGATCATGGACAGTGATCTCAATGTCCCATTTTTTGAAATGCAGTTGGCCCAGCAGCATCAAAAGCGCCGAATTGCAGTCACAGTGCCTGATTTTGGCGGCGCGGCGCTGATGTGTCATCACAGTGACTTACTGTTTACCTGTTCTCGCCAATGGGTTGATGTTGCGTTGCAGGCCAAGGGGCTGATCACCAAACCATTACCGTTTAACTACGGTGAGGTGTCGTATAGCCTGGTATGGCACCAGCCGAGTATGAATGATCCGGCGCACCGGTGGTTGTACGAGCAGATAGTGGAATGTTGTAGGGAAGCCGGAGCGAATTCCTAGTTTCCCACTACCACCGTCGGCAATACAATATGTCTGACTCCTCGTTGTTCCAACTGCGCTGCGAATGCTTCTAGCTCTTCTCTTCTGCAGGTAGGCCAATCAAGTGCTTCACCGGTAACCCCATGGTGCTGAAAAGCATTGAGTCGGATACGGGTTTCCTCTGGCAGGGCGCTAAGGTACCGGCTCACATCGTCCACTTCAGTTTGGAAGTCCGTAACAGTTGGAATATACAGCAAGCGTACTTCGTGCAGTTTCTGATGTTGTCTAAGTAACCTAATTGATTGGAAAACCCGATGGTGCTCACGGCCGGTCAGCCATAAATGGGTTTCCTGCTGCCAGGCTTTCAAATCGATCATCGCGCCGTCAAGAACGGGTAATACTTTTTGCCAGCCTGTTTCACTGAGGCTGCCATTACTGTCAATCATGCAGCTTAAGTGTTTTAAATCTGCAGCGGACTTAATTGCCGTGAATAACTGAATAATAAAGTTGAGCTGCAAGGTGGCTTCACCGCCGGTAACGGTGACGCCACTGATAAACAAGCTATTTTTACGCACCATGGCCAGCATTTCGTCAATGGAGTATTGCCGTGTCTTCGGGTTTGACTGGCGAGGGCAGACGGCAAGGCAGGTATCACAATGTGTGCAGGCTTCAGCGTTCCACCTCACTTGTGCTTTACCTTTGCCGTCTTCGGCCATGCTTAGTGCGCCTGTTGGGCAGTGTTTAACGCAGTCACCGCAATTGTCACATATTCCGATGGTATGAGGGTTATGGCAGTTTTTGCATTGAAAGTTACAGCCTTGCAGAAAGATAACGAGCCTGTTGCCAGGCCCGTCGACGCAAGAGAAGTTGAGAACTTTACTGACCGTTGCTATAGCAAGGCGATTGCTCATGCGCAGCTACTCTTGGTTTGCGATTAAGAATGCCGGTATTGTTCGCAGCTTCCGCGCCCAGGCCAGTGGTATTGGTGCGTGAGCCGTTATCCTTGAACTTGGCAATATCTGACAGCTTGATCATATAGCCAGTCACACGCACCAGATCATTAGAGCTAACATTGGCCGTAAACTCGCGCAGTCCTAGGCTCAAAGCCCCTTTGCAAAGCTGGTACATGGCTTCTGGGTTACTCTTAACCGTTTCATCAATTGTTAAGATGTCACTGATCCCAGAGGTATAGTATTGGTGATGCTCGGCTAGAGCCTGGATATGGCTGACCGGATCAGGTTCAGTCCCGTAGGGAATACGAACTCCTGGGGTGACATCGATATCCAGACTGATCCCGCCCTGAGCGTGTAATAGGGCTCGTTCATTATAGCCATAGGTTACTGGGGTTGAGGTTACGATCTTATCCAATGCCGCAGAGATCTGATGACCAAGCTGGTTGGCTGCCTCGTCATGACCATACTTGCCTGCAATACCGTCTTTTTCCAGCAAAATAGCAACGGCTTCCGCCATCCCGTAAATACCGAACATTGGAGCAAAGCGTGATTCTTCGATTAAGTTTTCTTTTACCAAAAAGCTATCGAAGAAGTTTGACTCTTGATGCAGGAACGCGGAGCGAGCTTCGATAAGCTCATACATGAGCGAGCAGAAGTGGGGAAGCACATCTGAGAAGAAGTCTTCTCGATTTCGTGCTTCGAGAGCTACTTGCTTCAAGTTCATCCGAACCAGGGTATTGGCGCCACCAGCTAGCGGTAGTGAGTTGTAGCAGCTTACGATCCCAAATCCTTTGTCGTCATAGGCATTGGCATGCAGCGGGTAGTTCGCAATATGGGGTTTGCTGCATTCACAGATGTTTTGCGCAGCAACTCTCAGGAGATCATCCGGCGTGACCGCTGGATCGTACATGAAGGTTAGGTTCGGCGCGACCTGTTTTAACTCGGCGTCAACTCGTAAAATTGTACGGCAGATAACGTTGTCGGTCGGGCCGATATTGACATGCATAAAGGCATCTGGAAGCGTGCGATCAAGCATGATCCAGAATAGTTTTATTTTGCGGTAAATGGATTCTTCATCTAACCCTTCAGCAAAAGGTAATAGCACTTCATCCAGTTGACCAAGATAAACGGGAATATTAGTAACGGAAGGCACATGGTGATAAAGAATTGTAAGGGCATTGAGTGCTTCATCAAGGTCTTGCGGTGCTGACAGTTCGAGGTATTCAGAGCCTTGCTGAACAAATTTGCTGTAATCAGGTAACACATAGCGCGGCTTAAATGGTGCGTTGCCCTCAAACATGTCGCAGAGGATACCTGCGCTCATCGCTGCTTTCACCTGCTCAGAAATATTAACGTAGGGCAGACTGGCATCGGCCTCTAGGGCGAGATAATTGGATTTTTGTTTCGGAGAAAGTGTTGGGTCGGTGATGATTTGATGAAACTTTGCCTGCAAGGTCATGGCTTATTACCCATTAATATTTTGTGGTTTTAACCTTATCGGGCAAGCGCACTTTCCGGAAGTGAAAGTCTTACAACATATATTTTGCGAAATGGAAATCCGGTATGGGGGATCACACTGATGTTTGGGCCACAATCCGTGAAACTGGCAACCGACATGGGTATTTCATCAAATTCTGGTCGGGCTTCACTTTTTAATCTCAATAAAATATGTCCGTAGTTGCTTATTGTTGGTAACCTTCCAGCTTCGCTGGAGTCGGATCCATAATGACGGATTACTGATAATTTGCATGTTTTGTGGTCAAAAAAAGAACCGAAATTAAAGTTGTTAATAATTAGCCTGTTAACAAAATGCGGCTGATTATTTGCTGTATTAATTTGTCAAAGTGTCATTTTATTGACTACATATTAAGTACAGCTTAAATATTGAGGATTAAGTAATTAGGCTGCGTTGTATCTGTCAGAAGAACAATCATGGATTGAGAGCAATAAATATAATTCTTCCTTAGTTCAGGATAGTTTTACAATGTTTAATTCTAATCAGGTTGTAGGTAAACACTGTCGCCGATTATTGTCCGTATTAGCATTTATTCCGGCCGTTTCGGTTGCGCAAACCCAGTTAGGTTGGCAGGCCTTGCAGGGGTATGAGCCGGTCAGTCAGACACTGCTATGTTCACAATCGACCAATAAAACGTGCTTTCCTACCAAGCTGGAAAGTATCTATGCTGCTAACGACTACGTCCCGCTTTGGGCTGATGAAGCAACTCGGCAAGAGTTTTTCCTCCAGTTCAAATCTCTGGTTTACGCGGAGCTGGTTCCGGGGCTGGAGCAGCGACTTTTTGAGCTTGAGCAATTGTCACACGCGCCGGATCAGCGGGGTTTTGATCTTATTGCCACAGATTCATTTCTGATTTATAAAGCCGTGGTTAATCTACTTGAAGCACAGCCTAGCCGCTTGTATAAGCACCATAACCTGCAACTTCCTCAACAATCCCCCCTTGAGCTGATTAATATCCAGCTATCTCCTTTGACGTTGATGGAAGAGTTGCAGAAGCTTCGCCCCAGGGGGAAGCGTTTAGAGAACTCGGTTGCTGTGGCCGAGAAGTTTCGCCAGCGTCCGCCGCACCGATTAATGTTAGTTAACCGAAAGGTATTGATCCGGGAAGATCAACCCATACCGAATGGTAATGCGTTGCTTGATGTTTTGTATGGCTACGGTGATCTCAGCCGAACCGATTATATGCAGCTAAAACAGCAGATTGTTGTTATCAATTCAGGGAAAGTCAATCGCTCTATCAGGGCATTCCAGCATCGCAATGGGCTTGATGTCGATGGCATCATAGGCCCGGCAACCGCCAAACAGTTATCTTTGCCTTACTCAGAAATCTCGCGTGTTATTGCGTTGAATCTGCAACGAAGTCGCTTTGGGTCTGATATTTCTGATAGACCGCTGATTCGGGTAAATATTCCTGATTATATGTTGCGGATCACCCGGCGTGATCAGTTGCTTTTTGAGTCAAAGGTGATTGTGGGTAGGACAAGCAGGCCAACTAATTTGTTTTCATCCTCGCTCAATACCATGGTAGTCAATCCGAGCTGGAATGTGCCGACAACGATCAAGCAGGAAGATGTGATCCCGAATGTGAAAAATTCACTTGATTATTTAGCGGAGAAAAACTTAAAGATTGTAAAAAGCTGGCGGGATCGCAGCATTATTCTGCCCGAGCAAATTGAGTGGAGCAACGTGAATCCAAAGACATTCCCGTATGAATTCCAGCAGGGACCTGGGCCCAGTAATGCTTTGGGCAAAGTGAAGTTTCTGATGCCCAATGATTACTCCATATACTTGCATGATACACCGTCACGTAGTTTGTTCCGCAAGAGCAAGCGTAACCTGAGTTCTGGCTGTGTAAGGGTTGAAAAGGCGGATGAACTGGCCGAGTTTATCCTTGGTTACCAACGTCGTTCGGGAATTGCACCGTACCAGAAAATGGTCAGTGATATGGAATCAGATACGGTCAGCCTGGGAAGAAGGGTGAATGTAGATGTGATGTATATGACTGCCTGGGTTGATGAGAACAATCGACTCCAGTTACGTGAAGATATTTATGGTTATGACCGACCTGGTAATCACCGTATTGAGTCAAAGTTTATCTCGTTGAAAGATTTCAGTTACTAGCACGCTTAAAAACAACACCTGACTTCAGCAACATTCATCGCTAAAGTCAGGTTGTATATTTAGTGCGTTACCATTCAGTCATCAAGCGGCTGGTGCAGCGCGGGTTTTCCATAGGGAGCCAACAATAGCGGCTGATATGGTCAGTACGATGACACACAGAGAAACCGGTGTCGGTATTGCCCATTCTGTTTCCATCAGAAGCATTTTAATACCGATGAAGCTGAGGATAAAAGCTAGTGCTGGTCGCAGGTAACAGAAACGCGTTAGCATCCCTTCTAGAACAAAATAAAGCGACCGCAGTCCGAGCAATGCAAAAACATTGGCTGTGAAGACCAGAAACGGCTCTTTTGTTACCGCAAAGATTGCCGGGATAGAATCAAGCGCAAACATCACATCGGTTAATGCAATCACTGCAATGACAATCATCAGCGGCGTTGCTAGCCAGCCTTTGCTATCTTTGACCAATACCTTGTTTCCTTGGTAGGTGCCAGTAACCCGGAAACATTTTTTCACCAGTCTAACCGGGAGGGAGGTTGAGAAGTCTTCCTGGTCCTCTTCATCTTCACGCCACAGTTTGTAACCGGTATAAAGCAGAAATGCAGCAAATATATACAGCACCCAATGGAACTGAGTCAGCAATTCTGCACCGATGGCAATCATGATCCCGCGAAGGATTAATGCGCCGACAACACCGAGCATCAACACCCGTGGACGCAATGCTTCCGGAACCGCAAACTGGCCAAATATCAGTGCAAAGACAAAAAGATTATCGACACTGAGTGATTTCTCTAACAGGTAACCCGTTAGAAATGCAGTGGCAGCTTCACTATTGGTATAACTGCTTTCTGGTGCCATCTGCGGCCAGTAAAGATAAATAACAAAATTAAACACCAGAGCAAGAGCAACCCAGAACAGGCTCCAGATGGCTGCTTTTTTGATGGTGACATTTCCGCCACGGGTTTGATACAAGTCCAGCGCCAGCATAAAAACTGTCAGAACAGCGAACCCTTCGTAACTAAAAAGGCTCATGGTTTTCTCCTTCGACATTTATACCAAGCAGAAAAGCTTGGTATTGCACGGAAGGGACAGGAATATTGAGGTTAGTCATGACCTTCCGCACATTACAAAAACTACACAAGCGTGCATAAATAATGGCGTTGGTCTCGTCAGAATGGTGCCAATCAACGTTTTGCAACGCACAGCAAATCCATTCTCGGCTGCCGGAAGTGTGAGACTTCGAGATGACGACAGGCGAACAATTGGTGACTACTCCCCAAACACCGGCATTTTATGGTGGTTCTTTGTTTAAAGCTACTTTTTTTCTGTTATCAATTATCTGTTGATGATGAATTTTTTATGTACCGGCCAGTGCTGTCATTAAGCTTTCATCGTTCGAGCCTAAATTGCTGAACATTAGTTGGTCTACACCAAATGGTAGGATATGTATAAGGATAGTCAAAGGTTTCAGCCGTTCTGGTTTGCACAGGCGATGGTGATGGAAGTTCCGTCACAGCCAAGAGTGCTAATAAACGATATTCAAACGGATGTCTGTATTGTCGGTGGTGGATATACCGGCCTATGGACGGCGATTAATCTCAAGCAACAGCAACCGGATTTGGATGTGGTTGTGATCGATAAAGGTTTATGTGGCAGCGGTGCATCAGGCCGCAATGGCGGTTGTATGCTGACATGGTCGACCAAATATTTGTCGATGAAAAAGCTCTATGGTGAGGAAGAGGCTGTAAGGCTGGTAAAAGCGTCTGAGCAAGCCATTTATGAGATCGATGCTTTTTGTAAAGAGTATCGAATTGATGCCCAACTTCGTCTGCATGGCACTCTGTATACGGCGACAAACTATGCCCAGCGAGGGACGATGGAGCCTATTCTGAACGCCCTTGATCGGCACGAGATAAATAGTTGGCAGCAGTGGCAGAAGAAGCAGGTTCGGCAGGGGGCTGGATCTGAGCTTCACCAAGAAGGCTTTTATTCGCCAGCGGCAGCCAGTGTCCAACCTGCGATGCTGGTGCGAGGCTTAAAGTCGGTGGCGGAAAAGTTAGGTGTAAAAGTGTATGAAAATACACCAATGGAGGACATCAATACCGATATTCCCATAACGATTACTACTCCTCAGGCAGAGATTTTTGCCGGAAAAGTTGTTCTGGCTCTCAATGCATGGATGGTCGAAAAGTTTCCGGAGTTCAAACGTAGCGTTGTATTGGTGTCATCTGACATGGCGATTACAGAACCAATTCCGGATAAACTTGAGCCGATGGGCCTGAAAGATGGCAAGACGGTAGTGGATTCGCGTATTTTTGTTCACTACTACCGTACAACGCCAGATGGCCGCCTGATGCTGGGTAAAGGTGGTAATCATTTTGCCTATGCCAACCGTATCGGTGAAACGTTTGATCAGCCAAGCCGTTATCAATCTCTTTTGCGTTATTCCTTCAATCGATTTTTTCCTGAGCTTCAAGATCAGAAATTCGCGACAACTTGGACGGGAGCTTCAGACCGCTCGGTTACGGGGTTGCCATTTTTTGGCAGTTTGAAGCACAGTAACAATATTTTCTATGGGCTAGGCTATTCGGGCAACGGGGTTGGGCAGACATGGATTGGCGGAAAAATATTATCGTCATTGGTACTTGCACAGGACAATGAATGGAGTCGTTGTGGGCTCGTTTCCGGGCCGAAGGGCTATTTCCCGCCAGAGCCTTTCCGCTGGACAGGGGCGATGATGGTTCGAAATGCTATTCGGCGTAAAGAAGCGGCCGAGGATGCAGGCGAAAAGCCTACCTGGTTCGACAAGCAGTTAGCAAAGTTTGCCAATGCTGCAGGAAAGGCTGATAAAGCGTAAGAGGCACCAGCTTCATTGAAAACAAATAAAACCGTCAGTTTTCCAATAAGTGGCGGTTTTTTTCCGGCTGTCGTTGCTGGTAGATTTCATACCTTTTCAACTCCAATTCCGGTTTCGTTGCTAACCTTACCCAAAATGTATCCAGATTTAATTACTTTTATGAAGTGATTCTAGTTCTGCAATAAATACCTTTCAGTCAATATGTTTTTGCCGATTACACTGCTAGCAATTTTCTGCATGTTGGAGTTTTTACTCTGTGCTTGAAAAACTTCGTTTATGTTTATGACGAAGCCTGAATTAATAAGAACAACGCAGTAGGTGAAGGTTAAAATGAAAAAACAAATAGTTGTAATTGCATTGGCTGCACTTCTTTCAGCCTGTGGCGGCGGAAGTGATAGTGGTGATAACCCTGGTAAGTTTGCTCCCGTTTACGATCTCTCTGGTATTTCTAAAGATTGTGCCGAACAGCATTCGGAAGTCGTGAATACGGATATGCCGGGTTTTGCCGTCTATGTCTATGAGCCTGAGAACAAATGTAGCCCAGAAGGAACGAACGTATTCTCGTTTGTTATGTCGGACTCACTCGATAAAGTGGCCGGGTATTTTGAGCTAGCTAACAACGTGACATATGTGTATGGCTATTTATCTGAAGAGGACATGGCCACTGGTTCACTGGGTTCGATCTCGGGCGATCGTACGCCGAATTATGCCTCTATCATAGGGATAGATGATATTGGTGGATATGAAATTGGGATCAATATTCCGGACAAAACAAAGACGGTTGACAGAAATGGCTTTGTGACAATTTACGAAGACTATACCCGAAGCGACTTCCTCAATGAGTTTCCTAAGCAGATGCATCAGAAAATCGCTTTGAACCTTTTCAAGTTAGCCAATAATCAGAAGCCTGATCTATAAGTGAAATGAAGAGCGTGCCTTGCTGGTACGCTCTTATGCTTTATTTTGATGTGTGTTATTTTTCCAGAGTCGCCATGGACTCAATACAGATAGCATCATGTCGCCAGTATTCGAGATCACAGTCGATCAAGTTATTATGCTGGTCATAGTTAAGTCGTTCGACCAGCATTGCCGGACTACCTGAGGTTGCACGCAGGGCGTGAGCCGTATCGCCTAGCAATGATGTTGTACTGACACGATAGCGAGTTCTAGTATAAATAACATCAAACTGCTTTCGATAGGTAGCCGTTAGCGATGTTGTCACATCATGGTCGAGTAGGTTCGGGAAGTATTCCGGCAGAATGAAGTTGGTGACCACCACCACAGGGCGCTCGTCCAAATAGCGTAAACGATCAATTCGATAGACCTCCGATAGGGGAGGTACCTGCAATAATGACGCTGCACGACGGCTGGCAGGAACAAGATTGGCAGAAAGCAATTCAGAGCGTGCCTGTCTGTTCTGGGCGCAAGCCATCGCTGGAAAGTCAGTGGTGAAGGTGGGATCGTAACGTAGCGGTTCAGGCGAGACAAACCAGCCCCGGCGATCTTCTCGGTACAGTTTTCCTTCTGCTTCCAGCAACGCAAGAGATTCACGCAGGGTGACCCGGGTGGTGTTGAAAGACTCCGCCAGTTTACGCTCAGCCGGTAGCTTGTTGCCTGCAGCAAGTAGGCCTGCATCAATCTGCTCGTTGATGGCTTCCATGATTTTTAAATATTGCACGATTTACCCTACAAGGAATACGAATTCGAATGATATCGCAGGAAATCAATCGAAGTTGGCATTATAACAGTTTCATTTTATTGTGAACGAGCGATTCTAAGATCATTGCTAATATACCCAGGCACCTTGAAGTCACTTGGGTATAGAATTCTATTACTATCGAATGAAATAATAAGTTTCAGGTTAAATACTATCTCCTACGCCATGCTTGGGTATGGCGGTCAATAAGCTGGCCGGCACCGACATGCGCCAGTTTTACTCCTGCTGCTGTTATAAGGATCATTACCGCCATTGCAGCAGCTGGACCGGTCTGCCCGGCGTCATCCATATTTAGGACAGAAACCGAAGCGGGCATCGTCTCGGTTGCGTAGAGAAAGACGATTGCCGAGGTGGTTGTCATCGCATTGACAAAAAGGTATACCGCGATTTCCAAAATAGCAGGCATACAGACCGGGACGGTGACTTTCAGGAAAACTTTGTACTGAGGTATTTTGATGGATGCTGAGATAGCCTCTACCTCAGCAGGAAGTTGTTTCAGTGCCGTCAACGCTGTCATGTGGCCGACGGTATAGTAGTGAATAATGGTATTGATCACCAAGATCGCCATTGTTCCGTACAGCACAGAGAGCGGGTTGGCATGGTGGTTAAAGAAAAAGATATAACCAAGACCAAGTACCATACCCGGTACCGCCATAGGAACAATAGCCAGCATTTGTAACAGGCTTCTTAGCGGGCCCAAACTGCGTCCTTTGTTGATACTGTATGCACCGATAAAAATCACCACGGTACCAATTACTGCGACCAGCGAAGCAAGTTGTAGTGAATTAAAGTAAGGTGCCCAGCCATAGGCACTGAATTCGGCAAAGTTGTAGTTGTTCAGGCTTAAGGTCAGGTTCCATGGCCAGAAGGTAACCAGCGAGCCGTAAATAGCCATACCTATCACGACGACAATGGCGAGAGAGACAAGGGAGCAGAAAGCGAAACATATACCATCACGGAGCTTGCTTGCCTCTGGAACATAGGCAACCGAGCGAGAGTCAAACAGCCCTTGCTGTTTTTTCTGAACCCAGCGGTCAGCTACAAACGCGAGGAGTGCAGGTAGTAAAAGAATGACACTGGTAACAGCCCCCATCGAGAAGTTTTGCTGCCCGACCACCTGCTTAAAGATGTCGGTTGCCAGCACATTGTATTGTCCGCCAATGACCTTCGGTACTCCAAAGTCACAAACCACGAGGGTGAAGACCACAATAAGGGCACTGAGCAAGCCGTACTTTGCCGCTGGTAATGTCACGATAAAGAAAGTTTTGATCGGCGAGGTGTTGAGCGCTCTGGCAGATTCATAGAGCCGGGCATCTGATGTTTTCAACGAGGTTGTCAAAATCATCACGGCATGCGGAAACGTCCAGAAGATAAGACCGATAGCGATACCGATTGGCCCATAGATGGAGTGCCCCATTAAGAGCTCTTTGCCGACACCTTGATTACCGAACAGGTAGATCAAACTGATAGCCGGCAGCAAGGACGGTGCAAGAATTGGAGCAGAACCGAGTACGGTGAACAGTCCTTTCAGCGGCATACAGCTGCGTGTAAGGGCGTAGGCATAACCAAAAGCAAGCAGTCCAACGCACAGAGTCACGATCATGCCGATAAATGCGGTATTTTGTAATGAAAGCCATAGTGCTGGCGACGAAAAATATTCTGCGAAATTGGCAAGGCCAACATACTTACCTTGACTGTCGAGAACGCTTTTTTGCAACATCGTCACCAGCGGGGCCAGTACAAACAGACTCATAACCAGCGCAATGATGGCAAGTATTACCACCAGCATAATATTGTCGCGGCTGAAATTGTCTCGAAGCATGTTTACACGCGGTTTGGTCGTGGACTGCTGTGTATTCATCATGCGGCCATTGGTCAGTGAATTCATTTCAGTTTCCATACTTAGTGCTCAGCCTGGAAGATATGGGTATGTTGCTTGGCAATATTGACGTGGTGGAAGTGACCGCGTTCTAAGGCTAAACGGCGCAGTTCACGAATCGGCACATCAACTTTGATGGTATCGGCCTTGTGTTCGCCTTGCAGTCTGCATTCTGCGCGAACAAAGGTGCCCTGAAACTCAAGCGCCTCAATTTGGACAGGGAAGCTTGAATTGTTCGGCTGTGCGGTTTCACTAAAATGTAGGTCTTCGGGGCGAAGACCTAGCTCAAAGTAGTCTCCGCGCAGAAGTGCCTTATCTGGCTTGGGTAGCAAGGTTTCGCCAATGCGGATATGGCTGTCACTTACAACGGAAGCTGGGATAAAGTTCATATTACCAACGAAGTCGGCGACAAAGCGCGAGGCTGGTCGTTGATAAATTTCTTGTGGTGTCCCGACTTGCTCAATACAGCCGTGATTCATGACAACAATGCGGTCAGCCATTGCCAGGGCTTCATCTTGATCATGGGTAACCATAATGGTTGTGATCCCCAGTGTACGCTGCAACCGGCGAATTTCATCACGCAGATGAGAGCGGACTTTTGCATCAAGCGCAGACAAAGGTTCATCAAGTAGTAATAACCCTGGTGATAATGATAGTGCGCGGGCAAGTGCTATACGTTGTTGCTGGCCTCCGGAGAGTTGGTTTGGATACTTTATACCTGAGTCGGGCAGACCGATAATATCGAGCCACTTGATGACGATATCATCAACCTCTTTCAAGCTTTTGCCCTGGTTTCTCAGACCCAAGCTGATGTTTTCAGCCACCGTTAGATTAGGGAAAAGCGCATAGGACTGGAATACAATGCCAAAGTCGCGTTTCTCAGGAGCGAGGAAAGTGGTATCGATGCCGTTTTGAGTGATTTTTCCTGAAGAGGCAAGATCAAGACCGGCAATGGCACGCAGTAATGTAGTTTTTCCGCAGCCAGATGGCCCGAGAAAGCAGATAAATTCGCCCTTATGAATGTCAAGAGAGATATCTTTCAGCGCAGTGAACTGTCCATACTGCTTACTGACATTTTCAATCTTCAGATAGGTTTCCATGTTTCTACTCACTTATTTTGGTATATACCAAATCTAGTGGTGTAGAGTTACATTCCAATGACAGAAGCTTGACGAAAAAATGACATTTTAATTTGGCAAAATTTTACCAGCGAACAATACTTAATAGTTGCTGAATGTTTAATTTTTAATCACCTCAAAAAAAGTTTCTTGAATTGATAGCCGTGTTTTAATCCATTCAAATTGATATTGTCATAATGAGTTTAATTCTATAGGGAATAGATTATGGAAAGAAAAATGCTGATACGAAATATTTCTTATATGGAGCGTGAGCTATCCGAAATGAAAAAAGAGCTGGCGACACTCGACGCAAGATGGGAACAGCAGGAGAAAAACGATCATCGTCGTATTGAAGATGAAATTATGATGAGCAAGAGTCATTAAGTTGTTTGTTGGAAAGTTATTGGTTGGAAAAATAGTGATGGCTATTGCCATCACTCTTTATAGTTTTTAGAACCACTAAAGTTTGTTGTAAAATCTAGCTATATACAGAACCAGCGTGTAATTACGAGCGCGGCTCTGATTTAGCATCAAACTTATCAGACCATGTTTTCAGTACGTCCTTTCGGCTCACTGCCATTTTTGAGAAATCCATCTTTACCATCGCTTCCTCAACATTGGGGTAGTTCTTTACTGGGGTATTTACGTCTTTGTGGCCAACAACAGGGTAGAATTCGTTGTACAGTGTGTTGGCGTCTTTTGAAAGTGACCAGTCAACAAGACGTTTGGCTGCATCTGACTGCGTGTTGACCAGTCCAACAGCCTCAGACTCCCAGCCGACACCACCTTCTGGCATGATAATGTCAATCGGAGCGCCTTGTGTTTTCAGTTTTGCACCACGTATGGCCATAGATATACCGATAGCGACTTCTCCTATTCCTGCCTGAACACATGGCTTGGAGCCTGAGTGAGTGTAATGGGCTATATTGCTATCCAGCTTTTTCATATATGCCCAGGCCGCATCATCGCCCATCGACTGTATCCACGCCGAAACCTGCATGTAACCTGTCCCGGAGGAGGCTGGGTTAGGCATGGCAATGTGGCCTTTGTATACCGGTTTCAGTAAATCATCCCAGCTTTCTGGTTTTGGTAATCCCTGTGCTTTTGCCACCATCTCGTTGAAGCATACCGCGTTAAAGAAAGCGTCATTACCAAACCAGGCTTTGTTTTCTTCCGGGTCAATTAAGTTAGGGCGGATCTGGTCAATTCCGGCCGGGTTATAAGGTTTAAGAATTCCTTCATCTTTTAATAGCGCCATGGAAGAACCGGCCAGTCCCCAGACGACATCTGCACGAGGATTGCTTTTTTCAGCTAATAGTTTGGCGGTCATGATTCCGGTTGAGTCACGAACCCATCTTATTTTGATATCCGGGTTAGCTTGTTCAAAGCCAGTCTTGAATTTGGCCAGCATGTCTGTTTCATACGCGGTGTAGACCGTTAGTTCTTCGGCTGCAAAAGCAGAAGTTGCGGTCAGGGCTGCAATTGCAGTTAAAGAAGTAATAATCCAACGGTTTTTCATCTTTTGTTCTCCATGAATCAACTTGGTATGTACCAGAATGTTTCGACATGAATGATGCTAGGCAGCCAATATGACAGTTCAATGATTGTCATATTGCAGTTTGCTAACAGTTTTATGAGAGGACTATTTCAGTAAATTTGCCGAGATAATTGTCAAAAGTGTAATTAAGTGGCGAAGTATGAAAGTTTTATTAACACTGCGTATCGGGGATTTACAGCCAAGGAAGCTGATCGTTATAGTTTATTTTAACTGGTATAGTCCAATTGGGATAAAAAGATGGAAAACGATGGTAACCAATATTTGTTATTGACCCCAGGCCCTCTATCAACAAGTCGAACAGTGCGTGAAGCGATGCTGAAAGACTGGTGTACTTGGGATGATGAGTACAACAAAGGGATTGTCGAAGTCATTCGTAAGCAGCTTGTCGAGCTGGCAACTGAGGCCGACGGGTATACCTGTGTGCTGATGCAAGGCAGCGGTACGGCTTCTGTTGAGGCGACTATTGGTTCGGTTATACCACGCGATGGTAAATTGCTGGTGATCAATAATGGGACATATGGTGAGCGTATTGGGCAGATTGCACATTATTTGAATATTTCGCACCACATTGTTGATTTAGGCGAGGTCGAACAGCCTGATGTTGATGCGTTAGCAGCAATCTTGGCGCAGGATACAACCATAACCCATGTAGCAATGGTGCATTGCGAAACGACAACAGGCATGCTTAATCCTATTGAGTCCGTTTGTAAGCTCGCCAAGTTACATAATAAGGTTATGATTTTGGATGCGATGTCTAGCTTCGGTGGTATTCCTCTCGATATGGCCGAGTTGGATATCGACTTTATGATCAGCTCTGCCAACAAATGCATTCAGGGGGTACCGGGTTTTGGTTTTATCTTGGCAAAGCAAGCTGAGTTAGATAAATGCTCAGGTCGAGCCCGTTCATTGTCCTTGGATCTGTATGATCAATGGCGGTGTATGGAGAAGAACCACGGGAAGTGGCGCTTCACTTCACCAACCCACACTGTACGCGCTTTTCATCAGGCAATACGGGAATTGCTCGAAGAAGGGGGCGTTGCCAAACGGTTCGAACGCTACAGTACTAACCAGAGGATTTTGGTTGCAGGGATGGAGCGATTGGGCTTTAAGTGCTTGCTGGACAAGAGCCTTCATTCGCCAATAATTACCTCTTTCTATTCGCCGACTCATCCAGATTATGAATTCAAGCAATTCTATAACTTGCTTAAAGATAAAGGTTTCGTGATCTATCCTGGCAAGGTTTCCAACGCAGATTGTTTTCGTATCGGTAATATTGGCGATGTCCACAATGCTGACATGTACCGCCTGATAAAGGCTATTGAAGATTCAATGTACTGGCTTAATGATGACGAAAAGCAGCCTGCGACTTTGCAACAGGAGTCTGGCCTATGAGTCAATCGGCATTAACCCAGCAGTCGTTGCGCAGTGAAGGGGATACCAACATTACCCCGGCGCGTGAAAGCTGGACGCGTTCGATTTCAGACATGAAAATCAAAGAAATGCTGGACCAAGACAGTCGTTATTTTCTGCACCAGTCGATGTCGACACCTTGTCTTGATGCCCTGGTGGGCGCCGAAGGTATTTATATTGAGGATGCTGCTGGAAAGCGGTATATGGATTTTCACGGTAATAACGTCCATCAGCTCGGATACGGCCATCCTCATGTGGTGAACCGTGTGCAGCAGCAGCTCGCCGAACTGCCATTTTCACCACGTCGCTTTACCAACCAGACGGCAATTGATTGTGCCAGGAAGCTAACAGAGATCGCTGGTGGTGATTTGAATCGGGTGCTGTTTGCACCGGGCGGAACATCTGTCATCGGCATGGCGTTGAAGCTAGCCCGTCATATTACCGACAACTACAAGGTTGTCTCTCTTTGGGATTCTTTTCATGGCGCTTCATTGGATGCTATCTCGGTAGGCGGAGAAGCGTGCTTTCGTGAAGGAATGGGGCCTCTGATGGCCGGAGTAGAACGTATTCCCCCTGCTGTGAGCTATCGCGGTGATTTTCCAAATGAAAGTGGCAGCGATGTGCACTATGCCGACTACCTTGAATATGTGATCGAGAAAGAGGGCGGGATAGGTGCGTTTATTGCGGAAGGTGTACGCAATACCGATGTGCAGGTTCCCAGCAAAGCGTATTGGCAGCGAATTCGTGAGATCTGCGATCGCCATAATGTCTTGCTGATCGTTGATGATATTCCAAATGGTATGGGGCGCAGTGGAAATTGGTTTACCTATCAGGAGTTCGGTATTGAGCCTGATATTGTGTGTATCGGTAAGGGGCTTGGTGGTGGAGTGGTGCCGATGGCAGCCATGATCACCAAAGACAAATATAACACCGCAGCCCATGTATCCCTTGGTCATTATACTCATGAGAAAAGCCCGGTTGGGTGTGCTGCCGCGCTGGCAACCATCGAGGTGATTGAGCAACAAGGTCTGCTGGCAAAAACAAAAGCTGATGAGGCCTATATGCGTGATCGGCTAGAGAACATGAAACAGCGTTTCCCGTTAATTGGTGATGTTCGTGGTATTGGTTTGCTTTGGGGAGTTGAGCTTGTGACTGACCGCAGCAGCAAGCAGAGAGCGTTGCAGGAAGCTGAGCAGGTGATGTATCGCTGTCTGGAACTAGGAGTGAGCTTTAAAGTGTCACAGGGTAACGTTTTGCAATTGAGCCCACCATTGATCATCTCGCGGAATGAACTTGCATTGGCACTGGACAGGATAGAGCAGGCCATCCAGGAAGCATCCAACACTGGCAACACACCGTTTTAGGCAAATCAGGTATGCCTTAAGTTAGGTAAAAGCATGTATTTGAACAAACAGAATATAACGAGGACAAAAAGAATGACGAACCTTCAGGCGGTAATGTTTGACTGGGCAGGTACGGTGGTTGATTTTGGTTCTTTCGCACCGACGACAATCTTTGTTGAAGCTTTCAAACGCGAATATGATTTTGATATTTCATTGGAAGAGGCCCGCGTTCCCATGGGACTGGGAAAATGGGACCACATTAAAGCCGTTGGTGAGTTGCCTGAAGTTGATGCGCGCTGGCAGGCAAAGTTTGGCCAACCGATGCAAAAAGAAGATATTGATAAGATTTATCAGACCTTCATGCCACTACAGGTGAAAAAAGTAGCCGAACACGCAGATCTCATCCCCGGCGCCAAAGAGGTGATTGATGGCTTGCGTCAGCACAATATTAAAATTGGCTCATGTACGGGTTATCCGCGAATTGTGCTGGATGCCCTGCTGCCAGCAGCCAAAGCCAATGGATATAGCCCGGACTGCGCAGTGGCGACTGATGATCTGAAGGCTGGTGGACGTCCTGCGCCGTATATGTTGCTGCAAAATATGATAGAGCTGGCAGTCGATGATGTGAAAGCATGTGTAAAAGTGGATGACTCTCTGCCAGGTATTACCGAGGGGTTGAATGCTGGTATGTGGACGGTTGCACTTCTGTTGTCTGGTAACGAAGCCGGTTTAACCTTGCAAGAGTTTGAGGCTGCTGATGAAGCAACACTGGCCGCAGCTCGCATTAAAGCACAAGACGTCTTTGCCCATTCCGGCGCACACTACCAGGTTGATACTATTGCAGATCTCCCTGATGTGCTTGCGGATATTGAGCTGCGCCTGTCAAAGGGAGATCGCCCTTAAGCGAGTCACGCAGATATTTGAGCCTTTGGATCTCGACCTAAGCAACGTCATGATCCAAAGGCTTTTTTTGTTTTAACGAGCTGTGCATCAAGTTGCTCTTTGGTGGTGCATTGATAGTTTTGTTTGCCCTGTTTTAGTGAGGAGCAAATGGTGGCTCTGTATCTCGGGCATAGGATAAAGGGTTGTGATAGCCCTTGGACAAGTGAGAGGGAGGTAGAAATACTGGCTCCTGAGTTGATTATTGTCAAATTGGCTTGGTAATTGCCTTTGGGTATTGATGCTTAGGAAGCGTATCGCCATTAATGGAACAACAAGCCGAGGGATGCTCAATGAAAGAAGAAACCATAACAGTAATCTTAGCGGGTGGGGAAGGAAAGCGTCTATCGCCGTTAACGGACAATCGAGCAAAACCGGCAGTGCCGTTTGGTGGCAAATATCGAATTATCGATTTTACGCTGGCTAACTGCTTGCACTCAGGGTTAAGAAAAATTCTGGTTTTGACACAGTATAAATCGCACTCCTTACAGAAGCACCTACGTGATGGCTGGTCTATTTTTAATCCCGAATTGGGAGAGTATGTTACTGCTGTTCCGCCGCAGATGCGAACCGGCGACAACTGGTATCAGGGGACGGCTGACGCGATTTACCAAAACCTCTATTTGCTCTCGCGCAGTGATGCAAAATATGTAGTCGTCCTTTCAGGTGATCATATCTACCGCATGGATTATGCCCCTATGCTTAAGCACCATAAAGAGACCAAGGCCGATCTGACAGTGGCTTGTATGGAAGTACCTAGGGAGGAGGCAAAGGCTTTTGGTGTAATGGAAGTCAATAACCAGCATCAGGTGCAGGCATTTACTGAAAAGCCAGGTAATCCGGCGTCACTGCCGAATAACCCTGATTCTAGTTTGGCATCAATGGGTATCTATATTTTTTCGATTGATAAGCTCGTTGAGGTGTTACAGCTGGACGCAGAAAACCCGCTATCTAGCCATGACTTTGGCAAAGATATTATACCGAAGCTAATAGATGGACGTGGAGTTTATGCTTACCGGTTTGGTGGTGAGGAAGGGCGGGTTAGTCAAGATGCCTACTGGCGAGATGTTGGTACGATTGATGCCTTTTACCAGTCCAACATGGACTTATTAAAAGTGCAGCCACCTTTGGATATCTATCAGCAAGACTGGCCAATTCGTACCTATGAACCGCAGTTACCACCTGCGCGAACGGTTTCATCGGCTACGGGCAATGAGGGGATTTTTATCAACTCGATTATTTCTAATGGTGTGGTTATTGCTGGTGGCTCGGCGCAAAACTCTGTGTTGTTTCCCAAAGTCTCTATCGAGAATGCTGCCGTAGTGATTAACAGTATTTTGTTCGAGGGGGTGGAGGTTGGTGAAGATGCGCATCTAGAAAACTGTATTGTTGATAAGAATGTACAGATCCCTGCTGGAACGATAATTGGTGTAGACAAGAAAAAAGACGCGGAGCGGTTTGATGTTTCTAAAAATGGAGTCGTTGTAATTCCGTCGTCTTATAAGTTTGGTTAAAGGGGGTTAATGAAATCCCTAAAAGGTATGTTTGACTGGCGATAATTTCACCTTATTTAAATTGAGGAATGCTTCAAGGTTGAGCATGTTGCGGCTTGTGGTGTTATTTTGCAAATCTGTTTTCATTGTGTTTCTAATTGTCAGCGAGTGGTGATTTGTATCATTATTTCAATAAGGTAACCATTGTATTTTTAAGGTTTTGTTGATGTTAATCAATTGTGTTTTATGTATTTTTTATTTGGTTTTTAGGCTTGAAAAGCAAGATCGAGTGCAAACTTTCTACAATAAAGAATTCCTCACTAGCAAGTTAGACGTATAGTTAATTACGGTTAAACGTATATGCCAATCGGTGCATTGAGTTTTATACAACAGTTGTTATGTTTCTTTTAAGGATGAGTATGGAAACATCAGTTGGAATCTCAAACAATAGTAACGTCGTGTTCGACTACACATCGTTCTTATCAGCATCTTGTAATCATAGACTGACCTTTATTGATGCGTTACAGGCGTTAATTCCGGCATTCGAGATATCATGGACCTCCTCTATGCCGAACGGGTTAACAGAGTCAGAAAAATTACAGATGCAAGCACTTAAAGTGCTGTCGACCAGCATAAGTGATTCGAACAATTTGATCCGCCTGCTACGCTTAGCACGTGCTGAGCATATAGAAGAGCTAGTGATTTCTTTGCCGTATGCATTGGATAGTGATCAGCTTGATCAAATTGAAAACAAAGCTGGATGCAGGATCACAATAGCGACCGACAATGGTGAAGAGCTAAGAGTGCATATGGTTGAATCCTGACGGATGAAACACAAGAAAATAAAAAGCCAGCTAAAAGCTGGCTTTTTTCTTGCGTAACGGTTAGAGCATTCCCTTCCACAGCATTCCTACTGCCATACAAGCAGCAACCGTCAGTAGGCTGGCTGCGGCTTTTTCAGTACCGACAAATGCCTTCTCGTTTTGCTCCCGTTTGGCCTGAACATAAAAGTACAAGCCCGGTAAGTACAATAGAGCCGATAGCAGCAGGTAGTTTAACCCTGAAGCATAAAGTAACCAGAGGCCATAAATGCTGGCGCAAAGGCCGACAATAAAGAGTGAACCGCGATTCTTGCGCTCAATTGCAAGCTTGAGTGTATAGGCTCCGACAAGGAAGTATGGAACCAGGATCATTTCAGAAGCGATTGCCAGTAATGTGTCATAGGTACTGCCAGCGAATACAACGAAAATCAGAGATACCTGCACACAGCTGTTTGTCAGGAAAAGGGCTTTCACTGGACTTCCGGCATCATTTTGGGCAGCGAATCGTTTTGGGAACATATTGTCTTTAGCGCCAAGGTAAGGTGCTTCAGAGGCAAGAACTGTCCAGCTAAGAAAAGCGCCGCATACGGAAATTAGCAAACCACATCCAATGATAATGGCTCCCCAAGGGCCGAGAATTTCAGTCAGTACTCTCGCCATAGACGGGTTCTGATAGGTTGCAAGTTCTTGTGTACTGATGACCCCCATAGATAGTAGGGTAACAAATACATATATCGAAAGTGCAGTGAGTAGGCCGAGGATAGTAGCACGTCCGATATCTTTACGATTCTTCGCGCGGCTAGATACAACCACGGCACCTTCAATACCAATGAAAACCCATACCGTAATCAGCATGGTACTTTTTACCTGGGACAGTAAATCGTGCTGCTCACCAAAGTGGAGCCCGGTGAAGTCGAAGACGAAAGTATCCCACTGGAAGGCAATCATTGAGCAGAAGATAAACAGGAAAAGAGGGATTAGTTTGGCGATGGTGGTGATCATGTTGATCACAGCTGCAGTTTGCACACCGCGTAATACCAGTGCATGGACAAGCCAGAGCAGTATCGATGAGCCGGCCACTGCAAACCAGGTGTTACCTGCACCGAATATCACCATATCAGGTGTATCGAAAAACATCCCGAGGGTACTAAATACGATGACAAGGTAGGAGACGTTGGCAAGCATGGCACTTAACCAGTAACCCCAGGCGGAACAAAAGCCGATGAAGTCACCAAAACCAGCCTGAGCATAACCAAAAACCCCACTTTCTATATCAGGCCGCAGCTGTGAAAGGTGCTGGAAGGCCAGCGCGAGAAAGATCATACCAATACCCGTGATAGTCCATCCAATCATCACGGCTGCAGGGCTGGCCACCGCTGCCATATTTTGAGGAAGGCTGAAGACTCCTGCTCCTATCATTGAACCGATAACAAGTGCAGTCAACGCACCTAATCCCAGTTTCTTTTCCATTTCAATTATCCGGTCTAAATGACTGTTATTTTATAAGGCGGGGGTATTTTATGATGGTTTGCAGCTAACTTGCACAAATTATGTGATGTATTTTGAAGTCGAAATAGCTAATAGTGCTATTTATTGTACTGGATCAAAAAAGCCACCAAAAATTGCACTTTGGTGGCAAAATATCATGTTAATGAATGGTTTAGATGATGTTCGTCTCAGTGGATAGTCAATTTACTTTTTGTTGCGCGATTAATAACAAAAGCATAAGAAGAGCCATTGTAAGCTGCTTGGCGAATTTCCTCTGTCTCAAACTGTTCGATGTCACCGGTTGCAATAACAGCGCTGCAGTTTCCAGTGCTCAGTGCTTTTTCCATCAAGCTATAGTCGGATAGGCCTTTCTTGTTTTTTAATAGCAGCACTTTGTGTAAATCAATCCCCGCACTTTGCAGTAGTTTTTTGTCGATCATTGCTTCATCGCCAATGAACATAATCCAGCGGCTTTGCTGACTTGCTTGTTTAAGAATACGTAGGAAGTAGGCTAGTTGGGTCTGTTTCTCATCTGAAAAGCACACTTCAATCGGGCATTTTACCGACTGGTTGAAAGATGGCGAACTGGCGTTGGCTGCAAAAGTTGTTTTATATGCGTGAGATGCAGATACCGATTGTAGGTTGTCAAATAGTGCTGTCATTGTTCGTCATCCTTACCAGTGGTTATATATACATGCTGTATGTCTATACAGTAGTTTTATTTAGGCAGGCTTGCAAGCATTTTTTATCGACAATTTTCACATCAAGTCGGGTTCAGTGATTCAAAAATGGCGAAGTAATGCTTTATGTTATTGTTTTTAATGGGTTTTACGATCTACTTGAAATGAGTATAACCTTTTATCTAAAAGGTTAGCTATTGCTCTTGTAATAGAACTATGACAGTTGTCACACTGTATACAGTGGTTTATACAGTGGTTTATACAGTGGTTTATACAGTGGTTTATACAGTGGTTTATACAGTGGTTTATACAGTGGTTTATACAGTTGTCAGTTCCAGTCTCATTTGGGATGTCAGTTCCAGTCCCATTTGGGATTTTGTCCGGCTAAATGGGATTCTTGTTATTGGCTTATCTGCCTGATGATTAAGTGAATTTTTTAGTTTGAGAGTTTCTGGATGAAATGAGTTGTCCAACTTTCCGCTTCATACAACCAGAAAATGAGAGCCTTGAAGTTTGAACTATTTTACGTGAGAAGGCTGAATGGCTGGCTTTGTTTGTATGGTCTCGACGTGGCTACATTGCCCAGTTGTATAGAGGATGTCTGATACCGAATGGACAAAAACTGTATCTAGCCGGAGGTAGAAGGTTCCACTTTGTAGAAGGTTCCACTTCCTGGCTTGGTTC
>NZ_JAKRRW010000023.1 GCF_026191635.1 Photobacterium obscurum
ACTAAGCCCGAGTCGAAAGACTCGGGCTTTTTTACATCTGTCTAATATGTTCGCCCTCCGGTCGAATGAGTCCCGCAGGGAGGCCTGCTCGTCATGCGATCCCTGCCATCCGTTACTTATCAATAAGTCTCAATAGCCGCATTATCTGTCTTTAATCTCTTATAGTGCATACTACTGCATTTCCACTTGTCACACCTTCTGCTGTTAAATGTGTCAATCATGCGTATTATCCTCATATCTTCATTGATAAATTGATGAATGATAGAAGCTAAGTAATTTTTTGCTCCCTTTATTGGACTTAACCTTTTGTTTTAATAGTGTTTATGGTAGTTTCTCGTGCTTTTATTTTATGCGCACTGTTGCGCACTGTTGTTAATATATAAATCAAGAATAACTATGCATAAAACAAAAAAACAATGGCTAGGTAGCGCAATTCTGAGTTTGTTGCTTATCGGTTGTGGTGAAGGAAGTGATGCAACGAATAAGGACTCAAAAGTTGCTGATTCATTGGTGGTAAATAGCACGTTTGCGGCTACTTATTTACAGACCATTGAAAAGGAACAGTCACAGCAAGTTGCTTTACGTTACTTGGCACCGGTACAGACGAAAAGTCAGACTCAGGCCCATGGTTATGACGGGAAACTGGAAGTCACCAATATTCTCACGAAGGATAAACAAGTGTTTGACTGGCCGATGACCCAAAAGGTCGATAGTGAGGGCAATGTCGAGACTATTTCGCATCGCGCACTTACTCTCAAGCCGGGAAGTTACGACTTTGTCTTGCTGCTGACGTCGAAAGACGGCAAGCAGAATCAATATATGGCGGAGGCTCTTGGTGAAGAAATCATTGACGGTGAAACTCCTGAGATTGATTTTGTCCTGTTGCCTAATTTAGGCGATACCATTAGTGACTTTGGGCAGATCCAGTACGTCTCTACTTTGAAGTTTTCCTGGCCTGCAGAAGATCTTGTTGTTCTAAGTAATCCGCAGTTCGGTTTGTCTATCAACGGAAAAGACGAGACGGTTTATACCATCAATAAAGAAACCGGTATTGCCGAGTTAATCATGAATGTTGAGCCGGGTGAGTATCAACTGGCTATGCGTCTTTATGATGGCGATTTGATGGTCGGTAAAAATGAAGATCAGAACAATTCGGTAAATTTCGTTGAAGGTGAAGACGCTAAAATGGATGTCATTCCTCTTCAGGCTGATGTGAATCTAAACCTTACTCCGCTTAAAGATAAGGGCACATTTACCTTTACCGTACCAGCTGAAGTGGTTAATGAAGTCGGTTCGGCACAGGAGTTAGCACTGATCGTTCGCCTGGGTGGGGACAATGTTCCTGTCCAGGAAAAAGTGCTGACCGTACGTGATGAAAACGGTATCTACAAAGCAAGCGATTTGTTTGAAACTGGTGGCCAGGACAAAGTTACTGCCTATCTGGCATTCCATAAAGTGAGCGAGGCATCTGAACAGTTTAACTCAGTACCATTCGCCAGTTGTAATACCTCGATTAATGTTGAGCTTAACCAGACATTGGGCTGTAAGCTTGAGCTGAAACGCGAAAGTATTGTCACAGGTCGAGTGTTGGGCACTTTGATGCTAAATGTCTTGGACCAGGACTTACAGCCTGCCATTGGAGTGAAGGTGTATGTGGGTGACAAGCTGATAGGCCTGACGGGGGATGAATACAGTACTGGTTCGATTAAAGCTCATTTAGTTGCGGGTGAATATAATATTAAGGCTGAGCAAGGGATATTGACTAAAAGCACATCATTGGCGATAGAGGCTCTTTCTATTGTCAATAAGGTGATTTATTTAAATGAAAGCGATGTTCCTGAAGTGGGGAATTTCCAAAAAAATCAATTCATCGAGGCATCAGTAGAGGATCATAATTCACTGGCTCTAGTCGATGTGGACAATGATGGAGATTTGGACGTCGTTTATCCAGGACCAAACGCAAATATTTATTACCTTGAAAATGATGGAACAGGTCAATTTTCAAAGCCATCGTTACTGATTGAGTGGGGCGAGGCATGGAAGGTTGTGGCTGCTGATATCGATGGTGATGGTGACAGTGATCTTCTTCTTATGGATGGATCTGATTGGGATAGCCCAGATCCGCATTTTCATCAATTGTATATCAATAATAATGGCCACTTTACTCCTGGCCAAAAGTTCAATGTTCCTTACTTACAAGAAGCTGATGCGAAGTTCAGTGATATAGACGGTGACGGAGACTTGGATCTTGTAACCTCATTAAGCTTTATGAACGCAGACCTTCGTGTTTTTACCAATAATGGCAAAGGGATATTTGAACAGGGTCAGCAAAGACTCACTTCTCAACAATCTAATGCGTTTACAGTTGCTGATGTAAATGGTGATAAGGCACCAGATATTATTACGGGTGGAGCATATCATGCCGCTGGAGAGGTTCTTATCAATAATGGAAAAGGTGATTTTGATAAACTAGCTCAGTCGGTTTCAATAAATGTTGGCCGCAAAGGTAATGCAAATGGCTCACGTCATTTAGATCCTAAAGTTAACCTTTTAGCTGCTGATTTTGATAATGATGGAGATATTGATCTATTTGCAACTCAAATCCAATTTGAGTCTGGTGATGGAGCCGAACTCCCAAATCAACTTTATATTAATGACGGAGAAGGCACCTTTTACATTGGTCAGTCTGTAGGTGTTAACGGTTTAACGGGGGTTGCTACCGACCTTAATAACGACGGTCTTCAGGATATTATAGTTATGCGACCATTGACTGATGTTGGAAGTGAAGAGGTTTACCACGCCTATATCAATCAAGGCAATGAGACGTTCTCAGAGCAAACGATTTTCAGTGATACTCCTTTTAGTCGAAGAAGCCAACAGTTTATGGGAGACCTTAATGATGATGGTCATATGGATGTTGTCATGATGGGTGATGAGGGGTTTGTCACCTACTTGAATACACCAGTTCAATAACAAGACAGAATGAATGGCAGCTTCGGCTGCCATTTTCATCTCAATCTCTTAGCTCTATCAAACACACTCATTTACAACTCTTTGAACCGACGCTCTGTGCTTTGCTTGTCATCTGATAGGAAGTTGTGAGAGGGTTAGGCTCATTAGTTTGTTACGATGAGAGTTAGCCATGACGTTTTTCTTCGAGCGTAAAGAGTCTGCTGAAAACATTACTATTGTTCTGAAACCGCACTCGCTTTATGCCATGTTAGTAATGCTGGCGGTATGGTTGATGAATGATCTTGTCCTGCAGTCAGCCCCGATCACCCAGATCATTATGCCAGTGTTTATTGTGTTTATGGTCGTTCGCTTCTTTTCGCTCATCCGGATTCAGAAAGAAGTGATTGTTGCCATGAAACAAGGTCGGGTTAGCACCAGCGGTAGCAAGTTTTCTTTCTCCAACCCCTTTACTTACATCATCAATAAATAAACCATCTAATTCTTTCTATCAGATTTGGCCGCTTAGAAAATCACTGAGCGGCTGCTACTATGTCCCAGCAGGAAAGTATCCCTTAATGCCACGCCGCTTATCGTTTGAAATATAACGTGCATAATAAGAGTAGCGCCTGAAAAATTATTCAGGGCGTGGTTTTTAATAAGGAGAGCTATGAGTAGATTTAACTGGAAGCCGCTGTTGCTGGCATGTCTGATCGTCAGTATCGGTCAGCTTAGCTTGGGATTAATTTTTCCTTCTCTGCCGTGGATCGCGCAAGATCTGGGGATCACATCGGAGCAGGCGCAGCTATTGGTTTCTGGTTATTTGCTGGGTTTTGGCCCCTCCCAACTGGTTTACGGCCCCATGTCTGATGTTTTTGGCCGCCGTCCGGTCTTGCTGTCTGGCTTGCTCATTGCTCTTCTTGGTCTCACACTGGCGGTGACACATGCGGATTCGTTTAATTGGTTGCTGGCCGGTCGCTTTGTTCAGGGACTAGGGGCCGGTAGTGTTGCTGTGCTTGCCAGGGCGACAATACGTGATAGCTATCAAAGCCACGACCTGGTTAAGGCGATGACCTGGGTTGCCATCGTAGCTGCGTTTACACCGATTGTTGCGCCTGTGATTGGTGGGATCGTAAACCACTATTCAGGTTGGCTTGCTGTCTTTATTCTGCTGCTGGGCTATATCATGGTGATATGGTTAGTCTTGCTGCTGACCTTCAAAGAAACGCTCAACACGACTTCAAAACCGCAGTCTGTCGGTAAACTGGTGATTTCGTATTTTTCCCTGATGAAGGAAAGGCACTTCCTTACATTTGCCGGTCTTGGTTGGATTAACTTCTCCTTGGTGGTGATTTCTATCTCGCTGATGCCGTTTATTATGCAGGTGCAGATTGGGATGCCCTCTGATGAGTATGCATTGTGGGCGATGGTCCCTGCCTTCGGTTTGTTGAGTGGTGGGATTGTGTGCCAACGCCTGCGGCCAGTATTAGGGACACAAAAGATCCTTCAACTTGCGCCCGTTGTTCACTTTGTTGCCGGTACTGTGTTGCTCTTGGCTCCCGTAGAGCCTATCTGGATGAGCTGCGGACACTTCTTGCTGGCGATGGCCAACGGGATGGCTTTTCCTTGCGCCCAATCGTTATTGTTGGTGCCCTATGGCAATAAAGCGGGGACGGTTTCAGCATTGTCAGGTGCCTGCCAGATGGTCTTTGCTTCGCTATTGAGTAGTGCTTTGCTCAAGCTCGGGATCAGCGAGGCATGGCATTTGGGCGGGCTAATGCTGGTTGCTTCAGGCATTGGGGTGGTTTTGGTACACCTCGGTTCACGAAGCGAGCAGGGACGGGAAGCTGTTGCTGCATTGAATTAACCGCCCATATAGGTACAGAAATTTAGTCCATACTTAACAGCAGAGACGATAATCCCACAGAGGGTGATTTTATGCTGAGGTTAATTTGCCTGGCCGCAGTTATCGCATTGACCGCCTGTGTCAGTAAATATGAAAAGGAACTGTCGCAGAAGCAAGAGTGGGAGCAGCTAGGGGTGTATCACGGTGAGCAAGGTTATCAGGAGTGGGATAAAAAACGTCTGAGTAAGCAAGGCGCAATGACGGAGACGGAGTATGAGAAGTACCGTGCTGGCTATCTGCAAGGGCGGTTTGAATATTGTAGCGGTAAGAAAAGTGTCGATACCGTAGTAAACCCTGATTACCCAGATGAGTGTAGGAATAACCAAAGCAGCTATGGTCTTATTGATAGGGGGTATTAGTTGTTGGTTTATCTATGGGTATGGCTGATATTGCACGTAACAAAAAGGCTGCCTCGGCAGCCATTTTTAGTAGCAGACAACCAAAGCTTTAGTTGTTGCTGTGTAGTTCGCTGTTCAGCTCTACCGCTGATTTGTTTGCCAGACACTCGATCTGACCAGTCATAGAGTTACGGCGGAATAGAAGGTCAGATACGCCAGCAAGCTCGCGAGCTTTCACGACTTCCACTTCCTGACCGTTCTTATCTAGCATGCGAACTTTCGAGCCAGCAGTTACGTATAGGCCTGATTCAATTGTACAGCGGTCGCCCATCGGGAAACCAAGACCGGCGTTTGCACCCAGCAGGCTGTTTTCACCGATAGAGACAACAACCTTGCCGCCGCCGCTTAGCGTCCCCATGATAGAGGCACCGCCACCGATATCAGAACCTTCACCGACCATTACACCAGCCGAGATACGGCCTTCTACCATGCTTACGCCCGTAGTACCGGCGTTGAAGTTGATGAAGCCTTCGTGCATAACGGTTGTACCTTCGCCCACGTGTGCACCAAGACGGACACGAGAGGTATCAGCAATACGAACACCTGCAGGCACCACGTAGTCGACCATTTTCGGGAATTTGTCGACACAGTCGACGGTCAGCACTTCGCCGTTCAGGCGCGCTTCAATCTGGCGCTCGGCGAGCTCTGGCAGATCGATTGGTCCTTGGCTAGTCCAGGCAATGTTGTGCAGCAGGCCGAAGATACCATCCAGAACGGTGCCGTGAGGCTTAACCAGACGGTTAGAGATAAGTTGCAGCTTCAGGAAGCCCTCTGCAACAGAAGTTGGTGCTTCGTCGGTGGCTAGAATCACAATAACCAGTGGCTGCGTAGACTGAGCGGCTTTGGTCGCAAACTGCGCACTTTTTTCATCTCCCGCAGCGGTAAATGCTGCAGCTAGATCTGCACACTGAGCCGAAGTGACCTCAATAGCCTGGTTGCCTTCTTTGTAGTCAACAACGGTTGCTACTGTAGCTACCAGCTCATCTGATGGATTCAGGACTGGTGTTGGGAAGAAAGCTTCAATGATTTTACCGTCACGGTTTTTAGTCGCGGTACCTAGGGCAAGTGAAAAGCTGGCCATTATTGATCGTTCTCCATGTAAACGTTTTGAGCGCTGCGTTGCAACGCAGGCAGATTGTATACGATTTGAAACCATCATAATGACAGTTGGCATGATATTGAAGGGGGGAGCAGATAATCAGTGAAAAATGACGAAATTATTGCCAAAGCAAGGCTATAAACAGTTATTAAGTGTTTTTTTATGCATAAAAAAACCTCCTAAATGGAGGTTTATTCATGTTGAAGTCATCAGCAGCTAAGATTAAGCCGCATCATCCTGTGGCTGTTCGGCAACAGCTTCAGGCTTTGCTACTTTCTTTTTTGGCGCCGCTTTCTTTTTGGCACCCAGTGCAATCAATACTTCTTCACGTTTTTGCGCCAAGAACAGCGATAGTTCTTCTTGCTTGGCTTCATCTTCGAACAGCTCACTTTCGCTTAGTAAAGTAAACATCTCGTCAGCCATATCCAGCATCTTGTCGTATGCGTCGGCTTCGGATTTAGAGGTGAAAGTCATCTTTTCTTCTCCGTTGCGCTCAACCACATATTTGACGATAACAGCCATGGTCACCCTCTCCCGAAATTGATTTACTGGCTGCTTATACAGTAGTATGGCTGCTTCTGTCCAGTGATAAGCGTGTTAATGTGATGGTGCGAGAAAAATTTATCCATATTTATGCTCGAGCAGCCGAAAGGAAAGGCGGCGAGGCCGAACTGGAAAGCTTGCTGAGTACGCCTTTAACTGCTCAAGAGTTAAGAGCAATTCCTGATGATCGCTGGTTGGCTGCGTTTACCCAGAAGGTATTTCAGTCGGGGATGAGCTGGAAAGTGGTTCGGAATAAATGGCCCAATTTTGAAGAGGTTTTTTTCGGTTTTGACATCGAAAAAATGTTGTTGATGCCGACCGAGATGTGGGAGCGCAAAGCAACCGACCCGGCAATCATTCGTCACTTAGGCAAGGTGATGACCATTCCCGAGAATGCCCATATGATTCATGATGCATCTTTGGAGCATGGTTCGTTTGCAGCGATGGTCGCCGACTGGCCAGCCGAGGATATCACCGGCTTATGGCGTTACCTGAAAAAGCACGGTAAGCGACTTGGCGGTAATACCGGGCCATACACACTGAGGATCATGGGCAAAGATACCTTTATTCTTAGCCATGATGTTGAAGCCTACTTGCGTAATACTGGCGTGATTGACGGTGGTCGAGATACACAGAAGTCGCAACTGGCGACTCAGCTGGCGTTTAGCGACTGGCAACAGGAGTCTGGCCGCCCGATGTGCCAGATCAGCCAGGTTATTGCTTTTAGCCAAGGTGACAACCGAGTCTGAGTGGGGGCTCGGTGAGCTACCTAATTCAGGGTCCAGTGCTGACAGAAATCCAGAAATAGCTTTAGCAACGGGCTCTGGTACTTTTCTTTGTGATAGAGCATCCAGTACTGGCGGTGCATATCCAGCGGAAGACTGAGAGTCACTAAACGGTTATCTTGCACCGCATGTTCTACCGCCAAACGTGACAGGCAGGTGATCCCCAGTCCCGCCGCGGCACAGTTAATTATAGCTTCGGTGGTATTGAGCTCGAACGCCTGCTGCCATTCTTCCAGCCTTGGGGCAATCCGGTTAAGAAAGAACTCTCGCGTGCCCGAACCCGGTTCGCGCAAAATCCATCGTGAATGTTCCAGATCTGACAAACTAAGATTGTCGATCTTGGTCAAGGGGTGATCGGGGTGGCATGCTACTACCATTTCATCGTTCAGCCAGGGTTGGACGATCAGATCCTGTTGTTGCACCTTGCCTTCGACCAGACCGACATCTAGCTCAAACTCGCTCAGTTTATGGCAGATTTGGGCGGTATTGGAAATAAATAGCGACTGATCGCTATGTTCGCTGCTGGCACGAAAATCACGCAGCAAGAAGGGGGTTACCTGATTGCCTACGGTGTCGCTGGAGCCAATCTTGAGCTGACCGGTTACCGGACCAGTCTGATCAAACAATTGTTCAATAGCATGACTGCGGGCCAGCAGTTCATCAGCTAGGGGAAGCAGGCGCTTTCCCTGTTCATTGATGATCAGCCGGTTGTTATTGCGGTCGAACAGCTTGTGTCCGAGGTGCTTTTCAAGCTCAGACAGCGCCATACTGACAGCAGGCTTGGAGAGAAAGAGCTTCTCGGCGGCAGCGGTGATCGTCCGCTCCTGGGCAACGGTAACAAACACCCTGAGCTGCTTGAGTGCAATATTCATTTCGTTCCTTGTTCAGTATTGCTTAAAGTTAATTTAAAAATATTCAAATATTATAAACGATTCAAGTTACATACACTCATCGGGTATTCAGAAGACAGTGTTTTTGTTGGCTTTCGGGCCGCAGAAAACGGAGTGAGAAAGATGATCCAGGCTACAAAGAAAAAAGTCGCAGGAGCGCCAACGCCGATGGCGGGTTTGGCACTAGGGATTGCAAGCCTTGGCTGGTGCTGGGAAAACGGTGCCGATCTTCATGGCTATGGTCAGTTGATGGGGGCGGCTATAGCCTCGGTGTTACTGTCTATACTGCTGATCAAGTTTCTTTGTCATCCTAAGCTATTGTGGAATGACCTGACTCATCCGGTGGTAGGCAGTGTGGTGCCTACTTTTGCCATGGGCATTATGGTGGTGTCGAATGCTGTCGGGCAGTTTGCCCCTGATGCCGGGCAGGCGTTGTGGTTGTTTGCCGTGATCCTGCACCTGATTTTCCTCGTGCTGTTTGCGTATCACCGAGTGGTCGACTTTGAACTTCACCATATGGTGCCGAGCTGGTTTGTTCCGCCTATTGGCATTATTGTCGCAGATGTCTCCTTTCCGGGAGGGGTACTGTTGCCGATCGCCGAAGGGGCGTTGTACTTCGGTATGGCCGTGTATGCCGTGATGCTGCCAGTGATGATTTACCGTTTGATTTTCAGCCATGAAATTCCCGATGCCGCTAAACCAACGATAGCCATCATGGCGGCACCTGCTAGCCTGTCATTAGCCGGTTACCTGACAGTGATGCAAGAGCCATCTCCGGTTGTAATTGGCCTGCTGGTGGGAATAGCGGTACTGATGACCTTTGTGATTTATGTGGCCTTTTATCGTCTGCTGCGCCTGCCTTTCAGCCCTGGCTATGCTGCATTTACTTTCCCTATGGTGATCAGTGTAACGGCCTTGTTCAAGGTGGTGGCCTGGATGAGCGGTTTTGGTTTTGCTGCGCACTATATCAACCAAGTACATGCCCTCGCGACGATTGAACTATATGTGGCAACGGCGGTGGTGAGTTATGTTGCGCTGCGCTATCTCGCCCATTACCGCCCGATCACCAAGTTGCTCAAGCTGCAAGCTCAGGGGGCGTAATTCGTCTCTCTCTATGTATCTTGCCCGGATTTTTCGCCCCGTAAAAATACGCGGACTGCCGGGCCTTTTGTGTTTGCAGCAAGTAGCTTATTGGTAGACAATCGTTGTAATTTTCTCTGTTCGTGAGATATCTGCGTGTTTACTGTTTATCACTCCAATCAGCTGGATCTGCTCAAATCGTTATTAGTTGAATTGATCCGCCTCAATCCTCTCGACAACCCGTTCGAGCAAGAACAAATTCTGGTTCAAAGCCCGGGTATGTCCCAATGGCTCAAGATGGAATTGGCGAAGTCGTTTGGTGTGGCTGCCAATATTGAATTCCCGCTGCCTGCGACCTATATCTGGACAATGTTTACCCAGGTACTGGATGATGTGCCGGAGCGAAGTGCGTTCAACAAAGAGGCGATGACCTGGAAGTTGATGCAGGTACTGCCCCAGCAATTAGAGCAGCCCGAGTTTGAGCCGCTTAAACGTTATTTGGAAAACGATAGCGATAGCCTCAAGGTTTATCAGCTGGCCGAGAAAATTGCAGATATCTTCGACCAATATTTGGTATACCGCCCCGAGTGGATCCAGCTATGGGAAGCGGGTGAAACCGTCTCTGAGCTGGAGGGTGAACACCCGTGGCAGCCAATTCTGTGGCAGGCGCTGTATGATCACACGCTAGAGTTGGGCCAGTCGCCTTATCACCGTGCCAACCTGTACGAACACTTTATTGAAACACTGGAAAACTACGCCAACAGCGGAACTTTGCCGCCTGAACTGCCCCAGCGGCTGTTTGTGTTTGGCATTTCCTCATTGCCACCGCGTTATTTAGATGCACTTGCCGCACTGGGGGAACACATTGATGTCCACCTGATGTTTACCAACCCTTGCCGCTATTACTGGGGGGAGGTGCGCGACCGTAAATACCTCGCCCGGCTTGCCGCCAAGCAGCGCCTGCAAGTGAAATGGCTCGATGATCACAGCGAAATCGGCGAGCGAATTGAGCCGCTAAAAGGCAGTATTGAGGACAATGTACTTGATGCTGGCGGTGTCGCTGATATGCACCACGAAGTCGTGGGCAACAGCCTGCTAGCCTCGATGGGCAAGCTGGGGCGGGATAACCTGTATCTGTTGTCAGAAATGCAGGCGCAGGAGGTTGAAGCCTTTGTGGATATCGAACCAGACACGCTGCTGCATGCTATTCAGGCCGATATTTTGAATTTGGAAGACCGTCAGAATGACGAAATTCTGGATTCGAGCCACCATAAACTCCCCGTTGAGGCTGGTGATCACTCACTGTCAATCCATGCCTGTCACAGTCCGATGCGTGAAGTGGAAGTCCTACACGACAAACTATTGGCGATGTTCGAGGCCGAAAGCGCGAATGGTCTGAAGCCGCGTGATGTGATTGTGATGGTGGCGGACATCAATGCCTATAGCCCGGCGATCCAGGCCGTGTTCGGCAATGCCCCGGGCAACCGCTATATTCCGTTTTCCATCTCTGACCGGACTGCGGAGCAGGAAAATCCGATCTTACTGGCTTTCCTGCGCCTGTTGACCCTGCCGGAAAGTCGTTGTAACGCTTCGGAATTGCTGGAGCTGTTGGAAGTGCCGGCAGTTATGAACAAGTTTGGCTTTGACGGCGATAGCTTCGAGAAAATTAAGCGCTGGATAGAAGAAGCCGGTGTCCGCTGGGGGCTAGATGGGCAGACCGCCTGTCAGTTTGAACTGCCCGAGCAGAACCAGAATACCTGGCTGTTTGGGATCCAGCGTATGCTGCTGGGCTATGCCATGCCCCACAGTGCCGGCCTGTTTGATGGTATTTCTGCCTATGAACAAGTGCAGGGGCTCGATGCGGAATTGGCCGGACAACTGGCTGGATTCATCGATAGCCTGATCGACTACCGCGAAAAGCTGGCCCAGTCGCAGACCGTCGCGGCCTGGACAGATATTCTCAATCAGCTGCTGGATGACTTTTTTGCGGTTGAAGTGGAGGGCGAGCTGGTGCTTAAATCAATCCGCGATAATCTGCACCGCCTCCATGAACAGCTCGAAGATGCCGGCTATCAGACCTTGATCACCCCGGCAGTGCTGACCCAGTACCTGCAAGATAAGCTCTCGGGTGAGCGAGTGAGCCAGCGCTTCCTTGCCGGACAGGTTAACTTCTGTACCTTGATGCCTATGCGTTCGATCCCGTTCAAGGTCGTGTGTCTGCTGGGCATGAACGACGGCTCTTATCCGCGCAATATTGCTCCTGAAGGGTTCGATCTCATGAACGGGCGCACCAAGGCGGGTGATCGTTCCCGCCGTGATGATGACCGCTACTTGTTCCTCGAGGCGATTCAGTCGGCGCAGGAGACTCTGTATATCAGTTATGTCGGTCGCTCGATTCAGGATAACGCTGAAAAAGTCCCGTCGGTCTTGGTCAGCGAGCTGGTGGAATATTGCCAGCAGGGATATTGCATGGCCGGTGACGAAGCTCAACCGGTTGATGAGTCAGCTGACCGTATCAAACAGCACTTAATTCATCACCACCCGCTGGTGCCTTTTAGCCCGAATGCCTTTTCTGGCGCGCATGCAAGTTATGCTGCCGAATGGTTGCCGGCAGCGGCAAGGGAAGGCGAGGCAAGCAAAGCGTTCCAGGTAACGGCATTAGATGCCGAGCCGCTGGAAGCGGGGCAAAGCTTGGTGCTTGAACTGGCCGAACTGCAGCGATTCTGGCGCCTGCCGGTGCGTTACTTCTTTAACCGTCGCTTAAAAGTGTTTTTCGAGCCGCCGATGGGCGTGATGGAAGATGATGAGCCATTTGTATTAAATGGCCTGGAAAATTATTTGATGCGTGATGAGCTGTTGGCGTTATTGCTTGATGCCAAAGTCAATCATCACTGCGAAGACGAAGTCTTTGCATCGTTTGCTGCCGAACAGAAAGCGGCTGGTAACTTACCCGTGGCCGCTTTCGGTGAACTCGATCTCGAGGCGACACGGGCTGAGGTGGTATCACTGGCCGATACGATTTTACCGCTGGTGAATAGCCCGCTTGACGATCATGAGGTGGATATTGCTTTCCATGTCGATGGCCATGAGGTCCGGTTGCAAGGCTGGTTGAAGCAACGCTACCAGTCCGGCCTGGTTCGCTATCGCAGTGGCAAGATCCGCGCCCAGGATCAACTAACGGCCTGGTTTGATCACTTGTGTCTGGCGGTAAGCGGCCATGGTCAGCAGACACACCTGCTCGGTACTGATAAGCACCTTGTACTGCTGAAAGTAGATGCCGAACAGGCCCAGCGTTACCTGCAAGATGTTGTCGAGTTGTATTACCACGGATTGAACCAACCGCTGCCTTATTTCCCGAAAACAGCCCTGGCTGGAATTCAGGCTTGTATCGGCCGTGACGGCAGCTGGAAAGATGACGAAGAGACCATTGAAAAGTCGCTGAAGAAAATGGCTGATAGTTTCAGTGACGGGTATCTGTTTCCGGGCGAGGGCTCCGACAGCTATATTGCCCGTGTCTGGCCGCAGTGGAGTGACGAACTGGCGGTTGATGCATCTCAGCTAGCTGGACGAGTGTTACAGGCAGCGATATTAAACAGTGAAGCGGTAGAACAATAGTGGAAGTGGTGTAGGGAGGAAATGTAGTGTGGCCGCCAGCAAATCATTCTTATTTGTAGGGTGTTCGCTGTACGACCACAGGTCCAGAGGTAGACCAAATTTCTGGCGCTGATACTAACCAAACCACATCTGGTAAACCGTGAGTAAGTTCTCACATTGGTAGAATGAAATAGGATTCTACTCGTCGAAAAGTCTTTATAAGTGATTGATCACATTGCTAATGTGATCTTTATCACTGAAGCCGAAGCGGGTGTTCGCGGTGTCGCAGACGTAGTGAACCGCTTCGGTATTATTTTATTTGCAACCAGACTCGGAAATACAATCAATGGATCATTCAAATGCTGCCACCAAGCTGCAGCCAATGACTTTCCCTCTGCATGGGGCGCGTTTAATCGAAGCGTCTGCGGGGACGGGGAAAACCTTCACCATTGCGAGTTTATATTTACGTTTGTTATTGGGGCACGGAAGTGCTGAAACTCGTCATGCGTCAGAACTGACCGTCGATAAGATACTGGTTGTAACCTTTACCGAAGCGGCAACGGCTGAACTGAGAGACCGTATTCGGGCGCGCATTCATGATGCCCGTTTAGCATTCAGTCGGGGTGTCAGCCACGATCCGGTTATCCAGCCGTTGCTGGAGGAAATTAGCGACCATAAAACGGCCGCAAGCATTTTGTTGCAGGCCGAACGGCAAATGGATGAAGCGGCTATTTATACCATTCATGGTTTTTGCCAGCGGATGCTGACCCAAAATGCCTTCGAATCTGGTAGCCGTTTCAATAATGAATTTGTGACCGATGAAAGCCAGCTCAAAAGCCTGGTGGCGGCGGACTATTGGCGTCGTAATTTCTATCATCTGCCGCATGCCTTGGCGAGCGAGGTACGCAATGTGTGGTCTTCGCCGGCAGCATTGCTGAAAGACATTGGCGGCAGCCTAACTGGGGCGCCCGTGAAGCTCAGTGTCGAGGCAATGAGTGATTCACTGGCCGAGTTGCACCAGCAGAACATGCAGCGTATTGATGATGTCAAAGCACTCTGGCGTGACAGTGAAGCCGACCTTGAGGCATTGATTGCCAATTCCGGTGTCAACAAGCGTAGCTATACCAAAAAGAGCCTGCCGACCTGGTTGGCTCAGGTGAGTCAGTGGGCGTTGATGCCGACCGTCAGTTATGATCTGCCCGATAAGCTGGATCGTTTTCACCAGCAGATCCTGATTGATAAAACGACCAAAGGTGATGCCCCCGAGCATGCGGTATTTGTGGCGATTGCCGAGCTGCTGGATAACCCCGCGAATTTGCGCGACCCACTGATGGCCCATGCGATTGAGCAATGCCGAGACTTGCTGGCCAAGGCCAAGGAGCGTAAAGGCTGGCTCTCTTTCGATGACTTGCTGACCCAGCTTTCAGCGGCGATCGACAGCGATCAAGATGATCTGCTGGCAGAGCGGATCCGCAGCCAGTATCCGGTTGCGATGATCGATGAGTTCCAAGATACCGATCCGCTGCAATACAGTATCTTCAGCAGTATCTACACCAGCAAGCCGGAGTGCGGCCTGTTTATGATCGGGGACCCGAAACAGGCAATTTATGCTTTCCGTGGCGCAGATATCTTTACCTATATTCAGGCCCGCCGTCAGGTGCACGATCATTACACGCTCGATACCAACTGGCGTTCGACCGCCGACATGATCGCCTCGGTCAACACGGTTTTTGAGCAGCCTGACAGCCCGTTTATCTATGATCAGGATATTCAGTTCCTGTCGGTCAACCATAGCCCCAAGGCGCCTGAACGCAGCTGGTGGCTCGACAACCAGGCCCAGCATGCCCTGACTTTCTGGCATCAGGACAGTGTAGACGGCAAGCCTGTAACCAAAGGCAGCTATCAGCAGACGATGGCCGAGGCAACTGCTGCGCAAATCCAAAAGGTTCTGACCCAATCGCAGCAAGGTAGTGCATTTTTCCAGGATAAAAGCAGCAAGAAACCGATTCAGGCCGGCGATATCGCGGTGCTGGTTCGTACCGGTAACGAGGGCAAACTCGTTCGTAAGGCATTATCTGAGCAAGGCATTGCCAGTGTGTACCTGTCGAACCGAGACAGTGTGTTCTCAACTGCGGAAGCGGCAGACATTCAGCGTTTGTTACAAGCCGTGCTGACACCTGAAGATGAACGTGCGCTGCGTGCGGCATTGGCCTCGAGCCTGTTTGCACTCACCGCTGTTGAGCTAGATAAGCTCAATAACGACGAAAATGAGTGGGAAATTGCGGTAAATAGCTTCAAAGAATATCGCAGGCTGTGGCAGAGCCGAGGCGTGATGCCGATGCTGCGCAGTGTCATGGCTAAGTGCAAAATTGCCGAACGCCTGCTTGCCGAGGAAGGCGGTGAGCGGCGTCTGACCGATCTGCTGCACATCGGCGAATTGCTTCAGGAAGCCAGCCAGACCCTAGACAGCGACTACGGGCTATTGCGTTGGTTGGCCGAGCATGTCGCCGAACCCAATGGCAATGCTGAAGATCAGATTCTGCGCCTGGAATCAGAGCGTAATCTGGTGCAGATCGTCACTATCCACAAGTCGAAAGGTCTGGAATATGATTTGGTCTTTATGCCGTTCGTCTGTAGCTACCGCGAAGTTGATAGCAAAAGCGAAGTAAAATATCACGACGAAGAAGCCAACCTCACCGTGCTGGATATCTCCAAGCAGGCGGACTCGATTGAAAAGGCTGATAAAGAACGCTTGGCGGAAGACTTGCGTCTTATCTATGTTGCCCTGACCCGTGCAGTGTATGGCTGTTACGTCGGGATGGCACCGATCCGTAAAGGCCGCAGTACCAAGGAGCCGACGGGCTTGCACCATTCGGCGATGGGGCACCTGGTGCAAAATGGTCAGGAAGGCGGTATTGCGGGATTGGAGCTCGCTCTTGCCAAACTGGCAGAGAGCCTGCCGGCGATAACGGTGGCCGAGCCGCCAGCACTGACAGATACCAAGTGGCAGCCGGCAGAGCAAGAAGCGCTTGAGCTTGCCCCTAGCCAGTTTACCACCAGCATTGAGCGTAACTGGTGGATGACCAGTTATTCCAGCCTGGTCAAACAGGGACACCAGTCCCACCATGACAGTAGCCTGGATTTACCGGGCTTTGATATCGAGTCGGCCGAGGAAGCGGTGGCAGACGGCGAAGAGCTGGCGGTTGAGCTTGAGCCTGAATATTCGATTTATACTTTCCCGCGCGGGGCGCGCCCGGGAACCTTTCTGCATACCGTATTCGAAGAAGTCGAATTTACTGCACCGGTCGATAGCCCCGAAACGGTGGCTGTCCTGACAGATCTACTGCAGAAAGAAAACTATGATCTGGTGTGGCTGCCGGTATTGCAGCAATTGATTGAGGATGTGCTCAATAGTTCGCTAGACGGCAAGGGAATGAAGCTGGTGGACAAAACGCCTTCCCAGCGCTTGACCGAAATGGAGTTTTTGCTACCTATTGAGCTGCTTTCGTCGGCGATGCTGAACAAGGTGCTTGCTAAGCATGATGACGTATCGGCAAAAGCCGGCGAGCTGGGCTTTGCAACGGTCAGCGGCATGCTCAAGGGCTTCATCGACCTAGTGTTCGAACATGAAGGGAAATACTACGTACTCGACTGGAAATCGAACCATTTAGGTGATGATCCCAGTGTTTATCGGGGCGATCAGTTGGTCGAAGCCATGCGCGATCACCGTTACGATCTGCAGTACCAAATCTATGCCCTTGCACTGCAACGCTTCCTGCGCAGCCGGATCCCAGATTATGACTACGAAACCCACTTTGGCGGTGTCTATTATCTGTTCCTACGGGGAATGGAAGCAGGCAGTGACAGCGGTATTTTCCATGCCCGCCCAACCGAAGCACTACTGGCCGAACTAGACCGATTAATTGATGGAGAGCAGATTGATGCTTAAGCGTTTACAGGATCTAACCAAGCAGGGTGTATTGCGCCAGTTAGATTATCAATTTGCCAAATTTGTGGCGCAGCGTAGCCCTGATCCTCATTCCTCGCTGGTGGCTTTGGTTGCGGCGTTGGTGAGCCATGAACTGGGAAAAGGGCATGTCTGCCTGATGCTTAATAAGATAACAGCCCACTCTTTGTTTGGTTTGCCAAGCCGGGTGGCTGCCGCTTTGTTGGAAGGTCTGCCAGAGCCTGAGCTGTGGGCGGCAGAGCTGAAAGAGTTACCGGTTGTATCGGATATCGCAAATTGTGAGCAGCAGGCAACGCCACTGGTTCTGGACGGAGGCCGGTTATACCTGCATCGCTATTGGCATTTCGAGCAGCTAGTCGCCAGTAAGCTCCATCATACGGCGCAGTCGGTAGAACCTGCTGCCATTATGCCGTCAGTGCTGAACGAATTGTTTCCACGCACCTATACCTATTTGTATCAAGCGCTGCAGCAGCTCAAAAAGGCCGACTCTGGCAAGGCTAACACTGCTGAAACTCGTCAGAAAGAAGTGTGCGACAAGCTGGATGTTGTTCAGGCTGAGTCGCTCAACTGGAGCGAGATTGATGTCGTGCTTACCGCAGCCACCAAAGCGGAAGAACTCTCAGCGTTAGATGGGCTCGTTCCTCTGGCGACTTGCCTAAACTGGCAGAAGGTCGCGGCGGCGATGGCTATTACCCGCCAGTTTGCAGTGATATCTGGTGGCCCGGGTACAGGTAAAACCACCACGGTGGCAAAACTACTGGCGGCGCTTGTGATGCAGGCAGAGCACGGCAGTTCGAATGGTGAGGTGGTGACGCCGAACATCAAACTTGTGGCTCCGACGGGGAAAGCGGCGGCGCGCCTGACGGAATCCATCGGTATGGCGGTCCAGTCGCTGCCGGTTGATCCCGAGGTACGAAAGCGCATCCCGACCCAGTCCAGCACCATTCATCGTCTGTTGGGCTCGGTGCCGAATCAGGTCGATTTTCGTCATCATCGTGATAATCCCCTTCACCTTGATGTGTTGGTGGTCGATGAGGCCTCCATGGTCGACTTACCGATGATGGCTCGTCTGCTGGATGCCATGCCCCCCCATGCCAAGCTGATCCTTCTGGGCGATCGTGATCAGCTTGCGTCGGTAGAAGCCGGCGCGGTATTGGGGGATATCTGTGCTTTTGCCAGTCAGGGCTATAGCCAACAGCAGGGGCTGTTGCTGAGTCAGCTGACGGGCTTTGACCTAACGGGCGGTTACCTAACCGGGATGGATGTGTTTGCCGGGCAGACGCAAACCGTTAGTCCGGTAGCAGATAGCCTGTGTATGCTGCAGAAGAGTTATCGTTTTCATGCCGAATCGGGTATTGGTAAGCTGGCAAAGGCGATTAATGACGGTAATCCATACCATGTTGAGCAAGTGTGTCTGCATGGTTTTAAAGATATCAATCACTATCCGCTGAGCGCCGAAAGTTACCAGACCATGATCAATATGACGGTGACTTTTTATCGCGACTATTTTGACGCTATCGAGCAGAGCAAAGAGCCCAAAGAGGTGCTGAAAGCTTTTTCTTCCGTGCGCTTATTATGTGCATTGCGAGAGGGGGACTTTGGGGTTGTTGGCTTGAACCAGCGTATCGAACGCGAACTGGTTCGGATTGGAAAAGTGAGCCAGGCCGATGAAACCTGGTATGAAGGACGCCCGGTGATGATCATCCGCAATGATCATGGTCTCGGTTTGTATAACGGTGATATCGGTATTGCCATGACTGATGGCAAGACTAATCCCGATAACCCGCAGCTACGGGTTTTCTTTGAAATGCCAGACGGTTCGATTCGTAGCGTGTTACCAAGCCGTTTGCCTGAACATGAAACCGTTTATGCCATGACAATTCATAAATCTCAGGGCTCGGAGTTTGCCGATACGTTGATGGTATTGCCTGCCGATTTCAGCCCGATCCTAACACGCGAGCTGATTTATACCGGTGTGACCCGAGCCAAAGAGAAGCTCTATTTGTTTGCTCAGCCGGATGTTATTCAGCGTGCCGTGCGTTTGCGTACTGAGCGGGCCAGCGGGTTGGCCTGTTTACTTGGCTAACTTCAATTAGGTCACGTTGGGAAAAAGAGTCAGCCCAGGCTGACTCTTTTTTTTGCGGATAAACCTTATAGTTCAAGCGTCAGAATTTTGGAACGGCGCTGGAAGTTATACAGTGCCTTTTTGGCCATGGGTAGCTGCTCGACATTGCATTCGGCAAATCCCTGTTCCCGGAACCAGTGCAGGCTGCGGGTCGTGAGCACAAAGATCTGTTTTAGCCCTTGTTCCTTGGCTTGCTGGCGCAGCCGGTTAAGCAGCAGGGCTCCCCGGTCGCCATCACGGTAATCCGGGTGCACTGCCACACATGCCATCTCGGCCATCTTTTCTTCGACAAACGGGTACAGTGCGGCGCAGCCGATGATCAGGCCATCACGCTCAACAATGGTGAACCGCTCGATTTCCTGCTCCAGTTGCTCGCGCGAGCGGCGTACCAGGATCCCGTCTTGTTCCAGAGGACGAATTAGTTCCAAAATCCCGCCGATATCATCGATACTGGCTTCGCGGACTCTTTCGGCACTGGCCATGACTATCTGGGTGCCGATGCCGTCGAAGGAGAACAGTTCCTGGATCAGGGCACCGTCTTCCTTGTAGCTGATCAGATGGCTGCGTGGAACGCCTGCCCGGCAGGCACTGATTGCCCCGCGGAGAAAACGGCCGGTTCCGCAGTCATCGGTATTGCTATCGACCAGTTGCTGTAGGGCATGTTCGGCTTCACTGGGCAGCATCTCGGAGGCGACATTTCCACTTTCATCTATTACCCCCTGCTCGGAGCAAAAACCGATCAGCTTGTCTGCTTTTAGGCGGATTGCAAGCTGGGTGGCTACCTCTTCCGAGGTCAGGTTAAAGCACTCACCGGTCACTGAGCTGGCGACCGGCCCCAGCAGTACAATTGCTTGCTGGTCGAGCTGACGGTTGATGCCCTCGATATCGATCCTGCGGATCCGGCCACTGTGGTGGTAGTCGATACCCTCATCAATCCCCAGCGGCTGGGCGATAATGAAATTCCCGCTAACGACATTGATCTGTGAGCCGGCCATTGGCGTGTTGTTGAGGCCCATCGAGAAACGGGCGGTAATATCGAGCTGGAGCTGTCCTGCAGCCTGTTTGGCCAGCTCCAGGGTGCGCTCGTCGGTAACGCGAATGCTCTTATGGTAAGGGCTCGAGTAACCGTGGGACTTCAGAAGCTGGGAGATTTGCGGACGGGCGCCATATACGACGACAATACGTAGCCCGAGGCTGTTCAATAGGGCGATATCATTGACGATATGGGAAAAATTAGGGTGGGCAATAGCCTCCCCGCCCAGCATGATCACGGTGGTTTTGCCATTGTGGGCATTCATATAGGGAGCGGACTGGCGAAATCCTTTGACTAGGTCGGTACTTCTCAGCTTCACGTTGATACATCCATGTCTATTCTGTAGGCTTCACCAGCCAGGCCTGCGGTGAGTGCAGGGTAAGCTGATAATCCCCATAATTATGCATACATAGTGGCTAATTATCTGCAACTGTTCAAGAGGCAGCTTTTGGTGGGCACTCAGAGGCACCTGGTTTTTTGGATTCAAGATCCCGTTATCGTATTAATGGGGGAGCTTTTTACCTCTATGATGTCAGCGATCGGTTATATTCATTTCTGATTTTAACTAGTTAACAGCAATATGAAGAAAGATAAGTATAAAAAAAGACAGGTAGCCCTATTGGTGGCGACAATTACAATTGGACTTATCTTCTCTACATTACTGGCTGTCGGTGTCATTGATAATGAGGTGTTTGCAGAGGAGCCTCCAATCAGCCTCAACGGCGTATGGGTCGAGCTGGATGTTGCTCCTTACGTGGCGGATCGGTTTGAGATTCGTCCGGAAGGGGTATTTGTTGATGGACGCCAAGTCAATACGCACTATGAGTGGGACGGCAGCACGCTAAAGTATCGTCTTGGTGAAGATGACTATGTTTATACCTACTTGTCTGAGCGGCTTATTCGACAGAAGCCAGCTCATTATATTTCCTCTTTTGCCCGAGAAGTGGTGTTTCAGTAACCACTCAATCTGGCGTCGTCCGTTACCTATGGCCAGCATTGGCCGACAGTGTGCGCAATAGGTTAATCACCGTGGCTTGTTTCAGGGCGACCTGCCAACACTGGCAAGGTTACGTACCCATTGATACTCGATTGAGTTGGTGTTTATCAAGGGTCATTACCGATTTTCATCCCTGCCGCCATTTCCGCTTTCCTTTCGTTCTGTTCTTATAGACATATTACGTATTACGCTTTTTATTAAAGGCGGCCTGAACATGACACTCCTATAACTGTGTGGTCATACGGCTATCTTTTGCTTTAAAAAACAGAGCGCTGACACAGCCTTTGAAAAATTTTGTAAAATATAGTCACTTTATTGCATCTATCGCTTTAGGCATACTTGGCGATAATGCCCCTTATAATTTCATAGGCCTTTACCGTGTTTCGTAAAGCAACAATTGCAATGTTAATTCTTGGCTTGGTGGGATGTGCCAAGCCGACTGACCGCGGTCAGCAGTATCTGGACGGCAGCTTTGATCAGGTGCTTAATCAGGTATCGACGGTAGAGTCTGACAAACCAAGGGACTACAGCCAGTTTAGCCAGCAGATGGCGAAGGTGATCGAACGGTCGCCGTCAATGGCAGGCCAATATCAGGCTTTGTACCGCCAGATCGAAAACTGGGCCGAGCAAAGCGGGGATCCCGCACTGCTGGGTAACTACGGTATTCAGCTGGCACAGATGGGGGGCGGTGATAGCAACGGTAACGTGATGTTTACCGGCTATTTCTCTCCGGTGATAGAACTGCGTCATGAGCAGGACGAGACATTCCGCTATCCGGTCTATGCGATGCCGACCTGCGAGGAGCAATGTCCGAGCCGGACGGAAATCTACGCCGGGGCTTTGCAAGGGCAAGGGCTTGAGCTTGGGTATAGTGCCTCAATGCTGGATATCTTCATGATGGAAGTGCAAGGCAGCGGCTTTGTTCATTATGAAGATAATGATCAGTTGCAGTATTTCGCCTACAACGGCAAGAACGGCCACCGCTATGTCAGTATCGGCAAGGTGCTGATTGAGCAAGGTGAGGTGCCACGTGAGAAAATGTCGCTGAAAGCGATTGAGGAGTGGGTACAGCGCCAGGATGAAGCCACGGTTCGGGAACTGCTTGAACAGAACCCGTCATATGTGTTCTTCAAGCCGCAGGATAGCCTTGAGGTGATGGGTACTGCGGGGATCCCGCTGCAGGCACATGCCTCGGTTGCAGCCGATCGTGACTACCTGCCGATGGGCAGCGTGCTGTTGGCGGAAGTGCCGCAGCTCGATCCTGAAGGGAATTGGAACGGCCAGCATGTGCTTAAACTCTTAATGGCGCTAGATACTGGCGGTGCCGTGAAGAAAAACCACCTCGACTTATATCATGGCATGGGCACACAGGCCGGCATTGATGCAGGCCATTACAAGCACTTTGGCCGGGTATGGAAGCTGGGGCTACAGGGCAGTGTCACCGAGCAGCCTTGGTTAACAGCCCAGCAGTAGCCAGAAATCAGCTAGTGGGCTCGGCGGGAGGGTGAGCTCACGGACTGGACAATTGTTACCAGAGCGCGTATAAAACGCGCTCATTCTTTATCTGAACGACCCTAGCTATCTGTGAATAACTTATGCGTGAATTAGAAGCTCCAGCCTCAGACAACTACAACCAACGTTTTGGTGGCACCCGCCGTTTATATGGCAACAGCGAGGTAGAAATACTGCGTGCTGCCCATGTGTGCGTGATTGGTATCGGCGGTGTGGGTTCATGGGCCGCAGAAGCTTTGGCACGTTCAGGTATCGGCGAGTTGACCCTGATTGACATGGATGATGTTTGTGTGACCAATATCAACCGCCAGATCCATGCGATGACGGGAACGGTCGGCCAGAGCAAGATTGAAGTGATGGCGGAGCGTATCAAGCTGATCAACCCGGAATGTAAAGTTAACCTGATTGATGATTTCATTACGCCGGAAAATATTCCGGAGTACATCGATAGCCGTTATGACTATATTCTTGATGCCATTGACAGCATGAAACCCAAGGCGGCGTTGCTGGCGTACTGTAAGAGTAATAAGTTCAAGGTGATCACTACCGGCGGTGCGGGTGGCCAGATAGACCCGACCCAAATTCAAATCACGGACCTGACCAAAACAATCCAAGACCCATTAGCGAAGAAGCTACGTGATACCTTGCGTCGTCACCACAATTTCCCGAAGAATCCGAAGCGCAAATTTGGTATCGACTGTGTGTTTTCGACCGAGCAGTTGAAGTATCCACAGGCGGATGGTTCGGTATGCAATGTCAAAGCGACGGCAGAAGGTCCTAAACGTATGGACTGTGCCAGCGGTTTTGGTGCAGCAACCATGGTGACTGCAACTTTTGGTTTTGTCGCGGTATCACGTATTTTGCAGAAGCTGATTGCAAAGCATTCTAAGTAGAGCGGCTCTAAGGTTCTAGGAGAAGCTGGCTCTGGGGAAGAGCAAGAGCTTGATTTTTCTTTTCGGTTTTTGTGCCTGCTTGCGGGATCCAAAAACAAAAAAAGCGAGAGTTAATACAGACTCTCGCTTTTTTATTCCCGCTTCTTGAAACGCAGTGTAAACCGCCTCCAAGGCGAGCCTTCCTACGCTCCGGCCAGTGTTTTAATCTGCCCCACAATCGCCCACAGTCCGTTGCCGCGTGACGGGCTGAGGTGCGCCATTAGGCCGAGGCTGTCAAAATAGCCGTCAATATCAAACGCCCGGATTTCCGAGGCCGTTTTTCCCTCATAGGCCGCCAGTACCAAGGTGATCAGGCCGCGTACGATACGGGCATCAGAGTCCGCGGCAAAGTGGAAAATCTCGCCATCCTGCTGGTGGGCCAGCCATACCTGACTTTCACACCCGCTGACTTTCAGCTGTTCCTGCTTTAACGAGTCAGGCAGGGCCGGTAGCTTTTTACCAAGCTGAATGACATTGCGGTATCTGTCTTCCCAGCCATTAGCCGCCTGCATCTGGGCAATGATGGACTTGGTAGTTACTTCCGTGCCGAAAGGGTGGGTAGGTAGTGTCATCGGTCTCTCCTAGAGCATGCTGCAGGCTTTGTGCAGTGCAGCAATAAAGCGTTCAACATCTTGTTCGGTATTATACAGCGCCAGTGATACCCTCAGGGTACCTGTTAGCCCGAGCGCATCCAGCATCGGGTGGGCACAGTGGTGGCCGGCACGCAATGCTATTCCTTGCTGATCCAGCAAGGTCGCAATGTCTTGGTGGTGAACACCGTCAACGACAAAAGAAAATAGGCTAGCCTCGGGCTGAAGGCCAACAATTCGCAGATCTTCGATGTCTTTGATACCGTCCAGCGCTTGCTGACGCAGGCTGTGGATATGAGCTTCTGCCGTCTGGTGATCTAATGCGGTTAGCCAGTCGATTGCAGCAGCAAGTGCCAGGCTGCCAGCAACATTAGGCGTACCGGCTTCAAATTTTCCCGGTAGTGCCGAGAACGTCGTGCCCTCGAAGGAGACTTTTTCAACCATTTTGCCGCCGCCGTGCCATGGCGGCATTGCTTCGAGCAACTCGCGTTTGCCGTAAAGGACACCGATACCGGCCGGAGCAAAGATTTTATGGCCGGAGAAGACGTAGAAGTCGGCATCGAGCGCCTGGACATCCACTTTTTCATGCGCCACGGCCTGGGCTCCGTCAATGACCGCCACTGCGTCAAACTGGTGGGCGGCAGCGATAATTTCCTCTATTGGGTTACGGGTGCCGGTGACATTGGTGATATGGGCCACGGCAACAATTTTGGTCTGTGCGCCGAGGCGCTGGTGGAAGGCCGTCATGTCGAGGGTGCAGTCTGCGTTCATCGGGATCTTGACGACCTTGGCACCGGTCTGCTCGGCCACGATTTGCCAAGGGACGATGTTGGCATGGTGTTCCAGCTCGCTGACCAGGATCTCGTCGCCCGGTTGCAGAACCTGTCGGGCGTAGGTCTGGGCAATCAGGTTCAGGGCCTCGGTAGCCCCGCGGGTCCAGATGATTTCTTTATTCTGCTCGGCGTTGATGAACTGCTGAACCGTGGTTCGTGCCTGCTCGAACTGTGTTGTCGCGGCTGCCGTTAAGGTGTGGCTGCCGCGGTGGACATTGGCGTTGTGACCACTGTAATACTGCTGAATGGTTTCGATAACAATTTTAGGCTTTTGTGTCGTCGCCGCACTGTCGAGATAGACGAGAGGCTGACCATTGCAGTCTTGGGCGAGGGCTGGAAACTGTTGGCGAATTTGGTTGATATCAAATTGAGCAGTCATGGTGAGTCACATTGCAATATAGAAGGAGGCGATCATGCCATTATTTGCCGCAAGAGCAAGGGCTAATACCAACACCTGCCGTCATTTTTCGTGAGCTGGGTATGCTGATATTAGCCTGAACTCGGTATTTTGAAGCTGTCTGGGTATATAAGGGTAATTATAATAGTACAGTCAAAGAGGCATGTTATCGTGGTTAGGGCGGGATAAAAAAAAGCACTGCGTTGGGGCGCAGTGCTAACAATAAACTTTGACAGACAGGTCAAAAATACAGGAAGTAAAATTGGTAGATTGACTACCTGTCCGGCACAACCCGGACAATATGCAAACACAACATCGCAACGCTGAGTGAGAACTAATGCCTGAGGGCAGAAACAGAACCTCCCTCACCGTTACGGAGCAAATCATATGGTTTATGTAGCACTTGAACAATGGACAATTTATAATGTTTAGCATAAAAAAAACTAATGCAGGAATAGTATGTCGAGACGTCTACCTCCACTCAACTCGCTGAAAGTGTTCGAAGCTGCGGCACGACACCTGAGTTTTACCCGTGCAGCCGAAGAGTTATTTGTCACACAAGCTGCTGTAAGCCACCAAATTAAAGCCCTTGAGGAATTTTTAGGGCTCAAATTATTTCGTCGTAGAAACCGGTCATTATTGCTGACAGAAGAAGGTCAAAGTTATTTTCTCGACATTAAAGACATCTTTTCTGCAATCTCAGATGCCACGGATAAGGTCTTGGAACGCGGCGCGAAAGGAGCGTTAACCATTAGTTTACCTCCTAGTTTTGCGATTCAGTGGCTGGTGCCGCGACTGGCCGATTTCAACGAGCAGCAGCCTGACATCGATGTCCGCATCAAAGCGGTCGATCTTGATGAGGGATCGTTAACGGATGATGTTGATGTGGCGATTTATTACGGTCGCGGCAACTGGCAGGGGCTGCGCGCCGACAAACTGTACCAGGAGTTTTTGTTGCCGGTTTGTTCGCCGATGCTGCTGACAGGCTCTAAGCCGCTGCATTCCTTGGCCGATCTTAAATACCATACCTTGCTCCATGATACCTCGCGTAAGGAGTGGAAGAACTTTGTCCGCCACCATGAAATTGTCGGTACCAATGTGAACCAGGGGCCGATTTTCAGCCACTCGACCATGGTGTTGCAGGCCGCCGTCCATGGCCAGGGCATTGCATTGGGGAACAATGTGCTGGCACAGCCTGAGCTGGAAGCCGGCCGTTTGGTTTGCCCGTTTGATGAGGTACTGATGAGCAAAAATGCCTTCTATCTGGTTTGTCAGGAGAAGCAGGCTGAAACCGGGCGTATACAAGCTTTCCGCGACTGGGTACTGGCCAAGGCTGCCCGTGAACAGGAGGATATGCCGGATGTCTGATAATAACGTATTGCCTCAATATCTAATCAATGAACCTGAAAATGCTGACGCCGTGGCCACCTTCCTGTTTGCCCATGGTGCCGGGGCAGGGATGGATCATGAATTTATGACCGCCATTGCTCAGGGGCTGGCCGAGCAGGGGATCCGCGTTGTGCGGTTTGATTTTCCGTATATGGTGAAGCGCCGCGAAGATGGCAAGAAGCGTCCACCGGACCGTCAGCCTAAGCTGCTGCTCGATTTCCAGCACCACATCAACCAGTTTGCCGATGGCAAGTTAGTGATTGGCGGTAAATCCATGGGGGGGCGGATGGCGACGATTATGGTCAGTGATCTCGCGGCGGAATCGCCGGATGTCGATAACTGTACGGATAAAGTACAGGGCGTTGCGTGTTTGGGCTTTCCTTTCCACCCGCCGGGCAAGCCGGAGAATTTCCGTGGCGAGCACCTCAAAAAGGCGACATTACCGACGCTTATCTTACAGGGGGAGCGTGATACCTTTGGTACCCGACCTGAAGTGGAAGGCTGGCAGTATGCTGATTCGGTTGCGGTTAAGTTCTTGCCGGATGGCGATCATAGCCTGAAGCCGAGAAAAGCGTCAGGCCATACAGAGCAAGGGAACCGTGATCTCGCTGTCGCACACCTTGCTGCCTTTATTAAGGAGTGCGTCAATGCCCAGTGAGCAACAGGCTCCCAGAATTATCTTACTTTTCGCGACGTTAAGCGGTGCCATTGCGGTAGCGTTGGGGGCATTTGCTGCCCATGGGCTGAAGGCACAACTGTCGCCGTACCTCATTGATGTGTTCAAAACCGGTGTCCAGTATCAAGCCTGGCACAGCCTTGCCTTGCTGGGTTGTGGAATCTGGGCACGCATTATGCCGACAAAAGCGGTATTATACGCAGCCCTGTTTTTTGCAGTGGGTATTTTGCTCTTCAGCGGCAGCCTGTATGCGCTGGCGTTGACGGGATTGAAATGGTTCGGCCCCATCACACCATTAGGGGGCATGTGTTTTATTATTGGCTGGGTAGTGCTTGCTGTGGCTGCCTGGCGTTCAGCTTGAGGGTTCAAAGTGAATCACGTTATATTGTACTGTCGTCCAGGCTTTGAAAAAGAATGTGCCGGTGAAGTTCAGGACAAAGCAAACAAACTGGAGTTGTATGGTTTTCCTCGGGCGAAAAGCAATACCGGTTATGTTGTGTTTGAATTTTATCAGCAGGGTGATGCCGAAAAATTCATTAAGCTACAACCCTTCTCTTCGTTAATTTTTGCTCGTCAGATGTTTGCTGCGGCGCCATTATTAACGGACTTACCGCAGGATGATCGTATCTCGCCGATCCTCGAGGTTGTTAAGGACTTTCCGCGCTGTGGCGAGCTGCGTATTGAAACGCCTGATACCAATGATGCGAAGGAGCTATTGAAGTTCTGCCGCAAGTTCACTGTGCCGCTTCGCCAGGCGATGCGCAAGAAAGAGATCCTGTACGCGAAAGATAACGCATGGAAGCCTGTGCTTCATATCTGCTTTATCGCACCGGGCTGCTGCTATGTCGGCTACTCGCTATCGAACAACAACTCGCAGTTCTTCATGGGGATCCCACGCCTGAAGTTCCCAGCCGATGCGCCAAGCCGCTCGACACTGAAACTGGAAGAAGCCTTCCATGTCTTTATTCCTCGTGAAGAGTGGGATGAGCGTCTGGCTTCCGGTATGTGGGGGGTAGATCTGGGGGCTTGTCCAGGTGGCTGGACCTATCAGCTGGTCAAGCGCTCGATGTTTGTCCATTCGATCGATAACGGCCAGATGGCACAGAGCCTGATGGATACCGGTCAGGTGAAGCACCATGAGGTGGACGGCTTCAAGTTCGAGCCAGCACGTAAGAACGTCACCTGGATCGTGTGTGACATGATTGAGAAACCGGCACGCGTGGCTCACCTGATGGGTGACTGGATGATCAAAGCATGGGCGAAAGAGGCGATTTTCAACCTCAAGCTGCCAATGAAAGGCCGCTATGACGAAGTACTGCAGGATATCGAAAACCTCAAAGAGTACATGACTCAGAATGGCGTGAAATTCAAGCTGCAGGCGAAGCACCTGTATCATGATCGTGAAGAGATCACGGTACACATTCAGCGCCTGGATAACCGCTCGCCGCATTAATCGCGACAGTTTCGGTGAACGCTGAATAAAAAAAGCCATCATTGTTGATGGCTTTTTTCTATTGGTATTAGCTTGGCGCTTGGTAGCGAATATCTTGCAGGTTGAAACCAAGCTGGAGATCGGTTTTTAGCGTAGCGACCTGCTTGCTGGCCATGGCTGTTTCGTGGTGCTCGTCGACTTTTTTCTTCCACTTCGGCGGCAGATCTTCTGCGGCGAGAATAGCTTCGAGGTTCGGGTAAAGGGAAAGCAACTCGACAGCAGCTTTCGGGCCGATCCCCGGAATGCCCGGGATCTTGCTGGAGCTTATTCCAGCCAGTCCCCAGTAATCTGGCAACTGTTCGGCCTTCACCCCAAATTCTTTTTCGACGAACGGGCTGTCGAGCCAGCGGTGTTGGAAATAATCGCGGATTTGAAGGGTAGGACGGAGTAACTGGCAATAGCCTTTATCGGTGGAGACAATGGTGACCTGCTGGTCGCGATCGGCGACTTTCAGTGCCAGAGTAGCAACCAAATCATCGGCTTCATCACCATCAGACAGTAACGAGTCGACTCCCATGGTCATAAAGGCATCCTGAATAGTATCCATTCCCTCGAGCAGCTCCGGCGGCATAGGCTTGCGGCCTTCTTTGTAGTGCGGCAGGAGTTCGGCCCTCCAGCCTCGATCTTCCCCGTGATGATCAAAGACCGCCACAATATGGGTCGGGTTGCTACTGCTGATGATCTTGCCCAGCGCCTGGCAGCATACCCGGGCTGTATTTTGGACATCCGGTTCGCCGGGTTGGGCGGCATGGACGCGTCGGATAAGGTTTAGGGCATCAATAACAACAAGATGGATAGACATAATGGTGATTCAGTAGATCAATAAAGGGCCGATACAGGCCCTTTATTGTACGCATTGCGCGGTCAGAGTGTAACCGCTGATGGCACGATTACGTGACTATTTTCCCTGCGTTATTTGCCATTACCGTTACTCGGTGCGGTGATGATTTCGTAGCATGGCTCGTAATGGGAGCCGGGCAGTTTCATCCGCTGCTGCTCAACAAAACTTTTCAGCAGTTTATCCATTCGTTTCATTAATTTGAGATCACCGTTGATCTGGAATGGCCCCTTACGCTCGATCTCACGGATCCCCTCTTCTTTTACATTACCGGCAACGATCCCCGAGAAGGCCCGGCGCAGATTGGCTGCAAGGTGCTCTGGACGCTGGTTCATGTGCAGATCGAGACAGGCCATTGAATCATGGGTCGGCTCGAACGGTAGCTGAAACTCCGGCGGAATTTTCAGAGACCAGCTATAGCTGTAGGCATCGCCAGTCGCCAGTCGCTGTTCTTTGATTAATGGCATTGCCGATTTCATGACCCTAGCCACCTGTTCGGGATCATCGATGATAATTTGGTAGTGCTTGGTTGCGGCCTCGCCAAGGGTATCTCTGATAAAGCTGTCCAGAGTCCGGAAATAGGGCTCGCTTTCTTTGGGGCCGGTAAGTACCAGTGGCATTGGCAGGTTGGCATTTTCCGGTAACATCAGGATCCCAAGGATATATAGCAATTCTTCAGCGGTACCGGCACCGCCGGGGAAAATGACAATGCCGTGGCCGGAACGGACAAAGGCTTCTAAACGCTTTTCAATATCCGGCAGGATCACCAGCTCGTTAACAATCGGGTTTGGCGGTTCGGCCGCAATAATCGATGGCTCCGTCAGGCCAATAAAACGGCTGGAGTGATAGCGTTGCTGGGCATGGCCGATGGCTGCGCCTTTCATTGGGCCTTCCATCGCCCCGGGGCCGCAACCAGTACAGATGTTGAGCTCCCGCAGGCCCAGCTCATGGCCGACCTCACGGGTGTACTGATACTCTGCAGGGTTAATAGAATGCCCGCCCCAGCAGACAACAATATTCGGGTCTTCTCCGGAGCGCACGACCTGGGCGTTACGGAGCACACTAAATACAAAGTTGGTGATATGCGGCGAACTGGTCAGGTTGATATCGTTGCGCTGCTGAACATGCATATTGACGTACACAATATCACGCAGTACTGCGAACATGTGTTCTTGAATACCACGGATAATACGGCCATCGACGAAGGCGTGCTCTGGCGGATTGGTCAGCTCTAGCTTGATCCCGCGTTCCCTACGCATCACATTGATATTAAAGCACTTGTGTTTTTCCAGAAGTTCTTTGGAATTGTCGGTATGACTGCCGGAGTTGAGCACCGCCAGCGAGCAGTTTCGATAGAGACGGTATAGGTCGCTGGATGCGGTCGCTTTTAGGCGATCTACTTCGAGTTGTGATAGCAGATCCATGGCCCCGACAGGACTGATATGCGTAATCATGGTTACCTCCCTGGTCACGATGAAACGGCTTTACTCACGCTGTTCGAATTATTTTGGAAGAGTATGTGAACAGAGCCGGAGAGAAATTATCAGAGGTGTTTTTAAGACACTTGCATTGTTGCATATGTTTCTTAAAAATCAGTCTGTTATTTCACCATACACAGGGATGTGTGATTTGACCAGAAATTGATTTGTCAGATGATGGCTCGAATAGAATTATGCGCAGAGTGGGCGCTAGGAGATCCACAGCATACGGTTGCTGCCGGTACTTTTGGCACTGAACAGGGCTTTGTCCGTGCGCTCGACAATATCCGTTGGCGTATCATTGCCGGCAAACAGGGTGGCGCCAATAGATACACTTATTGAGATATTTTGTTCTCGGAAGCGGAATGGCAACTGAGTAACGGTTTCCCTGATCTTGTTAAGGCGCTTGTTGCGTTCTTCCTCGCTAATATCTGGCAAGATGAGCATAAATTCATCGTCACCGAAACGGGCGATAAAATCAGTTTCGCTCAGGGTTTGGCGAATGCTCCGCGCGAGGATCTTCAGTACCTTATCACCAGCAAGGTGGCCATAGCTGTCATTGACCTCTTTAAAGTTGTCAATATCAATCAAGGCAACACATACCGGGTGCTGATAACGCAGCCAGCGGCGATATTCATGTTCGAGGCGATCATTGAGGGCGGCACGGTTATAGACCCGAGTCAGGTTGTCGAGGAACATCTTGCGTTCCTGATCATTGAGTCGGCGGCGATGATCTTGAGTCTGCTCAAACAGGCTGTGAATTTTGTTCTCGTTATAGCCAAGCTGCTCGATCAGAGCCTTTTCGCGTTTTTCGAGTGCCCGGTTGCGTTCCGCAAGTACCAGCAGCTCCTTGGTGAGCTCTGTCACTGCCGGGCGCCATGTCTCAAGGTTCTTGTTATCCTTGATTCCCAGCTTAAAGGTGTTGGCTAGGCTGGCAAGCTCGGAGGTCATCTCGCTGCGGTGTTCGTACAGGGCCGAGCTCTGGCCGACACTTTGGTTGGTGGTTTTTTGCAGCGTTGCCAAGTCACTGTTCACACTATCGAGAAATTGCTGCGATGAGCGCCGTTCCTGATGGGTTCCGTCGAGTACCAGTCGAAGTACTTCCAGCGAGAGCTCGATCAGTGCCTGTGGTGATACTCCGATCAGCAGTCGGTTGCGAATATTCAGGAGTTTCTCACCTGATTCTCCATCAAAATCGAGCTCGGTGATCAGGCGCTGCAACTCACTGGTCAGTTGAAGCTGTAGATCATGATCCAGGCTATCTTTCATCACCATTGCGTCACTGGATACGGACATTAGCTTGAGGGCGCGCTGGTATAATTCCAGTAACCGGATCGCCTGTTTGTGGGTTTGGGCCAAGGTATCGAATGGCTGCCCGAGTATGTTGCGCAGCTCTCTTTTTAGCTGGGCAGGCAGGCCATGAACACGTTTCAGGGTTTCACCGCTTTGGAAAACCTGATGTTCCAGTTGCTGGTTTTCTTTTTCGGTAAAGCCGGCCTGACGAGTGACGAGACGCTCGATAATTGCCAAGCGCGGGATGAGTTTGCTGATATCTCTCTGCTGTTCCAGATCATGGCGAAGCTCGCTAAGCTTTTGATCCAGCTCATGATCCAGTCCACGACAGGCTACAGATAAACGGCTGATAAGTCGCTTAAGTATCACAATTTCGCGACGAGACTTCAGAGAAGCATCGCGGTATGACAATTGAGCTTGGTCTAAACGCAGCTTCAACTTACTCACTTCAGAAGCTACGGCGTTAATATCAGTCACGTTTCTTTAATAATACCTTGTAGTATTTAACCTTTTTTATCAGCTAGTTAGTCGTCATAATGACAAAACATGCTAGCAAATTCGATACGACAATTCATTGTTATCGGCGGGACCGCAGATAATTGCAGTACTTTAAATGATATTTTTGTCAAAATCGTGATCATTGTTCCAGTTGATTTCAGTGTTTGAGGAACTCTGTACTTTTACCAAACCATTATCAATTCCCTGCAGGCAGGCTTTGCGGATATTGTCACTGGCAAAGCTGGCGGCAGGAGCAGCGTCAATGGCGCTGAGGTGTACCCACTGACTACCTGGTTCTGTTTTGCTAATAAGGCGGGCCGCGTTGGCCGCCATCAGCAGGATATCCAGTAATTCATGATCATTTATTGCTGTATAGGCTCTTGGTAGGAATGGATATTCTGCCATCCCGATACGTACCCGGTGATCAATATTGCGCTGGCCCAGGAAGTTATCGACCAGTTGCTGAATCGAGTTGGCTAACTGGTTCGGTTCGGTATCTAACCGCGAGTTTGGTTCGATATAGAGGAACATGGCATCCGAGAAGTGGTACAGGCGAGCCGGTTCGCAAACCTGCTCCTTGAGATACTCACCAAATTGACGTTCCAGCTCCAGCCCCTGCTGATAGCCGTGCTCGAGGTAAATATGCTTGAGGAAAGGTACCTCAAGCAAGGCGAACCGCAGCCGATCACTGAGCGGCTCGTTGATGATCTCACCTAGGTGCCACTGTTCAAAGTTTGCACTGCTCTGCTGCAGAGAGTTTGGCAGACGGGCATTGAGCATACGCAGGTTGCGTAGGCCGCTGCGCGGGTGGGTATAAAATTCTGTCCGCAGGCGCATCAGGCGTGCCTGGAGCATCTTGGCGACACGGTGACGGCGGAGCAGAACAATGAGGGTCAACAGAATAAAAGTGAGCAGAAAGATGGTGACATTTTTCTGTTTGTACAAGGCCTTTTCATTCTCAAACTGTTGGCGCTCCATCTCTTCAAGCTGCAGTGAACGTTCCAGCATCCGTTGCTGCTGCTTGAACACCTCAACATTGCTTTTTACCTGATCTTCCTGCTTGCTGGAAAATAGTTGTTCGTAGCGGCGCTGGCTGAGCAGGGCGTTGTAATAGTCATTTTGCTGTTCAAACGCATTGGAGAGCTCGGACTCGCCCATTAGCTGCAGATCCAGATCGCCGAGCCTGCTAGAGGCAATCAAGCCAGCCTGAAGCGTCGAAACGGCTTTCTCAGCTCGCCCCTCCGCCAGCTCCAGTTTGCCTTGCAGGATCTGGGCTTCTGCCTGAATCGCCTCATTGCCGCTTTGCTTGGCCAACTGGCGGGTATGCTGGAGGTATTGCTCAGTTTTCGGGTAGTTGTATAGCTGCAGGTATACCCGGGCAATATTGAGGCGCAGCCGGGCTGAGCGAATATCATGTTTGAGTTGATTTTCCTGGTCCAAGGCATTGAAGTAATGAACAAGCGCCAGGTTGTAACGCCCTTGCTGCTCGTAAATTGAGGCAATCAGAGCCAAGGTTTTTGCCAGTGGCAGGGTACGGTTGAAGTGCTCGAAAAATTCGCCGGCCTGGGTCGCGTGTTCGAGTGCTTTATCAAAAACTTTGCGCTGCTCAAACAAGTTGGCCAATTCATAATTGGCAATGGCGATTTGGGCATTGTTTTCTTGTTCAACAGCCAGCCAGTAACCGCTTAACAGGCGGTCGAGGGCCAGGTCAAAATGGCGATGCAGCAGGTAATGGTGGCCAATTGTTAGCTGATAGTTGATTAGCTCGTTGTTATCATCGAGATTGACGAGGTAACGCTTGGCACGGGTAAAAAGTTTCTCGGCTTTATTTTCGTTGTTCTGGTGCGATTCGATGATCGCTCTTTGCAGTAGCGACTGGTACTGCAGGACTTTGACTTGCTTAGTGAGCTTCAGTGCCTCGGCACCTTCAATATCTTTATCTATCTGATCCAGCATGTTCAGTGCCACGGCACTGTTTTTTAGGTTGTCCCAGTAGATGCGGGCATGGATCAGCCGGGTCTCGAAGGTGGTAAAAGAGAGGTTGTTGTCTTTTGCTAGTTTCTCGGCTTCTTTGACAGTCTTGATTGCCGCTTCTGGCTGGTTAAGGAGTGAGTAGGCACGGGCTTTGATTTGCAGCGCGTTAATGGTATTGAGCGGTGTGCGAATGGTGTGATCGGTTTCGTCGTTCACATGAACGCGAGACAGTTCTTGCGGGTTGCTCAAGCGGCGCTGCTCAAGGTAGCGCTGGGTCATTTCCAGAGATTTGTCCGGGCTGGTTTGTAATAGATCGTTGGCATCAGCCAAAATTGGCGTGGTGTAGATTTTTGCATTTACAGTAAAAGAAGTGGCAAGGATGACTAGCGCACTTATCAGCCAACGGCTAAAACACATACTTATTCTTAAACCCAGAAAAACAGTAGTTCTAATATTACTGCCTTCAGGCATCAAGTCCAGCAAAGTACTCGTTTTTGCTGGACTTATTCTATCAAAGTCGCTTACTGACGGGCTAAACGGAAGTTGTTGCTCGGTGTTTTTCCCTGGTTAGTACGGTAAGGGTTGATATCCAGACCTCCACGGCGGGTGTAGCGCGCGTATACCGTAAGAAGCTCCGGCTGACAGTACTTCATCAGGTCGGTGAAAATTCGCTCGACACACTGTTCGTGGAACTCGTTGTGGTTACGGAAAGAGATCAGGTAACGCAGGAGTTTCTCGCGGTTGAGCTTCTTCCCTTTGTACGAAATTTTCACGCTGCCCCAGTCTGGCTGGCTGGTGATTAGACAGTTCGATTTCAGCAGGTGGCTGTTGAGCTCTTCGGTAATGACTTCTCCCTCTGCGGCACCTTCGAGGTAGGCAGGGTTGAATTCATAATCTGTGATCTCAATATCCTGGTTATCGATACATTCACCGCTGAAGTTAACGATCGGCTGGTTGTCGAAATCTTCCAGTGGCTGGATTGTGACATCGACATCTTCACCGGCACAAGCGGTTAGATCTTTCTGCAGGCTATCTGCGACTTCCTGCCAGCTGGCAAAGCGGGTCTGGTTGAAGCTGTTGAGGTACAGCTTGAACGATTTTGACTCGATTAGATTAGGGCTGCTTGCCGGCAGGCGGACTTCACCGATCGCGACCTGTGGCAGGCCTTTGCTGTTGAGCCAAGATAGCTCGTAAAGTGTCCAGATATCGTAACCGGTAAATGGTAGGCTGTCGCCCAACGCTAAATCATCGCGATTCAGGCTGCGTGGTACAGGTTGAAGTAGTGATGGGTCATACTGATCTTTGTACTCGGTGCTCTGGCCGAGAGTTAAACCTGCTAATTCTTTAGCGTCTTTATATTTGCTCATACTGTCCTGGACACTCTTGGATTAGAATAGGCAAAGTTTACTTAATCTTTAATGAGGTTGCGAATGAATCATCCTGTTGCGGTCGCTTTATCTGACTTTTCATCCCGTTTTTTGCAGGCTTGGTGTGATGCCGGTCAAGGTTTTCCGCGGAGCGAAGATTTAGTTGGCCTGGAATCACCATGTGTCGAGAGTGATTCTGGCTATGAAGTGACATGGAAGCCGGTTAAACGTGAGCCTTTTGGAGACTTGGCTGGAGTGGAAAAAGGCATCGAGCTGCGCCTGCATGAAGACATTACCGTATTCTATGGTGCCCAGTTTAGTGGTGATATGGCAGCCCGATTTCGTGATGTCGAGTTTGATTTGCTGCAGGTATTTAGTGAGGCCGATGGCCAGCGCCTGCAGGAAAATATCCTCGGCCACTTGGTAACCCAGCGTCGGTTGAAGCTAAAGCCGACTGTTTTTATTGGCGCGATGGACGCTGAGGATCAGGTGATTTCAGTTTGTAACCTGACTGGCCAGGTGATTTTGGAGACTTTGGGCAAAGATATTCGCGAGGTTTTGGCTGCCGATATTGAAACATTCCTCCAGCAGTTGGAACCGGTAGTAAGAGAGTGCTGATTTATGTTTGTTGTTGAGTTGCAGTTCGAGTGTTTTGATAATACGACTGTATCGGCTGTTGATGTGGCGGTTAACGGCCTGATGGATGCTTTGCGTTATAACGGCCAGATTCTTGGGCGCGAGTTTCCCATCGTGATGGATGAAGGGGTATTCCGGGTACGGGTCGTTTGTCCTGAGCAGGATAGTTTGCATCCGCAGTTCCATAGCGATCAGGTAAAAGCCTGTTTGAACCGCCTAAGTCAGGCGAGTCTGCTTCAGCCGAAAATTAAGATGCTGGGGCGGGACATTAACTCCGAGGCGGCTGCTGAGAACTTAGCACCTTCCTGGCAGGTGATATATACCACCTATGTGCATACCTGCTCACCGCTGCGGTGTGGCGAAACTCTGATGCCTATCCCGCTGTATCGGCTTGGCCCCACACTTAATGGTGATCATAAAGCCATCGTGAAGTGGCAGACCGAGTGGCAGGCTTGTGATGAGATTCAGATGGCTGGTGGATGTCAGGCAGAACATGCCGCTTTGCATGAGATCCGTGATGCCGACAGTGATCTGTTCCGCCGAGGGTGGGATTTGCGCGGACGCATAGAGTACATTACCAAAATTCCCACCTACTACTATCAATACCAGGTCGGTGGAGAGAGTCTGGAAGCCGAGCGGAACCGTCCTTGTCCTAAATGTGGCGGAGAGTGGCATCTCGATGAGCCGCTACATGGCATTTTCCATTTCAAGTGCGATGACTGCCGTATTGTTTCCAACTTATCCTGGGATTTTCAGTAGTTGGTATCGCCTTCCTGTTCAAGGCACTATATGTGCCCTGAATAGGAGTATGCTGGATTGAGCATTATTGCTGCTCTAGTTGTTCTATCCTCGCCGTCAGTGCAGTTACCTGCTGTTCTAGCTGTAAGATCCGTTCTTCCTGACTCAGTGTCGGTGCGCTTTTTTCTATCTTTGGCACTTTGGCATTTTTCTTCCAAGCCTGAAGTGCCTTGATGATCACTGGTATTGGTAAGGGATCGGCAAGCCGAGCTTTGATAAGTGCGACTGATGGCTCTTTTCCTTCTGTAACCAGCGACGTAATAGCCTGCTCCAGGGCCTGGGTAATTTCTGATGACATAACGCTTCCTGACGTTGTGAGATATTAGCGTCTATTTTCGTAGTAAAGCATCGAGTTGATCAATCACTTCACACCAGTCGGCATCCTGATCCTGTGATTCCTTGATAAAACGCTTTTGCGAGGGCTGCCAGAAACTCGCTTCGGAGAGCTGTTCGTGTTGCTCGAGGTGGTGCTCGTTCAAGAAAGACTCGATAAATGCTTTTGAATTATTCATACCGAGCTGGCTGAACAGGCTGGATAGGTTGTGGTTAAAGGTTTCCATTGCTCACTCCATCGCAAATTATTGTTATTACCAGTTCACTTCCACTTACTTGAGATAAGTATAGAGAATAATTTCACCCTCATATCTGCTGCAGTTGTGCGAGATCTCTTACAAAGGTGTAGGAAATACCGGAGATATATGCGAGGAAATAATGCAGTGGATTAATTTAAGTGTTTGTTTTTATAGTATTTGTATTTGGTTTTGGGAAGTTGTGTCAATTGAGGAGGCAAGATTTTTTCTCTGCTTGCGTTGTTCTGTGGCCGAGAAAGCGTAATATTAACCCTGTCGGAAGGAACTGACGGAACGGAACAGGAAAAAAGCCAGGGAGCTTGGCAGTCTCAGGATGAGACCGGTGTATCAGGATGATATATCGAACATGGACTGTGAAGGGAACGCCGAAGGATTCGGTAACGGTAAGCAGGAAGTTTACTGGTCAGGATGACACAAGGACCACTTCAGGACGAAGTCAGGGACACCTCCAGGAAGGATGAAGAGAGTCAGGACAGGATGTACTGACGGGTCAGGAGACCGAAGGACCACTTCAGGACGAAGAATAAAAGGAATATGCTGACGGATTACAGCAATTCAAAGGAATGATGCAGGGAGCACCATAGTAGCGGGAATGCTGCATGTAAGACCTAAGGGCGCGACGCAAGTCGCGCCCGCTCTTTTTTAAGAGAAATTATGTCTCTTATACCCTTGTATCTTCCTTCTTCTTTCATGCTTTCTCTTATTCATTTTTGACTTCACACTTGGCTTTCTACGCCTTGTTTCATTTCAGCATTTATTTTGATCCAGTCCATTCACTGTGCCTATTTACATCTTCTGGATGATTTATCTAAAAGATGGTGGTGATTCAAATTTATCCTCTAATGTAATCGTTTTCTGGATATGTGCTATTGGCCTTGTGAGAGATCTCTTACATAGGTGTGGGATAAGTTGGTGCAGTGTTGTCTCATATTGCTATGATCTTTTTTAAAGTCTATTAAAATCAGCATCTTAACCGTGTGGCATATGGGCGGGCGTTTTCAGCAGGAAAAAAAGTGCATTTCACCTTATTGTTTGGAAAATTAATGCGCGTAATATCTTTCTTGTCGCAGGGAAACGGCATAACGGATTAGAAGAAGTTACTGGATGTGACTTACCTCAGGATGAGGAGAGCCGGCGAGGATAGCTTGCTCACCAGGATGGTATGGAACACGAAAGGATCTCGACGGCAGGCTGGATGTTTGCCAGTCAGGAAGACAAAGGATCACTTCAGGGCGAAGTAGGGACACCTCCAGGATGCGAGGCATAAAGGATCACTTCAGGACGAAGTAAAGGGACACCTCCGGGATGCGAGGCATAAAGGATCACTTCAGGACGAAGTAGGGACACCTCCAGGATAGAGGCATAAAGGATCACTTCAGGACGAAGTAAGGAACACCTCCGGGATGTGAGACATAAAGGATCACTTCAGGACGAAGTAAAGGGACACCTCCAGGTAAGGAAGAGAGAGTCGGAACAGGATGCTTCGACGGGTCAAGGAACTACCGAAGGACAACTCTAGGATTGGAGTTAGGGATTACCGTTAAAGGATTTAGCAGTATCAAGGAATGATGCAGGGAGCACTATAGTAGCGGGAATGCTGCATGTAAGACCTAAGGGCGCGACGCAAGTCGCGCCCGTTCTTTTTTATAGGTCTTACAAAGCGCCCCCTGGGCTCCTGGAAGAGTAGGCCCTTGGAAAAGAAGAGTAAAAGTCACTTGCACTCAGGTGAGTGCTGATTTACGTTCCCAGCACCCAGCACCCAGCACCCAGCACCCAGCACCCAGCACCCAGCACCCAGCACCCAGCACCCAGCACCCAGCACCCAGCACCCAGCACCGGCTAGAACTTGGAGCCTGATTATCTGTTTCTTCAGTTTCCTCTATTGCCTTATTTCCGTGTGCGAGATCTCTTACAAAACTGTGGGAGAATAAGGAAAAAACACTTGGTTGATAACTGTTGCATGGATTTAAGCTATTGATTTTAAATCGGTATGTTATCCAGTGCCCAAAAAGCCTTTTCCACCCTCAGTAATATTATTCTCCGTGGTGGTTCATTTCTTTGCGGGTTGGCGTAATCTTAAAGGTGTCGGAAGGAACTGACGGAACGGAGCAGGAAAAAGCCAGGGAGTTTGGCAGTCTCAGGATGAGACCGGTGTATCAGGATGATATATCGAACATGGACTGTGAAGGGAACGCCGAAGGATTCGGTAACGGTAAGCAGGAAGTTTACTGGTCAGGATGACACAAGGACCACTTCAGGACGAAGTCAGGGACACCTCCAGGAAGGATGAAGAGAGTCAGGACAGGATGTACTGACGGGTCAGGAGACCGAAGGACCACTTCAGGACGAAGAATAAAAGGAATATGCTGACGGATTACAGCAATTCAAAGGAATGATGCAGGGAGCACCATAGTAGCGGGAATGCTGCATGTAAGACCTAAGGGCGCGACGCAAGTCGCGCCCGTTCTTTTTTATAGGCCTTAGAAAGAACGGCCCCAGCTTCTTACTCCGGCATATGATGCGGCGGGACATGAAAATGCATCGCACGGAACCCTTTCATTACCACATACCCCTGATACGAGTCGTGTCCACTGGCCGAGAATTCGAACAGGTAGACAGTGTGCCAGTTCCAGCGCCCCTCTCGATCTCTGAGTTTGTGCGAGCCTCTGGCGATACTCAGTAGCTGCAATCCCAAGTTTTCACAGCGTTGTTCGACAAAGCGTTGGGCAAACTCTGTCTGGCGGCGTTGCTGCCAGAACAGATAGCCAAAACAAGCAAGGGCTAGGATGCCCAGTAAGTTATCCATTTCCTACTTTCTACCTTTCCATCTCTCTGATTAGGCTTGTCCGCGCGCGTGTTGCTGTAGCTTGGCAATTGCTTCAACCAGTGCAGGGTTGGCCTGACTATGTAGCACCTGAAGCATGATGCCACGGAGAATTGGCAGCATCACCAAATCTGCAAATAATTGATTGAAAAGAGTCTGATCTTCAGTTTCCGCCAGGCGTAGAAGAAATAGGCTGGCAACTTTGGTATCGGCCAGGCCATTCCAGCAGCGGCCGGCAATGGCAACTAACACTTCGGGGTGGCAAAGTGCGGGGATAGCGAGTAGCTGCTCAAGCTGCTGCCCGAGTATCTTGCTCTCGCTGCCGGCCAGGGCGCGGATCAGGGCAGAAATCAAGAATAGATCAGGCTCTGGCTGCGTAGTTTCGTATTCAAGGCGCTCTGCCAGGCACTGGGTGAGACTGTTTGGCAGCTCGCAATGTTCCAGACAGCCGAGTAGGGCGTAGAGTGGTGTCATTGGCAGCTTACTAATGGCCTTTCTCAGCAATGTGCTGTTATTCGCCTGCTTCATACGGGCACAGACATCCGCGAATCCCTGCAGGCCGACACCTTGCCATTGTTCCCAGCCAATATCGCCGGTTAGGTAATGCTGGGCGTGTTCATAGTAGTGGCTGGCCGGTAACGAGAGCTGTTGACGCAGAAGGGCATGGAAGATGGCCATCTTGTCGTCATTGGGCTTGAAGGTATATGGGTTGGCAGCCAGTTTTTCCTGCTCTTCCTCTGTTGGCGTGCTGTTTAGTGTTGCGCCCATGGCCTCAATAACATACTTGATGAAGTCGCCGACAGCTGCCTGTTTCAGTAAACCGCGCTCATCTAGCGGCAGGCGGAGGAACCAAATCCATGGTGGATTATCTTGCTGCCAGAAAGAAATAGACAGATGGGCATGCTGCTGCAGTGGCCATGGATAGGGCTGGCGGTTCTCTTCTACGGCTTTGAACTGGGTGACCTCAATTTCGCTGACACGACGGCCAAGATCGTAGATTTTATACTGGCAACCAGCGTTATCCAGTAGTTGGGTCAGGGTATGAAATTTATCCATGGACATTATGCTTACTCTTAAATGATGCCCTGATTATATGGACTCTGCGATGAAGATGGTATCCTTGCGCGCTTTATTGTTCCGTTTGGTATAAATAGTTTCTTGTAGGGAGAATGATGATGGATAGATACCATCAGACCCAATTATTGCTGGATCGGCTTGAAACCGTAATGCGGAAAGCTGATATCTGGGAAAACGAGTCACCAGGCGCGGCGGCATTGGCCAGTGTCGAACCATTTGCTATTGATACCCTGAGCTGCAGTCAGTGGCTGCAGTGGATTTTTATACCGAAGATGCACTATCTCGTTAATCAAAAGCAGCCTCTGCCAAGTCAGTTTGCGTTGGCCCCTTATGTCGAGGAAGCGATGAAAGGACAGGCTGGTGCTGAGGCTATTTTGGCCGTGATCCGTGAGTTTGATAATTTAATGAAAATGAAGTGAGTGCAATGGAACTAGAAATTATATACCAAGATGAATACTTGGTAGCGGTCAATAAGCCTGCCGGGATGCTGGTTCATCGCTCATGGCTAGATCGCCATGAAACGGTATTTGTTATGCAGACACTGCGTGATCAAATTGGCCAGCATGTTTTCCCGTTGCACCGTCTTGATCGGCCGACATCCGGGGTTTTGTTGTTTGGTTTATCCAGTGAAATTGCAGCATTGATGATGCCAAAATTTGCTGGTCGTGATATCCATAAAACTTATCATGCAGTTGTGCGGGGCTGGGTGAAAGAAGCGGCCGTGCTGGATTACCCGCTAAAAGAAGAGCTGGATAAAATTGCCGACAAAGACGCGGATCAAGACAAGGAAGCCCAGCCAGCTATTACTGCCTATGCTCCGTTAGCGATAGTTGAAACTGAGATCCCTGTTGGTCGCTACGCAACCAGTCGCTATACGCTGGTGGAGATGAAGCCCGAAACGGGGCGCAAGCACCAGCTCCGTCGCCATATGCATCACCTGAGCCACCATATCATCGGTGACGTCAACCATGGTGACGGGCGTCATAACCGGATGTTTAGAGACAATTATGAGTGCCGTCGCCTGATGCTACATGCCTCTCGCCTGCAGTTGGATCATCCCGTGACAGGAGAGGCGCTAGATATCCGTGCGACTGTTGACGATGCCTGGAATCGGGTGATGACCGCGTTTGACTGGTCGCCAGCCCTTCTAGAGCCTAAGGCTTAGGACCTTACCGGAAAAAGCCTACCGTGTAGCTGAGCAGTTTTATTTGCATCCTGCCTCATCAGCGGCCACAGTAAGTAGAGTGGTTAACAAATGGAAGAGAGGCAGGAAGCTATGGCAAAGGTGGGTGTTTTTGTCGGTTCGGTATTTGGTGGGGCGGAAGAAGTTGCTCAGGAAGTGGTGGAGCAGCTTATATCCAGTGGTTACATCGCGCAGATGTACCTCGAACCACAACTCGATGATTTTCTTGAATACAGAAATGATGCCGCTCTCGTGATCACTTCGACAACCGGGCAAGGGGAAATCCCCGATAACCTGATGCCGCTCTACCTTGCGCTAAACGACCAGTTTCCACAACTGCCGAAACTGGGGTATGGGGTGATTTCAATGGGTGACTCTAGCTACGGGGAAGATCGCTATTGCGGTGCCGGGCGTCAGTTTGATCAACTACTGCAGCAATTGCAGGCCAAACCGGTGACGGAGCGCCTAGATATTGATGCCAGCGTTAATTTTGATGCGCTAGACAAGGCCATTCCCTGGTTAGCGGGTTTTATCAAAGAGGTGATATAAGCCGGAAATCATGTCGCTCGTACTCCCAAAACGTGAGCCCCTGTTTTTATTCATAAAAGTAGGGGCTTTTATCCGTTGTTACCGATTTTCTAGTTCTTCAAATCGATGCTTAGCCTGCGCGGTCCGACCTAGTAGCTAAAAGTAACTCTCACTGTACTATTTTAGCTTTTCCAGATCGGCTTCGATCTCTGCAATCTTATGGGTGACCACCTGCTCGAGGTGGCGTAAGTCATTCAGTATCTTCTTCTTCACATCGACATCGGTGTGTTTTCTTTTGGTGATCTGATCCAGCTCGTCGATCACGAAAGTCAGGTTACGATTGATCTCGGTGACTTCTTTGTATTCGCGGTTGCCGCTATTTACGACGACAGATTTCCGCTGGCGTGGGAACTTGAACTTGACGCTTTTGGCAAATAATTCGCCTTTTTGCTTGGCAAAATAGACTTTTAGAATGTCATTGGTTGCTTCTTGGCGAAGGCTGTAACGATCGATGGTTTCTGGGTTTTCAATACCGATACTGGTGAGGTTTGGGTACATGGGCGCCTCATTATTATTAACTGCTTTGGTGAAATACCAACCGATAATAATGTATCAATTACAGATCATGGCGTCCTGATGTAGCACTGAATATGTGGGCAAGATCGAGGTTACCGAGCCACGCTTGATGCGGGCTCGGTGAGCAAGGGATTGTGGGTCATTGGCGAGTTACTTCGCCGCGTCTAACCGAGCAATCAGGGCATCTTTTAGCTGAAGCTGCTGCTCTTCAGTCAGCTGGGCACCGTCCTCATTGACCAGGATGAAAAAGTCTTCGGCCCTCTCGCCGATGGTGGTGATTTTAGCCGCTTGCAAGCTCACTTTCTGGCGGGCAAACACCGAGCCGACCCGTGCCAGCAGCCCTGGCATGTCGAGGGCGACCAGCTCCATCATGGTTTTCTTGCCACCTTTAGCCGGCAGGAAGTCCACCTTGGTTTTGACATTGAAATGCAGCAACTTGCGCGGTGCCCGTTTTTTCTTGCGCTCCGATTTCATATGGGTCAACGCACTGATTAGCGCCCGGCGTACCGTATTGTGGCGGTTTTCATTCAGGGCTTTCCCGTTCGGATCCAGTACCATAAAGGTGTCGAGGGCATAGCCATCTTTACTGTTCATGATCTGTGCATCATGGACACTAAGGTTTTTCTTGTCCAGCTCCGACACCACAATTGCAAATAGCTTGGCTTTATCTTTGCTATAGACAAAGACTTCGGTACCACCGCGGGTGGCTTTTTTGCTTAGCAGGATCAATGGCTTGTCATGATCCTCATGGGTTAGGATCGCTTCAGCGTGCCACGCAATCTGCTTGTGGGTATGGCGAAGGAAATAATCAGCCTTGAAGCGCTGCCAAAGCACTTCGATTTCTCGCGGAGTAAAGCCGTGGCTACGTAGTATTGCCGACGCCATTTGTTGATTATGGCGGATCCGCTCGCGGACATCCGGTGGGTTTTCCAACCCGCGACGCAGGGCCTTCTGTGTCGAGTAGTAAAGCTCGGCCAATAGGGTGCGTTTCCAACTGTTCCAGAGATCTTGGTTGGTTGCACAGATATCGGCGACGGTCAGGCAGATCAGGTAGTCGAGGCGTTCCTCGTCCCGTACCTGCATGGCGAAGTCGGTCACGACCTCCGGATCGTAGATATCCCGGCGCTGAGCCGTCACGGACATCAGCAGGTGCTTGTTGACCAGCCATTTTACTAGGTTGGCCTCCGGTCGGGAGAGTCCGTGCTGGATACAGAAATCATAGGCATCGACGCCGCCCAGCTCGGAGTGGTCACCACCACGGCCTTTGGCGATATCGTGGAATATAGCCGCCAGGATCAGGATCTCTTTCTTGATAATGCGCGGATAAACCTCGCAACAGATGGGGTGGCGCTGGCGGTTGTCCGGGTCGCTAAATTTGTTGAGGTTCTTAAGTAGTCGAATACTGTGCTCGTCTACGGTGTAGACATGGAACAAGTCAAACTGCATCTGGCCGACAATCTGGCTCCATTGGGGTAGGTAGGCCGAAAGCACGCCATGACGATGCATCAGGCGGAAGGCTTTCTGCAGAGCGTTGGGCTCGCGGACCAGCTCCATGAATTTCTCCCGGGCCTCGGGAATATCCACCAAGAAGCGATTCAACCGGCGCCGCGCTGTACGAAGCTGGCGTAGGGTCGGGGCAGCAATACCCTCTATCTCGCTATTGCGGGCAACATGCAGGCACATATCCAAAATGGTTTCAGGGCGAGCCTGAAACAAGGCTGGTTTAGTTGCCTCGATGAGGTGGCCACGAAGCTGAAAATCGTCATCTAAAGCGATGGCTTCAGTTGCCTGTCCTTTGTTGATAATGGCTTGGTCAAATAGCTGCAGCAGCATTTTATTGAGTTCGGAAACCCGGCGTAGGGTACGGTAGAACTCTTTCATCATCATCTCAACCGGGCGGTTTCCCTCGCCGGTATAGCCGAGCTTTTCGGCCACCGAGGCTTGGTGTTCAAAAGTCAGCCGGTTGTCGTAGCGGCGGAGCTCGCTGTGCAGAGCAAACCGAATTCGCCACAGGGAGTCCTGGCACTCCACCAACTCCCGGTATTCGGCATCAGTCAGGAAGCCGAACCGACTCATCTCCAGCAGGCTGGTGGCGCCGAAGTGGCGGCGGGCTACCCAGCTTAGGGTATGGATATCTCGCAGGCCGCCCGGGCTGGACTTGATATCCGGCTCGAGGTTGTAGGTGGTATCGTGATAGCGGGCATGGCGAGTCTTTTGTTCTTGCAGCTTGGCGCGGTAGAACTCGTCGCTTGGCCAGAACTTACCGGCGTTGATCTGCTCTTCCAGGCATTGATAGGTTTCCTCGTTGCCGGATAGTAGGCGTGATTCCTGCAGGTTGGTGGCAACGGTGAGATCCTCGAGGCCGATTTTTATGCAGTCCTCAATTGTCCGGACACTATGGCCGACTTCCAGTTTCAAGTCCCACAGAAAAGTCAGAAACTCACTGACGGCTTTACCGGCAGCCTCATCGAGTTCATTTTTGCTGAGCAGCAAAATATCGACATCGGAAAGTGGATGCAGTTCGCCACGACCGTAGCCTCCGACGGCAATCAGTGCCAGCTCATCGTGCTCACTCAGGCCAAAGTGCTGCCATAACCGTTGTAAAAGGCCGTCAATGAAGCCGGCGCGGGCCTCAACCAGTTCGGTGACGGGAGTATGGAGGCTAAATTGCAGTTTTTGCTGTGTCGAAAATTGCTCAAGCTCACAGCGCAGGGCTTCGTGTGAGAGGGAACTTGGGGAGAGCTGATTGGGAGCGGAGGAAGTATCTGTCATCGCAGTCCGTGCCATGTTGTGAGTCGTATTGTCTACTACTATAACCGTAACGGAGCAAATGTAAAAAAAGCCGACCTGGCGGTCGGCTTTCGGGATTAGTTGTGCATCTGGCGAGGAATACTTTCTTCCTGGCGCAGGGTCAGCACTTCACAGCCGGTATCAGTAACCAGCAAGGTATGTTCCCACTGTGCCGACTTCTTACCGTCAACCGTGTAGACGGTCCAGCCGTCGTTATGGTCGACGTCACAGCCGAACTTGCCGGCATTGATCATCGGCTCGATGGTGAAGCACATGCCCGCTTTCAGTACAGTACGGTCGTTGTTCTTGTAGTGAACAACCTGCGGCTCTTCGTGGAACTCGTTGCCGATACCATGGCCGCAGAAGTCTTTAACAATCGAGAAGCGGCTGTTACCGTTTTTGATGAATTTCTGGATAGCCGTACCGATTTCACCCAGCTTGGCACCCGGCTTCACTTTCTTCATTGCCAGGTACAGGCTTTCTTGGGCCACGCGGCAAAGACGTTTGTCTTCCAGTGATACTTCGCCGACTTCAAACATCTTCGAGGTATCGCCGTGGTAGCCGTCTTTGATCACGGTAATATCGATGTTGATGATATCGCCGTCTTTCAGCACTGCCGGCTTGTTGTATTTGCCGTTGACCGGTTCGTCCTGCTCGGCTGGAATGCCGTGGCAGATAACGTGGTTGATGGACGTGCAGATCGACTTAGGAAAGCCGTGGTAGTTCAGTGGCGCAGGAATGGCACCTTGCTCTTTGGTAATGTATTCGTGGCAGAGACGATCCAACTCTTCGGTGGTCACGCCAGCTTTTACGTGCGGCTCGATCATTTCTAGCACGTCGGCAGCCAAACGGCCCGCTACGCGCATTTTTTCAATTTCATCAGCCGTTTTGATCTTGATGCTCATCCAATCTTCTCTACGTTGACTGTTTTCTATTGGTTATATGGTAACAGTGAGGACGCTGGATGGAAACTAAGTTTGGCAGCCTCAACTATAATTAGGCTAGATTTTGGTTAACAAAATATGGTATAAAGCGCGCCGTAATTAGCCAACTTGTGTTTCGACCCTGCTGGTTAAATTACACATACTTTATATTAATCACTCACACATATCGGCACATTCTCCGGGGTGCTCATCAGTCTTTCGCGAGGCTGCAGGTTTGCAACTGTGCAAATCATGGGTCGGTAGAATGGGATATGTGGACGCCTAACCCCATAGAGGAATATTCAATGGCAACTGTATCAATGCGCGACATGCTTAAGGCTGGTGTTCACTTCGGTCACCAAACTCGTTACTGGAACCCAAAAATGAAGCCATTCATCTTTGGTGCTCGTAACAAGGTACATATCATCAACCTTGAGAAAACTGTACCAATGTTCAACGACGCTCTAGCTGAAATCAACAAGATTTCTGCTCGTAAGGGTAAAGTTCTTTTTGTTGGTACTAAGCGTGCAGCCAGCGAATCAATCAAAGAAGCAGCGATTAACTGTGACCAGTTTTACGTAAACAACCGTTGGTTGGGCGGCATGCTAACTAACTGGAAAACTGTTCGCCAGTCAATCAAGCGTCTAAAAGACCTAGAAACTCAGTCTACTGACGGTACTTTCGACAAGCTAACCAAGAAAGAAGCGCTAATGCGTACTCGTGAAATGGAGAAGCTTGAGAAGTCTCTTGGCGGTATCAAGAACATGGGCGGCCTACCAGACGCTATGTTCGTAATCGATGCTGATCACGAGCACATCGCTATTAAAGAAGCTAACAACCTGGGTATCCCAGTATTTGCTGTTGTAGATACTAACTCTAACCCAGACGGCGTTGACTTCGTTATCCCTGGTAACGATGATGCAATCCGTTCTATCCAGCTTTACACTGGTGCTGTAGCTCAAACTGTTACTGAAGCTCGCAACCAAGACATCGTTGCTCAAGCTGAGCAAGACGGTTTCGTAGAAGCTGAATAATAGCCAGCTCTTTTGAGCGTCTTAAGTTACCTTGTGTAAACTAAGTATGGTTACCAGGGGCCTATTATCGGCCCCTGATTTTTATATCAAGTATTTAAACTGAGGATATAACAATGGCAACAGTTACAGCTGCCCTAGTTAAAGAACTGCGTGAACGTACTGGCGCAGGCATGATGGAATGTAAAAAAGCGCTTGTTGAAGCGAACGCTGACATTGAACTAGCGATCGAAAACATGCGTAAGAGCGGTGCTGCTAAGGCTGCTAAAAAAGCAGGTAACGTTGCTGCTGAAGGCACGATCCTAATCAAAGACGAAAACGGTGTTGCAGCACTTCTAGAAGTTAACTGCCAGACTGACTTCGTTGCTAAAGATGCTAACTTCCTAGCGTTCGCTAACGAAGTTCTTGACGCTGCACTAGCTGAGCGTCTAGACATCGAAGCACTTCAGGCTAAGTTTGAAGAGCAGCGTATCGCACTAGTTGCTAAAATCGGTGAGAACATCGGCATCCGTCGCGTAGAGTTCATCGAAGGCGCTAAAGTTGGTTCTTACCGCCACGGCGACCGTATCGGTGTTGTTGTTGCTGGTGACGCTGACGAAGAAACAATGAAGCACGTTGCAATGCACGTTGCTGCATCTAAGCCTGAGTTTGTTACTCCTGAAGATGTACCTGCTGACGTTGTTGAGAAAGAAAAAGCAATCCAAGTTGCAATCGCTGTTGAATCTGGCAAGCCACAAGAGATCGCAGAGAAAATGGTTGTTGGCCGCATGAAGAAATTCACTGGCGAAGTTTCTCTAACTGGTCAGGCGTTCATCATGGACCCATCTCAGACTGTTGGTCAGATGCTGAAAGAGAAAGGCGCTTCTGTTTCTAATTTCATCCGCCTAGAAGTGGGTGAAGGTATCGAGAAAGCTCAAGAAATGAGCTTTGCTGAAGAAGTTGCAGCTGTTCAGAAGGGTTAATCCTTCTTGAAACGAACTCCAAAGACCGTAGCCTTGGCTGCGGTCTTTTTACAACTCCATATCACTATTTGTAAGCCTGGAAGGTAAAACTAATGACCACGAATCCTAAACCGACTTATCAACGAATTCTGCTGAAACTCAGTGGTGAAGCACTGCAGGGCGATGAAGGTTTTGGTATTGACGCACAAGTTCTTGACCGTATGGCTCAGGAAATCAAAGAACTTATTGAACTAGGCGTACAAGTTGGCCTGGTTATCGGTGGTGGTAACTTATTCCGTGGTGCCGGCCTTGCAGAAGCGGGTATGAACCGAGTTGTGGGCGATCACATGGGCATGCTAGCTACTGTGATGAATGGTCTTGCGATGCGCGATGCGCTGCACCGTGCCTATGTGAACGCTCGAGTGATGTCTGCAATTCCACTGAATGGTGTGTGTGATAACTACAACTGGGCTGATGCAATTAGCCAGTTGCGCCAGGGCCGTGTAGTAATTTTCTCTGCCGGTACGGGTAACCCGTTCTTTACTACTGACTCCGCAGCATGCCTGCGCGGTATCGAAATCGAAGCTGATGTAGTACTGAAAGCAACAAAAGTTGACGGTGTATTCACAGATGACCCAGTTAAAAACCCAGAAGCTGTTCTTTATGATAAGCTTGGTTACAATGATGTTCTTGATAAAGAACTGAAAGTGATGGATTTAGCTGCATTTACTCTTGCTCGTGACCACAGCATGCCGATTCGTGTTTTCAACATGAACAAGCCTGGCTCTCTGCGCCGCGTGGTAATGGGTGAGCAAGAAGGCACCTTGATCTCGAACGACTAAGCTTTTAGCTAGTCAGTTATGACGACTAATTCAGGCAGGGAGCGCGAGCGCTCCCTCTTTCACCGAATCATTAAGGGTATTAATCGTGATTGATGCAATTAAACAAGATGCGCAAGAGCGCATGGGCAAAAGCGTTGAAGCGCTAAAAAACCAACTGGCTAAAGTACGTACTGGTCGTGCTCACCCTAGCCTGCTGGATACTATCTACGTAGAATACTACGGTGCGAACACGCCGCTTAAGCAGCTGGCGAACGTTGTCGCTGAAGATTCTCGTACACTGGCAATCACTGTTTTTGATAAAGAGCTAACGCCAAAGATCGAAAAAGCGATCATGATGTCTGACCTAGGCCTAAACCCTATGTCTGCAGGTACGGTTATCCGTGTCCCATTGCCACCGTTAACAGAAGAGCGCCGTCGTGATCTGGTTAAGATCGTACGTGCAGAAGCTGAGCAGGGCCGTGTTGCTGTTCGTAACATCCGCCGTGATGCAAACGCAGATGTTAAAGGCCTGCTGAAAGAGAAAGAAATTTCTGAAGATGATGATCGTCGCGCACAAGACGACATCCAGAAGATCACTGATGCTGCAATCAAAGACATCGAAGTGGTTCTTGAAGCGAAAGAAAAAGAGCTAATGGAAGTATAAGACGCTACTGTCTTCATTGGCTTGATAAGTTTTGAGGCGCTGTGCGTGCAGCACAGCGTTTTTTTTTGAGGAAGATGTATGGCAGAGCATACAATCGATACTGCTCTTTCTGCTGACAGTTTGCCAAAGCATATTGCCGTCATCATGGACGGGAACGGTCGCTGGGCGAAGGCAAAGGGCAAAGCTCGAGTGTTTGGCCATAAGGCTGGCGTTGAAGCCGTACGTAGAACAGTCTCGACTGCAAATCGCCTTGGCATCCAGGTAGTGACACTTTTCGCTTTTAGTAGCGAGAACTGGCGCCGTCCGGAAAATGAGGTGTCATTGTTGATGGAACTCTTCATGACGGTTTTAGGTCGTGAAGTTAAGCGTCTGCACAAGAATAATATACAGCTACGGATCATTGGTGATACCACCCGCTTCAGTCAGCGATTGCAAAATAAAATTGCTGATGCCGAGTTGCTTACCGCAAACAACACCGGGATGGTGCTAAATGTGGCGGCTAACTATGGCGGACAGTGGGATATCTTGCAGGCAACCAAGCGTTTGGCACTGCAAGTTGCCGAGCAGGGATTGTCGGCGGAAGACATCACCGAAGAGATGTTGGCACAAGGTTTGTCGACCTCGGGATTGCCAGATGTTGATTTGCTGATCCGTACCAGTGGCGAATGCCGTATTAGTAATTTCATGTTATGGCAGGCTGCGTATGCTGAGCTCTATTTTACCGAGCAGCATTGGCCTGACTTTGACGAGCAAAGCCTTACTGATGCTATAGCATGGTATGTGAACCGTGAGCGACGTTTTGGTTGCACCGGCGAGCAGGTACAGGCTTTATTACAAAAATAGTAACCATTCGGTTTATGACTATTTTGCCGTATGACAGTTTTAGAGGGCATCTTGGGTTTTATCATGATGCCTTTTACAGGCTGCCACAGAATAGCAATAGACAGACAGCAACAGAGAAATGCTGAGTCGTTACTAACATATAATGAATAACGAGAGGACGCAGCTTGCTAAAGCAACGTATTATTACCGCACTTATCCTCGCGCCGTTAGTAATAGCAGGGATCTTTCTTTTACCTTTCCCTGCTTTTGTTATCGCTTTAGCGGCGATTACCATGGTCGGTTTTTGGGAGTGGACACAATTTGTTGATGCGAAGTCGCGCTGGGGTGCGATGGTCGTGCCTACTATCGCACTAGGTGCATCGATAGCCATGATGCCAACCGATGTGGCGACCTTGTCGAGCATCGCTCAATCGCACCAGCACATGCTGCTGGTTGGCGGTATCTGGTGGCTGATCGCCTCTACACTCGCGGTGACTTACCCTTCAAGTTCATCCCTTTGGTCCAAGGCCACCTCTTTGAAATATCTTTTTGGCCTGCTGACCCTGATCCCTTTCTTCTGGAGCATCCTGATGCTTCGTGCTGTCAACTATGCTGAATCGCCGTATCATGGTGCCAAACTGGTGATGCTGGTTTGTTTCCTGGTCTGGTCGGCAGATACCGGTGCCTACTTCTCTGGCAAGCGATTTGGTAAGCATAAAATGGCGCCGGCAGTCAGCCCGAATAAAACAATTGAGGGTCTGCTTGGCGGTGCAATCCTTGCCGTAGTGGTTACCTGGGGTGGTGCTGCGTTAATGGATATTCCTTTTACCAGCCTTGGTGGACTGCTGCTGATTGCTGTTGTGACAGTGGTGGCTTCAGTGCTGGGCGATTTGGTCGAAAGTATGTTCAAGCGGGTCGCCGGCATCAAAGACAGCGGCACGATCCTGCCTGGTCACGGTGGTATTCTTGACCGTATTGACAGCCTGACGGCTGCCCTTCCTGTTTTTGCTTTGCTCTACCTTTGGCTAGTATGATGTAGCTACTCTTTCGCTGTGCCGTGCCAGCTGGGATGAAAGTCGTGCTTACTTACCGAGTAGGCATTGTTTTAGCGGCTTACAGCGCAGCGAAATTGTCCGCGCTGGCTGGAAATAGCTTGGCAGATACCTGTTTACCGAGCAGCTTGTTTTGAGCTGCTTTTCATAGCTGAATTAAGTGATTTTATGCGTAAGTTAACGATTCTTGGTGCGACTGGTTCTATCGGAAGCAGTACGCTGGCTGTAGCAGCACAGAACCCGAATTTGTTTGATGTGGTTGCGCTCGCGGCAGGCTCCAATAGCCAGAAAATGTTTGAGCTATGCCAACAATGGCAGCCAAAGTATGCCGCTATGGCTTCTGAGTCAGCGGCTGTCGAACTGACCGCATTACTGAATCAGCATAATATCCCGACAGAAGTGGTCGCGGGTGCCGAGGGGATGTGTCAGGTAGCCGCCCTTGACGAGGTCGATACTGTGATGGCCGCGATTGTTGGTGCCGCAGGTTTGTTGCCAACCATGGCTGGTGTCAAGGCTGGCAAGCGTATCTTGCTTGCCAACAAGGAAGCATTGGTGATGTCCGGGCAGATGTTTATTGACGCCTGCCAGCAATATGGCGCGGAACTATTGCCGGTCGATAGCGAACATAATGCCATTTTCCAGAGCCTACCGGCCGAGATCCAGCGTGCGATGGGGCATTGTGACTTGGATGCACACGGCGTCAGTAAAATTTTGCTGACTGGCTCTGGCGGCCCGTTCCGTTATACCGATGTTTCTGAACTGGCATCTGTCACACCGGAAATGGCGATTGCTCACCCGAACTGGTCGATGGGACCGAAGATCTCTGTCGACTCCGCCACCATGATGAACAAGGGCTTGGAGTATATCGAGGCGCGTTGGCTGTTTAATGCCAAACGAGAACAAATGGATGTGATTATTCACCCGCAGTCGGTGATCCACTCCATGGTGCAGTACAAGGACGGTTCTGTTCTGGCGCAGATGGGTTTACCGGATATGAAAACCCCCATTGCCTGTGCGATGGCCTATCCTGAAAGAGTAGATGCTGGTGTGGCGCCGCTGGACTTTAGCAAGGTTGGTGAATTTACCTTCTTGCAGCCTGATTTTAGCCGTTATCCTTGCCTAAAATTGGCAATGGATGCCTGTTATAGCGGGCAGGCTGCTACTACGGCCTTGAATGCAGCCAACGAGGAGGCTGTTGCCGCATTTTTGAATAATCAGCTTCGCTTTACCGATATTGCAACAGTGAACAGCCAGGTTCTCGACTTAGCTCAAATGAGTGAGCCGGCCGACTTGGAAAGCGTGATAGAGCTGGATAGGATGGCTCGAATTGTAGCCCGGGAAGTCATTCGGAAGGTATCAGTATGATGGGAATATTGTGGAACCTTGGTGCATTTTTACTTGCCCTTGGCATTTTAATTGCGGTTCATGAATTTGGTCATTTCTGGGTAGCCCGACGTTGTGGTGTATTCGTCGAGCGCTTTTCGATTGGTTTTGGCAAGTCTTTATGGCACAAAGTCGGCAAAGATGGCACAGAGTATACGTTGGCGATGATCCCGCTTGGGGGGTACGTCAAAATGCTGGACGGTCGGGTTGATGATGTACCGGAAGAACGAGAACATCAGGCTTTTAACCACAAAGCACTGTGGCAGCGTAGTGCGATTGTTGCAGCCGGGCCGTTGGCGAATTTTCTGTTTGCAATCTTTGCTTACTGGGTTGTGTATCTGATTGGGGTACCTGCCGTTCGCCCTGTCATTGGAGAAGTCGCCCCGCAATCTATTGCTGCTGAAGCAGGAATTCGTAATGGAATGGAACTTAAGTCCATTTCAGGAATCAAAACCGCTGATTGGGAATCCGTAAACATGGCAATGATTTCCCATATTGGCGACAAAGAGATGGTGGTTACCGTTTCTGAGCCGGATTCGGAGTATGAAGTGCAGCGCAAGCTGGATCTTACTCGTTGGTCATTTGACCCGGAAAGTGAGCGAGTACTGACAACGTTAGGGATCACCCCATACTCGCCGGATATTACTCTTGTTGTCTCACAACTTAGTGATGACGGAGCAGCAATTGCGGCAGGTTTGAGGTTAAATGACGAAATTGTTGCAATTAATGCTGCCCCGGTAACTGAGTGGCAGCAGGTGGTTGATGCTGTTCGCTCACACCCTGCTCAGCCTCTTGCATTGGAAGTGCTGCGTGAGGGGGAGCTGATCGCGTTGACATTAACACCCAACGAGAAAACACAACGCGATGGTACAGTGATAGGTTATGCCGGTTTTGCGCCTAAGGTTAAGGACTGGCCGGAGTCGTACCGAATTAATTTGCAATATGGCCCGTTTGAAGCAGTAGGCAAAGCTGCCGAGAAAACATGGCAGCTGGTTACCTTAACGTTTGATATGGTGACCAAGCTGGTAACGGGGGATGTTGCCATTAAGAACCTGAGTGGCCCGATTTCAATTGCCAAAGGGGCAGGGATGACCGCCGACTATGGCATGGTCTATTTTCTTGGCTTCCTGGCATTGATTAGTGTGAACTTGGGGATTGTTAATTTATTACCGCTGCCAGTACTGGATGGTGGACATTTAATGTTCTTCGCCATTGAAGCGGTAACACGTCGTCCTGTTTCTGAACGCGTTCAGGATATAGGCTACAGAGTGGGATCAGCCATTTTGGTTGCGTTAATGGCCGTAGCGCTATTCAATGATTTTACCCGCCTTTAATAAGTGCGTTTTTTAGCAAGGAATAATCAGAACACTAATGGCGATGAAAAAACTGTTGGTCGCATCACTTTTACTCGGTAGTAGTGTTGCGCAGAGCGCGGAACAATTTGTAGTTGATGATATTCGTTTCGAAGGTTTACAGCGCGTTACGCTGGGTGCGGCATTATTGAAAATGCCGGTCCGTGTTGGTGATGACGTTGATGAGCGTGATGTCTCGGAGATGATTCAGGCTCTTTTTGCTTCTGGCAATTTTGAAGATATTAAGGTCTACCGAGATGGAAATGCGCTTTTAATCAAGGTCCTTGAGCGTCCGACTATTGCCAACATTACATTCTCTGGTAACAAAGCGATCAAGGAAGAGCAACTTAAAGAGAACCTAGACGCTTCGCGAATCTCGATTGGTGAAGCCTTGGATCGAACCACCCTGAGTAAGATTGAAAAAGGCCTCGAAGATTTCTATTACAGTGTCGGTAAATATAATGCGACGGTAAAAGCCGTTGTTACCCCACTGCCGCGTAATCGTGCCGATCTGAAATTTGTCTTTACTGAAGGTGTGTCGGCAAAAATCCAGCAGATTAACTTCATTGGTAATGAAGTCTTTTCTGATGATGATTTGCGCGACAAGTTCAACCTACAGGCTGAAGTGCCGTGGTGGAACTTCCTGGCAGATGAAAAGTACCAGAAACAGGTACTTGCCGGCGATTTGGAAACGCTGCGCTCCCAGTATCTAAATAATGGCTATCTCAAATACAAGCTTGATGCGACCCAGGTTGCTATTTCACCGGACAAGAAAGGTGTGTATATCACCCTGAAGGTCAATGAAGGTGAGCAGTATAGCGTTAAGGATGTGAGGCTACGTGGCGAGCTGGTCGGTAAATCAGACGAGCTAAATAGTTTGGTTACGATTGATACCGGCGACATCTATAACGGCGCTCGAGTTACGGCACTGGAAGAAGGCGTGAAGCGTAAACTGGGCGAACTTGGTTATGCCTACCCGCAAGTAACGACGATCCCTGAGTTTGATGATGAAAACCAGCAAGTTTCGCTAATTGTGAATGTTGAGCCGGGTAAGCGTATCTATGTCAGAAACATTTCGTTCTCTGGAAATACTTCAACCAAAGATGAAGTCCTGCGTCGTGAAATGCGTCAGATGGAAGGTAGCTGGCTGAACTCGAAGTCTGTTGAGCGGGGTAAAGAGCGTCTAAACCGTACCGGTTTCTTTGAGACCGTTGATGTGCAGACGGTACGTGTGCCGGGTAGCGACGATCAGGTTGATATCAAGTACAACGTGAAAGAGGCAAACGCTGGTAATATCAACTTTGGTATTGGCTACGGTACCGAGTCGGGTATTAGCTTCCAGGCGGGTATCCAGCAGGATAACTTCCTTGGGACGGGTAATCGCTTCGGCATTAATGCGATGATGAACGATTACCAGAAGAACGTCAGCTTAGAATACCGTGATCCGTACTTTACCCTCGATGGTATCAGCCTTGGTGGTAAGGTTTATTACAACGAGTTCGAAGCTTCTGATGCCAATATCTCTGACTATACCAACCAGAGCTACGGTACCAGCCTGACCTGGGGTTTCCCGTTTGATGAACTGAACTTTTTCGAGTTTGGTCTAGGCTATGACCATAACAAGATCTCGAACACTCAAGAATACTACCAGATTGAGAAGTTCAAGAAGATCCACGGCTTTAACCGTGGTGAAAATGTGATTGAACTTGATGACTTTGACTGGTCGATTTCGTGGACACGAAATAACCTCAATCGGGGGTATTTCCCGACGGCGGGTAACCACCAGCGGGCCTCGTACCGGATGACGATTCCGGGATCTGATGCCCAGTACTTCAAAGCGCAGTATGATGTTCGTCAGTACTTCCCGCTGAATGAAGGCCATGATTTCAGCTTATTGCTACGCGGTAAGTTGGGTTACGGTAACGGCTACGGTACAACAGACAATGGCAGCGATCACCTGTTGCCGTTCTATGAAAACTTCTATGCCGGTGGTTTCTCTACCCTGCGTGGCTTCCGCTCCAATACCGTCGGTCCGAAAGCGGTATACGTAGGTGGTTGTGAGTCGGGCGGTGCCGGCGGTGGCAATAATAATTGTGCCACGGGAACCGACGATGCGGCTGGTGGTAACGCCGTTGCATTGGCCAGTATGGAGCTGATTGTACCGACCCCATTTGCTTCAGAAGAAGTTCGTAACCAGATCCGCACCAGTGTTTTTGTTGATGCCGGTACGGTTTGGGATACGGAGTATGATTTAACCGAAGAGGACGGAAGGTACCTACATGACTATTCCGATCCGTCATTGATCCGTGCGTCATATGGTGCAGCCCTGCAGTGGATGTCGCCAATGGGGCCGCTCGTATTCTCGATTGCTCGTCCGATCAAGAAATACGATGGTGATGATGAAGAGTTCTTTACCTTCACTATTGGACGAACATTCTAAATTTTTGAGGAGATTCCCTTTGAAACAGTGGATTAAAGCGGCAAGTCTTAGCCTGGTAATTTTGTCTTCATCAATGTATGCGCATGCTGCTGAAGCGGCGCAGAAAGTAGGCTATGTCGCAACTAGTCAGGCAATGGCTCAGCTGGCAAAAAGGTATAATGTGGCTGAGAAGCTACGTGGTGAGTTTAAAGATCGCATTGACGAACTTCGTGGCATTGAAAGCCGCATGAAAACCAAAGTCGATAAGATGAAGCGTGACGGTGAGCTAATGAGCTCAAGCGAGCGTACTAAGCTTCAGCGTGAGATGGCCTCGCTTGAGTCTAACTACAAACTGAAAGCGAAAGCTCTGCAGGAAGATCAGCGCCGTCGTGGTGCTGAAGAAGAGCAAAAGCTGGTGCAGAAAATCCGTCAGGCAATTCAGGACGTGGCAAAACGTGAAGGTTACGACATTATTGTTGATGCCAATGCAGTGCTTTACGCTAGCCCGAAAGATGATTTGTCTTCGAAAGTGATTTCTGCCGTTAAATAAGGCTATGGCCAACATAACGGGTAGTAAGAAGGGCGCTAGACCCTAATCATGAGTCGAAAGTATAGGGGGTACTTTGGTACACTTCTTACTTTCGACTTGTTTTATTTGGGCTTATCCTAAACTGGTCTTACCAAGCGGAATGATATTCTGGTCGCTAGGATAGAATTACCGGTTGGTAGGCTTAGGTAGCACCAACAGAAGAATATATAACGAAAGGTTACGAATGGCTGGAATTACTCTTGCTGAACTAGCAGACAAACTGGGTGCTGAGCTTCGCGGCGATGGTACTGTTGTCATTGAATCTATTGCCGGTATGGCGCAAGCAGGTGAGGGGCAAATCACTTTCTTGTCCAGTAGCAAATACCGCAAGCACCTAGCAGAATGCCAGGCTTCGGCGGTTATGCTTAAAGCCGGTGATGCGGAATATTTTGCAGGTAATGCCCTTATCATGGCAGACCCGTACCTAGGCTATGCATTGGTTGCGCAACTATTAGATACGACACCGGCTGCGGCCACTGACATTGCGCCAACAGCGTGCATTGCAGAAGATGCTATTATTGGCGAGGGTGTGGCGATTGGCCATAACGCAGTCATTGAGTCTGGAGTTCAGATCGGTGACAACGTGCAGATTGGTGCCGGCTGCTTCATTGGCAAAAATGCCGTAATTGGTGCAGGAACCAAGCTCTGGGCCAATGTCACTATCTACCATCGTGTTGTGCTTGGTGAGAAATGCCTGGTTCAGTCTAGTACTGTTATTGGTGCTGATGGCTTCGGTTATGCGAACGACAAAGGCGAGTGGGTGAAGATCCCGCAGCTAGGCTCTGTCCGTATTGGCAACCGTGTGGAGATCGGTGCGTGTACCACGATTGACCGCGGTGCACTGGATGACACCATTATCGAAGACAACGTGATCATCGATAACCAAATGCAAATCGCCCATAATGTGCAAATCGGATATGGTACCGCGATGGCGGGTGGTACTATTGTTGCCGGCAGTACCAAAATTGGTAAGTACTGTATTATCGGCGGTGCGTCAGTTCTTAATGGTCACATTGAAATTGCCGATGGCGTAACAATTACCGGTATGGGCATGGTGATGCGCAGTATCGAAGAAAAAGGGATGTACTCATCGGGTATCCCATTGCAGCCGAACCGTGAATGGCGTAAGACTGCAGCACGTACCATGAAGATTGACGAGATGAACAAACGTCTCAAATCAGTTGAAAAGATGTTGGCGGACAAAGGCGAATAGTGCCTGACCGGCTAATTCTGAAAGTAGGCCTACATATGTAGGCCGCTTTAGTTTCAACTGAACACCATTTTAAAAATTTGACTAGACAGGAATTTAGTTTTGACTAGCGAAAATAAAACGCTGAATATCACAGAAATTCAAGAGCTTCTACCGCATCGTTATCCGTTTCTGATGATTGACCGCGTAACTAACTATGAAGAAGGTAAAACACTGACGGCGATTAAAAACGTGTCTGTGAACGAGCCTCAGTTTACCGGCCACTTCCCGAAGATGCCGGTATTTCCTGGCGTGATGATCCTTGAAGCCATGGCTCAGGCGACAGGCCTGCTGGCATTTAAGACCTTTGGGGCGCCGGCAGAAAATGAACTGTACTATTTTGCAAGTATCGATAATGCGAAATTCCGTAAGCCGGTAGGTCCTGGTGATCAGCTGGTTATTGAAGTGGAATTCCTGAAGGAGCGTCGTGGTATTGCTATGTTCAATGGCGTAGCAAAAGTCGACGGCGGTGTGGTTTGCTCTGCTGAGCTAAAATGTGCAAGACGAGAGTTTTAATGATTCACGAAACTGCCCAAATTCACCCGTCAGCCGTTGTTGAAGAGGGTGCAATCATTGCTGCTAACGTAAAAGTTGGCCCATTTACCTACATCGGTGCAGATGTTGAGATCGGTGAAGGTACCGAAATCATGTCGCATGTTGTTGTCAAAGGCCCGACCAAGATTGGCCGTGAGAACCGGATTTTTCAGTTCGCTTCAATCGGTGAAGAGTGTCAGGACCTGAAGTTTGCTGGCGAGCCGACCCGTTTGGAAATTGGTGACCGCAATACTATCCGCGAGAGCGTGACGATGCACCGCGGTACGATTCAGGATAACGGCATTACTAAAGTCGGCAGCGATAACCTGTTTATGATCAATGCCCATGTCGCTCATGACTGTGTTATTGGTGACCGCTGTATCTTTGCCAACAATGCGACCCTGGCTGGTCACGTGACGATTGGTAACCAGGCGATTATCGGCGGCATGTCGGCAATCCACCAGTTCTGTACGATTGGCGATCACTGTATGCTGGGCGGCGGTTCAATCGTGGTTCAGGATGTGCCTCCGTACGTGATGGCACAAGGCAACCACTGTGCGCCTTTCGGTATTAACGTTGAAGGCCTGAAGCGTCGTGGCTTTGAAAAGGCAGAGATCAAAGCGATCCGTGCCGTATACAAAGCCTTGTACCGCTCTGGTAAGACGCTGGCAGAAGTGAAGCCTGAAATCGAAGAAATGGCCAAAGAACATAAGTCTTTGGATCTGTTTGTTGAATTTTTCGAAAAATCCACTCGCGGTATTATTCGCTAATTATGACGAAGCCACTTCGAATAGGAATTGTCGCCGGGGAAATCTCCGGCGATATTTTAGGTGCCGGTTTTATTAAGGCAGTCAAACAGCAATATCCGGATGCCGAATTTGTCGGTATCGCCGGCCCACGCATGCAGGCCGAAGGCTGCGACACGCTGTTTGATATGGAAGAGCTGGCGGTCATGGGGATTGTCGAGGTCTTGGGACGTCTGCCACGCCTGTTTAAAGTCAAGGCCGAGCTGGTGAAATACTTTACCGATAATCCGCCGGATGTATTTGTCGGTATTGATGCGCCAGATTTTAACCTGCGTTTGGAACGTGACTTGAAGCTACAGGGTATCAAGACGGTGCACTATGTCAGCCCGTCGGTGTGGGCGTGGCGTCAGAAACGTATTTTCAAAATTGAAGCCGCGACCAACCTGGTACTGGCCTTCCTGCCATTTGAAAAAGCGTTTTACGATAAGTTCAACGTGCCTTGTGAGTTTGTCGGCCATACTATGGCAGATGCGATCCCGCTGCAAACCGACCAACAGGCAGCCAGAGATTTGCTTAACCTCGACAGTAGCAAGCGCTGGCTCGCGGTGTTGCCTGGTAGCCGCGGCAGTGAGATGGGCATGTTGGCAGCTCCGTTTATTGAAACCTGCAAGCTGCTTAAGCAAAAACACCCTGATTTGGGCTTTGTGGTTGCTCTGGTGAACCAGAAGCGCCGCGAGCAGTTCGAGCTGGCTTGGCGAGAAACTGCTCCAGAACTTGATTTTGTGCTGGTCGATGATACTGCGCGTAACGTCATGACGGCGGCGGATGCGGTATTGCTGGCGTCAGGTACGGTGGCGTTGGAATGCATGCTGGTCAAGCGCCCGATGGTGGTTGGCTATAAAGTGAAGCCACTGACAGCATGGCTGGCAAAGCGAATGCTGAAAACTAAATATGTTTCGCTGGCAAATATTCTGGCCGATCGTGAACTGGTGCCCGAACTGCTCCAAGATGATTGTGTGCCAGAAAAGTTGTGTGCGGAAGTCGATCGCTTTTTGACCGCAGATAACAGCGAGCTGATGGCTGAATTTTCCCGTTTGCATCAGCTGATCAAGTGTGATGCAGACAAGCAGGCGGCGACAGCTGTCCTGAAATTGATAGATAGATAAATATGGCAACCATTCTAGAACCTTTTGAGTACCCACAGGCTAATCTGATTGCCGGGGTGGACGAAGTTGGCCGTGGGCCGCTGGTGGGGGCGGTAGTAACTGCTGCGGTGATCCTTGATCCGAACAATCCGATTGAAGGTCTGACCGACTCGAAGAAACTGAGCGAGAAAAAGCGCAACGCCCTGTTTGATGAAATCAAAGAGAAAGCACTGGCGTGGTCATTAGGCCGTTGTGAGCCGGAAGAAATTGATCAGCTGAACATTCTTCAGGCGACTATGGTTGCCATGCAGCGTGCGGTGGCCGGGTTGGCCGTGCAACCTGACTACGTGCTGGTAGACGGCAACAAAATTCCCAAGCTGCCGATGGCGGCTCAGGCGGTGGTAAAAGGGGACTTACGGGTCGCCGAAATCAGTGCCGCATCGATTCTGGCTAAAGTCACCCGTGACCGGGAAATGGAAGAGCTGGATGCCCAGTATCCGGATTACGGTTTTGCCAAACATAAAGGCTACCCGACCAAAGTGCACTTTGAAGCGTTGGAAAAATTCGGGGCAATTGAACAGCACCGTAAGAGCTTTAAGCCGGTTAAGCGTATCTTGGGTATCGACTGATCCCTCGCTGAGCGTATCTATATTGCTGGCTTAATGGTCATTAGTTTTATCGTTAAGCCACATTCGGTGATGATTGTAGTCCTTTGGGCTATAATCCTCGCTAATTATCAAGAACACATCAAATCTGGTTAGTCATGGCTGAACCTCGTTTTATTCATCTTCGTGTCCACAGTGATTTCTCTATGGTGGACGGTCTGTCCAAAGTCCCGCCGCTGGTAAAAAAAGTCGCGGCTATGGGGATGCCTGCAATGGCATTGACCGACTTTACCAACCTGTGTGGTCTGGTTAAGTTCTACTTTGCAGCCCACGGTGCCGGGATGAAACCAATCATCGGGGCTGACTTCAAGGTCATGTCGGAAGAAATGGGCGAGGAGCTGACGGATCTGACGGTTCTGGCCGCTGACAACGATGGCTACCAGAACCTGACCATGCTGATCTCCAAAGCTTACCAGCGAGGCCATGTCCAGCACCTGCCGGTGATGGATAAAGAGTGGCTGGTTGAGCACAAAAAAGGCCTGATTTTGCTGTCCGGCGGCAAGAGCGGTGATGTCGGCAAGGCGTTGCTGAAAGGTAACCAGGCGATGGTTAGCCAGTGCGTCGAGTTTTACCAGACCCATTTTCCGGATAGCTACTACCTGGAACTGGTACGTACCGGTCGCGCCGATGAAGATGCTTATCTGCACTTTGCGGTTGAGTTGGCCGAGCAGGCTGAATTGCCGGTTGTGGCGACGAATGATGTCAGGTTTATCTCCCCGGATCAGTTTGATGCCCACGAAATTCGGGTAGCGATCCATGACGGCTACACCATGGTGGATCCAAACCGCCCTAAGCTGTACAGCGATCAGCAGTATCTGCGCACCGAAGAGGAAATGTGCGAGTTGTTCTCGGACATTCCCGAAGCGCTGGAAAACAGTGTCGAGATTGCCAAGCGCTGTAATGTCACTGTGCGCCTGGGCGAGTATTTCCTGCCGAACTTCCCGACGGGTGATATGACCATCGAAGACTTCCTGATCAAGGAGTCTGAAGAGGGGCTCGAGCGACGGTTGGCGTTTCTTTTTCCTGACGAAGAAGAACGAGCCAAGCGCCGTCCTGAATATGACGATCGCCTGAAAGTCGAGCTCGACGTTATCAACCAGATGGGATTCCCTGGTTATTTCCTGATCGTAATGGAGTTTATCCAGTGGTCGAAGGATAACGATGTGCCGGTAGGGCCGGGACGAGGCTCGGGTGCTGGCTCGCTGGTCGCCTATGCCCTCGATATCACTGACTTGGATCCGCTGGAGTTTGATTTGCTGTTCGAGCGATTCCTGAACCCGGAACGTGTCTCCATGCCCGATTTCGATATCGACTTCTGTATGGACAAGCGTGATCAGGTTATTGATCACGTGGCGGAGATGTATGGTCGTGATGCGGTATCGCAGATTATTACTTTCGGTACCATGGCGGCGAAGGCGGTAATCCGCGACGTTGGCCGGGTACTGGGCCACCCGTATGGTTTTGTTGACCGTATTTCCAAGCTGGTGCCTGCCGAGCCGGGTATGACGTTGGCTAAAGCCTTCGATGCCGAACCGCAGTTGGGTCAGGTCTACGAGTCGGACGAGGAAGTCAAAGCGCTGATCGACATGTGCCGCATCCTTGAGGGTGTAACGCGAAATGCCGGTAAGCACGCTGGTGGCGTGGTGATCTCGCCAACCACCATTACCGACTTTGCACCGTTGTACTGCGATGCCGAGGGGGGGAACCCGGTAACCCAGTTTGACAAGAACGACGTAGAAACGGCGGGCCTGGTCAAGTTTGACTTCCTGGGTCTGCGTACCTTAACAATCATTGATTGGGCATTGGGCATGGTTAATCCGCGCCTGAAAGCCAAAGGCGAGGAGCCGGTTAACATTGCGGCGATCCCGATGGATGATCCTAAGTCGTTCGCGATGCTGCAACGCTCGGAATCCACCGCGGTATTCCAGCTTGAATCCCGCGGGATGAAAGATCTGATCAAGCGTCTGCAGCCAGACTGCTTCGAAGATATGATCGCATTGGTTGCCCTGTTCCGTCCGGGGCCACTGCAATCGGGCATGGTAGATAACTTTATCGACCGTAAGCACGGCCGTGAAGCCGTATCTTATCCGGATGAGAAGTGGCAACACGACTCGCTGAAAGAAATTCTTGAGCCAACCTACGGCATCATCCTGTATCAGGAACAGGTTATGCAGATCGCCCAGGTTCTATCTGGTTACACCTTGGGTGGGGCGGATATGCTTCGTCGTGCTATGGGTAAGAAAAAGCCGGAAGAGATGGCCAAGCAGCGTGCTACCTTTGAGGAAGGGGCAGTGAAGAACGGCGTCGACGGCGAGTTGGCGATGAAAATCTTCGACTTGGTAGAAAAATTTGCCGGTTATGGTTTCAACAAATCTCACTCTGCTGCTTATGCATTGGTTTCTTATCAAACGCTGTGGCTAAAAGCGCACTATCCGGCTGAGTTCATGGCGGCGGTAATGACTGCCGATATGGATAACACCGACAAGATCGTTGGCCTGGTGGATGAATGCCACCGGATGGAACTAAAGCTGCTGCCGCCGGATGTGAACAAGGGGCTATACCGCTTCAATGTTGACGACAATGGGGCGATTGTCTACGGCATCGGTGCGGTCAAAGGGGTTGGTGAAGGCCCGATTGAAAATATTATCGAAGCCCGTGAGAAAGGTGGTCACTTCAAGGATCTGTTTGACTTTTGTGCCCGTATCGACACTAAGAAAGTCAACAAACGTGTACTTGAAAAGCTGATCAAAGCAGGTGCTATGGATCGCCTGGGACCAAACCGTGCCGCGATGATGGCAACGCTTGATGACGCTATCAAAGCGGCCAGCCAGCATCATCAGGCTGAGGCTTTTGGCCAGACTGATATGTTCGGGGTGTTGACTGCAGCGCCGGAGGAAGTCGAGCATGCCTACGCCAATATTCCCGAGTGGCCGGAGAAGGTGTGGCTTGAAGGCGAACGTGATACCTTAGGCCTGTACCTGACCGGCCACCCGATCAACGCCTATGTGAAGGAGTTGAAGCATTATACGACCTGGCGACTGAAAGATGCCCATCCGACCGGACGTGACAAAGTGGTGACCGTGGCGGGGTTGGTGATTGCGGCTCGGGTGATGACCACCAAGCGGGGGACCCGGATCGGCTTGATGACCCTCGATGACCGTTCGGGGCGAATGGAGGTGATGTTGTTCTCAGAACCTCTGGAACGCTACCTGGATCTGCTTGAAAAAGATAGAATACTCGTGGTTTCTGGACAGGTCAGCTTTGATGATTTTAATGGTGGCCTTAAAATGTCGGCCAGAGAAGTGCTGGATATCTCAGAAGCCAGAGAAAAGCACTTAAGAGGACTTGCCATCTCAGTGACTGAGAGGCAAATTGATGAACAGTTTTTTGAACGCTTCAGCCAAGTGCTGGAGCCACACCGTGCAGGTACTGTACCTGTTCATGTGTATTATCAGCGCTCGAATGCGCGTGCCAAGTTGACCCTCGGGACTGAATGGCGCGTTACCCCAGCAGATCAATTGATTACCGATCTCAAAATATTACTGGGTGAAAAGCAAGTAGAGCTTGAGTTTAATTAAATTAGCCCACAGTTATTGGATAGAACAAATAATCGTGAGCAAAAGGATTGAAGTGGTATGAGCCTGAACTTCCTTGAGTTTGAACAGCCGATTGCGGAACTAGAAGCAAAAATTGAAGCACTGCGTGATGTGTCACGCCGTGAAGAATCTGCATCGGTTGATTTAGATAAAGAAATTGAACAGCTAGAAAAGAAAAGCCTTGAGCTGACCAAGAAAATTTTTGGTGATCTTGGTGCATGGCAGGTTGCTCAATTAGCCCGTCATCCACAGCGTCCGTATACCTTTGACTATGTTGAGCATATGTTCACAGAGTTCGATGAGCTGGCGGGTGACCGTGCGTTTGCCGATGATAAGGCGCTGGTCGGTGGTATTGCCCGTCTTGATGGCCGTCCGGTAATGGTGATTGGTCACCAGAAAGGTCGTGAGACTAAAGAAAAAGTATTGCGTAACTTTGGCATGCCTAAGCCTGAAGGTTACCGTAAGGCACTTCGCCTGATGAAAATGGCAGAGCGTTTCAAAATGCCAATCATCACCTTCATTGACACAGCCGGTGCCTATCCGGGTGTTGGTGCTGAAGAGCGTGGTCAGTCGGAAGCGATTGCAACCAACCTGAAAGAGATGGCGGGTCTGACGGTACCGGTTATCTGTAACGTTGTCGGTGAAGGCGGCTCTGGTGGTGCACTTGCTATTGGTGTCGGTGACTGCGTGAACATGCTGCAGTACTCAACCTATTCTGTGATTTCTCCGGAAGGTTGTGCATCGATCCTATGGCGTGATTCTGACAAAGCGCCTCAGGCTGCAGAAGCGATGGGTATGACGGCAGATCGCCTGAAAGAACTTGAGCTGATCGATAACATCATCGAAGAGCCTTTGGGTGGCGCACACCGTGATGTGGCGGCGATGTCTACGGCACTGAAAGCGCAGTTAGTGGCGACGCTGAAAGAGCTGGAAGCATTAGATACTGAGGCATTGCTAGAGCGTCGTTACCAGCGCCTGATGAGCTACGGTTACTGCTAAGCTTTGCTAAGCTATTATTTCAGAGCGGGTCAACCTTGGTTGGCCCGTTTTTTTATGGCTGCTCGTCAATCATCCAGTGACAGCATTTGATATAATGCCCATATGTATGCGACTTCTGACAAGAGCTCCTCTCTGATGCTTTATTCCCGACTTTCCGCCTCTCTGCTGGCCCATGCAGACGATCCTCAACGATTTGTTTTAGCCCTTAGCGGAGGGTTGGATTCTCGGGTATTGCTCCATCTGATGGGACAGTTCATCCGCCAGCACCCCCAGCATCAGTGCGTGGCTGTCCATGTCCACCACGGCCTGAGCCCGCATGCCGATAGCTGGAGCCAGCACTGCCAGCGTTGGGCTGGACAAGAAGGGATCGAATGCTACGTGGAGCAGGTCACCCTAGCGCTAGGAAGCCGGGTAAGTGTCGAGCAGCAAGCCCGGGAGCATCGCTATCAGGCGCTTGGCAAACACCTCAATACCGGGGATATCCTATTAACCGCGCAGCATGCCGATGATCAGCTTGAAACCGTATTGCTCACCCTGAAGCGTGGCAGCGGACCGGCAGGCTTGGCTGCAATGCCAGAACGTACCCCATTTGCCGATGGTCTTCATTTGCGTCCCTTACTGACATCAACCCGTCAGGAAATCGAGCATTATGGCCTGCAGCACCAGCTAGAGTGGGTCGAAGACGAGAGTAACCAGGATGTGCGTTATGACCGTAATTTTCTGCGCCACCAGGTGACGCCGCTGCTGGTCGAACGCTGGCCTGGTATTCGCAAGGCTGTGGCACGGAGTGCGGCATTATGCGGTGAGCAGGAAGCCTTGTTACAGGAGTTGCTGAAGGACAAACTGGAGCAGGCCGTGTATGTCGACCAAAGCTTGCTGATCTCTGCGCTGGGGTCGGAGCGAATGGGCAAGCAGCTGATCCGCCAGTGGCTTGGGCTGTTTGATGTTTTGATGCCGTCACAGGCCCAGTTGGAGCAGATCTGGCGTGCGGTTGTGCTGGCCAAATCCGATGCCAACCCTCAGCTATGTTGGAACAATGTTCAGATCCGGCGTTATCAGCAACGACTGTACCTTGTTCGGCAATGGCCGGATATCAAGGACTGGCAGCAAACCTGCGAGCTCGACCAGACCTGTCTGTTGCCACAGGGTCTAGGCGCACTAACATTGCGAGCTGCTAGCGTGGGCAAGGGGCAGTTACGGCTGCCTCGGGGGGATGAGGTGGTGTCTGTGCGCTTTGACCCTGAAGCGATTGAGGCCAAGCCGGTCGGACGGGTCGGTAAGCGTAAGATGAAGAAGCTATTTCAGGAATATGGGGTACCCAGCTGGAATCGCCGTCGTACTCCGTTGGTTTTCTATGGTGAGCAGCTGGCTGCTGTTGCCGGATTATTTGTTGTCGATGCATTTAGTGGCCAGGATTGTGACCTAGAGTGGCACAATGATGTATCTGATGTGCAATTTTAGGCTGAATAGTGCACAATTGTTAATTGCCTGATTGTCACCTTAAGCTGTGATGTTCAAGGTGAGAGTGAAGTACTGGAATCAAACAGAATTATAAGAGGACCGAATGAAGAAAGTTCTTGCAATTGCAGTGTTAGCGACAGTGATGTCTGCTCCTTCTATGGCTGGTGGTGATGCGGCAGCCGGTAAAGCCAAGGCCGCGGTATGCGCAGCTTGTCACGGCGTCGACGGCGTCGCAATGATCCCGGGTTACCCGAGTCTAAAAGGCCAGAACGAGCAATACCTGGTTGGTGCATTAAAGGCTTACAAAAACAAGCAGCGTACTGGCGGAATGGCAATGGTCATGCAGCCACAGGCATCGATGCTCAGCGATGAAGATATTGCGAATGTTGCGGCTTATTTCTCACAGTTAAAATAAACCTGCAGCGTTACGTCCAAAAGAGCCGCTATCTGCGCCCGCAGTCAGCGGCTTTTTTATGTGCGCTATAAACTGTAACGCAAAATTTCCACCTGCCTGATTATAATTTACCCAGTCGGTTTTCCTGCTGTTGATTAAAACCTTGGTAGGTATTATTGTACTAGCACGCTGATACGTTAATGTTGTCTAGGAGTCATTATGAGTAAACCATCCACACTTGGGGGGGCGTGTATTATCGCCAGTGTTTGTGTTGGGGCAGGCATGCTTGGATTGCCAAGTGCAGGTGCGGGTGCGTGGACGTTATGGAGTGTGATCGCCATTTCTTTCACTATGATCATGATGACGCTTTCCGGTTGGTTATTATTAGAAGCACTTAAGCATTATGAGTTTAAAGCTTCGTTTAATACTGTCACCAAAGATGTATTAAGCAACAAGATTAATATCATCAATAATTTGTCGTTATATTTTGTGGGTGGAATTCTACTTTATGCGTATATTTCAACATCCGGCATGATTTTCAGTGAAATGCTAGGTGTCACGCGTGAATTGGCTTCTGTCTTGTTTGTTGCATTCTGCTCGGCCTTTGTTTTGCACTCTACCCGTGCAGTGGATCGTATTTCTATTGTGTTGATCCTCTTTATGATCATCAGTTTTGTGCTGGGTGTATCAGGGCTGGCTTCGAATATCAGTGTGCCGGTCTTGTTTGCACAAGGCCAAGGTGAAACCCCATACTCGGCCTATGCGTTAGCCCTGTTGCCGGTCGCATTAACATCATTTGGCTACCATCATTCAGTGAGCACGATGCGTGATTACTACCAGGATGAGCACCGTGCCAAAAAAGCGATTTTTTGCGGTACGCTAATTGCGCTTACATTTTATCTGGGCTGGGTGATCTGTATTTTTGGCAATTTACCGCGTGAGGCGTTTGGCCCTGTTGTGACCGCTGGTGGTGGCGTGGATGCTTTGATGTCGGCACTGACTGCAGCCATCGATTCAAATAGCATTAAACAAGCCCTGCATATCTTTTCCATTGCCGCGATTGTCTCATCTTTCATTGGTGTTGGGTTGGGTGTGTTCGATTACCTGGCTGATTTCTTTAGCTTTGGCGATACCAAGCAAGGGCGACTAAAAACCTGGGGTGTGACGTTTATTCCGCCGTTGGTGTTCTCGTTAGTGGCACCGTTTGGTTTTGTTGCCGCGATTGGTTTAGCCGGTGCTGCTGCCACGATTTGGACCTGCATTATTCCGGCGACGTTGGCAAAAACATTACGTCAAAGAATGCCGGAACAAGAAGGCTTTGTGGTACCTGGGGGAAATGCGACGATTTATGTGGTGATTGCATTCGGGGTACTGACAGCCGCCTTCCATCTACTGGCAATGGCGAATCTACTGCCTGTTTTTAAAGGCTAGATTATCGGTGTATTCATATCCATCAAAATCAATGGAATAAACGCTGAATCATGTATCAGCGCATAAAAAACGGAAGCCTTGGCTTCCGTTTTTTGTTGGGATAGGTTGGGCCGGTTTAGCGGAATTGCTTTGCTTCAGGGAGGTAGTCAAAGCCTGCCGCTGCCAGTCGGTCAATCAGCTTTTGTTTGTCGATATCAAAGAACTTGACCAAGCTATCCAAGTCACCAAATTCATCACGGATCTTCATGTTGACGATGCTCATCAGCATCACTGGATCCATTGTTTCAAAACGTTCCAAGCCCATTATTTGTCCTCGTGATCGCTCATCAGCAGGTTGGCAGCAGCAAAGGCAGCGCGTTCCCTGACTTCCATTGGTAGCTCTTCATTTGATGCGACGTAATCCAGGGTCTTGACTGCACAGTGAATGGCGTTCGGGATATAGCCTAACTCACCGCCGCCAATTTGGGCGTAGGTCATTCGGATTAGCTCGCAGCATTCGTAAACTTTCATGCTTATTCCTTACTTAATACTAATTTCATCAGTTAACTGCTGTAGCATCGCGCAGTTCATTGATGAAATCAGTATTCGGGGCTGGCTGTAAGACAGTCGCTGGATATTACTATACCAGAGGTACGGGGAATGAATATGGCAAAGCGATTGAGAATCGTTGAGAGTGGTTATTTTTTGCGCTTGTGGCGGTAGAGCTGACGGTCTGCACGGTCGACCAAGGTGGTGGTACTATCGCCTTTCTGGTATTCAGAGAACCCACAGGATGAACCAATCTTTAACGTACGCAATGTCTGGTCATCGGCCATGAGCTGCTGTACGCGTTTGGCGACATGCAGCGCCGACTTGTCGGTTGCTGGCTGAAGGATAATTGCAAACTCATCCCCGCCGATGCGGTAGCAGCGATCAGAGGCCCGGACGGCTTGTTTGAGGATCGCAGCAAAACGGCGAATGACCTTGTCACCGTCAAGGTGGCCAAAACGGTCGTTAACTTGCTTGAAATTATCCAGATCAAACATCAGCAATACCAGCCCGACATTTCTGCGCTCACTCATGGCAATCGCATGGAGAATATCTTGCTCAAAGCTGTTGCGGTTACCTAGTGTGGTCAGGTAATCGCGCAGAGCCATATTTTTGACACGGCGATATTCAATTGCATTCATTAGTGGGCCGGCAAACAACCGGTGGTAGGTATGAAGAAGGTTAATCTCATCCTTATCGAGGGGGTAGGGAGTGCTGTACTGCAACTTGCCCAGCTCATTATCACTAAAGCGCAGGACAAAGCTCTGACGGTATTGGGTGGCCTTGCCTCGGCGGATTAAGGTAGACGTGGCGTCTAATTCCCATACAAGACGGCTAATATCGATTTGTTTTTCAACTTCACGGGTGAAAATTTCAAATATCAGGCCGAGGTCCAGTTTCCCCTGGAGCTTTTGCAGGATCAACAGGCGCTGATCAGCACCAAGGGGTTTTGCCCTTGGTTTGCTATTTTCCGCAAAAATATTATTCCAGAGAATTGGATCCATAAAAGCGTCAAAAAAAAGATAAGAGGTTAACTATAGGCAAATATTAAGCCATTTCAACAGCTATGCCGTTTTTTTATTAATAATCTACTGATTTTATTTCAAAAAATTGCGGAGGATCGTCTCTTGTTCCTGAGTGTCCTGATATCCGAGCTCAATCAGGGCATTAATGTAGGCAGGTTCAAACAAAATATAACTGGTGATGGCGGCATCATCTTTGGGGCTGATCCCTGCTAATCGCATTAATGCCCGTGTCATCGGCGGCATGTGGCAATAATTTTCCTGTGCCAGGGGCTCGAAAGATTGGCTCGGAAAAAGGTGGATATGGTCAACAATTTTCATGCCCAGCATTTTCTGCTCTGATTCGGGCAGAGCCTGCAATAAGGAATTGGTACGCGATAGGTGTTCGAGATCGGCTGTCAGGGTATCGCTGAAGATGGTATCCATCAGGTGTCCGCCAAGAGCCGCTAAGCCGGGGGCTTTGGTGGGATCCCTTTGGCTGAGTTTTTGGTTGATTAAATCGATGATGAGTATCTTGTCGGCTCCCATTTTCAGCGAAGGTCTCAGCGGAGCAAGCTGGTGGATGGAGCCGTCACCATAATAGGCCTGACCAATGCGGGTTGCGGGAAAGACCAGCGGAATTGCCGCAGATGCTAGTAAGTGCTCTGTGGTGATTAATGACCGGCGTCCTTTTGACTTGGCCCTGTCCCATTCGGTTAATTCCTGTTGGCCCTGGAAGAAGCTTACCGACTGGCCACTTTTGTAGCTTGAGGCGGTAATTGATATACCGTGCAGGTTTCCGGCAAGAATTTGCTTTTCCAGCCGTTTATAGTTATTCACCTGGTTTAGTAACTGACGCAGCGGGCGGCTATTTAACAATCCGAAGGGCGGGCGAGCATGGTGATCAGCCTGCAGGCGGGCAAACCATTGATTGGCGAGGTAGCTCGTCATTCCGTAGGCACTGGCGCTGAAAACTCGTCGGCTATGCAGTCGTGACCAGATCCATTCCAGCTTTTTGACGCCGAGCCTAAAGCAGGAGGCATAACAGGCAATAGAGGTAACGTTGATAGCACCGGCTGAGGTGCCGCAATAGATAGTGAACGGACTATGATGAACCCGGGGATACCACTCGGCAATGGCTTTGAGCACTCCGACCTGATAGGCCGCCCGCGCTCCGCCTCCAGATAATAACAAGCTGATTTTTGGCTTATCCTTTGCCATTCAAACGCTTCTCGTATTCTTCATTCTCCTAACTATACAAGGAAATAAGCCGGAGTCGAAAGGTTAGCTGGCGCAGAAAATAAAAAAGCCTCCGCGAGGGAGGCTTTTTCTAGCGGGTTAAGTTATTAAGCCAATTTCTGCTTAACAAACTCAACGATGTCGGCAATCGCAACACTTTCTTTGGTGCCCGCACGACGGTCTTTATATTCCATCTCGCCATTTTCTAGGCTACGGTTACCGATAACGATAGTGTGAGGGATACCAATTAGCTCATGATCCGCAAACATCACACCTGGGCGTTCTTTACGGTCATCAAATAGTACTTCAATACCGGCTGCCGTTAGTTCAGCGTATAGCTTTTCAGCCGCTTCTTTAACTTCAGCAGACTTCGCCATGTTCATTGGTACGATAGAAACCTGGAACGGTGCGATAGCGTCTGGCCAGATAATGCCGTTTTCGTCGTTGTTCTGCTCGATAGCAGCAGCCACTACACGGGTACAGCCAATACCGTAACAACCCATTTCCATAATGGTGTTTTTACCATCAGGACCAAGAACGGCAGCGTTCATTGACTTAGAGTAGTTGTTACCTAGCTGGAAGATGTGACCTACTTCGATGCCGCGTTTCAGCAGCAGGGTACCTTGACCACATGGACTTGGATCGCCTTCAACAACGTTACGTAGATCTTCAACCTGGCCTAGCTCAACGTCACGACCCCAGTTGATACCGAAGTAGTGTTTGTCGTCGATGTTGGCACCAGCACCGAAGTCACTCATTACCGCTACAGAGCGGTCAACGATGAATGGCACAGGTAGGTTAACCGGGCCTAGTGAGCCAGGACCTGCATTAACCAGGGCACGAATTTCTTCTTCTGTCGCGAACTCAAGTGGCGTCGCAACACAAGATAGGTTTTCTGCCTTGATTTCGTTCAGCTCGTGGTCGCCACGGATGATCAGTGCAACCAGATCTGCTTCAACGTCATCAGATGCTTTCACAAACAAAGTTTTCACTGTGTTTTCGATAGCGATACCGTGTTGTTCAACTAGCTCAGCGATAGTTTTCGCATTCGGAGTATCAACCAGCGTCATCTCTGCCGTTGGTGCTGCACGTTCAGTTGTCGGTGCTAGCGCTTCTGCTTTTTCGATGTTCGCAGCGTAGTCAGAGTCAGTTGAGAAGGCAATTAAGTCTTCGCCACTTTCAGCCAATACGTGGAACTCGTGAGAACCAGAACCACCGATTGAACCTGTGTCAGCCAGTACTGGACGGAAATCCAGCCCCATGCGGCTGAATACGTTGCAGTATGCTTGGTGCATTGTCTCGTAGGTTTCAACCAGGCTTTCTTTGTCCAGGTGGAATGAGTAGGCATCTTTCATGATGAACTCACGAGAACGCATTACACCAAAGCGTGGGCGAACTTCGTCACGGAATTTAGTCTGGATCTGGTATAGGTTCAGCGGAAGCTGCTTGTAAGATTTCACTTCGTTGCGAACCATGTCCGTGATCACTTCTTCGTGAGTCGGACCTAGTACAAACGGTCGGTCGTGACGGTCAGCGATACGTAGCAGCTCTGGACCAAATTTGTCCCAGCGACCTGTTTCTTCCCATAGTTCAGAGGGCTGAACCACGGGCATTAACGTTTCGACTGCACCGGCATTGTTCATTTCTTCACGAACAATGTTTTCGACCTTACGCAGAACACGCAGACCTGTAGGTAGCCAGGTATAAAGACCTGAAGCCAGCTTACGGATCATACCTGCACGTAGCATCAGCTGGTGGCTGATAACTTCTGCGTCGTTTGGAGTCTCCTTCAGCGTTGAAAGAAGATATTTACTGGTACGCATTGATGGTATCCGTTGGTTGATATGAATTTGATAAGTGATGGGGACATCCCCAACCGCCCAAAGAGGCGGTAACCGTATATACTACCAGCCATTTGGCTGTTCGCCAAAGGGAACAGGCCGGCGTACGTTTAATCTTTTTGTTTCGCCATCGGCTTTTCGAGGGCGGTGACGGTTACTTTTTTGTCATCGACAGTGAACTTAACATTGTAGTCGAATAAATGGACGGCGTATTCCTTGGTGTCATGCTTGCCTTTTTTGTAGGCTGGTCTTGGATCCTGCGCCAGCACTTCTTCTATGACGGCCCGTTGCCTTGCCAGTTGGCGGCCGGTAAGTTGTGATTCGGCCTTGTCAGTAAAGATCACCTGTAAGGTATCGGGCTCCTCGCTCGCAAACCCGCCAGTCGCCAGTGGCAGGCTGTCGGAGTAGGGAATATAGGGCTTGATATCGACAATCGGGGTACCATCGACCAGATCAACCCCGCCTAGCTCTATAATGACATTTTTTCCGTCTTGGCGGATCCCCTTGAATTCAACTGCTGACATTCCGATACCGTTTGGCCGAAAGGTTGCCCGGCTGGCAAACACCCCGATACGTTCATTGCCGCCGAGGCGAGGAGGGCGGACTGTTGGTCGCCAGCCGGCTTCCAGATTTTGGTCAAATAAGAATAACAGCCACAGATGGCTAAATTGCTCGAGTCCTCGCACGGCTTCAAGGGCATTGGCGTCGCCTTGCAGTACGATTTCGGAACGGGCGCTGGGTACTAATCCCGGTTGGCGTGGCACGGCAAATTTTTCTTTGTAGGGTGAGCGAATAATACCAATTGGCTCAATTTGATAGGTCATCTGGATAACGCCTCGATTTGTTTGATGCAGAAAATATCATAAAAATGCAAACGAAGTCTTGATGAGAATTGTTATCAAGTGTTATATTATAACATATCTCACCCGAAAGGGTTGTTAGTTAAGGAGTATAAAATGAAACCAGGTATCCACCCCGAGTACCGAACTGTTGTTTTCCACGACACCAGTGTCGATAAATATTTCTTGGTGGGGTCGACGCTGAAGACCGATAAGAGCATTACCTGGGAAGATGGTAAGGAATACCCTTATTACACCTTGGATGTTTCCTCTGAATCACATCCGTTTTATACCGGCAAGCAGCGGGTGATCAGTACAGAAGGCAGGATGGCAAACTTCAGTCGTCGTTTTGGCCAATTTGGTACGAAGAAAGGAGAGTAGGATGAAGGTGTTAAGCTCACTGAAAAGTGCCAAAGCCCGCCACCGCGATTGCCAGATAGTGAAGCGCCGAGGCCGAGTCTATGTGATTTGCAAGACCAATCCCCGGTTCAAGGCAGTACAAGGGAAGGCCAGGAAAAAGTAGTATACGCCTGACAAAAAGGCTTCTCATAGCGAGAAGCCTTTTCGGGTTTATCTATTGATGGCAAACCGCATTACCAGCCTTTAACCACGCCACCTTGGAAGATTTCTTTTGCCGCCGTGTATACAGCCTCTGACTGGTAGGCCTTAACGAACGTTTGTACGTTCTCTGCGTTGACGTTGTCTTCGCGGGCAACAATCAGGTTTACATATGGCGACTCTTTATCTTCTACAAAGACACCGTCACGTTCTGGTGTCAGGTTGATGCTGCTGGCATAGGTCGTGTTGATGATCGCAAGTTGCACATCGTCAAGCGAGCGCGGTAGCTGTGCAGCTTCCAATTCGACAATTTTCAGGTTCTTCGGGCTGTCGATAATATCGAGTACGGTTGCTGTCAGGCCGGCACCCTCTTTCAGTTTTAGCAGACCTTGTTGCTCAAGCAGCAGCAGTGAACGCCCCAGGTTGGTTGGATCATTCGGTACCGCAATTTGGTCGCCTTCTTTTAGCTCGTCAATCGATTTGATTTTGCTAGAGTAAGCCGCGATTGGGTAAACAAAGGTATTACCTGCTACCGCAAACTTATAACCGCGGTCGGTTACCTGCTGATCAAGGTAAGGCTTGTGCTGGAAGGCATTGATATCGATAGAGCCTTCTTCCAGAGCTGCATTGGGTGAGACGTAGTCGGTAAAGGTGATCAGTTCTACATTCAAGCCATATTTATCCTTGGCTTCCTTGGCAGCCACCTCGGCTACCTGGGCTTCTGCCCCAGCCATAACCCCAATTTTAATCTTGCTGTTGTCGACGGTGGCTTCTTTTTCTCCACAGCCCGTTAGTACAAGTGCCGATGCCAGACTTGCGACGGCGAAAAGATTCTTCAGATTAAGCGCCATGTTATTTCTCCTTAAAGCGGGGGTTTTCCGTAATACTAGATGGTAATTATTAGTTAATGTTTTTTTCTGTTTAGCGGTGATCAGCTCGTTTGACCATGTAGTCACCTACCGATTGAATCAGCTGGACTAAGACGACCAGCATAATAACGGTGATCAGCATGACAGTGCCGTCAAAGCGCTGGTAACCGTAACGGATACCGACATCACCCAGACCACCGCCACCGACCGTACCGGCCATTGCCGAGTAGCTGACGAGGGTAACGAGTGTGATGGTGACCGCATTGATAATGCCCGGTAGTGCCTCTGGCAGAAGGACCTTGCTGATGATCTGGCTTGGGGTTGCACCCATTGCCTGAGCCGCTTCAACCAGACCGGTCGGCACTTCCAAAAGGGCCCCTTCGACCAGGCGGGCAATAAATGGGATCGCCCCGACGGTCAGCGGTACGATTGCAGCCGCAGTACCAATTGAGCTACCGACCACAAAGCGGGTGAACGGGATAATTGCAACCAGCAGGATAATGAATGGGATAGAGCGGCCGATATTGGTAACCGTTCCCAGTACCTTGTTCAGGTTTCGGTTCTCTAACAGGCCGTTATCTTTGGTGAGATGAAGGGCTACCCCGACAGGAATACCGATAGCAAAGCCAATCAGCCCGGAGGCAAATACCATGATTAACGTCTCACCCAGCGCATCGATTAGCAAGAAAGTCAGGCGTTCGTTGGCCTGCCACCAGCTGGAAATAGATTCAGGCCACATAACCCAGTACCTCTACATTAACTTTGTGATCACGAAGAAAAGCAATTGCCTGATCGGCGGCCTGCTCTGTGCCAAAGAACTCAGCCATCATCAGGCCGAATTTTACCCCTCCGGCATAATCCATATCGGAGCTTAGAATGCTGATATCGATATTGAATTCGCGGGCGACTTGGCTGATCAGTGGGGCATCAACTGATGCACCGGTAAATTCCAGCCTGACTAGCGGATAGCTGTTTGTTACGCGCCTTTCGACAAGGCGGGCCTTATAGTCCTCGGGGATCGATAAATCCAGGGTCGAGCGGATGAAGTTTCGGGCAAGATCTGTCTTCGGGTGGGCAAAAATGTCACCGACAGGTCCTTTCTCGACCAGCTCGCCGTCACCGATGATAGCCACCTCGGCGCAGATACTTTTGACTACATCCATTTCGTGGGTGATTAGCAAAATGGTCAGATTCAGCTTGCGGTTAATCTCTTTGAGCAGGGTCAGAATCGATTGAGTGGTTGCCGGATCCAGTGCACTGGTTGCTTCGTCACACAGCAAGACTTTGGGATCGGAGGCCAGTGCCCGGGCAATAGCTACCCGCTGCTTCTGGCCGCCACTGAGGTTCGATGGATATGATTCACTCTTGTCGGCCAGCCCAACCAGTTGCAGCAGTTCATTGACCTTGGCTTTGATGTCTTTCTTCCCTTTGCCTGCCAGCTCCAGCGGCAGGGCAATATTGTCGAATACTGTTCGTGATGACAGCAGGTTGAAGTGCTGGAAGATCATGCCAATTTTACGGCGGGCAAGTGTTAGTTCCTTGCTAGAGAGCTGGGTTAGATCGATGCCGTCAATGATGACATGGCCGCTGGTAGGCTTTTCCAGCAAGTTGACGCAACGGATTAGGGTACTTTTACCTGCCCCTGATGAACCGATTACGCCGAAGATGGTGCCTTGCTCAATGGTCAGATTGATATCACGCAGCGCGTTGATTTCCTTCTCCCCCTGATAGAACACTTTATTTACTCTATTTATTTCTATCATCGAACTTCCTGATATGTATACCTGCTGCCCAGGCAAAGTTTACGAAGGTAAAAGCCTGTAATCACAGATATATCGTAATGCTACTTGTTGTGTTTACATTGTCATTGTTTTGTGCGTAAAGTGTTTCTTAAACGCATCTGTTGTGTTGATGCTAGGGCGTCTAGATGGCTAAGTCAATAGATATTTTTACGTCTAGACGTCTAAATGGCTTTGTGGCTAGCTGTGTCGATAGTCCGCTGACTTACAGGCAAAAAATATAAACAGATGAATCCCTGCCGTAGCCATGCGATAATTTGCCTTAATATATATAGACAGAGGGCTGACTTTTGGCCAAACCAGCAGTTTTTATCGATCGTGACGGCGTGATCAACGTCGACCATGGTTATGTTCATACCGTCGATGACTTTGAATACGTAGAAGGTGTTTTTGAAGCGTGTAAAAAGCTCAAGGAGATGGGGTATATGCTTGTTCTGGTAACCAACCAGGCAGGAATTGCCCGAGGTATGTACACCGAAGATGAATTCCTGACCCTGACCGAGTGGATGGACTGGAACTTTGTCGATAATGGTGTTGAGTTTGACGGTATCTATTATTGCCCTCACCACCCGACAGAAGGCCAGGGCGATTATCTGCAGGACTGCGAGTGCCGCAAGCCGAAGCCGGGGATGTTCATCTCGGCCCGAGATTTCCTGAAAATAGACATGGCCAACTCGGTGATGATCGGTGATAAAACCGATGATATGAAGGCAGCCGAGGCGGCGGAAGTTGGTACCAAAATCCTTGTCCGTACTGGCAAGCCGGTTACCGAGGCTGGCGAAGCACTAGCAAGTGTCGTGCTGGACAGTGTTGCCGATGTGCCGGCATGGCTTGCTGCACGCTAATACAGCAAGAATTGATTAAGAAAAAGGTCGCTTCGGCGGCCTTTTTTAATGCTGCTATTTTCTCAGGTAGGGCTTATCTAATCGGTATCTACTACCCCTGACTTTCTGTTTACTGCCTTCATGCCATCAGCCCACACTGGACACCTGTGTTTTAGATAATCTGCCTAAGATAAGGTGACTTATTGGGAACAACTCATAGCCTTGATTAAAAGCTGAAATTTCTTGTTACTGCTATCTTTTAATGAATTGGAACTTTTTATTGAGAGAAAGCAAGACATGGAGTAAGTCAGTACATGTTGTCATATTTTCTTCGTCGAATGGCATTGGTCATTCCGACCTTCATTGGAATTACCATTCTTATCTTTGCCATCACACGTTTCGTACCGGGTGGTCCTGTCGAGCGTATGCTTGCCAATATGCAGTCACAAGGTGATGGTGCGGCATCAATGACGACTGCAGGAGGAAGTTCTGCGCTATCTGAAGAGCAAATGGCTGAGCTGAATGCCTTTTACGGGTTGGATAAACCGGTATTTGAGGCCTATACGGATTGGCTTGGAAAGTTACTGGTACTCGATTTTGGTGAATCAACCCGATATTACGAACCTGTTATTGAGATGATTGCCGAGCGTCTGCCGGTGTCAATGTTCTATGGTGGTATGACGTTCTTTATTAGTTATTTTATCTCTATACCGCTGGGTTATTACAAGGCTCTCAAGCACGGTTCAGTGTTTGACTCCGGCTCTTCGATTCTGCTCTTTATTGGCTATGCATTACCGGGCTATGTGGTCGGTGTTCTGTTGATAACATTGTTTAGTTATCACTTGGAGTGGTTCCCGATGGGGGGCTTTGTCGGGGAAGATTTCGACGATTATGAAACAACCTACGAGCAGTTAAAGAATGTGATGTGGCATGCGGTATTACCGCTTATTTGTTATCTCATTGGTGACTTCGCGACCTTGACGATGACAATGAAAAATAACCTGATGGAAAACCTGTCATCCGACTACATCCGTACCGCCATAGCCAAAGGGTTGCCCTTTAGAAAAGCGGTACGCAAACATGCACTCCGTAATAGCCTGATCCCGATCGCCAGCCATTTTGGTAATTCACTGCTGTTCTTTATGACTGGATCGTTTTTGATCGAGGTGATCTTCAATATCGATGGGGTAGGCCTTCTTGGTTATGAATCGATTATGGAGCGAGATTATCCTGTGGTAATGGGGATTGTCGCTATCAATGCGGCCATGCTGCTGGTCGGTAATATTCTTTCTGATATCTGTGTCGCTCTTGTCGATCCTCGTGTGAAGTTTGGAGCGTAATTATGTTGAGCTTGAACCCGTTAACCAGAAAGAAAATTAAACGTTTCAAAGAGATCAAACGGGGGTACTGGTCTTTTCTGATCCTAACGACATTATTGCTTCTCTCTCTTGTGGCCGAATTATTGATTAACAGCAAGGCGCTGGTAGTGAAGTACAACGGTGAGTACAGCTTCCCGGTGTTCAGTGGTGTGCGTCAAGGTTCGGAGTATGGACAAAGCTCTGCCAGCGAGGCGGATTACCGAAAATTACAGCGAGTTTTCGAGCTGGAAGGCGGGGACAACTTTGTTGTGATGCCACTGGTGCCGTGGAACCCGTATGAACAGGACTTTAGCGGTGATTATCCCCCTAATGCACCAGATGCGGCTACCAAACACTATCTGGGAACCGATGTTATAGGCCGGGATATCTTGGCGCGCTTGGTATATGGCTTTAGAACGGCGATGGGGTTTGCACTGCTGACCATGGCTATCTCGTACGCGATTGGAACGGCCATCGGTTGTGCTATGGGCTTTTTCGGTGGCAAGTTTGATTTATTTGTTCAGCGACTTATCGAAGTGTGGTCAATGGTGCCGTTTCTCTATGTCATCATGATACTGGTATCGATCACCCAGCCAACCTTTACCTTGTTTGTTGCCATTAATGTTCTGTTCGGATGGATGGGGATGACCTGGTACATGCGCACCATGACCTATAAAGAGTCAGCCCGAGAATATGTTATGGCCGCCAAAGCCATCGGGGCATCCACGTCTCGAATTTTGTTCAAGCATATATTGCCAAATACCATGGTGATGATCGTGACCCTCGCCCCCTTTACGATTGCCGCCAATATAACGGCATTAACCGCGTTGGATTATTTGGGGCTAGGGTTAATGCCCCCCACACCGAGTTGGGGAGAATTGCTGCAACAAGGAAAATCGAACCTCGACTCTCCCTGGATAGTAACTTCAGTGGTCACGGCCATTGTACTAGTCTTAGTTATGGTGACATTTATTGGCGAGGCGATACGTGCAGCTTTCGACCCGAAAAAATTCACTCGATATATTTGAGTCGCCGTCAATACAAGGATGTATAAAATGAATGAGAAACTAACGTTGTCCGCAGTCGCGGTGTTCTCAACTTTAAGCTTGTCCGCATACGCAAATACTTTGCCCGCTGATTTGAGCTGGGTATCCAATATGGATGAGCCGCTGTTTGCGTCCGCTGAAGCTAAATTTGGCGGCACGCTGAGAATGTCGATGCAGAGCTTCCCCCAAACCCTACGGAGTGTTGGCCCTGATGCAAATTCAGGATTGCGCGGCTTCTTCATGGATGGCGCACCCAAACTTGCAGCAAGGCATCCGAATACCGGAAAGTGGATCCCGCAGCTGGCATCAGCCTGGGCCTTTGGAGCAGATCATAAAACCGTGTACTTCAAACTGAATCCGCAGGCAAAGTGGTCTGACGGTCAGAAAATTGATGCCGATGATTACCTGTTCATGCTCAAGTACTATCGTTCGAAAGACATTATCGACCCTTGGTATAACGATTTTTTTGTCAATCATATCGAGTCGGTGACCAGGTTCGATGACTACACGATTGCGATTAAATCAAAAATGGCTCTGAGTGATGATGAGCTGATGGTAAAAATCAACTTGCCGAGTAATGGTCTTCAGCCGCGGCCGGAACATTTTTTCAAGCTAAGCAAAGACAAGAACGGCGACGGTATTGATGACAATTTTGTACGTAAGTACAACTTTAAAAGTGAGCCGACAGCTGGGGCTTATTATCTGGATAAGGTCAAAAAAGGAAAAAGCGTTACTTTTAAGCATGTCGGTAAAGACTGGTGGGGCTATTCCAATCGGTACTACCAGAACCGTTATAACGTAGAGAAAGTCCGTATTCGAGTGATCCGTGATTCGGATATTGCCCGTAAACACTTTGAAAAAGGGGATTTGGATACCTTTGGTTTGGTATTGCCGCAGTTGTGGCATGAAAAGGCCAACTCAAAACCCTATCAGCAAGGTTATATTGCAAAGTTTTGGGGCTATAACCAGGTTGTTCAGGGCGCTGGTGGGCTATGGATGAATACCGCCAAACCTCTTCTGGATAACGTGAATATTCGGGCAGGGATCACTTACGCGACCGATTTTGACGGCATGATTACAAATGTCCTTCGTGGTGACTACAGTCGTAAGCCGCATGGGCTTGGCTATGGTCATGGGGGGTATGATCGTCCTGATAACAAAGCGCCAGCGTTTAACCCTGAGCTTGCGGTCAATTATTTTGAAAAAGCTGGCTTTGATAAAATTGGTTCCGATGGTATTCGGGTCAACAAGGATGGTCAAAGGTTGACGTTTGCGATTACTTACGGGACGCCCATGCACTCGCCCCGCATAGCCTATTTGAAGGAGCAGGCCAAGCTGGCTGGGTTGGATTTCAGCTTGAACCTAGTCGATGGCTCGTCAGCGTTTAAATATATTCTTGAGAAAAAGCATGACTTGGCTTTTGTAAATATGGGGGCAGGAGAAATCCCGTCATACTGGGAATACTTGCATTCCGATAATGCCAAACCGCAAACCAATAACCATACCAATTACCGCTCGGCTGAAATGGACGCCAAAATTGAAGCGTTTGACGCGGAATTTGATGTGAGCAAAAAACATGTTATCTCGCATGAAATTCAGAAGATGGTGAGCGAAGCCTTCATTATTGTCCCTGGATACATGGTGCCATATACCCGAGAGGCACATTGGCGCTGGGTGAAATATCCGACTCCGGCAATGACCAAGCAGACAGAGGCGATGTTCTCGCCGATAGACCTATCAACTTTTTGGATTGATCAAGATCTGAAGAAAGAAACCAAGACCGCAATGAAGAAAGGCAAGACCTTCGAACCCGTCGTTGTGATTGATGACACGCATAAGCTGTAACAGGAGAGCGGTATGTCTTCCGATGTAATTTTAAGTGTCAGGGATCTGGAAACGGAATTCACGACTGATGATGGAGTAGTGAAGGTCCTTCACGGGGTTAATTTCGATGTCAGAAAAGGACGAACCCTTGGTTTGGTGGGGGAGTCGGGTTGTGGTAAGAGCGTTACTGCAATGTCGATTATAGGTTTGCTGCCCAAGCCCTACGGCCGAGTAACTAAAGGACAGATCCTTTATCGAGGGACAGATTTGGTGACGCTTCCTCCCGAGAAAATGTATGCGATGCGTGGAAATCGTATTTCGGTTATTTTCCAGGATCCGATGACGGCATTGAATCCGGTGCATAGTGTCGGCCGGCAGATAAATGAAGTACTGGAACTGCATCGCCCTGAGTTAAATAAACAACAGCGACAAGCTTACTGCTTGGAGATGCTAACTAAGGTTAGGATCCCAATGCCGGAAAAGCGGTTGAAGGAGTACCCGCACAACCTTTCAGGAGGAATGCGCCAGCGTGTCATGATTGCGATGGCTCTTGCGTGTAAGCCTGACATACTTATCTGTGATGAACCCACAACGGCACTCGATGTGACTGTCCAGGCTTCTATTCTCGATCTCATGATTGACCTACAAGAAGAAACCGGGATGGCAATGATCTTTATTACTCATGATTTAGGCGTCGTTGCGGAAATCTGTGATGATGTCGCGGTGATGTATGGCGGCAAGGTTGTCGAGTTTGCCAATGTTTATGACTTATTTGATAACCCGCAGCATCCTTACACTGAACGCTTGATGGGGTTGATGCCGAGTTTAGATAGCGAATCTAAACAACCTATTGATACTGCACTTTTCCCTGAGTTCAACGGATAGGACTTGTTTTAACAGCGAATAAAGGCTGTCCTACGAAAGGATGTGAATATGGAAGAAATCCTGCGAGTTGAAAACCTAAAACAGCACTTTGTGTCAGGTAAAGGTATTTTAAAAAAAGGTTATGTAGTTAAAGCGGTTGATGGCGTTTCATTTTCTGTTGCGCGGGGGGAGACGCTGGGGTTAGTTGGTGAGTCCGGCTGTGGGAAGAGCACTCTCGGGCGTACCATTTTAAAACTGTATGAGCCGACCGAGGGAAAAATCTTTTTTGAAGGCAACGATATTACAGCGATTTCTGCCAAGCAGATGCGACCGTTGCGTAAAGAAATGCAGATTGTCTTCCAAGATCCGATGGAGTCACTGAATCAGCGCCATACCATCGGAATGATCCTGGAAGAGCCCTATATCATCCATAACGTGGGTACGACTGCGGAGAGGAGAGAGTGGGTAAAAGAGTTATTGGTTAAAGTGGGCTTGCCAAAATCGTCGGCTGAGCGATATCCACACGAGTTCTCGGGGGGACAGCGTCAGCGAATAGGTATTGCCCGTGCAATAGCGCTAAAGCCTAAACTGCTAATCTGTGATGAGTCGGTGTCTGCGCTGGATGTCTCGGTACAGGCGCAGATTCTGAACTTACTTCTCAAGCTGCAGAAAGAAATGAATCTGGCGATTATTTTTATCTCTCATGACTTATCGGTTGTTAAGCATATTTCCGATCGCGTTGCCGTGATGTATTTCGGTAAGCTGGTTGAGTTAGGCTCTGTCCAAGAGATCTATGACTCCCCGCAAGCTGAGTATACGAGAAAGTTATTATCGGCCATCCCTATTACTCACCCTAGGGATCGTATTAGAAAAAAGTCTAAGCAATTTACGGAACATGTAGCTTGACGAGAGAAGTCGTGAACGGGCGGCTACGCTTGTGCTTAAAGTGGCCGTTTTTTTTGTTGTTGGATAAAGTTTGTTCGGTTGATTCGTTGGGTGGGATTTTTTTTAAAAACGCCCTTGCCAAGACGATCGAACTCTCTATAATGCGACCTCACTGACACGGAGCACGGCAACTTAAGCCGCTAACCAGTCAGTTTGTTCTTTAACAATTTGACCATGCAATCTGTGTGGGCACTCGTGAAATGATTAGTCAAACCTTTTGTCTTCACTTTTTAAAAGTGAAAGCAAATTTGGTATCAATGAACTGAGTGACCAATACAAATACTAAGTTTACTTATTATTTGGCACAGTCAATTCTTATCTTTTATAGATAATTATCAGTATTCGTTGAGCCGACCAAAATCTTAAATTGAAGAGTTTGATCATGGCTCAGATTG
>NZ_JAKRRW010000024.1 GCF_026191635.1 Photobacterium obscurum
AATAAAGGCTCCCAATAGAAGCCTTTATTTGTTTATTGCTATGCTTGAAAGACCTGTTGTTACATTGTTTCAAACAAAAGGGCAGACATTGCTTATTACTGCAGTTTAAACTTACTGACCAGTGAGTTCAGTTGTGCGTTGGCAGCCGACAGGCTTTGAGTACTGTCTACTGTCGCTTGTCCGTTCTGGGTCAACTCGGACACCATCTCGCGGATGTTATTCATATTACGGCTAACTTCTTCGGTTACCGAACTTTGCTCCTCAGAAGCGGTTGCTATTTGAGTGCTGAGATCATTGATTTCGACAATGGAATCAGTCACTGCATCCAGGCTGTTTGATACACGCCCTGCGTTTTCTGCTGTACGTTCGCAACTTGATTTTGTCACTTCCATTGCAGTAACCGCACCGGAGGCATCTTGACGCAATTTAGCTAAGATCTCATTGATTTCAGCTGTGCTGGTCTGGGTACGTGCTGCAAGCGATCTTACTTCATCGGCAACCACGGCAAAGCCTCGGCCTTGCTCTCCCGCTCGTGCTGCTTCAATGGCTGCGTTCAAGGCTAACAGATTGGTCTGATCTGCAATTTCACCAATTACACCAAGCACACTGACAATCTGCTGAGTATTTTCGTTCATTGTATTAATACTTGATGAAGCGGTATCTACTTCATCTACCAGAACCGTCATACTTCCAGATGCCTGAAGCATCTCATCTTTAGCCATTAACGCTTCGTCGTTGGCTTTCTGGGTATTCGCAGCAGTGTCGGTGGCGCTCTGTGCAACCGTATCCGCTGTAGCGCTCATTTCAGTAATCGCTGCTACAACTTGCTCCGTTTCAGAGGCGTGCTTGATCAATGCTTGGTTATTTTGCTCTGATTGCTCATTAAGCTGCTTGATACCGTCAGTGATATGATCGGAAGCTTGTGAAATCTCCAGAATCATGGATTGCAGGTATATGATAAAGTTATTCACCGACTGACCGATATCGCCCAGCTCATCATTCGAGGCAATGTCAATCCGAGAGGTTAAGTCTGCTTCTCCTGTCGATAAGGTATCAATGCGCTCTTTAAGAACGACTAAGCCTTTGATAATTGCGCTAAGTGCCCATACGGCCACCAGCAAAGAGATAACCAGTAATACCGCAACAATAGTCATGCTCGTATATACTTTCTCGGTAAAGATCTCTTCTGTCGCGTTGGTTAAGCCTTCCTGAATGCTCGTGACATCGCTCTCATAGGTACCGGTAGCAATAGTCCAGCCCCATTCAGGGAAAATATTTCGGGCATAGACCAGTTTGTTTTCCGTTTTCTTGGTCGTAGGATTTTCGTAGGCTATTTTGACATAAGCTTCGGACTTCCCTTTTATGCTGTTGGCAATTTTGGATGTTGTTGAAGGAATGACTGTGCCGATAATTTCTGCTTTTGGGTGAGCCAAAATTTTTCCGTTACTGTCCTGGACCCAAAAGTAGCCATTTTGACCGTATTTAGATGAACTGATTGTTTTAAGAGCCGCTTCAATTTCATCTTTCTTAAGTGCGCTGGTGTATTCCCCCGTCGCAATGACTAAGTTCAAAGGTTTGAAGTAAACTGATGCTGTTAATTTTTCTTCGACTTTTTGAGTTACCGGGTTTAAAAAGTGGTAATTGGTAAACCCGATAGTATTGCTCTTGGCGGCATTGACAATATTCCGAGCGTAGTATTTGCCATTGGTGTCTTTCTTGTCATAAGCACTCGTGCCAATAATACTAGCGTTGGCACCATTGGCCTTGTTTATCACCGTATCGGCATCATATGCGAAGATATAACGGCCATTGTCCCAGCGGTACTCGTTGATAAATGCGTATACATTCATTTCCGCATCGACAGTAGAATCATTGTTGTTATAGATGCGCTCTATTGTGTCTCGAAACGTAGCGATATCAGCCGCCAGCTCAGCCTTAATGTTTTCCTGCTTCGTATTCTCATAATAATAGGATATCGAGCGAGTAACAGTATCAACCTGTCCGTTTAAGTTGTCGTTTAATAAGTATGTAACCTTTTGATTAACATTGTCTTTTTCTGTTTCAATTACTGAGTTTTCTGTATTGATAAGACTTGTAATGAAAAAGCCACTCATAATAAGCATTGGTATGCATACCAGTGCCGTTAGCTTAGTTTTAATTGTAAGTTTGATTTTTCTAACCCTCTAATCTACAACGTTATTTTATGTACTTTGTTCTGATTCTCGTGCGGAATCTTGAAGAGGTCATATTATATATGTCTTTGTGATAATATTTTGCTGCAATACATTACATTTTGATACATTGTTGCCCTGTCACATGTTAGGCATTCCATAAACGTCATGAATGTCAATAAGATAGTGAGAAACTATTAACCGCAAAAAAGTTATGGTTAATGTGATTTTTGTGATCTTGATCTTAAGCTCTGTTGTTGCACTATATAGCGGGGAATGGGGCAAAGTATCACTATCAACGATGCCGATTCGATATGAGCATTCACGTATTCATATCTAGCGAACTCCTTCCATCACAGAACACGCCGAAATAGTTGATTCTCTGCTTATGAACAATCTTATTGGTATGGCTTGTGGCACGAAATTCAGTCAACTGCTATTTCTTAGATTGATGTATCAGATTTGCTCTCCTAGAGCTTGATGACCGAGGAGAATCACATTGAAAGTTAAAACACTGAGAGGCCCTGAGGTTGACTTACCATCAGAAGTGCTGGATGGGCTGAAATTGCAGCTAAGTGGGTCAGCTATTTTTGCTAGTGATGCTGAATACGAAGAATCCCGCACAGTATGGAATGGGATGATAAACCACAAGCCTGCGTTCTTAGTTCGGTGTATCGGTGTGAGTGATGTGATTACGTGTGTACAGTTCGCACGCAAACATGATTTGCTGCTTTGTATTAAAGGTGGAGGGCATAATATCGCCGGTTTGGCTACTGCCGACGGAGCCATGATGCTTGATATGTCATTGATGCGTGGTGTGTGGGTAGACCCACAGGAAAAGGTTGCTCATGCCCAGGCAGGCTGTTTACTTGGTGATGTGGATAGTGAAACACAAGTGCATAATTTAGCAGCTGTACTGGGTTTTGTCTCGCGTACCGGTATTGCGGGCCTGACCTTGGGTGGTGGTTTTGGTTATCTGACAAGACGTTGGGGATGGGCATCGGATAACGTGGTGGGAATGGACGTTGTGACTGCCGAGGGAAAATTGGTCCATGCCAGTGAAAAGGAGAACGCCGATCTGTTTTGGGGGCTAAGGGGAGGGGGCGGAAATTTCGGTATCGTGACTCGTTTCGATTATAGACTTTACCCTATGGGATCTGAGATTGTCGGAGGGCCTGTGGCATGGCCTGCCAGCGAGGCTCCCAGGGTGCTGAAGTTATATCGTGAGCTCACGGAAAATGCGCCACCGGAACTGACTCTGGCAATATTAATGCGCCCGGCTCCGCCTGCTCCTTGGCTGTCTAAGGAGCATCATGGCAAGCCTGTTGTGATCATGATTGCCTGCTATAGTGGGGACCCTGAACTGGGGGTGGAGATTGTTGCTCCTATCAAATCACTAGGCAATCCTATTGGCGATGTTATGACCCGTAGGCCTTATACGCAGCTACAGTCTCTGCTCGATGCTACTCAGCCGAAGGGGCGCCGCTACTATTGGAAGAGTGAATACCTACCTGCAGTGGAAGATGGTTTATGTCAGAAAGTTATGAAGCATGCCAGCAACATTCCATCGCCTCATTCGGCTGTTATCTTGTTCCACATAGCGGGAGCTCTCAACGGACTTAAAGATGAGCATTCTCCGGTAGGTAATCGCGATGCACGCTATGTGCTTAACCTAGCGGGTTCTTGGGAGAATGAAGACGAGGATCAGGTGAACATTGATTGGGCACGATGTGCCTGGGGGGACATGAAGTCTTTCTCTACAGGGGGGACCTATATTAATTTTTTGGTTGAAGATGAAGGCCCTGAACGGATAGAAGCAGCTTTAGGCAAAGGGCTAAAACGCCTTTCTGAGATCAAGGCCAAATGGGACCCTGATAATGTCTTTCGCATTAACCGCAATATAAAGGCGGCAAAGTAGCGGGGGTAAATAAAGTGAAGATGGTAGTTTCTTCAGTAAGCCAGCGCTATTACTATCTCGAAATCAGCTTGTCGCTCTTTCTGTGACTAAACTAATAGTTAATACGAGAGAAGAAGGGTTGCATGTGCTATGGGACTACCAACCACCGCAGAGCAAGCGGATTTTGACCAGCGATTTCTGGCCTCTTATGCCGATTATGCCACTACGTTTACCCATCCGGCCCTATCGACCACTGAGCTCAAGCGGATCATTAAAAAGCATCAGCTGTTCCGGAACGGCAAGCCGATTAGTCATAAACAGTTTTCCGCCCTGCTTCTCCGGCACCATTTACTTTCTCGGGAGGCCTGGCGCAACAAGATCACTGAGGCACTGTTTGAATCTATGTCAAATGCCGGAATGAAACCGGCTACAATTACCCGAATGCTGGCGGATGTTCTTCATATCTCGTATACGCATGCTCAAAGAAAGATCCGCAAACTCCGGCTGCTTGCCCGGCACCGCGGGGATACGCGATAGCACGGAATTATGATGAATAACCCGCTTTACGTAGACGATAAGCGAGTCTCATCTCTCTGGCCACTATCGAACATGGTTAATTCCCACTCTCTAGAATCGGTATCATGTCGCAGGATATAAATACCGTCATCTGAACCACGAACTTTGAAATAGCGATGATCAGGTGACAACCAGCGATCAAGAATTTCACTGACATCAATCGGTTTCTCACGCAGATAAAAACGCTGTGGTGACTCTTCACCACGATAACCTGCATAACATTCGACCTTAACAACAATGTTAGCCATGTTTAAGCACTTCTTGTTGCAGCTCCTGCGGGAGGGGAGCATAGTGGTCGAACTCCATGGAGAAGAGGGCTCGTCCTTGGGTGGCTGAACGCAGCTGGGTCGCATATCCGAACATCTCCCGCAACGGCACTTGTCCCCGGATCACTTCGATACCGCCCGCACGGGGTGTCATCCCCTCTATTTCACCGCGTCTGGCGCTCAACTGACCCAATACGTCGCCGGTGAATTCCACTGGTGTGGTCACCTCCAGCTGACATATCGGCTCCAGCAGAATAGGTTCAGCCTGAGATACGGCGGCGATAAAAGCCTTGGCTCCTGCAGCCAAGAAGGCCTGCTCGCTAGAATCGACCTCATGAAAGGAACCGTTCTGGAGGGTTACGCTGACATCTGTGATGGTATACCCACCCAGCACACCGCAGCGGGCTGCTTCTTCGACACCTTTTATGATCGCGGGAATAAATTCACTAGGAATAGCCCCGTCTCTTATCTGGCTTTCAACGGTGATACCGCTGCCCGATTTTCCCGGCTCTATATCCAGCACCACATGACCGTATTGACCGTGACCACCGGTCTGTTTGACATGGCGTGCCTCGAGTTTAAAGACCGATTGACTGATGGTTTCCATATAATTGACTCGGGGGTTGCCGGTCTTGACCTGAATATGCTGCTCCCGCTGGAGACGATCGACGATAACCTGGAGATGCAGTTCCCCCATGCCTGCTAAGATCGTCTGACCGGTATCCTCATCAGTGTACGTCTTGAAAGTAGGATCCTCTTCTGCCAAATGGTGTAGAGCCAGACTGATCTGTTTTTCGTCCTCAGGGGTTCTGGGTTCTAAGGCGATATTAATCACTGGCTCGGGAAACTGGATTGTTTCCAGCAAGATGGGATCATTTTCGTCACAGAGGGTATCGCCTGTATGGGCGGTTTTCATACCTAGCACGGCATCGATATCACCGGCCGAGACCTGATCCATCGCTTCGCGGTGGTCGGCATACATACGGACTAGACGGCCGAGGCGCTCGTTCTTGACTTGTGTGGCGTTGTACACCCGGTCCCCCGTTTTCATTTTTCCCGAGTATACCCGTACGTAGGCCAGGTGGCCGGCGTAGGGATCAGAAACTACCTTGAATACCAGTGCGGCGAGTGGCGCCTCTGGGTTTGGTGTTCGTTCTGCTGGCGCCTGAGTTCGGGGATCAGGCCCGGTGACAGGCCCGATATCCAATGGTGATGGGAGGTAGTCCACGACGGCATCGAGTAACGGCTGGATCCCTTTGTTACGTAATGCGGCGCCGCACAGGACCGGAAAAAGTTGATTGTTAATGGTAGCCTTGCGCAGGGCAGTCGTCAGTGCTTCTAAATCCAGAACCTCACCGTCGAGGTAGCGCTCAAGCAAGGTGTCATCGGTATCTACTACCCGTTCCAGCAGCTGGGCACGCGCTTGCTCAGCCCGTTCTCTCAGGGATGGCGGAACTTCCCCTACGTCGGGGCTAGCCCCCAATTGATCTGGCCAGCGTATTGCCTGCATCCGTAACAGGTCGATCACTCCCTCGAATTCCGCCTCCGCCCCGATAGGCAGTTGCAGGACAACGCTCCGGGCTCCCAGTCGCTGTTCGATCGTTTCTACGGCGAAATCAAAATCTGCTCCCATTCGGTCCATTTTGTTGATAAAACAGATGCGTGGTACATGGTAGCGATCGGCTTGGCGCCACACGGTTTCACTCTGCGGCTCCACGCCATGGACCGCATCAAAGACGACAATCCCGCCATCAAGCACCCTCAGTGCCCGTTGTACCTCGGCAGTGAAATCGATGTGGCCAGGGGTGTCGATCAGGTTGATCTGATGTTCTCGCCAGCTGGCAGTGATGACAGCAGATACGATCGTGATGCCTCGCTCTTTCTCTTGGACCATCCAGTCGGTTACTGTCGTGCCGTCGTCCACCGAGCCGAGCCGATGGGTTCTTCCCGTGTAGTAAAGTACCCGCTCTGTGGTTGTGGTCTTACCGGCATCGATATGGGCTATGATCCCAATATTGCGCAAGACCTCAAGTCCTGGAGCTTTTTTCACCATCGACGTCCCCCCCTCCGAATCCGCTCAATGCAACCGAGCGTAGAGACGTTGCTCTCAGGCCGGTCCTGTACAAAGGATAGTGCAGTTCGTGAACAACTTCGTCCGAAGGGAGTGTGAGGGGAGCTGACTAAGTTAATATAGAGGAAGAGGTGAAAGTTGATGACAGGGGGCACAACCTTAGAGGGGAAGGGCACTCACCCTATAGCAGCGTATAGAGTGAGTGTATTTTGTTAGCCAAATAGATAGGTATATAGGTAACCGGCACCTATCGCCATACCAAGGATAACGGTAAGGAAGGCAGCAATCATCTGGTTCTTGAAGATAGATTTCAGAAGGATCACTTCGGTTAGACTTGCACCCGCGCTACCGATGATCAGTGCCATTACCGAGCCAAGTGCCATTCCTTTCTGTACCAGTGCTGCACTTAGTGGGATCACTGCCTCTGCACGAATGTAGAGAGGAATACCAATAACAGCCGCAACAGGGATTGCATACCAGTTACCGGCTCCAGCATATTTCGCAATCATATCTGTTGGGATAAAGCCGTAGATGAATGAGCCAAGCAAGATACCAGCAAGCAAGTAAGGAAAAACTTGTTTGAAATCCTTCCAGGTAGCACGCCAAACGCGCATCCAACGGCTCTCTTCTTTGACGGTTAGAACGGCTTCGCCATTGGCATTAACATCAACAGATGCCTTTGAGTCACAGCATGATGTCGCTGCAGGCACTGGTTTTGAAGTGCAGCATGATGCGGCGGCTACCGGTGCGGGTTTAGTGTCACCACAAGAACTACCACAGCTAGATCCTGTTTCAGCTGTCTCATAGGCTTCTTTACGTACATATCTCTCGAAACCCAGTTTTTCTAATACGAAGCCAGCTGTTACCGAAACTACCATCGCAACAAGGAAGTAGAACACGGCGACTTTTACGCCGAAGGTCACTACAAACAGGCCAATAATAACCGGGTTAAGCAGGGGACTACCAAACAGGAATACCATCATCGGACCAAAACCGGCGCGAGCTCGAAGCAAGCCCTTCAAGAAAGGGATCGTAGAGCAGGAGCAAAATGGTGTAATGGCACCTAGTAGTGCAGCAATAAAGTACCCCTTGCCTTTACGTGAGCTCAGGATCGACTGGATCTTCTCAGGGGTCAGGAACTCCTGAAGAATACCCACAAGATAGCTAACGACAAGAAAGAGAATGGTTAGTTCTGCAGCTAAGAAAACAAACATATCTGCAGCTTCTTTTATCATATTTACAATTTCAGGACTCATAGTAGATGCCTCGTTGAAGCCTTATATTTCGACATGTTTGGAAATATATGATTGTGGTTAATTTCTGTCAATACGTTATTTCTAGAATAATCGAAATATTTAAAGGGGGTTAAACTAACTATTTGATTAATTGAGTAATAAAGATTTGATCTTGGATGGGGGTTTTAGGGTGGGAGCAATCGAGTTAAGCCGCTGGCGTGAGGTTTAGGGGGCGCGAAGCGCCATACTTTAACTTAATGAAGCCTACTTTTGATGTTTTGATTAGGGCGAGTGATAGATTTAAAGGTTACGTATTGGGTGTCACTTTCAGTTTACGAAGTTATGAGGTAATTTGACTATGTATAAAAGAGTGTCTGATTTAACATTCTTCATCAATACAGCACTCATCTTGTAGGAAGCCTATCACCGATTGTAATTTTTCAAATTCTGCAACACAGAATAATGTGCGGCCTTCGCGGCGCTGGGAAATAAGGCCTGCTGAAACCAAGCTTGAAATATGGTGTGAGAGTGTAGAACCCGGGATCCCCAGCTTTTCTTGTAAGCCGCCTACGGCAATGCCCTGATAGCCAGCACGAACGACGCTTTTATAAATCATCAATCGAGTAGGATGTCCTAGTTCTTTCAATGCTTTAGCAATAATCTCAATGTCCATAGCTCTGCCTTGTTTTAAATCACACTTCGATATTACTGGAAATATGTTAGCCACATCAATGATTATTCTGACATCTCGATGATTCTGGAATAATGGATTTTTCATCACAAATGCGAATTTTCTCTGATACGACGAAATAAAAGCGCTTAAAGGCCTCATTTTTACCTGTGTATATACCGTTACGACTGATGACCATAAATACTCCCGTTAAATCATACAGGTGCAGCCTTATTTTGCCTCCAACATAAGATGTTATGCTACAGTTTTAAATGAGCGTTGATTCACATGTGGTGCACAGTTGGTTCTGCTTTATCAACTATCGCTTTTAACGTAGGCATCGTTCTTTGAAGGCTTATAGCTATGCCTTTTTGTTATGTTGCACTGAACTATGCCTACTTTCAGGGAGTAAATAAGAGAGGGGATTAGCGATGTTAAAAAAGCTTGTTGCCACTATCGGTGTTTTGTTGGTTTTAATTATTGCCAGTTTTGCTTGGTGGCCATCCGACTCTAAGGTGGAAGAAGGCACGAAGGCAATCGGCGTTCCGCTAACGGTTGCCCGTTATTACTGGCCGGGAACGTACTGGGTAGAAATCGCTGATAAAAAAGGCTGGTTTAAAGAGGCAGGGCTTAACATTGAGCTTATCGATTCTAATCCTGACTATTGGAAGTCCTTGCAGGATACCGTTGATGGAAAAATAGATGTCAGCAACTTCACCCTGTTTGATCTAATGCGTTTTAATGCAGGGGGGGCGGATCTTGTGATGGTCATGAATAGTGATAACTCTACAGGCTCCGAAGCTATTGTCGTGGGGCCTGCCATTGCAACACTTGCGGACCTGAAAGGAAAAAGTATCGGAGTTGATACTGGGACCTATTTGGAATACATCCTGGATGTTGTACTACGACGGTATGGGTTAATGCCCAGTGATGTTAGTAAAATCAAGCTCGCCGGTGAGATGGCTGCAGAAGAATTCGAGAAAGGGAAATTGGATGCGATTGTCACTTGGGAGCCTGTTGCATCTGAGGCGATAGAAAAAAGGAATGGTCGGAAGCTGTTTGATACTTCTGCTATTCCAGGCATATCTCCCGGTGGTCATACGTTCCGTCGTAGTTTTATTAAAGAAAGGCCTGCTGATGTCCAAGCCTATATCAACGTGTGGCACAAAACGACGCAATATATCAAGGACAGTCCAGACGAGGCATTTGGCATCATTGCTGAGATTTACAATGTTACCCCAGCCGAGGCAAAGGCGTTTGCACGCTTAGCTCGAATACTGGATACCCGGGAAAACCTTACTTCCTTCTCTTACGGCGCTGGTTTTGAATCGTTGCACGGGACAGCCCGGCAGATAAACAAATTTCTTATAGCGCAGGGCGTGACAAATGAGCAGCTGGATAGCATGGAATTTATTGACGCAACCTTCATCCGGGCTCTCACGCATTCCTTACAGCAGGAAGCACTATGAAATTTGCATCCAAAATTACATTATCGATTGTAATTTTGTCGCTGATTGCTGTGCCAGTGCTGGTTTTTGTTACGTTTCATTCCGCCAGAACGGTGCTTAAAAAAAGTATTGCCCAAAATTATCTGGAAATTGCCCAGCATCAAATGATTAGCATTGACCGGGCCCTCTATGTCGCTTATCGGGATATCCAGATGATTGCTGAGGATGAAGCGTTGCAAGATTTGATGGAGACTCGGAAAAAAAACGAAGGAGGAATCCCACAACGGATCTTCAATGAGTGGGAAGAGCGTGCCTTCCTTACCGGTCCATGGGACCAGTTAACGTTGATTGACAGTGAGGGGTTAATCCTTATGTCAACAGATAACGAGATCGTAGGAAAACAGATAGAGGAATTCCAGACAAGCAGTACCGCTTATTACCATAGCATGAAGGGTCAGATGTATTATTCGGACTTAGTGCAGCCCGTGAAGAGCGGCAGGCCGACAGTGTTGTTTGCCGCACCGATCAGAAGTAAGTGGGGGCAGAGCTATGTTAAAGGTGTGGTTATTGGTCACTTTGCCTGGCCCGTAGTCACACAGATGTTGGATGAAATTGCTCCTCCGGCCATGGCACACCTTTTCAACAGTGAGGGCATGATCATTGCCAGCCCGTCAGCTTACGCCGATAAAACTTTGCGACCCGGTCACATTGGTTATGAACAGGTAAACAAAGTCTCTGAGGCCATGTTATCAGTCTCTTCCTTGCAGAATGGGTTGTTCGGTTATAGAGGGAGCGACTGGAAGCTGTTGCTGGAGGTTCCTCTTGCTAATGCGCTTGCACCGGTCAACCTGCTGGCAAGAAAGGTCGCCGCTTTTGCTGTGCTTGTTATGTTAGTTTTGGTTGCTGTCCTCTACTTTGTCGGCAGGTTGCTCGCCCGACCGGTGGAGAAGTTGACTAAAACAATGGAGAAAGTTTCACTCGGTAATCTGACAGTACAAGCCGATGTGATAACAAAAGATGAACTGGGAGAATTAGCTTCATCATTTAATAAGATGACTGAAACACTGCAGAAAACGACGGTTTCGAGAGATTATGTTGACAATATTCTGAAGACGATGCCTGGTTCTCTCATTGTTATAAACCCTGATGCAGTTATTGTGTCGGTGAATCAGGCCAGCTTAGACCTTTTGGGCTACGAGGAAAAAGAGCTGATTGGTCAGCCGAGCGCGATCGTTTTTGATGAAGAATCCTTTTTTCAGGAAATGGGTATTGATGGCCTAATTCGAAAGGGCTCCATTGCCAACGTTGAGAAAACTTATCTTTGCAAGGATGGTACTAGGATACCTGTGCTGTTCTCCGGTTCGGTGATGAGTGATGGTGAAGGGAAAGTTCAGAATATTATTTGTGTCGCGACAGATATCAGAGAACGCAGGGCGCATGAAGAAAAACTACGTAGAACGAGTCGAGCCCTGAGTGCCATCCATGCCAGTAATATGCATTTAACACAATCTGTGGATGAACAGCAGTTGTTTGAGGGCGTCTGTCGGACCATAGTGGAAAAGGCCGGATATCGATTTGTCTGGGTAGGCTTGATACAACAAGATAAGGGTAAAGGGATAGAGCCAGTTGCCTGGGCCGGTGAGGAGCAAGGTTACATCAGTGCGCTGAAACAATGCTGGCAGGTTGATGGCCAGGCATCTTGCTCGGTGGCTACGGCGCTCGAAACTGGTACCCAATGCTTAGAAATGGATATTAGGAGTGAGTCAGATAGCTTTCTTTGGCGGCAGGAGGCCATCAAACGTGGTTATAGTGCTGTGATCCGGTTTCCTCTTGTACTGGAAGAAGTGACGTTCGGGGTTCTTTCAATATATAGCGCGGAGATAAACGCCTTTGAGCCGGAAGAGATATCGTTGCTGCAGGAACTTGCTGATGATATTGCCTATGGCGTTATGGCATTACGAACACAGCAAAAACATCAAAAGGCCGAGGAAAAAATTATTCACCAAGCTTTTCATGATTCTCTGACAGAGCTGCCAAACCGGACAAAGGCTATGCAGTTGCTGGATCATGCCATCATGCAGATTCGCCAGCAGGGAGGCGCTGCGGCTGTCTTGTTTGTCAATCTGGACAATTTTAAACTGGTCAACGATACACTCGGTCACGCAGCTGGTGATGAATTACTTCGTGAAGTGGCTGCACGCGTGAAGCGTGTTATACGGGCCAATGATGTAGTGGCACGACAAGGAGGAGATGAGTTCGTTGTCTTGCTTACACGATATGCGTCGATGGGGATTGAGACCACATTGAGTCAGGAAGTGGTTATTGTTGCACAAAGGATTCTGGAAGAAATGCAAGCACCCATTTTGGTTATGGGGCAGGAGGCTTATATCTCGGCCAGTATTGGCATCAGTCTATTTCCTGATGATGCAGAACAAGCCGCAGAGGTGATACAAAATGCAAATAGCGCCATGTATCAGGCCAAGGAGCTGGGGCGAGGAAACTACCAATTTTTCTCAAGGGAGATTTCGGAACGCCAGAAAGAAAAAATGTCGTTGGCAACAATGTTGCACAAGGCAATCGATCGGCAGGAGTTTCTACTTCATTATCAGCCTGTCGTTGATTTAGCTACCGGAAAAATGATAGGTGTTGAAGCACTTATTCGCTGGGAGCAAGAAAATGGTAATTTGATACCACCTGCAGATTTCCTACCGGTAGCGGAGGATACCGGCTTGATATTGCCTATAGGTGAATGGGTTATTGAGGAAGCCTGTCACCAGGCAAAAGCGTGGGCAGACAAGGGGATTTCATTGCAAATGGCTATAAATCTTTCGCCTCGGCAGATGTGGCACGGTGATATTGGTTGTGAGGCCCTGAAAATTATCAATAAAACCGGTGTATCAAAGGATTTATTGGAATTTGAAGTCACTGAATCTTCTATGGTTAAGGAAACTGAACGAACTGAGAAAGCTCTGGAGTATTTTAAGGCCAAGGGCATAAAAATCGCGCTAGATGATTTTGGTACAGGTTATTCTTCATTGGATCGACTGAAACACTTGCCTTTTCATAAACTTAAAATCGATAAGTCATTTGTCGATGGTATTCCTAATAATGAAGATGATATGGCCATCGTATCTGCAACTGTCAAGATGGCACAAAGCCTAGGGCTTTCATCTTTGGCTGAGGGAATTGAAACGGCTGAGCAGTGGCGCTTTCTCAAAAAATTAGGGTGTGACTTTGGGCAGGGATATTATTTCTCGAAGCCTGTGCCGGCAGCCGAAATAGAACATTTGTGTCAACAAACACAGCACCGGATGGCAGAAACGGTACTAGATACAGAGTACGGCGATGACTGATGAAACCATAACCACTCAACTACAATCGTTAATTCATCGAATAGGTGGAGACAAGGTAAAAAAACAAAGAGGGTTGCCTTCGATTGTAATTGTGAACTTAAATGAATTTACGGTTTGATCAAACTACCCTTGACGTTGTACTAGATAGCTATTCTCCACTTCTCAGGCGCACAGCCCCAGCTTCCCATTCTATATTCCAACGGATTACCGACGTTTGTGCAATAAAGAAAAAGCGATGATGCTCTCACTAGAATGTCAGTGGGGGACTTGTGAACGATTACCATTGAAACCTTCAAATCAAATATCCCATCGATATTGCTGAACAAAGTCATCACCAGTTGTTTTCGACACAAAACATTTAAATGAATTTAAAATCCACGGATAAATGCATAAATTCTTATAAAACAGTACCTTGTTGATTTTGCTGTGTGTGACTCTCTAGTTTAATTCATTACTGTACGAAACATTTTTTTGACTTGGCGCTGAGATAGTGTAGATTTATTTTTAATTGAACGTTCAATTAAAAAAATTGAGTGATAGTTATGCCAAAGGTAGGGATGTCAGAAATACGTCGGCCGCAACTAGTTGATGCGAGGATAGACGTTATTGATGGGGCTGGATTATCGGGAGAGAGTGTGGCCTTGAACAGCCGAAAGGCTGGCGTATCCCCAAGTATCATTAATCATTATTTTGGTGGCATGAAGCAGCCTTTGCATAAAAAAATGGATAAAAAGGAAAAGTCATGAAGACGAATACAGCCATATGTGTTTTTTATAAGACACATTAGGTTTATATACCCAAGCTACCTCAAGATGCAGAGTTCAGTGAGAATTCATTGGCTTTTAGGCAAGGCAGCCATTTGAGTGAATAGTGGTTCTATTTAGAGAATGGCTAACACAGAATAAAAGCCAATGAAACTCGCCCCTTGGGAGCTCCTCTGGAAAATCACTTCTTCACAAAATGTGTTTGAAAGGGAATGCCATTCCTACACACATTTTATTCGGATTGAGTTTCCAGAGGAAGCTCTGAGTCTCGCATCTTGAGGTAGCTTGGGTATAGGTTTAAGGCCAGCCTAAGCCACTTCGGTTAAATGGCCTGTTATTACCGAGTTCAATTTATCAGGGTTTAAATATCGCATACACGATATTTAGGTCTTGAGGGCTTTTTGTTGCCTTTTAAAAAATGTACTTGGTTATTTTAAAACATAATACAAGGAATCAGAGTATGTTTTATTTCAAGATTAAGCAGGGGGCTCAATAATGACCACTTGGCTTATTATCGGTATTTTATTTACTTTTTTCGCGATTGCTTTCGTGATTTACCGTTGGGGTAATGTGCAATGTATTGGCGTCACCCCTGTACGCACTTTCACCTTTATCGCCATTTTGCTTACCTCCGGGTTGGACGTGGGATTGATTATGTTCCCGCTTACCGAGTTTGCCGGGTACGCAGATCTGGCCTCAAGCCCTGAATACAGCTTTAGTAATCCTTTAGCCATCGAATTTGGCTTTTGGGCATTTCTGATCTGGGCATTTTATTTCTTAACTTGTTTTTATTTTTGTGTCCTAGAGCCGAGGGTGAAGTTTTTTGAGATCCCACTGATTAAGTTCATCAACAATCTCATTATTATCGGTACTTGTGCCTTTACCTCATACTTGTTACTGAGTAATTTACCTTGGTATCTGCCAGAACTAGGTGACGGAGAAACGATCGTTAGTAGTTTTTACTTGATTGTCTTTGTGGTGATTGCCGCTGCAGTTTATTCAAGCACGAGTATTCGTTATGTGCGCATACTAAGTTTAGCCAGTACTTGGCTCTTCTTGGGCTTAATTGCTTTAATGTGGGCAGGCGCATTTTTATCAGAGGAAGCAGAGATAAGTGAGTTTGTGACCACCTTTGCTTTGATTGGTGATTACTTTGGCAATCTGCATCATTTTGTTTTACCAATGAATGATTACCATGAATTTTACTTATTCTGGTGGTTTTCTTGGAGCATAATGATTGGCCAATTTACCTCACGGTTTGTGGGTGGTATGAAAACCTATCAAGTGCTGATTGCAATGATGGTGTTTCCATCAGTCCCCATCGCGGTCTGGTTTACCGTTCTTTATTATTACAGCGTGAACGAAATAGCCACCACTGGCTTTTACAACCTAGCTATGGTGTTGGTCGGTATCACTTTTGTAGTTAATTCATTGGACTCACTGATCCGACTCTATACCGATAATTTAAATTTAACGGTGCAACGTTTCGGTAAGGCTCAATACATCATTGGTAACATAGTGTTAATGAGTGGACTAACCTTGTTGTTCAAACTGGACTTCTTGCAGATACAGTGGGTCGGCGCGTTGGCTATCACTCTAATCTTAGGCTGCTTCGGTTATATTTTAGCGAAACAGTATAAGAAAGTAGCTGTCATTGAATGTTCGCCGAAAGAAAACAAAATAGATTTTAGCAAAATTGAATTAGCGAACTAAATCGGTTTGCCGCTAGAGTGATAGCGGCAATTCGTTCGATCGAAACAGCACCTAATTGATCTCTACATTCGAAAATGCAGGTAAGCCTTAGCCTTTATACATAGGGCTTAGGATTACCTGCAGGTTACCGAATAGGGTTACTTTGTATCTGCCATCCAGTGGTGAGAATAATTAAGGTACACACCCTAGCAAGACTCATTCTGAAAATTGACAGACCCCAAGGAATTATAAAAAAATGGGAAACACATTTAGTTGTCAAAAAGAGTTACCGATAATGCCGGTGCCAAACTTAAATAAAACATGTCGTAAACTCATAGAATGGGCTGAGCCGTTATTAACTGAAGAAGAGCGAACCAGAACCGGAAAGGTGATAGAGCAGTTTCTGCAACCTGGCGGAGAGGGAGAAGTATTACAAAATGAGCTGATTGAATGGGCTAACCGGCACGGTCACGCTAACTGGTCCGCGCCCGTCTGGCAAGCTCTTTATCTGGAATCCCGTGCTCCTCTGGTGATTAACAGCAACGTGTTTTATTACCTGAAAAGCAAGCTTGATGAAAATGCCTGTTCACAGGCAAATATCGCCGCTGCGCTTATTGTCAGCGTTTATAATTTTATTTCTTTGATTGATAAAAAAGAGCTCACGGTTGACCTGCAAAAAGGTATGCCGCTTTGCATGAATCAGTACAGCAACCTTTTTTCTTCTACAAGAATAGCGCAGCAGGGGACGGATGAGTTCAAAGTTTCATCGTCTAGAAAGCATATTGTGGTAATGCATAATATGCGTATATACAAGATTAATATTCTTGATGAAAAAGGATGTATCAGATCGCCATCAGAGATTGAGTCCGATCTTGGTTGCATTCTTTCTATTTCAGGAAAAGGGCAAAACGTAGGCGTGCTAACCACAATGCCGCGAGATACCTGGGCAGAAAACAGGGCTGCTTTGCTGCAACTATCGGCGAATAATAGAGAAGCGATGACAGCAATCGAAGAAGCAGCTTTTGCCTTGTGCCTGGATGAAAATAGCCCGGAAGAGATAACCGAGGTATCAAAACAGTTACTTTATGGGGATGGCAAGGATCGCTTTTTCGATAAGTCGCTGCAATTTATCGTCTTCAAAAATGGTAAGACCGGGGTCAACTTCGAGCATACAGGGGTGGACGGCTCAGTTATGCTGCGCCTGATTGGATATATCTATGACACGGTTGATAAGGTTTCTTTTGGTGAGAGGGCTGTTTCTGCAGAGATAAATAGATCACAGGCCTCAAGAGCTGAAGAAATTGAGTTTGACCTAGATGGTGCGCTGACGCAGACGATTTGTGCAGCAGCGGATGCGTTTTGTCAACACACGGCCAATACCCAAACCAGGGTCTTGAATTTTACTCTGTTTGGTAAAGATCAGATCAAGCAATTTGGCGTGAGTCCCGATGCGTTCGTTCAGGTGGCGTTACAATTGGCTGAACATCAGCTTTATGGAAAGTGCTACAGTGCCTATGAAGCTGTGATGACCAGAACGTTTCTCGACGGGCGTATCGACGTTTTGTATACAGTTTCGCCCGAGTCGATGGCGTTTATTCAAAATATACGCGACCCCGATTGCAGCGAGCAGGCTAAGATCGATTCACTCATTCAGGCAACACGAAAGCATGTCGAAAGGGCAAAAGAGTGCAGGCTTGGTCATGGGGTTTATACCCATTTACTCGCGCTTAAATACCGCTATAAAGCGGTTGGCCGTGAGAACGGTATTGATACGCTTCCAGAAATATTTACCGATAAAGGATACCAGACCCTGACTCATAGTGTGGTTTGTACCAGCACCACGTCAGAATACGGTGTTGAGCTGGCGGGTTATGGTCCGATTGTCGATGACGGTTATGGAATCCGGTACTTCACGCGAAATGATTCCATCTGCTTTAATATGACAAGTCGAACCGACATGCAGGATAAACTCGAGCAGATGCGAATCTATATCGAGCAATCACTGGTTGAAATGGCAGATTTGATGCGAAGTTGATATAGCCAAACCACCTCAAGATACGAGATGTGTGTAGGAATGGTCACCTCCCTTCTATCATCGCATAAAAGACTACAGTCCTCATAGCCTAGCTATTGACACATAAAGATCTGCATAAATGGTCAAAGTGAGCAACGGATCACACCTTCCCAGATATTCGCTAACTACGTTTAATGAATCGTTAGTTTTCGTATTCAATTCTTGTAAGGACAAGACAATGGCTTATCTAATTGTATGCTGTGATGGTACCTGGAATGACCCCGGCAATAATGATGATGGTGCTCCTGCCCCTACCAATGTGCGACAGTTGTTTAACTTTCTTAAATCAATTCCACGCGTTCAGGAGACAAGATACCAGTCCGGTGTTGGCACTGGTGGGGTTATAGACAAAGTAGTTGGTGGTATTTTGGGTTTTGGCCTTAGTGAGGATATTCGAGATTGTTATCAATGGCTGGCAGATAAATACCAAGCCGGTGACGAGATCCTACTGTTTGGCTTTAGCCGTGGTGCCTATACCGCCAGAAGCCTTGCCGGAATGATCACCCGATTAGGTATCGTTGATTTTAACCGTGTTGCAGCGTCAGACAGAGAAAAGGTTGTTAAACACGTCTACAAAGAGGGATATAGGGAAAAAGAATCGAAAGCATTCCTTGAAACGCACTTTGATATCAGCTTTCATGACAATTCAGATAATGTCCTATTTTTAGGTGTTTGGGATACCGTGGGAGCACTGGGTATTCCCAACGACAAGGCGCTCTTGGATCTGTTTGATAACCCCAAGAACTATGAATTTCATGACGTTACACTCAATCATAATGTTAAGCATGCCCGTCATGCAGTGGCGATTGACGAAGAACGTGGCAGTTTCTCGCCTACCTTGTGGGAGGATGAACCAGATCACCCTCATTCTGATCTGAAGCAACTCTGGTTCGCCGGTGTTCATAGTGATATCGGTGGGGGGTATAAAGAGAATGGCTTATCTGATTGCGCGTTGGAATGGATGAAAGATGAGATCAACAGCGTTACAGAATTACAGTGGGAGCAGTCGCTGGTTGATCAAGTGGAACCGAACCCAAAGGATGAACTGCATGAGTCTCACCTTGGTCTGATGAAAGTACTGGTTACAGCCCCCCGCGCTATTCCTGATCTTGATACGAATGAAGATGCGTTCCATCAGTCTGTTATAGATCGCCGGAATGACCCCCCCCCGTGCTCAAGGCCCTTATCGGCCAACAAGGAAAATTTCGCAGGAACAATCGATAACCGTTGATATCTATGCCAAGCATCAGTGGTATTGGACGGGCATCTATCTTGAAGCGAACAAGAAATACCAATTTAACGCCGAAGGAGCATGGGTTGATAAAGGGATACCCTGTGGGCCTGAAGGTACTCGCGATGGCCAGTTTTACGCGGGCGAACTCTTGCATGTCGCGGGCTCGTTAGCCGGAAAAGTCGAAACAATCTATAAGAAACTGTTCGATAAGCAAGATGCCAACTTCTTTGGCACTAAGCGCGTCGAAACTTCTCCTTGGTTCTGCTTGATGGGCGCCGTTGCCAACGGTGATAATCCCACAGCGGATGGCACACATGGCATGTTGAGGGTATTTGAGATCGGTGAGGGCGCAACTTTCACACTCAAGAAATCTGGCTATCTATACTGCTTCCCTAATGACGCATGGGGCTTCTATGGGAATAACCGTGGATATGTGACGCTAACTGTGAAGCAAATCAGTTGAGGCCTGGCGCTTTACTAGTGCAACATGATTGAGGGGGCGCACCTTAGGCATAGCTCAGGTTTTCAAATTTCTTGCTCGTTCTGGTGGGTAATGCCAGTCAGCCAAACTGACTGGCATTGTTCAAGTACAGCTGGGCTTGCCCTACAGCTAATGATTGAGAGTTGCGCGGTTGGGAATAGTCAGAGAGAAACAGGTGTAACCATTTTCAGAGCTGACAAAAATATCACCGTGATGACATTTGGCGATCGAACGAGAAATTGCAAGCCCCAGCCCGGCACCTGCGCATGCCCGATGGCTGCGGGCCTTGTCGGCACGGTAAAAGCGTTCAAACAAATGGGGCAAGTCGCTTTCAGGTATCGTGTCTCCTTTGTTAATAACAGAAACGGTTGTTGAGCTTTCATTGTTGAGAATCTGGATTTTGATTTTTTCATTTTCGTCACTGTGACGGACGGCATTGGAAATCAGGTTACCGATAGCACGTTTGAGCATATCTTTATCACCATGGACTACAGCTTTACCAGTCAGCTCTAGTAATAGTCCCTTTTCATCTCCCGCCAGTTCGTAATATTCGACAACGCTTTCCAGTAAGTCGTCTAGCTGAAAATCGACGTTCGAAATTTGTAGAAGGTTATGCTCTGATTTGGCCAGATAAAGCATATCCGTAATGGTTTTTGTTAATCGGTTCAGCTCCTCAGTCGTAGAGATCAAACTATCCTGATACTCTGCTACTGAGCGTGGGTGAGCAAGCATGACTTGGGTCTGAGTCATCATGTTGCTGATCGGGGTGCGAAGCTCATGGGCTATATCGGATGAAAACTCCGACAGACGTTCGAACTCATTCTCTAAACGAGATAGCATTTCATTGAAAACAACCACCAATTGCTGTAATTCGGTAGGGAAGTGGGTTGGTTCTAACCGTAAATTCAACCTTTCGGTGGAAGTCTGCCGCATGTGTTGCTTTAGCTTTTGCAGGGGGAGCAGGCCTTTTTTTACGATTAGCCAACCAAGAAAACCACTGATCATACTGGCAAGTAAAGTGGTCAAGATAAGCACATTACTGAAGCTTTTTAAAAAGCTGAGGTGGTGATTAATATTGATTCCAAGCACTAAATCAAGTTTAGGTTCGTCGTTAACCTGATAGCGAAAAGCTCGGTAATGGTTTTCGTTGTTCTGCCAAACAACGTTTTTCATCTCGGGGTTTTGTATGAAATCGTCAGGTAACTCTATCGGTTTGGTTTGATAGGTGACGGTATCATTCTTCACCAGCCATAAATTGGTTTCGCCCAGCTCGAAGATTGTACCGTATTTAGATATAAAGTCGTCCTGAAGCTTAAGGGTATTGATAGTCTGGAATTTTTGGTCAAGGTTGTATTTGTCTTGCTGGAAGAAATGATGCTTCAACGAATACAAAGTGACGGTGCTAAGGGCACAAAGAACAAGAATGGAAGCCGTAACAAACGAAATAATCAATCTTGATGAAAGGGATTTGAGCATTGTGCCTCCGGTTAGATTTGCTCATCAAGCATGTACCCCATCCCGCGGATGGTGTGAATGAGTTTTGGTTCATAGCCTTTATCGATTTTGCCCCTAAGGCGCTTAATAGCTACGTCAATCACATTGGTATCACTGTCGAAATTCATATCCCAGACAATGGACGCAATTTCAGAGCGAGACAACACTTCTCCTTGCCTGCGCATCAGTAGCTCCAGCAGGGAGAATTCTTTGGCTGTCAGTGTGATGGTGTTACCGTCACGCGTTACTCGGCGCTTGAGTAAGTTCAGGTGAAGATCTGCTACCTCCAGTGCCAGTTCCTGTGTTGGTGTTGTTTTGTTTCTGCGGAAAGTATTTCTGATCCGCGCCACCAGTTCGACGAAAGCAAAAGGTTTCACAATATAGTCATCGGCACCCAGCTCTAGCCCTTTGACTCTATCTTCCACTTGATCCCTTGCGGTTAGCATAATGACCGGGGTCTCTATTTGACTGGCTCGCAGAGTTGTGAGTACCTGCCAGCCGTTAAGTTGAGGGAGCATTACATCTAAAATGATTAGGTCATAATGAGTACTGGTTGCCTGATACAAGCCATCGACACCATCACAAGAAAGATCGACGACATAACCAGCTTCCGTTAACCCTTTACGCAGGTACTCACCCGTTTTAGGTTCATCTTCAATCAGTAATAACTTCATTGCTACCTTTACACTATGTTTTGCGGATTTGACTAGGGGATGTCCCTTAACTATTTGTATCATCAGTTATAACTGAGGGGCACCCCCTAGCTTAGATCCAACTCAGGGAACAATAAATGCTCCCTGTCATGATAAAAAGCTTTTTAAAGCGCTGACTTAGTTATTATCGTAACGTAAGTGTTCGTATTGAACATTAACGAGACCGTGATATTCAATTTCACCAGCAGTATTCATACTCTCCTGAACCGTTACATAGCTATTATCTTTAATTTGTAGACTTGCTCGCTCTTTAGGCTGGAAAGCAATGACTTTTAGAATGTTACCAAGCTCTGCGGGATTACTCTGCTGTAGCTCGTTTAGCATCTGCTGACCTTCTGCATAGGCGTTTTCTTTGCTGTCGTTTGCTGGCGTTACCAAAGTTCGTTGGTTGGTTTCAACACTGTATTTGCTGCCGGGAACTAAAGAAGTAGCCATAGATGGCACGCTGAAGAGAACCAAAGAAGTTACAACGAGTAGTGATTTTAATGATTTCATGGGGTATTCCTCACATTGTCTGACTTTATGTGAGTAATATTACCGGACCGCTCGTGACGTAAACCGGACCCGAAAATGACATTTTTGTCATATTAGCTTTTTTGGGTGTATTTTATTTTCCTAGTGGACTTAAACATATAGCTATTAATGCATTGCCCTAATACATTGGTCCTTTGGTCGGCTTCAAAATAATAATGGGTTGTGGCTGCGGTGTCATTTCTATTGTCCGGTACAGTTCCATGTGCTGGTTCCTAAGTTGTGCATGAGGATCTTGTGCATCAGCTTCAGAATACGAGCGAAAGGCCGAGGACGAAGAACAGCCAACCAGTGGCATATTTATCAGACTTAAACCAAGCAGTGAGGTGAGCAGCAATTTACGCATAATAAGTACCTGTTTGCATGGCACTATCAGTCAAGAATATCTAGGGGTTCATCCTGGAACGGCGAAGAGGGGTACACCCTAGGGTGACGTAGGCCACTGATACTTATTAAGTGTAACTCACTATCTCGACTTTGCGACGGTATCGAGATAGTGAGACAGGTTAGATCTTAGGGGCTAGCGATCTGGCTAAGCTTGAGTAATGGCAGAGCAGGTGATCATTTTCGTTTTTTCTCCGCCTTTGCTACTTGTTGGCATCCTTGGGCGACCGAGTCAGGATTCAGTGAAATAGAATCAATTCCGCAGTTGACCAGAAACTCTGCAAACTCAGGGTGATCAGAGGGAGCCTGGCCACAAATACCCACTTTACAGCCATATTGATGGGCGACTTTGATGACTTGGGCAATCATGTCTTTTACCGCATCATCACGGGCATCAAATAAAGGCTTTAATTCCGCCGAATCCCTGTCAATCCCGAGAACCAGTTGGGTTAGGTCATTACTGCCAATCGAGAAGCCATCAAAGCGCTGGGCAAACCGGTCTGCCAGAATGACATTCGATGGAATTTCGCACATCACGTAGACCTGCAACCCGTTATCACCACGCTGAAGACCCGCCTCAGCCATCACTTCCAGTACTTTATCAGCTTCGCCCGTGGTACGACAAAACGGGATCATCACAATAATGTTGCTAAATCCCATTGTTTGCCGGGCTTTGAGAATAGCCTGGCACTCCAATTTGAAGGCCTCGCGGTAAAGGGGATGGTAGTAGCGTGAAGCACCACGCAAGCCCAGCATCGGGTTTTCTTCGTTTAGCTCAAAAAACTCACCGCCGAGCAGACCTCGGTATTCGTTCGACTTGAAGTCCGACATTCGTACAATCACTGGCTTGGGATACTGCGAGGCGGCAATCTTGCCAATGCCTAGCGCGAGGCTATCAATGAAATAATCCGGTTGGCGAGTGTAGCCTTGTGTGAGTTGAGCAATTTGGTTACTGATCGCTGTATCAGACACTTTATCAGGATGGAGCAGTGCCATTGGGTGGACTCTGATCTGGCTGGATATAATAAATTCGATGCGGGTTAAGCCAATACCGGCTACCGGTAATTGCCACCAGCGGAAGATCCCGTCAGGCATCGCGGCATTGATCATGATGTTGGTTTTGGTATGGGGGATCTCATCCAAATTAACTTGCTGGGTTTCAAACGCTAGGATGCCGTCATACACTTTGCCAACGGTTCCTCCGGCACAGCTCAATGTGATCGGTTGGCCATCTTTTAGCTGCTGGGTGGCGTTTTCAGTACCGACAATGGCTGGCACTTTCAGCTCGCGGCTGACAATGGCTGCATGGCTGGTAGGGCCGCCGGTATCGGTAATGATCCCCGATGCCTTGCGCATCAAGGGGACCCAGTCGGGGTCGGTACGTTCGGTGACGAGGATGGCGCCATCAGGGAACTTGTCGATATCGCCCGGGTGCTGGATCTTATACACCGATCCGGTGGCAATTGCACTGCCGACACTGGCTCCTTCCAGCAGTACAGCGGACTTCCCTTTTAAGGTGTAATTGACCAGCACTGCGGTGTCTTTGAGTGATTCCACCGTTTCAGGACGGGCCTGCACTAGGTACATCAGCTGACTATGGCTGTCTTTGGCCCACTCCATATCCATTGGGCAGCCATAGTGGTGCTCCACAATGACCGCCCAGCGTGCCAGGGTTAGTACTTCATCATCAGATAACACCAGTGAGGAACGCTCTGATTCATCGGTGTCTATTTCTTTGGTAGGCTCATTCTCATCCGAGGAAGGGGGCGAGAACACCATCTTTTGTAGTTTGCTTCCGAGTTGTTTTTCGATAATCGGACACAACTCGGCATTGTCCAGCAGCGGTTTGTAAACCATGAACCGATCTGGAGTGACACTGCCTTTTACGATGGTTTCGCCCAGTCCCCATGCGCCATTGATCATGACTACATCAGGAAAGCCATTTTCAGTATCTAAGCTGAACATGACCCCGGCAGCTTCAGATTCAATCATCTGCTGGATCCCGACGGATAGCGCGACCTGCTGGTGGGCAAAGCCCTGCTCCTGACGGTAGATAATTGCCCGGTCAGTATAGAGTGAAGCGAAACACTGGCGGCAGGCTTCCAGTACTTCCTCTATCCCGCAGATATTCAGGTAGCTTTCCTGCTGTCCGGCAAAGCTGGCTTCGGGGAGGTCTTCTGCTGTGGCAGAGCTTCTGACGGCGACGCTGAGATTTTCAACATCCACTTGATGGCATAGCTGGTGGTATGCTTGGCTTATTGCTTCTGTTTGAGCCAGGCTGAAGGTGCCTTGCGAAATGAGCTGCCTAATTGCAGCCCCTGTTTCTGCGAGTGTTTCGGCACCGTTGGCGAGGGCGTCTAAATGGTTGGCAATGGGGGTGTCGAGATTGTTCTGGGTGAGGAAGTCGCGATAAAACTGGGCACTGGTGGCAAAGCCTGTTGGTACTCGGATCCCTTCGGTTTCCATCTGGCTGATCATTTCCCCGAGGCTGGCATTTTTTCCTCCGACTCGTGCAACGTCACTTAGTCTGATTTCATGATACCAATAGATGATTTGGTCGTTTTTATGATGCTGCGAGGTGGTACTGAGCTGAGTCGTCATATCACAATTCCTTATGTTAAATTGACAGACGGTTTACGCTAATCGGTCATTCAGGTAATCGAGCATGTTGTTTAATGTTCTTACGTGAGGATAGTCGGTTTCAGGAATACTTATCCCACAGGACTTCTTTAACGCAGTGAGAAGGTTAAGGAAATCCATGGAGTCCAGATCGCACTCGTCGCGGATATCTTCATCAGGCTCGATTTCACCTTCTTCAATTTCAGGGGCGAGTCCTTGAATCGCACTAATAACCACTGTTTTGATCTCGTCTCTAGTCATAATGATTCCGGCTTTTGTAATTGATTGGATAATGCGTTGAGAAACTTAGCGCCCAGGGCGCCATCGCTAACACGGTGATCAGCACTGAGAGATACATTAATCATGTCGCAAATTTCTATTTTGCTGTTTTTTACCTGCAGGGATTGGCGCGGTCGTCCAAAGCCAATGATCGCGACCTGGGGCGGGTAGATCACCCCGAGGACACTGTCCGAACCGCGGTCGCCAATACTGGTAACGGTAATTGTGGCATCGGTTAACTCGGAACTGCGCAGGTGTCCGGTTCGACTCCTGGTTGTGACATCACGTAGTGCTTGCATCGTGGCATTGAGCGATAGCCTGTCGACATGATGGATGGCCGGAACCACAAGGCCGCCTTCACGCAAGCTGATGGCATTACCGATATGGATTGCGGGGTTGGGCTCGAAACGATCTTCTTGATAGTAGCCATTGAGTGCAGAGAACTTAGGCAATGTGCTGCCAACGGCTTTGAGCAAAATGGCCAATAATAACAGGCGGTCTTCCGGTTCACGGTTGGCATTTTCACTGGCTAGCCACTGCTGGGCACGGGTGATATCAATGTCGAGTGTTAGGTAGTAATGCGGGATTTCTTGTTTTGATTTTGCCATGGCTGCGGCAATAGCGGTACGTATAGCCTGAAGGTTGTGTTCTTCCGTTCTTGCGGGGCTGGTAGTGTCAGAGGCGGTTGGTTTTCCTTTGTGCAGCCCCTCCTTGTATAACCCCTTAATGTCTTTTAATAAAATTGCACCATCAGGGCCGGATCCTTTTACAGAGGTTAGATCTAGCTGCTCTTGCTTTGCAATTTGCCTGACCACCGGTGAGGCGAGTGTTTTACCTGTGGTTACAGTGTCACCTTGTCGGTCGATGCGATCGGGTTGAGCCTTGGTGGGTGGCTGCAGTGGCTGTGGTGATTGTAGTGGAGGCTGTGATGGTAGCGGCTTCTGGGCTTCGGGCTGCACAATATCAGCGTCAGTATCTGTATCAATGTCAGCTACATCGAGTTTTGCCAATATAGCTCCGACGGGCAGGGTGGTTCCTGGCTGCACCAGTATCTGTGCAAGGGAGCCTGTGTGATAGCTTTCCATATCAATCGCCCCCTTATTCGTGTCGATAACGGCAATGATATCGCCTTTATTTATCTGAGCTCCCTCGTTAACCTGCCACTCGGTGAGGGTTCCTTCGTTCATATCGGCACCAAATGACGGCATGGTGATATCTATCGTTGTTTTGCTCATCAGCTACCTTCCATTACAGTCTTGGCTGTACTGACGATTTGTTCGACTTGCGGCAGGGCCGCTTGCTCAAGGTGCTGGGGGTAGGGGATAGGCACTTCCGCGGTACATACGCGTTTGACGGGGGAATCAAGGCTCCAGAAAGCTTCTTCCATAATAATTGCACTGATCTCACCGGCCAAGCTGCCGGTATACCAGCCCTCATCGATGATCACGGCCCGATGGGTTTTCCTTATACTGGCGAGCAGGGTAGGTTTGTCTAGCGGGCGCAGACAGCGCAGATCGACAACTTCAACTGAAACCCCCTCGGACTCTAATTGTTCCGCGGCTTTTAACGCCTTGTTCAGGTTACCGCCGTAGGTAATTAGGCTGATATCGGTGCCGGATCGCCTGGCTATGGCTTTATCCATCGGTGCTTCGGCTTGTTCTAGTACTTTCCCGATATCATTGAGCAACATGACATGCTCAAAAATAAGCACGGGATCAGGATCGAGCATCGCCTGGCCTAGCATGTACCTGGCATCGGTATGGGTGGCGGGACTCAGGACTTTTAGGCCAGGTATATGAGCATAGAAATTTTCCCAGCTATGGGAGTGCTGGGCGGCGAGTTGTCGTCCGGCGCCGCAGGCCATGCGGATCACCAGCGGTACGTTAAACTGCCCGCCGGACATATGCCGGAGTGTTGCGGCGGTATTGACGATCTGATCCATGGCCAGCAGGCTGAAGTTTACCGTCATGACCTCGATGATAGGACGCATACCACCCAGTGCCGCGCCGATCCCCACGCCGACAAAACCAGACTCACACAGTGGGGTATCGATAATACGGTCTGGACCAAACTGTTCGAGCAAGCCTTTGCTGACGGCATAACAGCCACCATAGCGACCGACATCTTCGCCGATTAGAAAAGTCCGGGGATCTTGCTTGAGTGCATCTTCCAGTCCCGCGCGCAGTGCTTCTCGATAGCTCAGAGTATTCGATCCCATAGTATTTTTTTCCTATTGGTTTTGCCTCTCGTTTGAATTTCTACTTGGCGCTATAAACGTCTCGATATAAATCGTCTACGGACTCCCACTCTCCCTCTTCTGCAAAATGCATAGCCGCGATAATTTCCTGTTCGATTTCTTTTTCAATGGTATCCAGTTCACTGTCCTGAAAATGGCTGTTGTTCCTTAGCCACTGGATTAACTGTCGAACCGGTCCTTTCTCCTCCCACTGTTCGATTTCTTCCTTGCTACGGTAGAGTTGGCTGTCAAAGCTGGAATGTCCGCGAAATCGATATGTCTGACATTCCAAAAAGTATGGTCTCTGCTCTTTGTGAATATATGCCGCAGCCTCGAGTGCCGCAGCTTCGACATCCACTACATTCATTCCATCCACTTGTGTGGCGGTAATGCCATAGCTTTCGGCCTTTTTGGCGATATTGGTTTCTGACTCAGACAGTGTCAGGGCGGTGCCCATTGCATAGCGGTTGTTTTCGCAAATAAATAACACAGGTAATTGCCACAGGGCGGCAAGGTTCAGACTTTCATGAAATTCGCCTTCGGCAACAGCGCCTTCGCCAAAGAAGCAGGCGGTGATCGCTGAGCGCTGCATTTTTTTGTTGGCCATAGCCAGCCCGGCCGCCAGCGGTAATCCACCGCCGACAATGGCATTGCCGCCGTAGAACTGCAGGGCTTTATCAAAGAGATGCATCGAGCCGCCACGACCGCGGCTACAACCGGTTGTTCGGCCATACATCTCGGCCAGGACGCTACCCATGGTGAGTCCGCGGGCGAGGGCATGTCCGTGCTCGCGGTAGGTCGCGACAACCTGGTCTTCACCGGTCAGGGCGCTCATTACTCCTACAGCGACGGCTTCCTCGCCAATGTATAGGTGCAAGAAGCCGCGAATTTTTTCCTGGGTGTAGAGCTCGGCACACTTTTCTTCGAAACGGCGGATCCGAAGCATCAGCCTGAGTTGATGTATCAGGTGATTGCGGTTGATATGCAGTCTGCTGGTCATTGTTCATCGCTCTCCAATGTCGAGATGTCCCCTTCGGGCAGCCCAAGCTCGCGTGCCTTTAGCAGCCGGCGCATAATTTTACCGCTACGGGTTTTCGGTAAGTTGTTGCGAAACACAATCTCTTTGGGGGCTACGGCTGCTCCCAGGCGCTTGCGGGCAAAGCCTTGCAAGGATCTTAGGAGTTCATCGCTGGGTTCGAAATTTGGCTTAAGGGCGATAAAGGCTTTCACGATTTCACCGACAACCGGATCGGGCTTACCGATCACGCCAACTTCCGCCACGGCTTCATGCTCCATGAGGGCGCTCTCGACTTCGAAGGGACCTATCAAGTGGCCGGATGATTTGATCAGGTCGTCTTTTCGTCCAATAAACCAGTAGTAGCCATCTTCATCGCACATTGCCAGATCGCCGCTTAAGTACCAGCCACCATCAAAGCAGTGCTGGTATTTTTCATCTTGGTGCAGATAGTTACGAAACATTGATGGCCAACCGGGCTTGATTGCCAGTTCGCCAATTTGCATCGGGCTGGTGAGCTTGTCTAATTGCCCGCATTCATTGCGGCCAACGATAGCGGCCTGAATACCGGGTAAGGGCTGCCCCATTGAACCGGGTTTAATGGTTTGGCTGGCAAAGTTGGCGATCATAATGCCGCCGGTTTCGGTTTGCCACCAGTTGTCATGGAAGGGGATACCGAAGGTGCTATAGCCCCAGCTTACCGCTTCGGGGTTTAACGGTTCGCCAACACTGGCAATAAACCGTAGGGCGGATAAATCGTATTGTTCCCGGATCGCTGCGCCAGCCTTCATTAACATTCGGATTGCGGTCGGGGCGGTATACCAGACCGTGACTTGCTGTTGTTGCAGCAGGCGATACCAGCGCTCTACCTCAAATTCGGCTTCGTCGATGATCATGGTGACACCGAGGCAGAGCGGGGCAATAATGCCGTAGGAGGTGCCCGTGACCCAGCCCGGATCGGCAGTACACCAGTAAATATCTGACTCGTTGAGGTCTAATGCGTAGTAGCCTGATAATTTGTGATACTGAACAGCTTGGTGGACATGGACGACGCCTTTGGGCTTTCCTGTTGTTCCGCTGGTGAAGTGCAGCAGGGCCATATCTTCTGGACGGGTTGCCACGCAGGGATATTGCGGATCGGCAGCTTGCATTAATTGGGGGAGATCATGGCATCCGGGCTCATCATCTGTGCTACCGTCGATGAGTAATACGGCCTGAAGATGAGGCAACTCATGCCACCACGATTTTATTTTCTTGCGGTATAGGTTACGGGTGGTCAGTAGGATATTGGCTTCGCCGATTTCCATCCGTGAACGGATCGGCTCGGGACCAAAGGCTGAAAACAGTGGAGTGAACACACAACCGGCCTTAAGGGTTCCCAAGGCGGCGACATATAGCTCGGGGCGACGTCCTGCGAGGCTGAAAACACGTGCACCAGCTTCTAGACCTAGATCCTTGAGTACACTGGCAAAACGGCTAGTTTGTTCGCACAGGTCTCGATAACTGTAGTCAACAACTTGATCTTGCTTGCTGATCCATCGGATAGCGAGCTTGTCGGCTATCGGGGTGTCCAAGTGGCTATCTAGGGCTTCGAAGCAGATATTCACCCCACCACCAGGGAGTCCGCTAAGCGATGGACCTGAAGGGTGAGACCAGTCAAATCCGGTATAACATTTCTGATAGTCGGCCAGGTTGGCAGGCATACCATTGTTTGGTTTTTTTATAATTGACTCTGCCATGAATACCTCCTAACACCAATGTCTTGCTGCTATGAAATCCTTGTCTGATATTGAGTTTGGTATAAAGGAAGTAGCCCTGCAAAAGTATTACTGAGAGTGTGAATCAAATACCTCGCTGATCTTATCTCGGATCCATTTATGAACTTGATCGTTCTGGTGCCTTTCGTGCCAGATCCCGCGGATTGTTACAGTAGGCAAAGGAAACGGGCATTTCCTCATTTCTAATCCATAAAACTGCTGTCCTTGTTTGGCGACTGACTCTGGGAGGAAAGCAATGAGCTTCGAATGCGATAGCAGCGCCAGTTGCAGGTTGAGTGTTTCGGCATAGAGGCCAATTTGTCGTTTCGGCAGACCTTCGTTTTTTCCGTAGACGGTAACGGGGTCATCTTTATCATTTATCAAACTGGATTTAATGTGCGGATAGCGAAAAATAGCATTGCTGTTCCAACTTTTGAGTACCGGATTTTGCTTATCAAGCAGGCAAACTAACTCTTCATCAACAAAGCGTTTTTGCATAAACCGCGGATTGGCCTGAAGTCCAGCGCCAATGATCATATCAAGCTCACCGTTTTCCAGTTTTTGGTAGCCGCTGTTATCCAAAATCTTTACATCAATGATGATGTTCGGCGCTTCACTATTGATACGTCTGATTGCATCCGCCAGATAAGCGGCGACGAGAAAATCGTGTGTCTGCACCCTGAAATGACATTTAGTGGTTGCAAGATCCAACGTTTTTGGCGTTAGCAAAGTATCTATTTCATCGAGAATAAACCTGAGCTTCCCAGACAGTTCGAGTGCATGGGAAGTTGGCTCAAGCCCTTTGGCATTGCGAATAAAGAGTGGGTCGTCAAAGACACTTCTCAGCCGAGTTAACGTGTGGCTCATTGCCGATTGGGTGACATTCATTTTGGCGGCAGCTCGTCCGACGTGCCTTTCTTCAAGCAATGCGCGTAATGATTTCAGTAAGTTAAGATCGACTTTAGTAATATGATTTTCATTCATAATATTTATCTTTTGTAATCACTACCATTAATAATGGTGAGATCTTAAGCTCTTTTCAACCCCAGACAATTAATGAAGAGCACAATGAATATTTTAATTACAGGTGGTAGTAGCGGCTTCGGAAGAGAAATGGCAATAGTACTTGCCCAATCTGGCCATAATGTTTTTGCAGCAATGCGTTGTATGAGTGGTAAGAACAGAGCAAGCGCCGAAACCTTGCTTGAATTATCAGCAAACCTGGAAGGCCAGATCATTCCAATAGATATGGATGTAACCTCAGATGCATCTGTAGATGAGGGCGTGAGTTTAGTGTTGAGCCAGTTAGTCGGCTCCCTTGATGTGGTCATAAATAACGCCGGTACCTATATTGGCGGGTTGAACGAATCTATTGATAGTTCGCAAGTTGCGCAGACTTTCGATGTGAATGTTCTGGGCGTTGTTCGGGTGATGCGTGCTGTGTTACCGACACTTCGCCAGCAAAAAAATGGCACCATCATTAATGTGACCAGTAGCGTATCTAAGCTGGTGCTACCTTTAAGTGGTGTTTACACCGCGAGTAAGGCCGCTTTAGAGACGCTGACTGAAAGTTATGCCTATGAGCTTGCTCCGCTTGGGATAGAGACGTTGATCCTTCAGCCGGGTTCGTTCAATACCGGCATTATGAATAAATCCCCGGGGCCTGATGACATAGAAAGAAGCATGGGTTACAGCCAGACACTGAACCAGACTGATCAGATGGTTCAGCGCTATATGAATTTGGTTAAGAACAGCTACTTTAACAATACGCCGAAGTTGGTAGCAGATTCAGTTGCGAACCTACTTGAACAGCCTTACGGAAAACGGCCATTTCGAACTTTGGTTGATCCTTCCGAATTGGGTGAGCAAGTTTCAGGACTTAATAGCAAGATTGAACAATCACAACTGCAATTTCTTCAATCCGTTGACTGTGAAAATTTGATGACCATTGAAAGGGCTTAACAATGAATATGTTTATTACCGTAATAATTGGATTGCTTTCGGCTTTTTTCCTCTTTGCTAGCTCAATCAAGCTATTAGGTTGGCAGAAAATGATTTTTGACAAGCAGTTGGAATTTTTCCATTCATATGGCCTCAACCGTCAAATAATGGCTTTGGTCGGAGCGGCTGAATTGTTTGGTGCAATTGCTATTTGGTTTCAGAGCAGTTTGCTGGGAACGCTAGGTGCACTGGCACTGCTGGGAACATCACTTGGGGCTATTTTTTTCCACTTGCGGTTTGATACCTGGAAAGATGGTATTCCGGCCATGGTTACCATGACGCTTTCAGGTTACGTGATTTATAGCTCTTCGATCCTTTCACAATGGCTATAAGGTTAAGCGGATCACACTGTTTTCTATTTTGTTAATTAAGGGAACTTTTTTACCATTTTAGGGCATCTTCCAACCTTCAATAATATATACCGCCCGATAAGATTTATTTATCGGCGGATATATTTATTGGTATTTAGATGCTAAGTCAGAAATGGTTAGAGTTGTTGCAGCATTTACAAGACGGGACTCATGAGTTTGTCGAACAGGGAGAAGCTGTCGAACGACTGAGCACCAAGTATAGTTTTTTGAAAAGTCAGTTTTGTAATATTTCCAAATCGGAAGACCCTGCCCAAATAGACTGGCTGGAACATGAAACTTTTACCTCAGTAATGGGAGAAATTACCAAGGAGTGTTCCTTTACAGCAGACGAGATGGATTTCATATTTAACTGCCTGCTCTCGGCAAAGTTGGCGCAACTGGCTTTAACCATGATCAACAATCATGAAAAGGTCCTGACCGAAGCAGACTTTAGCTTTAAGCGAGCTCTGGTCCTGCAGCGCCTGGGTGAATCTGAATTGGCCAGAAAGGCGCTGGAAAAGACACTTGAGTTGGAGCCGGGTCACCATCTTGCTATTTGTCACCTGGGATTTATTGCTCTTTATTCCGGCAACCTTGAACAGGCCATTGATTATTTTTCTGCGTGTGTTGAAAAGGCGCCGGATTTTATTGGCGGTTATCAGAACCTGGCCGGATGTCATTACCAAAACAGTGACTTTGAGGCTGCGGCAACCTATTGCGAGGACGTATACCGGCTGGATCAAACCATTGAGCAAAGCTATGTCACTGCAATTAGCTGCTTTCTCGCCCTGGACGATCTCGATAGCTGCCTGAACTGGCTCGAGCGCGCTTCTGCCCACAACATTAACTCTATCGAGTTGTTCCGTCTGAGGGGTATGGTGGCTTTTCTTGCCAAGGACTACCCACAGGCGATAGATCACCTCTCCACCTACCTGACGTTCTACCAGGATAACCTGGATGTGCTGGAGGTCAGGGCAAAAGCCCTGGCGGCAACTGAGGACTGGGAAAACTTGAAGCCTGATCTCTTGACCCTGCTGGAGGTTGATCCTTTTGATAGCTGGGGGCTTGAGCAGCTTTTCCTCTGTTATTTCCATACAAGTGAATGGACAAAGGCCGAAGAGGTGATGGTGCAGTTGACAAAAATATCGGGACACTACCGGATTTCCTATAACAGCCAGATCAACCGTATCCGCCAAGAACAACAAATTCCGCTAACTGAAACAAAATAGTGAAAGGTAAGCATTGTGAAAGATGAGAAACATCGCGAAGCCGCTGATCCATCACGGCGTAATTTCCTCAAGTTTGGTGGTGTGGCCGCCGCGACGGCTACTGTCGGGGCAGCGGCAGGCGCCGGGTTTGTATTGGGCCGGGATCCTGATGCCAATGTTGGCTGGGGACGTACCGAAGCCGGTAAGGATATGTATTTCAACCGCGAATCCTTCCGGGTCGATATGTCACCGACGATGCAAATTGTCGGCAAGCCGGAGCGTCCGGAGTGGGGGGATCAGCTGTTTAACCGGATGGGGAGCTTAGCTAAATCAATTAAAGCTGGCTGGAACCCGGAAGAAGGCTGGGAGAACATTCCTGATGAGCGGGTGAGGGCCTATTATGCCAAGTACCCTGAGCGCTGGCAGGAGATGTTGCTGTCGTTCAGTGCACGGATCCAGCACCATGAAAATATTGAAAAATACCGTGACCGCTTTGCGCTGGCCTGGGCTCATACTGGGGCCTATAACCGCGGGTTGAATGGTAATTTTCCGCCAAAACCGGAAGGTCATCCTGATGTGGATGATTTTAAGTGGATCAAGAGTGATCCTGTTGAGTTCAAGTCGCCGGCCCATGCCTCTGAGTTAATCAAAAAGATGGCCTTCAAGTTCGGCATGAGCCTGGTCGGGATCACCAAGCTGGATCCAAATTTTGTGTTTAAGAACATGATGCGGGGAATGCCTGAGTGGGGCGATGAGATCCCGGCGCACTGGAAGAACGTGATCGTCTTTGGGGTACCGATGAACTGGGATCCGATGTATGCCGCGGTCGGTTATTCGACATCGAAGGATGCGTATTTCCGAGCCAAGACGGCGGCGGGTCTGCTTTCTGCCTATCTGGGTGAGCTGGGCTATGCCGCAAGGCCGCAGTGGCCGGGTAATGACTACGAGATTATTGTTCCTCCTCTGGCAATGCAGGCGGGGCTGGGTGAATGTACCCGTAACGGTATCTTGATGACCCCGGAAGTGGGGCCGAATATCCGTCTGGCTGCGGTGATCACCAACCTGGATTTGGAACCGGACAAGCCAGTCGACCTCAAAATGAAGCACTTCTGTGAAGACTGTAAAATTTGTGCAGATGCTTGCCCTAGCGGCTCGATCAGCAAGGCCGACAAACCGGACGCAGTGGTTCGTGGCTTCCGGAAATATGAGTTCAACCAGGACGGTTGCTGGCGTTTCTGGAGTCAGGGGCCGACCAAGGATGCGATGGGCTGTCGGGTATGTATTGCGGTCTGTCCATATACCCGTAAGAACAACTGGATCCATGCGTTGGTTAAGGAAACCGATCCGCGGGATCCAACTGGCCTGACTCGTAACGCCTTGTTGGCTATGCAGCATAACTTCTTTTACTACCCGGAACCGGAGGCCTTCCATGGGGAATGGACAGGCGGTCACTTTGCCGGTTATCACCAGCCGCCTGAATGGCTGAGAAGTGAGAAGTACCTGAATGTAGAAAAAACTTGGGAATACGACGGCAACTGGGAGGGCTTCTGATGTTTCCACAATCAACGATATTGGATCCGCTGTTCTGGATGGTGTTGGGTGCCCTGCAGGTGCTGACTTTTGTCGGCATGCGTGATTGGGCCAAACAGTTTCAGCTGGGTATGAACTGGTGGAAATGGTTGCTTGCCGGCGGCTGGTGGTTTTCATTCGTTCTGACAATTGCCGGTGCGTTTACCTTGCTGGGCGAGAATGAGGGGAATGCTGGTTGGTATCTGCTCGGTTTTGCGGGTACAGGTTTGGTGATCGGCGGTGCAGTGCTGCTGAAAGTGTTCCTTATGCTAAAGCCCCGCACAACGGACTAATTGATGAGGAGAAGCCATACCTCGGTATGGCTTCCGAGTAAGCCTAGGGATATACGTTAGGCTTACTCGCCGAAACGAGCATCTTGAAGTCGTTTGGGAATATATAAAATGTGAGAAAATTATGGCTATGATCAGTAATTCGAAATTAAGTTCGGCTTGAAGGCATGGTACCTATGAAAGATATAGTGAGTATAGAACTCGATAACCATCGTTCAGATATAGCGGTGACCATGTACTCGATGCAGGATTTCTATGAAAGGTACAGGGTAGAATCAGTTCAGCCCCATCGTCTCGGTTTTAATGCCATTATTTATGTTACCAAAGGGCGGGGCGAGCACTATATCGACTATAAGCTTTATAAGCTTAAGCCCGGCGCGATCTTGTTTGTCTCCAGGTACCAGGTGCATCATTTTGTTTATACGCCCGAACTTGATGGATATATCGTGCCATATAAAGCCGATATTCTTTATTTCGGCAAGGAAGACCCGCTTCGGGACAAAATTGATGCGGCCCTGGGTAGTGTTAATTATATGAGTGAGACCGATAGTGAGCTGAAGTTTTATTTTCAGCAGCTGTGGGGAGAATGTCAGCACAGGGAACATCTCTTTAATGCCGAAGTGATCCGGCTTTTGATCCGAGGCATTATTCTCAAGACGATTGTCGCCTCCCATCACCATCTCATAAAAAACAAAGAAGTTGTTATTAAGCGCCAGTGTTTTGATCAGCTAAGCCAGTTAATCGAAAGTCGCTATTGCCAAACTCGGACTGTCGCCGATTATGCGGCGATAATGGGGAAAAGTGTTAAACAGTTGAATAGAGTTGCCAAGGAAAACACCGGTAAATCAGTTAAGGAGTTGATTGATGATAGGTTGATTCTCGAGTGCAAACGCCTACTGGCATTTAGTCATCATTCGATTTGTGATATTTCGGCTATTTTGGGTTTTGATGAAGCCACTAATATGACCAAGTTCTTCAAGCGGCATACCAATATTACCCCGAAACAATTTAGGGAGTTAGCCTCATAAAATATGATTGTCACTCTTCATTTGCGTTAAAAGCAAAACAACATTGCGTCTAGACGCATGGTCAGTAAGCCAAACAGCGAATACGATAAATATTATTACGTACTTGGTATATCGCCGTTTTTTCAATAGGAATAATAATGAAAACCAATGAAATTAAAACCGCTACAGTCGCGGCATGCTTTTCTGTAACAGCTCAAGAAATTATTAAGCAGCTGATTGAATCAGGGGCTAAGGTTGTTGGCTATGGCCGTAAAGGGGATGAGCAACGAGCCAAGGCGTTAGAAGAGCAATACAACGGTAAGTTGACAGTGTTGTTAGGTGACTTAACTGTTGAGGAGGATTGCCAGGCACTCGTGGCTCAGTCTTTGGAAATTCTCGATGGAGCAGTTGATGTCCACTATCATTGCTCTGGTGTTTTTTCATGGAATAGTTGGGAAGACGTACCGGCGAAAGAGGTTGAGCGATTGTTTAGTGCTAACTTTACAACGGCATGGACACTTGGTCGTGAGATATTCTCGGCCATGAAACAAACAGGTACAGGTTCAATCATGTTTGTGTCGGCGCGTGACACAATCAGAAACGTTTCTTACGGATTTGGACCCTATATGGCATCTAAACTGGCGCTTAACGGTTTGGTTGAAAGTCTTGCGGCGGAAGGTGTCCAGTACGGAGTTAAGGTGAATGCGGTACTACCGACAATTATGGATACAGAAGTCAACCGCGCGGCGATGCCTGATATTGACCATAACGATTGGGTCAATCCAGCTCAGTTTGCCGAGATCATGATTGATCTGACCCAACCTTCGAAGACGAATATCTCGGGCGCACTGATTCCTGTTCAGGGAAGAATGGTTTAATTAATGCTCAGCCCGTAAAATTATCGCTATAACACGTGTTATAGCGATAATAGTTGCTACGAGTTGTCTTGCACGTCAGAGGGCGCTTAAGCTTTAGTTAGCGCCTGATTCAGCCATTGATCGAACTGACTCTTAGGCAGAGCACCATTGATGGTATCGACCATTTGGCCGTTCTTGAACACCATAATCGTTGGTATGCTGCGAATACGGTATTGAGCTGCTAGCGTTTGCTGTGCTTCGGTATCAATTTTAATGAAGCGAACATCGCCATTGCGATCAGCGGCAACATCTTCAAAAACAGGGGCGAAACCGACACATGGGTTACACCATGGGGCCCAGAAATCTACCACGACAGACTTATCGCCTTGGATCAGAGAAAGAAAGTTTTCAGTTGTACCCTCGACAGGCTTTCCGTCTAATAATCTTTCATTACACGCGCCACAAGAAGCTATTTCTTCGACACGGGCAGTCGGAATACGGTTAAGAGCCTTGCAGTGCGGGCAGCGGGTAGTCATTGTGGTCATCATTGCGTTCCATTCAGATTATTTAGGCAATAATTTAACGACTACCCCGTGATTATAAAAGCCGGAATAATAGATTGGTGCGATAGATTCCTTCTATCAAGCTAAAGCGCCGAATGTCGTGACGCTTTAGCAGCTATTCTTTACATACATTATTGGTTAGTGAATTAGCCCCAGTTCTTTTGCTTCCGCGATGGTTAGGCCGCTATCGCGAATATCGCGAAGCATCTCAATACGGCGTCTTGCCTCTGCTTGCTGTCGTTTGCATTGTGCTACGTTTGAAGCGGTTTCATCTTTGTAATCCCACTTCGAAGCAACATCTGCAATCTCTGTGTGGTCGATAGAATTGATAGACACAATTACCTCCTAAAGAAACCCTGCGTCAAAATCAACTTATCTTTACCAAACGATTTTGTAAGAGTTAAGACCATAAAATTCACTTTGTGACACATCGCATAATTGTGCAAATTGTATGAAATCATGCTTTGAAACAGATGTGTTTGGGGGTACCTTTGAAGGTTCCAGCTCAAAAGAAAACACGGTGGCAGATCAAAGTTTTTGCTTACACGTGTACCGCTTTTTATTCACGAGCTAAATAAGACATATCGAACTGTTTTTGTTATCTGCTCCTTCTCATAAATTGCTTGTTTATTAACACTTTGGGTGCTGGTTTGTTCGTTGTGTCTAAATCGTGAGCGCTTGGGTGGTTTGGGGGTTTACAAGTGAAATTAATCCCCGTAGTATTCACCGCACTTACGGAGAGATGGCTGAGTGGTTGAAAGCACCGGTCTTGAAAACCGGCATACGTTTGTAGCGTATCTAGGGTTCAAATCCCTATCTCTCCGCCATATTCTAGAGGTTTGATTTAGTATCGAGCTTCACCAAGAATTGGAGCGGTAGTTCAGTTGGTTAGAATACCGGCCTGTCACGCCGGGGGTCGCGGGTTCGAGTCCCGTCCGCTCCGCCACTACACTGAAGGCTCAGTCGAAAGACTGGGCCTTTTTTGTATGCATTGAATTTGGCGTCAGTCCTGCGGACTGATGAGTCCCGCTGGAACGCCAGCCCGGACTCGGCGTCCCCGCCGTTCCGCCACTACACTGAAACCTCAGCATAAATGCTGGGGCTTTTTTGTACGTGTTGAATTTGGTGTTCGTTCTTCGGTCAAATGAGTTCTCGAAGAATCCCGGCCGCGTGTGACCCCAGCCGCTCGCTATCGGCCTAAATTTGCTAATCACTATACTTTCATCAATTTGGGGTGTTATCAAACGTCTGCCATCTCTCTGATTGGATCAGGTAATTGTTCAGTTTGGTATTAATTTCGACGCGCATATTGGGTGAAAACTTAATGCGAGTTTATGCTGCGAATTGGAAATAAAAACATACCGTTGTAATTACTAAACCACCGTCATTGGCGGTGGTTCTTGTTTTGGCACCAACTGGTAATGATGTACTCCTGGTTTGACGTACTATATCTGCTAAGGTTATGTGAGAGATTCAGTTATGTCACTGAAAATTATGTCTTTTCTTATTGCGCATGCAACGTTAACAGATGTAAATATATGGGAGTATCCATCGCCGGTTGTTCAGGCGAGTTCTGAACTGGAAACGGGTAGATATTGCCCGATTGCACATCAGTTCATTCGTAGTGGTGAGCAACTGGCTCAGGTTCCGCTAACGACAGATCGTAAGATGGGAACTATGATGATCGTGGAAAAAGGGGGCAAGCAGTACATTATCTCCCTCAGAGGAGTGCCAACTTATACGGCGACCCAGGTTGAAAAAGCGAATGAGATCTTCCTAGAAGACTGATAGCAGATTTCAGTTAATAGAACCTGAGTTAATAACAATTGCTGTGAAAAGATGAGTCTTAGCAAGGTACCGCTTAAATTCATCGGTTGCTTGCTTTGCAGATAACCATACAATTGACGGGTGCCAGTTGGTTTGAAGGTAATCTCTAATTAACTCGATAAGCATGGTTAATGTATAGGCTTCCATGGTGTCATTGGCCAATGGCACCATAAAATTATGATTTCGGCGTATAAAAATACCGTCTTTTTCACTTTCTAAGTCGAAGAAATTAAAGAGTGAAAGATGTTGGTTGGTGTAATAACAAAAATCAGTCAGAAAATGATAAAGCGTTGGACTTGCCATGAGGTGAGACATCGTCGGGATGATAATAGACTTGCCGCAATTAAGAGCTGCCTCTTGGCCAAAATTGGGGTGGCCATGCTTTACCGCATAATCCATTAACACTCTAACCGGAAAGCCCGGCAGGGTTTTTGTGTGATTGTTAGATACTAGCTGATAATAGTCACCGACACTATGTAGCTCTAACAGTTGTTCTGCTGGAAGTCTCACGGAACGGGCATGTTTCAGAATAGGCTTAGCAAAAAGTGGGCTGATTGTGGTGATGTCTTTGGTGCAACTCTTGGGCGTTAGGTTACTCTTCTCATATATATTGAATCGCCATATTTGATCCTTGCCTGTAAATTACTTACTAGTATACGCAATAAGGTATTACTTAGTTTAAGGTACATATAAGTTTATGAGCTAATTCAGCTGTAGGGCAGTAACTTTTGTAAAAGGACGGCAATTCGCTTGTTAGTGAAACTACCTATTTAAGAAAGGAAAAATATAGGGGGATTGCGATTGGTAGCAAGGAAAAGCTCCACTCTCAGTTGGAGTGGAGCTTTTTCTGATATTTATTTGTATTTTCTGGCGATATATACGGTGCCTAAACCATATGTTGTGATGAGTCCTAGTAAGATTAAATTACCCACGTTTGGTGATACCAGTGCAAACACTTTAACCATAAGAGAAACTAATAAGTCACTGCCCACCCATAGCAGCATGAATGTTAATGCTAAAGAGCTAGGGTTAACGGATTCACGAATATAAGCAAGGCTAATAAAAGCCGGTAAACTACAAAATAAGAAAAAGCCCAATGCCATCGCCGCAATCTGCGAGCCCATTAAGATAAAAGGAATTGCACACAGTGAAGCTAACACGGTGGTTGTAACTGCTAGCTTCCGGATATCAAATTTACCGACTAAAAAAATACCGGCAAAGTTACCGACAATACCTGCATACAACAAATTCATGATGTTTGCCGGTTCAATAAAAGTAAATGATAAGGTATAAAAAACAATGGCACCAGAGAATACAAAACAGAACACCCAGTTGAAATTTTCTTTTAGGCCAGAGCTAAATGATGCTACTTCACCTGTTTCAGATACCTGTACTTTTTTGAATGAGAAAAATATTAAAGCTGCTAGTGTAATGGAAACTGCAATAAGAATAGAGGTAACTAACTCCATTGCCTCCGTTGGTAGTGCTAGGATAGTAGCAGATAAAGTAATCGCAGCAGTAATACCGACGTTATAGGCAGAAGCGTTAACGCCATTCATGATATTCAGCTCTTTACCTGAAAAGACAGATGCAGTTACCGGAGATTGGCAGAATAAGACTAAACCGCCGCCTAGGCCGACTACAGCGCGCCCAACCATGACCATCATTTCAGTGTCGGCTTTTAGCATAATCGCCAAACCAGAGCCAGCCAAGAGCAGCCCCATGGAGAAGCCATTACCGACTGTGGCAAAGTAATGTTTGGCTGCAACTCGTGCGACTAAAATGCCTACAATGAAGTTTGTTGTTAACTTGGCGATATTCAACCAAGCGGTAGAGTCTGCAAGTTGTGAGTTAGAAAATCCTAATGAAGATTGCACATAAAAATCACCTACTTTCCAGGCTACAGCAAATAATGCGTAACCAAGAAATAAGCTGATACCGATACTGAACCGTTGTAACCCTGATATAGTATTCATTTTTTACCTGTTAGGTGTGATATTGATTTCGCCATATATGAAAACTGTTTTCTAAATGTAACGTTATTGGTTACCATCTGCATTGATTCCAGTTTATTTAGAAAATACTGAAGATATATAGGTAAATTACAGTAGTAAGAAATGGCAAAATTACCTCAGGGTGCCAATTATTTTGATGGTGTAAAATAGCGTGATATATATCAAGTAATAAATATTAACAAGTGGCATATTGGTCTTTTTTCTTAAGTAAATAATAAGTTGTTCAGGAACGATTAAGGTGATCGTCTGCACGTTTATGGTTCAGCATGAATGTTGTGGCATGCTAAGGTAATTTTGTTTTTTTTATTTTGGAAGGATTAGGTTTGTTCACAGTACATTATTAGGATTATATAAAACAATGAACAAATTTATTAAAAAGACAGGTCTGTTATCTCTTGCTATTATCCTATCACCGACTGCCTTGGCGGATGGTAACGTTCGTGCCCATTATAGCCTTGAAAATGAATCAAATGAGGTTGGTGCTGAGTATAATATTACACCAGTTTCAAAGGTTGGAATAATTGGTGAGAGTTTAGCTGGAACCACGGATATAAAATATACGCATACTTTTATACCGGTAAAGAATTTATACGTATCACCAATCGTGGGATATTTTGCATATAGTAGTGATAATGCGTTATCGCCAGGTTTTGAAGATATTGTTTATGGTCGCTTGAATGTAACTTATGCGCCAATCAAGCAAGTTGCTCTGTATGCGGAGTACACGGACAGTATAGCCGTTAAGGATGTAGACCTAGGTGAGGTAGAGCAGCTTCGGGCTGGTGTCATTATCAAACCTGTTGATAACTTAAGTTTTGTTTACCGTTATGCTGAACAAGAATTTGTTAACTTTTTTGGCATTGAAACTCAGAAAAATGAATACTGGCTGAGTTATAAATTCACAAGCGGGCTTGAACCATATCTGTATGCGATTGATCAAAAAGGGGCAGACTTAAATGTTAACTTGGGCTTACAGTATAACTTTTAAATCATGAATATCCGGTAATGAAGATAAGGCAGTCATGGGAATGGCTGCTTTTTAGTCATAAATAACCTTGGCTATGGCCTTGGTTTTATCTTATGTCATAAATATGTTTATGGATAACCCCTTTATTTATAGTTTGATTCTAAAGAATATTGTTACTCTAAGTGTTTAATTAATAAGGGTACTTGTTTATGAATTGTTTTCTGTATGCATTGGGTGTCATTTTAGTCATACGTTTGAATGCCCTTGAAAAGTGAGCCGGAGTAATATAACCAAGCATGTAGGAAATTTGAGTGATAGAGTACACCTTCTGCTGTAATAAACGTTTGGCTTCATCTTCAATTGTGCAATCAAGCAATTGAGAAAAAGTCATATTCATTTCACTAAGCCTTCTTTGTAAAGTTCGCTTGGTCATCTTAGTGATTGTAGTGGCTTTGCTTAGGCTGATTCGCCCTTCGCAAAGATACGGAGTCAGTGCCTTTTTCAGCGACTGGTCAAAGCTTGTTTGGCTTGTGGTGTCATTCTTGGACGGTTTTGGTATATCTGTTTGATTCCATTGTGACCTTTTTAGGTAGAGCTGGTCTCTGGCAATGTGGATGCCGGTTCCTTCCTGACAGGAGTATACGGGAAGTCCCTGATAAGGCTGGGGTAAGGCTTCAAGGTATATGGTGTTGGACTGGATACGGATCATCGATGTAGCCCATTGTTTGTCAATTAGCTGACGGATGATCTCAATGAGTACGCAGACTACATAGGTTTCTGAAAACTGGAACCACGGCTCGTTGATATGGCGCCTGCGACAAACCAGCCACTGCTTGTTCATATACGACTTAAACTCAAAGGTCGTATCGGTCGAAATGCCATGGGCATTATTAACAAATATGGAGATGGCATCAAAGAGTGTTTCAGCCGCTTTCAGATTGAAGATCTGGACGATATATCGTGCATTACGGAGAGCTGTTTGCCTGATCACCTGATACTTAATGTGGTCGGGTAGGGTTGAATCTATTGTGGTAAAAAAATTCGTGACCACTTCTTTGGTGATAAAGCTCGATTTCAGTATCTCAATATTTTCCGGCAGGAGTGTTTTGTTTTGAAGCTGGTAATGGTCTTCTCCTATTTCTTTTATTACATCAATAAATGTAACTACCTGCTCAGATAAGACTAATGGTAAAAATGTCTGTTTCATTGATGTCGCCTTGTTCTGTTGTAGTGCTTATATCTAATAATATTTTGGGAGCTAATAAAAAAGCCCTCCCTGAGAGGGTAGGGCTTGATTGAATTATGTAATCAGTCGTTTATACGCCGAGTTCTTTCTTCAAAGAACATGCGGTTGGGCACCCGGCACAGCCTCCGCGACCGGTACATAGCAAGCCGCTATCGAACTTTCCGGCGACTTCGGTCGCTACATCCAGGACTTCGTGGAATGGCAGCGGTGTCAGGTGACCCACCAGAGCAAGCTGGGCGTAGGTGAATGGCAGTGTCACGACAGCCATACCACGAGTGGTACATGGATCGCCGTTTGCCCCTGCAATAGGGTCACAAGGCCAGCCTACTGCCAGCTGCATGGCCATAGAGGCGGCAGACTCTACTTGCTCCGGGGTACCGCCAAGAATATAGGTCAAGGCTGAAGATGCGAATACACCACTCAGGCCCATCTCACCGGCGCAGCCAATGGTTTCGCCTGTTGGGTCAGTTCTGGTGTAGGCAATAGCACCGTAAGCAGCAGCGACTAGCAAGCCTTCGACCATCTTCTCGTCAGAGAAGCCGTATTTGATTTGCGCAGCGCGCAGGCAAGACATCACCACACCACCTCCAGCACCGTGAGGGAAACCGACGTTTGGTGTATTTGGTGCCATGGACAGTACGGAGAAGTAATGCTTCACTGCGTTGTACTGTACTTCGCCCAGGATCTTCTCACCTGAGACTATACGCTTATAGTTACCGGTATCGAAACCGTAGCAGTGCATGTAGTCGAGGTCGATATCATCTGCCATGACTTCAACCTGGCGAACCATCAATACGCGCAGTTCATCGACTTTGCTGATGATTTCTTCTCGCGTCATGCCGGTAGCAGCAATCTGATAATCAATCGCAACTTCGTGCATTGGTTTTTTCTGTGAAAGCTCAACGAATTTCGTCGAGTTATCAAACAGCTGTGGTTTGCGATTTGGCAGGGTCGGGGTTGGCAGAATACATTCTAGGAAGTACACCTCACATTCTGGTACCTGCTCTTTCAGTTCTTGCAGATTAGGCTTGTCGGTAGTTGTAAAGAAATACGCCGCACCGTTATCGTTGCGGTCGATACTGCAGTCCATCAAGCCCGTTATCTTTGACTTAAGGCCGTCAAGCATCGTTGGGGTGCCGTCACGTTTGATCACCAAAACCAGGTTGATATCCCCTTTGTAGATATAGTCAAACCCCATGATTTTCTTGGTTTGGATCATACCACCGCCAATAGAGTCACCGACCAGGCTGACGATTTTGTCCGATCTCGTGGTGATCTCAAACTTCATCCCGTTCAAGTGGTCTGTTTCTTTCATTGACGCTTTGGTGAAGACGACGTCGATACCACACTCTTTAGCGATCTCGTGGCACTCATTACGTTCCGGAGAATCAACGGGTAAGCCTATAGCACCAGAGCACATGCCGATATCTTCAGACATCAGACCAAAAGTGCCGGCAAACGATCCCTTTTCATCCATGATCACTTCTACTTTCTTAATAGCCTCCCCGGAGGTTAAGAAGTGCGTCAGCAGTCCCAGGCGCTGTGGTGCGGCAAGATGGCTTGACGAGCCAGCCAGCATGACAGGGGCCATGACATCATTGAAAAAGCTAGGGTAAAGCTCTACAGACATATTGTTCACCTTGAATTTTGTCAGTGTTTGTTTGCCATAGGTTAAACAATCACATCGATTGAAGATGACCATTTGGGGCCAAAAAAGGTAATATCCGGGAAAGGCCGAATGGATGACCAACAATGAAAAAAAAATTTATAGCGGTTGTAGACTCGGAGCATGTGCTGACGATGCTGGGTGTCTTGAAAAGGATGGATTTGGATGTCTATCAGATTTTAGAACAAGCTATCATGCCTGCCGATATAGAATTATATCCCCGTAACAGCTATATCGTTACGGAAAGATTGCAGGCATTGTATAACCTGATTATGGCCAATTTATCTGATGATGAATTGGTTGATTTTGTTGAGCAATCCACGAAGGAGAATGCCGCTAAGTTTCTTAAATCACTTGATATGAGTGATTGTTTTACTGTCAAAGAAGCGGTTGAAACTATATGCGCGAATATTTTTAAAACATCTTTGGACTCAAATTTCGGTATCGAGCAGCAGTTTGGTCGAACCTGGTTTTACCGAAAACGTGAGTATTGTGAAGAGCCGTGGTTCTTATTGTCAGAGCTATATATGGTTTCAGTATTTGGTGAACTTATCCGGCAGCTTGTTGCTAGACTCTGGGTGCCGGCTGAAATCTGCCTTATGACAGATGCCTGCCATCTCTGTCAGCGGCTATATCCGGAACATAATATCCAGTTTTACACCAGCCGAGAGTATAGCGCTCTGGAGATAGCGGATTCATTACTGGAATCCCCAGTCGATGAAAAATGGCAAGTAAACTTTGCGGGGGCAGGGAGCCAGATAAAAAAAACAGTTTCTAATACTTTGCGTCACGCACTGCCTCTTTATTTTGGAGAAGGGCGTCCGACGCTGGAAAAGGCAGCAGAAATAACCGGTTTAACCCAAAGAACACTAAAGCGCAGGCTAAATGAGGAGGGGACTAGCTATACCAAGCTGCTGGAGACAATGATTATTGATATTGCAAAGCATCAGCTTGTTTACGGTGATAAGCCGATTTCTGAAATTGCTTTTGCTTTGGGCTATACCTTAAGCAACCATTTCTCGAGAGCCTTTAAACGTGCTGAAGGGATAACGCCGAAACAGTATCGTGATATTCACCAGTCATGACTACTGTTACCTTGCTTGACGACGGCTAGTCATTAGTATTCATAGAGTTAAACAATGAAATCAAGTGGCCCCAAATGGTAGGTTTGTGGCGGTATTTGTCGTTAGCATAGCAGCCATACCGATAACCATTACAAAGGCCACTGATATGAAATTATCAATGATAGCTATTGCTACCTCTGCTGCTTTATCTGTTTCTGTTTTCGCAGCTGATGCGAAAATTCAGCCTATCCATGAAGGATATAGTGATACCGCGCCATATTATGAAGTGGACGGAAAAGTCATCTCGAATACAGATATTCATGCCAACCTGTGGAACCCTCGTGGCAAAACAAAAGATCAAATTATCGAGCGTGCGATTTTTCTGGCCGAAAAATACGACTTGAAAAGAACTGAAGCGCAAGTAAATCGTGCTCAAAAGGCGCAGCAGGATTACACGGGCAGTATTGTTATTAACTCTGTTATGCCTTCTGCGGTAGGTATTATAGGTAATACCGAACAACATTACGCGAAGGGGTTGAAGCGTAATCGTGATGCAGGAATGGATTTGACCTCAACGACTGTCTTTGCGTTTAAAGGTGACGGTGATATGCCGATCCTAGATCGTATTGATAAATCGACTAAAGTGATAAATGACCTCGGAATGGAGTTGGTAAAAAATACTGACACGATTCGGCAGGCGAAAGCTGACGGAAAAATGGCCGTGATGTTTAATTCTCAGGGGGCAGATTACGCTATTGATGATCTTGAAATGATTAAGAAAGTAAAGCTTAAAGGCTTGCATGCCGCAAACTTTACTTATAACCGCAACAATGCACTGGCCGGTGGTGGCACTAAACAGGATATGGGGGTGACAGATCTGGGTAAAAAGTTCATTGAACACGCCAATGCCAATGGTGTGATTGTAGATGTTTCCCACTCGTCCAACCAAACAGCAATTGATGCCGCCAAGTATTCAAAGAAACCGGTTCTTGCTTCACATTCCAATGCGGCGGCTGTTCATAACGTTAGCCGTAATATGAGTGATGAGGCGATCAAAGCGGTTGGGGCAACCGGCGGTGCGGTATGTACTACAGGTGTTGGTTTGTTCCTGAATCCAGAGGGAGATGCATCACCAGAAAGGTTTGCAGAGCATGTTGAATACACTGCTAACCTGATTGGCCGTGATAAAACCTGTTTCTCTACAGATTATGTTCATAACATTCAGGATTACTACGCTAACTTTATCGGAAATGTGGATGTTTACCCGCCGGAGAAAGGTTTCGGTGCGCCTATCGCGAATATTGCACCGGAAAATATCTGGGATGTGGTCGCTGTGCTTGAAGATAAATATGGTTGGAGCAAAGAAGATGTTCGCGGCTTTCTAGGTGAAAACTTGATGCGTGTTTATGCTGCGAATTGGAGCTAAGCACTAACTTAATACCGGGGGAAATTTCTCTCTATTGTTAAATAAACTTGCACTAACTGATAAGTGTCTAAGCAAGGGTGCAAGTTATGTTTAAAACCAAGTTTACTCATTCAACAAACATTTATCTGGAATTTTATAATGATTGAAACCATTAGCCCTATGGGACGTTATTGCAAAGCGAAAATCGTTAATAATGCAGCTTATTTGTGTGGTCAGTTTTCATCAGACCTGACATTAGATATTAAAGGACAAGCAGAAAATACATTTACACAAGTGGATGAGTTGCTAGCCGAGTGTGGTACTGACAAGTCAAAAGTTGTGAGTATTCTGGTGCACCTTAATGATATAGAAAAAGACTATGTGCCATTTAATGACGCCTACGATGCATGGATTGCAGGAGATGAAGCACCGGTTCGTACTTGTGTTGAGTCAAAAATGTTTTCAGATGATTGTTTAGTCGAGTTAACGATTGTCGCTGTAGTGTGATTTATAATCTCTTTCTCTTGAATGAAATTAAAGAAAACTAATTACCGATAAAACGATTAATATTAATAATGAGCTCTGGCCTTCGGTTAGGGCTCATTATGTGTCTATATATCTGCAGTTAAATAATAATGAATAATCAAAGCCAAAATATAAATATTCTGATTTTAATCATATCACTTTTACTTACGATTAGTGCTCAAGCTGCCAATGAGTCCCAGTTATCAGATGAAATTGCTTCTGACTCGAATCAAGAGATCCCAAGTTTTGGTGGAAATACTTCTCCTCAAGGGCAGTTGTATGAAGAAAAACAAGTTGAGCCTTATGTTCGCGCTCCCCAATTAGACGACTGGTTCTCTCCGTGGAGAGAATATAAAACGAGCCTGTATCAGGAGCATGCATTCTCTATAACAGGTCATTATTCGACCATTTATCAATCCTACAGCGATGTTGACGAAGGCGATGACGACTATGGTTTTTCCGGTGATTTCCGTATCGCGGCAAACTGGGTCGTTCGAGGGGCTGGAACCGGTAACTATAGCGCAATTTCAATGATAGTGAATAACCGCCATGCCTTCTCGGATACTGCTGCTGGTGCTTTTGGCGGGTTTGGATACTACGGAATTGCAGCTGCGCATTTCGGTGATTTTGATGGGAAGTTTAAAGTACTGACTTTGACCTGGAATCAGAGCCTTAATGACGGTAATTCCGGGTTTATCGTAGGTAGCTTCGATCCCAATGACTATATGAACATCCTAGGTTACGCAAACCCGCAGACGACGTTTTCAAACCTGAATATATTGCTTGAGCCTTCAGTTGCTTTTCCGGATGTCAGCTGGGGGATAGGGGGGGGGCATTGGTTTGATAACTCAGCGTATATTGCGGCCGGGATCAATGATGCCAATGGTTTTGCCGGAGATGACTTGGCCTTTTTTGATGGTGGTGCCGAATTTTTCAAGTGGATCCATTTGGGGTGGACGCCATCTAAAGATCAACGCTACTACAAGAATATTCATCTTATGGCCTGGCATACCGATGAGCGAGAGAACTATGTTGGCGGTGCCGGGCAAGTCGGGCAGGAAGCTGTGTACGGCGTAGCTATCGGGGCTAACTGGACGTTCAGAGAAAGCTACATGCCTTTTTTCCGATTAGGTTTTTCACAGGGGAATCATGATTTTTATAATCGCTCGGCGACGGCTGGTATGCTCTACAAGTTTAAAGCCAGCGGGGACTTACTCGGGCTGGCAGTGAACTGGGGGAAGTTTGATGAGCAGGCAATCCGTAGCCGCGATTCGCAAACCACGGCTGAGCTTTTCTATCGATTTCAGGTATCAAATAATTTAGCTATCACACCTAGCGTTCAGTATCTGGTTAATCCAGCATATTCGTCCAGCGTGGATAGTATGTGGGTTACAGGGGTACGAGCACGTATCAGTTTTTAAGGCGCAATTTATTTACCACATCACTTTTACGTTTGAAGGGGGAGCGAGTTCGAATCCGGCCGTTCCGCCACTACACGAAAGCCTCGTCAGAAACAACGGGGCTTTTTGTATCTGTCATTTGACGTAAGTAATTGATTAAATAATTAATTTAAACGTCTTCACTAACTAAATCATTTTCACTCAGTCACTATTCTGCAGTCTGTTCGTTACTATCTTTCCTAAAACCTGAGTGAGTAAAAAGCAAACTAAACTAGACAATTGGCTGGAAATCTGCTCGAAGGGGTAAGGGCCACATTAACTGGAAGCAATCTGGCAGTATTGAAAGCAAAATATTGCTGAGTCTTGCTTTTTAGGCATAATGTGCACAGATATATAGGCATTGCCGTTAATGATTATTCGCTGGCGGTATAAAATATCGGCATTAGCAAACGGATCACTCTTGCCTTTATCTAGCTAAAATCATTGTTCATATATCCAATCTCGATGTTTAGGTTACATTAAGCCTTCTAACCATCGAGTATGTGAATTGAACGCTTGATTTTGGAGCAAGACCCTTCTTTTCAACACTCTCGTTTTATCGTCATTGGAACGCTGAACGAAGCTTAGCATCTCGAAACAATCGAAATGCTTTGGGCATTTCACTATACGATATAGTTAGGAAAACAATTATGATACGAAAAACCAATCTTATAACGCTTGCTATGATGGGGCTTATGGCAACAACCACGGCTTGGGCGACAGAAATTGATGAGCCCGCAGGTTCTGCCATTAATATGCTTAGTACTCTGCAAGATGTAAGCTCGGTGAACTATATTAATGCTGAATTCTTGCTTGATAACGATGTTATGCCACCCGCATTAACAGAGGTAAAGACGCAAGTTTTGAATGAAGGTAAGCGCTACTTTATAGACTTTAGCAATATTACCAGTGAGGCGGATAAGAATCGCGCTAAAAAGAAATTACGCCATAGTATAGGGGTAGCCTTGGCTGGTGATATGATTATCATCAGTGAATACAAAGGTGAATTGATGTTCTCTCAGCTAGACGGAGAAGATGATCCGAACATTACGCTGTTAGAAGCTGAACCCAAACGAGTATCACGTAAAAAACGCAGTACTTCTCTGCTCGCTAATCCAGATAATTCCATCCCAAATGTGGCTTTTTATCTCAATGCTAACCGCCGTATCTCTGATAACGAATGTAATCTGACGTGGAACACTTATCAGGGCCCGGTAAAAAGCCGGGATATGTGTAATGATGCTCATATTTCTCTGATTTACAAGGTTAACCTTCAGCGTTCGCTGCCATACGGTACGATGGGATCTGCAACGCCAGATGCTAAAATAGTTCGAATTGGTATCGATGATTCAAGCACGGGAGCAGGTATTCATCTCAATAGTGCAGTTGAAAAACGACTCTTGGCTATGCGTGGTATTCCGTGGCCAGAAGGTGGGGATGAAGCAGAGCTGGTCACAACAGCTATAGCGAGAAACTACGACTTTAACTTCAATGCTTCTAATGACAAAGCCAATATTTTAAGAACAGTGCCTGCATCAAACCTCAATGCGAATTACAGCCATAAAGAAGTATCGACATTTAATTTCGGTATCAGCGGTGGTGTTGAGGTTAACAAAGATGGCCCTAAAGCCAAGTTAGATGCCAATGCGAGTTGGAGTGAATCAAAGTGGTTGTCATTCGATACACGTGACTATCGGGTTGAACGAAGTACTAATAGTCCTAAGCATGTCGAGTTTAAATGGGCAAGAGAGCAATACCCGACTGCAGAATCCATTAAAAAGACAACGATTCACGGTTATACCGCTGGTTTGGTATTACCGGCGTATACAAGTCGGGTTAACCCAATTAGCTACGCAAGCTTTACACCTAAAATGGAGGTGATTTATCAAGCAGCACCAACGGCAACTGGGACAACAACGTTAACCATCGATTCAGCGGTAGATATTACAGGCTTTAGATACTATACAAATGTCACAGGCTTCTTTGGTGTTCGTACTTATTACTCCAAAGACAGTGATAATCAGGTTAAACGAGTAAACAAGAACGTGAGCTTTGTGGTTGACTGGGATCACCCGGTATTTACTGGTGGTCGTCCTGTAAACTTACAGTTGGCAAGCTTCAATAACAAATGTATCTCTGCTGATTACCAACAAAATCTAACAGCTCAAGAATGTAATGAAGATGACTTCCAGCAAGCTTTCATTTACAACAGCATGGGACAATATGTTAGCGCACAAAACACTGAATTATGTTTAGATGGGGAACAGCTAGATCAACTTCAAACATGTGGTTCAAACCTAACTCAACGTTGGCAGTGGAAGGAAGGAACCAATAAGCTACAGAATCTGTTTACAGATGAATACTTAGGGCATAATAAAACCACAGGTGAGTTGAGTTTGATTTCTGCTCAAAGCAGCGATATCAATATAGATACGTACTCTTCTTACGTTAATGTATTTAAACAATCATCAGTACAAAAAAATTAACGTCTAAAGTTAATGTAGCCTATTAAAGCCAGTGGTTTAGCTGGCTTTTTTTATGAATACTGATTGAAAAAGAGATGGCTGCTCGCAATGAGGGACAAGACCTGCCCCTCGTTTATTGATAACCTCTGTTGGGCGCAAGCAATATTCGGTACAAACTGCAGCGAATAACTTGTCATAATAAGAAAATATTCAATTTATGTTTGAGTATTTTGAGGTGTGTTAGTTGTCGAGTCAGTTTGCTTTCCCGCCTCTAAAAACAAGATGAAAATGATTGTGAAGATTGGCATATGACCGACAAGTTCCTCTATTCCCGATAGCAAAAAAGTAGTCGTGAATATGGCCAGCAACAGCCCGTAAATTATTCGGTTTGCAAGGTTAGCTATTAGTAGTAGCCCGATTATCGTTTCACTGATCCCGACAAATAATACGAAATGCAAGTTGCTGACCTGGGGAAGGTTCAGTAGCGGGAAGAAATTGTAATACTCATTCTGGTTGATAAATGCCAAAGCCATGCCGGGAAGCATAAGCTTGTTGTGAACACCCAATTCTAATAACTGAAGTCCTAATCCAATTCTAATGAGGTTAACGGCTATTTTTCGCCACTGATTTTTATCTTGTCCCCATGATTTACAGAGTTGGTAGTCATTTCTGTTCAGGCTCGGACCAATAAAGAACAATGATAGCCCGACGAACAAGAATTCAAACAGGTAATCAAGTGCAATAAAAATGGGAAAGAAAAGTAGTAACGCTAACGAGGTGAGCACAATGGCGATGCCTGTCAGACTGACAGAGACAGCCATAACGACAATCGCCGCAGCTTGAATGATAACGCCGTATAACGCGAACTGTGGAGATAGGTAAAGGTTCGGGGCAAGAAACTCGCCTTGCAGCAGGTTCACTGCTAGGTAGCAATTTATGATGAGTACCAGAAAATACCACATCCATGGATGGGATGTTATTACAGTCTGAGTTAATCCCACTTTTAGTGGACGAGGCAGGATTGGGACACGGGAGAAAAGTGTCGCAAAAACAAATAGGCTGAGTGTTGTTATTGTAAGTACTAATGCGATGGTATCGAAAGGAAGCCTGACATCTGGGTTAGTGCCATCGGGAATAAACCATCTTACGTGGGCATAGCTGGAGTGACTAAACCCTAGAAGCCCTATGCAAGCAATACGACTTAGCCAGGACGAATGTATTAACCATGAGGTATGTCTGAGCCATAATGAGTAGAGAAATAAGTGTGTTCTGTTCATTATTTTGCTCTCCAGAAAGAAAAACTTCATGATTTATCTGATTTATTCATCGGTGCTATTTTCGGTGAGCGCCAAGAGAAATGCTTCGAGCTGTTTAATTTGATAGGGTAATAACTTCAAAGCGTTTAAATCGTTATGACGTCCAAAAGGTGTGGCAGCACGGTTGTAATAGTTGAGTACTTCGTTCAGCGTACTGAATTGACCCGCATGCATGTATGGGGCTGTCGCCGCAATGTTCCTCAGGCTAGGTACTTTAGTGGCCCCTTCTAGTTCACCTACGCCCCTTTTGCTATAGAGCAGTTCTTTGCACTGAGTTGGTTCGCTGTCGCTATATAGGCTGAGACAGTTGAATGGATCCGCAAGTGCTGACTCGATACCGGCCAGTCGTCCTTGCTGAGCGGCAGAATGAGGCTCGGGAACGACTGTTACATGGAAGTCGCCATTCGTGAGCAGTGGGCCGTTATGGCAACGAAGGCACTGTGCTTTTTCGCTGATAAATAGCTTAAGCCCAGCAATTTCATTTGCATTTAATATGGCTTTTTCCGCAGCACCTGATGGTGCCGATATTTGATCGATATAACGATCGAAACGGGCCTCTTGGGGCCATAGAGTTGCTTGATAAGCGGCAAGAGACTTCCCGATATTTGCATAGACACGATTAATTTCTGTTTGTGTTCGAGTGCCTAGTTTTTGCCAGCTTTGTTGTTCACCAGCGGATTGGCTGATCGGTGAAGCTTGAGCCGGTAAATCACTACTCGTTAACTGGGTTGGAAAATAGCCAAAAATCGCCTGATAAAGCTGGGGATACCTGTTTAGCACGTACTGGACATACTGGGTACGAGTTCCTCCGTGCTCAAGATGGTTTTCTAAAGGTTTCAGTGCTTGCGCCCAGAGGCTATCAGCACTGCCATCTAGCATGTACCAGTTGAAACTAGCGCCCCCTAACAGTGAGGGAACTTGTTTATCTAACGTGATTTCACTGTCAGGTGCCAAGGTAAAATAGTAGTCAGGCTGGTGGCAGCTCGAACAGGCAATCTGTTTAGATCGACTTAGCTGGGTATCGAGAAAGAGGAGTTCCCCTAGTTTGGCCGCTTCGGGGTTATGAAGATACGTATTCGAAGGATCACTTATTTCCCATTGACGAGGAAGACGTAAACTTTGAATTAGCGCTAATTCCTGATTAGTCCAGGTAGTTGCTCTCTCAGAGGGGGAATAAGCTGTTGAACCAATAAATAGTATTATTGCGCTTGTCATGATAAACAGTATTGTCTTATTTTGTGTTTTCATGATCGAGATCAAATTTAATAATAGGGTGGAATTGAGGGCTAGATTTTTCATTAATTAATTCAATTTGCCTATCATGTTAAACTTGAAGCCATCAATAATATATTCACCGTGTTTAGGTTCATTAATTAGTTTTGGTTGCGTTGGCAAGCCATGCTGGTGAGCCGGCATACCACCTGTGACTTGAAATGTCATCCCTTTTACTGGCTGTCCAGACGGGGTGGTAATATGAATAACCCATGCATGGATTTTGTTAAGAGGTAATGGTAATTCAATGGGTTGTGCGGTTATTGTGTAATGGTTTGTATGTAGAGTAATAGGGAAGCTTGATGAAGACCAAGACGGGGTATTCATCAATACAAGTAATATAACTACCACAAATTTATATAACACAGTAACCTAGCTTTTTATTTTTTAATTATTGTTTGAAGTATTGTACTCAAATCTAATTTGGTCAAGAAATAGGAGGAATAGCTTTCAGGTGTTTATTTTGTAAAGCTGTTAATTGGTTTTTGGTCTTTCATGGCCTCGCACAAAGTTTTTTTAAATTATTACTTTTATTGTTATTTATGATTGAGTGTTAGCTTGAATTATGCCGGTAGCGGCTGTGTTTCCCCTATTAAAATAATTATCAAATAGTAATTTGAATGATATTTGATTCAGCCTATTTTTCTTATGACCACCAAGGTTATGGTTATGCCATGTGTGGATTAGATTGTTGCCTATGGGGACTGTGACGTTTATCCCCACATGCCTGACTTGGCTGGGTGTACAGTGCTTCCCTGATAAATGAGCCCGTCAGCCCGATCACCGGCAAGCAGCAGCGGGCCGTCAATATCTACCCAGCGTGCTTGCTGTGCCAATAGCAGGGCTGGAGCCATGGCGAGAGAGGTGCCAATCATGCAGCCGACCATAATGTCAAAACCTTGGCTTTTAGCCTCTTTCATCAGCTCAAGCGCTTCTGTCATCCCGCCGGTCTTGTCTAGCTTGATGTTGACGATCTGATAGCGCCCTTTAAGTTGGGGCAGGGAACGGCGATCAATACAGGATTCATCGGCGGCAATGGGGATAATTGGGTCAATAAGTTCTAAAAGGTGATCCTGTTCAGGCGGCAATGGCTGCTCTACCATCTCGACCCCAAGCTTTGCCAGCTCTGGCAGGTACTCTTGTAGCTGCGCTAGACTCCAGCCGGTATTGGCATCGATGACCAGCCGTGCATCAGGTGCGGCGGTACGGACGGCCGCTACTCGCTCGATATCACCCTCGCGCCCAAGTTTAAGTTTTAATAGCGGGCGGTTTTTATTTTCGGCGGCCATAGCAGCCATATTTTCAGGGCTATCTAATGACAGGGTAAATACTGTGGTAACAGGCTGAGGAGGGTGCTGTAATCCAGCGAGCTGCCAGCCTGTTGTTTCCTGCTGCTTGGCTTCGAGATCAAACAGGGCGCAGTCCACGGCATTACGTGCACAGCCGGCGGGCATTACTGTCAAAAGCTCATGGCGAGTTGCGCCGTGCTCGATCGCCTTACGGGCTTTCTCGATTGCTTGGGTTACCGAGGGGTAACCCGGCTCAAACACATCGCTGCGTTCGCACTCGCCGCGGCCGATAATACCGTCCTGTTCAATTTCGACCACAACGACTTCACCATGTAGCATTGGTGCCATCCGGGAAATGACGAAGGGCTGCTTGAGCGGCCACTTTTCGATTGTTACTGACAATTTTCGCATGCTTATTTCTCCAGCTCGTCGACAATGGCGGCGACGCCGGTTCTGACCGGATCAACAACGGGAACCTTGTATTTATTCTGATAGTAGGCAATCTCAGTCAGTGCTTGTTGTTCATTCAACATTGAAGTGTTTAAGGCAATTCCGCCAAGTCGAATATTGGGCTTGGTTAATCCGCCTAGCTCCAGATTGGTTTTAATCAGGCTATCGAAGTCCAAGACGGGATAGCCTTCCAGATCATCCATTTGAGTACGTCCGACCTCATGGCATAGGATGATCACATCGGCTTGTGCGCCATGTAATAATCCAAGGCTTACCCCCGCATAAGCCGGGTGGAACAGGGAGCCCTGTCCTTCAATAATGTCCCAATGGTGTTGATCATTAGCGGGACATAGTTGTTCGACTGAACCGGCAGTAAAATCTGAGATGACGGCATCAACGGGCACACCTGCCCCTTCGATTAAAATGCCTGTCTGCCCTGTGGCTCGGAATGTTGCGCTAATATTTCGCTTTTCCATCTCTTTGTGGATGGCGAGGGCGGTAAACATTTTTCCGACACAACAGTCACTGCCTACCGTTAGCAGGCGCTTACCAGAACGGGGCCGTCCGTTTCCGCACTTTAGGGTTTGCGGCGGGGTGCGAACATCTAGTAGTCGGCGGCCGGTACGTTTGGCGACCATAACCAGATCATCAATATCGTTGAGATGAACATGAAGTCCGCTGGCAATATCCATACCGGCTTCCATCGCTTCTATCAGCAGGGGAATCCACTGCTGGGGCAGCGTGCCTCCTGTTGGCGCCAAGCCAAGTATAAAGGTTTTGGCTCCTGCTTCAGCAGCTTCTCTGATTGACATGTCAGGTAGGTTCAAATCGGCTTTGGCATTTTCTAGGCGCATTTGCGCCAGACATTTCTCCGGACGCCAGTATGCTATTCCCTTGGCAACCTTGGCCATTAACAGGTCTTCGGCATCGCCCAGAAATACCAAATATGGTGTTTTTAATGCGTAAGTTGTCATGGCATTGTCCTTTTGGTGCTGAAGTTAATATGGAAAGTGAAGTCGGCGAAAGCACAATAAGATGATTGTTGTCAAAATGTTATGGTACTACAAATGGATATTAATTATGCTATTCATAGCGAATCGCTATGTGTTGGTTTTGTTTTTAAATGAGGCATGCGACATGCTATCTCCTCAGGAACGTTTGTTACGAAATTTGGATTGGAACCTGCTATACACGTTCATCACCATTGTTGATGAAAGCAGTATTACCGGTGCGGCGCGTAAACTCTCCCTGAGTCAGCCGAGTGTGAGTAATGCCTTAAAAAGGCTGGAAGATCATTTGGGAATGCAGTTGATCACAAGACGAAAAGGAGAGTTTTCGCTTACTTACCAAGGATTGCGGGTGTATGAATATGCTTCTTCGGCCTGTGGAATTCTTTCTCATATGGCGGAGCAACTGTCGGAAGATGAAGAGGCGGTTCAAGGTGAGATAAACATACAGGTTGCCAGTCATATCCACTGTCCGCCTTTTGACCGGACATTAGCGCAGTACCACCAGTTATATCCCGATGTACTCATGACGGTTAATACTTACCCGAGCGTAGAGATAGTCCGGGCGGTAGCTGCCGATGAATTGCACATTGGTTTGTGTAATAAGAAAATCTCACAGACAGGGTTACGCTTTGATCTGCTGGGGTATGAGCAGTTGGCGTTCTATTGCGGCAGTGAGCATGGCTTGTTTGGCAAAACTGAGTTGAGCTTGGATGAGCTCAGCGGTCAATCATATATCTCGTTTGAAAGTGATCAGCCTGGCGAAGGTTTAAGTGCCATTGCTCAACTTCGAGCCGAACAAGCTCTGTGGGGAAAGTTGGTCGCGGTCTCCTCCAATGAAGAAGAAGTCCGCCGCTTGATCTTGGCTGGGGTAGGGGTGGGGGCCTTAAGCGTTGAAGGGGCGAAACCTTATGTTGAGCAAGGACGATTATGGCAGTTGCCGCCCTATGAGCACTTGCCGATCGCCGAGCTGTACCTGGTGACGCCAGACAATATTCCTTTGAGTGATGCAGAGCAGCGGTTTGTTGCTATGCTGCGACAAAATCTGCAAACTTCCGTTCATGAGCTCTATTTTGCATCACAACAGGTGTGAGCAACTATGGTATTAGCAATATGAGGTCCCAATGTAGAGCTTGCCCCCTCTGATTCCCAGAAATTAAAAGTTGCCATTTTTTAAATCTTGCCTGAATTTGAAGCCTTCTTCACTAGAGCCGATAATTTCGGTAACGACGCCGATAGCTTCTCGTGTATCGAAGTACCCCACGCGCAATATCGGTAGCTTGAAATCTTGAATCAGCGGGTATCCAGCGTCTTCCATATGCTTCGCTGCGGCATCATATTCCGAGTCATCAAGCCAATAGGCGATATGCTGAACCGAGTTACCATGCTTTTCCAATGCCTCATCGAACATACTCACTCCAGATATTGGCTGAATTAGCTCAATTTGTGTGTCTCCGGCATAGGCAATATATAAATGAAACACCCAATCCGCGGGTTTTCCGAGATAGGTACCTGCCGTATCGACAGCGCTCAGATTCTCCATACGATAAAACTTCTCGATTCCTACTGTTTCGACAAAGAATTTTTCCGCCGCTGAAATATCATTGACTACCCAGGCAATTTGGCAGAACGCTGGTGCTAGTAAAGGACTTTTCATTATAACGGTCTCATTTCAATGGCGTCACTCGGTGTAGCTTAAGACGTGCTTGAAAGTAAGTACGACAAAGCCGCCTAAATTGATGTTTACTATTAGCAAGCCTAGCTTCTGTCTTTATATCTCCAAAACCGGCAGGTGAAAGTAGTTTATTGAAACCAAGAATTTGCTTGTTATTTATGGAACCACGATCCTTAAATGGCTGATAATTTGGCTATTATGACTGGTATCTTTAAGGTGACGGTATCTAGAAAGTGGCTTATTGATGAGGGGGCGCGCATGGTGGTTTATTTCGGCCACAATATAACGGGACGAGGAGTTGGTTACCTCTTGGGAAAAGAAAAGGCCTCCAGTCAGGAGGCCTTAATATCTATACAATTTCAAATCCAACTAGGCTGGTGCCTATGATTTATATGACTCAGGCTGATTAACTTTCAGCAGGTGCCGTAACAACGTCTTGTGCAGCTTCGCTGCTTTTAAGCATGATGCGGATAATGCGAGACGCCATCAGTGCCACAACAACCATCACAACGGCCAGAATAGTCAGGGTGCTGAAGTAGCCGCCGTATACATTCTGTACGATTTCTTGAGTGATCTCCTGGCCTTTTTCTAGGGCGATTGAGGTTGAGAATACGGCACCAACAATACCACTCAGCGCGATAGCAACCGAGAACAGGCTGACAGAGAAGTTTTCAATGTGCTTCGGTGCAACCGACAGGATAAAGGCAACAACCATACTACCAACGATAACTTCAGCAAGCGCCTGGAAGAAGTGGATTGCCAAGAAGACTTCTGGGCGAATCACTACATCCGGACCTACTGACATTACTGCAGCGGTAAGAATGCCAAACGCAATGGCAGTAAGGATAAATGCAAAGCCTACTTTAGTCGCTGTCGAGAAATTGATTTTACGTTTCTCTAGTGACGAGAATGTCATTGCAATCAGCGGGCCGCCCACGATACACCAAAGTGGGTTCATTGCCATTGATGCTTCAGGAGCAATAGGGATGAAGCCGAACAGATCACCACGCATTGTATTGATAGTTACCATGGTCATCGATGTCATCATCTGCCCGTAGTACACGAAGAAGGCTGTTGTTAGCACGGTCATGATCAGGATAGTTCCCATCTTCAGCGCATCGGATTTATTGGCTTTAATCATCAACGAGATAAAGTAGCCGATTGCCGCTGCTCCGATGACATAGACAATGTTCTTACCGATATCCATGTTGGAGAACATGAAAAATACCAGTCCAATCATTGAAAGAGAAATACCGATAAATGCAGCCATGTTCTTAGGGCTTACAGGCTGTTGATCAATATCAGCGCCAACGGATAATAATGGTTTGCGAGAAATAACCAGAATCACAAATGCGATGAATGCCATAGAAGCAGACAACATGAAGCTGCCATTAAACCCAATCGCTAGAACGAACATCGGGAATAGGTATTGTCCAAAGAGTGCACCGATATTGTTAACTGAATAGTTAACCGGATAGCCATTCTCGAACTCTTCTTCAGTAGTAAACGTGCGCTTAAATAGGCTCGGATAAGAAGGAGACATCAGGCCTCGGGAGTAACTGGCCAACGCAATACCTACAAGGCTTAGTGATATGTTTGTTGTTGAGGCGCCCAATACCAGTAGGGTATATCCGGCTGCAAACCCACCATAGGCGAGTGTTAGAGAGCGATATGCTCCCAAGAACTTATCGGCGATGAATCCGCCGGCGATAGCAAATAGAGGCCCTATAGAAGAGAAAGCACCTACTACCATCATTGTATCAGCTTCACTATATCCGAGGTCTTCTAAGAAGAATCGGGTTAAAATTACCATCACGCCGTAAAATGATAGGCCAAACATCATTTGGCAAACCATCATTGACTTATTAAGTCTATTCCACATAACTAGGTCTCTTTGTCTACGGATAAAAAAAGGTAAAAATTGTAAGAATTTATAAATGCGGACTGATAGTACCATTAATAATGAGGTCTGACCTTTGTCTATTGTCGCAAAATCGGATAATCATTCATTACTTATTCTTATGCTTTTGCTGAGTTTTTCTTATGTGCTGTTTTTTGAGCAGTTTTTCGCAAATCATCTGGATAAATATATCCTGCCTGAAAAATGGCATTAGTTGGTTGATTATTCTAATCTGTGATTTTATTGCCCGATAAAAGTGATGCTGTTTTGTAAGCGTAATGCAATGTGATGAGTGGTGTTTTTTCCCGTCCAAAACGTGTGCTTTTTTGTGTTTGGTTTACTTGTGATAATCCGAATAGCGGGTGGGGAGTTCATGGCAATAAGGAATGATGGTGGTGAATATCGACGACGTAAAAGGGGGATTTTTCTTTGAGAATATAAGGACTGGCAGAGTTTGATTATTGTCTGACAGTCCCGAAAGAGAGAACGGTTTTAAAGTTTGTTGGGTATAAAGCGCTGCGCATAATTAAAATAACGGCTGAGCCAATTTATTTTTTATCGTTTGAGGCCTTTATAATTTCGGCCCTGCGGAAGCAGTCAATACTATGGTCATTTACCATGCCGCTGGCCTGCATATGGGCATAGAGGGTGGTTGAACCGAGGAATTTAAATCCTCTTTTTTTCATATCTTTTGCTAACAGGTCTGATTCTGGGGTAGTGGCGGGATAATCTGACAGGCATTTGATGTGGCTTGTCTTGGGCTTACCAGATACAAAGCCCCAAATGTAGTCAGAAAAGGAGCCAAACTCAGCTTTCACTTCAAGGAATCGTTGCGCGTTATTGACTGCGGCTTCAATTTTGCGTCGATTACGGACGATGCCCGGATTGTTCATCAATTGCTCTATGGTTGCTTCATCGAAAGTGGCAACCACCACTGGGTCAAAACTTGCGAAAGCTTGACGGTAATTTTCTCGCTTTTTTAAAATGGTGTACCAGCTAAGGCCTGCCTGTGCCGATTCCAGCACCAGAAATTCAAAGATTTTATTATCGTCATAGAGTGGTACTCCCCACTCAAGATCATGGTAGGCAACATAATCCGGCTTGCTAGTATCAAGCCACGGGCAGCGTGTAAGTTCCTCTGACATTGTCTTTCCTTGAGTTCGAATGGTTATTCCCTGCCGGTATTATTTTTGATTTAACCTTAAAACTCAAGGAGAGAGGGAGGTATGTCATTAATACTGCACGGTTACTGTTTCGACGTTATTGTCTTGCCTTCGTCTTTTGCTATTGCTTCTATAGCGTTAATGACTTGTTCGGCATCGCGCCCATATGCCGTGAATGTGAGTGTATCGCCATGTTGGGCTCCCAGTTGCATGATGTTGTTGATACTTTTAGCGTTGACTTTTTTGCCGGTTTTGGTCACCCATATTTGGGCATCAAAAGGATTAAGCGCGGCCACAATGACAGCAGATGGTCGAACATGAAGGCCATGGGGATTATCGATTGTCCAGGAGAAAGTCAGTGATTGCTCGGGTGCCTTGTTATGAGCGGTTTGGTGATCTTGTTGGTTAATAGTCATCGTATTGAGGTCTGTATGCTGGGGGAGGGCTGATGGTTGTTGCTCCATGGCCCGATATTTCGCTGTCAGTGCGGTGTGGGCCTCCTGCGATACGTCTGGTAATGACATGCCTGCCGCCGCTGAAACGCTGGCGGCGATAGCACCTTCAATCAAGGGGGCGGCACAGATTTGCACTGCTTTGGCCGTCTTAGGGGGAAGCAGCTCACGAGCCATTTCTGCACAGAGAATTGCGCTCCCCATATCAACCAATACCAGTACCCCCTCGGGAGAATAGACCTGTTCAATGGCTTCTTTCACCGCGATTGTATCAGTTCCGATTGGATTTTCCGGATCATCAATACCGGCGGCGATAGCCATCTCAACGTTGCCATGTGTCATTTGCGCAGCAAGCTCAAGAATACCTTCAGCTAGTTGCTGGCTGTGAGAAACAATAACAAGACTGACCATGCTGTATACTCAAGTCACTTCAAGGTTCAGGACGTAGATTTACGGTATCTCTTAACAAAAGCGGCTTTGCTGCCACAATGAAAATCGTGGTAAGGCGTATAGTCAGAGAAATGCCCATTGCTATCAGGGAGGTACCCTTTTTGTATGTAATCTCCAATGAGGTTTCGTAAAATTTGGTAATACTCAGTATCGCCATTGCAGTATTTCTTCATTTGCTCAAGATAAGAGGTATAGCTGGTGCTATTGAGCGAGCGGAGGATAAAGGCAACCGCTTGTGGCTCCGCCTTAAATTCAAAGGACTCCAGCAGTTTGAGCAGCGTCTCGGCCAAGTTTTTGTGACGGCTGTAAAGAAGGCACTCTTTGGCCTGCAATTCTTTTGCGACGGTATTGATGTTCTCGGAAAAGCTGACCACATACAGATCTTTGGGATGGTCGCTGACAGCGAATGGTGACTTGATGTGGTGGAGAAACAGTTTATCCATTGGAAATATCCTCAGTCATAAACGTTGGTGCCTTAGTTGGTCTGCAGCATATTTGAGTCCAAGATGGCATTATTTTCTTGTTATTTCTTTGTTTATTTTGTCAGGGGATGGCGGCCTTGCAAAGTGCCTCGAACAGGAAATACGATGATGTGGCGCCGGGGTCCTGATGTCCGATCGAGCGCTCGCCGAGGTAACTTGCACGCCCTTTACGAGCTTGCATGTCGATAGTTTTTTTCATTCCTTGTTCGCCGGCCTGTAAGGCTTCTCCAAGAGCTTCAAGTAGTGGCTTGTCCTGATTGCTATTTAAGCTATCTAGAATAGCCAGCCAGGTATCTACCATGGTCTTATCGTTAGCCTCGGCCTTTCCTCGTTGTTGTACTCCGTCTAGGCCATCTTGTAGCATGGTTGCCAATTCGGCTAAGTCCAGCTCATCTTTTGCAGTGGCACTGGCCGCTGAACGGATGAAAAAGGTGCCATAGAGTGGGCCGCTGGCCCCCCCAATACTTGAAAGCAGGGCCATTCCGGTTGACTTCATAATGGTGCCGATATCTTTATCGATAAAGTCCGGGAGCTTTTCTCTTACTTTATGAAAACCACGGTTCATATTGATACCATGATCCGCATCGCCGATTTGCCGATCCAGCTCAGTAAGGTAATCCTTCTCGGCTTCGAATTTATCGGCTGCAATTTCTAGCCATTGAACAAGTTGTTGTTTAGATACCGAGTTCATCCGGGGAGCCTCCGTGGCGGGCAAAAAGTGACTCAGTTCAATAGTTCTAGCAACCCCAGCGCAGGGCTGGGGTGTTAACGGGTTTGTCCCATAAAGCCAGCATTTCGTCATCAATGTTGAGCAGGGAAACCGAGACACCTTGCATGTCTAGCGAAGTGCAGTAGGCACCGATCAGGTTTCGCTCGATACTGATCCCCTGTTTTTCAAGAATCTCCGCAACTTGGCGGTAAACGCAGTAGAGCTCAGACAGGGGAGTTCCGCCGAGGCTATTAATTAAGACAATGACATTGTCACCCTGCATCAGCGGTGCTGTTGTCCAGCTTTCATCGCGCCATTCACCCTTATCACTTTCCCAGCGACGGACAGTCCGTTGGTAACTGCTGTTGTCCAGTAACCGCTCCATCATTTCGGTCGTTGTCGTGTCGCTGTCGGTAAAGGAGGCACGTTTGATACCGGGCTCGCCATGAATACCGATACCGAACTCGATCTCGTTATCTGCCAACTCGAACCCCGGTTTACCTGCAGCCGGAACAGTACAGGCCGATAATGCTACCCCGATTGAACGCGCCCGGTTGGTAATCCGCTTCGCCAATTCGCTGCACTGCTCCAGGCTATACCCTGCCTCTGTTGCTGCGCCCAGAATTTTTTCTGCTAATACAGTGCCAGCAACGCCGCGACGCCCGGCTGTATAGAGGCTGTCCTTAACTGCAACATCGTCGTCAATCAGTGCTGCCTGAACGTTTATTCCATCACCATGCAGCAGTTCGACGGCGGTTTCGAAGTTCATCACATCACCGGTATAGTTCTTGACCAGAAAAAGTACGCCCTTACCGCAGTTGACCTGTTGGGCGCACTCATACATTTGATCTGGGGTGGGAGAAGTAAAGATCTCACCCGGGCAAGCGGCATCCAGCATACCGTAGCCAACAAAACCACCATGCATAGGCTCATGACCACTTCCGCCCCCGGAGATTAGGGCGACTTTTGGAATGTTTTGCGATCGCCTGGCAATATAGAAAGGGTCTAGGCTCACTGTCAGTTCGGGGTGTGCCCTGGCAAATCCCGCCAGTTGCTCTTTGACGACGTTATCAACATGGTTGATCATTTTTTTCATGCCGTTAGCCTTATCTGTCTGGACGCCTGTCTGTTTATGGTAGTCGACACAGGCCAAATTGCTGTCTCAGCCCGAAGGAGGACTAGACTAGCTCTTTAGCGGCTTGTGATTGTCGTGTACCTGCGTTAGTCGAAACTGATAGAGGATCGGCGATAATAAATTTGTTTTTCCCTGCGGCTTTTGCGGCATACATTGCATTATCTGCCATTTTTTTAAGGGTGGGGATATCGGCACTGTGGTCAGGGTAGAGGGCAATGCCGACACTGCAGCCGATTTGGAAAGTGTGCTTATCGATGGTTATAGGTTGGGAAACCGCGTTAAGTAATTTCTGAGAAGTGGCAGCAATTGCACTGGGATCTTTTATATCTTCGAGAATAATAACAAACTCATCGCCGCCAATTCGGCAAACGGTATCTGTTTGTCGCAGGGTATTCACCAAGCGGTTAGCCGTCGTGATCAGGCAGTGATCCCCGATATCGTGCCCCAAAGAATCATTTACTTTTTTGAAATCATCGAGATCCAAAAAAAGCAGTGCAAATGAAGATTTATACCTTGTACAGCGCTGGCAGCAATATTCTAGGCGCTCTTGAAATCGACGTACCGAATAAAGCCCCGTGAGTTGATCGCTATTTGCTAATAGCTCAAGCTGATCACGTTGCTTTTTTACTTCTGTTAGTAATTTTTCCACTATATTTCGATAGCTTAAAATCGTGCTGCAAGTAATGAAAAAAAAGAATCCCATACAAAAGATATAAAATGTCCAGTGACGGGCGTTGGTTATCAAGGACTCGGCGCTGACGGGTAAATGCAGTTGGCCAACGGTGAAACCATATCCGACGTAGGCCATAAAGACCATGGATAGGGTCGAGAAGAAAAGCATAACTTGTTTGGGATACAAAAGTGCAATGATGACAGAGGCAACGGGAAGGAAAAAAATACCGGCGGCAAACATGCCAAGGGTCAGAATGCCGATAATGCCCAAGCATAAATTGACTGTTATCAGGAAAAGGGCTTTCTGGTTAGTAGAATATTTTTGTCGATGAATTGCGACAAGAATATTGAGGGAAATAATCGTAATTTGTGTCACATCTCGATGCGACCAACCAATATCGAGCGATCTAATTAAAGAAAATATTAGCGACATACTGCTTATAATCGCCCATAGGATCAGGATCCTGTCTATGAGTTCATCAATCATAGCACTTTCTTGCGGCAGACTATCATGATCATAGAGTAACGATTTTATTTTGAGCATATTGTTTCCTTCCGTGGATACTTAATTGATAAAGCACACAATACAGTCAAGTTATTCCTATAAATAGTATATATATTTTCTGGTGGTGCGTTGTGTGTGCGGTGTGATGAAGTTCATATTGCGCGTGGAAGATTGATATTGTTCTTAATACTATGCCTTGAAGCGGTAGGCTATAAGCAATACGTCTTTATACGGAAATGGTCTTATATGCTGCAATAGCGATATGAGGGGTTCGAAGTAGCACTATACTAGTCCTATATATTAAAGAGAGCGCCTGAAGTTAGCTTGAGAGCTTGATTATGTTACGTGTGAGCAAGTTGACAGACTATGGCTCTGTACTAATGAGCTACATGGCCCGCCACCCCGAACAGATATTCAGTACAGCCTGCTTGGCCCGCGCGGTTTATTTACCGCCGACGACAGTGAGCAAGCTGCTTAAGATCCTACACAGCAATGGCCTGGTGCTGTCTACTCGCGGTAAAAACGGCGGTTACCGGCTGGCTTTTCCTGCCCAACAGATCACTCTTGCTCAAATCGTCAATGCTTTGGAAGGTAAGGTTGCCATTACCGAGTGCTCGGTGAAAGAAGGGTTATGCCACATTGAGGATCATTGTGAGATCCGTGATAACTGGCGGGGTATCAATCGGGTCATATATGACAGCTTGTCCCAGGTGACCTTGCAGGACATGCTGTCTCAAGAGTCAACCACAGAGCCACTGACGATGACAGAGTAACAACTAGTCGATAGGTGCTGTAACGAGGAGGGGTCATAATGGCAACTCGAACACAAAACTTAGACCATTTTGTCAGTGATGAATACCCTCATGGCTTTGTCACCGATCTTGATGAAGACCGCCTCGAGCCAGGGCTGAGTGAAGAGGTAATACGCTGTATCTCGGCCAAAAAAAAAGAACCGGAATTTATGCTGGAATGGCGTTTGAAGGCCTACCGGCATTGGTTGACGCTGACAGTACCCACCTGGTCAAAGTTGCACTATCCGCCGGTTGATTATGACGCCATAATTTATTACGCGGCACCGAGTTCTTCTGCCAATGGGCCGAAAAGTCTTGAAGATGTTGATCCTAAACTGCTTCAGACATACGAAAAACTGGGAATTCCTCTCCATGAGCAAGCCCAGCTTGCCGGCGTGAAAGGAGCTGTCGATGCTGTATTCGATAGTGTTTCAGTCGCTACCACGTTTAAGCAGCAGCTTGCCGATGTCGGGGTGATTTTCTGTTCTTTTTCTGAAGCGGTGCAGAACCATCCTGAGTTAATCCAGAAATATTTAGGTACTGTGGTTCCGTACACTGATAATTTTTACGCAGCACTGAATGCTGCTGTATTCAGTGATGGTTCCTTTTGTTATATCCCTAAGGGCGTCCGCTGCCCGATGGAGCTGTCGACGTATTTCCGAATCAATGCGGCCAAAACCGGCCAGTTTGAACGCACGCTGATCATTGCCGAGGACGATAGTTACGTCAGTTACCTTGAGGGCTGCACCGCACCGATGCGTGATGAGCACCAACTTCATGCCGCGGTGGTAGAGCTGATTGCCTTGGATAGGGCCGAAATCAAATATTCTACGGTGCAAAACTGGTATCCGGGAGATAAGGAAGGGAAAGGCGGGATCTATAACTTTGTCACCAAGCGCGGCCTATGCCGTGGTGCGCATTCGAAAATATCCTGGACTCAAGTGGAGACAGGTTCTGCGATTACCTGGAAATACCCGAGCGTGATTCTGCAGGGTGATCACTCGAGCGGCGAGTTCTACTCGGTCGCCTTAACTAATAATTATCAGCAGGCTGATACCGGGACCAAAATGACCCATATCGGCAAGCACACTTCTAGTACGATTATTTCCAAAGGGATCTCGGCCGGCCGGGGGTCAAATGCCTACCGTGGATTGGTGCATGTGAGCCCTAAAGCCATTAATGCTCGTAATTACAGCCAGTGCGATTCCTTGCTGTTAGGTGATAAGTGCAGTGCCCACACTTTTCCCTATATTGAGGTCAAGCACCCCTCGGCCAGAGTTGAACATGAGGCTACCACTTCGAAAATCAGTGATGAGCAACTGTTCTACTGTCTGCAACGCGGGATCGCCCCGGAGGCTGCTGTGTCGATGATTATCAATGGATTTTGTAAAGACGTATTCCGCAAGCTGCCGATGGAGTTTGCGGTTGAGGCCCAGGCGTTGATGGAAGTCAGCCTTGAAGGCTGTGTCGGTTAACCCTTCAATAAATGGAGAGAGTGCGCATGTTGCTGGTTGATGATTTGCATGTCAGTGTCGATGGCAAAGCTATCCTCAAGGGGCTAAACCTCACAGTTAATCTTGGTGAGGTGCATGCCATTATGGGGCCGAATGGCTCTGGTAAAAGTACACTGGCCAATGCTTTGGCCGGACATGAAAGTTATACGGTAACAGAAGGTAAAGTGTTATTTGATGGTCGGGATCTGATGGCGCTTTCCGTGGATCAACGTGCTTGCGAAGGGCTGTTTATGGCATTCCAGTACCCGACAGAAATACCGGGTGTCAGTAATATTCAGTTTCTGAAAACGGCACTTAACAGCAAGCGAAAATACCATCAGCTTGATGAACTTGATGCCGTAGATTTTTTGCAACAGGTTAAAGCCAAAGTCGCTCAGGTGGGGATGGAAGAAAGCTTGCTTTATCGTGCGGTTAATGAAGGCTTTTCCGGCGGTGAAAAGAAACATAACGAAGTGTTGCAAATGCTGGTGCTAGAGCCGAGGTTGGCGATCCTCGATGAAACAGATTCCGGTTTGGATATAGATGCCCTGAAAATGATCGCTGAGGGAGTCAATACGTTTCGTGGGCAAGATCGGGCGATCATCTTGGTTACCCACTACCAAAGGCTGCTGAGTTTTATTAAACCGGATTTCGTTCATGTTTTGATGGATGGAAAAATCGTTCGGACGGCGGGGCCGGAACTGGCACTGGAGCTGGAAGAAAAAGGCTACGGTTCCTGGGTACTAGAAGAACAGGTTTAAGCGCTAGGTTTAGGTTTATAGGTTGGCAACAGGCAAAAAGCAAGATGGAGTGAATGGCGATGAATGCCAGCGAACGTTTCTGTAATGCTTACACTCAACACCGTGGAACACTCCTTGGACCGTCAGGGACTGAGCATGGTTGGTTAAGGCAGCTTCAGGATAAAGCTCTGGAAAGCTTTACTCGTCAGGGCGTGCCAGGCCCCGGAGTGGAAAGCTGGAAATACACACGGCTAAACCAGATTGAACAGTGCGATTTTAGTCGTGCCGACTACTGTGCACGGCCTTCCATTCATATCAACCCTGATGTGCTTCCTGTCTGTTCCGATAGCCTGCGACTGGTATTTATTAACGGTAGCTATGAAGCCGGGCTATCGAGCCTTAGTTACTTGCCTGAAGGTATTGCTTTATGCAGCTTCTCTGAGGCTCTTTTCAGGCACCAGAAGTGGCTGTCTCCTTTGTTGGGAAAAATAGCTGGCGATGAAGGTCACCCGTTTGCAGCCCTTAACGCAATGTTGATGGCCGACGGGGTGTTTTTACGGGTAGCGAAGGGAACTCGGCTTCAGACCCCGATCCACTGCCTATTTATTTCCACTGCAATCGACAAGCCGATTGTCAGTTCTCCCCGTTTGCTGGTGGAGTTGGGCGAGCAGACCGAAGTGAGTTTGATTGAACATTATTTGGCGAGCGAAAGCTTGGGGGCTAATGGGGGGACTGGGAAAGAGCAGAATGATAGTCCTATTTTAGCTAACAGCCTGATTGAGGTGGCACTGGGGCGTGAGGCTCGGATGCAGCATTATAAATTGCAGTCAGAGTCTTCGATTGTCAGCCATATTAGCGGGTTGCACGTTGAGCAGCAGCGCGGTAGCGCATTTAGCAGCCATAACTTGTCGCTTGGGGCTGGCTTGTCTAGAAATGACATACATATCAAGTTGGTTGAGGAAGAGGCCGAGTGCCGCTTATACGGAGCTTATTGTATTGGTGGTAAGCAACATGTGGATTTCCATACCCAGATTGATCATTACAAACCAAGTTGCACCAGCAGGGAGCTATACAAGGGAGTGATTCAGGATCGCGCGAGGGCGGTGTTTAACGGCATGGTGGTGGTTCATCCTGATGCCCAGGGTAGCGACGCGCAACTGGTGAACAAAAACCTACTGCTGTCGGCAAAAGCCGAGGTGGATACCAAGCCTGAGCTGCAGATTTACGCCGATGATGTAAAGTGCGGCCACGGGGCGACCGTGGGACAGTTAGATCCCGCAGCCCTTTTTTATCTGCAGACGCGTTGTATCGCAGCCAAAGATGCCCAGGCGTTGTTGGTGAATGCTTTTATTACTGAAATTTTGCAGTCAATGGAATCTGCTGCGGTTCGGCAGTTTCTCCAGCCCCCGGTGCTGACTCAGCTGAATGCCTTGATCGGGAGTACCTCGCCAATGCAGGTTAAGGAACAGAGAGTATGACAACCAGCATAACAACGATAGTTCGAGATCCACTCGTCAGCACTTCAGCTACGTACGAACAGGTTAACTGGCGTTCGGTGTGGAATGACTTTCCGTTACTCAAGCAGCGGGTATACAGTAAGCCTTTGGCTTATTTGGATAATGCTGCTACCTCGCAAAAGCCCAGGGCAGTGATCGAAAAGATCGAACATTATTATCGTTACGATAATGCCAACGTTCACCGTGGGGTGTATGCCTTAAGTGAGAGAGCGACTCAGGCCTATGAGGCGAGCAGGGACAAGGTAAAAGGTTTCTTGAATGCAGCCAGGCGAGAAGAGATCGTGTTTGTTAGAGGCACAACTGAAGCTATTAATTTGGTGGCGCAGAGTTTTGCTCGTCCGCGGTTAAAACCGGGCGATGAAATCCTGATCAGTACCATGGAGCACCACTCGAATATTGTGCCGTGGCAAATTGTATGTGCGCAAACTGGAGCGCATTTAAAGGTTATTCCGATTACCGATTCCGGTGAAGTAAAGCTTGACGCTTATCGCCAGCTTTTAAGCAACCGGACCCGACTGGTTGCAATCGCCCATATCTCCAATGCTCTCGGTAGCATCCTGCCAGTACAAGAGATGATAACGATGGCTCATACTCAGGGTATTCCGGTATTGCTCGACGGTGCTCAGGCCGCCCCTCATATAGCAGTAGATGTTCAGGCATTGGATTGTGACTTTTATGCTTTTTCCAGCCATAAAATCTATGGCCCGACAGGGACGGGGGTGCTATATGGGAAATACTCGTATTTAGATGAAATGCCGCCCTACCAAGGTGGTGGTGATATGATCAGCCAGGTGAGTTTTGAGCAAACGCTTTATAATACTCTTCCCTATAAATTTGAGGCCGGTACTCCCAATATCGCCGGTGCGGTGGGGCTCGGTGCGGCCCTTGATTATGTTGACTCCCTTGGGCTAGTCAACATTACCCGACGTGAGCAGGAGTTGCTTGAGTATGCAACCGAGGCTCTGTTGTCGGTTAAGGGACTGCGTATTATTGGCACGGCCAAGCATAAGGCCAGTATTATTTCCTTTGTTCTCGATAGCGCACACCCCCATGACATCAGCTCTATTTTAGATCGGGAAGGGGTTGCTATTCGTGCCGGGCACCACTGCGCGATGCCACTGATGGATCGTTTCGGGATACCGGCAACAGCTCGGGTTTCTCTGGCTTTTTACAACAGCGAAGATGATATAGAAAGGCTGATGGTGGGAATGAAACACGTACAGGCTCTTTTTGGTTAGAGGTTAGAGGTTTCGTTAATAACGTGTTGGGGATACCGTCGATGAACGAGGAATTACGCGAGTTATATCAGGAACTGATCATCGATCACGGTCGGCATCCTCGCAACTTTAAAAAACTCGATAATCCAACCTATTGTCAGGAAGGCTTTAATCCACTTTGCGGTGATCGGCTGGTCGTTTATCTCAGGGTAGAGAACGACTGCGTTGTTGATGCCAGTTTTGAAGGAACAGGTTGCGCAATTTCGGTGGCATCTGCATCGTTGATGACAGAGCAGATAAAAGGCAAGACTCTTGAGCAGGCAGAGCGGCTGTTCAAGGCTTTTCACCAGTTCGTGACAGAGCCTGAATCATTGGATATAACAATGGAAAGCCTGGGAAAATTGACGGTACTGGGAGGTGTGAGGGAGTTTCCCAGTCGAATAAAGTGTGCCACCTTGGCCTGGCATACCCTTAAAGCCGGATTAGATCATCAGGATCCTTCTCTGGTGGTATCGACCGAGTAGAGGAGCCGAAGTGATGAACCAGTCTGGCGAGCCTGTAACGCTATTACGTGACTGTAATGCCATTGCCATTCCCTCGGGTATAGCGACTATTTTGCCCAAAGATACTGAAGTGCTGATCACCCAGGCCTTGGGAAACACCTTTACAGTTAATGACCACGGGCGATTACTTCGTATTGCCGGAGCCGATGCCGATGCGCTTGGTAAAACACGAGTTACCACCTTACAGTCCAAACCTGAAAGCCATTTGTTATTTGAGGTTGATCTCGAGCAGGTAAAAGCGCAATTGAGAACCTGCTACGATCCGGAGATCCCGGTCAATATTGTTGATTTGGGGCTGATTTACCACTTAAGTTGCGAAACGCTGCTTGATGGTCGCCAGATGGTTCGAATAACCATGACACTAACAGCGGCAGGATGCGGTATGGGACCCGTGCTGGCGGATGATATACGGCAAAAAGTATTAACTGTTCCCGGTGTCGATCTCGTGGATGTGAAGGTGGTTTATGATCCGCCTTGGAGCCGCGAAATGATGTCCGATGCGGCGAAACTACAGTTGGGGATGCTCTGAACTGGTTAAAATTTATGTGACAAGGTACTAGTACCTTGTCACATAAATTTTGATGAGTTCAGCGGATGATAAAATGGCTTTATACAAGACAGATGCTTGAGGGCATAGTGGCTCTACGTCAAAAGCATCTAACGCCGTAGAAAGCCATTTGATCCCCGCCCGTAGGGAGTTCCCCAGCAAGGCGATTATGGCGTTACATTGTTTTGAAAGACAAGCGTATTCCTTCAACAATGTGCCTTATACTCACCTCACTGATGGAACTCTGAACTGGTCAAAACTTATGTGATAAGGTACTAGTTATGGCTAAGTGGATTGATGTGATGCCTGCTAAGGCCCTTTCGGCAGGAGCATATGCCCTTATTGTGCTGGACGAAGTGGAGCTTATCTTGGTGAATATCAATGGTAGCTTCTATGCCGTTGAAAACGTGTGTAGCCACGATGGCGGTGATTTGATTGAAGGGGAGATTGATGGCGATGAAATAACCTGCCCTCGCCATGGTGCGCGTTTCTGCCTGAGAACCGGTGAAGCACTGTGCGCTCCAGCCTTTGAAGATATCGACAGTTATATAACTCGGGTTGTTGATGGCAAAATTCAGGTTTTCGACGAACCGCAGTAGTTATATACCCATGTTACATGTTACATGCTGCCGCGATATGATTCTCTCTCATTTTCAGTGATTATTCTCAACAGAAATAATTGGCCTTATCTCTTCATATTTGAAGCGGCAACCAGGCTAGTTTTGCCTAAGCTATCTCAATATGAAGTTATAGCCCGAATGGAGTAGAACGGTACTCTGGATCGACTTAGGGGATTGGTATGAGAGTGTTCGCAATCCGTCTTTGTTTATTAATTGGCGCTTTAGCGTTTGTGACGGCTCTCAATATGGCTTTAGCAGAAGAGGGGGGAAGTGGTCATTACACGCCTGGCTCTCTAGCGTCGACCGTTGACATGATACCGGCAGAAGCCGCTTTTGTGGCTCGCTTGAATGCTAGCCAGTATGATGGTTCTGCAAACAGTAAAGGGTTAAAGGTGCCTATTGCCGGAGTCATTGCGACTGATGTTGATGTCGAGACAAAAGAATTAGCGCTGCACTTAGTTTGGAATCCCGGTTGGGAGGGTACTGAAGAATGGTCTTATGCAATGGCTATGTCGTTGCCTTATGTTTCGACAACAGTAAGCGCAAATATCGATGAGGGTGAACGAGCAAATAGTAATACCTCCAGGCGGGTAACAGATAAAAATAGCGGTATTGGCGACTTGGTCTTACAGCCATTGATGGTCTCTTATGCCATCGAAAAATACTGGCAAAGTGATTTTCGGTTTGCCATTTATACTCCCACCGGGGGATATGAGCGAGGTCGATTGGCTAATACTGGAAAAAACTATTGGACCTTTTCACCGGCGTTGGCCTTGATCCATATTGAGCCTGCAATAGGCCGCGAGTTTTCGGTTTTTGGCGGTATCGACTTTAATACCAAGAATACTGATACCGATTACCACACCGGTACACAATTCCATATTGATTCGACGTTCGTTCAGTACGTTATTCTACTGGGAGGTTTTTCAGGTATTGGCATAAGTGGCTATTGGTATCAGCAACTCACTGGTGACAGCGGATCGGGGGCGACTCAGGGGGACTTTAAAAGTCAGGCCCTTGGAGTGGGGCCGGTTTTGAGTTATCGGGCTAAGTGGGCGAGTACCAAGATTATCGCAGAGCTGAAATGGCTGCATGAGTTCGAAACAAAGCGACGCTATAACGGTGATACCTTCTCACTCAAGATACGTGCAGAGTATTAAAGGTTGCAGATAGCTTTATCTAAGAAAAAACAGTGGTGATGCGCTGTCTGCAACCTTTATCCAAGTTTCATAGCTGCATGAATGTTTTATGGTTAAGCTTATGTTTTAAATAATAAATTAAGCGCGCAACCATACAACAACCGAGCCATAAAATGTAAAAGTTATGAATGGAATATCAATTATCGTTAATTCTGAACTTTGCTCTAAGAACTAGATAGAGCTTACCCACATTCGTATTCCTTTAGGCTATGTTTACGGCAGCTAGTTTTTTCAAATGTTTTAATATTTTAAAGGTATGCTTTTGAAAAGCATGAAACTTAAGTCTCTAGTACTTATGGCCGTCATGGCTTGCTTCCCGGCATTTGCAGCTTCTGACAGTATCACAGACGAGCAGCTACAGGATGCGATTGAAGCAAAGCTGGCAGAGCAGTTGCAGAATAAGGACGTGGCCGCTTACACCGCTGAGTTTTTAATGAATGAAATTTTAACTTGGCAAGGTGAGCCGTTACCGCTTGATCAAGCTGATAGTATCTTAGCCTATGCGTTTGGTAACCGAGTGGCGCCGAATGGTAACCAAGAGCCCGGTCCAATGAATGAGGCGCTGGCCGATGTTGTGGTCGATATCCATAAAAAAACGGGTAAACCGGTTTATGCCCAGTGGGAAATCGCTCAGTCAATCGGTGATCGTATTGCTCCTGAGTACCTAACATCAATTAATCCGCAAATTGGCGCTGACGGAACGATTGTCTACCTGAGCACTATTGGTGTTGCTGATGAAGTGGTTAAACAGGCTGGTGGTGTTGATAAGTTAGGAAAAACGGTCGTTGTCGGTTTCTATGTGCATAGTTTGCGTACTATAAGCACATCTCGTGATGCAGGAATTGATGCTTATGCTCCAGAGGGGATAGCACTTCCGTATGACTATGATCCTGAGTCAGGCCAGGCCTGGACACGTGATGCTCAGACGTTTGTGATGCACGAAATCCGTAACCGTGCTACTAACGAGCGGACTCGTTTAATAAACGAGCAGCTAGAGAAATAATCATTATTTTTCTACTGGATTAAAAATGTTGAAACAACCATAAAATATATGGTTGTTTTTACAAAAAATGTTGAAACAACCATAAAGTGATATTTACGATTCCCTTATACTCAAGAGGTTACCCAAAAAACAACCATATATTGATATAAGAAAAAACAACCATAAGTTGATATTTTTGTGAGAATGAAATCTGAGAGTATCCTTTAGTGAAAGAAAGTTTCATACATCTGCTTCTTGTTCGTAATGATTACTAAAAACATCTTTTAAGAACCTGTGAGAAATATATGAGTAAATATTATGTTGAACTTACTTGTTATGCTGTATTGTTCGTGAGTTATAAATGATAAAGGAACGGCACCAGTTGCAGTTCCTTTATCATATTTTGTGCAACCTACCTATTCGGCAGTAAATTATTTATTTAAAATGAATTCTTCAATTACTCTTTTATCAGCTACCTATACGGCAGTGAACTGTTGCAAATATGATTATAGCTCAGCTAAAACATATTCTTAGATAAAATTCCGCCGAATACCCTTTTCTATAGCCTTCATTAGTAACATTTTAAATCAAAGAGTTATGGATGCCTTTAAGAAAAGGGTTAAATAAGAGGGACAGCAAATCTCTTATCCGATTTATTGGATAACCCGTAGCTGGTTACTGTACCTGGTGGTTCATATGTGGTGAGTTCTCGCTGAATATTGAGTCGAAACGGATTACCATTGCTTTTACTTGAAATTTTGAGTGTATGGTAGTGCTGCAGGAGGATGGGAGAAGTTTGATTGGTACAATTTGATTGGTAATCTTCTCCGCGGCTGGCAGCTCGTTTTTCAAGTCGTTTTTGCTTTCTTGTATCAGCATTGGGAAATGCGTTGTCTATTGCTTGGTTCCTAAAAAAGTAAGCATAGCCAGTATTCGGTGGTACTGATCGTAACTCGGAAATGCTGAAGTACTCTCTAATCACCATTTCATTGAAGTAGTGTTGGTTAAGCAGTGAGTCGAGGTGAAGCGGATTGACACTGACTAATGTTAGTTTGTCCCCAACAGTATCATAACTCCAGTTTGGGAAAGATATTGCGATGTCATTGAGTCGGTATTGTGTGCAAAAGCCATGTACTGCCTTGATACAGCGGAGCGCAAGAGCTTCGTTGTTTTTGTGTACGGGTAGGAATTTGACCGTGCGAAATAGTAATTCTTGCATGATTCTAGTTTCCCTTTTGTTGTAGTGGACCGCCTTTGATTAGGTTGGCCATCACAAAATGAAGCTGCTTGATAGTTTCTTCATCTAATGGCTTTTCATTGGTTAATAGGTCTAGGAACTCTTCTGAGCGTTTTAAAAGAGAAAACAGATCAAGACCTGTATCAGGATGTCGGTAGGTGATGCCGTTGGTCTTATCGATACCATAGTGATTCACTCTCAGGGTTTCTTGTGCATTGGGATACCAGTCATCTACCAGAGCAATGGCAGCCCCGGTTTTGTATGCACCAAATATTGGGCTTTCTTCACCACCGATTGTTGTTGTTTGATATTGACGTCCTTTTCCACGCTGTTGGTGAATGATACATTTTTGGCTTAGTTTTAAGGGTTTATTGGTTGGATAAACCAGATGAGCAGAAATTTCGAGTGACAGATAGTCCCGTTCATTGAGCAATGCATTAGTAAATAAGGCGACAAGCTGTGGCCAGTTTGCCAGTCTTTTCTCCCATCCAGGTTCAAAACGTTTGTAATGAACGTTTTGAGCCTCAACAAAAATTCCCTTATTCGTTTCGACTTGAATTGTTGTTGAATTTGTAGACTGGTTGTCCCATAGCCATGCACCATTGATAATATTGGTGAGATACTTTTCTGCGAGGTATGCAAAGCCGATACGTTGTTGGTAAGCGGCAACTAGCTCTTTTAGTGTATGCGTAACATCAGGATCGATGCAGGTTTTTGGTACTGTTACTTTGTTTTCGATGGTGACAGAAAAATGGCATTCGACAGATTCTGCGTTATACGGAATATTACAGTAGTCAATATCGTGTGGATTCCCAGTGGCGAGATCATTTGGTGTAACACTCTCATTTATATCACCGCCATCTTTGTATGCAGAGTGGGTGCCTTCATGCATTCCAAGTACTGTGATTGTTTTTTTACGTAGTGGTCTCGTACTACCGTCAGGCCAGTTGACGAAGAAGGTAACTTCACTAGGATCTATAGACCGTTGGTATGAAAGTTTATTTGGCAGTCTCATCATTGTTCTCGCTAGTTGTGAGTATCGGACCTGATTCCACCCATTGATATCGCCAGAGCAGAGAGTCGATTTGTTTATGATGGATGCTCTGCATAGTGCAGACTAGCCCTAGTACGGGTTCACAAAATGCGTGGGGATATCCATACATACTACCTTTGTCGGTTGCAGGACTACTTATGAGATGGTAACCGAGGCATGTGACTAGCCTGTTAGTATCAATTTGTTCTAACAGTATTTGCACGTCGGTGATTTCATGGTGTTCATCAGCCAATAGCCATAGACCAGGTTGTTGTTGCAGTTCTTTGATACAGAGCTTTAAATCATGTGATATTTGAATACGGTCTTGTACTTCATGAGGAATATGAGTATGACCACGACAAAGACGATTAGGCAGCCACCTGGGTACTTCGGCGAGTTTTACCTCATCTGCGCTTTCACACTCCAATAGTACGCTCATAGTCATATCACATTGCCAGGAATCTCGGAGGGCTGGAGGGGCGATGTTCTCATTTTTTATCTTGGAGGCTTCTAAGGTAATTCCTCTTCTTTCGAGATGAAAGCGTTCTAGGCGTAGGGCAAAGCGTTTGAACGAAAATTTTGGATAGTCTTTACGTACCCTGCGTTCAAACGCGTGAAGGTAGCCAAAAATGCCGATAAGCGATGGGAGCCCAATTGTATAGCCACTGCTTTCTGCATTGGCGTGACCAATTTTGATTTTCGGGATAATCATGTAATCGCTAGAGTGCTGGCTCTTGTCGTGTTGCGTTGGAAGTTCATTATGGGGACTGGGCTTAGCAAATAACTCTTCGAACAGTTGAGTTAGTTCTGGCAGGTAGGCGAATCTATGGGCGTTACGAGTTCTGGAAAGGCAATAGTTGAAACCTTGAGCCAGCTCTCGAGAATTTAGACTTTCATAGTCAGCTAGCCCTAATTGCCACTCTAACAGCATATTTTTAATCTGTTTTCTTGCGGCCTTATGCATTCGTTTTTTGTGATTTGCTGTGATCAGCAAGTTTTCTCGTTCAAGAAAAAAATCCATTGCCTCAAAGCGCGGCTTAGTTAGCCATTGTTTAGCTGGAGTGTATTTTTCCTGAGTTTGGGGAATATGTGGTTGCGTTTTGATAGTTCGGATCCTACCTCCAGCTTTCGCAACGAAATACCCTATATTAGGAGCTCTATCACAGTGATAGATGGCGGTTAGCCTGCGTTTGTCTTCAAGCTCTCTGTGTATCTGTGCCTGCATCGTTTGTGAGAGAGTTGGAGTTAACGTTATGTATTCATTCTCATTTACAGGAAAAGTGACTTGACGGATGTTATTGGGGGTGAGAGTAACCTCTAAGATATGATCCTCGATATTTTTCAGGTAATTTACTGCTTGCTTTTGGTACTTAGCATAACAACCAAGCCTTCTGAGTGACTTCCAAATAGGGCTGGCTTCATCCTTTAGCAGCTCAGCCAGTTTGGTGAGAGTCCCTTTCAGTTCAAACTCACTACAAAGGAATGCTGATTTGTTCACACAGGCTGAATTGCGTGCATAATGCCAGTCTGTATTGGCTAGCTTAGATGATGACAGTAGATGGGGGGGTAAAGCGCCCTTTGGAAGTGTGCGTATTGTGCCTGTCGCTTGATAGTCCGGGAACTTGACGTTGTGACTCTGCATTGACTGGACCGTATTGAGACACGTTACCCACCACTTTTGATCTCTCAACTTCTCTTTACACTTGTTTTTACACAGAAGGTTACTTTGATCTGATGTTTTATCAGTTAAGTTAATTAGCGTAATAAGCGCAGGCTCTAATCCAGTGGAGATCTCGAGGGGCACTGTAACAGGGCTGAACGCTTTTCTCAGCACGTGATCGACATCTCCAGAATCTGTATCATCAAGAAGCTTCTTTATGTCCATGAATCACCACTTTGAGACATATGTCGAGCGGTTGAAAGACAACGTCTGAAAATCCGTCACCCAAAGGCAAAAAACATCACCAAGCGCGAAAACAGGAGCTGTTTTTTTGGGAGGCTTCGGCGAAGCAAACATGTTAATAGGGCGTAGTAGACGTTGCTCATGAAGTGCTGCAACTTGTTCTGGTGACGTACCGAGTATCAGGGCGACGTCAAAGGCCGACATTCTTAAATTGGCAAGCCTGCCATCATCATCCCATAAATGCTCGTCCAGATAAGAAATTGTCTCGCGCAACAATATGTTGTGGTTTAGGTTTCTATCGGGTAGCTGCGCACAGTTAAAGAGATAATCACCAAGGACGTATTTAGCTGTTAGCTGTTGGGGTTCATCTGGGGCAAATTCGAATTTGTCTTCAATGTGATAGCTCAGGTGCTGGCGGTAATTAGAAGGCCATTTTCTCCAGTATGCGATAAACACTTCGCTATCGATAACATCGTGTTTTTGTAGCCACCAATGTACGATTCCCCAGCGGTAGCTTTTCCCCAAACTAGGTAAAGGACTCACATTATTGCCAGCTAACCAAGAAGAGATAGCCACACAGCTTGAGTTACTTGCGTTTGCAGTCAAGTGTTGTTCGCAAACCTGGCATGTTTGAAGTAATCCACTACTTCGATAGTCAATGAGAGCACCGCAACTGTGGCAAGTGTCTATCAACTCTGTACTATGGATGTGACAGGATAGGTACCCGCGAAAATGCCACCAGTACCGTGCATAGCCGGTTTCTTTTAAGCAAGTTGGACAACAGACTGGTCGTGAACGCAATAAGGCTCTCGGTATTATTTCGTCATGTCGAATTAATGCAGTACTGTTTGGTGAAAATTTTCCCGAGGCACGATTTAGCAAAAGGCGTTGTAATGATAACGGCTCTTTAAATACAAGTTGGCTCAACTCCCTAATGGTATGTATCCGAGAGGAGCTATCTAGATTCGCGTGGCAGGGGTTGAAGGCACTAAGGCTTTGAGGGAATGGCTGAAATAGTGATGGGGACTTACTATACAAAAAACGTTTTAATGCCGACAAAAATTTGTCTGGCTCCCGATATCCATTCATCGCTCCAACGCGTATCAAATAGCTTTCTAGGGTTTCATCAGTAAAGGGGTCAGGCCGTTGCAGTAGCATGCACTAGTATCTTCCGAATCGTTCCTGTCTAGCATAATAATAGCAATAGGAAGGACTATCGGTCGGAGTTAGGTAAGGGCTGAGCGATGACCTCCTTGACTGCGGGTGTAACACGGAAACGCCCCAAACGTTTTATAACTCGTCTTTTTCACGATAAAGCTGGCTAATTGGTTTAGACGTCGAGCTTCAATTTGGTCAACAGGCTGTTGACCAAATTCAGGACTACTCATTCGTGAAACAAGCTGTTTCCCAATTGTCCAACATTCTGCCCGAAACGTGTTTGAGGAACGGTTCGTAAAGTGCGGTTCGGGTTTTACGAACTGAGAAGCTTTTGCCCCGATGCCATTTAGAGCATTAACTCACCATCAGATCACGTCTGTAGTTTTAACATACTTTTTCTAATCCCTGACGATCACCTTCTGACGCTCTCTTTTTCCCAAGTTTTTCTCGTGATTTTAGATTGGTAATATGCTGTTAATAAAGGATATCAAAGTGTTGTTGTTCGTTGGGGTTCATAGTGGTTTCTCCTGTGAGACACCATCATTCCGATAGTGTCTCACAGGAGTGTGTGTATGAATGGAACGTGATTCACTCTAACGCGAAGCGGCTTTGTTTAACAAATTGCTAACACGGTAATATAAAAATCAAGGAGGCCGAAGCCTCCCTGGATTATTGAAGTTTGAATTTACTAACGACCGTTTTGAGTTGGCTGTTTGCAGCAGCAAGGCTGTTGGTTTCGTCTGTAGCCGCTTCGCCATTGCTTGCCAGCACGGTGACTATTTCACGGATCGACGCCATGTTGCGAGAGATCTCTTCAGAGACGCTGTTTTGTTGCTCTGCCGCGGTAGCAATCTGCATGTTAAGGTCATTGATACCCGTTACGGCAGTTGCAATCTCATCCAGGCTTGCAGAGATCCGTGAAGCGTTGTTGGCCGTTTGCTCACAAGACGTCTTTGTGGCATCCATTGCCGTGATGGCGGTAACAGACCCGTTGCGTAACTTGGTCAGGGTTTGTTCAATCTCCGCTGTGCTGGCCTGGGTTCTGGCCGCAAGCGCTCTAACTTCATCGGCAACGACAGCAAAGCCTCGTCCTTGTTCACCTGCCCGCGCCGCTTCAATGGCGGCATTCAGTGCCAGCAGGTTAGTCTGATCAGCGATTTCCCCAATAACCTTTAACACATTAGTGATCTCTAACGTATCATGCTCAATTTCGGCGATGCGGTGTGACGTCGTCTCTACATCACTCACTAACTGGGAAACGGTATCTTCCGCTACCTGAACATCATTCTTGGCGCTACCAACCTGACCGTTAGCCTCAATGGTTGATTGGGATGCGGCAGCAGCATTCTGGGCGACATCATTAGCGGTGGCACTCATTTCTTCTACCGCAGACACAATCAGCTCTGTCTCCTTGGTGTGTTCTCTCAATACGCCGATGTTATCATCTGACTGGCTCTTGAGTTGGCCTACGCTCTTAGAGATGTGTTCGGAGCTTTGACTAACCTCTATCATCAATTCTTGTAGGTTACCGATAAAGCCGTTGATCCCTTCTGAGATTTCTCCCAGGTCATCGGTGCTGGTGACTGGGATGCGGCGAGTTAAGTCACCGTTGCCCCTGGATAAGTCGAGTACCATTTCCTTAAGCAGCAGGATAGGGCGGTATACCGCATTCAGGATAATCACAGTCAACAGGATAGCGATGGATAGCATTATCACCGAAGTAATGATTGAATCCATTAGCGCTTCCTCAATATTCTTATAAGCTATTGACTTATTAATACCGATGAATAGATGCCACGATTTACCGTTAGCCAGATGAATCTTCTTGGTAAACGCTAACTTGTCCACGCCGTTGAGGGTGTATTTTACAATAGCTTCGTCATTGCCAAGCATCTCACGATGGACTTCAGGCATCCCTTTTTCATTAAAGCGCGTTCCTGTTACAACGGCCTTTGAGTTAGACGCCAGAGCTTTACCCGACTCATCAAGGATGACAGTAACGGCTCCGTTTACGTTTACGCTCTCTACAACATCATGAATCATGTCCAGTTCGAGGTCGCCCATAACCACAACATCACCCGCGTTCTTGGTAATAGAGATAACATCCTTACCCGTTGTTGCGTCTTTGTAAACGTCGGTTAGTTCGGTTTTATTGGAGGACTTGGCTTTTGTAAACCAGGGACGATCACGAAAGTCCCATTCGTCCGGGTGGGTGATCCCGTCATTGGCATAGGCTACGCCGTTGTTAAAGGCAAATACCGCATATGCCAGTCCATTAGATTCTTTGGTGTACCGGGCCATATCCAGGTAGCGGTCTTGTGACAGACCGGGCTTGTAGTTATTAGCCATGGTTTCGATACCTGTCGCTTTATCTGCCAGCCATTTTTCAACCCTGGAAGCTTCGTATCTGACCGTGGTCGAGGAGAGTAAATCCACATCGGCAATGGTGTTGTGCTTTAGATTGGAATAGGAAAGCCAGTTGGCTACCAGCAAGCAGGAGGTAACCAGCAATACGGTCGAGAGAATAATTGTTCTCTTAAATCCCAATGATTTCATTTCAGTTCTACTTCTTGTCCGTCAAAAAATTAAAGGCGGGAAACTCCCCACCAAAACATGCAACACTAACACGCGCATTATAGGTAAAGCCTGGCAACTGTACAGTGGTGCCATTGAATAAACACCCACTTTAATAGAGTATTAATTCCAATATGTGCAAAATATAGACCGCTCGGAATTTCTCAATTGCGAGCGCAGTGAAATGCTTAACGTAGGTTGATAGAGCATGGTTTGAGAAACTGCAAATTTACTGTTGGTGTGCTCAGAACAATCACTCTTAGGTTCGAGTAATCAGAGCTTGGTTATCGCACGAAGCGCCATTAACAAAGAGGGATATTTGTCGCGCAGCCGACACATATCTGAAGTGTTGAAAAAACCGAACCTGTTTACAATAGATTGCAATACCACATCTAATCCAACACAACCAAACCAGAATAAATACTCTAACGTGTTTCTGTCCGTGCGACCTGAAGTCGTATGAAGCGTTGTTC
>NZ_JAKRRW010000025.1 GCF_026191635.1 Photobacterium obscurum
AGGCTTTTTGAAATAAATCTGTCATTTACGTTCAAGCGCGCAATTATCGAACAATCACGCGTTTTTTGATGCAAATCACACCATAGCTTCGCTATTCTCATTCATATAAATAATAAAAGGGCACTACCATGTCATCTTCACTCCGTCCCTATAAGGGGATTTACCCGACACTCGCAAATAATGTGTACGTTGACGACTCCGCCGTATTAGTCGGTGATATTCAACTAGGGAATGATGCGAGCATTTGGCCTCTTGTTGCAGCTCGAGGTGATGTTAACCAAATAATCATTGGTGCGCGGAGTAATGTACAAGACGGTTCAGTCTTACACGTTACCCGTAAAACCGCAGATAACCCGAATGGCCACCCTTTAATTATCGGAGAGGATGTGACGATTGGCCATAAGGCAATGCTACATGGTTGCCAGGTGGGCAATCGTGTTTTGGTGGGGATGGGGGCAATTTTATTAGATGATGCGATTATAGAAGAGGATGTCATCATTGGAGCAGGGAGTCTTGTTCCACCAGGGAAGCGGTTGAAAAGTGGTTATCTATATATAGGCAGTCCGATAAAACAAGCACGTCCCTTAACAGATAAAGAACGTGCTTTCTTAGCAGCCTCGGCTGATAACTATGTTCGACTTAAAAATGAATATCTCGCTGAGCAGTAAAGCTTAGCCTATCTCGATGTCGCCTTCGGAATTGAACGCTTCCTCTTCAATCATTGCTTCTGCCAGCTCTTCTAAGTCAAACCGGTTGGCAGAAAAGGCCGCAAGAATATCGGCTTCTTCGATCAGTGTCTGTTCTGATCTCTTTTGTAGCCACGATAAGCTTACCCAGCATGTGATCAGGGCGCCGGCCTGCTGGGCAGGAAAGTTAACGGCTTGCCTCTGGTCATCCCATAGCTGGATATCAGCAAATAAAATATCTTGATTCATTATTATTCCTGCAATAAACGACGTAATTCATTTTTAACCTGTTTGGCGCCAGGACGGATACCTCGCCATAACATAAAGCTTTCCGCCGCCTGACCCACCAGCATACCTAATCCGTCTAAGGTCTTTCCGGCTCCCAAGTCACGCGCCCACTGGTTAAAGGCCGTAATCTGCGAACCATACACCATGTCATAGCAGGTGACCTCTGGTTTTATGATTCGCTCGGAGATATCGGGCAGCTGGCCACTTAATCCCGCTGAAGTCGAGTTTATGATCACATCAAACTCAGGCTGCTCAAGTTCAGATAATCCTACCGCTTGAATATTGCCATAAGCGGCAAATAACTCGGCCAACTGCTCGGCTTTTTCTAATGTACGGTTGGTGATCACCAACTTGTCTGGCTCTTGTGCCAATAGAGGCAGAATGACACCACGCGCTGCACCACCAGCGCCAATCAACAGAATACGCTTTCCAGATAACTCAACCTGATTTTGCAGCAGATCCTGTACCAACCCCTCGCCATCGGTGTTATCTCCTAGAACGGCACCGTCATCGAGTTTTTTCAGTGTATTGACCGCTCCCGCCAACTTTGCCCGTTCTGTCAGCTGAGAGGCATACTGGTAGGCATCTTCTTTAAACGGTGCGGTAATATTGCAACCACGGCCTCCCATGGCAAAGAAGTTATCCGCCGCAACCTTGAAGCCATCGACGGGGGCCAGCTCCGCAGTATAGCTCATCGATTGTGAAGTCTGGCGGGCAAACAAGGTATGAATCAAAGGGGATTTACTCTGGGCAATCGGATTGCCGAAAACAACGTACTTGTCCATGTGGCTATGCATTCCAAATAAAACAGGGTCGATAAATCGACCCTATCATTGCTGTTAAGCAAGCTCAAACCTTTCGTCGCCAGTGTTACCAATCACGCGGCTTGAGATAATTTTCATACAAATCGGCTTCCGGTGTTCCTGGCTCAGGCTCATAGCAATATTCCCAGCGTGCCAGAGGCGGCATCGACATCAGAATAGACTCTGTCCGGCCACCACTTTGCAAACCAAACAAGGTGCCACGATCATAAACCAGGTTAAATTCAACATAACGTCCGCGGCGGTAGAGCTGGAATTCCCGCTCACGCTCACCATATGGGGTAGGGTGGCGCTTCTCAACAATTGGTAGATAGGCTTCGATATAACCATTACCCACAGCCTGCATATAGTCGAAGCTCTTTTCAAAGCCCCACTCATTGAGATCATCAAAGAACAGCCCCCCCACACCGCGGGTTTCGTTGCGATGTGGCAAGAAGAAATACTTATCACACCAGTCTTTGTGCTGCTGGTAAACATCCTCACCATAAGGGGAACACAGCGCTTTGGCGGTATCGTGCCAATGCTGGCAATCGTCTTCGAACGGATAGAAAGGAGTCAGATCAAAACCGCCACCGAACCACCAGACCGGCGCTTCTCCTTCCTTTTCGGCAATAAAGAAACGGACATTGGCATGTGACGTCGGCACATAAGGGTTATTGGGATGGATCACCAAAGAAACGCCCATTGCCTCAAAGCTACGTCCCGCCAACTCAGGGCGGTGCGCTGTCGCCGATGCCGGCATTTTAGTACCAAAAACATGGGAAAAGTTAACCCCGGCTTGTTCAAAAACCCGGCCCTGACGAAGTACCCGGCTCCGGCCACCCCCACCTTGCTCTCGCTCCCACTGTTCCTGTTCGAACACAGCCTTGCCGTCTTGCTGTTCAACAGCCTGACAGATGCGATCCTGAAGATCTAACAGAAACGCCTTCACCGCTTGTTTACTGACATCTTGCATATTGTTTTTATCCTTGACGGAAAACTTTCCCGGTCTTGGCATCACGGATCTCAGAAGGATTCTCTCGACCTCCTGTTTCCCCCTGCAGAATCGCCGGTAAATACTGACCGAGCTGCTTTTCTACTTCTTCAGCCGTACGTCCCGGCTCCTGACCGGTCAGGTTGGCGCTGGTCGAGGTCAGCGGCTTGCCAAACTGGCGACACAGCTGCTGCACCAGCGGGTGATCGGTAACACGCACAGCAATAGTATCAAACTGCCCGGTTAGAAAGCTTGGCACCCCCGGCTTGGTTGGCATTACCCAAGTTACAGGGCCTGGCCAGCTAGCCTGAATACGCTGGAGCTGTTCAGCAGTTAACTGGCTGTCATCGATATAAGGTGTCAATTGCTCATAATCAGCAGCGATTAAGATCAACCCTTTTTCAACTGGACGCTGTTTTAACGCCAAGAGTTTCTGAACGGCTTGTTCATTGTCAGGGTCGCAACCCACTCCAAATACTGCCTCAGTCGGATAAGCAATGACCTCACCTTGCTGCAAAGCAGCAATCACTTGCGCTAGATTTTCCACAATTTCCTCATTCGTGATCCCAGCAAATGCCAGATTTAACTATTTGTTTACCTATCATACCGAGTCAAGTCCCTTAACTCTACGTTGATAATAGAATGAAACAAAACCACCAAGGCAAACGTTTGCGTTAGTGTTTGAACATCGTATAATGCACCGCACGAGATTCAAATCATGCCTTTATTTTATGCAACCCTAAGGAGATCGGGATGAAAGTTGGGATTATCATGGGCTCAAAGTCTGATTGGCCAACCATGCAGCATGCCGCAGAGATGCTAGACCGCTTCAATGTGCCTTATGAAACCAAAGTGGTTTCCGCTCACCGTACTCCACACTTACTTGCCGAATATGCAGAATCAGCCCAAGAGCGTGGGATCAAAGTCATTATTGCCGGCGCTGGCGGGGCTGCGCACCTGCCAGGAATGACGGCAGCCTTTACCAGCCTGCCAGTACTTGGCGTCCCCGTTCAATCCCGCGCCTTAAAAGGTATGGACTCACTACTTTCCATCGTGCAGATGCCAAAAGGTGTCGCGGTCGGTACCCTGGCAATTGGTGAAGCCGGAGCGGCCAATGCCGGCTTGCTGGCAGCCCAAATCATCGGCACGCAAGACACTAACGTGATGACTGCTATTGATGCATTCCGTAAAGAGCAGACCGATACGGTACTAAGCAACCCGAATCCGGCCGAGGACGCATAGATGAAAGTATTGGTGCTTGGATCCGGGCAGCTAGCGCGAATGATGGCACTGGCCGGGGCTCCGTTAAATATTGAAGTGCTGGCCTACGACGTTGGTACTGGTCATGTCGTCCACCCGTTGACCCAACAGGTGATGCTGAAAGGACTGAACACCGCCATTACCTACGCCAATGTGATCACCGCAGAATTTGAACATATCCCTCACGATATCCTCGATGCCTGCGAAGCGAGCGGCAAGCTGCTCCCCACCACCACGGCAATCAAAGCCGGTGGTGACCGGCGTTTGGAAAAAAAACTGCTTGATCGTGCCGAGGTTGCCAATGCGAAGTACCAGCTGATCAACAACCGTGACGACCTTGAGCGCGCTATTGAGACCGTCGGCATACCGATGGTGCTGAAAAGTGCACTGGGCGGTTATGACGGGAAAGGACAATGGCGGTTAAAATCTTCCCAAGATATCGAGCCTGCCTGGCAGGAAATCGAAACCTTCCTAACGGCAACACCTGACCAGGCCATTGTGGCTGAAGAGTTTGTCCCTTTTGACCGTGAAGTTTCCTTGATCGGGGCCCGCGGCAAAGACGGCAGTATCGCAATCTATCCTTTAACGGAAAATATTCACTGCAATGGGGTACTCGGTTTATCTGTCGCTCAAGAAGAAAACCAGGCTCTACAAGATCAAGCTGAAAGCATGTTCCGGGCACTGGCGGGATCTCTGAATTATGTTGGCGTATTGGCCATTGAGTTCTTTGAAGTTGAAGGCAAGCTGCTGGTCAATGAAATTGCTCCCCGTGTACACAACTCTGGCCACTGGACCCAGCAAGGGGCCGAGACTTGTCAGTTCGAGAACCACCTAAGGGCGGTCTGCGGCATGCCGCTTGGCAGCATGGCATTGATACGCCCAACGGCCATGGTCAATATTCTTGGTGAGGACAGCCTCGCTGAAGCCGTGATGACCCTGCCACAGTGCCATCTTCACTGGTACGGCAAAGAGAAACGTCCGGGCCGTAAAATGGGCCATATTAATGTTTGCGCCAGTTCTTCAGCGGAACTAAAAACAACCCTCACAGAATTAGCCGGTTATTTAGACCCAGCGGCATTTCCTGCGCTTAACCAGTAACGTTGCGGATCCCCCACCCATAAACAGAAAAAGCCAGCTGATGCTGGCTTTTTCTTTGCGTGACAATGATCGGAACGAGGCGATTAGTCTTGATAGGCGTGGCACTTTCTATCGGCGCACTGGCGCTTAATGCCGCTTGCCAACTTCTTCTCGATCAGTAGGCCAAATCCGCACTGCTGGCACTCCCCGGCAATCGGCGGGTTATTAACCGCAAAACGGCAGGCAGGGTACTGATCGCAAGCATAAAAAATCTTACCGTAGCGGGACTTTCGCTCCATCAGATGCCCCTTGCCGCAAGCAGGGCAGGTCAACTTGGTATCTTCGGCTTTTTTTTCCGGCGACTCGATATGCTGGCAAGCAGGATAACCCGCACACCCGATAAACATACCGTATCGTCCCTGGCGTAGAAGCAGCTCGTCACCGCAGTCAGGGCAAGGCTTGCCTAAATATTTAACCACATGGCCGTCATTGTGATTCAGCGGCTTGATATAATCACATTCAGGGTAGCCGGCACAGCCCAGAAAAGGGCCACGCTTACTGTTGCGAATGACCAGCTCAGCGCCACACTGAGGGCAGCTTCTTTCCTGCTCCAGCGCATGTTCATGAGCTGAAAACAATTGCTCGTTAATTTTACCAGACATACAACTCTTTCATTCGCCTACCAAGAGGATTTTATCAATGAATATAACCGTCTTCAGCACCGTAAAGTAGCTCTTCCATCTGGCTATAGGCACTTTCATTTCCCGGCGCATTAAATAGCACCATCAAAATGATCCACTTCAGGTCGTCAAGTACAAACTCTGCGGTATCTAGCTCCATCACCCGGTCAATCACCATTTCACGGGTATCAGCGCTGAGGACATGGATTTGCTCAAGGTAAATAAGAAAGCCACGACAAACCGTATCCAGCCGAGCCATTTCTTGTGAGGTATATACACGAATAGACGTCACTGCGCTGTTATTCATGTACGGGGTATCTTCAGTTTCTTGCAATGCAGCCAGTTTCTCTAACCATGTCAGAGCTTTATAGATATCTTCCTGATGAAAACCTGCACGTAGCAGTTCTTCAGAAAGTTCGTCCTGATCAACCAGCAACTCCACATCGCTGTGGATATAGGTTTCAAACAGATACATAAGGATATCCATCATAACTAGCTCCTCCTCGTTCTGATATAGCCACCGGGCACTGTAGTGACAACACCTTGCAATTCCAATTCCAACAATTGCATCATTACTTCATGTACGGGTTGTTCACAGCGTTCAGCAACCACATCTACGGGTGTTGCTTCATTGCCTACGTTAGCCAACACCGCTGAAAATGGCAATTCTTCATTTTCAGGTTGTGGCAACGACGAGTCTAACTGGTTATTTTTCACACACTCCGTAAGGCTACCTACCTCTTCAAAGATATCGACCGGGCTTTCTACCAATTTAGCACCAGATTTGATTAATGCATTACAACCTCGGCTACCGGGGTAATGAATAGAGCCGGGGAGGGCAAAAACCTCCCGACCTTGCTCCAGGGCATAACGCGCAGTGATCAAAGAGCCACTTTTTTCTGCCGCCTCGATCACTAATACGCCAACCGACAGTCCGCTGATCACTCTATTACGCCGCGGGAAATTCTGTGGCCGCGGCTTTTCATCGGGCCAGAACTCCGATACCAACGCTCCCTGCTCAACAATTTTACTGGCCAGCTCACGGTGACGGGCAGGGTAGACCTGATCCAGCCCCGAACCGAGCACGGCGATCGTGGCACCACCATTTTTCAAAGCACCATAATGTGCCTGGCCATCGACCCCCAGTGCCAATCCGCTGGTTACCACATAATTGGCGGCCACCAGCGAAGCGGCAAATTCATAGGCGGATTCACGACCATCAATACTTGCCGAACGACTACCTATGACCGCCAACTGCGGCTCCCACAACCAATGAGGCTCTCCACGGACAAACAGCAGGGGCGGGGCCGACGAAATTTCTTTCAACAGGGATGGATAGCCAGGCGAGTCCAGCGTCAAAATCGTCTGATGCTCATGCTCCGCCCATTTCAGACAAGCATCAATGCGTTGGTAGCACGGGTGTAACAGACTAGCAATTTGCTGAGGCTTAAGCCCTATCGCTTGCAGTTGCTCCGCCGTCATCTGGCGCACTTGGCGAGGAGAGGCATATTGCAGCAACTGACTGATACGGTTACCCCCCAAGTAGGGAACGGCGGCCAGTACCAGCCAGCTTTCCAGCTCACTCATCGCGAGACTGTAGCCAAAGACGAAATATGGGGTGGCAAAGCAAAAACTCCGGGACGAAACGGCTCCGTCGCATTCGTCACGACCGCCAAGCTGAAATACTCATATGCTCGAATCACCATCACTTCGCCAATTGGCACATCGCTCAACTGATATTGTTCCGAGCGATAGCTGTTTTGCTGGTATTGATAATCGCCCTTATCACCTAATATTTTGGCTCCTGGACGGTATAGCTGAAAAACATGACCTGCAGACACCCTATCCAGATGGCCGCGGTCGAGAACCACAACCTCCGAAGTCGCGATATAAGCCTGCCCCTCAAGGTGTCCCAGTACGGTGGCCTGAATCTCTACCGGCGGCTCTGACGGCGCAAAGCTCAAATCCATTTCAACTCCCGGCAAGGGGGCTGGCAACAACACATCATTCTGGCGGATTTCCTGGCGAAGTGACTGCACCGTCATCCGGGAGGTACCACCCTCCGCCACGGCAACTTTGACCTTGGCGATTTCCTTCAGAGCCAGTACCTCAGCTTGCTTCACCCCATCGCCCAGTTTCTCGGTGCGGCTAAACGGAATATCCGGCCGAAACACCCACCATTCTTCACCACTTTCCAATACGGTATCCACCCACACCGTGTCTCTCGGTGCCATATAACCTTTTTCATCACTTTCCCCCAATACCCGCGGCAAGCGATCGAGGTTGGCTGGGGCCAGCAACTTATGCTCGGCCAGGTAGGGAAAAATCAGCGACTCCTGCAAGGTGGTGATCGGTGAACGCTTAATACGAATGCTCGGGGACAGTTTGACGGTTCTCTTTAACCTTAGCTGCGGCTGTCCATCAACCCAGACCAGATGTAGCAGATCACCTGGATAGATTAAATGCGGATTCTTGATATAGGAATTGGCCTGCCACAATTTGGGCCATAGCCAAGGGTTCGACAAGAAATGAGCCGAGATATCCCACAAGGTATCTCCCTTTTTTACGGTATAGACCGACGGGATATCTTTCTTGATGATTGGCTGAGCAGAGCTGCCCCAGCTGGCGGGAATAGAGCACACAAGTGCAAAGAATAAGACAAGCAGCCTCATGTTATGCCTTCCTTGGACATCATAGTGGCACGACCAACTGAACCCGAGTCCAGCCTACGGATTGATAGCTCCCAGTCGCAGGCCGGTGAGCGAGCCAAACAACCGAGAAAGGCTAAAGCTAGCAGGTTGTCACCGCCCTCTGTATATGTCTACGGTCACATAAAAGCAGCACCTGACTTTTTCGGCCCAGTTCACTTTTCAACGACCTTCCTTTCATTTGCCGGAAAACAATTTTGCTCCGGACTAACAATTCCGTTGTTATAAAAAGACGTCATCGAGTGCAAAGATTGGTTGCCAGTCACCCGGCCAACAGTCACCAAATCCCGTCGAGTGCTGTTATTTGATCTTTAAAATGACTAGAATTAGAGCAAATAAGCTACGTTAGTTTTCAGCACTGTCTATTTTTACGAGTACCTATGTCTGTATTGCAAGTATTAACATTCCCTGATGAGCGCCTGCGTACCGTTGCTAAACGGGTCGAAGCAGTAACACCTGAAATCCAAAAAATCGTCGATGACATGCTGGAAACCATGTACGACGAGGAAGGCATTGGCCTAGCGGCAACCCAGGTCGATATTCATCAGCGTATCGTAGTGATCGACCTGTCGGAAGAACGCGATCAGCCAATGGTGCTTATCAACCCTGAAATCACCGAGAAACGCGGCGAAGACGGTATTGAAGAAGGCTGCCTGTCTGTACCTGGTGCCCGAGCTCTGGTTCCGCGAGCTGCGGAAGTCAGCGTCACAGCTCTTGACCGCGACGGCAACGAATTCAGTTTTGAAGCCGATGATCTGCTGGCTATCTGTGTCCAGCATGAACTCGATCACCTGGCAGGCAAGCTATTTGTTGATTACCTGTCGCCACTGAAGCGCCAGCGCATTAAGCAAAAGCTGGAAAAAATTAAGCGTTTTAACGACAAACACTAATAATCGAGGCTACCTTGAGCAAACCATTACGTATTGTATTTGCTGGTACCCCAGACTTCGCCGCCCGTCACCTGGCGGCGTTGTTGTCTTCACAGCATGAAGTTATTGCCGTCTACACCCAACCGGATCGTCCGGCAGGCCGCGGCAAAAAATTAACCGCCAGCCCGGTAAAAAATATCGCCCTTGAACACGATATTCCGGTGTACCAGCCGGCCTCGCTGCGCAACGAAGAAGCACAGCAGGAGCTTGCTGCACTGAATGCCGATATCATGGTCGTCGTCGCGTATGGCCTATTGCTGCCAACCGAAGTGCTGGAAACACCAAAACTGGGTTGTATCAACGTCCATGGCTCAATCCTGCCACGCTGGCGTGGTGCGGCCCCGATCCAGCGCTCTATCTGGGCTGGAGATCAGGAAACCGGCGTCACCATCATGCAGATGGATGAAGGCCTGGATACCGGCGATATGCTCAAAATTGCGACCTTGCCTATCGAGGCAACCGACACCAGTGCCACCATGTATGAGAAACTGGCTGGACTGGGTCCGGGTGCGCTGGTTGACTGTCTAGCTGACATCGCGGCAGGTACTGCGGTACCGGTTAAGCAGGATGATGCCCAGGCCAACTATGCCAAGAAGCTTAGCAAGGAAGAAGCCAAAATTGACTGGTCGATGGATGCCGCGGCGCTTGAGCGTTGTATCCGTGCCTTTAACCCTTGGCCGATGAGCTACTTTGTCGTTGCCGAGCAAAACGTCAAGGTATGGCAGGCAAGTGTCGAAACAGACAACCAGGGCAAAGCACCGGGTACTATTCTGGCAGCTGACAAGCAAGGGATCCTGGTTGCTGCCGGAGAAGGCGCACTTCGCCTGATCGAGCTACAGCCACCGGGAAAGAAAGCCATGAAAGCGCAGGATTTATTAAATTCGCGCCGCGACTGGTTCGAACCCGGCACCGTACTGTAATGCCGAAGCCAGTGCCTGCACTGGCTTTTCTTTTCCGCCTCACGGAAACGCAACTATTCTGTCGGTCACATCGAGTGCAAACTGCCCAAGACGTTACCGGAAACAACATCAGGAAATCCGAATGAATGTAAGAGCCGCTGCAGCCAAGGTGGTCTATCAGGTTGTTGATCAGGGCCAATCCCTTTCTAATGCCCTGCCGGCAGCCCAACAAGATATCAGAGAGCGTGACCACGCCCTGCTACAGGAAATCTGTTATGGCGTACTACGCTGGCTGCCTCGCCTGGAATCAGTCACCAACCAACTGATGGACAAACCGCTCAAGGGCAAGCAACGGGTTTTCCACCACCTTATCCTGGTCGGCCTGTATCAGCTGGGCTATATGCGTATTCCTGCCCACGCCGCTGTTGCCGAAACGGTAAATGCCACCAAGGATTTGAAAAAACCGCAGCTTCGCGGTCTGATCAATGCCGTACTGCGTAACTACCAGCGTCAGCAGGAAAGCCTCGATGCACAGGCAATCAGCCATGATGCAGGTCGATACGGCCACCCAGGCTGGCTGCTGAAACTATTGAAGCAAAGCTACCCCGAGCAATTCGAGTCCGTCGTTGACGCCAACAACACCAAGGCGCCGATGTGGCTGCGGGTAAACCGTCGTCATCACAGCCGCGACGAATACCGCGAACTACTGAATGCCGAAGGTATCGACACAGATCTTCACCCCGAGGCACAGGACGCACTGCGCCTGCACCGCCCGTGCGATGTCAGCAAGCTACCTGGTTTTGCCGATGGCTGGGTTTCGGTTCAGGATGCGGCTGCACAGCTTTCGGTCGAGTACCTAGCCCCGCAAGCCGGCGAACTGATCCTCGACTGTTGCGCCGCCCCGGGTGGCAAAACCGCCCATATCATGGAGCGCCAGCCGGATACCCAGGTGGTCGCCATTGACTGTGACGAACACCGTCTGGCCCGCGTACACGATAACCTCCAGCGCCTTAACCTAGAAGCCCAGGTGCTGTGTGCCGACGCGCGTCACCCAGAACAATGGTGGCAGGGCGAGCAGTTTGACCGTATTCTCCTGGATGCGCCGTGTTCCGCGACAGGCGTGATCCGCCGTCATCCGGATATCAAATGGCTACGCCGTGCCGATGACATTGATGCGCTGGCTCAACTGCAGGCAGAAATTGTCGATGCAATGTGGCAGCAGCTAAAGTCTGGCGGCACTATGGTATACGCGACCTGCTCAATCACCCCACAGGAAAACAGCGAGCAGGTCAAAGCCTTCCTCAGCCGCACGGCTGACGCCGAGCTAATTGGCAGCGATATCGCCCAGCCAGGTCGTCAGATCCTGCCTGGCGAACATGATATGGATGGCTTTTACTACGCCGTATTACGTAAAGCCTAATAGAAAAAACTAAATCCTTCTAAATCAGAGGCTTTGTGTATAGCCTCTGACGAGAAGCGTAGTAATCTAGGGCCAGTTAACCTTTCCTCGCCTTTTCTGGTGTTGAAAGATAAACAGGCCCTAAGGCAGAAAACAATCAGGCACATGCTATGAAAATTATCATCCTTGGCGCGGGACAAGTCGGTGGCACACTGGCCGAAAACCTCGTCGGTGAAAACAACGATATAACCATCGTCGATAAAGATCCCGAGCGTCTGCGCGAATTGCAGGACAAATATGACCTGCGCGTAGTACAGGGTTTTGCCAGCCACCCCCGTACCTTGCGGGAAGCCGGAGCTCAGGATGCTGACATGCTGGTTTCGGTCACCAACTCTGACGAAACCAATATGATCGCGTGCCAGATTGCCTTTACCCTGTTCAATACCCCGAACCGAGTGGCACGTATTCGCTCTCCCGAGTACCTGAAAGAAAAAGAACAGCTGTTCCAATCTGATGCCGTTCCAGTCGATCACCTGATCGCACCGGAAGAGCTGGTGACGGACTATATCGAAAGCCTGGTTGAATACCCGGGAGCCCTGCAGGTTGTCAGCTTTGCCGAAGACAAGGTCGGCCTGGTTGCGGTAAAAGCCTATTACGGGGGACCGCTGGTCGGTAATGCGCTTTCGGCCCTTCGCGAGCATATGCCGCATGTCGATACCCGAGTTGCCGCGATTTTCCGTCAGGGGCGGCCAATCCGTCCACGCGGTACCACCATTATCGAAGCCGATGACGAGGTCTTCTTCGTCGCGGCCAGCAACCATATCCGCTCGGTAATGAGCGAGCTGCAACGCCTGGAGAAGCCTTACAAACGCCTGATGATTGTTGGCGGCGGTAACATTGGGGCCGGCCTGGCTCGCCGCTTGGAACAGAGCTACAGCGTGAAGTTGATAGAGCGCAATCCGGAGCGGGCCGAGAACCTGTCAGAGATGCTGGAAAATACCATTGTCTTCTGTGGCGATGCCTCCGATCAGGAACTGCTAAGCGAAGAGCACATCGAGCAGATTGATGTCTTCATTGCCGTCACCAACGACGACGAAGCCAACATCATGTCGGCGATGCTGGCCAAGCGGATGGGTGCCAAGAAAGTCATGGTACTGATCCAGCGAGGCGCCTATGTCGACCTGGTTCAGGGCGGTACGATTGATATTGCGATCTCGCCACAGCAAGCCACCATTTCCGCGCTGCTAACCCACGTGCGCAGAGCTGATATCGTCAATGTATCATCACTACGTCGCGGTGCGGCAGAAGCCATTGAAGCCATCGCCCACGGCGATTCGAGCACCTCGAAAGTAGTTGGCAAGGCCATTGGTGAGATCAAGCTCCCACCGGGTACCACCATCGGTGCCGTGGTTCGTGGTGATGAAGTACTTATCGCCCACGACCGTACAGTTATCGAGCAGGACGATCACGTCGTGATGTTCCTGGTTGATAAGAAATATATCCCAGACGTAGAGCGCCTGTTCCAACCAAGCCCGTTCTTCCTGTAAAAAATTATGGTCAATTACCGTCCCATTTTATTTGTCATAGGGCTGGTCTTATCCAAGATCGCCCTGTTTATGTACGTACCGACCCTGGTAGCTTTTTTCACCGGGACCGGGGGGTTCATTGATTTTGCCGCTGCAGTGCTGATCACCCATTCAGTCGCTTTTCTGTGCCTGACGTTTGGCCGGACTACCGAGTTCAAACTGGGGGTACGGGATATGTTCCTGATCACTACCCTGGTATGGACCATTGCCAGCGCCTTTGCCGCCCTGCCGTTTGTGTTCATTAACCATATCAGCTTTACCGATGCCTATTTCGAGACCATGTCGGGGATCACCACGACTGGCTCCACCGTGCTCAGCGGACTGGATAATATGGCACCGAGTATTCTGCTGTGGCGCTCCACCTTGCAGTGGCTAGGCGGGATCGGTTTTATCGTGATGGGAGTTGCTATCTTACCGATGCTGAATGTCGGTGGTATGCGGCTATTCCAGACCGAGTCTTCCGACTGGTCCGATAAAAGCTCACCGCGAACCAAGAGCGTGGCCAAGAACATCGTCAATGTCTACCTAACCCTAACCGGGCTGTGTATTCTCGGCTTCATGCTGGCGGGGATGAATACCTTCGATGCCATCAACCATGCGTTTACCACGTTGTCGACAGGTGGCTACTCCACCTCCGACGGCTCAATGAATCACTTTTCCAACAGTGCCCACTGGGTTGCAATCGTGTTCATGTTTGCCGGCGGCCTGCCATTCTTGCTGTTCGTCCAGGCACTTAGAAAGAAAGAGCCGACGGCGCTGCTTAGCGATGCCCAGGTACGCGGTTTCACCCTGCTGGTATTCAGTGCCGGGCTCGCCGTTGCGCTGTGGCTAACCTGGCAGCTTGACTACCGGTTCATAGATGCCTTCCGGGTCTCGCTGTTCAATATCATCTCGGTGGTAACCACTACCGGATTCGGTCTCGAGGACTTCACGGCCTGGGGCCCGTTCCCGACCATCATTTTTGCCTTCGTGATGCTAGTTGGCGGTTGTTCCGGCTCGACGGCAGGCGGGGTTAAAATATTCCGTTTTCAGGTCGCTTTTGCCCTGCTGCGCAAGCAGATGATGCAGCTGATCCATCCATCAGGGGTATTTATCCAGCGCTATAACGGCCGCCCGGTCACCGACGGGATCGTCCGCTCGGTTGTCGCCTTCGCCCTGACATTCATCATTACCATAGTGATTGTGGCTGCGATACTCGGCCTGCAAGGACTTGATGCTGTGACCAGCATTACCGGGGCAGTCACCGCCGTGGCCAATGTCGGCCCGGGGATGGGGGATGTGATCGGCCCGACCGGTAACTTTGCCACCCTGCCAGACTTGGCCAAATGGACCCTGAGCTTTGGGATGCTGATGGGTAGGCTGGAAATTTTGACCGTGCTGGTGGTGTTTTTCCCCGCCTTCTGGCGCAACTAGTCTGTAGGTTGATAGCAAAAAAAAAGAGAGAGCCATTGGCTCTCTTTTTTTAATTGTGCTTATCGACCTATATCGGTTGGACGTAATAATAAATCGCCAGGAAATGACACACGGTTCCGCCCAGTACAAACAAGTGCCAAATAGCATGGTTGTAGGGAAGTCGCTCATTGACATAAAACACAACGCCCAGCGAGTAGATAATGCCACCGGCGGCCAGCAGGATCAGCCCACCAGTCGACAATGACAGGGCCAGCTGGTAAATCGCCACCAGCGACAGCCACCCCATGGTCAGATAGGTAGCCAAGGACAGCCGCTTGAACCGATAGACAAAGATAATCTTCAGCACAATACCGATAAACGCCAGCCCCCAGATCACCGCCATCAGGGTGATAGCCAGCGGGGTACGCAGCGAAATAAGCAAAAACGGGGTATAGGTACCGGCAATCAACAAATAGATTGCACAGTGGTCAAGTGTTTTAAGAGCGCGCTTGGCCCGCTCGAAAGGGATTGCATGATACAAGGTTGAGGCAAGATACAGCAGGATCATGCTGCCGCCATATATACTCAAACTGGTGATGCTCAGTAAATCAGCATTGGCATCGATGGCCTGCTTCAAGAGCAAGTCCAGCCCGACGATCCCAAACACCATCCCTAATCCATGGCTGATACTGTTCGCCACTTCTTCAGCTACAGAATACCCGGATTCTGATGCCATACTCTTAGCCATCTTTGCCTTCCCACAATAGAGTTAAAGCTCAACATATAACCAAGTATGGCACAGTTTGGCGTACAAGTGTAAGCCGAAATTAACCAAGGCAGTCACTAATATTGCGGATACCGGCTGCGCTCGATACTTTCACATCGTATCAAGTGGTCTGATCCAGGAAATCCAGTACTTGCTTGCCAGCTTGATCCGGGCTGGCCGTCGCCGGGACATGACAGTAGCGCTCAAGCTCGCCGCGACCAAGAAAGCCAGATAACATGCCGGAAAGACCATTGAGGCGACGATCAACCTCGAACCACAACTGGAGGCCGTCACTGTCACGGTAGGCCACGACTTCCAGCTCTCGCCAGCGTCCGTGGTAAGGGCCCGATACCGGAACGAACTCGAACTCCTGAACAAAGGGCAGGGCAAAACCGCTGGCCGCTTCGCACTCCACCAGGCGAATGCGCAAACCGGCCTGCTCCAGCGCCGAGAATATGCCATCCATCAACGGATCCGGTCTTACAGTCAAAATATCTTTATCTTTGGGATCAAAGGCCAACGGAATATCGAGGTGGGTTTCCAGCCATACCTTGGCATCACCTATAGTGATCGGGGTATTTAACGGCAGTGCCAGCTCAGCATCAAAATGACGATCCTCATCGGCTTCGAGGGTAAACGCGTAGGGTAGCGACCAGCTTGCTAGGGTACAGGTCTGCTGGACGATTTCTTTGCGGTGTTGGCTATCACCCCGGCTGGATTCGACTTCCTCTTCATAACTACAACACAGGAACAAGTGAATGTTATCGATCGTTTGTGCTGTTTTTCCTCCCTTGACCTGAATCACCACAGGCAAACTCTCGCCAGGGATCAACACGTCACGCTGCAATACAGTATCCACCTTCGCCGCCCCGATTCCGAGGCTGGCAAGACTTTTTCTAAACAAAGACATACTGACTCCTCTATCCACAAACCAAGCTATGAAACTAGTTTATAGTGCAGTGAATGACATTCAGCTGCAAGTAGTAAACAGTCAAAGGTCTGGATGAGTAGACATAAAAAAACGGAGCCTCTGCTCCGTTTTCACTAACATCAATATTATTTCAGCAAGTCTATTGTTGCCTGGCGCGCCATCTCTGGATCTCTGGCCAAGATACCGTCGACAATCCGCTGGTGGATATCGAGCTTAAGCAGGCGATCACGGGTAATGATCCGGAAATAGCTTTCAAACACCGCCTTGAACAAATTACCGAACGGGCTAATAAAGTGGTTACCCGAAGCGAAATAGATCAGCTGATGGTAGCGGGTATCCACTTCAATCCACTTTTCCTGATCGAATTCTTCACCCAGATTATACATTTCTTCCATCAACGCCTGTAACTCAGCGCGGTCTTCGTCACTGGCATTAATAGCGGTTAAAGCTGCCGCTTCCGGCTCTAACGTCATTCGTACCTGCTGGAACTCATTGACCAGTTCAGCATGCTGATCAAAATTCAGCCATGCCAGTAAGTCCTGATCGAGATAGTTCCAGTTTCTTTTGGGTAACACCCGGGTTCCAATACGCGGGCGCGGAAGTACCATGCCTTTTGCCGCCAGCATTTTGATCGCTTCACGGACGGCGGTACGGCTCACCCCATACATCTCGCCCAGCTCGACTTCCCCCGGCAAGATATCACCCGGCACCGTTTCACCACGTAAAATTCCTTGGCCAATAGATTCTGCCAGTTTATAAGATAAGTTGCGCTTGGTTACCAACTGCTGCTGATCCCGATCCATTCATTCCCTCCAAGGCTGTTCTTATAATATACCCAAGTAATTTCAAGTTGCAGAAACAAGCACCTTGAGGTCATTGGGTATTTTTGCCAACTACGCGCATTAGACCACAAAGCCACCGTTGTGAAACGGCTTATCTTCACAGTTGCCGATTTAACTAACACTTTCTTGCTTTCCCTTCGTTTCCAGCAGGTGAAAAAGTACCATTAAGGGATAAATTAATACTGATTAATATTCACTCGACTTCAGATCAGCTTGCTGCTATCCTCGCCGGCGAAAAATAATCAAACAGCCCAATATTTCCGCATAGGATCGGCTTTGCCAACAAACAAGCACTGCGGATATATTTAATTTAATTATGGCCACGGATGCGCCTGACAATAGGTGAATAATGCGCCCAGCATCTTCCGTCAGGTATGTAAGTACCCCTCGTAGTCCATCACGTTTACGTGCAACCTCCCATGCGCCCACTTTCAAGACAAAGAAAGCGCCACTACACACTGCAGATGTTCATACGATGCCAGCCCCAGGACCTGTGATTGCCGAAGCCCGTTCAGACAACGAACAAGCTGCTTAACGGTTCACATACTTTGCTCAAAGGCAGCCGACAGGCTGCCTTTTCTTTTATTCCCGAAGGCAGTTTGTATCAATGCCCGGTTTGGGGTAGTTTACCCGTACTAAAACTATGACTATAGAATCGCCAGCGATTCACTCAGCCCAAATTGTGGAGTTAAGAATGAAAACCCATCGCGTCAACGAACTGATTGAACTATTACATCCTGAATGGCAAAAAGATCCGGATCTCAACCTCGTCGAGTTCCTGCTGAAACTGGCTGAAGAAGCAAAATACCAAGGCAAACTGGAAGAGCTGACCGATGACGTGCTGATCTACCACCTGAAAATGCGCAATAGCGATAAAGAAGCAATGATCCCGGGTATCGCCAAAGACTGCGAAGATGACTTCAAAACCGCTATCCTGCGTGCTCGCGGCATCATCAAGTAATCCCCCCAATGGCCGAGCCCAATGCTCATGGGTTCGGTCACTGCTTTCCAATCTGTTATAGCCTGCCAACACTCCATCTGTACCTGTTACTCAAACTATGACCTTGTTAGAGTAATAACAAAAGCACCTGTTATATAATCTCCTGATAACATCTGTTTGCTAATTACAACATTATCGGTCAGGCAATGTACCGGCCGACACCTCTAACTATATTTAAAGTAGAGGCACCCAAGGAAAGTAATGTCATGAGCCAAGAGAAAATCAAAATAAAGGATGTCACACCGCAACAATTCAACCCCAGGACCCACAAAGGCAATTCCGACCGTTTCAACCCCAGCAACCGTATTTATGTCCGAGCAGTTAAAGGGATCTACCAAAAGCTAAGACAAAAGATGGGCTGGCTGCTCATGGCGCTCTTTATAGGCCTGCCCTGGATCCCCTACGGCGACCGCCAGGCTATCTTGCTGGATATCGGTCAGCAGCAATTCAACTTTTTTGGCACCACACTGTGGCCTCAGGATCTTACTCTGCTGGCGACCCTGTTTATGATCGCGGCCTTTGCCCTCTTTTTTGTCACCACTTTTTTGGGCCGGGTCTGGTGCGGCTACTTCTGCCCGCAAACCGTGTGGACCTTTATCTATATCTGGTTTGAAGAAAAACTCGAAGGCTCTGCCAATAAGCGACGCAAACAAGACAGCATGAAGCTGACGGGTAAGCTGCTCGGCAGGAAAATAGCCAAACATGCGGCATGGCTGGCGGTAGCCCTCGCGACTGGCCTGACCTTTGTCGGCTATTTCTTCCCGATCCAGACACTGGTGAGCGATTTCTTCACTTTCAATGCCAGTTTCTGGGCCGGATTCTGGGTACTGTTCTTCACCGGCTGTACCTATGCCAACGCCGGTTGGATGCGCTCGATTGTCTGCATTCACATGTGTCCGTACGCCCGCTTTCAGTCAGCGATGTTTGATAAAGACACCTATATCGTCGGCTACGACGTTGCTCGTGGCGAGGCGAGGGGGCCGCGTCCGCGCAAGAAAGATCCGAAGGTGCTCGGCCTCGGCGACTGCATCGACTGCAACCTATGCGTTCAGGTCTGTCCGACCGGAATTGATATCCGTGACGGTCTGCAGTACGAGTGCATCAACTGCGGTGCCTGCGTCGATGCCTGCGACCAAACCATGGAGCGAATGGGCTATGAAAAACGTCTGATAAGCTATACCACCGAGCATAAGATGGAAGGCCACAAAACCCATATTATGCGTCCGAAACTGCTCGGCTACGGTGCTGTTATGATAGCCATGATCGGCCTGTTCTTCTTCTTGCTGGCCTCGGTACAGCCAATGGGGCTGGATGTGATCCGTGACCGCAATCAACTGTTCAGGATAAATGCCGAGGGGCTGGTCGAAAATACCTATACCTTGAAGCTTCTCAACAAAACCCAGCAGCAAGCCGTTTACACCCTGACTGTAGAAGGTCTGGAGGAGATTGAGTGGTACGGCCCGCAGCAAGTCACGGTAGCAGCTGGTGAAGTCTATACCCTGCCAGTCAGCCTTGGGGTTGACCCTTATCTGTTGCAGTCTCCGATTGCCGATATCACCTTCATCATGGAGAAAGGCAAAGGGGATGAGAAAACCGAGCTAAGAACCGAAAGCCGCTTCATTGGCGAACTCCGCTAGCGAAGAGATTAAACAGCTAAGCTGTGCGTTAAGCAAAGTTATGTAAAAAAGGGCCGATAACGGTCCTTTTTCATTATGATGCTATATCCAAGTAAATCTCGCTGAAACGAGCATCTTGAGGTAGCTTGGGTATATACTGGCTGGCTCAAATCACTGGCTGCGGAATTTGTCATATGACACAACAAGATGGTTTTAGTTTTTCTGATCTGACTCCCGATCTGCTGCTCGATGCCCTCGACAGCATCGGTGTACGCGCAGAGTCAGGATTACTGCCCCTAAATAGCTATGAAAACCGGGTCTATCAGTTTAGCGCCGAGGACGGTGCCCGTTATGTCGCCAAATTTTACCGCCCTCACCGCTGGAGCAATGAGCAAATCCAGGAAGAGCATGACTTTACCCAGGAACTGATCGAGCAAGATATTCCCGTCGCCGCCCCAATTATCCATGGCGGCCAGACCTTGCATCACTTCCAGGAACACCGTTTTGCCTTGTTTCCAAGCCTCGGTGGACGCCAATTTGAGGTCGATAACTTTGACCAACTGGAATGGGTAGGACGTTATCTCGGACGTATTCACCAGGTCGGTCAACGTCAGCCATTTCAGCACCGCCCGACGATCAGTTTGGAGGAGTACCTCCACCAGCCCCGTCAGATCCTGGAAAACGCCAGCTTCATCCCTGAACACCTGAAAAATGTTTTCTTTGCCGATCTCGACTTGCTGATCAGGGAGCTTGATCAGCGCTGGCATAACGACTGGCAGTCACTGCGTCTGCATGGCGACTGCCACCCGGGCAATATTTTATGGCGTGACGGTCCGCTGTTTGTCGATCTTGACGATGCCCGCAACGGCCCGGCCGTGCAGGATTTGTGGATGCTGCTGAACGGCGAGCGCCACGATCAGCTGGCCCAGTTAGATACCATACTGGAAGCGTACAGCGAGTTTGCCGATTTCAATCAGAAAGAATTGCAACTAATCGAGCCTTTGCGCGGTCTTAGAATGGTGTACTACATGGCTTGGCTGGCCAAACGCTGGCAGGATCCGGCGTTTCCTCGCGCCTTCCCTTGGTTTGCGGATAACAAATATTGGGAAGGGCAGGTATTGGCATTCAAAGAACAACTGGCTGCACTTAATGAACCACCACTGCAACTGATGCCGCAGTGGTAACAACACAAAAACACTAACGGAACTAATAACCTCCGGTTATTTCAGTCCTTCTATCAGGGAGTAACTCGTAACATGTTTAAGAAACTAATCGCGCTGGCAAGCGTTGCCCTACTGTCTTTCTCGGTACAGGCAGCCAAGTTCACCGAAGGTGACTACTACAAAGTACTGGATCTGCCTAAATCCAGCACTCCTGTGGTCTCGGAGTATTTCTCGTTTTTCTGCCCGCACTGTAATACCTTCGAACCGATGATTCAGCAGCTAAAAAAACAACTGCCTGACAATGCCAAGCTCCAGAAAAACCATGTTTCTTTCATGGGAGGCGCTATGGGACCTTCTATGAGTAAAGCCTATGCGACCTCGGTGGTGCTGGATGTCGAAGACAAGATGGTGCCGGTACTGTTCGGCCGTGTTCACAATATGCAAAAACCACCACGCAACGACGAAGAGTTGCGTCAGATCTTCATCGATGAAGGTGTTAAAGCCGAAGACTTTGACGGTGCCTACAATAGCTTTGCGGTGAACTCGATGGTCAACCGCTCAAACAAAGCCTTCAAGGACAGCGGGCTAACAGGTGTACCAGCCGTTATCGTCAACAACAAATACCTGGTACAGACCGGCAAGATCAAATCGGCCGATGAGTACTTCGAGCTGGTTAACTTCCTGCTGAAAAAGTAAGTTGTCAGATTTGATTGATAAGGGCCTATGTGGCCCTTATTTTTTACCTAAGACTTTTTTTCCCCACAAGGAGCCCTTTCCGTGGAAAAAATCCTGATCAGTGCCTGCTTGTACGGCCATGCCGTCCGTTACGATGGCCAGGACAACCTCATCAATCATCCGCAGCTTGAGACCTGGAAGGCGCAGGGACGGCTGGTGGTACTCTGTCCCGAAGTCAGCGGCGGTCTTCCGACGCCCAGGCCACCAGCGGAGTGCCAGCCCAATGGCCAAGTGATCAGCATAGTAGGTGATGACTGTACTGCCGCATTTCAGGCCGGGGCACAACAGGCGGTCGAGCTTTGCCGTCAGCACCATATCAAGCTGGCATTGCTCAAAGAAAACAGCCCGTCCTGCGGCAGCCATTTCATCTACGATGGCCAGTTCAGCGGAACAAAAATACCAGGGCAAGGCCTTACCGCCGCCGCCCTGAAGGACAACGATATACAAGTATTCAGCGAGCACCAGATTGACGAGCTGACAGCCGCTCTTTCCACCCTGGAAGCCCTCAACCCCAGGAACTAGGATCCAGACTTTTTCCTAAACAACCTGGGCCGTAAGCTGCTTCAGCAACCGATCCATCGCGCGGTAACCCAACGCCTCCGCCAGATGTCCCCGCTCGATCTGTTCCTGGCCGGCCAGATCTGCAATCGTCCTCGCGACCTTGATGATCCGGTGATAGGCACGGATTGACAACCCAAGCTGGTGCAGGGCAGTTTCAAGAAACTGCGCATCGGCCTTGGCCAGCGCGCAGTGCGAGTCGAGCTCCCGGGTCGTCAACAGGGCGTTAACCTTCCCTGAACGGGCGAGCATACTATCTCTGGCCCGCAGGACTCGCGCTTTGATAACAGCACTTGACTCTCCACGGTCTCCCCCTTCCGCCAGTGTGCCGCGAGGCAGCAAAGGGATCTCTATCGACATATCGAAGCGGTCGAGCAGCGGACCGGACAATCGCCCGAGGTAGCGCAGGATCGCCTGCGGGTTGGTACGAGCCTGATTGCCTTCGTAATACCCCGTCGGACTGGGATTTAGTGCGCCGATCAACTGAAACCGCGCCGGAAAACAGGTTTTGCTGGTGGCGCGGGAAATCACGATTTCGCCGGACTCCAGAGGTTCACGTAGTGAGTCCAGTACCTTGCGTTCGAACTCCGGCATTTCATCCAGAAACAAGATGCCATTATGGGCCAGCGAGATCTCTCCCGGTCTAGGCACCGAGCCGCCACCTACCAACGCCGCCATCGAGCTCGAATGATGTGGGGTACGGAATGGTCTTTTGAGCCAATTACCTTCGTGCAATGCCTGCTGGGTCAGCGAAGCCACCGCTGCCGTTTCCAATGCTTCTTCCACGGCCATCTCCGGTAAGAGATCACCCAATCTCGAGGCCAACATCGTCTTACCGGTACCAGGTGGGCCAAGAAATAGCAGGTTATGGCCACCCGCTGCGGCAATTTCCAGTGCCCGCTTGCCTTGTTGCTGGCCAATAATATCTTGCATGTCACGGGACACACCAGGTTGCCTTTCCTCGCCCATCACCGTCCTACCACAGTACAGATCCAGCTGCCGCTGATCACACAACTGGCCGCATACGGCCAGAAGATCCGGCGCTGACTTATGGATCGCCTTTCCCACCAGGGCAACCTGTTCCCCATTGTTATCCGGAACAATCAGGCAACGTCCGGCCTGTTTCGCCGCCAGTGCTGCCGGCAATGCTCCCTTCACCGATCGCAGTTCGCCAGAAAGGGCCAACTCTCCTAAAAATTCATAATTTTGTAGCTTTTTTGCGGGTATCTGCTCGGAAGCAGCCAAGATCCCAAGTGCTATTGGCAAGTCAAAACGCCCTCCTTCCTTGGGCAAATCAGCCGGAGCCAGGTTCACTGTGATCCGCCTGGAGGGAAACTCGAAATTGGCGTTAACGATCGCACTGCGTACCCGGTCCCGAGCCTCCTTGACAGTCGTTTCCGGTAGCCCGACGAGAGTCAGGGCAGGCATCCCGTTACTAATATGCACTTCCACGGTCACAGGCGGGGCATCAACACCAACACAAGCTCGGCTGTGAACAATTGCAAGGCTCATAATTAATCACCTTTGATGATATTTCACACAAACACGTTAACAAAAGTTATTAAAATCGTTTCACAAATAGCCTATTTATGCAGATGGATTGCAAAATAATCTTCACTTTTTGCTTGTCATGCGACTCATGTCTGTGTTACCACTTAAGAAGAGCAACAAATAAACAATAAAACTGGACAGACAGTCGATGCCATTTAACGCCAAAGCTATTGCACTCATTATCAACGTCATCGTGGTGATTATTTCACCGCGAGAGGGGCTGGCAGGCGTAAGGTAGCAACAAACACAACACACGCAGAAAAGCCCCCGCACCAAACCGGTTCGGGGGCTTTTTTTTAAACACTGGACGTAAATATGCTGAAAGAATCACCAACACAGGTTTCAGCAACTCGCAAGCAAGGAACAGGGGAGCAGCGATGACAGGAGCAGAGTTAGTTGTTAAAGCGCTGCAGCAGCAGGGGATAGCAACGGTATTTGGTTATCCGGGTGGCGCAATCATGCCCATCTATGACGCGCTCTATGATGGGGGAGTCGAGCACATTCTTTGCCGCCACGAACAAGGGGCGGCAATGGCCGCCATCGGCATGGCCCGAGCCACCCAGGATGTCGCCGTCTGCATGGCTACGTCAGGCCCGGGAGCGACGAATCTGGTCACAGGGTTGGCCGATGCCTTTCTTGATTCGGTGCCGCTGGTGGCAATCACCGGACAAGTCGCCAGCTCGCACATCGGTACCGATGCCTTCCAGGAAATGGATGTGATCGGCATGTCGCTCTCCTGTACCAAGCACAGTTATCTCGTCACTGATATCGACGAGCTTGCCCCAACCCTGGCCGAGGCCTTTGAAGTCGCCAAAACCGGCCGCCCCGGTCCTGTTATTGTTGATATCGCCAAAGATGTCCAGCTAGCCCAGGCTCCCGTCGAGGCACTGCCTCGTTTTGAACCGCCTGCGATCCCCGTAACCACGGCAGAATCCGTCACGAAAGCCCAGCAAATCTTATCTGAAAGCCAGCGCCCGGTACTTTATGTCGGCGGTGGCGTCCAGCTGGCCAAAGCCACCAACACGGTACGCAGCTTCCTCAAGATAAACCCAATGCCGTCAGTCAGTACGCTGAAAGGACTGGGCACCATAGAGCGCCATGACCCGCACTACCTTGGGATGCTGGGAATGCACGGCACCAAAGCCGCCAACCTGGTGGTACAGGAAGCGGATTTGCTGATCGTCGTCGGGGCCCGTTTTGATGATCGGGTGACCGGCAAGCTGGATACCTTTGCTCCGCATGCCAAAGTGATCCACCTCGATATCGATGCCGCAGAGTTCAGCAAACTACGCCACGCCCACGCGCCGCTGCGCGGCGATATCAATGTGATCCTGCCGCAGCTTGAGCTGTCACAGGACATCACGGACTGGGTACAGCACAGTGAAAGCTTACGCTCTGATTTCAAATGGCGATATGACCATCCGGGCGATCTTATCTATGCCCCGCTGCTGCTGAAGCAACTGTCGGACATGATGCCTGACAGTGCGATGATCTCAACCGATGTCGGCCAGCACCAGATGTGGGCCGCGCAGCATACCCAGCCGCGTGAGCCGCAAAACTATATCACCTCGGCCGGCCTGGGGACGATGGGCTTTGGCTTGCCGGCGGCTATGGGCGCCAAAGTGGCAAGACCTGACGATGAGTCGATTCTGATCTCGGGCGATGGCTCGTTCATGATGAATGTTCAGGAGCTGGGCACCCTCAAGCGCAAGCAAATCCCGGTGAAGATGGTACTGATCAACAACCAGCGCCTTGGCATGGTAAGGCAGTGGCAATCACTGTTCTTTGACGGCCGCCACAGCGAAACCATCCTCGATGACAACCCGGACTTCGTCACCCTGGCGAGTGCTTTCGGTATTCCGGGTAAGACAATCACGACAAAGGCAGAGGTTGAGCCCGCCCTCAAGGAGATGCTGGCCAGCAAAACGGCATACCTGCTCCACGTGCTGATCTCAGAAGAAGAAAATGTATGGCCTCTGGTTCCGCCCGGTGCTGCAAACCAAGATATGCTGGAGAACACTTAATGGAAAGATATTTACTCGACATCAAAGCGGATGATAAGCCAGTATTACTAGAGCGCGTGCTGCGCGTCATTCGTCACCGTGGTTTTATTATCAAGCAAGTGACGGCAACCCAGAATCATGAAAGCAAGATAGCCAGTGTAGAAATAATCGTCGACAGTGACCGCCCGATCAGTACGCTGATCAATCAAATAGAAAAGCTTTGGGATATTCGTACTGTCGAAACAACAATATTGGAAAACCGAGATTAGCGCATAAGGAAGGAACACGATATGGCAAACACAGCAGATTATATTTGGTTTAATGGTGAAATAGTTCCCTGGGCAGAGGCGAACGTACACGTCCTAACCCATGCTATGCACTATGGTACATCGGTTTTTGAAGGGATTCGCTGCTACAACACGCCAAAAGGTCCGATCGTTTTCCGCCATAAGGAACATATGGATCGCCTGAAAAACTCAGCAAAAGTTTATCGTTTTCCCATCCCATATTCCTCTGAAGAGCTGATGGAAATTTGCCGCGAAACTATTCGCGTCAACAAGCTAGAATCCGCTTATATCCGCCCATTGGGCTATGTCGGCAATGTCGGCCTGGGTGTCTGCCCGCCGGTTGATACCGAAATGGATCTTATCGTCGCGGCCTTCCCGTGGGGTTCTTACCTGGGTGAAGAAGCCCTCGAGAATGGTGTCGATGCCATGATTTCCAGCTGGAATCGCGCCGCGCCAAACACGATTCCTACCGCCGCCAAGGCCGGAGGGAACTATCTCTCGTCGCTACTGGTTGGCAGCGAAGCCCGTCGTCACGGCTATGCCGAAGGGATCGCTCTCAGCGTGGACGGCTACCTCTCAGAAGGTGCCGGGGAGAATATCTTTGTGGTACGTAATGGTGTGCTTTCAACACCGCCGGCCACCAGCGCTATTCTGCCGGGTATTACCCGCGACTCGATTATGGTGCTGGCAAAAGAGCTGGGCTACGAAGTCCGTGAAGAAAACATTGCCCGCGAAGCGTTATATCTGGCTGATGAAGTCTTCATGACAGGTACTGCGGCCGAAATCGTCCCAGTACGTAGCGTAGACCAAATCGCCGTAGGCGAAGGTAAACGCGGCCCCGTCACCAAAGATATCCAAGCGGCCTACTTCGGCCTGTTTAACGGCACCACAGAAGATAAGTGGGGCTGGCTAGATTACGTATACTCAGAAAATGCACCATCAGCTAAATAAAGGACTCAACAATGCCTCAATATCGTAGTGCAACGACAACTCATGGACGAAATATGGCAGGGGCGCGTGCTTTATGGCGAGCGACTGGCGTTAAAGATGAAGATTTCGGCAAACCTATCATCGCGGTGGTGAACTCATTTACCCAATTTGTACCTGGCCACGTCCATCTAAAAGATATGGGACAGTTGGTTGCAGGTGAGATCGAGAAAGCGGGCGGTATTGCCAAAGAATTCAATACCATCGCGGTTGATGATGGGATCGCCATGGGCCACGGCGGCATGCTCTATTCTCTGCCGTCACGTGAGCTGATCGCCGATTCCGTCGAGTACATGGTCAATGCCCACTGTGCCGATGCCATGGTATGCATTTCCAACTGTGACAAAATCACCCCGGGGATGCTAATGGCAGCCCTGCGGATCAATATTCCGGTGATCTTTGTTTCCGGCGGCCCGATGGAAGCGGGAAAAACCAAGCTGTCCGATCAGATCCTCAAACTGGATCTGGTCGACGCCATGATCCAGGGGGCGGATCCAACGGTTTCTGACGAGCAGAGCGAGCAGATTGAGCGCTCCGCCTGCCCGACCTGCGGTTCGTGTTCAGGCATGTTCACCGCCAACTCGATGAACTGTCTGACCGAGGCGCTCGGCCTCAGCCAGCCGGGCAACGGTTCAATGCTGGCAACCCACGCCGATCGGGAACAGCTGTTTATCAATGCCGGCAAGCGCATCGTCGAACTGACCAAACGCTATTACGAGCAAGATGATGCCAGCGCCCTGCCGCGCAGTATCGCCAGTAAGAAAGCTTTCGAGAATGCGATGGCACTCGATATCGCAATGGGCGGCTCGACCAACACGGTCTTGCACCTCCTAGCTTCGGCACAGGAAGGTGAGGTTGATTTTACCATGGAAGACATCGACCGCATGTCACGCCGGGTACCGCACCTGTGTAAGGTCGCTCCGTCGACCCAGCAGTACCATATGGAAGACGTGCATCGTGCCGGGGGCGTCTACGGCATTCTAGGCGAACTCGACCGTGCCGGTTTATTGCATAGCGATTGCCATAACGTCTTAGGACAGACCTTCGCAGAGTCATTGGCACAATTCGATATTGCCGTTACCGATTCGCAAGAAGTCAGGGACTTTTACCGTGCCGGCCCTGCCGGTATTCGTACCACCAAAGCCTTCTCACAAGATTGCCGCTGGGATAGCGTCGATGACGATCGCGAAAATGGCTGTATCCGCAGCAAAGAGCATGCTTTCAGCCAAGACGGGGGCCTTGCCGTGCTATCAGGCAACATGGCACTGGATGGCTGCATTGTTAAAACCGCCGGGGTGGATGAAAGCTGCCTCACGTTCCGCGGCCCAGCCGTCGTATTCGAGAGCCAGGACACCGCCGTAGAAGGTATTCTTGGCGGCAAAGTCAAAGCTGGCGATGTGGTGGTTATTCGCTATGAAGGTCCTAAAGGCGGGCCAGGTATGCAGGAAATGCTGTATCCGACCACCTACCTCAAATCGATGGGTCTAGGCAAGGAATGTGCCCTGATCACTGATGGGCGATTCTCCGGCGGGACGAGTGGGCTGTCTATCGGGCACGTTTCCCCAGAGGCGGCCAGTGGCGGGACCATCGGTTTGATTAAAGATGGCGATATTATCGATATCGACATTCCAAACCGCAGCATTGAGCTGCACGTTGACGAGCAAGAGCTGGCACAGCGCCGTGATGTGAACAATCAACAAGGCTGGCAGCCAACCGATCGCCACCGTGAAGTCTCTTACGCGCTACGTGCGTACGCACTGCTTGCCACCAGCGCCGACAAAGGGGCTGTCCGAGATAAAACCAAGCTGGAAGGATAATAACGATGAGCGAAGTGAAACAGGCCATGGATGTTGAGCGATTAAGCGGAGCCGACTACCTTCGCGATATTCTTCGGGCGCCGGTCTACGAAGTTGCGCAGGTTACTCCGCTGCAAACCATGAGCCGACTTACCGCCAGGATGGGTAACGGCATCCAGCTTAAACGGGAAGACCGCCAGCCCGTCCACTCGTTCAAGCTGCGTGGAGCCTACAATATGATGGCCCAGCTAACAGAAGCACAGCGCCAGGCTGGCGTGATTGCCGCCTCGGCAGGCAACCATGCCCAGGGTCTGGCGCTATCTGGCAAGCACCTCGGCGTCAGCGCCACTATCGTGATGCCGCGCACCACACCGGATATCAAGGTCGATGCGGTGCGCAGTTTCGGCGGCAAGGTGGTCCTGCACGGCAGTAACTTTGACGAAGCCAAGGCCCATGCCGAAACACTGGCCAGGCAGCATGGCTATACCTTTATCCCACCGTTTGATCACCCATCGGTGATTGCCGGGCAAGGTACTATCGGTATCGAGCTGGTCCAGCAAAACGGCCACCTCGACTATGTGTTTCTCCCCGTCGGAGGCGGGGGCCTGGCGGCCGGGGTATCCGTACTGCTAAAACAGCTGATGCCGGAGATCAAGATCATCGGGGTTGAGGCTGAGGATTCGGCCTGTTTGCGTGCCGCCTTAGATGCCGGAGAACCAGTGACACTGGATCAGGTCGGTATGTTTGCCGACGGTGTGGCGGTGAAGCGGATCGGTGAAGAGACCTTCCGTCTGTGCCAGCAGTATATCGATGATGTGATCACGGTAAGCAGTGATGAAATCTGCTCGGCAGTCAAAGATATCTTCGAAGATACCCGTGCCATTGCCGAGCCTTCAGGCGCCCTGTCGTTAGCCGGGCTCAAGAAGTATACGGAAGACAACCAGCTGCAAGGCAAGCAGCTGGCGGCAATTCTCTCAGGGGCAAACCTCAACTTTCACGGCTTGCGCTACATTTCTGAACGCTGCGAGCTGGGTGAAAAGCGCGAGGGTTTACTGGCCGTGACGATCCCGGAGCGCCCGGGGGCTTTCCTCGACTTCTGCCATATCCTTGGTGGTCGTGCCGTCACGGAGTTCAACTACCGTTACAATGACGATACCCTGGCGAATGTGTTTGTCGGTGTCCGCCTCATGCAGGGTCAGGAGGAGCTGGAAGGCATCATCCATGATTTGCGCAAAGGCGGCTATCCGGTGGTGGATCTGTCTGACGATGAAATGGCCAAAGTCCACGTTCGCTATATGATTGGCGGACGACCTTCCAAACCGCTCAAAGAGAGGTTATACAGCTTTGAGTTTCCGGAATACCCCGGGGCACTGCTGAAGTTTTTGAGCACCCTTGGCACCCACTGGAATATTAGCTTGTTTAACTACCGCAATCATGGCGCGGATTACGGCCGGGTATTATGCGGTTTCGAACTGGAAGAACAGGACTTGCTGTCGTTCACCAGCCACCTGCGTGAACTGGGTTACCACTGGAAGGATGAAACCGATAATCCTGCCTATCAATTTTTTCTCGCCCAATAAGGCAATGCAGGGCGGAGCAACATCAACAAAAAAAGCAGCCCTCTGGCTGCTTTTTTTTGTCTTTCCATCAGCTCGACTGCTCGACATAACAACGCATCAGGCCGATATGGTGAGTGAGCAACGCCGTTCTTGTCGGCTCAGGGACTCTGGAAAAAAGCGCTAGCAACTGAGAAAAATCATAGTTTTGCTCTACTGGCGGGGAGACTGTTTCCTCATAAATAAACCAGGTCAGTGGTCGCCCGGTGATCTCCGCAATCTTCATCAAGGTGGTTACCCGCGGCTCAGTTTTTCCGGACTCCAAGTCCAGGTAGGTCTGTCTCGCGACATCGAGGCACTTTGCCATGGCAACCTGCGAAATATCTTTCCACTCTCTGGCCTCTCGAATCCTAGCCGCTATTTGTGGTTTTAAGGTTTCCATCTCACACCATCTGCTGTTCACCATCGATGGCCACTCTCGCCCTGAGATATCAATCACTTGAAATTAAGGCTCAAATCGCCGGAGAATAATAAATTATCCAGCAGAATCGTATCAGTTCACGGCATACAAAGTGAAAACGTGATACCACACAATTAATGTAAGGCAAAGCAGGCATATAAAATTATCACTGTAAGCAATTGCATACAGCAATAACACAGTACCTAGGTGCTTAACGATGCACTGTTATTATTTATCTTTCTGCGTCAGTGCTCGGGTATATTCGGCCATAAAACCTGCCAGGTTAATACTTTGCTGCAAGATCACATTTCTGGCCGAGTGGGGAAGACGGCTGAAATACTGCAGCAGGCGGTCAATTTCCTCTTTGTATTCACTTTCCAGGATCTCTATTCCTTCATCGCCATAGACAAACCAAGTCAGCGGACGCTCGGTAATTTCCGAGATCTCAGATAATAGCCGTACTTTGGGTTCTGTTTTCCCCGTCTCCAAATCCAGATAAGTCTGCCGCGCTACCTGCAACTGCTGCGCCATGTGAACCTGAGTAAGCCCTTTCCACTCACGTGCTTCCTTGATACGTGCAGCGATTTTCGCTTTGGGATCCGTCATGTCTAACCTCCAATACAGATTTAAATGAAGACTGCCTAACTTTCAATCCTAGAGTTGCACAACATAAGCCAACTTTGCCACTCAACATACGCACACTAAAAATCAAAGACTTAACTATGATGCAATGCACGCCGTTTTTATTTTGAGTTGCAGTTCGTTACGATCCTGACTTGTTTTCCTATTTCGCAATAAGTTCGTCACTAATGTCTAGAGAGTAGACTCTCTGATGCTCTAAAACGACAAAAGGCGCCTGAGTAGGCGCCTTTTCTCATTTTTGAGACAAGTCAGATGACGACTTTATTCAACCGTAACAGCTTTCGCTAGGTTACGCGGCTGATCCACGTCGGTTCCTTTAATCAAGGCAACATGGTAAGACAGCAGCTGCATTGGTACGGTGTAGAAAATCGGAGCAATAATGTCATCAACACGCGGCATAGTGATGATCTTCATTCCCTCGCACGCTTCAAAGCCAGCTTCGCTATCAGCAAAGACATACAGCAGGCCACCACGGGCACGAACTTCCTCGATATTTGACTTCAGCTTCTCAAGCAGATCATTGGTCGGGGCTACCACGATAACCGGCATATCGGCATCAATCAGCGCCAGCGGACCATGTTTCAGCTCACCCGCTGCATAAGCTTCGGCATGAATGTACGAGATTTCTTTCAGTTTCAGCGAGGCTTCCACCGCAATCGGGTAGAACTCGCCTCGGCCAAGGAACAATGCATGGTGCTTGTCGGCAAAGTCTTCAGCCAGCTGCTCAATCGGCTTGTCGAATGCCAGTGCTTTTTCCACTTGTGTCGGTAGCTGATGCAGAGAATCTACAATCTCTTTCTCTTTTGCCGCATCAATCAGACCTTTTTCCTTGCCCAGAGCCGTTACGAACATTAGCAGGGTAACTAGCTGAGTGGTAAAGGCTTTAGTTGATGCCACACCAATTTCGGTACCGGCACGGGTCATGAAGGCCAAATCTGATTCACGGACCAGGGACGAGCCTGCAACGTTACAGATTGTCATTGCTGACATGTAGCCTTTTTCTTTTGCCAGGCGCAGTGCCGCCAGAGTATCAGCTGTTTCACCCGACTGGGAAAGGGTGATCAGCAGGCTATTTGGGCGAGTGACAAACTTACGGTAACGGAACTCAGAAGCAATCTCGACGTCACAGCTCACACCAGCCATAGCCTCGAACCAGTAACGTGCCACCATACCGGCATTGTAAGACGTACCACAGGCAACAATCTGCACGTGCTCGACGTTTTCCAGAATATCCGTCGTGCCATTACCAATGCTTTCCACGACAACAGAGTCGCTGCTGATACGGCCTTCCATCGTATTGATCAGCGCGCTAGGCTGCTCGTAAATCTCTTTTTGCATGTAGTGGCGGTACTGACCCTTATCAGCCGCATCTTGCTGCAGGTTCGACTCGTGGACTTCACGAGTAACCGGCTGGCCATCGATATCGAAGACATTCACTTCACGGCGGGTGATTTCAGCTACATCGCCTTCTTCAAGGAACATAAAGCGACGGGTTACATTCAGCAGGGCTAGCTGATCAGAAGCTAAGAAGTTCTCGCCGACACCCAGTCCAATGACCAACGGGCTGCCAGAGCGCGCCACAACCACACGCTCAGGATCACGGCGATCCATCACAACGGTACCGTAGGCACCTTCCAGCTGGGCTGCTGTTTTTTGAACCGCTTCCAGCAAAGTTGCCGATGTGCGTAGTTCCCACTCCACCAAGTGAGCAATCACTTCGGTGTCAGTTTGCGAGACAAATGCATAGCCACGTTCAATCAGCAGCTCACGCAATTCTTCATGGTTTTCGATAATGCCGTTGTGTACCAGTGCAATATTGTCACCAGACATATGCGGGTGGGCATTAGCTTCAGACGGCTCGCCATGCGTCGCCCAGCGTGTATGCGCAATACCGGTACCGCCCGTGATCGGTGAGCAGTCCACAGCATCGGCCAACTCTTGGACCTTACCCAAACGACGTACGCGCTTCAGGTTGCTGTTGCTATCAATGACCGCCACACCGGCAGAGTCATAACCACGGTACTCAAGACGGCGTAGCCCTTCCACTAAGATTTCAGCGACATCACGCTGCGCTACCGCACCAACAATTCCACACATATTCGTATCTCTCCAAAAGTTTTATTCTGATGCCGTACAGATCACCTGTACGCCATGCTGTTCAATCTGTTGCTTTGCTTCGTCACTCAAGCCATCGTCGGTGATTAGGGTGCTGATATTGCTCCATGGCAGCTCGAGGTTAGGGATCTTGCGCCCCACCTTGCTCGACTCAACCATCACTACCACCTCACGAGAGACCTCGGCCATCACTCGGCTCAGTCCAATCAGTTCGTTGAACGTCGTTGTACCACGTGCAATATCGATGCCGTCGGCACCGATGAATAACTGGTCGAAGTCATACGAGCGCAGCACCGATTCGGCCACCTGGCCCTGGAACGCTTCCGAGTGCGGATCCCAGGTACCGCCCGTCATCAACAAGGTTGGTTCGTCTTCCAGTTCATTCAGCGCATTGGCGACACTCAGCGAGTTGGTCATCACTATCAGCCCTTGCTTGCCCCCCAGCAGACCAATCAGGCTGGCGGTAGTACTGCCGCTGTCGATAATGATCCGATTATGGTCACGGATCCGTGCCGCAGCCGCTTTGGCAATTGCTAACTTACGAACCGAAACATTTTCTTCCACCTCACTGACCATTTCAGACGGCATCGCAATCGCCCCGCCGTAACGGCGTAGCAATAAACCATTTTTTTCCAAGGCTGCGAGATCTTTGCGAATGGTCACTTCGGAGGTGGTAAAAAACTTAGCCAGCTGATCAACGCTGACTTCGCCCTTGTCATTGACCATCGAGACAATGGTATGACGGCGCTGCTGGGTATTTCGCTTCGACATGAGTTACGAACTGATACTGTAAAGTTTCGATTTGAAAGAAATGGTAGCAGATCAAAACTTTCTTGATCAAGATTGTGCAATTAATTTTTTATAAAAAAGAAGGCTGGTTGCTGATACAAAAGTGTCCGGATCAAAAAAGGCAGGGGAGAGCCCCTGCCTTTGCATATCATTCGACGCGACGGTTATTTTTTCTTAACCGGACGCTTCCAGCCTTTGATAGTACGGGCTGGAGCGCGAGTGATAACTAACTCACCCTCGCCAATATCACGGTTGATGGTTGCACCGGCACCGATAGTCGCCCCTTTTGCCACCTTGACCGGAGCAATCAGCTGGGTATCTGAGCCAATAAACACATCGTCTTCAATTTCAGTCTTGAACTTATTGGCACCGTCGTAGTTGCAGGTAATCGTTCCGGCACCGATATTCACGCGATCGCCAATTTCGGCATCACCCAGGTAAGTCAGGTGGTTAGCTTTTGAGCCTTTACCCAGACGCGCCTTCTTCATTTCTACGAAGTTGCCGACATGCGAATCGCCCACCAGCTCTGCGCCAGGACGCAGACGGGTAAACGGACCCACAGTACAATCTTCACCGACCGTCGCGCCTTCAATCACGCTGTACGGACGAATGACACTGTTGTCGTCGATTTCACAGTCTTTCAGCACCGAACCCGCCCCAATCACGACGTTGTCGCCCAGTGACACACACCCTTCAATGATCACATTAACATCGATCTCAACGTCTGTGCCGCACTGCAGCTCGCCACGAAGGTCAAAGCGCGCCGGATCGCGCAGCATGACACCTTGCTCCAGCAGACGCTCGGCCTGCATCGTCTGGAAGGCACGCTCAAGTTTCGCCAGCTGAATGCGGTTATTCACGCCTTCAACTTCAATGGCTTTAACCGGATGTACCGCTTCAACAGCACGGCCTTCGTTATGAGCAATCTCGATAATATCCGTCAGGTAGTATTCACCCTGCGCATTATCATTTTTCAGGGATGCTAACCAGCGCTTCAGATCACCACCATTGGCGACCATTACCCCGGTATTGATTTCTTTGATCAGCTTCTGCTCTTCCGTCGCATCTTTCTGCTCGACAATCGCTACCACCGGGCCGTTGCGGCGCACAATGCGGCCATAGCCCGTCGGATCGTCCAATACGACGGTCAGCAGGGCAATACCGCCCTCTGGCTGGGCATCAAGAAGGTTAGTTAGGGTATCAGCGCTGATCAGCGGCACATCGCCATATAGAATCAATACTTTTTCATCATCAGCCAGATCCGGGCAGGCCTGGTTAACCGCATGGCCGGTACCCAGCTGCTCTGCCTGCAACACCCAGTTGACCTGCTCATCACTCAGCACAGCTTTCATCTGGTCGCCACCGTGGCCATATACCAGATGAATATTGCTTGCGCCCACACCGCCACAGGTATCAATCACATGCTTGACCATCGGCTTGCCGGCCAGCGTATGGAGCACCTTGGGTAGGTTAGAGTACATACGGGTTCCTTTGCCCGCCGCCAGAATCACAGCACTAAAGCTCATGATGGATTATCCTTCTTGATGCATATATAAAAATTCAACTGCCAGCATTGTATCGGTTCAGCACTGAAGGTTTAAGGGAAATAGATTATTTTTTGCGAGTAATAACGCCATTTCACAACGCCGGGCTTATGCCCAATCGCATAACTTTCCCCATCTCCCGCCCGAGAAACCATTCATACAGTCAATCAATTGTAGTTGGGTATAAAAAAAGCGACCCTAGGGTCGCTTTTTTGCGTCATGCGCCTGATTAACGCGCTTTTTTCGTCAGCTCGATAACACGTAGCTGAGCGATCGCTTTAGCCAGGTCACTGGCCGCTTGAGCAAAGTCGATATCGCCATGCTGGTTGTGGATATTCTCCTCAGCCTGACGTTTCGCTTCTTCCGCCTTAGCTGCATCCAAATCTTCACCACGGATCGCGGTGTCAGCCAGAACCGTAACGGAACTTGGCTGAACTTCCAGCATACCGCCAGAAAGATAGATAACTTCTTCCTCGCCATGCTGCTTAATGATTCGGATCATACCCGGCGTAATAGCGGTCAGCAGCGGTGTGTGTCCTGCGTGAATACCCAGTTCACCTTCGCTACCGGTCACCTGAACGTTCTCAGCACGACCAGAGAACAGTTTTTTCTCTGCGCTTACTACGTCTAGATGGAAGGTTATCGCTGCCATGTCGCCTCCTACTCAGCTTAAAGCTTCTTCGCTTTTTCCAATACGTCTTCGATCGCGCCGCAGTACATAAATGCCTGCTCCGGAATGTCGTCGTATTCGCCCGCTAGAAGACCTTTGAAGCTACGTAGCGTATCTTTCAGCGATACGTAGATGCCTGGGTCGCCTGTGAAGACTTCAGCAACGTGGTAAGGCTGAGTTAGGAAACGCTCAATCTTACGGGCACGAGATACGGCTTGCTTATCTTCTTCTGACAGCTCGTCCATACCTAGGATTGCGATGATGTCTTTCAGCTCTTTATAGCGCTGCAGAATACTCTGTACGCCACGAGCGATGTCATAGTGCTCCTGACCAACCACCAGTGGATCTAGCATACGAGATGTAGAATCTAGTGGGTCAATCGCTGGGTATAGACCCAGAGAAGCGATCTGACGAGAAAGTACAACGGTCGCATCCAAGTGAGCAAACGTTGTTGCCGGAGATGGATCCGTCAAGTCATCCGCAGGTACGTATACCGCCTGTACAGAGGTGATAGAACCGCTCTTCGTTGACGTGATACGCTCCTGAAGTACACCCATCTCTTCTGCAAGAGTTGGCTGGTAACCTACCGCAGATGGCATACGGCCAAGAAGTGCCGATACCTCTGTACCCGCAAGGGTATAACGGTAGATGTTATCGATGAACAGTAGTACGTCACGACCTTCGTCACGGAAGCGCTCTGCCATAGTCAGACCCGTCAGAGCAACACGCAGACGGTTACCCGGTGGCTCGTTCATCTGGCCGTAAACCATTGCTACTTTCGATTCTTCAGGTTTTTCGATGTTAACAACACCGGCTTCCTGCATCTCGTAGTAGAAATCGTTACCTTCACGAGTACGCTCACCAACACCAGCAAATACCGACAGACCTGAGTGCTGTAGGGCGATGTTGTTGATAAGTTCCATCATGTTGACGGTCTTACCTACACCGGCACCACCGAACAGACCGATTTTACCACCCTTAGCGAATGGACAAATCAAGTCGATAACTTTAACACCTGTCTCAAGCAACTCAGTTACATTAGACTGGTCTTCGTAGCTTGGCGCTTCACGGTGAATCGCGTAACGCTCTTGCTCACCGATCTCACCACACTCATCAATTGGCTGACCCAGAACGTTCATAATACGTCCTAGAGTTGCAGTACCAACTGGAACTTCAATTGGGCGGCCTGTGTTTTCAACAGACAAACCACGACGTAAGCCATCAGAAGTACCCATTGCGATACCACGTACAACACCACCACCTAGTTGCTGCTGAACTTCAAGAACTAGCGTGCCGTTCTCTTTCGCATCAACGTGAAGGGCGTCGTATACCTGTGGTACAGAGTCCTGCGGAAACTCTACGTCGACTACCGCACCGATGATCTGTACGATCTTACCTGTAGCCATCGTTAATCCTCTAAACTTATTAATTCTTTGCCTTAAACAGCAGCTGCACCAGAAACGATTTCTGACAGTTCTTGTGTGATCGCCGCCTGACGGGCTTTGTTGTACACAAGCTGCAGATCATCAATCAAGTTTCCTGCATTATCTGTTGCTGCTTTCATCGCAACCATTCGAGCGGCTTGCTCACTGGCAAGGTTCTCGACCACACCCTGGTAAACCTGTGATTCGGCATAGCGAACCAACAAAGTATCCAGCAGGGCTTTCGGCTCGGGCTCATAAATGTAGTCCCAAGAGTGGTTGCGCTGCATTTCTTCGTCTTCTGACTTAGGCAAAGGCAGCAATTGATCAATCACTGGTTCCTGAACCATAGTGTTTACAAACTGGTTGTAAACCAAGTACAGGCGATCCAATTGGCCTTCATCATATTTCTTCAGCATCACGCCAACGGTACCGATCAGTTCGTCAACCGTTGGGGAGTCACCCAAACCTGACACCTGAGCGACAACATTACCGCCATAGTTGTTAAAGAATGCAGTAGCCTTCGCGCCAACAAGCGCCAAATCAACTTCTGCACCTTTGTCTGACCAACCTTGAATGTCATTCATGGCTTGCTTGAACAGGTTAATGTTCAAACCGCCACACAGACCGCGGTCAGTAGAAACAATGATGTAACCTACGCGCTTGGCTTCACGTTCTTCGAGATAAGGATGCTTATACTCGAGGCTACCAAGGGCGATATGACCGATCACTTTGCGCATAGTTTGTGCGTATGGACGTGATGATTCCATCGCGTCTTGCGTTTTACGCATTTTAGACGCGGCCACCATTTCCATCGCTTTTGTGATCTTCTGTGTGTTTTGCACACTGCCGATCTTGTTACGAATCTCTTTTGCGCTGGCCATCGTTACTCTCCGTTAGTAGGTGATCGCAAGCGATCACCAACCAATTACCAAGTCTGGGTCGCTTTGAAATCTTCAACCAGTTTCACAAACTGGGCTTCGATTTCATCGTTCCAAGCACCCGTTTCATCTACCTGAGATACAAGCTCTGCATAGTGAGCTTTGGCATATGAAAGCAACGCAGCTTCGAAGTCAGCGAGCTTAGTTAGCTCAACATCGTTCAAGTAGCCTTTTTCCGCAGCAAAGATAACAAGCGCTTGCTCGAAGACAGACATTGGCGCGTACTGCTTCTGCTTCATCAGCTCTGTTACTTTCTGACCGTGGTCAAGCTGCTTCTTGGTTGCTTCATCAAGGTCAGACGAGAACTGGGCAAACGCCGCTAGTTCACGGTACTGTGCCAGTGCAGTACGAATACCACCAGACAACTTCTTGATGATCTTAGTCTGCGCAGAACCACCTACACGCGATACAGAGATACCTGGGTCAACGGCTGGACGAATACCGGCGTTGAACAGCTCTGTCTGCAGGAAGATCTGACCATCAGTGATCGAGATAACGTTAGTCGGTACGAATGCAGATACGTCACCAGCCTGCGTTTCGATAATCGGAAGCGCAGTTAGAGAACCAGTTCGACCTTTCACTTCACCGTTAGTGAATTTTTCTACGTAGTTTTCGTTAACACGAGCTGCACGCTCTAGTAGACGAGAGTGAAGGTAGAAAACATCACCAGGGAATGCTTCACGGCCAGGTGGACGCTTAAGCAGTAGTGAGATCTGACGGTAAGCAACAGCCTGCTTAGACAGGTCATCGTATACGATCAGGGCATCTTCACCGCGGTCACGGAAGTATTCACCCATTGCACAACCTGCGTATGGCGCAAGGTATTGCAGAGCTGCCGCTTCAGAAGCTGATGCAACAACCACAATCGTGTTTGACAGTGCACCATGCTCTTCCAGTTTGCGAACTACGTTAGCGATAGTTGACGCTTTCTGGCCGATAGCAACATAAACAGAGTAAATACCAGAGTTTTTCTGGTTAATGATCGCATCAATCGCCATCGCTGTTTTACCAGTCTGACGGTCACCGATAACTAGCTCACGCTGGCCACGGCCGATTGGGATCATTGAGTCAACTGATTTATAACCAGTCTGTACTGGCTGATCAACGGACTTACGATCGATAACGCCAGGTGCAATGACTTCTACCGGAGAGAATGTCTCCGTTTCAATTGGACCTTTACCATCGATAGGCTCACCTAGCGTGTTTACAACACGGCCAAGTAGAGCAGGGCCTACTGGTACTTCAAGAATACGACCAGTACCCGTTACTTTCATGCCTTCCTGTAGGTCAGCATATGGGCCCATTACAACCGCACCTACCGAGTCACGCTCAAGGTTAAGTGCTAGTGCAAAACGGCCACCAGGTAATTCAATCATTTCACCTTGCATTACGTCTGCAAGGCCATGGATACGAATGATACCGTCACTTACCGAAATGATAGTACCTTCGTTACGCGCTTCACTTACAACGTTGAATTTTTCAATACGCTGCTTGATCAGTGCGCTAATTTCCGTGGAATTAAGTTGCATGCTCCAATTCCCCAAATCAAGACTGCAAAGTATCGCTCAGGCGGTTTAGTTTTCCGCGTACTGAGTTATCGATGACTAAGTCTCCAGCTCTAATCACAACCCCGGCAATCAGGGTCTCGTCTACACTGCAATTCAGCTTAACCTTACGTTCCAGACGCTCTTCCAGTTTCGCGCTGATCGCGGCAAGTTGGCTATCGTCCAGGGCAACCGCGGAGGTTACTTCTGCATCGATAGTCTTTTCATGTTCATTTTTCAGGAACAGAAACTCGTCACAAACATCAGGTAGCGCTTTCAGGCGTCCGTTTTCAGCCATCACTTTAATTAAGTTCTGGCCGAATTCGTTGAGTTGCTCGCCGCATACCGAAATAAAAATTTCAGTTAGCTTTTCAGCAGCATAACCACTGTCCAAGACATCTTGGATAGTATCGTTATTGGCTACCTCAGCAGTAAAGGTGAGCATTTCAGCCCATTGGGCCAGCTCACCTTTCTCAACCGCAAAATCAAAGGCTGCTTTAGCGTAGGGGCGTGCGATAGTAGTCATATCAGACATGTGCTTGCCCCTTTAATTACAGTTCTGCAGTGACTTTGTTAAGAAGATCAGCATGAGCATCTTTATCGATAGAACGCTCAATGATTTTCTCAGCACCAATCACAGCTAGAGTTGCAACTTGTTTACGTAGATCATCACGTGCGCGGTTACGTTCTGCTTCGATCTCAGCAAGACCTTGAGCCAGAATTTTGTCACGCTCAGCAAGGGCTTCCACCTTTGCTTCGTCGATGATCTGAGCTTTGCGTTTATTTGCTTGCTCAATAAGATCAGTTGCAGTGTGTTTCGCTTCTTTTAGTTGCTCAGAAGCATTTGCCTGCGCTAGGTTCAGGTCTTTGGTAGCGCGATCAGCGGCTGCCAAACCGTCAGCAATTTTCTTCTGACGTTCTTCAATCGCTTCCATAATTGGTGGCCATACATACTTCATGCAGAACACCACGAATAGGAAAAAGGCGATTGCCTGACCCAGCAAAGTTGCATTCATATTCACAACGCATCTCCTTAAAAAGGGTTGCTATGGGTCCGTTCGTTTATTTTTATTAACCAGCTAGTTGGCCAACGAATGGGTTTGCGAATGTGAATAGTAGAGCGATTACGATACCGATCATTGGAACCGCATCAAGCAGACCTGCAATGATGAACATCTTAACTTGCAGCATTGGAGCCATCTCAGGTTGACGCGCAGCACCTTCAAGGAATTTACCACCTAGAAGTGCGAAGCCGATCGCTGTACCCAGTGCAGCAAGACCTACAATGATGCCCACGGCAATTGCAGAAAAGCTTAGTAAAGTTTCCATCACTATCTCCAGTTTATAGTTGTCGGCTAAAGTGCCAGTAAAAAATTAAAATTTACAAAAATCGTTAATGATTGTCTTCATGCGCCTGAGACAGGTACACAATAGTCAACATCATAAACACGAATGATTGAATTGTAATGACCAGGATGTGGAAAATTGCCCACGGGAGCGAGCCCAGCCATTGTGCCCACCACGGCATTAATGCCGCAATTAGGATAAACACCACCTCACCGGCGAACATGTTACCGAACAGACGCATACCAAGTGAAATAGGCTTCGCTAGCAGCGAAACAACTTCAAGTAGCAGGTTGAACGGAATCATTACCGGGTGATTGAACGGGTGAAGTGCCAGTTCTTTGGCAAATCCGCCAAGGCCTTTGATTTTGATGCTGTAATAAAGCATCAAAGCAAAAACACCCAACGCCATTGCCATGGTGATGTTGACATCAGCACTTGGTACTACCTTAAGATAAGGAATACCTAACCAGTGCTCTGCCGGGTACGGAAGAAAATCAATAGGCACTAAGTCCATGATGTTCATCAGCATGATCCAACAGAAAATGGTCAGAGCCAACGGAGCTATCAGTTTATTGCGGCCATGAAAGGTCTCTTTTACGCTGTTATCAACGAATTCGACCATTATTTCCACAAAACACTGTAGTTTTCCAGGAACTCCTGATGTCGCTGTTTTCGCCGCCTTGCGGAATAGCCCTAGAAAGAGCAGTCCCGTCAGGACAGAGAAAAACAGGCTATCTATATGAACCGTCCAGAAGCCACCATCACCTACCGACAAATTAGTCAGGTGGTGAGTAATGTAGCCTGACGGCGTTAGCGCTTCACCTGGCGCACTCATAACTCATCCTATTTGTTGTTGTTAATGAATAAAACCGGCCCAAAGATATTAATACCGAGAACCAGCAAATAGGTCAGTTTGAGGGGAACAAGTTCCACCTCTACATACAGGTAAACAATGGCAAATAAGATGACCGTGATGAGAATTTTCAGCACTTCCCCGCCATAGAATGACGCCATGATCAACCGGGCCTTACGGGCTCCGCTGAACAGGAAAGCGCACATAGCAAAGACAGCGTTGGCAATCACAAAAATGCCGCCACCGATTAATGCAGAGATTCCCCAGTCAATACTGACAGCAAACACTGCCAATAATGCCGTTGTTAAAACGACGCCAGATTGTAGCAACAGTAACCGCTTTGCCAATTGGCGTCCCGGTCTAACTAGCGCCGATACCATGTATTCGTTCCTCGAGTCCATTCCACTACACAAACGTCGTGCTGGGAAAACTGCGAAAATTATACGGCGGATTAGATTGAATGCAATCTAATCGCAGCAAAAAAAAGAGTAAGATTTTACAACACAATAACCTGATCACGTCATTGTAATTTTTGCAACATAACGCCTACGTTTTATGTCACATTTCATGCCCAAACATTGCAATAAACTGCTTCAATTTGTGAGCTTCATCAAAGCTGATAACGATCTTTCCTTTACCGTTTTTCTGCTGGTTTATCGCCACCTGGGTGCCAAAGTGTTCACTTAGGTGATTTTCAGCCGCTTCCACGTTGGGATCGACAGCCTTTACCTTCGGCTCCACTTCGGGTGCCAATAATTTCTTCACTAACCTTTCGGCATCACGAACCGTTAACATTTTCGCCACAATCGTTTGAGCCGCTTCTAGCTGCATTTCCGGGTCAAGTGGCAACAGGGCACGGGCATGACCCATTTCCAGCTGTTTTAGTTCAACCATTCGCTTAACCGGCGACTCTAATTGGTTCAGTCTCAGTAAGTTAGAGACAGCAGCCCGAGATTTTCCAACGGCTTCAGCGACCTGCTGATGGGTCAGTGAAAACTCGTTCTGTAGCCGCTCCAGTGCCTGCGCTTCCTCAATCGCGTTGAGATCTTCACGCTGGATATTCTCAATCAGTGCAATTGCCACGGTCGCGCGGTCGTCAACCGTCTTGATGATACAAGGCACTTTCTGAAGCCCAGCTTGACGGGATGCCCGCCAGCGCCGCTCTCCGGCAATAATTTCATACTGCTGTGGCGCAATTTCTCTTACCACGATAGGCTGGATTACGCCCTGGGCACGAATTGAATCTGTCAGCTCAGCCAAGGCTTCGTCCGACATATCTTTACGTGGCTGAAACTGACCAGCCTGCAGCTGCTGAACCGATAACTCCTGCAATCGGCCGTCTGCTGACAGTGACTGGGCCTGGTCGGCACTCTTTTGTTTTGCCTGTGCCACCGAGCTGGTAGCCAACAACGCATCAAGGCCCTTTCCCAGGCCTCGCTTATTCATGTTCATTGTTTTCCCTTATGCATCCACAGCGCCGGCACTGCGCTCAAGTTCATCACGGCGAATAATTTCACCGGCCAGAGCCAGGTATGCTTTGGCTCCGCTGGAATACTTGTCATAGTACATTGCTGGACGACCATGACTCGGTGCCTCGGCCAGACGGACATTACGTGGGATCACGGTACGATAGACTTTCTCACCAAAGTGCTTTTTAAGCTGCTGTGAGACTTCATTCGCCAACCGGTTACGCGGGTCATACATGGTACGAAGCAAACCTTCAATTTTCAGGTCGGCATTCACCACGGCGGTGAGTTTGCTGATGGTATCCATCAATGCGGTCAGACCTTCCAGCGCAAAATATTCACACTGCATAGGGACAAGCACAGAATCTGCGGCTGTCATAGCGTTGATTGTAAGAAGGTTTAAGGCAGGAGGACAATCGATAAAGATGAAATCATAGTTATCACGAACTACCTCTAAAGCATTACGCAGGCGTACTTCGCGGGCAAAAACTTCCATCAGCTTGATTTCAGCGGCAGTCACATCGCCATTGGCAGCTATCAGATGATAGCCGCCAGTGGTGTCGGTGATCGCCACTTCATTAAACGGGGTTTCTTCAACCAGAAGATCATAGGCTGTTGCATCGACCTGGTATTTATCGACACCGCTGGCCATAGTGGCATTTCCCTGCGGATCCAGATCAATCACTAAAACTTTACGTTGCGTCGCGGCCAGTGAGGCAGCTAAATTGACGCAAGTGGTGGTTTTACCCACGCCTCCTTTCTGATTGGCTACAGCTATGACTCTTCCCACGAAAAAACCTCATCAATTAACCCTTTGCAGTCAAGACTACTAGATGGCGCTCGCCATCAAGCTCAGGGACTTGCAAAGATTTGACCTCAGTCACAGAACACCATTCAGGTAGTTCTGTCACTTCCTGTTGATTAAATTGCCCTTTCAGCGCCAAAAAGCAGCCATGCTCGGCAGGCAGGTGATGGCACCAGGACACCATATCGTTCATCGAGGCAAACGCCCGACTCAGTACCGCATCAAAACCAACTTCCGGCTGAAATTCCTCAACCCGGCTCTGAACTGGCGTCACATTGCTGATCCCCAGCTCATGGATCACCTGACGAATAAAGCGAATACGCTTACCCAGGCTATCAAGCAGGGTAAAGTCTTTATCCGGGTTCATGATGGCCAGCGGGATCCCCGGCAGCCCCGGGCCGGTACCGACATCAATAAAGCGCTCACCACGAAGGTGAGGGCTTACCACAATACTATCCATGATATGTTTCACCAACATCTCATGCGGATCGCGAACAGAGGTCAGATTATACGCTTTGTTCCACTTATGCAGCAGGGCAACATAGCCAACCAGTTGCTCTGCTTGCTGTTCTGTGACCTCAAGGTCAGTTTGCGCGATTAATTGCGCTAAACGTTGTTTCACAGGTGACTCCTATTCGCCTTTCTTTAGCATGCCTTGTTTTTTCAGATACACCAGCAACAGAGAGATAGCCGCTGGGGTAATGCCTGAGATTCGAGATGCCATACCAATGGTTTCTGGCTTCGCATCGTTCAGTTTGGCAATGACTTCATTAGACAGGCCTTTCACCAGACTGTAATCCAATTCAAATGGCAGCTTGGTTTTTTCATGACGCAGTGATTTTTCCACTTCGTCTTTCTGGCGATCAATATAACCTTGGTATTTCACCTGAATTTCGACCTGCTCGCGTGCCTGGACATCATCATGCGCAGGAGTGAAAGCATCCAATGCCGTCAGTTGATCATAAGTAACTTCCGGACGGCGTAAAAGATCCTCGCCATTCGCTTCACGAGTGATCGGGGTTTTCAGGATCTTGTTCAACGCCTCGGCATGATCCGAGGTCGGGGTGATCCAGATATCTTTCAGGCGCTGGCGTTCTTGCGCCATGTTATCGATCTTCTGATTGAAACGTGCCCAGCGCTCGTCATCAACCAGGCCAAACTCGCGACCGATTTCGGTCAGGCGCAAATCGGCGTTGTCTTCACGCAGCAATAAACGGTATTCGGCACGGGAGGTGAACATACGGTACGGTTCTTTGGTTCCCATGGTCGACAAATCATCAATCAGTACGCCCATGTATGCCTGATCGCGACGCGGGCTCCAGCCTTCTTTGTCCTGTGCCTGCAGCGCGGCATTCATACCAGCCAGCAGGCCTTGGGCAGCGGCTTCTTCGTAACCAGTCGTACCATTAATCTGCCCCGCAAAGAACAAGCCATCAATAAACTTGGTTTCAAAGGTCAGCTTCAAATCACGCGGATCGAAGAAATCATACTCAATAGCATAACCCGGACGGACGATGGCGGCATTCTCGAAGCCTTTCATCGAACGGACGATTTGCATCTGAACGTCAAACGGCAGGCTGGTGGAGATGCCGTTCGGATATAGCTCATGGGTTGTCAGGCCTTCCGGCTCAATAAAGATCTGGTGGCTGTTCTTATCGGCAAAACGCATTACCTTGTCTTCAATCGACGGACAGTAACGCGGGCCAATCCCCTCGATAACCCCAGAATACATTGGGCTACGATCCAGATTGTTACGGATCACATCATGGGTTTTCTCATTGGTATGAGTAATAAAACACGGGATCTGACGTGGGTGATCCGAAGCTTTGCCCATGAACGAGAATAACGGTGTAGGGTTATCGCCGTGCTGTGCCTCTAACTGACTAAAGTCCACCGTACGGGCATCAATTCGTGGTGGGGTACCGGTTTTTAGACGATCAACACGGAACGGCAGTTCACGTAAGCGTGATGCCAATGCGATCGAAGGTGGATCTCCGGCGCGGCCACCGCTGTAGTTTTCCAGGCCAATGTGAATCTTACCGCCAAGGAAAGTACCAACTGTCAAAACGACGGTCTTACCGCGGAATTTCAGGCCCATCTCGGTGACAACGCCGACCGCACGATCATTTTCGACGATCAGATCATCAACCGATTGCTGGAACAGCATTAAATTTGGTTGGTTTTCCAGTTTTTCGCGTACTGCAGCCTTGTACAGTGCACGATCGGCCTGGGCACGAGTTGCGCGTACCGCTGGCCCCTTGGATGAATTTAGGGTTCGAAACTGGATCCCGCCTTTATCGATCGCCTGAGCCATTAAGCCACCCAGAGCATCCACTTCTTTAACCAGGTGTCCTTTCCCGATCCCGCCAATGGCTGGGTTACAAGACATCTGTCCCAGCGTATCGATGTTATGCGTCAAAAGTAAGGTTTTTTGTCCCATTCGGGCAGCGGCGAGTGCGGCTTCTGTGCCGGCATGACCACCACCTACCACGATGACATCAAAATTTTCCTGGTAAAACATGAAACTACCTCAGGTATTCGAAATTGCCAGTGCGTATCTGCGAGCAAAGGTGGATCATTCTATCCTTTTTCTGAGGAAGAGAGAATCTTTAGTGAAGATCATTTGATCATGAAAAAAGGGTTCTTTAAATATATATAAGATCTTTTAAAGAGATCTTCTGTTAGATCTATTATATAGATCGCACGATCATGTGGATAAGTGATAAATGATCTTAATGATCATGGTTTTAGAGAGGATCATTAGCTGTGGAGCAGCTTGGATCTTTACAAGGATTAGCTGGGATCAAAATGGGTACTTATCAACAGGGGGGGAGGGCGTATAAACTTATTCAATGGATAACTATGGGTTGATCACCGTTTAGATCTATAGTTATCCACAGAAAAAAGTTTAAATTAAGCCAAAATTTGGAGTAATTTTGGCCTGATTTTTATTCACAGAGGCTGTTTTTCCACTCTGCCAGCCAGTTTTCCGCGGGATCTTCAGGGACCGGATCCTGCGAAACATCAATATCCAGCCGTTCTCCAAGCCGAGTTGCACCGAGTGAAGTTAGCTGTTGTTCGAGGTTTTTGGCTGCTGCACAGAAGGTGTCGTAGCTGCTGTCACCCAGCCCGATGATGCCATATTGTAGCGATGACAAGTCTGGTTTCAGCTCGCTGAGTTGCTGGACAAATGGCTGGATATTATCCGGAAACTCACCGGCGCCATGGGTTGAACAGACCACCAGCCAGACTGAATCAAGGCGTAGCTCGCTGAGATCCGCCTGGTTAACGATATCGGTCTGATGGCCTTCTTGTGCTAGCAGATCGGCAAGGTGGTCGGCAACGTATTCGGCGCCGCCAAGGGTGCTGCCGGTAATGAGAGTGATATGACTCATAGTATCCTCAGAGTAAACAGAGTGGTTTTCCCCTGATTGTACTGGCTGCTCTGTGAGATGAAAGAGACAAATGGTAGGTTTATTCACAGGTTAGAAAAGCAACAGGGCCGGAGGCGGGAATGGGATCCCGGCTCCGGCCCTGTGCTGTGATCGGCGGTGGATCCGGTTACTTGCCGATACAGAACGAGGTAAAGATCCGGCCAAGAAGATCATCGGAGGTAAACTCGCCGGTGATCTCGCTCAGGTGCTGCTGAGCCAGACGTAGCTCTTCTGCCAGGATTTCTCCGGCCATGTACCCTTCAAGCTGGTCTTTGCCTGTCTCCAGGTGGCCTGCAGCGCGTTCTAGGGCCTCTAGATGGCGACGACGAGCCATGAAGCCACCTTCTGTGGTGCCGGCAAAGCCCATGCATTCCTTCAGGTGCTCGCGCAGGTTCTCGACACCTGCGCCGGTTCGGGCCGACAGGCGGATCAGGGTTGGGTTGTTGACGTGGCAGATCCCGGCTTCCTCGCCTGTTAGCTCGACCTTGTTACGGATCACCGTCAGCCCCATGTTTTCCGGCAGGCGCTCGATAAAGTCCGGCCAGATTTCTTTGGGATCAGTGGCGTCGGTGGTGGTACCGTCGACCATAAATAGCACGCGGTCGGCTTGCTGGATTTCTTCCCAGGCACGCTCGATACCGATACGCTCAACTTCATCAGAGGCCTCACGCAGGCCGGCGGTGTCGATAATATGCAGTGGCATGCCATCGATGTGGATATGCTCGCGCAGGACATCACGGGTGGTACCGGCGATGTCGGTCACAATGGCGGAGTCCTTGCCTGACAGGGCATTGAGCAGGCTCGACTTGCCGGCATTCGGGCGGCCGGCAATAACAACCTTCATTCCTTCGCGCATGATCGCGCCCTGGTTGGCCTCACGGCGCACGGCATCCAGCCGTTCGATAATACCGTTGAGATCGCCGCTAACCTTGCCGTCAGACAGGAAATCAATTTCTTCTTCCGGGAAGTCGATTGCTGCCTCGACATAGATACGCAGGTGAATAAGGGCTTCCACCAGCTCATTGACTCGGGTCGAGAAGGCGCCCTGGAGCGATTGGAAGGCACTTTTGGCGGCTTCCTCGGAGCTGGCATCAATCAGGTCGGCAATCGCCTCAGCCTGCGCGAGATCGAGCTTGTCGTTCATAAATGCGCGCTCGGAGAACTCCCCCGGACGCGCCGGACGTATCCCGTCGATTTTCAGGATACGCTTGATCATCATATCCATCAGTACCGGGCCACCGTGGCCCTGTAGCTCCAGTACATCTTCCCCGGTAAAGGAATTCGGGCCTTTAAAGAATAAAGCGATGCCCTGATCCAGTGCGCTCCCGTCTTCATTTTTAAAAGGTAGGTATTCTGCGTAACGTGTTTTCAGTTCACGGCCAGCGACCGCTTGTGCGACCTCATTGGCTTTGGGGCCCGAGACGCGAATAATGCCGACGCCGCCACGGCCCGGAGGGGTAGCCTGCGCAACAATGGTATCAGTATGTTCGATCATAATTTTGGCTTAGCTTGGTAAATTCGCTGCAATTGTAAACAGACTAGTTGGGAAAACCTAGTCACCGCAAGCATTCTGCCTGGAGGATACTTGCGTTAGAAATTAGGAAAACAAAAAAGGCGACCTTAAGGCCGCCTTTTGGGACAGGTATTCACATTACTTGGAATGCAGACCTTTCTTCTCTAGTGAACGGTAAATCAGCGTTTGCTGGATCAGCGTTACCACGTTAGAGACTAGCCAGTAAAGCACTAGGCCTGACGGGAAGAACAGGAAGAAGAAGGTGAACATCACTGGCATGAAGGTCATGATCTTCTGCTGCATTGGGTCGGTTACCGTCGACGGGCTCATTTTCTGGATCATGAACATCGACACACCCATCAATATCGGCAAGATATAGTACGGGTCCTGGGCCGACAGATCGTGGATCCAGCCAAAGAATGGTGAGTGACGTAGCTCAACCGACTCCATCAGTGACCAGTAAAGGGCAATGAAGATTGGCATCTGTAGCAAGATAGGTAGACAGCCACCCAGTGGGTTCACTTTCTCTTTCTTGTACAGTTCCATCATTTCCTGGCTCATGCGCTGGCGGTCGTCGCCCAGACGCTCACGCATTGCTTGCAGTTTAGGCTGCAGCATACGCATTTTCGCCATTGAGGTGTACTGCGCTTTGGTTAGCGGGTACATCGCACCACGAACGATGAAAGTTAGCATCATAATCGCAATACCCCAGTTGGTAACCAGGCTCTGGATAAATGAAAGCAGGCTGTGCAGCGGGCTAGCGATGAACCATAACCAGCCGTAATCGACTGTCAGGTTCAGGTTAGCAGCTGTCGCTTCCATTTGGTCCTGTAGCTTAGGGCCAACCCAAAGCGTTGCAGTTAGTGTCTGCTCACTACCTGGAGCAACCGTTGTTGCAGGCATGCGTACACCTATATAGCCCTGGCCATTGCTGGTACGGGTATACAGGTTCGTCGCCTCTTCGGTACGCGGGATCCATGCTGACACGAAGTAGTGCTGCATCATTGCCGCCCAGCCCTGGTTGGCGATAGTCAGGTTAAGGTTCTTGTCCTGCATATCTTCAAAGCTGTACTTCTTGTATTTGGTATCGTCGGCAGAGTATGCGCCACCACGGTAGGTAGGCATCGTCAGGCTGCCGCCGTCATCCATCAGATTCTGCTTAAGCTGCGCATACATTTGTACGCTTGCCGCTGAGTCTGACTGGTTGTTGATGCTGTATTCAACATCTACCGCGTAGCTGCCACGTTTCAGAACGAAGGTTTTGGTGTATGAGATACCGTCTTTTTCAAACGTCATCGGTACACGTAGTTCGTCTTGGCCGTCAGCTAGCGCGAAGCTGGATGCATCAACAGACAGCTGGGCACGACCTGCTGTGGTATCGATGCCGTTAGCGCCGATAAGGCCTGATTGCGCGGTATAGCTGTGGCCCGCTTCGTTTTTAAGAAGAACGAATGGGTCTTCAGAATCGAGTTCGTTATCGTACGCCAGCAGTTTGGCTTCAATAACATCACCACCAAGCGTATCGACAGTTAGCGCCAGTACATCTGTATCGATGGTGATCAGGTTGTTGGAAGTGCTTTGGTCAGTAATCGGCTGGCCGTCACCAGAATGTGAAGGAACATCACCACTTGTGTTGACTTGTTGCTCTACGCCCTGGCCTTGTGGCTGTGGGCTGTTGTCCATATTCCACTGTTGGAACAGTAGGAACGAGACGAACAGTAGGGCAATTAACAGAATATTGCGTTGGGAATCCATCGTTAATTATCTCTGTCGTTATGCTTGGTTGGCGGAACGGGGTCGTAACCACCGTTGTTTAAAGGATGACATCTTAATAGACGTTTCGCCGCGAACCAACAACCTTTTATCGCTCCATGCGCTTTTATTGCTTCAATTGCGTACTGAGAACATGTAGGGGTAAAGCGACAGCGTGGTCCAATGAGCGGACTTATTGTCAGTTGGTAAAAGCGGACTAGTCCGACGACTAGCCACGCGAAGGGCGAGACAGGCGATGCCATAATTTATCTAACAACTTAAAGAGCTCTTCGTTGCTCAACTCACTGGCACTTTTCTTGGCGATGACGACAAAATCTTTGGCTGGCAGATCATCTTGTTTCAGACGGAAGCTTTCGCGCACAATGCGTTTAAACTGATTTCGGCCGACAGCAGTTTTGATCTGTTTTTTGGGAACAGCCAAACCGAGACGAGGATGATTGAGATCGTTAGAGCGGGCAAGAATAGTTAAATGGGGAGAGCCAGCACGGTGAGCTTGCTGGAAGACTTTTTTATAATGTTCGGGAGTTAACAAACGTAACTCCCGAGAGAAAGCGAGCTTATTCAAAATAATCAGAGATTATTTAGAAAGGCGCTTACGGCCTTTTGCACGACGTGCATTGATTGTTGCGCGACCGTTCTTAGTTGCCATGCGAGCACGGAAGCCGTGGCTACGCTTGCGCTTTAGAACTGAAGGTTGAAAAGTGCGTTTCATGGTTTTACCTTAAATTAACTGATCAGTTTTTAAGTTTGTTACTGAGTTTCCGACTGCGAACAATCGGTACCTCTAAACAAAGAGGCGGAATTGTAATCACTGACCCATAAATAGTCAATAATAATACCCGCAGAGAACTACGGGCGCTGAATTATACTTCTTGTGGCGCTGAGTGCAAGGATCCTTCGAAGATCCCAACCTTGTTTAGGAACTTTTTCAGCCGCGGATCTTGCGGTTTAGTGAAGATCTGCTCGGGCGTTCCCTGCTCGACAAACTCGCCGTCGGCCATAAAGATCACCCGATCGGCCACTTCGCGGGCAAATTGCATCTCATGTGTCACCACCAGCATGGTCTGATGGCGGGTGGCAAGCTTCTGCATCAAGGTCAGCACTTCACCGACCCACTCGGGATCCAGCGCGGATGTCGGCTCGTCAAATAGTAGTAGCTCGGCCTCCAGTGCCATAGCCCGGCCGATACCGACCCTTTGCTGCTGGCCGCCGGACAGGGCTGCCGGGTAGTGCTCGCCTTTGTCACCCAAGCCGATATCGTCAAGGATCTGCTGGGCGCGTTGGTTGGCTTCTTCTTTTTTCCAGCCCTTCACGGTAACCAAGCCCTCGACGATGTTTTGTTTCGCTGTCAGGTGGGCAAACAGGGCATAGTTCTGAAATACAAACCCGGTTTTTCGTCGCAGTGCCAGAATATCACTTTTTTTGGCCTGCTGACTGTCGACTGAGACATCACCGATGGTGATTTGGCCGCGGTTGGCTGTTTCGAGAAAGTTGATACAGCGCAGCAAGGTTGATTTACCCGTCCCGGATGGGCCGATAACCACCACGATCTCCCCTTTGTCGATTGTCAGATCGATCCCGGAAAAAATGGTGGCGTCACCAAAGCGCTTGGCGAGATTCGTAATGTTGATCATCGTGTATAGGCCTTATTCAGTTTCATTTCTGCCCAGTTCTGGATACGGGTCAGTACCAGTACCATTGCCCAGTACACCAAGGCTACTGCCAGGAAGGCTTCAAAAAACTTGAAGCTCGAGGAGGCTTCCATCTGCGCCTTGGCCATAATTTCGGCTACCCCTAGGGTAAAGGCCAGCGAGGTTGATTTGATCATGTCGATGAAGTAGTTCATCAGCGATGGTAGGGCAACGCGGGTGGCCTGGGGCAGGATGATCCGGCGCATTGCCTGCATCTCCGTCATCCCTATAGACAGGCTGGCCTCCATTTGACTGCGATCGACGCCAATAATGGCTGCCCGGATGCTTTCGGCTTTGTAGGCGGCGAAATGCAGGCTCAGGCCGATGACGGCAGCGCTGAAGGCGTCCAGGCCGATAAATACCGGGAACACTTGGGGCAGGCCATAGTAGAGCAAGAACAGCTGTACCAGCAGCGGAGTGCCGCGGAAAAAGCTGATATAGAGCTGGCTTAGCTGGTCCAGGACCGGTACTTTGTAAACTCGAAGCAACGCCAGTGTGATGGCGATGACCAAGGCAAACAGCAGGCCCCAGATAGCCATACTGAGTGTGGTGCCCAGGTACTTCAGTAGAATGGGCAACAGCGATAGCATGTAGTCAAAATCAAAACCCATAGTGGATAAGCATTCCGTTTTCAGGGTGAATAAGCGACAAAGACCCACCTTGCGGTGAGCCTTTAAGTATATGGATGTTTAGCGAACAATGCTTACATCGGCAGGTTACTGCGTGATATCGGCAGCAAACCACTTCACCGAGATTTCAGCTAGGGTGCCGTCTTTGCGCATGGCTTCGAGGGCCTGGTCGACTTCGTCGCGCAGTTTCTTGCCCTTGTCCCCGTCGATAAACGGCCAGGCGTTTTCAATTTTTTCGAACGGTTCGCCGGCTAGCTGTAGCGGCAGGTTGGCCTTCTTGATCAGCTCGACAGATGACAGGCGGTCCATGACAAAGGCATCGGTACGGCCCAGGGCGACATCGTGTTCGATACCGGTATCGTAGGTTTTGATGTTGATCTTGCCGTCCTTGTCCAGTTCACGCAGCAGCTGCTCGTAGTTCGAACCGAGGTTGACGCCGACGGTTTTGCCATCGAGATCTGCCGTTGTCTTGATACTGTCATTGCCTTTACGGACGACAAGTTGCGCACCATCAATTACGTATGGCTGTGAAAATAAGTATTTGGACTGGCGCTCTTCGGTAATGGTGATTTGGTTGGAAATCGTATCAATGCGGCCGGTCTCTAGCAGGCCGAACAGGCCTGAAAAGCTTGCCGTGACAAATTCGACGTTATAGTCGTTGCGCTTACCGATCTCGTTCCACAAATCAACTTCAAATCCCTGCAGCTGATCTTGTTTCACAAAAGTAAACGGGAAATAGCGTCCTGACATGCCAACTTTCACGTCAGTTGCAGCCATAGCAGCCTGACTGGCAGTTAATGTTAGTGCAACAGCGGCGAATGTTGTTTTTACCCAGCTTTTCATCCTGTTTACTCCTCAGATAGCTGTGATGATTCTCTGTTTTCTTCATCCTATATGGTTATATCTGACTTTTTTAAATAACTTGGAGTTATTTCAAATAACTATTTGTTTGCATCGAGGATGTCAGAGCTGTTAATAGCTTTGTGGGTAAGGGTTGGTAAAATTGTGCTGATCTAGGGCTTGGTTGTGCGATCTATGTGAATAAGTCGGATCTTATTCACCGGATCTGCGATCTCTTTGCTGGCGATCCTGAGCCAGCAGGTATAAAATTGCATCCCTTTTCGTATTTTGTTATTCAGTGTGGAGTCGAGCTTGTCATCTTCGCTTTGGTTGCAGTGCCTTCAACGCCTTCAGGAAGAACTCCCTGCGACAGAATTCAGTATGTGGGTTCGACCGCTTCAGGCCGAGTTAAACGATAATACGCTGACCCTGTTTGCGCCTAACCGTTTTGTGCTTGATTGGGTACGCGATAAGTACATCAATAATATCAACCGGCTGCTGAATGAATTTTGCGGCAACGACCTGCCGATCCTGCGCTTTGAAGTGGGAAGCCGCCCGGTCAGCGCGCCACCACCGCAACCGGTGGCAGCCGCACCCGTGGTCGAGCCGGCGAGCGTGTCCCGTGCCGATGCGCCCTCCCGTACCTGGGAACCCGCGCCGTCACCGGTACAGCCGGAGTCTCAGGCCGGTTACCGGTCCAACGTTAACCCGAAACACAACTTCAATAACTTTGTTGAGGGTAAGTCAAATCAGCTGGGATTAGCTGCCTGTCGTCAGGTGGCGGACAACCCAGGAGCGGCGTACAACCCGCTGTTCCTCTATGGGGGGACTGGCCTCGGTAAAACGCACCTGCTGCATGCTGTCGGCAATGCGATCGCAGATCGCAAGCCGAATGCCCGTGTGGTTTACATGCACTCGGAACGTTTTGTCCAAGACATGGTTAAGGCCCTGCAGAATAATGCGATTGAAGAGTTCAAGCGCTACTACCGCAGTGTCGATGCGCTGCTGATCGATGATATTCAGTTCTTCGCCAACAAGGAGCGCTCGCAGGAAGAGTTTTTCCACACCTTCAATGCGCTGCTCGAAGGCAATCAGCAAATTATCCTGACCTCCGACCGCTATCCGCGCGAGATCAACGGCGTTGAAGACCGCCTGAAATCACGTTTCGGCTGGGGCCTGACGGTGGCGATTGAGCCGCCAGAATTGGAAACTCGGGTCGCGATCCTGATGAAGAAGGCCGAAGATCACCACATTCGTCTGGCTGACGAAGTGGCGTTCTTTATTGCCAAACGCCTGCGTTCCAACGTGCGAGAGCTGGAAGGGGCGTTGAATCGCGTGATCGCCAATGCCAACTTTACCGGCCGTGCCATCACCATAGACTTCGTCCGTGAAGCGCTGCGTGATTTGCTGGCGCTGCAGGAAAAGCTGGTCACCATTGATAATATTCAGAAGACCGTGGCCGAATACTATAAAATAAAGATGGCCGATATGCTGTCGAAGCGCCGTTCTCGCTCTGTGGCCCGTCCTCGTCAGATGGCGATGGCGCTGGCGAAGGAGCTGACCAACCACAGCTTGCCGGAAATCGGCGATGCCTTTGGTGGCCGCGACCATACTACGGTGCTGCATGCCTGCCGTAAAATCGAGCAGCTGCGTGAAGAAAGCCACGATATAAAAGAAGATTATTCAAACCTAATTAGAACGCTGTCATCTTGATATGAAATTTACCGTCGAACGCGAACATTTATTAAAACCGCTGCAACAGGTCTCAGGTGCATTAGGCGGTCGTCCTTCTCTGCCGATCTTGGGCAATATCTTGTTGCAGGTGGAAGAAGGCTGCCTGTCGATGACAGGTACCGATTTAGAAGTCGAGCTGGTTGCTAAGCTGGCATTGGAAGCTGATTTTGAGCCGGGGGCAGTAACTGTCCCTTCACGTAAGTTTCTCGATATTTGCCGTGGTCTGCCAGACAGCGCCAATATCGTCGTGACGCTGGAAGGTGATCGCGTCATTATTCGCTCCGGCCGTAGCCGCTATTCATTATCGACATTGCCGGCGGCGGATTTCCCGAACATTGACGACTGGCAGAGCGAGGTTGAACTTTCCCTGCCTCAGGGGCGGATGCGTCAGCTAATCGACAGCACCCAGTTCTCGATGGCGCATCAGGATGTTCGCTACTACCTCAATGGTATGTTGTTTGAAACCGAGGGTAAGCACCTACGCTCCGTCGCGACCGATGGTCACCGTATGGCAGTATGTGCTATCGATCTGGAACAAGAGCTGCCGTCCAAGCAGATCATCGTGCCGCGCAAAGGGGTATTGGAGCTGGTTCGCCTGCTGGATTCACCAGATGCGATGGTTGATATTCAGATCGGCAACTCTAACCTGCGCGCGGTGGTGAACAATTTTGTGTTTACTTCCAAGCTGGTTGATGGTCGCTTCCCTGATTATCGACGGGTAATGCCGCAGAACAGTACCAAGTTCGTTGAAGCGAGCTGTGACGAACTGCGTAAGGCGTTCTCCCGTGCAGCGATCCTGTCGAATGAAAAATTCCGCGGGGTTCGGGTTAACCTGTCTAATGGCGAAATGCGGATCACCGCTAACAACCCAGAGCAGGAAGAGGCCGAAGAGTTCCTGGATGTCGATTACCAGGGCGAGGATCTGGAAATTGGTTTCAACGTCAGCTATGTGCTGGACGTGCTTAATACCCTTAAGTGCGAGCAGGTGCGCTGGTCTCTGACCGATGCCAACGCCAGTGCGCTGGTTGAAGACAGTACCAGTGACGAAGCTATGTATGTCGTGATGCCAATCAGACTATAAGGCATGGCACTTACACGTCTTATTGTTAAAGACTTCCGAAACATTGAAGCTTGCGACTTATCCTTGTCGGCAAGCTTTAATTTTCTGGTGGGCGCAAATGGCAGCGGCAAAACCAGTGTCCTGGAGGCTGTTCATTACCTCGGACACGGACGATCGTTCCGCAGCCACCTGACTGGCCGAGTGATCCGCCACGACCAGCAGGAGCTGTTTGTCCATGGTCGGCTCACAACCGAAGCCGGTCTGGAGCTGCCGCTTGGGATCAATAAGAAGCGCGATGGAACGACTGAGGTGAAAGTCGCTGGCGAGGGCGGACAAAAGCTGGCGCAGCTGGCACAGGTTCTGCCTTTGCAGCTGATCACCCCGGAAGGTTTTGAGTTGCTGATTGGCGGCCCCAAATACCGCCGCGCGTTCATTGACTGGGGCGTGTTTCATGTCGAACCCAAGTTTTACCACGCGTGGAGCAGGGTGAAGCGGTTGACCAAACAGCGCAATGCATTACTCAAAACCGCCCGAAACTATCGAGAACTGAGTTATTGGGACCAGGAGCTGGCCTTGCTGGCCGAGGAGATCAGCGACTGGCGCAGCCAGTATCTTGAGGCGGTAAAGCGAAAAGCCGCAGAGATCTGCCAGGTTTTTTTGCCTGAATATGATATTCAGCTGGGGTATTACCGCGGCTGGGAAAAAGACACCCCTTATGCCGAGCTGCTAAAACGCAATTTTGAGCGTGATTCTCAGCTTGGCTATACCGCAAGCGGCCCGCACAAGGCTGACTTGCGGATCAAAGTGGCCGGTACGCCCGTTGAGGATGTACTGTCGCGCGGACAGTTGAAACTGATGGTCTGCGCCTTGCGCCTGGCTCAGGGACTTCACCTGACAGAGGCAACCGGCAAACAGTGTATATATTTAATTGATGATTTTGCTTCCGAGCTGGATAGCCACAGGCGTGCGCTGCTTGCGCAACGGTTAAAGGAAACCAACGCCCAAGTTTTCATTAGTGCAATTAGTCGCGACCAAATTGCGGAAATGCATGATGAAAATGGCAAGATGTTTCATGTGGAACACGGTAAAATAACCGCAGGATAATTTAAGCGAGAGTAACTCAATGTCCAACAACTACGATTCATCAAGCATTAAGGTGCTTAAAGGCCTTGATGCGGTACGTAAGCGCCCAGGGATGTATATTGGCGATACCGATGACGGTACTGGCTTGCACCACATGGTGTTTGAGGTCGTCGATAACTCTATCGATGAAGCTCTTGCTGGCCACTGTGAAGATATTATTGTCACCATCCATGAAGATGGCTCGGTTTCCGTGAGCGATGATGGTCGTGGTATCCCGACTGACATGCACCCAGAGGAAGGTGTCTCTGCTGCAGAAGTGATCATGACCGTACTGCACGCAGGCGGTAAGTTCGATGATAACTCGTACAAAGTTTCGGGTGGTCTGCACGGGGTAGGTGTTTCGGTTGTGAACGCCCTGTCAGAGAAAGTCGAGCTGACGATTCAGCGTAAAGGGTCGATTCACCAGCAGGTTTACCACCATGGTGAACCTGAGGCGCCGTTGGCGATCATTGGCGATACGGAAAAAACGGGTACTCGTATTCGTTTTTGGCCAAGCGAAGATACATTTACCAATATTGTTTTCCAGTATGAAATCCTGGCGAAGCGACTACGCGAACTGTCTTTCCTTAACTCAGGCGTTTCTATCAAGCTGAACGATGAACGTGAGGAAGGCAAGCAAGACCACTTTATGTATGAAGGTGGTATCCAGGCATTCGTTGAGCACCTGAACCGAAACAAGACGCCAATCCACCCGAAAGTGTTCCACTTCGATTTCGAACGTGAAGACGGTATTTCTGTTGAAGTGGCAATGCAATGGAACGATGGTTTCCAGGAAAACATCTACTGTTTCACTAACAATATTCCGCAGCGTGATGGTGGTACCCACCTTGCCGGTTTCCGTGGTGCTTTAACTCGTACCCTGAATAACTTCATGGACAAGGAAGGCTACTCTAAGAAAGCCAAAACCGCGACATCGGGCGACGATGCTCGTGAAGGTCTGACGGCGGTAGTTTCGGTGAAAGTGCCGGATCCAAAGTTCTCAAGCCAGACCAAAGACAAGCTGGTATCAAGTGAAGTGAAGCCGGCCGTTGAATCGGCAATGGGTGAGAAGCTAAGCGAGTTCCTGCTGGAAAACCCGAGTGATGCCAAGACGGTATGTACCAAAATTATTGATGCTTCCCGTGCTCGTGAAGCGGCACGAAAAGCGCGTGAGATGACTCGCCGTAAAGGTGCGTTGGATTTGGCTGGTCTGCCGGGCAAACTGGCTGACTGTCAGGAAAAAGATCCCGCTCTTTCCGAACTATACATAGTGGAAGGGGACTCTGCTGGCGGTTCAGCCAAGCAGGGACGTAACCGTAAGAACCAGGCGATTTTGCCGTTGAAAGGTAAAATCCTGAACGTAGAAAAAGCCCGCTTCGACAAAATGTTGTCTTCGCAGGAAGTTGCCACCCTGATCACCGCGATGGGTTGTGGTATCGGCCGTGACGAATATAACCCGGATAAGCTGCGTTACCACAGCATCATCATCATGACCGATGCCGACGTCGATGGTTCGCACATTCGTACGTTACTGTTGACCTTCTTCTACCGTCAGATGCCAGAACTGATCGAGCGTGGTCATATCTACATTGCCCAGCCACCACTGTATAAAGTGAAGAAAGGTAAGCAAGAGCAGTACATCAAAGATGATGAAGATATGAACCAGTACCAGGTTGCTCTGGCGTTGGATAATGCGGCATTGTTTGCTGCTGAAGGCGCACCTGCAATTTCTGGCCTGGCGCTTGAAGAGTTGGTGAAGCAATTCAACAGTGGTAATAAGCTGGTGGATAGAATGAGCCGCCGCTACCCGACACTGCTGCTAAACGAGTTTATCTACCAGCCTCGTCTTTCTGTTGAGATGCTAAGCGAGCAAGCTGAAGTTGAAGCGTGGACCAAGTCTTTGGTTGCGGCACTGAATGAGAAACAGTCAGGTGAAAGCCAGTACAACTTCGAAGTGACCCGTGACGAGGAAAACAACGTTTGGCTACCGAAGGTGGTGGTACGTACCCACGGCGTTGATCATGAGTATGCCCTGAGCTTTGATCTGCTGAACTCGAAAGAGTATGGCAAGCTAGCTGATTTGTCTGAAACCCTGCACAGCCTGCTTGATGATACTGCCTATGTGCAGCGTGGCGAACGTAAGCAACCGGTCAGCAGCTTTAAAGATGCACTTGAGTGGTTGATTAAAGAGTCGCGCCGTGGTCTTTCGCTACAGCGATACAAAGGACTGGGTGAGATGAACCCGGAGCAGCTGTGGGAAACTACGATGGATCCTGAATCTCGCCGTATGATGCAGGTAACGATCAACGATGCTGTGGCAGCCGATGAGCTGTTTACAACATTGATGGGGGATCAGGTTGAACCTCGTCGTCACTTCATTGAAGAGAATGCGCTGAACGCAAACTTGGATGTGTAGTTGGGATTAAATTTCTCACACCTGAAAACGCCGCTTATTGCGGCGTTTTTTTTTGCAGGATTTTATCGGGAGTGAAGTTGTTCGATGGAAAAACTGGTTCTAAGAAAACTCATATAGATAAGCTACATACAGCTATTTGGTAATGATAATGGGGGGAGGAGAGAGGGAGCGAAAACTGGCTGAATACTATCCATCAGGCCGGGCCGTATGAAAAATATTTAAAATAATTTCGGCTTTAGGCTTGGAAATTAAATCACCCATCCCTATATCTATTAATGAAGCGCATGGTGCCAAATATTGGGCCTGCAATAGGTTTGTCCGACAGAGGAAAACCACTTCAACCATTCAATTATCGTCATGTTTATTGCTTCTTAAGAAGGATAGTTTTATATGCGTAACTTAGATTTCACTCCTCTATACCGTTCTGCTATTGGCTTTGATCGTCTGTTCAACCAGATGGAGAAAAATGTCAGCAATACCAATGCGGGTTACCCTCCGTATAACATTGAGCAGCAAGACGAGAATCATTACCGGATCACCATGGCCGTTGCCGGGTTTGCGGAAGAGCAACTTGATATTACCCAGCAGCAAAACAAACTGATTGTTCGCGGTACCCGCGAAGCTACCCAAGATGAGCGCCAGTATCTGTACCAAGGTATTGCCGAGCGTGATTTTGAGCGTAAGTTTCAACTCGCTGACTATGTAAAAGTGATTGGGGCTGGGATGGAAAACGGGTTGCTTCATATTGATCTTGAGCGTGAGATTCCTGAAGAGCAGAAGCCGCGCAAGATTGCGATTAATGGCAGCCGTTTGCTGGAAAACGAAGAACAGTAATCGAATGTTCATCTGATAGAGAGTGAAAGGTCAGCCATGTGCTGGCCTTTTTTGATCCTGTCTTTTGGCATTTGACTACCAGACAAAGCTATACCATTCATCCGGTTGAAACCCGCTAAGATTAGTATACCCAAGTAACTCCAAGATGTTTGTTCAGCGAGAATCTTTAGCTTGTTAGACGAGGCGCAGATTTGTAGACATAGTTGGTTCTACGTTAAGTATCTGCAACGATGAATAGTCGCCTAGTGCTTGCCTGAAGGGAGTGGGTTAGCGTCTCTATTTCTATCAGACCTCTATTTGAAAGAGATCTCCACTTTTCCAGACATTACGCTTGAATTGAAAACACTGAGTGACTCTGAATCTGGCATCTTGACGTCATTTGGGTATTGCGTGTTTCACGTGAAACACGCCTAAAAATATGTTTCATGAGTTAGCTGAGGTTGCTATGTCGTCGAAGAAGACCCGTTATATCACGACTGATTTGGATGTTTTTTCAGTTCACGACTTGTCTGCGTTGGCTGCATTTCTACAGGATAAAACATGTATCCTTCACTGTGGCTGGCGAGAAGAAGGTCTGTTTCATCTATGTCTCGAACCACAGACGGAAGACGCCACCGTCGAGGCTGATTTAGCCAGTTTGCTGGATGCTACTGAGCAACTTCCCGAGTCTTTAATTAAACTTTGGCATTCCGCTAGTGAAGTGGACTTTAACCTGGGGATTGAGACCGGTGATTGCCATGGCCATAACACCAAGATTCCTGCGCAGTTGCTGCAGCGGATTACCAAGCTAGGCGGCACCTTGATTGTCACAACATATCCTGCGGAGTAGGTTATGCGAGCGTGCAGTATGAGCACAGTTAGCGTTAGGCGCTGACCGATTTTGTGTGATGTACGATGGCTTAATGGGATTGGGGGGGGAGGCGTGGTTTGCCCCCATTATGTTAGAAAGAAAAAAGAGCTGCCAGATAGCAGCTCTTTGGGCGTTCTAATATCGGTTCGCTATTGTTCGGCTTGATAGGCCTTTGCGACTTCCTCGGCGATGATGGCGATGCCGCGTTGCATATCCTCATCAGCCTGAACATAGTTCATCCGAAGGCACTCGTGCCCGTGGCTCCAGTCACCTTCAAGTCCGATAAAGAAGTATTCACCCGGCACAATCAATACGCCCCGGGCTTTGAGGCGCTGGTACAACTCCATGGTAGTGATGGGCAGTTCCTTGAACCACAGCCACAAGAACATGGCGCCTTCAGGTTTGTGGATCCTAAACCTTTCATCATCTATGGCCGCTTGTAGCAATTCGACGGCATGCTGTGATTTTCGTTGGTAGAAAGGTTTGATCACCTGCTCGCTGAGACGGAGCAAATCCTGGTTCTCGATCATTTTATTGGCGATGGCCGGCCCGACACTGCCGGGAGCAAGGCTGAGGACACCATTCATATTGGCGATGGCCGTGGTAATTTCCTCGCTGGCGATAACAATACCACAGCGCACGCCAGGCAAGCCGAGTTTGGAGAGGCTCATACACAGGATAGTGTTCTCGTTCCAAAACGGCGTGACATTCTCAAAGATAATATCGGGGAAAGGCATCCCGTAGGCATTATCGATGATTAGCGGGATACCGTGCTCGCGCGCGAGCTCATCGAGGTGGCTGATTTCCTCATCGGTGAGTACGTTGCCGGTTGGGTTGGTCGGGCGAGAGGCACAGATTGCCCCAATACTGTCATCGACAGTCAGCTCGTTGAAATTGATATGGTACTTGAACAAGCCGTTCTCGAGCAGGGTGATCTCCGGGCGGTACGAGACAAACATATCTTCGCTAAGGCCAGAGTCGCCATAACCGATATACTCAGGAGCCAGTGGAAGTAAGATTTTTTTGCGGCTACCGTTACTGAACTCCCCGGCAAGCAGGTTGAACAAGTTAAAGAAGGCACTCTGGCTGCCGTTGGTCAGGGCGATATTTTTCGTGCTGATATCCCAGCCATAGGTTTCCCGAAGCAGCTGGGCAAGGGCGTTGATAAAGGTGTTCTTGCCCTGCGGGCCATCATAGTTGGTGAGGGCTGCAGTCAGTTCACCAGTTGCCACCATTTGTTCGCTGAGCTGGCTGAAATATTCGACCATCTCAGGAATTTGAGCGGGATTGCCGCCACCGAGCATAATGGCGTCAGGGTTACGTAAGCCGTCGTTTAAATCATCCATTAGCTGGGTGATCCCAGAATAACGGGCAAACTTGTCTCCGAATGTAGAAAACTCCATGTTTACTTCCGACCTCAGTCTATTGTTCTTATCTTCTTCGATATCATTACTGTATACGTTGTGCGCATTTGCCAACATACATCATTGCACTGATAAGGGAAAGGGCAAGAAATCGACAGATTGCTGGTTGGATGTTTCATGTGAAACACCAGCTTTGAAAACGATCCAGCCTTTAATGTCAGTGTAGCTGCATGCAGCTAGAAAGGGATTTAGCCGTTTCACGTGAAGCGCCGAAGAGATAATTTTGGGAAGATACTTAACTATGGGTATGGGAGAGGCGCTGAAATGTGGATATAAAAAACCCCATGCAACAGCACGGGGTTTTGTCTTAGCGCTTAAGATTACTTCTGGAGAACAGAAATATCTGCGACTTTCAGGAACTCGTTTCGCAACAGGTTCAGCATAGTTAGACGGTTAACTTTAAGTTTCTCGTCATCAGTCATTACCATAACATTGTCGAAGAAGGCGTCTACGGCTTCGCGTAGGGTCGCTAACTCAGACAGAGCCTGCTGATAGTTACCTTCCGCAAATACTGGTGTTAGTGCTGATAGCATCATTTCGATGTTTTCAGCCAGCGCTTTCTCTGCGTCTTCAACCAATAGCGTATTGTCGATAGTCGCAGGAAGCTCGCCATCGAACTTCGCCAGGATATTACCAACACGCTTGTTTGCTGCAGCTAGTGACTCAGCGGCTTCCAAAGAGCGGAAGTGGGTTACCGCTTTAACACGCTTGTCGAAGTCAGCAGGTTGAGTCGGGCGACGAGCCAGTACAGCCTGAATAGCATCAACGCTATGGCCTTCGTCTTGGTACCAGGCACGGAAACGACCAAGCATGAAGTCGATAACATCGGCTTCAACGTTATGGTTGGTGATCTTGGCACCGAATAGCTCTTTCGCTTTAGTGATCAGGTCAACCAGGTCAAGGGTGTAGCCTTTCTCTACCATGATGCGAAGTGCGCCAAGTGCAGCACGGCGAAGTGCAAACGGGTCATTGGCACCTTTCGGATGCTGACCGATACCAAAGATACCAACTAGGGTGTCAATTTTATCAGCCAGTGCAACTGCAGCCGCAACGTCAGACTTTGGTAGTTCGTCACCTGCAAAACGTGGCATGTACTGCTCGTTCAGAGCAACCGCGACATCTTCGTGCTCACCGTCAAGACGAGCGTAGTGCATGCCCATCACACCTTGGGTATCGGTAAACTCGAATACCATTGATGTCATCAGATCACACTTGGACAGCAGACCCGCGCGCTCTGAATGTTCAACATCAGCACCGATTAGTTCAGCAATAAAGCCAGACATCGCGGTGATACGGTCTGTCTTGTCACGTAGCGTACCCAGCTGCTTCTGGAACAACACCGTTTCAAGTTCAGGTAGGCGCTCAACGAGAGGGCGCTTACGGTCGGTGTTGAAGAAGAACTCAGCATCGGCAAGACGCGGGCGAACAACTTTCTCGTTACCTTCAATGATCTGACGTGGGTCTTTTGACTCAATGTTAGATACGAAGATGAACTTCGGTACTAGGTTGCCTTCGGTGTCATAAACAGGGAAGTATTTCTGATCACCTTTCATGGTGTAAACCAGTGCTTCAGAAGGTACGTTTAGGAAATCTTCCTCGAATGAAGCCGTCAGTACTACTGGCCATTCCACCAGAGATGTCACTTCTTCAACCAGCTCATCTTCAAGATCAGCAATACCGCCAACGTCATAAGCGGCTTTTTTGGCATCTGCAAGGATAATGGCTTTACGTGCTTCGTAATCCGCCATGACCTTGCCGCGCTCTTCAAGAATCGCCGGGTACTGATCAGCGTGCTCGATTGTGAACTCGGCTTCACCCATGAAGCGGTGACCACGGATCGTACGGGCAGAGTCGGCACCAAGAATATTACCGGCAATCAGTTCATCACCAAGCAGCATGGTCAGGGTTTTGACCGGGCGGATAAACTGGGTGTCGTAGTCACCCCAGCGCATTGGCTTCGGGATTGGCAGTTTCGCCAGTGCAGCTGCCGCTAGATCGCGTAGTAGTGCTTGAGCTGGCTGGCCTTTGACTTCTTGTTTGTACAGTAGCCATTCGCCTTTGTCTGTTTTCAGGCGCTCAGCCTGGTCAACGCTGATATCGTTGCCACGAGCCCAGCCTTGCGCGGCTTTGGTCGGGTTGCCTTCGGCATCAAATGCAGCGGCGACTGCAGGACCACGCTTCTCAACAACTTTGTCTGCTTGGCCTGCTGCAAGTGAGGTGACTTTCAGCGCCAGGCGGCGAGGAGCGGCAAACCACTTGATGCCTTGGTGGGCTAGGTCGGCAGCTTTTAGCTCGGCTTCGAAGTTTGCCGCAAAAGCTTCGGCAAGGGTACGAAGGGCTTTTGGTGGTAGCTCTTCGGTACCTAGTTCGATAAGGAAATTCTTCTCGGTCATGCGATATCCTTACTTATCTTTTTTACACATAGGGAAGCCAAGAGCTTCGCGAGATGCGTAGTAAGCTTCAGCAACTTGTTTTGTCAGGTTGCGGATACGCAAGATGTAACGCTGACGCTCGGTAACCGAGATCGCTTTACGTGCATCAAGAAGGTTGAACGCATGGCCTGCTTTAAGAATACGCTCGTAGGCAGGAAGTGGAAGTGGGTTTTCCAGCTCCAGTAGTTCCTTACACTCTTTCTCGCACTGGTCGAAGAAAGTGAACAGGAAGTCTACGTCAGCGTGCTCGAAGTTATATGTTGATTGCTCAACTTCATTTTGGTGGAAGATATCACCGTAGGTTACTTTACCTAGTGGGCCATCAGTCCAAACCAGATCGTAAACGGAATCGACGTTCTGGATGTACATTGCCAGACGCTCGATACCATAAGTGATTTCACCGGTAACAGGCTTACACTCAAGACCACCAACCTGCTGGAAGTAAGTAAACTGGGTTACCTCCATGCCGTTTAGCCATACTTCCCAGCCAAGACCCCAGGCACCCAGTGTCGGGTTTTCCCAGTTGTCTTCTACAAAACGGATGTCGTGTACTTGAGTATCAATGCCAAGTACCTCAAGAGAGCCAAGGTATAGTTCCTGGATGTTGTCAGGAGATGGCTTCAGCATCACTTGGAATTGGTAGTAGTGCTGTAGACGGTTTGGGTTTTCACCGTAACGACCGTCAGTTGGGCGGCGAGATGGTTGTACATACGCTGCTGCAATAGGCTCTGGACCTAGCGCGCGGAGACAGGTCATCGGGTGAGAGGTACCTGCACCAACTTCCATGTCCAAAGGTTGTACAATGGTACAACCCTGCTGGCCCCAGTAATCCTGCAGCGCGAGGATCATGCCCTGAAAGGTTTTAATATCGTATTTCTGCATTGTCAGCTTCGCGAGATTAGTGGATTAAAAGTAATTTGAGTAACAATCCAGTATACCTCGCATGGCATTTTCCGAGTAGAGCCATTGCATGTTTTTTGGCCATCTTTGAGTAATTTGCTTAAATTAGTTGGGGAATAGGCTAGAGGCAGAGTGGGATGAGGATAATTTTACATTGTTCTGATGTGCTAGTTTACTCTCCCGATACAATAAGCCGGTTCCTATCTATGGCAGCATGCTATACAGTTTATGAGCTGACACAATCACATCGATACTAAATCGAGAACATATGGATAACACAATGGACTTCAATTTTTCTCTGGCATCTGGTAAATGGATGCGCAATGTTATTTTCGCCACAGCCACTGCCGTCGCGGCTTCAGGTTGTAGTACTGTCAACCCATACTCTGGAGAGGAGCAGACTGCCAAGGCGACTAGTGGTGCACTTCTTGGTGCTGTCGCAGGTGCTGCGATTGGTGTTGCTTCTTCGAGCAAGAGTGACCGTGGCAAAGGCGCGCTGATTGGAGCCGCTTCTGGTGCTGCACTGGGTGGCGGTATTGGTTATTACATGGATGTGCAGGAGGCAGAGCTTCGCCAGCAGCTGCAATCGACCGGGATCAGCGTTACCCGTGACGGTGACAATATTGTGCTTAACATGCCGAATGAAATTACCTTCGGTGTCGACCAGACAGATCTGAGCTCACGTGCGATGAAGGCACTATACAATGTTGCACTGGTAGCCAAAGAGTATGATCAGACCATGCTGAACGTGTATGGCTTTACCGATAGTACAGGCAAAGAGTCATACAATATGCGCCTGTCTCAGGTACGAGCGAGCGAAGTGAGCAACTATCTGATTCGTGAAGGTGTGAAAGCCAACCGTGTGATCACCAAGGGTATGGGTGAAGCGCATCCTGTTGCCTCGAACAGCACCAAGCAGGGCCGTGCCGAAAACCGTCGTGTCGAAATTGTCCTGTCACCAGCGTCGTCATAATTTCTGTTGTGAGTTGTTAGCTACGGCTAACAACTCCGCTTTTCATCTCTCTTCATTTTACACCTGATTACCGCAATACAAGCTTGATACTGATTGTCGAACTGGCTATGATTCACCCTCCTTTGGGGAGTAGCCTCTCGTTCTATCGAGACAATCGTCAACATAATTGAAGCAAAATCTTCATGGCGGTTGTGACTCACACTTAATCCTACTAGTGAGTTTGGCGAGACCATAGGCAAACCAGCATGAACCGGGGTGGGGCATGTGCGTTTGTCCGTGGTTGTTAAACAGTATCCTCACCCCAAAGAGCATGTCGTGAGTGTTTTAGCTGTTTCAATTACTACTGTCGCCTTAGCCGAGATTGGGGATAAGACCCAGTTATTATCGTTATTGTTAGCGAGTCGCTACCGCAAACCGGTTCCGATTATTCTGGCTATTTTCTTTGCCACTATTGCCAACCATGCGCTTGCTGCCTGGCTCGGTGTCGTTGTCGCTGATTATCTGACCCCGGAAGTGTTGAAGTGGGTACTGGTTGTGAGTTTTGTAATGATGGCCGGCTGGATTTTAATACCAGATAAACTCGATGATGATGAGCAGATCTCAAACCGTGGCCCATTTGTGGCAAGCTTTATTGCGTTCTTTATTGCCGAAATTGGTGATAAGACTCAGGTAGCCACAACCATGCTCGGGGCGAAATACCATGACGGTCTGATGCTGGTGGTACTTGGAACCACTATTGGAATGTTGTTGGCGAATGTGCCTGTGGTTCTGATAGGCAAGCTGTCGGCCGACCGCATGCCTTTGGGACTGATCCGCAAGATAACGGCGACACTGTTCGCTGGTTTGGCCGTTGCGGCTGCGTTGGGGTTATAAAGCCGGCCATTTCGGGTGTTTCATGTGAAACACCCGAGGTTGATACTGTATGACAGTAGAATGACAGCTTAACGAACTGTGACCTTGGCTGCAGAGTGTAACAGAGTGCCATGCTATGGTGAGACTAGGTTCGGTGAGCTGCAGCAGGAGGGGATATGAACCGTTTTCTCGCTATTTCTCCACAAAGCCAGTTTTGGCTGTTTAATTTCGCTTTAGCCTTAAATATTCTCGGCATGGTACTTACGGATATGTGGTTGCCTATGGTGGTCGGGGCTATCGTCACAACCTATTTGTCTGTCGATGCACTGGTACGTTTGCGTTATGTCTTGCCGATGAAGAAAGAGATCCGTGAATTGCGCCATGAACTGGATAGGGCGCAGAAAGCATTGCGGGATAGTTATCAATAGGGATGTACCGCTGTAGCAGCTCCCTCGTCGCGTAGGTAGATGCAGGCATCCATGAATAGGTAAAAGGCAGCTCTGTGAGCTGCCTTTTTTAATTGGTGCCTTTCTGGATCAGATACCGGTAAGGGAGAGTATCTGTCTCTGCCGCCAGCAAGGTATGATCCATGAAACGACAAAAGCTGGGAATATCCCGGGTTGTCGATGGGTCATCTGCCGTGACCAAAAGCGTATCACCTTCGGCCATTTTTCTGACTGTCTTACGCACCATCATCACCGGCTCAGGACAACGTAGTCCTTCGGCTTCTAGGCTATGAGTCGGGTTTTCAAAAATAGCTGTCATAACATACACGTGTTGTTTCGAAGTCTCCGATCATACTTATGAGTAAGAATTAATCAATAAGGCTTGGCAAATCGAAACAAAACGTGTAACTTATTTAACAAGTCATTAACGTTTGTCTTCTGAAGGATTGGGAGGAACTATGTTGACTCAGATGGATCGCTTAACTATTTACTGTGTGCTGTGCTTTATTACGTTTTGCTCTCTTGTACTGCGCAACCCAAATGACATGAGTATTTTCGCGCTGGGTGGTTTAATTGCCGCTGCGCTAGGTCTCTGGTTCGAGTTGACCAACTCACCGGAGCTTGAAGAAGAAGAGAATTAACCTACACATCTACTACACTCCCCCAGTTTTCTTGGGCTTCCCCGCTTTTATAGCGGGATTTTTTTTATCTGGCGTTTCATAATAACCCTCCCTGGCATTGTGGTTACCAAGAAATAAGGCCTGTTATGGAGCTAGAAGAAGTCTATCGTCGTGATTTGAACCTATTGGTTGCGCTGAAAGTATTGCTGGAAGAAGGTAGTGTCAGCCGGGCGGCGGTTAGGTTAAACCTGAGTCAGTCGGCGATGAGCCGGGTGTTGGGCCGGCTACGCGACTTGCTGGGGGACCCGCTTTTTACCCGCCAGGGACAACGGCTGCTGCCTACGCAGCGGGCACTGGAACTGAACGAGTCACTCAATGATCCTCTTGAGGCGATGCGGATTTTACTGACTCCGAACGATTTCAAGCCATCACAGTGTGAACAGCATTTTGTTATCGCAACGACCGACTACGCGATGCAGACTATTTTGCCCTATGCCTTGCCGCGGATTTATGAAGAAGCCCCCAATATCTCGTTAGAGTTTCCGCCATTGCAGCATGATCATTTGCTGAACCAGTTGACCACTGATGGCTGTGATATGGCGATATGTCGTCCGACCGGGCCTATCGAACCGTTGTGTCGAGATCATCTCGGTTTGGTCAGTGTCTTTTGTATGCTGTCTAAGCACCATCCCTTGGCCGATCAGGAGCTAACGCTGGATGATTACCTGACTTTCCCTCATGCGATGATTGCAATTAGTGACGGGGTGAAAGCCCTGATCGATGAAGCACTGCGTGGTTACAGCCAGCGTAAGATGGTACTGCGGGCTTATCATTTGGAGGCCGCCCTGGCGATTGTCGACAAAATGCCTCTGATCATTACCGTACCGGCCGATTTGGCCTATTTAGTGGCGGAAAAGCATAACTTGGTGATTAAGTCGCTGCCATTCGAGTTCAAGCCGTTTGACTACTCGCTGATTTGGCACCCGCGTTGCGAACACTCGGCCTCGCAGATCTGGCTACGCAAGTTGCTTCAGGAAGAGTGTGGCAAGCTGATCGATAAACGGATACACGATATGGGGCTGCTATAGAGCTTACGGATTACCATTATTGAGGGCAGAAAAAAGGCCAGCATAAAGCTGGCCAAGGGTAGTCATCTATTTTGTTGTTGGTTTCGTTTATAGCTTGATTACCACACGACCTGTGATTTGGCCGTTGGTGATGGCTTCTGCACATTCCGCAACACCGTCAAGATCGACTTCACGGCAAGCCTGCTCGTAGTAGCTCGCAGGAAGAAGCTCTGTCAGACGCTGCCAAGCCTGCTGGCGTTTTTCGAACGGACACATAACCGAATCAACACCTAGCAGTTTGACGTTACGTAGGATGAACGGCATTACCGTTGTTGGCAGATCAAAGCCGCCGGCAAGGCCACAAGCGGCAACCGTACCGTCGTAGTCAACTTGGGCCAGTACTTTAGCCAGTACCTTGCTGCCCACTGTATCAACGGCACCGGCCCAGATTTGTTTCTCTAACGGGCGGGCTGGCTCTTCAAATTCACTGCGCTCAATCACACGAGCAGCGCCGAGCTGTTTTAGCAACTTGCCATTGATTTCGGCACGGCCCGTAACTGCAGCCACTTGATAACCTAGCTGGGATAGCAGGGTAACTGCGACAGAGCCAACACCACCGCTTGCGCCTGTTACGACAACTTCACCGGCATCAGGTTTTACCCCGGCATCAACCAATGCCTGTACACATAGCATTGCGGTAAGGCCTGCGGTACCCACCATCATTGCTTGCTTGCCACTTAGGCCTGTAGGAAGAGGTACTAGCCAATCAGCGTTAAGGCGGGCTTTTTCTGCCATGCCGCCCCAATGGCCTTCGCCGACCCCCCATCCTGTCAGGACAACCTTGTCACCAGCCTGATAGCGCTCGTCACTTGATTCCGCAACAGTACCGGTAAGGTCAATGCCTGGCACCATAGGAAACTGGCGAACAATTCTGCCTTTACCTGTGATAGCCAAACCATCTTTATAGTTCAGGGAAGAGTAATCAACATCGATAAGGACATCACCTTCTGGAAGTTGTGATTCTTCGATTTGCTGAATACCAGCGATAGTTTTTTTCTCTTCTTGATTAAGAACCAGTGCCTTAAACATAGGTATGCTCCGGATAGAATAAAAGGGGCTATTTATGGGTATTGAGTGTAGACCTGATATGTCTATGAACAAAATGAAACTTTATCATTCTATCTATGCATAACAAGCATATTACAGAGGGGGGAGAATGAAGGATAAAGAAAAGCCCGCCAAAGAGGCGGGCTATGGTGTTTCATTGCTTACTCTACACGCTCGAATATAGTGGCGATACCTTGGCCGAGGCCGATGCACATGGTGGCGAGACCAAACTGCACATCCTGATGCTCCATCAGGTTGATCAGGGTGGTGGAGATCCGAGAGCCCGAACAACCCAACGGATGGCCAAGGGCTATCGCCCCGCCATTGAGGTTGACCTTCTCGTCGACTTTGTCCAGCAGGCCGAGATCTTTAGCACAAGGCAATGACTGGGCGGCAAATGCCTCATTGAGCTCAACCATTCCAATGTCGTCCATGCACAGACCGGCTCGCTGCAGGGCTTTTTGTGTCGCAGGAACTGGACCGTAGCCCATAATGGATGGATCGCAACCGGCAGTCGCCATGGATTTTACCCTCGCTCGGATAGTCAGACCTAGAGCCTTGGCTTTCTCTTCACTCATTACCAACATCGCCGAGGCTCCGTCAGAAAGGGCTGAGGAGGTTCCTGCCGTTACAGTGCCGTTGGCCGGATCAAATACCGGGCGCAGGCCGGATAGTGCTTCCACCGTGGTTTCGGGCCGGATGACTTCATCATAGTCAAATAACTTCAGGGCACCGTCCTCATCGTGGCCTTCGGTCGGTAGGATTTCGCTTTTGAAGCGGCCTTCTACTGTTGCGGCATGGGCACGTTGATGGGAGCGGGCGGCGAATTCGTCTTGCATCTGGCGGCTGATCCCATGCATACGGCCTAGCATTTCCGCCGTCAGGCCCATCATGCCGGCGGCCTTGGCAACCGATTTAGACAAACCCGGGTGGAAATCAACACCATGGTTCATCGGGACATGACCCATGTGCTCGACGCCGCCAATAATACAGGTGTCGGCATCGCCAACCATGATGGTACGAGCGGCATCATGCAGGGCCTGCATTGATGAACCGCACAGGCGGTTCACCGTAGTGGCACCGACGGTATGGGGAATACCGGCTAGCAGGGCAGCATTTCGCGACACGTTGAAACCTTGCTCTAAGGTTTGCTGTACACAACCCCAGTAAATGTCTTCAATCGCTCCCGGATCAACCTGCGGATTGCGTGCCAGCAACCCTTTCATTAGGTGTGCCGAGAGATCTTCTGCTCTAACATTTCTGAACGCACCGCCTTTGGAGCGCCCCATCGGGGTACGGATACAATCAACAATTACGACGTTATTCATTTTCTGTTCCTCATCCTTAAGCCGTCTCTAAGCATTGCTTGGTGCGTTGTAGTAAGTTTCGTTTTGGCTGGCTTTTTCACGCAGCCCGTCGGGAACTTGATAGACCGCCCCGAGGTGAGCATACTGGTCGGCCATCGCGACATAGTTTGCTAATCCTAGGGTATCTAGATAGCGGAAGACGCCACCACGGAAAGGAGGGAAACCGAGACCATAGACCAATGCCATATCGGCTTCGGCCGGGCTGGCGATGATGCCTTCTTCAAGGCAGCGGACGACTTCATTGATCATCGGTACCATCATGCGGGTAATGATTTCCTCGCTGCTGTAGTCAGTAGCACTACCCGAAACTGGCGCTAGCAGTGGTGCGACATCTGCATCAATGCTTTTCTTCGGTTTACCCTTGCGGTCAATTGAGTAACTAAAGAAGCCTTTCCCGTTTTTCTGACCGAAGCGTTGGGACTCGAACATCACATCGACTACATCCTTGTAGTCTTTGCTCATGCGCTCAGGGAAACCTTCAGCCATAACAGCCTGGGCGTGATGAGCGGTATCGATACCGACCACATCTAGCAGGTATGCTGGCCCCATCGGCCAACCGAATTGCTTCTCCATGATTTTATCGACTTTGGTGAAGTCAGCACCGTCACGCAGTAGCATGCTGAAACCGGCAAAGTACGGGAACAGCACACGGTTGACGAAGAATCCTGGGCAGTCATTGACCACGATAGGGGACTTGCCCATCTTGGCGGCGTAGGCGACAACACGGGAGATCGTTTCATCTGAGGTATGTTCGCCTCGGATGATCTCTACCAGCGGCATCCGGTGCACCGGGTTGAAGAAGTGCATCCCGCAGAAGTTTTCCGGACGTTTTAGTGATTTAGCCAGCAGGTTGATTGGAATCGTTGATGTATTAGAAGTGATGACGGAATCGGCGGTAACCTTATCCTCGACTTCGGCCAGTACCGCGGCTTTGATTTTTGGGTTCTCGACCACAGCCTCGACAATCACATCTGTTTCGTCGATACCAGCATAATGCAGGCTAGGTTGAATGGCTGACAGTACCTTAGCCATCTTCAGGCCATCGATACGGCCGCGCTCGAGTTGTTTGTTCAACAGCTTGGCGGCTTCCGACATCCCCAGCTCCAGCGAGGGCTCGGCAATATCTTTCATGATCACCGGCACGCCTTTCAGTGCAGACTGGTAGGCAATCCCGCCCCCCATGATCCCGGCTCCCAAGACAGTCGCCTTGCTGGTGGCCTTGCCTTCATTGGCGGCCTGCTTTGCTTTGCCCTTAATCAACTGGTCATTGAGGAAGATACCGACCAGCGCCTGGGCGACATCGGTTTTTGCCAGTTTGGTAAAGTGTTTGTTTTCTACCTCTAGGGCTTCATCGCGTGACAGTCTTGCCGCCTCTTCGATAGTGATTACTGAGGTGATAGGTGCCGGGTAATGCGGGCCGGCAACTTGGCTGACCATCCCCTTGGCCGTGGTGAAGCTCATGGTTGCTTCGATTTTATTGAGCTGGATCGGGGCTTTTTTTTGTGCTCGTCGGCTTTGCCAGTCTAGCTTGCCAGCAATGGCATCCTTGATCATCGTCACGGCTGCCGTTTTAAGTGCTTCAGGTGCAACGACGGCATCGACCAACCCTAACTTCAGTGCATCCTGGGCTTTTTTGTCTTTGCCTGCGGTAATGATCTCCATGGCAGAGTCTGCACCGATCAGGCGAGGGAGGCGAACGGTTCCACCAAAGCCGGGCATGATACCGAGTTTGGTTTCTGGCAGTCCGATACGCGCCGTACTGTCGGCAAGACGGAAATCGGTGGCAAGAACACATTCGCAGCCGCCGCCCAGTGCGTGGCCGTTAATGGCGGAAAGGGTTGGTACGGGTAGATCTTCTAATTTATTGAAGATGTCGTTGGCATGGGTAAGCCACTGCGACAATTCTTCGGCAGGTTTGGCAAATAAGCCAAGAAACTCTGTGATATCAGCGCCGACAACAAATGCATTTTTGCTAGAGGTCAGCAGCAGGCCTTTGAGATCTGTCTGCTGATAGAGTGCATTTAGGGCTTCATTGAAGCTTTCCAGGGTTGCGATGTCGAATTTGTTGATTGCGCCTGGTGCGTTGAGGTTGAGTTCCGCAATACCATCTTCCAGATAGCTGACGGATAGGGTTTCACCTTGGTAAATCATGTTCTATCTCCGTGAATTCCGGTTCTGTGCCGAATTTGATTTAACTGGTTTGACCTGTTTGTAGGTTAAATATTAGTCTGAACCTGTTATGCAACGATTTCAACATCTATTTTAAACAAATGTTTAACTTTTTGCTGGGTGAAGTCGACGGAATCTTTATTGTTAAAATGTTTGTGATTGAAATTAAAGCATTTTTCCTGAGCGTTAGTTGTTGAGATATACTCTTGGTTGTTATGGTTGTGTTAATCCTTGGCGGGGTTAGACGCTGGTGGGCTCCTTTCAAGGAAAACTCAGTCTCGATATTCGCCCGATCTCTATCAAGAGGGATAAACTTGCTGCTAATGATTAAAAAGGGCTATTTGGGGTATATCGGAATTGCTTCTGTGCCGGGGATGAATGATGCGAATATATTTGAACTCGTTGCTGTCGAGGTTGTGGTATCCTTCGAGCTTAATTACCTGATTTCGTTTGTGGCTTTTTATGACAGCATCTGATCCCTATTTAGTTCCCGCGGCAGAGGCTATTTTTGAAGAAGAGATCAAAAAGAGCCGCTTTATTACGTATCTGGCTCATACGCCGAATGTCGAAGCGGCAAAAGCCTACGTTCAGTTTATAAAGAACAAGCACAGTGATGCCCGCCATAATTGTTGGGCATTTGTCGCTGGCCGCCCTTCTGACTCGATGAAGTGGGGCTTTAGTGATGACGGTGAACCATCTGGTACTGCAGGTAAGCCGATTTTGGCACAGTTGACTGGTTCGGGAGTGGGTGAGATCACTGCAGTGGTGACTCGTTACTCCGGTGGCATCAAGTTAGGGACCGGTGGCTTGGTTAAAGCGTATGGCGGCGGCGTCCAGCAAGCATTAACTGTGTTGCAAACCAAAGAAAAAGTAATAACCTCGGAACTTAGGCTGCGCTGTGAGTATAATCAGGTGTCACTGGTCGAGTCGTTGCTTGCCGAGTATGCAGGGATTCAGCTTCATGCTGATTATGGAAACCAGGTCAAAATGATCGTGGAGATCGACAGCCGAGTGGAGGCCGAGTTTATTGCTAAACTCACCAACCGCAGTGGTGGTCGTATTGTTCCGGTATCTGATTCCAACTAATCACACGAATAATCACAACAACAGGATGAGAGCCGGCTAAGGCATGCAATTTCGTTCCATCATCAGAATTGTCGGGCTGTTGCTCGCGCTATTTAGTGTCACAATGCTGGCACCTGCATTGGTTGCATTAATCTATCGTGACGGTGCGGGTTTTCCCTTTGTGGTCACTTTCTTTCTTCTCTTTGCGGGCGGTGCCATGCTGTGGCTGCCGAACCGCCATTATCGTCGGGAACTCAAAGCCAGAGATGGCTTTTTGATAGTGGTCTTATTTTGGACCGTTATCGGCAGTGCCGGTGCGGTACCGTTTATCTTGGCCAAGACGCCAGATCTCTCGGTTACTGATTCTTTTTTCGAGGCCTTTTCTGCCCTGACGACCACCGGGGCAACCGTCATTGTCGGACTTGATGAATTGCCCAAGGCGATCCTGTTCTATCGCCAGTTACTGCAATGGTTTGGTGGGATGGGGATCATTGTGTTGGCGGTGGCCATCTTACCGGTACTGGGGATCGGTGGTATGCAGCTGTATCGGGCTGAAATTCCCGGCCCGGTCAAAGATAGCAAGATGACACCAAGGATCGCCGAAACCGCTAAAACATTATGGTATATCTATCTGGCATTGACGATTAGTTGTGCCGGCGCATTCTGGGTTGCGGGTATGACGGTGTTTGATGCGATCTCCCATAGCTTCTCTACGGTTGCGATTGGTGGCTTTTCTACCCATGACGCCAGTATGGGCTATTTTGATAGCCCGACGATAAACATGATTACCGTGGTGTTCCTGTTGATCTCGGCCTGTAATTTTTCACTGCACTTTGCAGCCTTTGCCAACGGCGGTATTCATTTGCGGACTTATTGGCGCGATCCTGAATTCAGGGCTTTTCTTGCCACTCAGTTCATCTTATTTACGATCTGTTTTAGCTTGTTGCTCAAGCATCATTCGTATGATTCGTTGCATGATGCCTTTGATCAGGCGTTATTCCAGACGGTTTCTATCTCGACCACGGCAGGTTTCACAACAACGAGTTTCTCTGAGTGGCCTTTATTTTTGCCGGTATTACTGCTGTTCTCTTCTTTTGTGGGTGGCTGTGCTGGCTCAACAGGTGGCGGAATCAAAGTTATTCGTATGCTGTTACTGCTCCTTCAGGGTGTCAGAGAGCTGAAACGATTGGTTCACCCTCGGGCGGTATATACGATTAAGGTGGGGAATAAAGCCTTGCCACAGCGAGTCGTTGATGCAGTGTGGGGATTTTTCTCAGCTTATGCCCTCGTGTTTGTTATTTGTATGCTGGGATTAATTGCGACCGGGCTTGATGAGCTAACGGCTTTTTCTGCTGTCGCAGCGACCTTAAATAACTTGGGGCCAGGTCTTGGGGAGGTCGCGGTACATTTTGGTGAGATTAATGATCCAGCCAAATGGGTGCTCATTATTTCAATGCTATTTGGTCGCCTGGAAGTTTTCACTTTATTAGTTCTGTTTACACCAACATTTTGGCGCAACTAAGGAGAGAGTGTGGAAAAGGTATTACTCCTTCATTCAAGCAATGACGGGCAGACAGTAAAAATCCTTCATTATATAGAAGAGCAATTGGGGGAGAGCTGTCAGTGTGAGCTGAAAGACCTCAACCAGCTTCCTGAGTTAGACTTTAGTTGCTACGGACGGGTGTTGATTGGCGCATCTATTCGCTATGGCCACCTGAATAAGAAGCTTTATGAGTTTATTGCTCGTAACCAGTCTGCACTGGAGCAGCATAAAGTGGGCTTTTTCTGCGTAAACCTGACAGCGCGTAAAGAAGGTAAGAATACGCCAGAAACGAGTGTCTATATGAAGAAGTTTCTAAAGAAGTCACCTTGGCAGCCAAAACTGCAGGCGGTATTTGCTGGAGCACTGCGATATCCAATGTATAGTTGGTTCGACCGTATTATGATCCAGTTCATCATGCGTCTGACTGGGGGCGAAACAGATACAACAAAAGAGGTGGAATACACCGACTGGAACAAAGTAAAAGAGTTTGCAGTCCAGTTTAAGGCCATTTAAGTGTGTTTTTTGATGGTTTGGGTTAATTTCTGTTCGAAGTGTCATTTTGTGATGTTTTTTTTGCGAAACCCC
>NZ_JAKRRW010000026.1 GCF_026191635.1 Photobacterium obscurum
TTTCAGGCTCGGCTTGTCGCTGGCGATACTGATCCCCGGCAGCACCGTATCCAAACTGATGCTTAACTGTGTCGCTGCGGTGTTGTCATTACCGGCACTGTCAGTGAAACTGTTCGCTGCGATATCCACGGTTGCTGCCGCAGTACGATCCGCATCCGGCGTAAAGGTCGCCGAATAACTGGTGCCACTGCCACTAAAGCTGCTCAGGCTACCACCGACCACATTGATATCACTTTCAGCAAAATCAGAACTCGCCTCGCTCAGAGTGAAGCTCAAACTAGCAGTCTCACCGGCTTTCAGGTTCGGCTTGTCGCTGGCGATACTGATCCCCGGCAGCACCGTATCCAGACCAATACTGAGCCCGGTCGCCGCAGTATTATTGTTACCCGCGCTGTCGGTGAAGGCATTGGCCGCCACATCAATGGTCGCCGCTGCCGTGCGGTCATTATCCGGGGTAAACATCGCCGAATAACTGGTGCCGCTACCACTAAATCCGCTTAACGAACCACCGACGACAGTAATATCGCTGACAGAAAAGTCGCTACTGGCTTCACTCAAAGTAAAGCTCAAGTTGGCAGTCTCACCGGCTTTCAGGCTCGGCTTATCGCTGGCAATACTGATCCCCGGCAGCACCGTATCCAAACTGATGCTTAGCTGTGTCGCCGCAGTATTATTGTTACCGGCGCTGTCGGTGAAGGCATTAGCGGCCACATCAATGGTCGCCGCTGCCGTGCGGTCATTATCCGGGGTAAACATCGCCGAATAACTGGTGCCGCTACCGCTAAAGCCGCTTAGCGAACCACCGACCACAGTGATATCACCATCTGCAAAATCGCTACTGGCTTCACTTAAGATGAAGCTCAAGCTGGCAGTTTCACCCGCCTTGAGGCTCGGCTTGTCACTAGCGATACTGATCCCCGGCAGTACCGTATCGAGGCTAATCGACAATTGCGTCGCCGCGGTGTTGTCGTTACCTGCGCTGTCGGTGAAGGTACTACCTGCTACATCAATGGTGGCTGCCGCGGTGCGATCGGCATCCGGTGTAAACGTCGCGCTATAACTGGTACCACTACCACTAAAGCCGCTCAGTGAACCGCCGACCACGGTGATATCCCCGACCGCAAAGTCGCTACTGGCTTCGCTCAAAATAAAGGTCAAGCTAGCCGTTTCACCGGCTTTCAGCTCGGTCTGATCACTACCGATAATAACTGTCGGAGCGACAGTATCACCTATTGCTACAACAGTAACGGTTGAAGTCACAGCAAGAGCACTATTTACGTTGTCATTTGATCCGGTGTTGCTGCCGCTGTCCGTAAGTGAAGTAATGGTAATCACACGGTTTAACGTATTAGGGTTCAAGCTGTTATTTGAATAGGTGATTGCATTAACAAGCGTTTGCAATAGTGCAGGGCTAAGAGTAGCTCCAGAGAAGCTTACAGTTGCAGTTGTACCATCCACAACTACTGACACATTGAGGCTATTGGTAGTCGTTGACCCAACATTAAACCCATTGGTCAATTGCACATTTGAACCATCAAAACCGAGAACTTCGCTAGCACCGTCGTTTACATTAGTGACAGTCAGAGTCATTGCGGTAAGTGTCTGCCCACTTTCTACAGTGGCAGCCATAGCGCCACTGAACAGGCTTTGTGCAGCACCACCTTCGCTGAAGGTCGGATCTCTGCCTGTAGCAGAAAGCGTTGGTTGATCATTAGCGGCTGTGAACACAATGGTTCGAGTATCACTGGCTACAGCATCATTTTTATCTGTCGCAGTAAATGTGATGGTGCGATTGGACGTAACAGGATCATCAGATGTATTGCGGTAATGAATGGCTCGTAGTACTTGTTGAACTAACACATTGGTAGCATTGCTATTAAAAGTGACAGTGAGAGCCGTATCATTGGTCACAGTACCTTCACTGGCACTCAAAGTCCCTATAACAGTTGTATTATCTCGTATATTGGTTCCGTCGGTATTAATGGAGCCAACAATATTATCCGAAATAGATAGCTCATCACCCGCTTCATTATTAGCGGTAATCTGTACCATCAACTTACCGTTATCCCAATCGGCATCACCATCTTCATCAGAAAGAGTTGCAGACGCATCTATCTGGATGGCAGCATCATTTTCAATATAAGCTAGGTTAGTATCGTTTATAGTGATGGTAGGAGCTTCATTTGTAGCTGTGTTCATACCCGCGATAGAAAAATCAATCAAATTAAAATCAAATTGTTTATCTCCTGTACTCACAGTATAAAAAACTTCAAATTCATCAACATTAACACCTGAAAAATCAGCCCAACTTATCGATGTATAGTCGGTAATATAAGTATCTGATGGAGGGGTGTATGGCGTTGATTGAGCAACTGTAACTCCGTCTTTATACCCTTTAACTGTTATATCTTTGAAATTATTCGTTGTAGCTGCTCCGCCTGTTTGATATTCACCTAATGTGATATCTGTTATTTGAAAATATCCAGAAACGGTCATATTGATTTTAATAGAGGATGTGAATGATGATGCTGCAGCACTGGAGTCATTAATATAAGCTCCGTATTGATCTGCTCTAAGCGCGTTGTTAGCACCAGATCCATCCGACCTTGTTAAATTAAAGTACCCATCGTTGGTTTGACCAATATTATTGATGATTGCTATACCGGCAAATGTTTGAAGTCCACTCGGAGCTTCTCCTAAAGCTGAGGTGGTCAAGTCTATTTTTACAGGTTGGGTATCATTAGCACCGGACTTATCTTCTTCATTTTTATCATATCCCGTTACATAAACATCATAACTTGTTTCACTGCTCACCCCATTTATTACCGTAGTAAAAACTGTGTTAGCAGCATTACTACCGTCTGTTGAGTGCTTGATTATTGCCGCATTATCATCTCCATCAGTACCACTTTGCACTTGAACATTGGTAGGAGCAGTTGCTCCATCAGGTAATACGACATAATTCGCTCCCCCCTCCAAATTCAACTCAACATTTAACGTTCCACCTCCAGGCGAAATATTCGTAATTTCTGGCGGAGAGTTAAATACAGGTGTAGCCAACACATGCGAGTACTGAATTTCTGATTCCGAAGACCAAAGCTTTATTGAGTCAATCTTTCCTGTCGAAACTTCTAGCTCCCAATCTCCTCCTAATAAAAAATCACCTGTTAAGTCATCTGATGCTGCAACATCAACATGAGCTTGGTTAGCGATAAATTCAATTAAAGCTTCACCCGCTTTCCCTGCTCCGAGATTACAACCATAAAGCAGTACATCAGCACCTTCTTTTAAGGCGTAATTTAATGACGGAAATGTATCTGTTTTTTGTTTTAAAAATTGTTCAGTTACTTGGCTGTTACCTAAATAAATAATCCCGTCATCTGCGTGTGAGACAACGTGCAATACATCGAGGTTTTGATATTGATATAAAATTTGGGTTAGTTGCTCTAAACCATCCTTTTCTGACGCTATTTCTTTAATTTCGGCATTTTGCTTTAGATTTTTATAGAACAAGTGTTTATCAGGGACTGCTGCATCAATAATAATAAGTTCGTTGACCTGAGCAGGGGCAACTGACTCTAAATCATCTTGCCTGACAACATTAGACAGAGGCTTTTCATTAGGAAACGATGTAATACCTATATTTTTACTGCCAATATAAGTATGAGCACCTGCTGCTGACGCGTTGCCCAATCCCATTAGCAGCATAGCCGCCACGATAATGCTTGGTAAGTACTTGTTCATAAGGACATCCTTTTCCATTTACCATTCAGCGGCGTTATCCCGAACTAGATATCAGCAGTTTCAGAAGAAACCGAAGCCTCTACATCCATATCGGCAAAATCCAAACTACAATACTTTCCTTTTACTCTTGCTTGAGTGTGATGAAATTAGCAGCTACACCAGCACAGACAACAGCCAGAGATGTTCCCCTGGCCCTTGTGACTGAAAATTAATTTCGACTTGGAAATAGGCCTTCCACACACATAATGTAATTAATGCCCAGTGAGGGCTGCATAATACTAAATGGGTCTTCCCCACCAGTCTGCTTGACTGTGACTGAACCCCCTGTGATACCGCCGCTGCCACCAGCAATATCGATCGTAACCGCATCGCTAGCCATTGTGGTGTCAGCGGTACTAGCGAAACCTTTTTCAACTGGGTAGGTAGATCTATCTTGAGCCACATTGCCGGTTGCCCAATAGTTACCAGCAGGACTGTTTTCCGTACCTATGCCTGAATTAGCTTTCACTGCTGCCGTAGCCGTTGGTGGGCTACTGGTGCTGCTCGTAGGATTAAAGGTTGCGCTATGGCTATGGGCTGGCATTTGACTAAGTTGTAATGCGTTGACTTCATTGCCTAGCATTTGCGCTTGAATTACATTAACTCGGCCTATACCACGCCCCACACCAATAGGTACACGACCTCTCATATCTGGCAGCGCGAAATTAGTACGGCCGTCTCCCCCCCAAACATTACCTAAAATGGCAAAGAGGGCTTGATTCTGCGAAATGGCTATTAGTTGACCATCACAAAACGCGAAATCTTTTGGCGCGAAGTTCCCACCAAAAAGCTTAATTGAACCCATCATTTCTTCCATAACGTGCTCTCCGTTAACTTTTAACTAAATTGCATACCTGTTTTAAGTCCAACAACTTGCGAAAAACGGTAACCGTCAAATACACCATCTGAATTGGCCACAATATCTAGCCGCACCGCATTATCTTTTAGGGCAACAAACACTCCTTTTTCTGGTGAAATATGAATGATGGTGCCAGGCTTCACTCCGTAATTCGGCATGACAGCTGCCGATGCTTGTAAAAGCTGGGCACTGGCTCCACCGAGAGTTAAAATCGCGCCACCATAAATTGGGTTCCCAGCTCGAACTTGATCACAAAGTGCTTTTGCCGATGTTGATTGCCAATTGATATTGAGATCGGGTTGACTAACCCTAGGAGCCTTAATGGCGGGGACGCCTGCTTGTTTAATGCCTAGCGTTTTATTTAAATCAAGATCTAGTGCAAAAAGCTGCTCTAGAAGTAAAGGAGTATGCTGTATTACTTTTCCATATAGGCTCTGATGGGTATCGAATTCACTGATTTCTACAGGGTACTGAGCCAGAATATCTCCACTATCTATTTTTTGAGTCACACGATGAGCAGTTAATAGCAGTTGTTTCTCGCCGCTTCTGATCTGCCAATAAATAGGGTGAGGACCTCGATAATGTGGGAGCGCTGCAGCATGCAGGTTGACAGTGCCATAAGTAGCAAAATCAAATACGGTTGACGAAAGAATTTTTCCGCAATTAAAAACAATCAGTAGATCTGTTTGCCAAGTATCAAGATGTTTAACCGCTTTTTCATCGTCATTTTCAACATAAAAAACTGGAATAGAAACAGCACCAAGTTGAGCTTCAAATTGCATGCGCTCTTGCCCATCAGCACCATAAAGCAACACCCCGTTCAGATACCCTTGCTGATAAAGCCAAATTATTACTGGGACTGTTGCGAAGCTCGAGGTCGCCACTGAAACCTTGTTTTTATACATCGAGGAATTAATGTGATGATTATTTTCCATGTGATCTCCTAAGCTAAAGTAGGCAGGAAGCCGGGAGTACCACAAAGCTTGTAGTAAAACTTGATGTGGTCTCCGCTTCTGACTAACAGATCATCTGGTTCAGGGACTTTGGGGATGAAATCGATGCAGATAGACATATCGGCTCGGGGATGACTAATTCCAGAATCATACTGCTCTATATTCTCATCACCGAATACATTAACGCTTGCCGTGGTTAGTAGAATTCTTTGATTGATATCTGGCACATCTGAGGGTATTTGAACCTGTTCACACTCAACAATTTCGAATCCATCCCCCAGCGGCAATACAGACATGGTTCTCAGTTTATCTAGAGTCAACGTGAATACATTACCGAGCTCAATGCGTTCCTGTTGAATAGAAGGGTCAATCAAGGTTGAATGACAGCGGGGTTGCTGCTGCCATTGATCATTGTATTCTCGCTGACCTTTAGCCAGGCAAGCATTAATCTCTACCTTCTCTGGCAACATCACGCCGCCCTCTGCAATAAATTGGCTGAGGTGTCTGGCAAAACTCACATGACCTTCACGACTTAAGCCGTGCTGAAAGGCTTCCATCAACAAAATGTCAATCGGTAGCTCTGGCTGATAACCCATAACATCTATACATAAAATGTCCTGTATATAATGACGAATAGCCAGATCATCAACTAGCCGATTTAACACTTTTACCGCACCAGGCTGGATATCGATCAAAGTTATTGTTAATTGATCGGAGGTGATGCCTTGCTCACTGCAGTAGCTTAATAAAGGCAACAACAACGGGGCAAAAGGGCCACATGCTGGATAAACTAAATGTATTGTCTTGCTAGGATTACTCTCAATCTGTTGGCGAATAGATAAATGCAGACCTCGAATAAATGCTTTAACTCTATAAATATCCTTTACAGTATGTACGGCATCATCAACTGACATCACCTGCCCCGTCGCATTGATATAGGAGGTATGTCGTTCGCTTTCTGTTAAGGCCAGATCTTGATAAATTGATAAAAGCGCTTCTGAAGCACCAGCAAATAATTCGACCCAACATTGATGATCTGCATTTGGTGTATCTGCAATTGTCGCTGTCAGCTCTTTAAAAGACGCGCTCAATTTCACAGCTAGCTCATTTTGGCTGGATATATTTAATGTTGAATCCAATTTCGAACGTAATAGCTGGTTAAATAATTTCTCCAGCTCAGGGTCGACTGAACTCACTGTTGTCACTGACGAAGTCTGTAAATCAAGATATTTTGCCATAAGCTTATATACACCATTCAGACGTTATATTTGTATTCAGTCATACCGACATCTTCTTATCTCTATAAAACATTCGAGGCCTGATGAACTGACAACCTCAACTGCTCACGCAGCCAGTCATTCGCCACACAATCAATCACCACATGAATGCGATCAACCTTGCCCCGGTGGTAAACCGCATGCTCCAGATCGGCGTTGAGATACCATAACTCTCCTTCGGCCATATGAACCGATTCACCAGCGACGATAAATTCAACATCAGGATCAGTCTGCAAACACAGATGCAGACGCGCCTGGCCTTGTGAGACACATAGCCCATGATCACGGTGCGGTGCGATAACCGCTCCCGGACGCAAGCGCATCAAACGCACAGACAGAATGGGACAACAGAGTTGTTTCAAAAAGGCGTGAAGTTCGGGACAGCTAGATAAAAAACCATAATTATCAAAATCATCGTTCGACTCAGCCCCTTCCAATGCAAAAGCCTGTAAAATCGGAGACTTATCCTGATACTTGGCAAGACCGCGCAATGGATATACATCCCACTGACCGTCATAACAAGCACGGTTGACATGAGGAAGCCACTCGTCAACTGACAATGCTTCGACAGAAGCCAGCAGCTGAGAAGTCTCAGGAGATTGAATTGGGAGGTAACAACAAATTTCCAACATTAGACACCAATATGCATAACAACCCATATGCAATGGTAGTCAATAGCATCATGACAACAAATTTCATCTATCAGAATGTGCATCAAAATACACAATATGCAACATTGCTCACATTTTACTTAAAAACAAATATGATTATCTGGAGAAATATTGGCCTTTATTGTTATCGAAATATGAATTATTAACATTGGCTTAGGACTTTCCCTATCCCAATTAAATCAGACTAGCCTTCACTACCCACTAACTGGTAAAATCCGCCCCCAACAGAAGTCCCAAATATCAACATAGAGAGTTATTCCTCATGGGAAGAAAGTTCGAAGTACGCAAATTGTCGATGGCAAAAACACAAGGCGCGAAGATCAAGGTTTACTCGAAATACGGTAAAGAAATCTACGTCTGTGCTAAGAACGGTAGTCCTGATCCAGAAAGCAATCTTGCACTACGCCGTTTAATCGAAAAAGCTAAAAAAGACCAAGTACCATCTCACGTTATCGAAAAAGCGATCGATAAGGCGAAAGGTGGCGGCGGTGAAGATTTTGCAACTGCGCGCTACGAAGGTTTCGGTCCTGGTAACTGCATGGTTATCGTTGATTGCCTAACTGACAACAACAATCGTACCTTTATGGATGTTCGTCAGTGCTTTGTAAAGAACCACGCAAAAATCGGTGGCCCGGGTACTGTTGGTCACATGTTCGAACACCAGGCTGTATTCCAGTTTAACGGTGACGATGAAGAAGCAGTACTTGAAAACCTAATGATGGAAGATGTTGACGTAAGCGACATCGAGTGTGAAGACGGTGTTATCACTGTTTATGCGCCACACACAGAGTTTTTCAAGGTTAAGAATGCACTAACAGCAACCATGCCTGACGTGACACTTGACGTTGAAGAGATTTCTTTCGTTCCTCAAACAATGACTGAAATTTCTGGCGACGATGTTGCGGCTTTCGAGAAGTTCCTTGATGCGCTGAACGACTGCGACGACGTACAAAACGTCTACCACAACGCTGAAATTGCAGATTAATCTGTTTTCACTGTTAAATAAAAAAGCCGAGCTAAGCTCGGCTTTTTTATTTGTGCTGTAGGCAACATAAAAAAACGGTGGCCTAAGCCACCGAAAAGAACAAGTACATTCTTAATAATCACAAAAATTAGAAAGGCTGTGACAACAAAAAGTCACGTGCATCACTATATTAGAACCAGGTTTCCATCTGCATCGCAAAGATAAACTCACCACCCTCACCCATTGTGCTTGCGTCATTATCCAAGCTCACAGAGTAATCATTCAAATCCTCGCTCCAGTCAACATATGAAGCCGCAAAGCGAATTTCCGGACGCTGGAAGAAGCCGCCAGATGTATCTAGTTTAAAGGTTGGGGCAATAGTCGCCTTATAAAAGCTACCGTCAGCCTGTTCCGTGCCATTGTCCAAATCCATGTACTGGTAAGATCCTTCATACACCATTTCGAAGTTTTTGGTCAGCTCTTGTGCCAGGCGTACGTTCGCAGTCGCCCACATGAATTCATCACCGTCTTTAACACGGTCTTTGCTATATTCACCCAGGAACGCCGGCGCAATACGCCAGTTGTCAGCAAATCGAGTAACGCCGTAACTAAACAGTCGAACAGCCTGAGCATCTTCATTAAGATCACCGTTCGAGCCGATCCCCTTAAGCTCGGCACCTAGGCCTTGACCAACCAATACCCCAGTCTTAGAGAAACCTTCGCCACCGCCGTAAAAATTATCGCCATGGTAGGCCAGCAAAGCATGGAAGCCATTTTCAGCACGCTTGGTTGGTGTCGTACCATTATCGTTGTCAGCCCTGCCTTCATTATCAGCAGCTGTCATAGCATTTAACATCAACTGCCACTGACCAATGTAGTTATTCATCGTAACAATGTAGTTTTCAACTTCCAGGCTTTCGCTGTCAATGGTGCCAAAATCACGCCCATAAACCGAGAAGTTCGTGCTCCAATCTTCGCTGAACTGAATATCGTAAAGACCGGCCCCCGCTCCCGATAGGAAAACAATATCAGTATCCATAAAGTGGATATCGAAATTATCACGATCAAAACGCTTACCGGCCCAAATCGACGCATAAGAAAGCGCACCATCAAATGACTCCAGACCACCCAGCTCTGCATAAACCTGACGCACATTCAATTTTGAATCGTCGGCAGTCCATTCATTGTTGGTTTCCGTACTATCGGCCAGCATCACACGGTATTTCGACCATGAGCCATCGTCCTGCTGGATATTATGATCAAGAATTACTTCGACATAGTTGTCATCTTCGACACCCAGACGACCAACTGCACCACCAAGCGCACCAGCTGCTGTCATGTATGGCCCCGTCCCAGTGGCACCGTTGAGGTTGTCATCAATAAGCAACCCCGCACGCGCATAACCATGAAACTCAAAGGCGGAAGCTTTGCTGTCTGCATCCGCTGCCACTTGCTCATTTTTTTCCAGGCGCTGTTCTAAGTCAGCAATCCTTTGCTCTAAGCTCGCTACATCACCTTGTGCCAAGGCGGCACCGGAGCAAGTTACGGCAAAAGACACTGCGAGTGATAAGAGGCTTTTTTTCATCATTCTAATTCCATCTATCCATTAATTTGTAAACTGCTAAACAACGCTGCTGATTATTGCTAAACCGGTTTAGTTGATCGAGATATATTTGCTAAATCCGTTTAGCTTTGTGATCGTAGTGTCATATTTTTGCTTTTTGTGATCTTGCAATATGCATGGTGTGAATAGTGTTAGGCTGGTGAAGTGTTTAGGAGCGTTAGTGATCCGAGATAGGCTGTGTGATGGCGTCTCTGCACTCTACAGATACAGATACAGATACAGATACAGATATGAAAACAATCAGGGCCGAAGAATGTGAAGAGTTAGCTATGTCTAGTCAAACGACCTCAATAGACTGGAATAAGAGTATCTTGAAGCCGTTTAGTATAGTTATGAGGCTAGACCAGCCCACTAGACGAGTCGATGAATTCAAAGTGGCCTAGTCGTAGCAAATTAGCCGTCACTGGCTCCGCCAGCGAATGTGGGCATCAAGGGCAAAAGAGGCAGGTGTTACACGCTGGCTCGACAACAGTAGCCGGATCAGCTGAAAACCGGTCTGGGCAATTTTTTCATTGTCCTGAGCAACGGAGTCAATATTCAACGGCAGGCAGTCTAGCAGGTCATGGTTATCGAACGTTGCCAGCCGCATCTCTTTACTAACCAGAGCGTCAAGACAATTCTGCTCTTTCAGATAACGTAATACCCCTTCGAGCAGTGTATAGGATGCCGTGAACAGTGCTTCAGGCAATCGCCCTAGCTCTTTGTGCAACTGCTGCATCATTTCATAGCCCGATTCGGACTGATAATCACGATGGCGAATCCATTCAGGCTTTTCTTCAAGCCCTGCCCGTTTCAAACCCAGCTCAAAGCCCGTTAAACGGTGGCGACTTGGGGACAGCTCTAGCCGCCCACCGAAATAGTAAAACTCGGAAACAGAGGAAGCAGCTATTGTCTCGATCAAATCCGCAGTCACTTTGGTCGCATCGGTAAGTACCAATGGTAACGGTGACTGACCGATATGTCGCTCAAGCTGGAGAACCGGAAGCTGCTTGGTCAATGTTTGATAGAATTCATCAGAGGTTTCGCTAGAGGCCACAATCAAGCCATCTATCTGGCGGCGAACCAGCCCTTCTACGACCTGTCGCTCAATCTCCGGATCATCTTCCGAGCAGGCGATCAACAATTGTAGCCCGGCCTGACGAGAGAGACGCTCCAGTTCACGGGCTATAGAGGCAAAGCCAAAACTGGTCAAATCGGGAATAACCAAGCCAATGGTGTCAGAGCGGTTGGCCTGCAGAGATTTTGCGTGCAGGTTCGGTGAGTAATTGTTTTCTCTAGCAACAGCCATAACCCGCTCACGGGTTTCTTCTTTAATCCGAAAGGTAGATGCCCGCCCATTAAGCACCATACTCGCTGTTGTTTTCGAGACACCGGCCAGTTTGGCTATGTCAGCAATTGTTATACGTTTTCTCTTTTCCATTACTAAACCGTTTTAGCCGCTACCATCTTTTCATTATCTGGCCAATTAACGCGAATGGAAAGCAAAACGAATTAAAACTGGCTCTTGATCAAAAGAAATCAGCCAGAATTCAGATAAATACTGGTAATCGAGAGTATGAATGCTAACAAGATAGTCAATTCTTGTCAGGATAACTACATGTAATAAAAGGTAGTATCACATCGTTTTGCCACCTGATTAATAACAAAACTTCCTTGCGAGATATTCCTTAAACTGAACTCACTCCTGTCCCTCCCCCTTAGTGTCGTTTGGGTATATGCTTTTAGTAGTCGCTGAAATTACTGCTGTTTCCTGTTTTGTCTGCCCGATTTTCTCGTCCATGTCCGGCTAATAACTGAATTAAGGAAGTGACCATGCTATCAATCTTCGATATCTACAAAATAGGAGTCGGACCATCTAGCTCACATACCAATGGACCGATGCTAGCCGGTTTTGATTTTTGCCAGAAAATCAGTTCGATACTTGATGATGTGAATCGCATACAGGTTGATCTTTATGGCTCTCTTTCTCTGACAGGTAAGGGCCACCATACTGACCGGGCAACCATACTTGGCTTAATGAAGAACAAACCAGACAACATTGATATTACTCAGGCCAACAAGGCTATGGCCGACGGGGTTCAGTCCAAAACATTATACCTTGCAGGTAAAAAGACAATCAGCTTTGATCCCAGTACCGATATGCTGTTTCACGACAAGAGCCTGCCGCTACATGAAAATGGCATGACGATCAGTGCATTTGATGAACAAGATAAAGAGCTGCTTGTCGAAACCTACTACTCAATTGGTGGGGGGTTTATTGCCACGGCCGATGAGCTACAAAACGGCAAGTCCAGCGATGAAGTTACCGTTCCCTACCCATTTAATTCTGCCGAAGATATCCTTAAAAATGCCGAGAATAATGGGCTCAGCATTGGATCGATGTTTCTACGCAACGAGCTCGCTTTCCGCTCTCAGGAAGCAATCGATAACCAAGCAGAACAGATCTGGGAAGTCATGACTTCCTGCATGCAACGAGGCTTCCAGACCGAAGGGATACTTGAGGGGGGACTGCATGTTGTCCGACGTGCCCCCGCCCTACTGAAAAAGCTAGAGGCCGGTAAAGATATCGATAATGATCCAATGACCGTCCTGGACTGGGTTAACGTGTTTGCCTTTGCGGTGAGTGAAGAAAATGCTGCTGGCGGTCAGGTGGTGACCTCTCCAACCAACGGCGCTGCCGGGGTGATCCCGGCTGTCTTGATGTATTACAACAAGTTCATCTGCCAGCTTGACACACCAAAAATCAAAGATTTTCTTGCGGTATCGGCAGCTATTGGAATGCTATACAAAATGAATGCCTCTATTTCAGGTGCGGAAGTAGGCTGTCAGGGGGAAATCGGCGTCTCGTCATCTATGGCAGCGGCTGGTTTAACGGCCATCCGTGGCGGCAGCAACGAGCAAATCTGTATGTCTGCTGAAATTGCCATGGAACATTCGCTTGGGATGACCTGCGATCCTATTGGCGGTCTTGTCCAAATTCCATGCATCGAACGCAACGCTATGGGAGCGATAAAAGCGATCAATGCTTCTCGCATGGCACTCAAGCGTAATAGCAAGTCTCTAATTTCACTGGATAAGGTTATAGAAACCATGTATCAGACCGGTAAAGATATGAACAAGAAATACCGTGAGACCTCACTGGGCGGCTTGGCGATGATCCACCTTGCCCCACCATGCGAGTAACAACTTATTCATTGTAATTGCCCAAACCTCTTACTGGTTGATCATGATCGAGACGGGCTGCTTCAGTAACTGAGCTGGAATAACAGAAAGCCATCCGTTACAACGCGCGTAGTCAATCAATGTCGCACGATTCGTGACCCCGAACACGGCAAACCTGGCAATAAGATTAGCAATTTGTTTTTCTACCGCCTTTGGTGTGCGGTGGATCAGCTGGGCAATTTGCTTGGTCTGACGCCCGCGCAACAGCCAAAACAATACAACCTCCTGAGAGGACGTCAGCTGCATTCCTCCAGGCTGTAAAGTACTAAATGATTTATTGGATTTATCTAACGCCAGCACTTCAGCAAAGGCTTCCAAGTTAACCAGCTCTTTGAGGTTAACCGCATAGAATTGTATCCCCCAGGGCTCACCGTTTATGACAATTGGTCGTTTGTGGAACGAAAACGCATCATAACCATGTGCGTAGTTATGAATGTCTATCGTGCTAACTGTCTTATTATTAAGTAATGCATGTTTGTCTTGTTGGGCAAAAGTAGATGCAAATTGGGCGGTATCACATGGTAGATCACAATCATATAACCCGGCGATATCCTTAGGTGCATTAACCAACTGTCGATAGGCTTCATTTGCAAAAGCAAATTGACCATCTTTAGATTTTAGGCCTGCGGGATTCGGGGTTGTGTCTAGCATGTGAATCAGAACGGATAAGTATGTAGATTGGTCTAAATTCACGCCGCTATTTTAGCAAGTTGTCATTAAGAAAAAGTAGTAGAAATTCCCCTTTTTAAGCCATCTCCGCTCAACTAGCTGATTGTTCATCATAATAACGAGCAAACACCTGTTTAAGCCAAAGGCTGCTTGATAGCCTTTGGTTTAAAATCTCCCGCCGATATTGAAGCAACTTAATGTAACAGGCCCTTTGAATACTGCGTTTTAATGAATGGGCTTCTCTGTTATATGCTGCTTCCATGCAGCTTTTTTCTTCCATCTCTACACGTCATAGTGTTTCCTAGCTTTATATAGCGACAGATAAAAAAAACAATTAAGTCAATTGTATAAAAATTTAGTGCATTTCAACCTGCTGCAAATGCTTTTGGTCATCCATAAGCTGTGCTCTAGGGAGTATCCCTCAATTATGTTGCGTCCAACGCTGCTGCTATTTTCAAGCAGAGCAAGTTGAAAATTGCGTAGCCCGAAGGGTTATGGCCAAAAGAAAAGGGCTACCCAATATTGGATAGCCCTTGCTAGAAATACCATTTAACAATGGGTGTCAGACACAAATAACATAAAGCCATTCGCAGTAAATTGATCCTAGCGAAGATATATCACAGGTTCAGGGACGCATAGCATTGTCGAGACGCTACCTATCCACCTGAATTGAAACTGTGACAATTAGCGAGTCTACCCAAGGGCAGGCGAATGAAACTACACATTTGCATTCACCAATGCAATGATGCGTGTTCTACCTGAACATAGAGCGGCCAACTCGTTCTCTAAACGTTCAAAAATACATAATGCAGAACCCAAAGATTAGAGAAGTTAGTGAGGAGCTAAGGCTGTTTTACACGGCTAATGTCCGCACCCGCGAAAAAACGTGACCGCGTAACGGCTCAGTACCTGTTACCTCCGGTGACGGGATTCACTTTATCAATCACGGAAAGTACGGTACGAGTTTTTACGCCACAAAGTGCGATTAACATTCAGTAAATTGCTAGCACACCGTGTAACTGGCAACCCGTCAATCATTGGCATCTAGGGGTAGATCAATTCTCACCGTTATTTATGGCAATAAAAATATAAGATAAAGCAAGAGATCATCGCCCTCAACCTCTTGCTATTATTTTGAACCAGACATTTCATCAGTCTTTCTTGTGAGCGTTAAAAAAATAAATTTCACATAGAAGCGTAAACGCTTTATCTCGTTATTGTGCATAACAAAATAGAGCCTAATGAAATCTATTAATCATAACCAAAACAATTATATTATCTCAGTACAAAATCTTATATAAACCAGCCAGCTCAAGATGAGCTTAGATGCATTCATAAAGACGCATATCATTATTCGAGTTACACTAGTCGCTGCTGCGACAATTTTGGGTTAAACAAAACAAGATAAACCAGTAAACTGTAACGTAACAAAGTTATCACCGCACAAACCAATATAAGACACTGATAAATAAAGATTAAATTAAAACATCCTTTATCATTTGTGAATCAGATCACTCTCTAAACACTTCTAATGTTACGTTGAACTTACACTCAACGCTTTTTTCGTAACCTAAAGAAACAATAAATTACACTATGTTACACCCAGTGTGACGAGTGACTCGTAAATATTCAAAATTCTTCCGTATCATTGTTTTCATTGAAGCGAGGGGGTAAACAATTTAAAGCTGACCATCGCGAAATATTAAAAACACTCATGCTTATTAGCATAACAAGGAATCGAAAACGTTATTTGAATTTAATTTTTAGTTGGTAGCAGACATTGCCAACACGGCTTTGCTTTAACTTATTACTTTTAAAACAAAGCATGACTAAAAACAATTATCGTCAACTTAGAGCAACATCACTCAATTGCTCTATGGACACTTAACGTTTTCATAAGATATCGATTAAAGATCAAATTATTCTTAATAGATATATAAAGTTCATAATGAATGGGGGTTCAAATGAACGTATTTAGTACGATGCAAAAAATGGGGCGTAGCCTCATGCTTCCTGTAGCATGTATGCCTGCAGCAGGTATTCTTCTTGGTATCGGTGGTAACTCCGAGGTTGCTAAGTTCCTACCTGATATCGTTGCACAAGTCATGACCGAGGCCGGTCTGGGTGTGTTTGCCAACATGGCGTTGCTATTTGCCATCGGTGTTGCACTAGGCTTTACCAAAAATGACGGTGTTGCTGCACTGGCTGCAGGTCTTGGTTACCTAACCATGACTCGCGTACTAGGCGTTGTTGCAGAAGGTACTGATACCGGTGTATTCGGTGGTGTCATCATGGGCTTGGTAGCCGCACAACTTTTCAATAAATATCATGATATCAAGCTACCAACTTACCTTGGCTTCTTCGGTGGTAAACGTTTCGTTCCAATCGTAACTTCACTAGCAGCGTGTATTGTTGCTGCTGTGCTAGCTATCGTATGGCAACCAATCGGTGCCGGTATCGCTGCATTCTCTGAGTGGGCTGCTTACCAGTCTCCAGAAGTTGCATTCGGTATCTACGGTATCGTTGAGCGTTCTCTAATCCCATTCGGTCTACACCACATCTGGAATGCACCTTTCTTCTACGAAGTTGGTGAGTTCACAACAGCGGCTGGTGAAGTTGTTCGCGGTGAAATCCCTCGCTACCTAGCAGGCGACGCAACAGCGGGTAACCTAGCGGGTGGTTACATGTTCAAGATGTTCGGTCTACCAGCAGCATGTCTTGCAATGTATGTGACAGCTAAGCCTGAGAACAAACTGAAAGTTGCTTCAATCCTAGGTTCTGCAGCACTAACTTCGTTCCTAACAGGTATTACTGAACCAATCGAGTTTGCATTCCTATTCGTTGCTCCAGTGCTTTACGTTGCTCACGCACTACTAGCTGGCTCTGCATTCGTAGTAATGATTCTTCTAGGCATCAAACACGGTACAACATTCAGCCACGGTCTGTTTGACTTCACCCTACTATTCGGTCAGTCAACTAACGGTTGGATGCTACCAGTAATCGGTCTAGTTTACGCGGCAATCTACTTCCTAGTATTCACAACCCTAATCAAGGCACTTAACCTGAAGACTCTGGGTCGTGAAGACGAAGACGAATCTAAAGTTGAAGTGAACACAGCTTCTGACGGCCTGGCACAAGACATTGCTCAAGCATTCGGCGGCAAAGCTAACATCAAAGACCTTGAAGCTTGTATCACTCGTCTACGTGTAACTGTAATCGACAGCTCTAAAGTTGATACAGCACGTCTGAAAGCACTAGGTGCAGCGGGTGTATTCGAGAAAGGCGACAACTTCCAAGCGGTATTCGGTACCCACTCTGAAATCATCAAAGGTCAGATGGAAGCACTAGCTTAAAATTAAAAGTCTTGAGTGAGACTTTAAACCGGGCCGCAAGGCCCGGTTTTTTTATATCTGAACATTATGCTCAGACAAAAAGATAAAGGGCTATTGAGCAGACATGCAGCCAGTCATGAAGAAGTGTGAGCTGGGAGCCCTATCTCCAAAAGAGTTATAGTCAGCACTTACCTCACATTGATATCATTTGACATAGGTATGCAACAATAAAAACACATTAACAAACCAAATAAATAAAGAGCATTAATAAGCATGAACCACGCAGGCCTCCTCGCCCTGACTCATAATGCCGCCTTATTACTAGCAATGATTTTTATCTATGATATGGCAGCTAGCCGAGGTCATAACCTATTTACTCCTCTCCGGGCGGCTTTCACTGGCTTTGCCCTCGGGTTGATCGGTATTATTATCATGCTTACGCCATGGCAGTATGCTCCAGGAATTATATTTGATACCCGCTCAGTGCTACTCGGGATTTCCGGGCTTTTTTTTGGCGCAGTTCCCACCATCATTGCAATGGCAATGACTGCCACCTTACGTTTTTTTCAAGGAGGCGAAGCCGCTATCACAGGCATTACTGTAATTATGGCTTCAGGATTCCTAGGAATTGCCTGGCACTGTTATCGACAGCGTCCACTGTCGGAGTTATCAGCTCGCGAACTTTACCTCTTCGGCTTAATCATTCATGGGCTTATGCTCGCGCTGATGTTCACTTTACCGTGGGACATAGCGCTACAGGTACTTTCCAATATTACTGTTCCGGTATTACTCATTTATCCGCTGATAACAGTCGCCATGGGGATGCTCTTTATAAGACGGCTACAAAGAGATCAAACGGCAGATGCACTAAAAGAAAGTGAATTCCTGTTCCGTTCTCAATTCGATTTAGGCAACATTGGGATTGCCATCACCCATCCGGAAAAGAACTGGCTACGCGTCAATCCCCGACTGTGCGAAATGCTCGGCTACAGCGAAGAAGAACTGCTTCAAAAAACCTGGACTGAATTTAGCCACCCTGACGATCTACTGCTGGATTTGGCTCAGTTTGACCAAATGATAGCAGGCAAAATTGATGGCTATTCATTAGATAAGCGCTTTGTTCGCAAAGATGGGGACATCGTTTATGTTCACATGACGATTGCCTGCTACCGAATCAAAGGGCAGGTTAAGTTTGTTTTTGCCGGTATGTTAGATACCTCGGAGCATAAACAAACCGAAGCCAAACTGCGAGCGAAGAAAGAACAGCTGATTTCCGTGCTAGCAGGCAGTGAACTCGGCTTCTGGGACTGGGATATAAAAGCCAATACGGTACAAAGAAATGCTCGCTGGGCTGAAATCCTCGGATATAACTTCGAAGAAATACAAAACGACTCAACACTTTGGCTAAATAGCATTCACCCTGATGACAGGGCTGCAACCTTATTATCAATAACAAACCATCTAGAAGGACGCAGCACACAACATAAAGCAGAATATCGAATGCTCACCAAGCAAGGTGATTACAAATGGATTTTGGACTGCGCCAAAATTGTTAACTTTGCGCAGGATGGTAGTCCCTTACGCATGTGTGGTACCCATACCGATATTACAGAGCGCAAGTCAGCCGAAGAATCAATGCAACTAGCTTCGATGGTTTACCAAAACAGCAGCGAAGCAATGGTTGTTACAGGTTGTCATGGGGAAATAATCACCACCAACCCTGCTTTTACTGAAATCACTGGCTACTCACTTGATGAAATCAAAGGTAAAAGCTCAAAAATCCTGACCTCCTACCATCAGGATAAGAGTACTTTTAGAAACATATTGCACGCCCTAAATGCCACTGGTCATTGGCAGGGAGAAATCCAAAACCGCCACAAGAGTGGTGAATACTACACCGCCTTGCTGACAATCAATTCCATTCACAATGCAGATGGTTCTGTCCACCGTAGGGTTGCGCAATTCTCTGACATTACAGACAAAAAAAAGTCTGATGAAATTATCTGGAGCCAAGCCAATTTTGATTCTTTGACCGGACTGCCCAATCGCCATATGTTCCTCAACCAACTTGCACAAGAAAAGAAAAAAGCCCACATTGCTGAACGGCCTATGGCCCTGCTGTTTCTCGACCTTGATCACTTCAAAGAGGTAAATGATACCCTTGGCCATAACACTGGGGATTTGCTACTCAAAGATGTCGCACAGCGCCTACAAAACTGTGTACGAGAAACTGATACGGTATCACGACTGGGTGGCGACGAGTTTACGGTGATCCTTGGCGAACTGGAAAGCTCGAACTGCGCCGAGCGCGTAGCACAAGAAATCCTCAACCAATTCTCAGCCCCCTTCTCATTAGGCGTTGAAACTATCTATATATCGCCAAGTATCGGCATTACTCTCTACCCCTATGACGGCACACAAACCGATATCTTGCTTAAAAACGCCGACCAAGCCATGTATGCAGCAAAAGAACAAGGTCGAAACCGTTATCGATATTTCACAGCATCGATGCAGGAGACAGCGCAGCATCGCCGGCAACTTGCCAATGATCTGCGCCATGCGCTCCACAACCATCAGCTACAGCTTCACTACCAGCCAATCGTTGAGCTGTCGACGGGTGAGATCAAAAAAGCCGAGGCCTTGATCCGCTGGCAACACCCGGTCCTAGGCCTGGTGAGTCCTAGCGAATTCATTCCAGTGGCAGAAGAGACCGGCATCATTGTCGAGCTCGGTGACTGGGTATTCCGCCAAGCTGCCAGGCAGGCAGCCAAGTGGCGTGCATTGCACCATCAAGACTTTCAGATCAGCATCAATAAATCTCCAATGCAATTCCGTGACCGGGGAAATGATATCTCCAGCTGGCTAAGCCATCTGGACGCCCTCAGTCTGCCAGGACAAGCTATCGCCGTCGAAATCACCGAAGGTCTGTTACTTGATGCCAGTAAAACGGTCACCGACAAGCTGTTTGCATTCCGCGATGCCGGCATTCAAGTGTCACTTGATGATTTTGGTACCGGCTATTCGTCTCTGTCATACATACAAAAGTTTCATGTCGATAATATCAAGATCGACCAGTCGTTCATTCGTAACCTTCATGCAAACTCAGATGACATGGCAGTCTGCGAAGCTATCATCGTTATGGCACACAAGCTTGGCATGCAAGTCGTGGCTGAAGGTGTTGAAACCGAGGAACAACGTAACCTGCTAGCTGCTGCTGGGTGTGACTATGGTCAGGGCTTTTTATTATCGAAACCACTAACGGAAAATGAGTTCGACAACTTACTGTCTGAGTTAGAGGCTGTTTTGTAATAATACCGAGGTGAAGTAACGTTCTTTACCATACCCAGCGAAACGAACGCTGCAGAAATTCACTGGCGTCCTGACGAACAATGTCGCCGTGGGCCATCACAATTCTGTCGGGCTGCCAATTGTTGACCTCGCGAATATGCTCCTGCACTTCTGCCTTTTTGAAGCTCAGTCGCCAGTCAAGCGGGGTTTTGCCATTCGGAGCCAAGATACCAGCACTTTTAGCCAATAACCGCTGCCAGCCAGTAAAGTGTTCAGGTGGGAAGTTCTCAATAAGATCGGTCACAATCAAAGTCCGGGTAGGACGATGGAAAAAAACACATTCCTGCATTAACGTCGAACCGCTAACCAACAACTGATCAATCTCCTCTCTCCAAGGCCATTCTTGTTCAGCATTCAGGGAGTGAGCAAAATGAAGATCATCACGTTTTCTGATAACTTCATCGGTTCCAGACAGGCTGGCTTCGGGGTAATGTTCAATCCATTCGGGCAAATAGAGGTGATGCAGGTGATTAGGAGCAACCAAGTATTTTACGTTTCCCAGCTCTGCCAGCCGGGCTGCAAGCTCTTCCGAATAGGTGATAGGGCTATGCAGCCACAAATCGCCATTGTGCAACCGGATCACCGTCATCCTGGTAGTAAAAGGGCAACAGTAAAATGAGACAGTCTCTCCATCGAAAATCCATAGATCTTTTGCAAGTCGCTTCATATCTTCCCCCTCCAGAATCCCCCTAGGTCCATCATAGTTGCAGTTCTTTTCGGTAGTTATAAAAACAGCCAGCAACTGAGATATTTAACGGTATTTTGGGAGCGAGTTGTCACTCGCAAAGCAATATGTAAAGAAAGACGGAATGATCAGATAAGACAAATCAAGCAACTGGCTTACACTACCAGACAGCTTTTGCCGAAAACCACCCAAAATGAACTTTAATCCATTTTCGGCAATAAAGTTGACTCCTATCTCGAACTGTCACATAATGCCCCCACTTTCTGCCGAAATCGATTATTTCTGGCTAATTTGCAAATATCGCTAAGTGTGTAAGATGCTATATACCAAACGTAAAAACCTTCTTGAACAGACGTTAAAACAAGTTTATCCGGCATTCGTTATGGATATTTGCGCTGACGGCATGTTTACCCTGCTGGCGTTATGTGAAAGTGGCAAACTGGAAACAGCAGTGCTCGAAGGACATCAAGGAGATCCAGAACTGATAGCTTTTCTAAGCCTGCTAAATGCGACGATTAGCCATATGGATCACTGGTGCTACCTGCTAGGTGGTGACCGTGGACTTTTGGATGAAGAGCAATACAACAACCTACGTTATTTCTCTGCCTTAACCGCCAATTTACTGACCTATATTGCCCTTTATGACGAAGATTACATTGAGTATGCAATTAGCGCAGAAGATCTAAACCGCCTGGTTGCCAAAGATATAACAAAGCCAACGAAGCTCCTGAGGGGCAAGGAGTTTCATAAGATGAGTCATGATGACATGCGGGCATGGCTGTCACAGCGACGGTACTACAAACCGGTACACGAAAGCAGCTCCCCGTGGAAAGACACTCCGGTTTTCGATTTTTCAGTGTCAGTCAGTGGGCGACGTCACTTCGGCAAACAGCAGCTGTATACCCAGTTACGGGAAAGGGCCGTACATCAGGGAAAGCTGGCTGATTTCGTGCCGCTGACAATCTTTGACCGATTTAATGAACAGATAGAAGATTCGGCATTTATTTTAGCGTTGTCACAAGGCCTAGATTTGGATATGGAGGGGTTAGTAAAAGCCGTTCGGATATGTATACAAGTCGATAGTGAAAGTGCCACCAACAGTACACCCGCTGATGATATGACCAGTAAGTTAGAAGTGTTAAAGACTGCCGGCAAGATCACCTCTGATACAGTCATCGACACCTTGAAGCTGTTTGGTATCCACTCCCATGGCCAGTACCGTGAAACCAAATACTTGAAGCCATATGCCGCGGGTCCCGGCGAAGGGGCTGAGAACTTGAGGTCAGGAGTCTTTGTTATAGAGAAAACAAAGACCGCTAACTTCTGGGTACAAGCCATCGACGCGCGGAATAAGTTAGATGGGCTGGCGATGACGGAGTACCCGGCCATTACGCCACAAACAACACCATATGGTCGTAACAGCAATTTACAAACAATTGATGAGCTGGCGTACACCAATGTTATGAAGTTCAAAATCAAAACCGGTGCTGACTTGATTATGGTGCTTAAGTTCCTGTCGGTACAGTAGCACTAGCGTGTTAATCCTATTATTTTTGAATGTCTCTGCCAGTAACTGATTAGGTAGGGACAATATAAAGGTAAAACTATGTTGTCTAAAACGATTACCCTGACTGGCGGCAATATCCGCAATAACCATATCTATTTGACTTCAGTAATTGATATGTTTCCTCAAGAGACAATTGGTGGCAGCAACAAAGCGTTATCCGCCCCGGTTTCACTTAATGTAGAATTTGAAGGTACCGGTACTGCAGTCACAGATATCGACGGGGAAAAAAAGCTATTTCGAAACCGCTCGCTGACTCGCCATTTTTTCGAAAAGCATGGCCTGGTTGCCGGTGATCAAGTCTCGATTTCTCGCCTGTCAGACACGCACTATTATGTAAGCCCGCTTTAATGTTTTCAGTTGAGGCCGCTTATCAGCCTTATGACTGTCAGTCATAAGGCAATAGAGAGCCACTAATAGAAAAAGGCTGCCCGGCAAAACCGTACAGCCTTACAACTCTGGTTAATAACACAGATTACAACGGCCAGTGGTCAAAATAGATATGGCTTGCCTGCCAGTCGACCTTTTCCTGATTATCGGCCAGCAGCATCTTGGCAACCGTGAAAGAGAATTCAAAGCTAACGCCGAGTCCCTTACCGGTAATGAACTTATCCGTTACCACAACTTTCTTATCGATGTACTGGCCATCGGCAAATTTTTTCGCCAACTTATCACCTGTGGTGTATGCCCTACCTTCCAGCAAGTTATGAGCCGCCAATACCTTGGCACCGGATGAACACAAGGCGCAGATATATTTGTCTTCATTGATATGACGCTTGAGGAAATCAATCACCATAGGGTTAGCAGACAGGTTATCCGTACCTTGCGGTCCCCCCGGCATCATCACCACATCATAGGTATTGTCGAAACAGTTCTTCAGGGTATCATCGGCGGTAATACGAGTTTCAAAGTAGGTATTTAACGCCGTCGTTGCCATACACGACAACACTGTCACTTTGATGTCGAGTCGGCGCATGATATCGATAAAAACGACAGCTTCGCCTTCTTCAAATCCATCAGCCAGTAATACGGCAACATGCTTTTCTGTCATCATCATGCTCCTAGGCGTTTACAAGCTTGCTGGTTTCACGGACGTTTTCGGCAATCGTATCCCAGTCGTTGTCACGAATCGCTGCCGTTGGTGCAATCCAGGTCCCCCCGCAGGCAATCACCTGAGGAATGGCCAGATAATCCATCAGGTTCGTTGGCTTCACGCCACCCGTTGGCATTAGCTGAATATTGCCGTAAGGGCCTGTTAGCGACTTCAGCATATTGATCCCACCGGATGCTTCTGCCGGGAAGAACTTCAATGCCGTAACACCAAGCTCTAGAGCCTGCTCAACCTGGCTGGGGCTATTTACACCCGGGATAATTTTGATGCCCTTTTCAAGACAGTACTTAACTGTTGTCGGGTTAAAGCCCGGACTCACAATAAAATCGGCACCGGCTTCAACTGCCAAATCTACTTGTGCCGGGGTCAGTACCGTCCCTGCACATAGGATCAAATCCGGAAGCGCCTCGCGGATCAGGCGGATTGACTCTGCCGCCGCTTCACTGCGGAACGTAATTTCTGCGGCCGGCAAGCCATTGTCACTCAAGACCTGCGCCAACTTTACAGCATCCTTGGCATCTTCAATCTGGATGACTGGCATCACCCGAAGTGCACGTAATGTTTCAATCCACTTGTTATTCATATCAAATACTCATCAATTCCGTAATATAACGTGAATGCTCCAGCGGGATAATCGCTCCTTTGTGCTGGATAACCCGGGCCGCTAACTTATTGCCCCAATGGCAACACTCATCGATTTCCATCCCCATGCTCCAGGCGGCAAGGAACCCCGCATTGAACGAATCACCAGCCGCTGTCGTATCGACAACGGTATCGACCTTGTTACCGGCGGCAATACCACTGAGACCATATTGTGACCACATCGCCCCCTCGCTACCGAGCTTAACTACAACTTGTTTGATCCCCATTGAATGCAACCGCTTGGCAATAATGCCGGCCGGAGAGTCCTTCATACCGAGCAGCAAGTCTTCATCTTCTGCAGTTACCAAAGCAATATCACTTAACTGATAAAGCTTACCCAGCCATTCACAGGCATCTGACGCACTGTGCCACAGCCGAGGTCGATAGTTAGAATCGACGGCAATCTGTACACCGCTTTGCTTGAGCTGCTCCAGCGCCCGCAACAAGATTCGCTTGTCCGGATCCGATAAAATGGCCAGCGAAATGCCGGATAGGTAAATCAGATCAAACGCTGTTAACGACTCGACGACACTCGGAAAATCACAATGCTGGCAAAGCTGCCGGGCTGCCGAGTCATTACGCCAATAGTGAAAGCTACGCTCGCCGTGCGGGTCAATTTCAATGGCATACATACCCGGTAGCTTATCTGCCACCTTGAGTACCATTGAGGTATCAATGCCTTCGCTTTGCCATGCCGATACCATCTGGTGACTATAGGTATCCTGACCCAGACCGGTCACGTAACTGGGAGCGAGCCCCGGCACCAGACGAGACAGGTAAACCGCGGTATTAAGCGTATCACCACCAAAATTCTGCTCCTGAGTCGAAAAAGGCTGACCGCTCAGTTCAATCATGCACTCGCCAATAATGGCAATTTTCTTTTGCTTAAACTTCGGAGATGAAGCCATCTGTTTGCTATCCATTTCTTATGTTTTCTGGAATGAAAAAGAAAAAGGGCTACACCTTTACGTTAAGGGGGGAACTTAGGGTGTAGCCTGCACAGGGGGCGTGCTGATACCAATTCTTTTCCGAATAACGATTACAACTTACCGGCGCTACCGCACACCGCAATTTTCTCCATCACCACTTTCTTCATGGCTTCTTTGCCGGGAACAATGTAGTGACGAGGGTCGTTGGCATTCGGGTGTTCATTGAAGTACTGCTTCACGGCATCAGAGAAGGCAATTTTCAGCTCAGTGGCGACGTTAACCTTAGTGATCCCCAGCTCGATACAGCGACGAACATCTTCATCAGGCACACCGGACGCGCCGTGCAGTACAAGAGGCACGTCAGTTTTGCTACGAATAATGCCCAAACGGTCGAAGTCCAGTCGAGGCTCTTCCTTGTACATACCGTGGGCAGTACCAATTGCTATCGCTAATGAATCAATGCCCGTCTTGGTGACAAACTCCAACGCCGCTTCTGGATCGGTGTACAGCGCATCTTTGGCATCAACAACTAGGTCATCTTCCTGGCCACCAAGGCGACCCAGTTCAGCTTCGACAGAGCAGTCCCAGCGATGACAGAATTCGACCACCTGTTTAACCAGTTCGATATTGTTTTCAAAATTCAGATGGGAACCATCAATCATGGCTGATTTGATACCGGCTTCTACCTTGTTACGGATATCAGAGAAAGATTCATGGTGATCGAGATGCAAGGCAATTGGCATCTGGTAGCGCTTTGCTGCCTCTTGGCAAATCCCCACCAAATAATCGGTACCTGCATACGAGAAAGTACCTGGGGTACCCGCCAGAATAACCGGCGATGCCATTTCGGCTGCCGTTTCAACCACGACCTGAACGGTTTCCAGGTTGTGAATATTAAACGCAGGGACAGCGTAGCCGCCTATCTGCGCTTTGTGGAGCATTTCGCGAGAAGAAACCAGAAACATATAAAAACCTCAAAACCTTCGTTAGCTTTCGCTTTAATCATATTTGAAAACAAAAGCAAATAAAAAGATCCAGATCACATAAACACTTTCGAAGCGAAAGATTGCGAAATCAAAAGAAATGAAACATTTTCGAGGTGTAACAGGTTACCCCCTTGCGAAGCAGATTGTTTTTCGGCCTTTCAGCACGCCCAACCAGCTTTTCCAGTATCTGTTCAGGCCATGACTGACACTCCAGGCGACGAGTTAATGGCGATTGCTCCGAGGTATAGTCACTATGAAAGATAATCACTACCTCTTTCGTTTTGAAAGTCCCTATCACACTTGCTTCGATAGCCGGAATTTCAAATGAAAAATCACCTTTTTCTATTTCAAGCGGCGCCTCATCTTCTTGCCATAAACCTGACCGAGTACCACTAAACAAGGCAATGTTCAGTGCCCGCAACGACCAGAAACTGCTGGCTGGTCCGCTGTAGTTATCCACCAGCCGGGGATCATCAGCAAAGACCCCCTGCGTCGGCGCGCCATGCCGAAAAGCCCCCTGGCCAATGAAGTATTCGAGGCTGGTTCGAAAGGCACGTTTTGCTTCTCCGACTGAAATACAGGGCTCAGGCATATCTATCGCCGCGAGCAACGGTGCAGAAGCAGCTAATCGATAACACACGCTGCGACCAAAGAACGGCAATCCTTCTGGCGTAAAGAAATAGCGAAACTTTTCAACAAAGCTTGTCAGGCTGTGCCGAATAAATTCAGGATCGAACGCCGGATCTATCTGATCCAGCCAGTACAACGAATAGAAAAAGCCCCAGGCATTGTAATAATCATAATTGCCACGGGCGCCATCACGAAACCAACCGTCACCGACATAGAACTCCTTGATGCGGGCATATTTGTCGTGGGCAATAGTATCTACCCCAGTCAGGGCCTTAATCACCAGCTGAACGGTGAGCGGAAAAAGATGCCAGTTATTATCGACAGTCTGGCAAGTATTCACCTGCTTGAACCAAGCCACCACCTGTTGCTGCTCAGCCTTACTAAAGCGCTCCCACACCCACTCCTTGCTTAGCCAGAGCGTAAGCGCCAAATCAGCACTTTCGCAAATCCGCTGGTCATAGTCGTGTAACTGCCCCCAGTAACCTTGGTGAGCAGGGTCGGTTCCGGCAAGAAAAGCGGTGCGCAGCAACTCGGCCACATCTATCGCTTTATTGTTCAGGCCGTAGAGCACCGTTGTTGTCTGCCCGTTACCATGCAGCCACGCGGCAAGGGTCGGCAATACCCGACTACTCCCTTCCATCGCGTCGGTTCTGGCTGTTTGCTGGCTCGGGCGACCAGGATAATAAGCATGGGTATAATCCCAAACAGCATAATGATCGAAGGCTTCAGCGATATAACGTACCAACTGGTCGCACTGTTGTTGCATACCCTCCTGATAATTATCTGAGCCAGAATCAAACACCTGCCGAATCATTTCGTCATGTTTGCTGTAGGCTGGCTTTTTATGCCGCAGCCGGATCAGGTTCTCTTTGCATAGCTTAAAGTACATGGAGGCATCGGGGTGCTCATAGGGGATAGTCGGGCGAGGCTGGGCACTGATTTCTTTTTGCATGATTTTTACTCTCACTGACTCACAAAAGAAGAGGGCCTCTTACGAGGCCCTTTATCATGGTTATTTGGCCGACTCGGTTAAGATTTCATAACGGTCCTGACCCCATGCAATCGGTGCTGGCTTGTCTTTAATCCAGTCATAAAACGCTGTTTTCAGCTCCTTGACCTTCTCAGGGTTTTGCTTCGCAAGGTTAATCGACTCCGCCGGATCTTGAGCGTAGTTATAGAGCTCGTACTCACCGTTGCCATCATCGTAATAGTGCAGCGACCAGTTCTGATCTTTGATTGCCCACTCCCCTTTCGAACGCTTTTCAATGTGCTTACTCGGAATAAACTCGTTGGTTTCGAAAGTGATCCACTTCCAGTAGTTACTCCAGAAGTCGGCATTGCTTGAGTCATAATGAAGTGCACGCGGGCCGGCCCAGTACAAGTACTGGTGAGGCTGCTGCTTCTCGCCATTCAATAGCGGCATAATATCCTTGCCGTCTACTTTCATTTCTTCCGGAATTTGAATACCCGCCGCGGCAAGTGCCGTCGGCAAAATATCCATAGCAGAAATCATTGTGTTATCGACACTGCCTTCTGGAAGAACACCTTTCCAGTGCGCGACAAACGGCACATGGACACCACCACGGTAACGCTGGCCCTTAAAGGCACGGTTCATACCGTTCATCGGCATCGGCGACTCATGTACGGCTCCGTTATCCGACAAGAAGAAAATCAGGGTATTTTCGTACTCCCCCATCTCTTTTAGCTTATCAATGACCTTACCGATCCCTTCATCGGAAGCGTTGACGTGGGCGTAGTATTTATCCACCTCGACGTTACCGGTATTAAAGCGCTCCATAAATTTAGCCGGAGCCGCCTGCTCGAGCGGAATATGAGGCACACTGTAGGCCAGGTTGATAAAGAACGGCTGATCGTTATCGTTGGCTTTTTCGATAAAATTGATCGCTTCATTGGTGAGGTTATAGGTCAGATAACCCGGTGCTGGCGTATTCTCGCCATTTCTGAACACAGTCGGCGAGTTATACAGCGCCGCTCCCGACACATAATAGCTATAGGAGTAGTCAAATCCGCGCTCTTCCGGCCCATAACCCGGCTCTGCAATTGAGATCTGGTTATCGTGATAATCACGGCTTTGCAGATCTTTCGGCTTGAATTCCTTACGCACCTTGGCGTTATGGTATTTGCCGATATTCGCTGTGGCATAGCCATTTTCATTCATCAGCGCAGGCAACAACTTGATATCCAACGGGATCCCCAGCTTGGCATCATCATTACTGTAGGTACCAAAGCTGTGTGGGAAACGTCCGGTCATCATGCCGGCACGAGATGGACCACACACAGGCGTCGCCACATAGGCGTTGGTCATCCTGACGCCTTCATTAGCCAACTTGGTAATGTTCGGCATCGAACGCTTGGCCGCATCATACAGCTTGTCAAAATCACCGTCGTAACGTACAGGGACTGGCCGTTTTGCGAGCGTGTCCTTGTCGATATTCTCCATTGCAAAGTCTAATTGCGCCGAGCCCAAATCATCCATCACGATTAACAGGACATTCGGTTGCTCAGCCTGTTCTGCCGCGACCGACATTGCTGGTGATACCGCGCAGGCCGCAGCCACAAGACCGGCCAGTACCGTCTTCCTGGTTGAGGACAGTTTCATTGTTCACTCCTTTTTAAATAAAACGTATTAACTTGCATGCATACTTGCCAGTAACGGCATCACATTGGCCGCCACTCCCCCCCGCTGTATCTCCTGCACCATGAAGTGCATCGCCGGAGCGGTATGCCTGAAAATCTGCTGGTAGGAAGCACACAGGTAATTCTGTTTATGCTTCTCCCCGGCTAGCGGGGTGATTCTGTGTTTAGGACAGCCACCATGACACAGTGCCCTGACTTCACACTGCTGACACTGAGTGGTGAGCTTGGCCGATTTAGCACTGCCAAAACGTTGTTGCTGCTTACTGGTAGCCAATTTGCCGATGTTTGTTTGTGTGATATTGCCAAGACGATTGGCCGGATAGACATAGTGATCGCACGAGTAGAGGTCGCCATTGGCCTCGATGACCATGGCCTGACCGCATTCTTTGGCCTGAACACACACCGAAGCGGGATAGCCCATCCAGGTGGCCAGCATGCTGTCGAACATACGGACAAAAATGCGGCCGACATCCTCTTTGACCCATTCGTCAAAAACCTCAGTCATAAACTGGCCATAGCCGTGGGCAGGGACGGAGAAATGAGTCAGCGAGGCATCGGCGGTTGGCGAATAATGGCCACTATTGCTCTGCTGGCAATGCTGTTCGATTTCGACAATCGGAATGAACTGCAAGTGCTCGGAGCCCAGCGCCTTTAACGCATGATAGGTCTCCCTGCCCTTGTCCCAGTTCTGATCATTGATAACAGTGAGGGTGTTGAATTGGACGTTGAACTCTTTGAGCAGCGAAATGGCATGCTTTACCCGCTCGAAGGTCGGTTTACCATTGACCGAGATCCGGTACTTATCATGCACCTCAGCCGCACCATCAACCGAGACACCTATCAGAAAATTGTTGTCGGCGAAAAACTGCGCCCATTGGCGGTTAATCGCCACGGCATTGGTCTGGAAACTATTGGTGATCGTTTTGCCATTCGCATACTGCTGCTGGTATTTCACCGCATTTCTATAAAAATCCAGCCCGGCTAGCGTCGGCTCTCCCCCCTGCCAGGCAAAATCAATCTCGTCTGCATCCTGGGAACGAATATAGTCGCGCACATAGCGTTTGAGCATCGCGTCGGACATCTGCTCGGCAGCCGCTGTCGATTGAGAATTTTCCTCTGCTGGTTGCTGCATTATCTGTTCTTTCTCGAGATAAAAGCAGTAATCACACTTCAGGTTACAGCGATAGCTTGCCGGTTTGGCCATCATGTGAAAGCGGGCTTGCTTTGGGTGTGATATCGCCATGGGACTTTCCTTTCGTTCCGCAGTTCAAAATAACTGAAACGCAATATACGTAAACAAACGAAATATTAAAGAGATAATGATCACACCAACAAAAACATATGAAAGATTTCGTAAGCATATTTCTTGTGACATACCTTCAACAAACAAAAACAAAAGACTTTGAAAGCAAGCATATGTTGCGAGCTGTGAATTCGATCAAAAAACAACCGCAAAACTTCCACTAACCTTTCGCACCACAATCACAACATGAAAGGAAAAACAAAAGTGAAAGCATGGAAAAAACCTAATTACCTCGCCCTATGTATAGTTATTGCCCTTGGCGGATGCGGAAACGAAAGCATTCAAAACACAGATAACCTTACCAATCCAGGTTCTCAACCGGCCACAGATACAGGCACTTCCCCAGACACAGAAGGCAAACAAGGAATTGAAGGTAAGGGGGCGCAGCTTGAGCCCGGTGGATATATGTACTTTTTCGAAAAAGGATTACCACAGGCCATCACGACCTCCTCAACGACACCGCTAACAATCAGCAATGAGCATTTCAAAGATGGGGCGAACTCCCTGAAGTGGACCTATAGCCCCAACAGCCAGCTGACCTTCCACCAGCCGATCAATTACACCGATGACGACAGTGAGATAACCCCTTACACCTTTATGGCGTGGGTCTATAACGAGCAGGCATCGGATAACGTCCTTACCTTCCAGTTTGGCAAAGATAACAGCCCGCAAACCCAGTTTACCTATTCCCTGAACTTCGAAGGCTGGCGAGGAATTTCCGTTCCGTTCAGAGATATGGATGGTACTCCGACAGCGGGCATGAACCGGTTGACTGTTAACGCACCAGAGTTGGCAGGCACACTGCTTTTTGACCAGGTCATGATGGCTGTCCCTGTTGACAACCGCTGGCCGACACCGGATTACCAGCAGCCATTCGTCAACCCCAGTGTCGTCGATATGGCAAGCAAGAACTGGACGGCATTACTGATGTACGATCAAATGCTGCGAGAGGGCAATCCAAGCTTTAATTTCGATGCCGCCTTCGATGATAGCCAGGGAGATACCGCTCCCCTGTACCGCCAGTTCGATCAGCACCTTGCAGTCAATACGCAGGCAACCATCACACAGGCAAAAATCGATGCCAACCTGACGAAATACGCCCCGTTTAATATCTCTTATAATGCCGATGGCTCATCAACCGGGAGTCCGCTTGATCATCCCAAACGTCATAACTTCATGAAAGCTGGTATTGTCAGTGATGAGACGCTGACCATGCTGACTGATACCATGTCAATCCGAACGCTAGGCAAAACGATGCTGGAAACAGCCAAATTCCTGCGTAGCCAGTCACTTTCTGAGGCCAATCGCGCTGCACTGGAAACAGCCTTTATCGATGCCACCCGGTATGCCCTTGAGCAAGGCTGGGAAGGCGGATCCGGGTTCCAGATCATTACACATGTCGGCTACCAGACCCGCGAGTTCTTCAATGCGATGTTTATCGCCCGACAACTGCTCGCGGACAATCAGCTGCTCGAGCCGATACAGCAGTCTATGATGTGGTTCAACGCCACAGGCCGAATCTATGAATCCGACGCTCAAATCAACTCATCCAATGTCGATATCCTAAATACCCAGCTGCAATGGATGATTAAGAGCTTCCTGCTGTTGCCGGATCAAACAGAACGCGACACCATGCTGCGCCAACTGCAGTCCTGGCTCAGCAAAACCCTGCTGGCATCAGACGGATTAGGCGGCGGCTTCAAACCGGATGGCAGCGTCTTCCACCACTCGCAACATTACCCTGCCTACGGCAAAGATGCCTTTAACGGACTTTCCGGCGCGGTATTCGGCTTAAGTAACAGCCCTTATCAAATTTCACAGGCAGCCCATGAGCGAATCAAAGACGTCTTGCTCAAGATGCGTATTTACACCAAGGAAACCCATACACCTATTGTCTTGAGTGGCCGTCATCCCGATGGCAAGCAGAAGATTTCACCGACACCGTTTCAGTGGCTGGCACTTAGCGGCTCGCCGGATGGCACCGAGTCGGTCGATACCGAGCTAGCTGCTGCCTACGCCAACCTGCGTCATCTCCCATCATATAAAGGCGTAACGGCCGAGGCCGAACCTACCGGTGTATGGGCCATGAACTATGCCTCCATGGCGATAGCCAGAGGAGAGAGTCCAACTGAGCCAAGCCAATCCTGGCTAGCGACAGCCCGGGGCTTTAGCCGCTACCTGGTTGGTAATGAAACCTATCAGGCAAATAACCTGTATGGCCGCTACCTGCAGTATGGGCAGCTCGAAATTACCCCTTCGGACTTTTCAAAGCGGGCCTTCAGTCATGATGGCTGGGACTGGAACCGTTATCCCGGCACAACGACCGTTCATCTGCCGAACAGCGAACTGCGAACGGTGCTCAATCAACTGCCAGGAGCGGGCATCGAAGAAATGTTGCTGTCGACCGAAAGCTATTCGGGGGCCAACACCTTAGACAGCAACAGTGCGATGTTTGCCATAAAGTTACACGGTCACAAAAAGTATGCTCAGCAAAGCCTGCGCGCCAATAAATCGTATTTCATGTTTGGCAATAACATCGTTGCACTTGGTTCAGGGATCCAAAATGCCGATAACCAACATAGCACCGAAACCACCTTGTTCCAGTACAGCGTCCCTGCTCTTGAGGCGGTCGAAATTAACAGCTATACCGTCAACACACTGGGAACCGAAATGGCCCTTCCGGGCGAAACGACGCTTCTTGATCCGGCTGGTAACCGTTACTTCGTAACAGATACGGCAAATGAACTGGTTCGATTTAGCTACCAAACCCAAGCGTCCAACGACGAGGATGATGGCAAGCCAACATCTGGCCAGTTTGCCACCGCAGTAATTGATCACGGCAAAGCCCCTGCCGACGGTCGCTATGAATATGCCATCAAAATTGAAGCGCAAGATGAAACTAAACCTGTCTATACCGTACTCCAGCAGGACAACAAGGTACACGCGGTTCGCAGTGAAGGCGGTGTCGAGGCCTACGCCTTCTTTGAACCCGCTACCCTTGACGCTTCCAACTGGGTAATGGCATCCGAGACAACCTCGCAGATCATGGTCAAGGCCAATGCCGCAGCAGATCAGCTCTCGCTCAGCGTCGTCAATCCCGATCTGGCGCTCTATGATGGCCAAGATCCAGAGCAGGTCGATGCCAACGGCGAACAGATAGAAGTCAGTATCTATAGCCGCCCTTGGCGCTTCGACCTGTCACAGCCGATGAATAACCAATTTACGCTTAAAGGCGAATGGAAGTTGGAAGGTAACCGTTCACAGGTGACAACTTCGCAGGTGACCACCAAGGTTGAAAGCGGCAATACCCAGGTCACGGTCATAACCGTAGATGCCATACCGCAAGCATTTAACCTGACTAAGTCGTGATCTAACTGATTACTTAGGTACAGAAAGAGAAAAGGAGCCAATCGCAAGAGCGGCTCCTTTTATTTGGCGCCAGGGCGCCACACACACAACAATAGGGTAGCGATAGCTGGCATATTTGCTCAATCGGCCAGCTTGACCAATACTTTTTCTAGCCGTCGGCTAACGAATAACATCGTATCATCAGGAAGGAAAAACTATGTTGTTTCCGGAAGATATGACACGTCTGACTTGGATTGTTTCCAAAGAACGCCTGGCCGCCTGCCTCCAACTGCTGTCTGAAACGGAATTCTTCCAACCGATCGATCGCCATTCGCTGGGAGAGAGGGAAGATCTCCAGCCATTACAACTTTTGCTCCAGGCCAAGCAACGCTATCAGCGTTTTCGTGCCGCAGAGCAGTTACTCGAAGACCTTCCGGAGAAGCCTCTGCTCAGCTATGAGATAGGAACATTGTCCGGTTCAACCTCTCTTCCCCAAGGTGCGGTTCAGATCGATGCCGAGCTTTTTCTCTGGGTGGGAGGCAACCCACCAGCCGATCTAAAATCCTCTCCCCCTCCACCCGACCAGCCGCCGCTAGCACTCTCTGGACAACCACTAACCGAACAACAGTGCCAGCTGCTTTTTGCCACGGCAGGCCAGATCGGCCACGTCGAGGATTGGACCATTATCGATGGCTGGATCCCCAGGACAAAAACAGAAGAATTCAGTGTTCTCTTACAGCATGAGTGCATCGTCTTGACCCCAGCAGAGGATAGCGGTCTTTCCCTTGCCCGAGTCCCCAGCTTGTTTCACCGACCCAAGATCCTGGAGGGGTTTGCGGATCTGATACAGCTTTACGGGATCACCGGATATCGTGAAATTGATCCGACACCGCTACTGAGCATCAGCTTTACGCTCATGTTCGGGATGATGTTTGCCGACCTGGGACAGGGGATGCTCCTTGCCCTGCTGGGATTCTGGCTATTTAGTCAACGGTGGCCGAGTTCAAACTCGACATTAAGGCGCAATGCCGGGTTGCTGTTGATGCCGATTGGACTCTCAGCAGCCATTTTCGGGATCCTGTTCGGCAGCTTATTCGCCCGCGAAGACTGGATCCCCGCCCTTATTTTTCACCCTATGGACGAGGTATATGTTTCGCTAGCCATCAGCGTCACCTTCGGCATCTGCGTACTTTGCATAAGCATGTCCATCGGTTTGCTTAACGCTTGGTTGAGCGGGCTCCTCAAAGAACGCCTGTGGGACAACTTTGGCCTCATCGGTCTGCTGTTTTACCTTGCCCTTGTCGGCTTAATTGTTGGGTTTTGGGCGCAGTGGCCTGGAATTCAACTCCTCTGCCTGAGCCTGGTTTCTGCCGGATTGCTCGCCATGGCCATACGCAACTTCAACCGGCAGGAACAGGAATCGCTCGGGTTACGCCTCTTTGCAACGCTCATAGAAACCTACGATTTTGCGATCAAATTTGTGGTTCATACCCTCTCCTTCGTCCGTTTAGCCGCCTTTACTTTTGCGCATATCGCTCTCTCGATGGCCCTCGTTATTATTGTGGAGCTGTTATCCGGCCACACCTGGCTGGCCTGGAGCGTCTTTGTGATCGGCAACATTCTGATCACCGTCATCGAAGGGATCCTGGTCTGTATTCAGGTGATTCGCCTGCACTTTTACGAATTGTTTACTAAATTTATCTCAGGAGGCGGCATTCCGTTCGTGCCCCTCAGACTTTCCGTGGAGCACTTTGATGAGTACGCCGATATCAGTCAGTAAATGGGTTTGGGGGCTTTGCGCGACTGCAGGCTCTTTAATTATCCTCTCCAGCCTGCTGCTGTATTTCATGCCCAAAGCGGCAGCGGAATCCCCTCAGGAAGCCGCCAAAATACTCCCTCACTGGGGCAATTACATGGCAGCGGCGGTAGCGACGGGGCTATCTAGTATCGGAGCCGGTATTGCCGTCAGTCAGGTCGGCGCAGCAGGGGTGGCGGCGATCTCAGAAAAACCGGAGCTTTTTGGACGGGTGATAGTGATTCTGGGACTGGCCGAGGGGATCGCCATCTATGGCCTGATCATCTCCATCATCATTATTGCAGCCCTGTAGCAATGGAACTGCGTACTAAGGGAACAGAAGAGGAACAGTTGCTGTTTCAACTGCTCGGCATTGCCACCAGAGAAGGCAATGAGCCTTGCGGACTGCTTGTTGGCGTAGACGAACCACCTCCCGAAGAGACCGACCGGATACCGTACCTGAGACTACCTGATCCCGCCCATCCCTCACGCGAGACTGAACAACTGAGCAAGTTGCTAGGCCGTGCCATTGGCCTAGGGGAGGTTCGCCTGTGACGCCTAATACCCTGGAGAACCTGTACGAGGAGTTGGAACAAAAACTCCAACAGCGACTGAATGAAATTGAGCAGGATTACCGCTCCCGAGCAGAACAACTCGAACAGGAACAACAACGCGTCTACCACGCCAGGACCAGCCGTCTACGACAGAGCCATACTAATCGGCTGCGGCAACTTCGCCTCAAATCGACCCGTGACACACAAACCCGTCAGCAGCAACGCCTCTGGCGCTGCCATCAGAACTGTATCGACGAAATTATGACAGACACTCGCCATCTGCTGGCGCAGCAACCACCAGACCATAACTACCTAAAGGCCTGGATAGCGCAGGCATTACCACGGCTGGATCCCGCCTTAAAATGGCACCTCAAGCTATCTCCCCAGTGGTCAGAGGGTATCGACCCGGAGCGAGTCGCCCTGAAGTGCGCCTCTATATCACCAACTCCGATATTAGGCGGAGCAATTATTGAAAATAAAGAGATGCATATCGAAATAGACGGCTCCTGGGACCAGCGGCTGGAAAGGCTGCTCCCTGAGCTCTGGCAAAGGTGGCTTGAAGATGTCAGCTCAAACGATCCGGATTAGTGGCCCCGTTGTCATCTGTGACCATCCCGAGCAATTCGCAATGGGCGACCGTGTTGCCGTTGGCGATGTTGGCTTGATCGGAGAGGTCATCCGCCTGACCCCCACTGAATGCTTTCTTCAAGTCTACGAGGATACCACCGAGCTCAAAATCGGCGAACCGGTCACCGGCAGTGGGTCATCACTGGCGGTAGAGTTGGGGCCCGGCCTGTTATCCACCATATATGACGGTATCCAGCGCCCACTGACCCTGATCCGAGAGCAGCTTGGGCCATCTATCCACCAGGGCGCGGAAGCACCAGCGTTGAGCCGAACACGGACCTGGCCATTCGAACCTAAGCAGGAGACAGGAGCCGAACTCAGCGGCGGAACCATCATAGGCCTGGTGCGGGAAACACCCACCATCAACCACAAAATCCTGCTGCCTCCCGGGCTATCTGGCCAACTGGTTCATATTGCAGAACCAAGCGAATACACTCTGGAGGACACCATCGCGCGGATCCGCAGTGCCGACGGACAGGAACACCCAGTTTACCTTTATCATCGCTGGCCCGTACGCATCAAACGTCCGGTGCATCACCGCCTGACACCGGACCAGCCGCTCATTACCGGACAACGCATTATCGACACCCTCTTCCCCCTCGCCAAAGGAGGCACTGCGGCCATGCCGGGAGGATTCGGCACCGGTAAGACAGTGACCCAACAAAACCTTGCCAAATGGTGCGACGCTGACATCATCATCTACATCGGCTGCGGTGAACGAGGCAACGAGATAACCGGTGTACTCGAAGACTTCCCCAAGCTGCGCGATCCCAGGACTGACCGCCCCTTGATCGAGCGCACCGTCATGATAGCCAACACCTCCAACATGCCCGTAGCGGCCAGAGAAGCATCCATCTACACCGGCATTACGATTGCGGAATATTTCCGGGACCAGGGGCTGGACGTAGCCCTGATGGCCGATTCAACCTCCCGTTGGGCAGAAGCACTAAGAGAGATTTCAGGCCGGCTGGAAGAGATGCCGGCAGAAGAGGGCTTTCCCGCCTATCTGCCGAGTCGTACTGCCGAATTTTATGAACGAGCGGGAAGAGTTCGTACCCTGGCCAATGAAACCGGCTCCGTGACCGCCATCGGTGCAGTCTCCCCCCCGGGGGGCGATTTCTCCGAGCCTGTCACCCTGCATACCCAGCGTTTTGTGAAGGCTTACTGGATGCTAGACAAAAACCTGGCCTACGCCCGCTTCTTCCCGGCAATTCACCCCTTGGAGTCATACTCTGAATTTGATGAGGAGCTCGCTCCGTGGTGGGAAAAGATCTCTCCCGACTGGCAGCAGGAGCGCGATGAACTGCTCGGCCTGTTGCTTACCGCAGACAAGTTAAAGGGTATTGTCAGGATCCTAGGCGAGGAAGGGCTGTCCGATCAACAGCGAAAGACCCTGATGGCGGAGCGTGTGGTCAAGGAGGGTTTCCTGCAGCAGTCTGCCTTCAGTGCCAAAGATCGTTTTGCGTCACCAGAAAAACAAGCCTGCCTGCTAAGGGTGATCATCAGGCAGATTCGCGACCTGCTCGAAGATACAACGCCAGCCCGGGACGCGTTTGCCAAATTCAAACTTAATGAACTGATCCGGCTTAAGGATGAACTGGGGTCGGATGAAACGAAAGAAATCCTGAAATGGCAGCGCACACCATGAAAGACCCAATCATCTACACGCAGCTGGAACAGATTGAAGGCCCCCTGATTGCCCTGGTGGCGACACTGCCCGGGATCGGTTTTGGCGAAGCGGTTCAGGTAGCCGATCGGGAAGGACGGATCCGCCATGGCCGAGTGGCGCAACTGGATGGTGACAAAGTGACGATCGAAGTGTTCCAGGGCACAACAGGGCTGGCCAAGGGGTCACAACGTATCCGCTTTCTCGGTCATCCAATTACCTTAACGGTCAGTGAATCCATCATTGGTCGACGCCTTAACGGCATAGGAGCTCCCATCGACGGGGGGCCACCTTTGACCGGAACCGCACTGAATATCAACGGCAGCCCGCTCAACCCAACGGCACGGGCGTATCCCCATGATTTTATCCAGACAGGTATCTCCGGTATCGATGCCATGAATGCCCTGGTTCGGGGTCAAAAGCTACCGATCTTCTCCTCATCAGGGCTGCCCCATGACCAGCTGGCCATCCAGATTGCTCAGCAGGCCAGGATCCGTCCGGACCTAAGCAAAAGTACTGCGGGCGAAAAAGACAGTGAAGAATTGGTAGTGGTGTTTGCGGCTATCGGCGTCAAACATGATGTGGCCGTACGATTTGCCGAAGAGATATCCGGGCGTACGGTCTCTTTCCTGAACCTGGCAGACGATCCAGTCATGGAGCGGTTGCTGACACCTCGGGTAGCCCTGACTGCAGCCGAATATCTGGCGTTTGAGCTGGGCCTGCATGTGCTGGTCATACTCACCGACATGACAGTATACGGCGAAGCATTGCGGGAAATTGCTACGGCACGGGGCGACATCCCGTCCCGAAAGGGCTATCCCGGTTACCTTTACAGTGATCTCGCCACGATTTTCGAGCGTGCCGGACGCATCAAGGGCAAGCCCGGCTCCATTACCCAGATCCCGATCCTGACCATGCCCAACAATGATATCACCCATCCGATCCCGGACCTGACAGGCTACATCACCGAGGGGCAGATTGTGCTCTCCCGCGACCTGTTTCGTCAGCGCGTCTTTCCTCCGATCAACCTGCCGCCCTCCTTATCCCGGCTCATGGCCGACGGTATTGGTCAGGGGTTAACCCGCAGTGACCATCAACCTCTGATGGAACAACTCTATGCAGCCTATGCCCGTGCCGAAGAGGTTCGCATGATGACCCGCATCGTGGGTGAAGGGGATCTGTCAACTGTCGACAGATGCTACCTTGAATTCGGTCAGTGTCTGGAGCGGTCATTTATTGCACAGGATCTCACCGAAGATCGCAGCATTGAAGAAAGCCTCGATATCGGCTGGCGTGCATTGGGCTGTCTGCCCAGAGAAGAGCTGACTCGGTTAAGCGCTACGATGCTCGAAACCTATGGGTCCCTTTTGGATGAAGGACTGGATCCGGGCCTTGAAAGGGAGAAAGACTGATGCCACTCACTGTTCACCGGCCGGCCACCAAGGCAGAACTGGTCAGCATCAAGACTGAGCTGAAGATTGCGCGGGAAGGTCTGGATCTGCTGGAGCGCAAACGCGATATGCTGATGGCGGAGGGCCTTAAACAGCTCAGGCAGGCCAAAACACTCAGGCAGCAGGTCACCCAAGCCTGGGCGGTGATCCAGAATCACTGGCAGGATACGCTTGAACATGAATCGTTCCAGACCCTGAAGCGGTTAGCCGACGCGGTGGAACAACCCGCTCCTTTGCAAGACAACAGCCATCGCTGGATGTCGGTCGAACTGGCGGAGCTCTCTCTAGCGAAGCCTGCACCCAAGCTGCTGGGATCGATTACTCAGGTCGGGATCCGCCCTGAACAGGTACGCGGGAAGCTAGGGGAGCTGATGCCCGAACTGGCGAAATTGATGACGCTGGAGACCAATATCCGCCGTATCGCAGCCGCCTTAAAACAGACTCACCGCCAGGTAAATGCGTTAAACCAAGTCATTATTCCCGAGCTGACCCGGGAGAAAAATCGCATCGAACAGCAACTTGAGGAGAAGGAAAGGGAAGCAATTTTTCAAATCAAGCGATTAAAGGCCCGCCTGTTATGAAACAAAACGAACTTGAAAACTTTGTAGCTAAATTGACGGAAGCAGAACGGGCGGCAGCCGAGCAGATCCGCCAGGCAGAAGCAGCCGCCGAGCAACAACTGAGCGACAAGCGTAAACAGCTGGAGCATGAGCACCAGGAACAGTTAACCGCACTGATACAGACATTCGAGCGGGAGAAACAGGACTGCCTGGAGGAATTAGCTAACGAACAACAGCGGCTTGAGCAGGAAACATCTGACCAAATAGAACGACTTCAGCAGCGCCATGCCGCTCAGCGAGCTGCACTGGTACGCTGGCTAGTCGAACGGATAACGCAACCATGAAAGCGGCGCTCTGGACCAAGCTGAAGTGCGCCGGCCCCCTACAGGACTTCGATAACGAATTGCAGCGTTTCCTCTACTGGCTGGATCCGCGGCTACGTCCCCTGGTGGTCAAGGGGCGCAAGTGGCAGCAGCGCTACCGTCAGGCTTCCGGGGTGGAGGCACATCTGGATATCGAGCGACAAGCGTTACAAGATCTGCGACACCTATCGCTCAACATACCGGAGCAACCGCTGATCGATGAATTCCTGTCGCGGGTCGAATATGCTCATAGCCGCAGTTTAGCGGCGCGACAAGCCGCCCTCAGTGGTAAAAACATCGACCTGAACCTGGATGATGAACTGATCGATGCCCTGCTGATCTGGCTGGCAACCCGCACTAAACACCGTGAAACGGCTGCCTGGCTGTCGCGGATGTTGCGGGCCTGGAGGCCAGAAAGAAACTAAGCTAATACACCTTAATTATTCAGTTTGTTATTACCCTAAATTCACAGATTTGATAAATAAAAACTTTTCACAGGGATTAAACCTTAATTTCTGTTCTAACCAAATATGCTCAACGAATGGAATAAGAAGGTTATCCTTTATTTTATTTCACAATATACAACGGTAATTCACTATTTTAGTGGGAATACTCTAATCGAAATTCTTATCCTGTAAATACACTGAAAATCAAGATTAGCAATTTTTATATTACAAAGAGGGAGTACGATTATGAGCACTGTTAAATCGGCTGCAGAAACTATCGTCAAAGATGAAAAACTACATAACATCTGGTTAGCAGGTCTGGGAGCATATGCAAAGAGCACCGGAGAAGTAAGTCAGTTATCAGACAAAGGCAAAAGCTTGTTTAATGAATTGGTTGAACGTGGACGTTCTGTTGAATCAGAAGTGAAAGAACGGGTACATACTGAACGCACCCACACATCTGTTGCAATTGAAGAGCGTGTACACAATTTGCTACAAAGTTGTGTTGGTATCGACAATGAGCGATTAGATCATATGGATGACAAAATCGATCTACTTGCAGAAAACATTGAAGCGCTATTAGCGAGTCGACAAGAAAAGGCAAAGCCAGAAGCGTAATAAGTATCGACGAAGGATGAGTTCGATAAATTAACAAACGCCGGGAAATGGATTTTGTATGAGTGATAAAAAGATACCGGCTAAGGTTTACCGGTTGATAAAAAAACTTCTTAAGAAGCATAAGAAAAAAAACAATCACGATTAAACATAAACCTCACAAGCTGTATCAATACAAAGGCTGCACAAGCAGCCTTTTTATTGATTTGTGAATAAGCATTTAATGTTAATCGTCACAATAAACGTTCATTCTAAATTACGTAACAAAGAGCAGCACCTGTCTCTTGTGCAATAATGAATCAGCCGTAGTGCCCGCAAGCCACACTGAAAAGCACCTTATTTGACTCTGTATAGCTTTCCCCTGTTACAATATCTGTCGCCAGGTTCGGGTAATACGCGCCAATTTTCCTGGACGCCGTCCAGTACAAACCAAACGGATAGCCATGCATTGGCCAGCCTGAGTCTGTAAAGTCACTACGCTCAAACTGAATCGCTGCAGGTAATCGTCGGCCAATACTGCTACACAAATCATCGGCAGTCGTGATGATGTTATCGTATGGATTTTCTCTTGTATCTTCATCATCCTCATACTTATACATCAGGGATGGATAGTCGCCCTGTTGCTCTTGCCTATATTTTGTTGAATACATTGGAGCCAAAGTGAACTGGAAATAATCCAGCTCAGCCGATGTTATTGGCCGATTGATATAAGAAGTATAAGAACGGAATTCATGTTTAATTGCCAAAACGGGCGCAATGCGACGATGGGTATCGACTCGCTCCAATAGCTCCCCTCCCACAAGTTGCTGTTTTTTATATTCATCAGCGAATATTGGAAACAGCGTGTCTATCCCTTGTCTTGATGGATAGATAGAATCCATCGTGCCGACAACACGGCAAGTGGTTTCCCAACGACGCGCACGGTCGTTCACACAGAAGATCAAGAAGTGATGGACGTAATCTCTGGCGCTGTGGGATGCCTCCTGTAACTGATAAGTGAGTCCTTCATTCATCCCTGGCGCGAGATACCCAGGACCGTCGGCATCGATATTAAACACTTCAGTATCAGATAGGTACCAGCCTATTTCCAACTGCTCGGAAAAACCAGCCAGCTGCGCATTCACCTCACCTTTGTAATTAAGCAATCCGGTGAAACTAATTCGTGGTAACTGCTGCTCCTCAGTACAAGTGCTCTGCTCTCCCGCAACGCTACACAGACGTAAAAGATGCCCTTCATCCTGGCTGGTAACAGTATAGGTGCAGTTCGGTTCTGTGGGGGTCACTATGCACTGACTGACGCCACGCTGGTCAATTTGCCACTCTAATCCGACTTGATATTCGGGCTGGGTGACAAGGTTGCCAGAGACCATTTGCCCTCTCAGAGGAGTAGGCCCGGCCAGATCCAAAACGAAAGTTGGCTCAGGTAGCTGCATTTCCTTAGTCTGCGCCGGTTCAGGCTGCAAAGTAGATTGAACGACGGGAGTGTGTGTATTCTCAGTAACCTGTACTGACTGCGCCGCCTCATTTGGCTCTGATTCTAATTCTGGATCTTGTTCTGGATCTTGTTCTGGCTCTTGCTCTGATTGTGGAGATAAGTGAACAGCAGGAACAAGAGGCTCAACCGCAGTTTGAACCTCATCATTAGTTTCAGGTTGCGGAGCCACTTGAGTAGGAGAAGCTACCGCCGTTGAAGGGGATTTCGTATTATCCGAAGAGTCATTACCCGACCCGCCACCACACGCAAATAACATGGTAGAAGTGAGTACAACAACAAAACGTTTCATAATGTTTTCAATAATAAAAATGAATGAAAAAAACGCTAGGGTGTATCCCTAGCGTTATGAATTGCAGGTATACGAATCTGCCATAGCAAACAAAAAGCTATGGTTTGTTTAGGATCCCAAAAAGTAGCTAAAAAAGTGGTTATCAATGGGGTCTCACGGGGAACGTGAGAACGGCTAAACTTGCCAACATTGCACAAGTAGCGTTGATATCGCTTATGTGGATTCTGTTTTAGAGCAAATACGTAACTGCTGAATGAATAATACGGCGTTCATTTCATTCACTCAAACAATATTTTTCATTCAATTAATAAAAACATTTTATCGATATTTTCATTAAGCTCGATAAACAACCAAACATTCAACTTTCTGTTCAAAAAGCAGTCCAAGCTATAATTACGTTTGCAGCTAAATTCAAAAAAACAAAGGCCACTCGTGTTCACAGCAAGTTATGAGCTAAGACATATACCCTTATGTAATACCAGGCTTAATCCCGCCCTTGCACAACGAAAGCTGCCGGGGCTTTTTTATCGCGATACAGACGATATAGCGTAACGGCATTCATGCTCGCACCACAGGCTTCAAGCAACGAACCGCCTATCGAACCCAAGGCGATATTATTACCTAACCAAAGCAGTGATCCGGTTAGCAAACCTAATCGAAGCTTTATACCATCGAGCATAAACAGTGAGTAAGTACCCACGCATATACCCGTCACCCCAAGTGCCTCACTCGGACGCTGAATAGAGAAAAAACCGGCAACACTAAATAGCATGAAAACCATCATCACCCATCGGGATCGGACCTTTATGGTGATTAAATTTCTGACCATCGAAACAGCGACGCAGAAAGCTGACGAGAAAGAATGTAGCAAGAGAAAGTGGATTGCATTCACCAGACACAATACCGCCATCCACAATTTCAGCTTGGTATCTTGTTTCTGGTAAAACGCATACAAGCCGATCGCGAAACTTATAAAACCAAGGAATTGTGCGAGCAAATAAGTAGATTGTTCGGACATAATTTATTGGTCCTCTTATACCAATCTAGGGTGTGCCCCTCAATTATGAAAAAATCAGCCTCTATTTTATCTCACTCCGAAGATAAAAAGAGAGGCTGCCATATACCATTTGTTTATTCTGCCAAGTTTGCCACTTCCGTTGCCGCCAGCATGAATGCCCCGGCGCCATAATCGATATTATGTTCAAACTTCACGTCGCGAGGATTAAAGGCCGGTAACTGTACCCAGCCAATCATGCCGTTGTCATGAATACAGCCTTGCAATGCCTGCCAGGCTTTTTCGACAACAGGTAAATAAGTATCACGATCAAGCTGACCGTTATTTATTCCCCACGCCAAGCCGTAACAGAATAACGAAGTGGCACTACTCTCCGGAGCCGGGAAACTTTCCGGGTCAAGCAAGCTGGTACGCCAAAAACCATCATCTTGCTGATATTTGATCACTTCGGCAGCAAGATTATTAAACAATTCAAGGTAACGGCTGCGTTCAACATAGTCCTCGGGCATGCGTGCCATCAGACGCGGTACCGAAGCCAGCATCCAGCCGATACCGCGCGACCAGAACACCTTCTCGCCGTTAGCTTCGCGAAGCTCTGCCCCACCATCACCGAACTCATCACGGTACTTCTGGCCTAGCTCTGTTGGCATGTAACGGTAGTCACGGTAAAACAGGCCCGTTTCAGGATCGTAAAGATGATCAATCGCGTCCCAGAATGCCGTATTCATGTAATCGAGGTACTTGCGCTCGCCAGTCACTTTTGACAAAGCCGCAAAAGCAGGTGGTGCCATGAACAATGAGTCCACCCACCACCAGTCGCGATGGCCTGGTTTCGGCTCATCAAGCATAACATCAAACGCCTTAATGGTCGGCTCCAACGCTTCAGGGATGTTTATTGTTGGGTAGACATCCAGATAAGCTTGGGCACAAACATGGTCATCAGCAAAACGCGGAAATGCACCGGTCCGAAAACCTGTGTGCAGTGCGTAATTCATCACCCCGTCAAGGTATTCATTATCGTCAGTTGCCATCCATGCAGCAGATACACAAGACCAGAATACGCCTCTTTCCCAGTCCGTATCCTTGATAAAACGAGTCGCGCCACTGCGGCGAATTACAGAACGAGTCTGATTCGCGGCTTGGTAGCGATAGACACGTTTTAGCTGCTTTAGTACATGTTCTTTCGTTAATGTCATGTCATCACCTATTAGCGAGCCAACCAGCCACCGTCAACAGCAAGGGTGTAACCCGTTACATAATCTGAAGCCGGAGAAGCCAGGAAGATAACAGGACCGGCCATATCAGATGGTAGCCCCCAGCGACCAGCAGGAATACGATCCAAGATGGCCTTGTTACGCTCTTGATCTTCACGCAGCGCCTGTGTGTTATTGGTTGCCATATAGCCCGGGGCGATAGCGTTCACAGTGATATTGTGTGGGGACAGTTCAGTAGCCAGTGCACGGGTAATCCCCATGACCGCAGACTTGGATGCAGTGTAGGAAATAACACGGATACCGCCTTGGAAAGACAGCATAGAAGCAATGTTGATGATCTTGCCGCCATTGCCTTGCGCAATGAAGTGTTTAGCAACAGCTTGAGACAGGAAGACAACCGCTTTTTGATTAATGGCGATAACGTCATCCCAGTTATCATCCGAGAAATCCAGCAGGTCTTCACGACGAATAATACCGGCATTGTTTACCAGAATGTCAACACGACCCATTTCAGTCACCGCCTGGTCAACCAGTGCAGTCAGTGCTTTTTTGTTCGAGTCGTCGATAAGGTTGGCAGTGATGTAGTGGAACTTGCGGCCCAGCGCTTCAACTTTCTCGCGCGTTTCTTCAGCAGGGACATAACCGATACCCAGAATGTCAGCACCAGCCTGTGCCAGACCAACCGCCATGCCTTGACCAAGGCCTGTATCACAACCTGTAACGATGGCAACTTTACCTGATAAATCAAACATATTCATTCGGAATTCCTAATTAAAAAGGCTGCGGTATGGCAGGCAGTGGACGAAACTGTTTTCGAGCCAATTGCCATACCGCAAATTGAGAGAGAGGATTATTTCAGGTCGCTCATCGCAACATGGTCCATGTCATGGAAGGTCTGGTTTTCCCCTACCATGCTCCAGATAAAGGTGTAGGCTGCCGTCCCTACGCCAGAGTGAATTGACCAGCTCGGGCTAATTACCGCTTGCTCGTTACGGATGACAATATGGCGGGTTTCCTGTGGCTCGCCCATATAATGGAAAACGATGTTGTCGTCTTGCATGTTGAAGTACAGATACACTTCCATACGACGCTCATGAGTATGACAAGGCATGGTATTCCACAGGCTGCCCGGTGCCAGCTCAGTCAATCCCATCAATAGCTGACAGGTAGGCAATACCGCTGGGTGCAGGTACTTATTAATAGTACGTACGTTGCAGTTTTCCTGGCTACCCAAGGTTTCAGGGGAGGCATCTTCACGGGTGATCTTGCGCGTTGGGTATGTCATGTGAGCAGGTGCGCTGTTGACATAGAAACGGGCTGGTTTTTCTGCCGACACACTTTCAAACTTAACGTCTTTGGCACCCTTGCCGACATAAATCGCTTCGCGAGTACCGATCTCATAGGTTTCGCCATCAACAATCACCAGCCCCGGCTCACCGATATTGATTGCACCTAACTCACGGCGTTCAAGGAAGAAATCAACGCCAATTTCCTTGCCGCCTTCAAGCGCTAATGCTTCGGTTGTCGGTACGGCGCCACCGACAATGATGCGGTCAATGTGGCTGTAGGTCAGGTTGATCTGGCCAGCCTGAAACATATCTTCAATCAGGAACTGCTCGCGCAGACCGGCAGTATCAAGTTGTTTGGCGTGTGCACTATGAATTGGTTGACGAATTTCCATGTAAAACCTCTTATTCATTTGTTGTAGCAAGGGAGACAGCGCTATTTGGTCGCTTCGGTTTGATAGGCCCACTCGCCTTTGATTAACGTGCCCTGCACTTGTAAATCTTCATTCATAACAGTGAGGCTGGCTTCCAATCCCTTGGCAATACTGCCAAGGCGGTGAGCAAGCCCGAGATAATTAGCCGGGACGGACGATGCCATCTGCACCGCTTCCCATTCAGGAACATGGCTTTCGAAAACCATGTTTCGCAGCGCCTGATCCAAGCTGCAGGTGCTGCCTGCCAGCGAGCCACAGGTCGTGCGCGCTTCGCCGTCAGTCACAGTGATGGTCTGCGCCCCTAGCAAGTATTCACCGTCATCAAGGCCACCAGCGCGCATGCAGTCGGTGATCAAGGCAATGCCCTGATACCCTTTCATTCGATAAGCGAGCTGCATCATGACCGGATTAACGTGAATACCGTCGGCAATCAGCTCGGCCAGCATGTCATGGTAGAGAACGGCGCCGCAGCACCCCGGCTCACGGTGGTGCAGGCCACGCATCCCATTAAACAGGTGAACTCCGCAGTCAGCGCCACGATGGAACGCCTCGGTGACCTGGTCAAACGTCGCATCGGTATGAGCGACCGATGTTTTAATCTGGTGTTCGGCAAGCCAGCTAATGGCTTCCATCGCCCCTTGCGCTTCCGGTGCCACGGCTGCCCGGATCAACGAATCACCGGCGGCTTGATGTAACTGCTCTAGCTCGCCAATAGTGGGAGATTTCAAATATGCCGGAGGATGAGAACCGCGATGTGGCTCGGTGAAATACGGGCCTTCCAGAAAACTACCCAATAGCTCGGCACCCTGCTGTTGCGGTTGCTCGGCAAAATGACGAACCTGACGCAAAGCGTTGAGAATGTCGTCCCACGGCGCAGTCACGGTGGTGCCGACCCAGCCAACGACACCGGTTTGCGGCAAGGCATCAGCAATCTTCTGCAACGCAGCATCCGTTGCATCCATCACATCGGCGCCCTGGCGGCCATGAATATGGATATCAATAAAGCCCGGCATCAAAGACTGGCCTTCCAACCGGCTTACCGGGCAATCCGCTGGGAGCTCTGAAGTCAGTGCTTCAATTTTCCCGTCGGCAATCACCACTGCCGTATCCGTCACGATGCCTTGTGGGGTAAACACGCGATCGGCGAGTAAGGCGTAACGCATAGTTATAGTCCGTCTTCACATTCAGCAACTGGCTCTGGCGCCATGACAGCTTCCAGCTCTTTGCGCATGTCCTGCATGCAAGAAGTGCCAATCTCTAACAATGTCTCAACCAGCTCCTGCAAGCTGACTCCGTCTCGCTCGAACGCCGCATTGGCAATCATTGGCAGGTTGGCGCCGCCAATCAGCTCGACATTTTGCGTATCCATCATGATTGACAGTGCGCGGTTACACGGTGAGCCACCCGGAATATCAGTCAGAAATAGCACCCCTTCACCCGAATCAACCTGCTTGGACGCCTGGCGAAGTTGTATTTCCAATTCCTCTGTCGACATTGACTCTACAAAATCAATAAATTCCATTTGGTCTTGTTCGCCCGCAATCGCCTGAACCGCCGACTGCATGCCTGATGCGAAATGAATATGACCCGAAACAACAATACCAATCATCTGAAAATCCTTGATAAGGGGGGAGTACCTCCCCCCTGAACTATCTAAACGTAATTACTTAAAGAATGCCGAGGAAGTGGCCGACAACACCGGCAGCAAGGGTTGAGAAAATCAACACCGGCGGTTTCGCCCAGAAGCCCGTTCCTTTCACCATCTTGAGCATGAAGAACACCAAGGCCAGCGGCAGAATGTTCGGCATCACCTTGTCGAACAAGGCACTTTGCAGTTCAACGACCTTCCCTCCCAGTTCGAGCGAGGCCGTGGTCTGCACCCGAATGAAAGTGGCCGATAGCGCCCCGATAACAAAGATACCCATGATGTTGGCCGCTTTTGCCAGCTTCTCTGTGGCATCGCTCATGTTGACCATCGCAGCGGTACCCGCCTTGTAGCCCATGAACATCAAGCCGAAGTACACGGCAAAGTGAACAACCTGGTACAGGAAGAAGAACACAAACGGACCGGCAATCGAGCCTTCCATTGCAATCGACGCCCCTAGCGCCAGTGTCAGCGGCATCAGGGTCATGTGGTCGATCGCATCACCGATACCACCCGTTGGCCCCATGCCCGCCACTTTCATGACATTAACCGTTGATGGTTTTTCTTTGTTCTCTTCCATTGCGATGGCAGTACCAAGCAGGAAAGTGAACAGTTTTGGACTCGCATTGAAGAACTGAAGATGGTTCTTTAACGCTTTCGCCAGGTCACGTTTATTGTCACCGTGGATCTTTTTCAGTGCCGGGATGATGGAGTAAGCAAAACCACCCGCCTGCATACGTTCGAAGTTGAAGTTACCTTCCATGAACAGACCACGTAGCGCACAAATCCAAAGATCTTTTTTCGAGATCACTTTACGTGGTGTGGTGTCTTCGTATGAATCAATATCATCAACCAGACTTTCATGAACCTTGGTGTTTTTACCGGCTAAAGTGCCTGCTGTGATATCAGATGCCATCTTCGAATTCCTCTACTTGTTGGTTGTTAGAAGTTCCATTATTTCCACTGAAGAAGTAGTACAGTGCTGCCGCTGAAGCACCCAGAATTGCGACGGCCATAATTGGTAGCTTGAGGTAGGTTGTCATCACGAAACCAATGAAGAACACGCCAGCCACTTCTTTCGACCACATGATTTTAAGCAGCATCGCGAAACCAATTGCCGGTACCATCTTGGCGCCAATACCCAGGCCTTCCAGCAACACTTTCGGTGCGTTTTCATCAATCCAGCTTGCCGCATGCTCACCGAAGTAAACCGTTACGAAGGCAACCAGCGCGTACATCAAAGAACGTAACGAAATGGTGGTGATAAGCAGTCGGTCGATCCCCGCAGAATCCCCGGTTTCTGCGAATTTGTCCGCTTTGCCCATGGTGAAAGACGTCAGAGCAAAGAAGCCGATAACCAACATCTGCATCAGTACCGCAATCGGCATACCGACACCCATTGCAACCTCTGGTGATTGACCCGTCATTACAGCAAAAGCAACGGCAGCAATCGTACCCATGGTCACATCTGGCGGCTGAGCACCGGCGTTAGGCACCAAGCCCAACCAGGCAAGTTCCAGGGTGGCACCTGCAATCAAACCAATTTGCATATCGCCCATGATCAGGCCGACAACCGGGCCAGTAATGAGCGGACGGTGGATGTTCAACGCGACATCGTATTTATCGATACCACAGAAGAACGCCCATACTGCGACCAGCGTAGCTTCAAAAAACATGATTTATTCCTTTTTTAAATCTCTGTTTATAGTGGGTATGACGTGGCTTACGCCGACGTCATGGCAAGTTCAAGAACATTAACAGGGGTTTGATCGGGAGTGTTTTGCACGGTGCAAGTCACACCACGCTCAACCATACGTTCAAACGCCTTCAAGTCTTTGTCATCAACCGAAACCGTCTTAGCGATCTGGCGTTTGCCTTCATGGAAGTGCATGTTGCCGACATTGCAGTGAGTCAGCGGCACGCCTCCCTCAACCAGTCGGGCAACGTCTTCCGGGCTGTTACACAGAATGAAAATCTTCTGTTTCGGGGACGCTTTGTGGATGACATCGATCGTTTTTTGAATTGAGAAAAAACGAACCGCATATTCGCCGCCGGCCGATGCTTTCATACCCGCTTGCATAAAGGCGGCATTCGGCCCCTCTGCGGCTTCATCATTGGCGACAAGGATTAAATTGGCTTCTGTGTGTTTACCCCAAGTAATACGGATCTGACCGTGTAACAAACGCTCGTCAATTCGGGTCCAAACAATGTTAGGTGCAGTCATATGAGTTCTACCTGTTCTATTTATTAAAGTTATGGATAGTGACACCTTGTACAACCCGGTTTACTTCACCGGTAGGACAAGGATTATCAGGAGTGTTACCCAGAGCCAATGCACGGTGGAACGCATAGATCTGGGCAAAAATAATGTACGGGAATAGGAGTTCGATATCGGTGGCGGTTTCCATTGCCGGGACATGCCAGTAATCGCCATTCGTCACTTGTTCATCAAGTTGTGCGGTAACAGCAATAACCTTGCTCGCAATCTTGTCGCGGCGTAGCTCACTTAACAGGTCGAGATCATATTGACGGGTATATGGGTCGTTCGAGATATACACCACAATAAGGGTCTCGCTATCAACGATAGACTTAGGACCATGGCGGAAACCAAGTGGAGAATCATACGTCGCCACGACCTTACCGGCAGTCAGTTCAAGTAACTTCAATGCTGATTCCTGAGCCAAACCTTGCAAGCCACCGCTACCCAGGTAAATTACCCGGCTTATATCGAGTGTTGCTATATTACTGAAAGGTATATTAATTTCTTTGACCAGCCCCTCAGAACATAAGCAAAACCTTTCAATCTCTTTCGAATGGTCATTTTTTAAGTCGATAACCGAAAAGGCAGCCAGCATCATCGAAGAGAAGCTGGAGGTCATGGCAAAGGACTGATCATTCGTCTCTTCTGGCATTAGCAGCGCAAAGCAGCGACTATCACCAACGCTGTTGTTATACAGCTTTCCGTTACCGTTGCAGGTCAGCACCAAGTGGTAACAGTTAGTCAGGCACTGATTGGCCAGTTCGACTGCCGCCACACTCTCGGGGCTATTGCCCGAGCGAGCAAAGGAAACCAGCAAGGTCGGTAAATCTTCGGCGAAATACTGATAGGGATTCGAGACCAGATCGGTTGTCGCAACGGCTTCAACTCGTCGCCCCGTCTTTTCAGCCAAAGCCGGTGCCAGCGCACGGCCAGCAAACGCCGATGTACCAGCCCCAGTCATGACAATGCGTAGATCCTGGTGCGCCAGCACCTTATCCATGAAAGCTTCAATTGCAGGAAAGCATTCACGGAAAGTCGCCTGAGTTTTGCGCCAGCATGATGGCTGCTGCTCAACTTCTTTTGCTGTCCAGAAAGCACTCAGCTGTTCCAGCTCTTGCTCTGAGTAGCCCAGATATTGGTTCATGTTGTACCTCTTAACCTTTATTTAGTTTGCAGGCTTTCGCATAGCTACGAAGTACCTGACGAATTTTGTCGAGAACCAAAGCCTTAGGCTCAGACTCAATCAGCCCTGCACGAACCGCTTGGAACTGTTCAGGCAAATACTGACTTAATAGGGGAAGTGGAATGCCAGTACGGGATAAGTTGGCAAACAATGTTTCCTGCGCGCGGTGAATTTGTTCATCCGGCCAGTAATAGCGAATGCGGTCACTGAAGCTATAGCAACGGGCAAAGCGCTGCTGGTGTTCGTCACCGTGGTAGTATTTGTTCCAATAATCAGGGGCATTGCACATCTGCTGCTCGATCATTTCTCGTAAGTTCGAGCAATGAGCCTTGGCAACAATTTCTTCTTCGACATCACAAAGATTGAACAGCGCTTCTCGCATGGCAAAAGTCAGGGCCGGGCCAACTTTTAAGATGGCAAAATGTCCTTCGACCAACGCCTGATACGCTTTGTCGGTCTGATAGTCCGTAGAATGGGCTTCAAAGATAAGATGATCATAGCCATCAACGACACGGCTCAGTGACTGCGCTTTCTCCGGGCAGTAATCAATAACCCCGGTATGGTCAAACTCGACACCCGGCTGGACAACCAACCCGATAACTCGATGCCAGCAATCAGCAACACCTGCATTCTCGAAAGCGGATTTATGGCATTCGATAGTTTCTTGCGCAGCTTGCGGTGACGTCACTTCCAGTTCATTAAGTTCTTCTGCCGCACCACCTGGTACTGGAACTTCGGTACCGATAACATAGGTAATATCGCTGTGACCAAAAGTTGATAGCGCCGTTTTTTCTGCAATTTTAGCGAGCCTTGCCGCACGTTCGGCGACAATGTCATCTGATAGCGGTATAGGGTCGCCCTGGCAAGACATGCTGCAATCAAGGTGAATTTTCTTGAAACCAGCCGCAACATAAGCAGCAATCAGATCATCTGCATTACGCATGGCTTGATCGGCATCGAGTGCCTGCCAGCGATTTGGCCCAAGGTGATCACCGCCAAGAATGAGTTTTTCAGTGGGGAATTGAAGCAATTCCGCCATCTCCAATACGAAATTTCGAAAGTCCACAGGCGTCATGCCTGTATAACCGCCAAATTGATCGACCTGATTGGAGGTAGCTTCAATTAATAATAGAGAATCGTCGCTCAACGCCTGCTTGAGAGCGGCTTCAATCACCAGAGGGTGTGCGGAACAGACGGAATAAATACCGTTTTGTTCACCTGCCTTATGGCGTTGAACGAGATTTTGAAGGGTGTTCATGTACTAACTCCACAATCCACATCTGAAATGCTGTTATGGAGTTAGCTGGCTAGTACTCTTTTTCTACAATAATCACATCAACTTTCATTTCTCGAAGACCCTGTACGTAATCTTCAGGAATATCAGAATCAGTCACTAAGATATCAATGTTTCCGAACTCGCGGATCATATGACAGCTGCGTTTACCAAACTTACTTGAATCGGCAACTGCAATCACTTGTTCAGAAATCTCACACATCAAGCGGTTCAGACTCGCTTCCTGCTCGTTGTGCGTTGTGATACCGGCCCTTAAATCAAAACCATCCACACCCAGGAAAACCTTATCAAAACGATAGTTCTTCAAGCTGTGTTCGGCTTGTGAGCCAGAAAAAGAGAGTGCATTCTTACGAAGTACACCACCCGACATCAGAACCTCTACTCCAGGCGCCGATGCCAACTCCATTGCAACATCCAGACCATTGGTCATTACTACTACATCTTCCAGCGATTTCAGGCTGGTTGCGATTTCCCGCGTAGTAGTTCCCGAATCCAGAATAACAGTGTCACCACTTTCGATAAGTTTCGCTGCAGCCTGACCGATGAGAGATTTAATGCCTGCATTTTGGCGGCGTTTCTCATGAACAGTCAGTTCAGCAATCACCCCAGTATTGGGAATGGCGGCGCCATGAGAGCGGACGACATAGCCATTCTTTTCCAGAAAACTGAGGTCACTACGAATCGTGACACTAGAGACATCAAACTGTGCGGCAAGGTCCTCGACACGCGCTTTACCATCTCGGTTAACGACGTTGACAATTTCCATGCGCCTTTCGACTGCACTTTTCACTTTACCTTGTCTCCTTACGAAACCAGCAAAACTTCTTTCGCTTGATTTCGAATACAGCTTACACCTAAAAACGAAAGCAACAATACGGGAAATGAAAACTTTTGATCTCTTTCACAATCTTTCGCATTGTTACGTTTAATCTTGCGTGAACTTACGCATTTGTTCATATCATAACCTTCGAAAGGTCTATTGCCAAACTCAAACCGTAAATACCCGTCGCAATTTTAGCTATTTGTATGACCTATATAGACAGTATCTTTCGATACGAGCACCAAATGGCTTTCGTTTTCTTTTTTGTGATCAAATACACAGTCAACTCAATTTCGATCACTTACGATCCGAAGCAATTCGCAAGCATATTGCAAGTAATGGTTCCAAAAACAACAAAACACAAGGCCAGTGAAAGACAAATCTTCTTTCATTTGTTTTTAAAACATCCAATACGTTTCACTTTCAGGAGAACATATGTCTATTTCGCGACGTAGCCTACTAAAAGGCATGGCAGCCACCAGTGCTGTCGCGGCGACGGCAGGGTGCAGTACTTCACCCAGTGCCCTTACTGCCGGAGATATGGAAGCACAACCGAAAAAGAAGCCGAACCTGTTAATTGTATTTCCCGATGAAATGCGTGCCCACGCACTAGGGTTCATGAATCAGGATCCGTCAGATACCCCGCATCTCAATCGCTTTGCCAACCAGAGCGTGGTACTGCGCCAAGCCGTCTCCAACTTTCCGCTATGCACTCCTTTTCGCGGCATGCTGATGACAGGGCAATACCCTTACCGAAACGGGATCCAGGGCAACAGCCATACCGCGATGCCGGGAAAATTTGGCGGCAAAGACTTTGGCATTGAGCTCAAGAAGCAGACCCGTACCTGGTCAGACATTCTTAAAGATCAGGGTTACAGCATGGGATATATCGGGAAATGGCATCTGGATACTCCTGAAGCACCTTTCATTCCTAGCTACAACAACCCGATGGAAGGCCGTTACTGGAATGACTGGACAGCACCGGATCGCCGCCATGGCTTTGACTTCTGGTATGCCTACGGCACTTATGACAAGCACCTGACACCGATGTACTGGACCAATGATACGCCTCGTGATCAGCCGATCCGCGTTAACCAGTGGAGTCCGGAGCACGAAGCCGACATTGCAATTAAGTATTTACGTAATGAAAACGGCAAGTACCGTGACAGCGACAAGCCGTTTACCCTGGTGGTTTCCATGAACCCGCCGCACTCACCGTATGATCAGGTGCCGCAGAAATACCTGGATCGCTATCAGAATGAAACCTCTGAAAGCCTGAATACCCGTCCTAATGTGAAGTGGGACAAAGAATACCTGGAAGGCTATGGACCTAAGTATTTCAAAGAATATATGGCCATGGTGCACGGTGTTGACGAGCAGTTTGGCCGTATCGTCAACGAACTGGATCGCCTTGGGCTGGAAGAAGAAACCTTAGTGGTCTTTTTCTCCGATCACGGCTGTTGCCTGGGCTCCCACGGTAAGCCGACCAAGAATAACCACTATGACGAATCTATGCGGATCCCGATGATGTTCCGCTGGCCCGGCAAGCTGGCTCCACGCCAGGATGATCTGTTGTTCTCTGCACCGGATATCTATCCGACCCTGTTCGGCCTGATGGGCATGCCGGAGCTTATTCCCGATACCGTAGAAGGCACTAACTTTGCCAACAGCCTTCATGGCATCGAAGGGGATACCAAACCCACATCGCAGTTCTACACCTTTATGCCGTATGGCGGGCAGTCTTATGGTCGCCGAGGGGTCAGAACCGACCGCTACACCTTGATGATGGACAGAAAAATCGGCAAGCCGCTGACCGTTGTTCTGCACGATAACCAGCAGGATCCCTACCAGATGCACAACATTGCCGATCAGAACGAAACCTTAGTCCGTCAGCTGCTCGAAGAAGAGCTGCTGCCTTGGCTTGAGCATACCGGCGATCCGTGGCGTCCGACTAAAGTGCCAGCCAATACGGCCAATGCATACACCTAAAACATCCAATTACCTAAATCGCTACATAACATTCCTATACAATTAGAGAGTTACTATGAAAACGACACTAAAATTTGTTGCTGCATCAATATTATTAGCAACAGCATCACAAGTCCTGGCGAACGACTACAAAACAACCATTGAATACCGCCATCAGTACGCCACTGAATCCAAAAAACACGGCGATCGCTTTAAGGCATTTATCGACACCGGCAAGAACATTGGTTTCGAGCTAGATGCCCGCTACTCCAATGATGATGGTGCCTTTGACACCATGACGATGAGCGGCTCAGAATTTTCGGCATTCTATTACGGCAAAGTGTTTGAAAATACGATGGGTATCGCCGGTGCGTCACTGGACTTTACGTCTGCCGGTATTGTTTACGTGCCTTATGCCCGTCTGAACTACTCGTTTGACAACGGTTTCCGCATCCAGGGTCGATACAAGTGGAAACTATGGGACTACAGCCAGGAAGGAACTGACGGCAACCCTTACCATTCAAAAATCCAGCAGTTCGATACCTGGCTAGGCTACAAAACTGACAAGTGGGACTTCCAATATGAGTTCGATATCTGGAAAGAAATGGAAAGTAATGCCCAGCCGCAGTTTGATAACGATGACATGAACTACCTGCACAACATCCGAGTGATGTATAAGTACAAAACTCAAGATGGCGAGCTATGGCGTCCGTTTGTTGAAGTCGGTGACGTGAAGGTGAACCGCACTACCGACGAGCGTCAGACCCGTCTGCGTGTCGGTATCAAGTACACCTGGTAATAAGCATCATCAGGAAGGAGGCGCTCTATATCGCGCCTCCTTTTTTTAGTCATAGCCCCCACCAAACTTGCTTATCCGGTTACCCGCTAATCTCCTCAAGTTTTGTATCCCATTTTCACGTCTAGCGCGCATACCTTTCCATACATTTAGGTGTAGAATGTTTGACAACATACGTTATATTACTGATTGATGTTTATTGCTATTTAAAATCAGTAAGTTAACGTTATTGATATTTTGCGAACTAAAAATTATCTCTTAGTTTTTGACGTTTGCCTAACAAGATGGATTTGGAAGTGAAAGTGAAATTGTTCAATGTGAGTTTGTTAGCCGTTCTTGTTTTTTCTGCAAGCAGTCAAGCCGCTAATATGACCGCCGAGAAACTATACAATCAGTATCAAAAGAAATCCGATAATAGAGCGTTTTCCATCGGTATTAATGGTGTAGCCGGAGCTGCGTGGGGAGCAGCGACAAAAGAAGAAGCTATGAATTTAGCTCAAAATACATGTAAAAAATTAGGAGGGCTAAATTGCAATATAACCGAAGTAAATGGCCGACCATTATCTAGTAGTAATTCTAAGGTGGAAAATTACAGAACTGTAAATAACTATACTATTGTCTCCAACGGCATTAATTACACACCTGACCCAAGAGTCAATTTCACTGGCTTCTTTATAAACAACAATTATTTAATAACGACTGATAATGCTATTAAAAACTGCTCAAAGATAAATTACGAAAGGAATGGTCGATTAATTGAAGCAACAGTAATACGAACAGATAAAATTAATCATATATCAATTTTAAAATCAGCAATTCCTAATGATACTTATGCAATTATAAGTTCTAAGAAGAAAACGTCTCAAGGCGAGCGTACTTATACGTATGGGTTTGAATCTTTGGGTATGGAAAACTCTAAGATACCATCTTATCAAGGTAAGATGACTGATGGGATCATTAGTAGAGCATCGGGTAATTATAATGACATTCGAATTATGACAATCACAAATGAAATAAGCCACGGGGATATTGGTGCTCCAGTTATGTCAGAAAATGGTGATGTGATTGGTATTGTTACAGATGATAAGAAGCAATCAATGAAATCATCTATGCTAAGTATCTTTTTAAATGAGCAAAACATTTCTTATCATATGACTAATAAGAAGAATGCTAACAAAAAAATCTCACCTTCAGTTATTGCGGATAAAAGCCAGAAATTCTCTGTTCCATTGGTGTGTTTAAATGAAGCATAATTTAACGTTCTAATTTAGCTTTACTCCCCATATAGTCATACGGGGTAAAAGTTTTTGGGTACGATGGCCTATCCGCGCGTTCTTGGCTAGGCCACCGACTCCTTACCTTATATTCCCCCATTAACACCAAATTATTGGAGACAGAGAAGTGAATGAGAGCGAGTTAGAAGGGATTCTGGCGTTTCTAAGGGGGGCTGAACAATTAAAAAATACCCTGCGAACATCGAGAACGTCCAATGGTCGGCATGAGAGCACAGCCGAGCACACCTGGCGGTTATGTTTGATGATCCTTTTGTTCGAAAAGCAATATCCAGACGTTGATATACATCGGCTTATAAAAATGTGCATCATTCATGATCTGGGTGAAGCCATCAGTGGTGACATTCCTGCGATAGAGCAAATTGAAGGAATGGATAAAGCGAAGGAAGAAAGAAAGGATTTAGTGTCCTTAATAGCGCCTCTACCGGAAAGCCTACAAAGTGAAATTCTGGCACTATGGGACGAATATGAAAATGCCTCATCTAGAGAGGCCAGGCTTGCGAAAGCATTCGACAAACTTGAAACAGTTTTACAGCATACGCAAGGGGAAAATCCGTCCAACTTTAACTACGGGTTTAACCTCTCATATGGCAAAAAATATACAGATTACGATGAGATCACATCGAAATTAAGAGCCCTAATCGATGTTGATACAAAAAGGTTAGCTGAAGATAACAATACTCTTTAACAAGGTGATGCCGCCGAAACTTGGTAAGCACCACTTTTTTTTGCAAAAGTCATCCACTCACGAGCGTTCAAACACCACGGTTTTGTCATTAAACAGAAATACCCGTTTCTCGACATGATATTGAATAGCACGAGCCAATGTCAGGGATTCGACATCCATGCCTTTGCGAGCCAAATCAGCAGGAAAATAGGTATGGTTTACGGTTTCCATTCCCTGGGTAATAATCGGCCCTTCATCCAGATCATCGCTGACATAATGGGCGGTAGCCCCCACCAGCTTAACCCCCTTGTTATAAGCCTGATGGTAAGGCTTGGCGCCCTTGAAGCCCGGTAACAGCGAGTGATGAATATTGATGGCCTTTCCTGCCCAGCGAACGCACATATCATGGGAGAGCACCTGCATATAGCGGGCCAGCACCAGCAGCTCGCAGCCGGTTTCGTCTAACACGGCTTGTACCTGAGCTTCCTGCTGCGATTTGGTGTCCCCAGTGATCGGAAAGTGATAGTAAGGAATACCATGCCACTGAGCCAGTGGCTGCAGATCAGGGTGATTGGAAATCACGGCTTGAATATCAACCGGAAGGTTGCCGGTTCGGTAGCGGTATAACAGATCGTTCAGGCAGTGATCATATTTAGACACCATGATCACCACTTTTGGTCGATAATCAGACGGCGTCAGCTCCCAGTCCATATCAAATGCTGCCGCCCGCTCTGCAAAGGTGGTGCAAAACGCAGCTTGATCAAGCGGTGCATTATCTTCCATCCGGAATACAGTACGGATAAAAAAGCGATGGTTCAGCGCATCGTCAAAAGAATTCAGCTCCGTGATGTAGCAGTCAAATTCCCGCAGAAAGCGGGTTACAACATCCACCGTACCCGAACGCCCGGGACAGCTTGCGGTCAAAATATAACTTTGCTGGTTCATATCCTTATCCTATTCTGTTCCTCAATAAACAGCACCGGCTGTATTTGCCTTATGGCTCAACTTCCTCATAGGTCTTGGCCATCTCTTCAGGGGCAATACCGTAGCCACCATCAGCCAAGTACCCGTCTTTGTATACTGTCATGCCCTGATCATTCCATTCCACGGCAATCACTGCTGTTTCACCGTCTTCACTACCCAGCAGGGTTAGTACTTCATCGGTAATTGGAATTGCCTTGATGGTCTTGACCCGCTTAAACGGAGCAAATTCGACAAACTGCGGCAATTCACCGTAAGTGTCTTCCCACTTTTCTTTAGGCACCAGCCATTCATTGAACACCGCGCCGCTGACCGGCTCGGGATTACGGGCAATGACCACATCAGCAGACACTACATTTTCGGTTTCCAGCTTCGGCTTACCGTTGTCATCGGCAACATAAGTCGGAAAGACGCGGTCGATTTCACTGCGGTGCGGAAGGCGGCCATAGGTCAATGCCTTCTTACGGAACTCTTTCGCGGTATCGAACTCCGTCATCACTTCAGGAATATCCTGAAAGCTAACCGGTGCAATTTCAGCAGAGACATCAAAGCTCGATACACTCAGTAGCGAAGCAAAAGTCGTCGCAAGCAAGACATTCTTCATCTTTCTCTCTATATGATAATACGGAATACACCGCTCTATAATAATCCCTTCTGGATAGATTTCATAATGTTAGCTTATACGTCAGGGTTATTTGGCCATTGCTTTCACTCGGGAAAAAACGGACATTCCCGCCAGTACAACGCCACCTGAAAATAATCCAATCAGGGCGTTAATGACTGCCGGCAACATCACCGCTCCGCCTGGTATCATCGCAACCCGCTCGGTCAGGTGATGAACAATATCATGGGAGTTTGGGATGCTATGGACCACAATGCCGCCCCCAACCAGAAACATTGCGATAGTGCCGATAATTGCCAGAAACTTCATCAGATAAGGCGCCGCGTTAATCAGGCCATTGCCTATGGCATGCTTCATTGAGGTGACATAGCTGTTTTTAACCAAATACAGCCCCAAATCATCAAGCTTGACGATCCCTGCCACCAAGCCGTACACCCCAATCGTCATCAGTACCGCAATCAGGCTGATCACCATTACCTGGGTCACTAAAGGTACCTCTTGCACCGTTCCCAGCGCGATGACGATGATTTCTGCCGACAGGATGAAATCGGTTCGGATCGCCCCTTTGATTTTTTGTTTTTCAAATTCAAGGATATCGTCGGCCTTATCCATCTCCTCCAGTAATTCGGATTCTTCCAGCTGGGGAGGGTGGAACAGCTTTTCGACCACTTTTTCAAAGCCTTCATAACACAGGAACAAGCCCCCGATCAGCAGCATCGGGGTGATCAGCCACGGGGCAATTGCGCTGATCAGCAAAGCGGCTGGCACCAGAATGAGCTTATTGCGAAACGAACCCTTGGCTACCGCCCACACCACCGGAATTTCCCGCTCGGCCCTCACACCAGAGACCTGCTGGGCGTTCAGTGCCAAGTCGTCGCCCAGGACACCTGCCGTTTTACGGGCTGCGACCTTGCTCATCACCGCAACATCGTCGAGCACTGTCGCGATGTCATCTAATAGAGTCAGTAAACTCGCACCTGCCACATCACACCTCTAGAATTCAGCCATTTAGGGATATTTTTCTAACCATAGCGGACAAATATTGACTTTCCGAACAGTGTGTTAAGTTTTTTGAGGTAAAGCATAAACGGAGTTCTGTTTCTTTCTCACTTCTGCGTTTGAAGTACAGAAATATTGTCACCCACTCGCAGGGCGTCACTTCCTCCACTAAGCTTCTTAGCATTAGAATCATAGACAAAATCTTCTTGAGACAATCTTTGCGTTACCCGTCTTCAGGCACTTTGGGATTTGTTATTTTGAATTTGCTTTATCAAGGACACGACCAATGACGATATAGGGTGTCGTTCTTATGGCTATTGCCATTGCCTTGATCTTGATTGTTGTTGCCTCTATTGCCTTCCACTTCTACAGCCCGTGGTGGCTGACCCCAGCTGCCTCCAACTGGGGTGAAATTGATGATGCTTTTACCCTCACCATTATCATTACCGGTGCTTTTTTTATTGTCATCAACCTGCTGATAGCCTGGATGGTGATCCGCTACCGCCACAAGCCGGGACGAAAATCGACCTACCAGCCTGACAATAAAAAACTCGAAGGCTGGCTGATCGGCCTCACGTCTATCGGCATTATCGGCCTGCTGGCACCGGGCCTGGTTGTATACGGAAAGTTCGTCAGTGTCCCCGATGAAGCGCAGGTGTTTGAGGTGGTGGGCGAGCAATGGAAATGGAGCTTTCGTTTTCCCGGCAAAGACAACCAGTTGGGTCAAACCGATATCCGGTTTATTTCCACGACCAACCCACTCGGGCTAGACCCCGATGATCCGGCCTCGGCCGATGACAGGATCATCCTCAGCCCTGAGCTTCACCTGCCGTTATTTACTTCGCTCAAGGTCCTGCTCAGGTCAAAGGATGTGCTGCATGATTTCAATGTCCCGCAGTTTCGCGCCAAAATGGACCTCGTGCCTGGCACCGTCAGTTATTTCTGGTTTACCCCCACCAGGCGCGGCACTTTTGACATTTTGTGCGCCGAACTGTGCGGGGTCGGCCACTTCAACATGCGCGGGCGGGTCGTGGTAGAAGATGACGCCACCTTCGGCCTGTGGCTGGCATCCCAGCCCATCTTTGCCGACACCCAACAGCCAAAGATCACCAGCGATATTACGGATATCATCGAACTAGGAAAAACCCTGTCTGAGGTCAACGGCTGTATCGCCTGCCACAGCCTTGACGGCAAACCCGGTGTCGGCCCAACCTGGCTCGGCCTGTATGGCAAAACCGAGCGAATGTCCGATGATGCTGAAGTCTTGGTTGACGATGCCTACCTTCGCAAAGCCATTCTTCAGGCCAATGCGGAAATCGTCAAAGGCTATCCGCCCATCATGCCGGTCTACCAGTTCAGCGACGAGGAAGTCGAGGCGATCATCGCATACATAAAAGCGGTTTCAGCACCATAGTCCAGGCTCACGGCTAACGTAATAAACATATTTATGATCACATTTTAATTAAGGGGGAGAGGGAGATTATGGCCGAATACAATATATCGCCCCCCGGCGACTCTGACGACCATCCCCAGTCGTTCTGGACCAAGTATGTCTGGAGCCAGGATCACAAGGTTATCGCCATCCAATATTCGCTGACGGCAATATTTATGGGGCTGATCGCACTGGTTCTGTCGTGGCTGATGCGTTTGCAGCTTGGCTTTCCCGGCCAGTTTGACTTCATTGATGTGAATACTTACTACCAGTCTATGACCTTGCACGGCATGATTATGGTGGTATACCTGTTAACCGCGCTGTTTCTCGGTGGCTTTGGCAATTACCTGATCCCCTTGATGGTCGGTGCCCGGGACATGGTGTTCCCGTTCCTCAATATGCTCAGCTTCTGGTTTTACCTGCTGGCCTCGCTGATCCTCATCGCCAGCTTCTTTGTCGCCGGCGGGCCAACAGGCGCGGGCTGGACACTCTATCCACCTCAGGCCATTATGCCCGGTACCCCCGGCACGGACTGGGGAATCGTATTGATGCTGGTATCGCTGGGCGTGTTTATCGTCGCCGCCACGATGGGCGGTCTGAACTATGTCACCACCGTTCTTCAGGCCCGCACCCAGGGGATGACCCTGCTACGTATGCCGCTGACAGTATGGGGAATTTTTACCGCTTCCATCATGGCACTGCTGGCTTTTCCGGCTCTGTTGGTAAGTGCGATTATGATGCTATTCGATAAGCTGCTCGGTTCAAGCTTCTTTATGCCTGCGGTGATCTCGATGGGGCAGCAGACCGATTACGGTGGCGGTAGCCCTATCCTGTTCCAGCACCTGTTCTGGTTCTTCGGTCACCCCGAAGTGTATATCGTTGCCCTGCCGGCCTTCGGTATCGTATCGGATCTCATCAGCGTCCATGCCCGCAAGAATATCTTCGGTTACAAAATGATGGTCTGGGCGATACTGGGGATCGCCGCCCTGAGCTTTATCGTCTGGGCACACCACATGTATGTCAGCGGCATGAACCCTTATTTTGGCTTCTTCTTTGCCACCACCACTTTGGTCATTGCCGTTCCGACGGCAATCAAGGTCTACAACTGGCTGTTCACTCTATGGCGCGGCGATATTCACCTCAGCCTGCCAATGCTTTTCGCCATTGCCTTTATGAGCAGTTTTATCATTGGCGGGCTAACCGGTTTGTTCCTCGGCAATGTCATTGTCGATATCCCGCTGTCGGATACCTACTTTGTAATTGCCCACTTCCATATGGTGATGGGGGTCTCGCCGATTTTGGTGATCTTTGGCGGGATTTATCACTGGTACCCAAAAATCACCGGCCGAATGCTCAACGAGCCACTTGGCCACCTACACTTTTGGATCACCTTCCTCGGCACCTATGCCATTTACTTTCCGATGCACTACCTGGGGATCCTCGGTATGCCACGGCGCTATTACGCCTACGAGGATTACAGTTTTATTCCGGAGTCGGCCCATAGCCTCAATGCCTTCATTACCGTTGCTGCACTGATTGTCGGCGCCGCGCAGCTGGTTTTTGTTTTTAATCTTTTCTGGAGCTATAAGAAAGGCAAACAAGCCTCGGATAATCCGTGGCAGGCCACGTCATTGGAATGGCAAACGCCCGACACCCCACCCAAACACGGTAACTGGGGTAAGGAGCTGCCCGTTGTCTACCGCTGGGCCTACGACTTCAGTGTGCCGGGACATGACGAGGACTTTATTCCGCAAAATACGCCGCCACCTGATCAGCAACCAGAATCCGACAAAGCAACAGACGATATTCCAGCAGACAAGTTACGGAGTGACAGCGATGAAGCGTAACAAGCCCGAACTCCCCGAAACAAATCAGTCAAAAGAGACACTCAGTCCTGATGGTAATTCAAGCTATTTCCCGCCATCAGGAGCCACCGCCCCCGCTTCAACGGGGCTGTGGTTTCTGATGGGGGTGGTCACAATGCTGTTCTTTTTGTTTACCGTCGCCTACCGGATCCGTATGTCACTCAGTGACTGGCAACCAATCGGCGAGCCGTGGCAGCTCAGTGTCAGCACTGCTATGCTTGTGATGAGTTGCGTGGCGATGCACCTGAGCTGCCGGAAAGCCGCCCTGCTGCCATCCATCCATGGCTGTCGCTCGCTGCTAAAACTCACGGTACTATTCACGCTCGGTTTTATCCTGACCCAACTCTGGGCGTGGCAGCAACTACTAGCACTGAATTACAGTGTCGGGGGCAACCCGGCCAATAGTTTTTTCTACCTTTTAACAGGCCTGCACGGACTGCATGTTCTGGGCGGACTGGTTGCACTCGCAATCGCGGTGTACCACGCCATCAACAGGCACAGTGATTCTCTCTACCCGTCACTGAGTCTGTGTACCCGGTACTGGCACTTTCTACTTTTGATCTGGCTATTTTTATTGGGGCTGTTGCGATTTACATAAGAGGTAAATACGTATGGCCGATACCCCATCTAACAGTTCCGGAATCCAAACCGGACAGTGGGCTTCTATCGTCGCGGACTATTCCGCCGACCAAGCCGTGTTCCGGATATCCTCCAACAAAACCATGATGTGGCTGTTTCTGCTCAGTGACATTTTTGTCTTTGGCTGCTTTCTTACCGGTTATATGGCAGTGCGAATGACCACAACGACTCCCTGGCCGATCCCCAGCGAGATCTTCGCTCTGACAATCGGCGGTCAGTCGATCCCCCTGATCCTTATCGCCATCATGACCTTCATCCTGATCACCAGCAGCGGCACCATGGCGATGGCCGTTAATGCGGGTTATCAACGCAAGCGAGGCCTCACCGCCCTGTTGATGGTGATCACCGCCCTGTTCGGACTCAGTTTTGTCGGCATGCAGGCGTTCGAGTGGACCAAGCTGATTGAAGAAGGCGTCCGGCCTTGGGGCAATGAGGCCGGCGCCGCACAGTTTGGTGCCAGCTTCTTTATGATCACCGGCTTTCACGGCCTGCATGTCAGCGTCGGGGTTCTCTATTTACTGATTATCGCCGCCAAAGTCTGGCGCGGGAACTATGATCACAGCGGAAATTACGAGAATGTTGAAATCGCCGGACTTTACTGGCACTTCGTCGATCTGGTCTGGGTATTCATCTTTGCCTTTTTCTATTTGTGGTAGGAGGGTTCGGACATGAACACGCCGCAGTCGGGCTCGACCGAGCATAAACAGCAGCATCCGATTAGCTTGTACCTAAAAATATGGGGACTGCTGTTTGTCCTCAGTACCCTGTCTTATCTCGTCGATTATTACCACCTCGAAGGGATGTTGCGCTGGAGCCTGATCCTGATCTTCATGGCACTAAAAGCCGGGCTTATCGCCAGTGTTTTTATGCATATGCTATGGGAGCGGATTGCATTGGTTTACACCATCTTTCTCCCTCCCCTCGTCTTGCTGGTATTAGTTGTATTGATGGCCAGCGAGGCAGAGTATATTTTTCAGCTCCGCGAGATCTATTTTAATGAACTTACCGTAAACGAATAGGGAGGCGAGCGCCTCCCTATTTACTGCTGCTTCTTTATACCTATCAATGCAGTGTTTTATGGCAGTGTTCGTTTCATTTTTTCCCAACCATTTTGGGTTGCGATTACCCAATGGGGTGGGGCCTTGCCGGTACCGGCCGGCTTTAACTTCTCGTGTGCCAGGGTCACATTCGCCAAGGTGATTTCCTGGTTAGGCTCCACATCGACCATCAGCACATGTTTGCCTGACTTCAGTACCTGCTTGAAACGACGGAACTGATAATGCAGTTCCTGAATACCAAACAGGCCACCTTCCCAGGTCATGAATCCCAGCATAACGATCGCCAGCATGATAAAAGGCACCCAACCTACGGTTTCTGTCACTCCAGACAGATATGCCACAAGTAAAACAAATCCGGCAGCGCAGACACCGACGACAGCACCAATCTCCGTCGAATGGATAATGTCGTTACGCATAATTGACTTCACAGGATGAAGATGATGATGGCTGGCAACCTCGGCGTCATTGTCTGTGAGCACATGGATTTGAGGTGAACCAATACCACTCAGTTCAAGCTCATATTCCACCAGCTCTAGGTCGTCTAAGTCATCGCTAATGTAAAAGACCCGCTTCATCACGGCCTCCCAACATTGAATACCAAACTGAACACATGTCTGGTCCATTAGAACGATGTCAGCGATTTAAGAACAACACAAAAAACTATTCGCACTTAAATTTTAATACACATTCCGCTGAATATTGTGGTTCGCTGACATTTCTCTGACTTTCGCCTAACACTCGTCATCACTGCAACCAATATACTCTCAGGGAATCTCGAACAATGGACAGACTCAACAACCATGAAAAAATACACACTTTTTTGCGCACTCTTCTTTTCGATGTTTCTTGGTGGTTGTCAACTTACTCATGTAGAAGGCGAAGTTGACGGCGTGAACATCAGAGCGACAACCAACGACAGCAAAAACAGCCATGGTCACGGCAGCTTCTGTCCACCGGGACAAGCCAAGAAAGGCAACTGCTAAACGATAGTTGGTATTAGCCTAACTGGCATACCGAAAGACATCCAAACCGTCCGGGTCGATATCCGCCGTCGTGCCACTGACAATGTCAGCCAGCAAACGGCCCGACCCGCAGGCCATTGTCCAGCCCAGTGTTCCGTGCCCGGTATTGGTGAACAGGTTGGCAAACGGTGTTTTGCCTATAACAGGCGTACCATCCGGCGTCATGGGCCGCAAACCACTCCAGTATTCAGCCTGACGGATATCGCCTGCCTGCGGAAACAGGTCTTGAATCACCATCGCAATGGTCTCTTTGCGCTTGTCCGCCAGGCTAAAATCAAACCCGGCCAGTTCTGCGGTTCCGGCCACTCGAATACGGTCATCAAAACGGGTCATCGCTACTTTATAGGTCTCGTCCATCACCGTAGAAACCGGAGCAGAATCACCATCGGTCACCGGCATGGTGAGTGAGTAACCTTTAACCGGATACACCGGTATATCAATCCCCAGTGGTGACAGCAACGACGCTGAATAGCTGCCCATCGCCACCACATACGCATCGGCTGTCATTTCGCCCTCACTGGTAGTAACCGAGGTAATTTTTCCGGCCTGCTGATTCAGGCTCTGTACGGTCACATCAAATTTGAACTGCACTCCTGCCTGCCTGGCAAGCTCCGTCAGTTGTTGGCAGAACAAATAACAGTCGCCGGTCTCGTCATCCGGCAAACGCAGCCCGCCAACCAGTTTGTCCCTAACCTTAGCCAATGCCGGCTCGGCCGCAATGCAACTGGCAACATCGAGCTCTTCGTATTGCGTGCCGCTTTCGGCCAGCACCTGAATATCTTTGGCAACCGCCTCAATCTGGGCTTCACTGCGAAACACCTGCAAGGTGCCCTGCTGTCGGCCCTCATACTGCAAATCATGCTGCTGACGTAAATCCAGCAGGCACTCACGGCTATAGTTGGCCACCCGTAGCATTCTGGCCTTATTGACCTGATACCTTTTCTGATTACAGTTAGCCAGCATCTTTGACGCCCACACATACAGCTCCGGCGATACCGATGGCTTGATCTTCAAAGGGGCGTGCTTTTGCAATAGCCACTTCATTGCTTTTACCGGAATACCCGGCGCCGCCCAGGGTGAGGAGTAGCCATAGGAGATTTGCCCGGCATTGGCAAAACTGGTCTCTTCCGCACTTTTGGGCTGACGTTCGACCACTGTCACATCATGTCCGGCCTGGGCCAGATACCAAGCTGATGTCAAACCAATAACCCCGCTACCTAAAACAACCACTTCCATACCATGACTCTCTTTCTTATAGGCGACTTTATGGAACGGAGAATGCTTTATTTACATTTGCATAACAATCGATAATATTTAACAGCAGTGTTTAGAATTTCTAAAGGCAAGGAATGGAAGCAACGATGACAGCACTAAACAACAGTACCCTTTCTGGGCTCGGTACTTTCGAGGTCGCCGCGAGATTGGGTAGCTTTACCCAAGCGGCACAGCACCTGCACATAACGACGGGAGCGGTTAGCCAGCAGATCCGCCAACTGGAAAGTAACCTTCTATTCCCTTTGTTTAACAGACACTCACGAGGGATCCGCCTCACCGAACAAGGCCAGCAGCTGTACAGTGTCGTAAGCCAAAGCCTCAGCGATATAGAGCAAGTCATCACTCAGCTTCAACAACCAACAACGGAGGGAGAAATCCGGCTCAAACTCACGCCGTCATTTGCCTTCAAGTGGCTGGTACCGAGGCTTCAGAATTTCTATCAGCAATACCCAGAGATAAAAATCCAGACCTTTGCCGAAGGCGCACTGGTCGATCACCAAGATACCAGCTTCGACCTGGTGATAGACTACTGTCGCCTACCCGATGGCTGCAAAAGCGACTCCAGCACATTATTGATAAGTGAGTACCTGCAACCGGTAATGAGCCCCGACTATAAGGCACAGTTCGATTGGCATGATAAGGAATGCTGGAAGCAAGTGGCACTACTGCATGACGCAATGCCCTGGCGTGAAGCCAGCCAAGATTTTGAGTGGCACTACTGGTTCAAGAAAATGAAAATTAGCGCCAACAGTCAGCAAGGTCATTACTTTAACCGCACCGATATGGCAATGGCTGCTGCCGAGGCCGGGCTCGGTGTCGCAATGGCACGTTGCGCCCTGATTAAAGATGACTTTGCCACTGGTAAGTTAGTTTCACCATTTACGCCTATTCCGGCCAATGCCGGTTACTACCTGATTCAGCACCGCCACAGCCAGGCAATTGAATACTTTATCGCATGGCTTCAACACGTAGCGGCTGAATTCCACGTTAGCACCTAATAAACCATTGTTTTTATAGCTATGCGTCAGAACAATTAGCGCAAGAGCTCATAATGTTCCAGATAGGCCTTGGCGATATTTTCATCCATGGTAGATTAGTGAGTAAAGGATAAATACGCTGCACAGAACATATTAGTGCGAAGTATTGAGGAAGTGATAGTACAATGGATAACTACTCTGAAAGTGAACGCATCATCCGAAGTTTGTATAAGATCACTAGTGCCTACGACCAAGGCTTCGACTTTCAACTACAAGCGCTACTCAAAATGGGACTCGAGCGCTTTAACCTCGATATTGCAATCCTTTCGCAGATAGATGGGGAGTGTTATTCCATCGTGCAATGTATCTGCCCGGACGATGTGCAGATAGAGGCGGGTGATTGTTTTGAACTGGGCAAAACCTATTGCTCCGTGACCAGCCATGCCGGTGGTCCAATCGCAATCGAGAATGTTGGACAAAGTGACGAACTAGGGCACCACCCGGCCTATCGGGAGCTACAACTTGAATCCTATATTGGCATCCCTGTTTACTGTCGAGGCAAGCTTTTTGGTACCCTCAACTTTTCCAGCGCCGCACCTTATCCCCGCCAGTTCAAAGACATTGATATTGACTCATTGCAGCTAATGGCTTCCTGGATTGAAGTTGAACTCCTCCGGCGCCAGCAAGAAGCCGAGCTTCAATCACTTAACCGTAAACTGCAAGAGCAAGCCAGAACCGACAGCCTGACCAAACTCCCCAATCGCCGCAGCCTATTCAAACACCTGCGCAAAGAAGTAAAACGTATTAATCAGAATGCGAGTAAATCAACGCTGGTAGTGATCGACATCGACCACTTTAAAAAAATCAATGATCAATATGGCCACCAACATGGCGATAAAACCCTCGTCGCGATTGCCGGTACCCTGCGCGAAGCCTTACGTTCTGATGATTTTGTCGCCCGGTACGGCGGTGAGGAATTTGTCCTCTGGTTGCCGGAAACCAAACCGGAACAGATTGATGACATTTGTGAGCGGATCATGGCCGGTATCAAAGCGTTGCATATTACCGCGAAACCGATAACTGTCAGCATGGGGATTTGCCATTTCGATTGCAGTGGTGAATACCAAAACAGTATCGACACCCTGCTCGATATGTTGATCAGCCATGCCGACAAAGCCCTATATCTCGCCAAGCAAAACGGGCGAAACCGGTATGAAAAATGCTCGCTGCATATCGATGGCATCACCTTTTCAGGCGAACAGGATCGATGTAGTTTTCATTAGCCCTAAACCAAGTCGGACAAACCGCAATTGTGTTGATTTTTATAACGAGGCAAAAGCTTCTCCCTGTCACCCCGCTTTGCCGCTCAGAATAAATTCAGACCAAACGCGGACTTCACATTATTGAGTACATCGCTGGAGTCATCCCTAGCTTTCTCAGTTCCAGCTTTCAATATCGCCACCAACTGGGCCTTGTCGGCCATCAACTCCTCTCGTCGATCTCGGATCGGCCGGATGACCTCCTGCAGACACGACTCCAGAATGGCTTTGGTTTTACCATCCCCCAATCCGCCAGCCCGATACTGAGTTTTCAGTGCTTCGACATAGGCCTTATCGGTACAAAATGCATCGAGGTAGGTAAATACCACGTTGCCTTCCACCTGCCCCGGATCTTCCACCCGCAGATGGTTGGGATCGGTGTACATCGCCCTCACCGCCTGTCTGATATCTTTATCGCTGGCACTCAGCAAGATAGCGTTGCCCATCGACTTTGACATCTTGCTTTTACCATCGGTACTTGGCAACCGCGACACATGGCTCAGCAGCGGTTTGCACTCACGTAGGATAGGCGTTCCCGCAATCCCATTGACCTTACGGACAATTTCATTGGTTTGTTCAATCATCGGCAGCTGATCATCCCCAACCGGGATCAACGTCGCGCCGAACGCCGTGATGTCGGCCGCCTGGCTAATGGGATAAGTCAGAAAGCCAGCCGGGATGGAACGGCCAAATGCCTTGGATTGGATTTCGCTCTTGACCGTCGGGTTACGCTCCAGCCGGGAGATAGAGACAAGATTGGCGTAATACATCGACAACTCAGCCAAAGCCGGGACTGCCGACTGCAGGCAAATGGTAGTCAAGTTAGGGTCAATCCCGACCGCCAGGTAATCGGCCACCACGTTGAGGATATTTGATGATACTTTGCCGGGGTTATGACCGTTGTCCGTCAGGCCTTGCATATCCGCTACCAGAATCGTCTGCTGGTATTGGTGCTGCAGCTGAACCCGCTGCTGGAGTGAGCCGACATAGTGGCCAAGATGCAGGGCGCCAGTAGCACGGTCGCCAGTAAGGATCTTTTCTTGGCTTTGAATAGAGCTAGGGGGCGAATCAAGATTCGAACTTTGAGCTAGGTGCTGGGGCTGAGTTTTGTTTTTGGTGCAGGTTATTAGCGTCATTGTCTTACCTCTAAATTGACCGACCAGAGGCAAGAATATTGTGATCCATTGGCAGCCTACTGGCGGCTATGGAACAAATACAGTTACGTGCCGCGCTTTATTGCAAAGCACGCCACCAAGTAGGAGTGAAAATTACAGATAGGGTCGTTTTCATGCACATCAAGCTAACAACTTATCTCGCGCTAGGCAAGCATGAACTTAAGGAAACCAATTCTTCGGTCCCCCATTGACACCCTTCGGAAGCGCTCCCCGTGATTATTCGGCACTACGAAACCAAACCATAACAAAATCAAGAACCTGTCCTTTGAATGAATATGATGTACTAAACATAAGAGCATAGCGGTTTTCACCTTAGCCCAACTTTCAGATGACTAGAATTTAGTACATCAGCGGCGACTTAGTTGTCCAGCACCAATAACAATAAAGGAGATAACTAGTGAAAAACCGTAATTTAATTCTAGGACTGATGATCAGTGGCCTCATACTCAGTACCACCGTATTAGCCGAAGAAGAGCTCGATTCGAGTTCAAAGAACAAGCCAGATAATGCTTTGAGCCTGGTTCCTTTAACCGATAGTGATTTTCGAGAACACAGCCCTGCACAGGTTGAATTGGGAAAAAAGCTCTTTTTTGACAAAATTCTGAGCGGTAATCGCAATATCTCCTGTGGCACTTGCCACCATACCTTAACCAACACCGCCGATGGCTTGTCTTTGTCTGTCGGTGAAGGCGCCAGCGGACTGGGGGTCAATCGGGATACCGGAGAAGGGGAAGATGCCATACATCAACGTGTACCGCATAATGCGCCGGCACTGTTTAACCTCGGTGCACACGAGTTTACCGTGCTGTTTAATGACGGCCGTATTTTCACCGACACAAGTCATTCTAGTGGATTTACCTCACCGGCTGGTGACCAATTACCCGATAATTTAGACAATGTATTAGCGGCACAGGCAATGTTTCCCGTCACCAACCCAACCGAAATGGCTGGACAACCCGGTGAGAACCCAGTCGCCGATGCTGCTGGTGAGAATAAATTAGCAGGGGATGACGGCGTCTGGGAGCTACTTGCCGAGCGCCTGAGAAATATTCCCGAGTACGTTACTCTGTTTAAGGCCGCTTTTGCTGATAT
>NZ_JAKRRW010000027.1 GCF_026191635.1 Photobacterium obscurum
AATCTGACGGCTCCGCCTTCGATGGTTCGAATCCATCTCCCTCCACCATTATTTCAGCCAGTTGCGCAAGCAGCTGGCTTTTTGCTATCTATACTTCCATTCCTTTACTCAATCACTCTTAAAATCTTTTAAAAACAGATAAATAGAATAAATTTGATTATTTTCTGTTTTGGGGAACAACTCCCACTATTCTTAGAGATATAACAACAGTCTCAATATTAAGATTTAGCATCTTGATAAAAAACACTAAGATAAAACCAGATGCATATTGAATGTGATGACAAGGATGTAGAATGACCACTAGTCAAAGCAATGCTCAACAGTCCGTTGAGACCGACTTCAGCAAATTAAAACTACTGATTGTTGACGATCAACGTAGTGCTGCTTTGATGTTCAAGAGCCTGCTACATAGCCTCGATGTCGAAAAGATTGATCTCTCATTTAATTACCAAAGTGCTATCGAAAGCTGCCAGAAGAATCATTATGATATCTTACTCATTGATTACCATTTAGATGGGACACTAAACGGATGTGAGCTTACGGCCTTGTTACGTAAACGTGGCTATATCTCAGCAGAGTGTGGGGTGATCATGATTTCTGGGGACACATCTACCGAAGTTATCCTTACCTCAATGACTGTAGAACCAGATAGCTTTATCACAAAACCTGTGGCCTTATCGGTGATAAAGAAAAAACTTGAAGAGGTGCATACCGCCTGTATGCAACGTAAGCCTATCTATGATGCCCTTGAGCTAAAAGGGATCCCGGCGGCTATAGAACTGTGTAAGAAACAATTAAGAAAACTGGGACATAATCATAAAATTGAAGGTCTGTTGCTTGATTTACTGATTGAAATTAATGAATGGGAGCAAGTCGAGCGCTTCACCGCCATCTTGAAAAAAGAAAACCCGAGCCATAAAGTCAGCCTTTGTGAAGCACGCCTTTTGCACCATAAAGGCAAATTGCCCGAAGCCATTGCCCTACTTCAGCATCTCATCAAACGTTCTCCCCTCAATATTGAGTCTTATGACTATCTGTCTAACTACCAGGAAGAAAACAAACAATATTATGATGCGCTAAACACCGCCGAAAAAGCCTTACACTTTACTCCGAGCGTAAGCCATAGGGCGCTCACCGTCGCCCAACTAGCCGCAGATCTTGATAAAAGCGAAAACCTTATCGCCGCCGGCAAACTCTTAGCAGCCAAACTCCCTATCATAGATATAAGCTGGATCATCCGCTTTGCTGAGTTTACCGCTATTTTTGAGCAGCTTTACTTTACTCAGCGCTCAAACAACGCCCGCAGGCAATTGAAGCAAGAGCTCAAAGCTATCCACCAGCGGGCTCGCTCCCGGCTATTACCGAACCAGCAACCTTTCCTAGACTGTTTGGGCCATATCACCCAGGCAAGACTATTACTCGCTCTAAATCAGCCACTCAAAGCCAAACGCCGCGTAATGCTTGGCTTAGCACCTCACTTCGACACTATCTCCAAGTTACCCTCTGTCGTATTGGCAGATGCTTTACCCGCTTTGATACACCTTGGTGAAACTCGGATAATTGCTGATATTTACCGCGCCCTGAAGTTGAGAAACCGGTTTGATGGCCATAGTCAGAATCGACTTGACGCACTAGTTACCAATGAGGCTTTACTACAGTCACTAAAAAATCTTGAGAACACGCTGGTTCACTGCGTGGAACTGTCAAACGGCCAACCAGAACAAGCGCTCACTCTTTACGAGCAAATTCTCATCGATTATCCATATTGTACCGAAGCGCACCTAGGTCGACTGCAGTGTCAAAACCTGCTAAATCAATTTGATGAGGGCAAAACGCGACAGAGCCTGCAAGCTATAGTCGCAATGCCCCTACCTGATAAGTTAGCTACATGGAGAAACAAGGTTCTGACACAAATAGCCTCGTCCAAAGCTTCCCTTTGCCAGGTTCGTATTGCGTTAAGCTATAAAAACAAGCTTAACCGCTACGTCCTTGTTCAAAAACCTTCCGCTTTAGCCAGCTAAACGCGAGACTTTACACTGTTTCGGTTATGGGGTGACAATAAGTCCAGCTGCGGTCCAACGGGGACAATACCCGTTGGATTGATCATTGTATGACTCGCATAGTAATGGCGCTTGATATGATGAAAATCGACCGTATCGGCAATACCTGGATATTGATATAGCTCTTTCAGGTACCCCTGAATATTCGGGTAATCTGCTATCCGCCTAAGGTTACATTTAAAATGACCGACATAGACCGCATCAAAACGTATCAGGGTTGTAAAGAGCCGCCAATCCGCTTCAGTCAGCTTGTTACCGGCTAAATAGCGACTGCCCGCCAAGTGATTTTCTACTTGATCCAACGCCGTAAACAATTCCTCAAATGCACGATCATAGGCCTCCTGGGTCGTTGCAAAACCACATCGATACACACCGTTATTGATGGTTGGATAGATATAGTCATTCCACTTATCAACCTCGTCATGTAATAACGCCGGATAATAGTCATCCACGTTGCCTGTTAGCTCATTAAAAGCAGAATTAAACATCCGAATAATCTCAGACGACTCATTACTAACAATGGTCTGGGTTTGCTTATCCCACAACACTGGCACCGTCACGCGCCCGGTATAATCTGCTTTGGCCTTGGTATACAGCTGGTGCATAAACTTAAAACCATTAACCGGTTCAGGCTCATCAAAGACCCAGCCTTTTTCAGCCATATCCGGGCTAACAACAGTCACATCAATATGGGAAACAAGATCTTTAAGCTGGCGGAAAATAAGCGTTCGGTGGGCCCAGGGACAGGCGAGTGATACATATAAATGGTAACGGCCCGATTCGGCTTTAAAACCTTGCTGGCCATCTGGTCCAGCTCCGCCATCCACGGTCAGCCAGTGGCGAAACCCGGCATCTTCCCGAACAAACTCTCCGTCATTAGAACCTGTGTCATACCAGACGTCCTGCCAGACTCCTTTAACTAACTTACCCATTGCAGCCACCTCACCTTTCTTCAGTTTTCCTTGATACCAGCTTGATTTTGACGAATACATCTACTTTCAAGCGCTGAGTATCTGCGCCTTTTTATTCACGCTGATAGGCCAGATTATTGTTCAGTTTGGTATGAGTATATGCAGTTCTAGCAGGAAGGTCGCTACAAAGGATCTGATGGTATTATTCGAAGTTTTTGAATACTGGAGAACCGCAATCCCTAGCGGCCATCGTTATGTCGTTAAAAATGATACTGGGTAGCTACTGACTCTGAGGCCATACACTGCAGTACGCCGTGGTAGGAAAGGTAAAAACTCAACGACTCGCCAACTTGATACCGGTTGTCGGCATCAGTAATGTCGAGAATCAAATAATCACTTGTCGCACCTATAATAATAACGCCCTTGTCGGTTGGGGCTAACAGGTTGATATCGACACTATGTTTGCCAATAGCGCATAATGCCCTCAGCCTAATGCCACGATCATTAAACTGGAGTTCATCATTACACCGGCTAGAAAAAACAGAATAAGCATAGACTGATGATTTTTCTTTTATTTCAACAATTTCCGCATGCAGGCTCATTGCTGATTGCGGCGTATCAGGAACCGAGGCGTCATTTAACCCTATTCCCAAAATTGACGACCTACCCAGGCGCAATTGATTGATACGTGGTGTTCCGTTTCTAGGTACCATTAACACAATACCGGCGACACCAGCCCCTGAAAGCTTTTCTGAAGCAGGGCTATTCGACCATCCAGTTGGCTCTTCCAGTTGCAGCTGCAACTCATCACTATCGGTCATCGATTCAACTTCACTAAAGCAAGCCAGACGACAGCCAATCCCCCCGAATGTGAGTCCCGGAAGCGTCAACACTAGCTCTGCTAGGTTTTCGGTCTCTGAGTCATCCCCACCGTCTTGCTGCTGATCGTCCAAATCATGCGCGATGATAACCTCATGGCACTTATTTGCCTTAACCGCCGCCCAGGACAAAGCCTCAAGAGTTTCACGCTCAGAGTGAACGGATATATCAGCATGGTGTACAACGTCTTCAACTTCCGATAGAAGCGGACGTCGAAGCAACATCTTTCGGATTGGAAGATCTGCTAACTTCTGGAGATTGTTTATTTGCGTATCTCCGATAGCCTGGATCCCACCAAGCATCATTGCACGAGCAATCGGCTCCGCCCCTTCCATTAGCCTAGAAACACCGACAGGTATGACGCCTTTATTACAACATAAACTAACAAGCTTACGTGTATTGTCTTCAATGATTCTTAGGTTAATAGATAAGGAAGGGTGTTGCATATAAAAATGGCCTCGAACTAACCATGAAAATAGATGCGTAGTTATATCTATTTAGACCTATTTTTAAATAGCAATTTTATTATATCTACTTGACCATTTAATGAAGTAATCGGTAATAGGCAAATTATCCCCAGTTTCAACAGTTGCTTTTTCAAACATAAGCTCAACAAGTTTAATATATAACTTAAGCAAAATATAACTATTTGCCGACCCTTTTTAATAGCTGCTCCAGTTCGACCGTGTTATTTGCTTCATGCGCAGTAATAATTGCCAATACCAGAGCTTTCGCTGCACATGATAGATCCTGTTTCTCATTCACCGTCAAATAAAAGTTCGGATTATATTCCATTCCTTCAACCGTAGAGATTTTAGCCATCTCGCCACGTTCAACCCATATCCGTGCAAAGTGCTCCGGCAGGTAACCGATAAAGTGTCCGGAGAGGATCATATGCGCAGTAGCTTCCATACTTGTCGTTTTCGACTTATATGAATGATCGCCGGCACAGCTTAGCGGAGTAACAGGGTGAGCCAACCCTCGGTCAACGACGGGATGTGCCAGTATATCTTCGCTTGTCACAGGCCGATTCAAAGCCTTTATCGGGTGCGATGGGGCGCAATATAAATACTGTTGCTCATTAAATAGGTAGGTATAGGTTAAACCGCTTTTAAATAATTCTGGCGAAGTAATACCAATATCCAGTTTACCCTCCAATAAATTAGCTTCAATCATAGAAGTTTCATAAATTTTGGTATTTATATCGACCTCTGAATGCTTGCTGCAAAAATCACAAAGTGCCTTTTGAACATAACAATTCTTATTGGTTGCTAAGCTATCGATCAATGCAAGCTGAATACTTCCTCTTGAGACATTGCGTATCTCATTAATGACCTCTTGGAATTCATTAATATTTTCAAATAATTGCTTACTACTTTTATATACCTTCAAGCCATCACTGGTTAATTTAAACCCTCCCCTTCCACGCTGGCATAATGTCATACCTAAACGGGTTTCCAGATCACTCATTTTTTTACTTATGCTTGATTGGTGCATATTTAATTGATATTGAGCAGCAGAAAAACCTCCGCTATCAGCAATTACCAAAAATAGTTTTAATAAACGGATATCAAGATCATCAATTAGTTTCATTATTATAGGTATCTATTTGTTCTATTTTTATTGAACTAGGAAATAAGCGAACTAAAGCTATCACACGTCAATATACTTTTAAAGCGTGTTATATGGCCAAAATAATGACACATAACTTGGAATTTCTTTGGCGTTAACCTGAATAACCGAATACGCTTCTTTCACCACTTAAGGCGTTATATGCTAAAATCCGAAAACTGCCAGCTAACAGCCTGATAACCTTTGGAATAAATAGAATGAAAGTCATCTCCTTCAATATTAATGGCCTCCGGGCTCGACTTCACCAACTACAAGCACTGATCGACAAGCACCAGCCGGATGTGATTGGCCTGCAGGAAATCAAGGTTCATGATGAAGCCTTCCCATTGGAGGATGTCGAAGCGATGGGCTATAAGGTATACCATCATGGCCAAAAGGCGCACTATGGTGTAGCTATGCTGTGCAAACAGGAACCGACAGAAGTACGCAAGGGCTTTCCAAGCGATGAAGAAGATGCCCAACGACGGATGATCATGGCAACCTTCGAACAAGACAATGGCAAGAAGGTTACAGTACTCAATGGCTATTTCCCGCAGGGGGAAAACATCAGCCATGAAACTAAATTCCCAGCAAAAGAAAAATTCTACGCCGATTTGATGAACTACCTCAACGATCACCATAATAATGAGGAAGAGGTGATTGTAATGGGCGATATCAACATCAGCCCAATTGATCTGGACATCGGTATTGGCCCTGCCAACGCCAAGCGCTGGCTAAAAACAGGGAAATGTTCTTTCCAGCCAGTCGAGCGCGAGTGGTTAAAAAACCTGTTAGAGTGGGGCTTTACCGATACCTTCCGTCAACTTCACCCTGAAGTTGACGACAAGTTTTCATGGTTTGACTACCGTTCAAAAGGTTTTGTCGATAACCGTGGTCTGCGTATCGATGTCGTGCTGGCAACGCCATCACTGGCGGCACGCTGTATCGATGCCGGTATCGACTACGAGCTACGTGGTATAGAAAAACCGTCAGACCATGCGCCAATCTGGTCGACATTTGAATAATTCGTTATAGACGAGACGATAGATGGGGCTCTATTCAAGAGCCTCGTTTTGATTCAAGGAATGATTATGAAGCTATTTGTATTTGATCACTGCCCATTTTGCATCAAGGCAATGATGGTAGCCGGCCTGAAGAAGATCGACCTGGAACTGGTATATCTTCAAAATCACGATATTGAAGCCCGGATTGAAAAAGTTGGTGCCAACCTGGTACCGATCCTACAAAAGCCTGATGGTAGCTACATGGCAGAAAGCCTGGATATCGCTGCTTACCTCGATAACGCTGACGGTCACCCGGCTCTGGGTGCTTCAACCCATACCGATAACATTGCAGCATGGTCTGAAGCCACCCGCCCATATGGCTCGCTACTACTTTTCCCTCGTTGGCTAAGAATCGATTTACCTGAGTTCCAGTGCCAAGAAGCTAAAGATTGGTTCTACTCAAAAAAATCAGCCATGATTGATGAAAGCTTTGAGCAGGCATTCGATAACTCTGCGAACTACATTGAAAAGCTGAATAAGGTTCTCGGGCAACTGGATTGGCTCACCCTACCCTCCGAGCGGGGCGACAAACTGACATATGATGACGTCAACCTGTTCCCGACCCTACGTAACTACACAGTTATCAAAGGCCTTGTTTTCCCTTCTCGGGTACGCCAGTACATTGATGAGGTTGCCATGCTAACAGGCATCCCCCTATATGATGATGTAGCCGTATAATTCTAATTCCTTTCTGCCAGACAAAAACGCCGGAGTGAAAATCACTCCGGCGTTTTTTAGGTCCAGGATCCTGAAAGCAACTTAAAAAGACGAAGAAAAGTGTCAAGCTCTTCCCTAGAGCCTGTTTTTCCTCGGGACAAGAACCATCTTTCTCTATGAACTTACCACTCTCATTTCTACGTTAGTGGCCTTAGGTGCCTCATCCAATGTCCTTCCAGCTTTCTGAAGCCCCAGATAATGAGAAATGTCAGAACCATATAGCACATACCGGCAAACAAGAAGGATTCAAACGGCGCATAGTAGCGCGAGTTTACAATCCTTGCCGCTCCTGTCAGGTCGACAATAGTAACGATACCTGCCACAGCCGAGCCATGAACCATAAAGATCACTTCGTTACTGTAAGCCGGTAACGCGCGTCGCAACGAACTCGGTAGAATCACCCTTCGGAAAGCCTGCAGGGTACTCATACCATATGCCTTCGCCGCTTCAATTTCGCCTTTCGGCATACTGTTAATCGCACCGCGAACGATTTCAGCCGTGTAAGCTGAGGTGTTCAGGACAAATGCCACTAGCGCACAGAACCAAGCTTCTTGCCAGAGTGTTCCCTGCACCGACATCAGCTGACTCAGGCCATAGTAAATAAGATACAGCTGGATCAGTAGCGGCGTCCCACGGAAAAAATAGATAAACGCCCATGCCGGTCCTGATATAAACGGAATCTTACTGTTTCTGGCAACACCGATCGGTATCGAAATCAACAGACCAACCACCAGCGCAACAAAGACCATCCACACCGTGGTATATAAACCCTCAAGGTAAAGCGGCCAGCTTTCAATCAGAATACTAAAGTCCATCACTTACCTCGCATGAATACTAAATTTACGTTCAACCCATTTCAGTGCAGAAGTGGAGAATGAGGTAAACAGCAAGAAAATCACCGCAACGGCCATATAGAAAGTAAAGGGCATCTGCGTGGTTCCCGCAGCTAATGCTCCTTTGCGTACCATATCATCAAGGCCGATGATTGATACTAGGGCCGTGGTTTTTAGCAGTACCAGCCAATTGTTACCAAACCCCGGCAATGCATGGCGGATCATCTGCGGAAGCAAAATTCGTCGGAACGAGAGAAAAGCACTCATCCCATAAGCTTTACCGGCTTCCAGCTCGCCTTTGTCAACAGCAAGGATCGCCCCGCGGAACGTTTCCGCCATATAGGCACCAAAAATAAAGCCGATGGTTAAGATACCAGCCAGGAACGGGCTGATCTCAACATAATCCGGTAAGTACTCCGTCCATTCATGGCTTGGATCCGATGAGGAGAAGTAGTTATTGAGCCACTCGTTGATACTATACAGACTATCATTCAACAACATCTGTCCGCCGAAGAAGATCAGCATCATCAGTACCAAATCCGGTATACCTCGGATCACTGTGGTATAAAGTGTCGCTATCGCCCTCGCCCAGCGATACGGGGAAAGCTTGGCCAGCGCCCCCAGCATACCTAAGATCATGGCCAACACTAGCGACAACAAAGCAACTTGAAGGGTAATCCATGCCCCTTCCACCAGTGACCATTCATATCCTTTTAAATCTAACAAAAGGTTGCTCCTTTATACTACAAAGGTCAGAGCGGGTACCTAGATCCTGCAGTATGCGACGAATACCTTAATTACTGTTAACATTTCCACAGGACCACGATCTTCCGCTCTTTCTAGGACCTAGCAACCTAGGTCCTCGCTCTTACCCCCGAAGGGTTTTACTTACCATAAACATCATATGCGAAGTATTTCGCCGCGATTTCCTGGTAAACACCTTTCTCGCGCAATGACTTAATGGCCTCATCCAATTGCTTAGTCAGATCTTTATCTTGCTTACGTACAGCGATACCGAAGCCATCACCAAACCACTTAGGATCTGTCAGTGATGGGCCAATAAACTCATAACCATCACCGCCATCTTTATTCAGTAAACCCTCTTCCAACGCAGAGGCATCACCTAAAATAGTGGCGATACGGCCAGCTTTCAGGTCAAGGTAGGCATCATCAAATGAGCCATAACGCACAATCGATACAGAATCACCATAGTTATCAGTCAGGTATTTATCATGAGTCGTCGCGCGCTGCACCCCCACTTTCACCCCTTTCAGGCCCTCTTTGGTAAAATCAATTTCAGTTCCCTTCTTGGCAACAAACTTGTTTGGAATAAGGGCGTACTTGCCAGTGAAGTCAACTTTCTTCTTGCGCTCTTCAGTAATCGACATTGCAGCAATAATTGCATCGTATTTACGTGCTAGCAGAGAAGGAATAATGCCATCCCAATCTTGGGCCACAATTTTACATTTCACCTGTAGCTCTTTACACAATGCGTTCGCCATGTCGACATCGAAACCTTTCAGATCACCATTTGGCTCTGTCCAACTAAATGGAGGGTAAGCACCTTCAATACCGAAACGTACCACTTTCCAGTCTTTCGCCTGTACCGACGTTGCACCGAGAGCTGATACCATAGCTGCTGCCAAAATCCATTTTTTCATCTTCTACTCCTGTTGTGTTCGTTGTCTGCGCCAGCCTGTCCCCAAACATAGCGAGCGCAATTATTAAGGTACTGGTTAATCAGTTTAGTAAATCGAAGAAATAAATTGCTGTAACCTTTCTGATTCAGGGTTGGTGAACAATTTATCAGGGTGTCCCTGCTCTTCCACCAAGCCCTGATGTAAAAACATCACCTGATTTGAAACATCTCGAGCAAATGCCATCTCATGTGTCACCACCAGCATGGTTCGCCCTTCCTGAGCCAGATCCTGCATGACGCCGAGCACTTCACCCACAAGTTCCGGGTCAAGCGCCGACGTCGGTTCATCAAATAGCATCACTTCCGGATCAACGGCCAGCGCTCTGGCAATAGCCGCACGCTGCTGCTGGCCACCGGAAAGGTGTCCAGGGTAGTAATGCCGACGATCATACAAGCCGACTTTCTTCAATAGCTCTTCTGCTTTTTCAACAGCCTCAGCCTTAGGCACTCCAAGAACATGAATGGGGGCTTCAATGACATTACCCAAAACAGTCATATGAGACCAAAGGTTAAACCCCTGAAAAACCATCGCTAATCGAGAACGAATCCGCTGCACCTGCTTTTCATCAACGGGCAAGTACTCTCCCTGCCGGTTATTTTTCATTTTAATCAATTCACCATTCACCCAGATTTCACCCTGAGTCGGCGTTTCCAGTAAATTGATGCAGCGAAGAAATGTACTCTTGCCTGAACCGGAAGAGCCAATAATTGAAATGACATCACCACGATGAGCCGTCAGTGAAATCCCTTTAAGAACCTCGTTCTGACCAAAAGACTTATGCAGTTCCTTTACATCAAGCGCCACTACATCTGCCATGCGCGCTAACTCCTGTTGCTCCGTGAATAGGGAAATTACACTCGCCAACAATGTCCTACCAACCGTAATTTTGCCTTTCTAGCACATAAATCCAGCAGTAGATATATTGTCTGTTTTCCGAGCACTTCATCGAAGGTATCACCACAAACAACAATTGGCAACATTTTGTTAACCTAATTCACTCACGAATCAACAGTTAAATACCGTGCATAATTAGTCGCTTAATGGCTATATCTAGTGATTTGAAAATAGCGCCAACTTACGGTAGGTTAACGCGATAAAACTGTCATTGTGTAAGTTGTAGCGGATTGGCATATGTTTAAAACCTCTTTTCACCGAGTCATCAGCAGAAGCATTAAATGCTTACTAATTGGTTTACCTCTAGTTTCATGCTATTTGGCAGCCGCAGCGCCTACTGATGAAAACCGCAGTATTCTTACCGTCGTACCGGAATATAAAGATCGAATTATTGCCAATTTTAACCCTTTCTCTAAAGCGAGCATGCCAACGACGCATGAATTCATTTTTGAGCCATTAATCATTTTTAATAGCTTGCAGAACAACAAGCCAGAATACCGACTTGCTACTAGCTACCGTTTAGATAAAGATCTCAAAGGGATAACTTTTACCCTAAGAGACAATGTTACTTGGTCTGATGGAAAACCATTCACCGCGGATGATGTTGTTTTTTCATTTTATCTAGCACAAAAATACCCAGAACTTGATTCACATGGCATAAATCAATGGGTAGAAAAGGTCTATAAACGCCCGTCCGGAGAGGTGTATTTCAAGCTCGTCAAACCAAATGCGCTAGTGGCATATACTCTGGTATTACTGCCTATCGTGCCGAAGCACCAGTGGGAGAACGTTGCCGATCCAGTCAGTTACGCCAATGCCACACCGATAGGTACCGGACCTTATACCCAAGTTGAAGCGCTAAACGAAAGCAGCTACCTGCAATGCCAAAATCCGTCTTACTGGCAAGCAGAGCTGCACAAGATTGACTGCCTGCGTTATCCGAAAGTCACTAATAATGACGATTTCATCGCCCGTATCGCCAAAGGAGAATTTGACTGGACCGGCTCATTCATACCAGATATCGAGCGCCACTATGCGTCATACTCGCCTGACTTTAAATACTGGCTTCCACCTGCCAGCAACATCAGCCTAATGTTTAACTTTAAAGCTGTTGATCCGGAGATACAGGCACTCTTTGCCCAGGTCGAGTTTCGCAGAGCCATTTCGATGTCGGTGCAACGTCAGTTACTGATTGATATTGCATCATTTGGTCAAGGTGTGCCGTCGACGTTTGCATCTGGCATGAGTCAACGCTTTACCCGCTGGGCTGATCCGGTGGTAACAGAAAAATACCTGCCGTATATGACATTTAATCCGGCCCTCGCTATCGACAGGCTGAACGAACTTAAGGTTGTTGATAAGGACGGTGATGGTTGGCGAGAACTACCTTCAGGAAAAAAACTGGAGCTGACTATCCTGACACCTAAAGGCTGGTCTGATTTTAATACGACAGCCCTGCTACTGGTCGAGATGATGGAGCAGGTTGGGATCAGGGTATCACCCGTGCAGGTCGATTTTACTCTGTTTGTCGAACAGTTGGCTCATGGTGATTATACGATGGCGTTAACTAATTACCCACAAGGCCCGACCCCGTTCAAATATTTTGATACAGCCTTTAATAGCGCCTACCAGGCCCCGCAGTACCCACGCTATGCAATGCATTTTTATCAAAATCCTCGGATCGATGAGCTTCTCAATCAGTTCCCGACGGTTTCCCTGGCGCATAAGCGCTTGGCTATCATCCGTGAGCTCAACGAGATTATCGCCAGCCAGCAAGTTACCGTTCCACTGTATAACACAGTACAGTTTTACCAATACAATACCCAGCGCTTCGAAGGCTGGTTTAATGAAAATAATCCTATTGCCAGCCCACTGATTTGGCCACAGGCACCGGAACGATTGCTTCACGTATTGGCATTACGGCCGAAAGACCAATAGAAAAGGCGAGTGTGATAACCATCACACTCGCCTTTATTTGCTTTTCCTAAGATCCAGGAACTAGCTCCCAGCTCTTACACCATCGCCGCACCAGCAAACAGAATCACAATCGTTACCACCAGCACCATAATCACAAACGGCATAACCCATTTAAGGAATCGCTCATAAGGGATTTTGGCCAATGCCAGACCGGCAACCAAGTGACCTGCCGTCGGGGCAAAGATATTGATCCAGCCGCTTGCTGACTGATAGGCAGTGATAATTAAATCACGGCCAATGCCAGAGAAGTCAGCCAACGGTGCCATCAACGGCATTGAAACAGTGGCAAGGCCCGATGTAGATGGGATGAAGAAGCTCAGTACAATATGAACAAAGTACGTTACCACCACGAACACACCCGATGATAGTCCGGTTACCACACCTTCAGCCCAGTTTAGGATCGTATCGATGATCACACCGTTATCCATCACTACATAGATACCCCGAGCTACCGCAACCACCAGTGCGACACCAATCAGGTCTTTGGCCCCTTCAAGGAAAGTCTTAATGAAGTCGCCTTCAGACATACGGTTAATCAGCGCAATCAAGATGGCAGAGGCAAGGAAAAGTGTCGACAGTTCATCAAACCACCACCACAGGGTTGGAATAGCTGTAATCCCCATATCTTCCCATGGGATCACGCCATAGATCATAACCAGGAACGCGCCAAAGAACACGCTCATCGTCAGTTTTTGCTTAGTCGTAAACTCGCCGTTATCGTCTTTTACATGAGAAAACTCGTCGTTAAACTCAATGTCAGCAAGTACTGACTGTGATTTATCAGCTTTGACCTTCGAGGCATAACGCATCACAAACCAAGAAGCCAAGGCGATAAGGATAACGAGCTGGATAACACGCAAGCCGATACCGTCACCAATTGGTAACCCGGCAAAGCCAGATGCAATACCGGTAGCAAACGGGTTAACGGTTGATGCCAGCACCCCGACGCCCGACCCCAGCAGAATGATCCCCGCGGCAACCATACGGTCATAGCCCGCAGCTGCCATCACCGGCAGGATCACCGCCCAGAACGCCACGGTTTCTTCAGCCATACCGTAAGTCGATCCTCCCAGCGCAAACAGAGAGATCAACACCGGGATCATCATCTGCTCGCGGCCGTGGAATTTTCGCACAATCGCCGCAACACCGGAGTCCATTGCCCCGGTACGCATAGTGACAGCCAGGAAACCACCGATCACCAATACGAACAGCGCAACGTCTACCGCCTTGTGGAAGCCTTTAATCGGCGCCATTAGCACATCGATGAATCCCTGCGGGGAGGATTCCAGCTCTTGATATGAGCCAGGGATCGGCAACAACCGCTCTCCGCCATCATAATCCAGTACCTCTGCCGCCGGGATCACCTGATCGGTACCATTGACAATATAGTCATATTTACCGGCAGGCATTATCCAGGTAAGCAATGCCACCAGTGCAATAATGATAAATAGGATGGTATAAACCGTTGGCATCTTGAATGATTTTTTCACTTTGCCAGCCTCAGTTGCTGTGGTCATAGCTCTACTCCCTGCAATTGATAGATCGCATTTGCATACACGTTCATCGCTTTGAGCATGTCATCAATAATGAGATACTCGTTGGGCATGTGCTCAACTTTTTCACGACCGGGAAAAATAGCCCCGTAAGCGACACAATTAGGGATCGCACGTGCATAGGTTGCACCCCCAGAGGTCATAGGCTGGCTTTCCAGATCACCGCTTACTTCCTGATAGGCTGCCATCAGGGTTTCTATCACCGGGCTTTCCGCCGGCATATAAAGAGATGGCAAGACATCAAATTCTTCGTACTGAAGATCGTACTGCTCAGAGACAGCCTGAATATCGCTGTCAAAGTTTTCCTTACTGAAGGTCACCGGCACCCGAATATCGACCCCGAGCTTACTGCTCTGCTCGTCAATACGAAGCTGCGCGACATTAAAGGTTAAACGGCCACTGACATCCTCTACCGGCCCAAAAATCTCTCTGGCATTCGCATCTTCGCCAACCTGCTCGGCAACAAAGCTGATAGCCGGATGCGTCACACCAAGTTGACGCAGGGCGACACACAAGCGAGCGATTGCATTGACCCCTTTCATATCCGCTGCAGCCGAATGGGCAGCTTTACCAAATACCGTCACTTCGGCATCTTCGGCGGTGAAATCAAAACCAAGCTCATCGAGCTTCGCGGCCAATTCTTCCCACAGTGGTCCTTCGTATTTGGCCAACTCCGGTACAGCATTCAACGTACCGCCGCAGTCCAACTGCAGCAATTCGTCACCGGGACCATGGAGCCAAGATTGGATCAGCATTTTTTCGGCATGGATCAGCGGAAATGCCGAGTCCGGTGTAAAGCCGCATTGCGGAACTTCTTCTTTCTCCAAATAACGGTCGATACAACGCCATAGGGTTTCTTCATCAGTGCCAAAAATGAAACGAATTCGCTTGTTCAGTTTCACACCACTGTCAATTAATGCCTTGACGGCAAATATTGCAGCCAGAGTTGGCCCTTTGTCATCCTGCGTCCCACGGCCATAAAGCCTACCCTCTCGAATTTCCGGTGCAAATGGGTCCGAATCCCATGCGGCTAGCTCACCGGTTGGCACAACATCTAAATGACCAAGCACACCAATCATTTCATCGCCGTCACCAATTTCGGCATAACCGTAATAACCTTCATGATCTTTATAGATTGCAAAGCCCATCTCATGACAGAGCTTCAACGTCTCTGTCAGGCAGTCATCTATCGGCTGACCAAACGGCTTATCGCTGTCGTCATCCTGATAAACGCTGGGAATGGCAACTAAACGCTTCACTGCGGCAATATAGTCATCACGCATTGCGTTTATTGTTGATGCTATTGTTGCTTTCATCGTATCCCTCTTTGTCTCACCCATTTTAGTCTGCAATGTTCAGCCATCACGGACAAAAATGATGAATAGTTATTAGTTGTCAGTATAAATGCACCATCGCATCTCCTCGGACCAATTCATTCTGCTACAGCGTAAGATCTTGAACTGTGACAACTTTCACTCGACACAAAATTAAGATGAGATAGCGGTCAAAAAGTCGGCATTCTCTTTTTGCTTTCAATCTTTCATATGCCGACATGGATTATTAAGTAGCATAAAATAGAATCCCTCTCCCCTTTTGGATACTTTGTATCGAGATATAATAATTAGTGGCATATCAAAGACTAAACACCCCAAACTAACTGGAAAATTTGTAATTAATTAAACTTTTAGATTCAGTCATTGTTATATCTATAGGTATTTAACAAATGACATTAGTAATATTTAAAACCTATAAACCACAATAAACAAAATTCGTTATTGGCTTGGTTTTATATTTAATATGCAACAACAATAAAATAATTACACAAGCAAACTTTAAAATATTAAATCAAGTTGTATGGAGTTATTACCGCTTATTAATTAAAGTTAACAGCTATTGTTCACTACCAGACCAAACATACCAAAATAGACACAAACACCCTCTATCAAGTTTCAGCTCCTGAATATATAATTCCACAAAAATAACAAGAACCAATAAAGGTGTTGCGCATGTATATCTATCGCAACGTTCCATAACTTACAAAAACCAAGTGCTCTTATTTATTTAGGCGCATCATAATACGTTGACAAATAATGCTAAACACAATTAAAAACATCCCATTACGAATACTCCTTTCATTATCCTCAGCATTTGCTGTTCTATGTTTTATCATTACGATAATAATTAGCCAGAACCTATTATCTGAAGTTGAAGTTAATACTAATAAAGTCAACGACTTCATCGCTTTTAATAGCACAATGAAAGAATTTCAGGATTTGCAAGATGTAAGCCGGATGAAATCAATATATGCACTTGGTTTTTATGAGCGCCTGGACGAAATGGTTCGTGTCAATGGTGAAAACCTAGCGAAAGTCCAGCGTAGTAATAACAATCTGATGCAAAGTGACAACCGTGCCCTGACTCCACAAGCAAAACAATCGCTAGATACCTTCGTCAGCAACTATAAGTTGTATGTACAAGCATCCGAACAGCTCCGAGAGCAACGCCAGAAAATTATCAAGCTTTATGATGCAACCAGCTGGATAACGACCGATATCACCGAAGCTGATGCACTGATAGCCAAAAACAGAAATGACTACGAGCTGGAACAATGGACTAACAACTTATCCGAAATGTCCGATGCAGCAGGGTTAATGCTTTATCACCTTGCTGTCGGTGTCAAAGGCCAGAGCCAGCAAGATACCCTAAAGACCTTAGAGTACGCCAAAGAGTTAAATGCTTATCTAAAAGATTTCAATCACTGGCCAGAAGCGCAATCAGTCGTAAATAATGCCAAACGATGGGTGCAGCAGACTAACGATATTATTCAGTTACAAAACGAGAAAGCAAAAACGGTCAGTCATATGATTGAACTGGGTAATACCAATACCAAGATTATTACCTCACTGGCACAAAGCTCGATTCATACAACAGAAGAATTATCTGATAAGAGCTCTGATTTATTAGAGTCAGTCACAACCAGCCAATTAACAGCAACAGTAATTGCAACCGTGTTAGCACTTGCAATTAGCCTCTTACTATCAAATGCAATTAGTGGAGTAATGAGTGCACTGTATTTAACCGTTAAAGATTTGGCAGACGGTAATCTAAACTCCCAGTCACGAATTAGGGGCAAAAATGAAATCGGCATGCTAGGCGAGAGCCTGGACGATGCAATCTCGCAGCTTGGCCATACAATCCGCGCCCTGCGTGGTGTCGGTGATGAAGTCGCCGCCTCGTCAACCGAACTTGCCGCCGTCATGACCCAGAGCGAAGTCAACGGCCGTGAGCAGCAACAGCAGGTAGAGCAAATTACCACGGCCGTTAACGAACTATCGGCAGCAGCCAACCAGGTTGATGGCTACGCAAAAATGGCTGATGAAAGTGCCCAGCAGGCATTAACTCTAGGTGCGGAAAGCACGACCATTGCCCATCATGCGCGTCAGCTCACTCAGGAGCTGGCCGAACAACTGAACGATACATCCAGCCAGGTGATCGACCTGAACGAACAAAGTATCAAAATCAGTGAAGTGATTACGGTTATTGACAGCATTTCCGAACAAACCAACCTGCTGGCGCTCAACGCAGCCATTGAAGCGGCGCGTGCCGGTGAGAGCGGTCGCGGGTTTGCTGTTGTTGCCGACGAAGTCAGGGTACTGGCTGCCAAGACCCAGGAATCCACCCAGCAGATCCAAACCATCATCGAACAACTGCAGCAGAAATCGTCAGCCGTTGTCGATGCGGTTAACAACAGCCTGGACAAGGTTAATAGCAACAACGAGATCGCCGAGCAGACCAGCAACCAGATTGAGTCCATCACTCAGGCGTTGGAACATATTAGTCAGGTTAATGGCGATGTTACCGGCTCGGTCGATGAACAGAGCCGCGCAATTGTTGATATAACCCAAAATATCAATAACATTAACGATATCATCAGCCAGAACGTAGCCGGTATCAGCCAGAGCGCCGAAGCCAGCAACCACCTGTCACAACTGGCTGAAGATCAGAAAAATCGCCTAGGTGAATTCCAGGTAGCAAACTAACAACGACGAAGTGGCATGGAAGCCACTTCACGCTCCCCCTCCCTCAAATCCCCTCTTTCAATACCTTGCTCGCTATCATCAGATACCTAAATGGTATCTAGTTCACATTTAGGTATCTGATTCATAATTCGGTATACTCCGCGCCACTCCACACTGCTGACGGAACCGTAATGAAAACATTTATCCCAGGTAAAGATGCCACGCTTGAAGAATCAATCGAGCACTCTCAAACTCAGCTCAAACAACTTGGCTTTAACATTGAAGAGGCCGCATGGCTTAACCCTGTGCCAAATGTCTGGTCAGTGCATATTCGTGACGTAGATGCGCCAATGAACTTCACTTACGGTAAAGGTACAACCAAGAAAGCCGCGTTAGCTTCTGCGCTGAGCGAGTACTTCGAACGCCTGTCCAGCAACGACTTTTACGCTGACTACTACCTTGGTAAAGAGTTGGCAGAAGGTGAGTTTGTTCACTACCCGAACGAGAAATGGTTCCCGATTGATCTGGAAGAGAACTTGCCGCCTGAAGAGATCCTAGACGAACGCCTAACCCAATTCTACGACCCAACATTGGAACTACTGGGCACCGATCTTGTTGATCTGCAAGCTAGCAACATGGAGCGCGGGATCTGCTGCCTGCCATACGAGCGTCAGAGCGACAAAGAAACAGTCTATATCCCGACGAATATCATCGGTAACCTCTATGCATCAAACGGTATGTCGGCAGGCAACAGCAAAGCCGAAGCTCGTACCAAGGGGCTGTCTGAAGTCCTCGGGCGTACTATCAGGAACCGTATTCTTGCCGAACACATCAGCCTGCCGGAAATTCCAGCTCACGTGATCAGCCGCTACCCGGACATTCAAGCGTCTCTCGACGCCCTTAAAGCCAAAGGATTCCCGCTCCACTGCTACGATGCCTCACTAGGCGGCAAATATCCGGTGCTCTGCGTGGTCTTGCTAAATTCGCAGAACAATTCCTGTTTTGCCTCATTTGGTGCCCATCCACGCTTTGATACCGCGCTAGAACAGGCGATTACCGAACTACTGAAGGGCCGCGACCTGAAAGATCAGCCTGTCTTCCCAGAGCCATCTTTTCGTTACGATACAGTCCTAAATGATCGCAACCTTAAAACCCTCTTGATCGACTCTTCCGACATGAAAGCCTGGGATCTATTCAAAACCGAGGCTGACTACGATTTTGTCGACTGGAGCTTCAGCGGTACAGCTGAAGAAGAGCTTGCCCAACTGATGGCCATCCTCACCGAGGAAAGAGCTGATGTCTATATTGCAGACTACGATCACCTTGGTGTCGACTGCTGCCGTATCATTGTTCCGGGTTGGTCAGAAATCTATCCGGTAGAAGTGCTGATTGAAGCCAATAATAATGTCGCGCTGGAGCTACGTGAAACCTTACTCGCGCTGCCCAAGGTTGAGTGGGATGCCGAGCAGTACGCCGAGATGTTCCATATTCTGGAAGAAGAGGGCTTTGATGACAGTGTCCGCCTGTATGAAATCATTGGTCTGGCACCACAATCCGGTGACGCCTGGCAGACACTCCGTATTGGTGAGCTGAAGTGCTTCTTGGCACTGGCGGGTGGCGATTTAGACCTGGCACTGGAATTTGCTAACTGGTGCGTCGATTACAACGAGCCTATTTATAGCAAAGAACGAATGCTTTTTTTCCGCTGCCTGTTAGCAAGCCTCAATCTGGCGCTGGATGAAAAATGCGATCCAGCGCAACACAAACCTGAATTTGAACGTATTTACGGTACCGAAACCGTTGCCGCAGCATGGGGCTCTATCGAAGGTAGCGTGCGCTTCCATGGCCTAACCGCCGGTGATTTAACCATGAGCCAGTTCCCGACCCACCAGAAGCTACTGGCATCGTACCAAAAACTTCAAGTCACTAAAAAAGCCAACTTCAAGTAATTTAATTACAACTTTGCAACCTGTATGACAAAAATGCCGGCAAAAAAACTGCTGGCACTTTTTTCTTTCCTAACCTTTTGACAAACCGCTCTATATAAAAATAATACGAACCACTGCTACTTTTGGTGTAGTTTTTATTGTAAACCGCAAATTTCGAGCTACAATAGCCAAAACTATTATTAAACAGCAACTTAAGTGACATTTTGTCATTTGCGAGCTTATTCACAGTTTTACTTTTGTTATAAGGTTTCTTTCATTTTTCATAACAAATGCTCTTTCCGCTCAATTTTTTTTGGTTTTTTTCCTACATTTTTTTAATCGTAGTGATCGAGATCAATTCCCTTAGACGGTCCAAGCGGTAGACTTCAGTAAAATTTGGTGAAATATAATTACACCTAGAAAAAAACTCGCACCTGATAGCTCAAACCTCAGGAAAGCAAGCTACATTACAGACATTAAATACAAGAATTATTTTAAACGTAGAACGAGGCACTTATGTCATCACAAGAAAGAAGTTACCAGGAGCTACACCGCCCTGCGTCTGACTTCTCTAGTCGATCAGACTATCTTGATCATGAGCTGAAAATCATGAAGCCGCGCCGCTTTGGTTTAAACCTACCAGGCCGCGACTTTCGTTTTGAGCTAGAAGATTTGGTTCCAGCCCTTGCCGGTACTATCGGTATTATCGCCATGTACTCAGCGGTAATGATGTCTTGGGCAGACGGTCTAACCCAAGCATGGGATCATATCAACCTTGGCAAAGAGTTCGCCATCGAAGTTGCACGAGTTGAAATGCTCATTCCTGCGCTTCTATTCTGCGTTCTAGCATCCGGATTCATTAACCCCCGCGCCAACCTGGCTGGTAACCACGGTCCAATGATCCCATTGATCGGTACCATTGCCCTTGCCGGTGCACACCCTCTTGCTCTTGCAATCCTTCTTGGTGTATTCGGTCTGCTACTTAGTTATTTCAAAGGTGGCTCCAAGCTGGTAAACCTAACCGGCGAAGGTGTTGCCGGCGGCTTGCTGGTGTTCCTTGGCTTTACCGGCGCGATGAGCCAAATCGGCCAAATCCAAACTTGGGCAACAGGCCTTGAGTCTGCAGAAATCGCCAAAGGCAGCCTGGGTTATGTTGGTCTGGTTGTACTGGCAGTTAACATTGTGCTCTATGCCTTCCTGGCAAAAATCAACAAGCGTTGGTTAGCCATCCCAGCCTGTGCGATTACCGGTCTTCTTGTTGCGCTTGCATTTGGTGCTGGCTTTGACCTGACTTTCGAAACTGAAATGGGTCTACCAAACCTGAACCCTGTTTACTGGTGGGGCAGCACAGAGCAAGGCTGGATGCTTGGTCTTCCAAACCTGCAGCACTTCATTGCATCACTGCCATTTGCAATCCTGGCGGTAGCAATGTGGTCACCTGACTTCCTTGGTCACCGTATCTTCCAAGAGCTGAACTACCCTAAAGGTACTGAGAAAGTACTGATGGATGTTGATGACACGATGACTATGTGTTCTATCCGTCAGATGGTAGGTACTGCCGTTGGTGGTGGTAACATCACATCATCTTGGGGAACATACATGATCCCTGCGGCAATCGCTAAGCGTCCGATCCCTGCTGGTGCGATTGTTCTTGGCTGCTTGGTAATGCTGATTGCTATCCTTGGCTTCCCAATGGATGTGGCGGTATGGCCTCCAGTAATGCGTATTGCTCTTCTAGTTGGTGTATTCTTGCCACTACTTGAAGCCGGTATGCAAATGGTTAAAGACACAAAAGATTCACAATCTGCTGGTATCTGTATCTTTGCTTCAGCGGTTGTTAACCCGGTACTGGCATGGGCACTAACCATGCTGCTTGATAACAACGGCCTAATTGGCGACAAAGAACGTGCGAAGAAACTATCGTTCATGGATCGTGTTATTATCCCGGCCTCTGTCCTTATCATCTGCCTAGTGGCGATGCTGGCAGTAGGTATGCTTGAAGGCCAATACGGCATTCCAGCGTTACTATAATTAGTATTGGGCAGTGCAATGCACTGCCCTCTCTATTCACTATCCGTATTAGTGCTAATACGAATAATGAAATCAGTCTTAGCTGCACGAATTGATTTGATTATCCGTATTATTGTTAATGAAAGTGTACTGTTCACCATCAACCGGTGGTGATGAGCTCAACAGCGATTAAATCAGTACGTGTTTTTTCTACTAAAAAGGTAGGTATGTCATGGCAGAGCAATTTGCTAAAGCTTGGGAAGGTTTCGCCGCTGGCGAATGGCAGAACGATGTAAACGTTCGCGACTTCATCCAGAAAAACTACGCACCGTATGAAGGTGATGAGTCTTTCCTAGTATCTGAAGGTACTGAAGCGACAAACAAGCTTTGGGATCAGGTTATGGAAGGTATCAAGCAGGAGAACAGCACTCACGCTCCTGTTGATTTCGATACTTCTGTTATCTCTACCATCACTGCTCACGACGCAGGTTACATCAACAAAGATCTTGAGACTATCGTAGGTCTTCAGACTGACGCTCCGCTTAAGCGTGCAATCATCCCTAACGGTGGTATCCGTATGGTTGAAGGTTCGTGCAAAGTATACGGTCGTGAACTAGATCCAATGGTATCTAAGATCTACTCTGAATACCGTAAGACGCACAACCAGGGCGTTTTCGATATCTACACTCCAGATATCATGAAATGTCGTAAGTCTGGTGTTCTGACTGGTCTTCCAGATGCATACGGCCGTGGTCGTATCATCGGTGATTACCGTCGTGTAGCACTATACGGTATCGACTTCCTAATGAAGAACAAGTTCGCTCAGTTCTCTTCTCTACAAGAGAAGTTCGAGAACGGCGAAGACCTACAGATGACTATGCAGCTTCGCGAAGAAATCGCTGAGCAGCATCGTGCACTAGGTCAGATCAAAGAAATGGCAGCTAAATACGGCTACGACATCTCTGGTCCTGCAACAACTGCACAAGAAGCAATCCAGTGGACATACTTCGGTTACCTAGCTGCTGTTAAATCACAGAACGGTGCTGCAATGTCTCTAGGTCGTACTTCTACGTTCCTAGATATCTACATCGAGCGTGATATCGCTGCTGGTAAGATCACTGAAGAACAAGCTCAGGAAATGATCGACCACTTCGTAATGAAGCTACGTATGGTTCGCTTCCTACGTACTCCTGAGTACGATGAGCTATTCTCTGGCGACCCAATCTGGGCAACAGAGTCTATGGGTGGTATGAGCCTTGACGGTCGTACGCTGGTAACACGTACTAACTTCCGTTTCCTAAACAGCCTGTACACAATGGGTCCTTCTCCAGAGCCAAACATCACTGTACTTTGGTCTGAGCAGCTACCTGACGGCTTCAAGCGTTTCTGTGCGAAAGTATCTATCGATACTTCTTCTATCCAGTACGAAAACGACGATCTAATGCGTCCTGACATGAACTCTGATGACTACGCGATCGCTTGTTGTGTATCGCCAATGGTTGTTGGTAAGCAAATGCAGTTCTTCGGCGCACGTGCTAACTTGGCGAAAACAATGCTTTACACCATCAACGGTGGTGTGGATGAGAAGCTGAAAATCCAAGTTGGTCCTAAGATGGACAAGATCACAGATGAAGTTCTGAGCTATGACGATCTTATGGAGCGCATGGATCACTTCATGGACTGGTTGGCTAAGCAGTACGTTACAGCACTGAACAGCATCCACTTCATGCACGACAAGTACAGCTACGAAGCATCACTAATGGCTCTTCATGACCGTGATGTTGTACGTACTATGGCTTGTGGTATTGCTGGTCTGTCTGTTGCTGCTGACTCACTATCTGCAATCAAATACGCAAAAGTTAAGCCAGTACGTGACGAAGACGGTATCGCGATCGATTTCGAAATCGAAGGCGACTATCCTAAGTTCGGTAACAACGACGCACGCGTTGATGACATCGCTTGTGAACTTGTTACAACGTTCATGAACAAGATCCGTAAGCTGAAGACTTACCGTGATGCAATCCCAACTCAGTCTATCCTAACTATCACTTCAAACGTGGTATACGGTAAGAAGACTGGTACTACGCCTGACGGCCGCAAAGCAGGTGCTCCTTTCGCACCGGGTGCAAACCCAATGCACGGTCGTGACGAAAAAGGTGCGGTAGCATCTCTGACTTCTGTTGGTAAACTGCCGTTTGCTGATGCGAAAGATGGTATCTCTTACACTTTCTCTATCGTTCCTAACGCGCTAGGTAAAGAAGCTGAGACTCAAAAAGCTAACCTTGCAGGCCTAATGGATGGTTACTTCCACCACGAAGCTGGCATCGAAGGCGGTCAGCACCTGAACGTTAACGTTCTTAACCGCGAAACTCTAGAAGACGCAGTTAAGCACCCAGAGAAGTACCCACAGCTAACTATCCGTGTATCGGGCTACGCTGTGCGTTTCAACTCTCTAACTGCTGAACAGCAGAAAGACGTTATCGCGCGTACTTTCACTGAGTCTCTATAATTGAGAATCAAGTGACGAGAGGCTGATGGCTTGCAATAGCCACTAACCATCTCAATATCAAAAAAGCCGGTCTGATGACCGGCTTTTTTATTGCTTTTTTCCTGTACATTCCATTCCTACCTCAACAAAACATTCCCAAACGATACTGTTTATCCTTACCACTTCCCCAGCTATTACGCCTTAATGGTTCATCGCCATGTAAGTGATATGCTGCGAGCCCCCATTTATAAGCCCCTTTTCGACCTAACTGATAAAAGTTTTATCCTTACATTTTAAGTGCGTTAATGACTACTTTAGCCGTTAGTTTTGTAATAAAATAACAACCAAAACACGCACCACGCGGAGAAGTTAAGCAATGTCAGTAAAAGGCCGTATTCACTCTTTTGAATCCTGCGGTACCGTGGATGGACCCGGCATCCGTTTCATCGTATTTATGCAAGGCTGCTTAATGCGCTGTCAGTATTGCCACAACCGCGATACCTGGGATCTTCATGATGGTAAAGAAATCACTGTCGAAGAGCTCATGAAAGAAGCCACCGCATACCGTCACTTCATGAATGCTTCTGGTGGTGGCGTAACAGCCTCAGGCGGCGAAGCAATGCTGCAGCCAGAGTTTGTTCGTGATTTCTTCCGGGCAGCCCAAGCCGAAGGTATTCATACCTGCCTAGATACAAACGGTTATATCCGTAAACACACTGATGTGGTTGACGAAGTACTTGATGCTTCAGATCTTGTTATGTTGGATCTAAAACAGCTTGATGACTCCATTCACCAGGATCTGGTCGGTGTTCCTAACAAGCGTGTGCTTGATTTTGCTCGCTATCTGCACAAACGCGGCCAAAAGACATGGATCCGCTATGTCATAGTACCTGGCTTCACAGATGATGAAAAATCTGCCCACCTGCTTGGTGAGTTCATTAAAGATATGGACAATATCGAGAAAGTAGAACTGCTCCCTTATCACCAGCTTGGTGAACATAAATGGGAAGCTCTGGGCTTTGAATATCAGTTGACAGGTGTAAAGCCGCCATCAAAAGAAACGATGGAAAAGCTAAAAGGTATCATTGCCAGCTATGGTCATAACGTAATGTACTAATACATTAGCCAGCCATAACGAATATACTCAACAAGAGGCATGCCGGACGGCCTGCCTCCTGTTTAGCAATTACCCCATTGGTTACTAGCTCGCAACCTGATTATCTTTAGTTACCTGACAGAGCAACGACTGCTTATTGTCAGCACAACTCTGTTTCACCAACTCACACTTATCTTGGGCCATACCATCTAATACGCTGCACTGGGCATTGACTAAGCATAGTTTTTGACGCTCTGCCAGAGCAGGCACTGATGCGCTAAGTACCTCATCATCGATGCAGCTAGCAATCGTCTTTTGAACGTTTTCATCAAACGCATTTAGTTGTCGCTTGAAAGTCATTTCCTCTGTCGGCACAAAACGCCCTACGCTAGCAAGCGAAAGAATGTCATCATACTTGTCTACATTCAGCGGCTTACAGTTAACATCCCACTTATTCTTAAAGCGACTACGACTTAATTCTACGGGTTTTTTATTGCCGTTAAACTGATGGTAACGGGATCTATCGTCTTCGAAATAACCGTGTACGCTATATTTTTTATTTAAAAAGTCATACACCAAATCAACGATAAACGGCACCCTTTCACGGGCAAGGCCCATTGCATTCTTCGCCGCATAATAGCCACAGGTGGTGAGATTGAGAACATTGTCCTTCTCCCTCACCGTCGCCGGGTTGAACATCCAGTTCTCGTTGCTGCTCAGACTATAAAACTCAACTGAATTGGGAAAATTAAACTTATTGGCAAACCGAGTTAGGGCAGCCTGTCTGAGCTCGACGATCGGGTCTTCATCGGTTGTTGTTACTTCAGCAGACTGAATCAGAGCTTCCGCAGGTGGTTGCAAAGGCTCTGCTGGCATCATCAAGGTTTCTTCGCCAGAACCGGCCGGTACGGCCGACTGCTGCAGTAATAATGCAGTGCTAGATAGGCTTGCTGAGACCTTATATAAGTTAATCAATAACAGCAGCAGCAGTAAGCAGCCTAGGCCACGAAACAGAGTATTCAGCTTGAGGGAAAAGTCCCTGACCGGCTTTCCTTTGATTATCATTGTATCTTCCTAGCAGTATCATCTACGGCCGGATTTTATAGATAACAACTCCCTTGTCCATAGACCAACTGCTCACTTTTTGCACAGTCATTGATGTGATAAATGAAATCAAAGAGATGTATTTTCTTTTTTCTTTATCTTTGTGAGCAACCTCTTTATTCGCCATGATCGAGGGCTTAGTAGCTCCGAAGGCTGGTTATACAGTCTATCAGGCATCACTGTATAACCTATCTGACAATAACGAATATAGTTATAAAACAAATAGCACATAACAATCAGCATTATTGATAATGCGCCTTATCATTTTCGCCGCTTGCCTCGTTGAGGGTAAGCACATATCCAGCAGTTATCACAATCGATTAGCAGGTCAAACTGATGCCAAATACCCTCCCATTTTTTTGGCCGTAGCAAACAATACAAAACAAATCACAATGCAATCACTAGCAAATAAAGTGATTGCATATCAAACCTACAACTTACAGGCATCAGAAATATTGATAAGAAAAAAAACAAGATCCTGAGATCAAAAAGGACTACTTTTACCAGCTCTAGCGAAATTGTGTAGTAAAAAGTCGAATACTCTTATTAAACATCTAAATATCTCCTTCTATCATCAATAAAAAGTACTAACCACATTCACAAATCCGATAATAAGCACACTGTTACATATCAGAATATTCGCTGTGAGCAATCAATTTTCCTAATACCACTATCATCTATCTTCTCATCACCTCAAAAAAGATAGATGACGACCAGTCAACAACCTCGATATTACATTTCCATTTTCCGGTCTTTTATCATCCTAATGGCTTCACGACGGATACAATCGCGGAGCGGGTTCTCGATTGAATCTGCGCGCCAGATAAAAGACAAGGTTCGCTTCATATTCAGCTCAGGAACATTCAGGGCGACCAGTTCTCCGCGCTCGATATGCTTCACAACATCTAGATATGGCAGGCAGCTTAAATAAGGGCCATTCGTTACCAGAGCACGCAACACAGGAATTTGCTCATATTCGCGCCATACATCCAAATCCTCGATGACCCCATGCAGTGCACTCTCGAAGCTTTTGCGAGTCCCGGCCCCCTGTTCGCGCAGTACCCATTTGGCCTGCTCAAGTTGGGCAAAACTGACCGTCTCTAGCTTGGCATAGGGATGATGCTTAGAGGCAATAATCACCAGGTGATCGTGACACCATACTTCCTGCTCCAGCCGGCTATCATCACAACGTCCCTCGATAATCCCCAGCTCGCACTCATAATTCCTAACCCGATCAATGACTTTCTGAGCATTTTTTACAATTAGCTGAATACGTAACTCTGGAAAATCTTTATCAATAATACTGATTAACTCTGGCAAGAGGTGCTCTGCCGCAGTCTGGCTGGCGGCTAGACTGATTTCACCACTCACTAAATGCTGATCATAGAATCCCAATTCAATCTGCTGAGCATCAAATAATAGCTGCTTGGCTCTTGGCCTTAGCCACGCCCCCCAGTAGGTCAGCGCCATTTGCTTACCCTGGCGCTCGAACAGGGCACGCCCTAGCAACTTCTCCAACTGGGATAACGCCATACTGGCTGCAGATTGGGTTAATGCCAGGTTTTCCGCGGCTTTACTCACACTTCGCGTGCTTGCCACCTCTTCGAAAACAGCAAGCTGCTTCAGTGAATAACGCATTTCAACACTCCTACTACGACGGCAAATTGATTCCTTTTGCCAAGGATATCAACTTTAGTGATTAGGGTTAAAAAAATTATCAATTTTACTCAACTATTTATGCAGCCGTACTCTGTTTAGCAGAACCCAGTCACTAACAGGAGGAAATGTGACGCTATCAACCCCCTATGTAATCACCATCCCCGACTTACTCGTCGGTCAACTAACAGGAGGCTTTTGAAATGGCTTCGGCAATGACATCCACTAACAGTAACTTCACTCCTAAGGAGATGATGAAACAAGCTGAGACATACGCGGTTGGTAAAGCATCTAAACCAACCCGTACCACGATTGCCCTGGCAATCACAGCTGGCGTATTCATTGGCCTGGCATTTGTGTTCTACATCACCGTCACAACCGGTGGTGCCGATATGAGCTGGGGGATCAACCGCTTGTTTGGTGGATTGGCATTTAGCCTAGGCTTGATCCTTGTTGTTATCTGCGGCGGCGAGCTGTTTACCAGTACGGTCTTGTCTTCGATTGCCCGCGCCAACAAGCACATCACAACCGGCCGCATGCTGGGTACATGGGCAAAAGTCTATTTCGGCAACTTCCTGGGCGCGATGCTACTACTGGCCCTGGTCTCGATGGCTAGCCTGTACCAGCTTGATGGTGGCCAATGGGGATTAAATGCCCTCAACATTGCCCAACATAAACTGCACCACCAGCCGCTGGAAGCCTTTGCCTTGGGCATTCTATGTAACTTGCTAGTTTGCTTGGCAATCTGGATGACATTCTGCTCAAACAACATGATGACCAAAATGGCCATGATGGTGCTTCCGGTTGCAATGTTTGTCAGCACCGGTTTCGAGCACAGTGTAGCCAACATGTTTATGGTGCCGCTGGGTATCACTATCCAGAATATCGCTCCGGAGTCATTCTGGCTCAACCTTGGTGTATCGCCAGAGCAATATGCCGACCTCAATATCCATAACTTCATCTTTGCCAACCTGATTCCCGTCACCCTGGGCAACATTGTTGGCGGCGGCGTGCTTGTCGGATTGAGTTACTGGGCTATTTTCAGCTCACCGAAAGAGCACCATGCAACTGCAACCATCATTACACCCGACTTCTCGACTTCTAACGTAATAAATAAGGGAAATACTATGCTTCAGGAAAACCTACTTGTTAACGACTTTATGCGTCCTGCAACAACCACTCTTCAGCCTGGAATGCCTGTAGCAGAAGCCCTTGATATCCTTCTTAAAGAAGAGCTATCTGGAGCTCCGGTTCTTTCAAGCGACCAGCGTCTAGTCGGTTTCTTCTCTATTCACGATACCTTGGTTGATCTTTGGTGCAATGACTACATGCCAGATGCCGAATGCAAGGTGCAAGACTTGATGAAGCATGAAATCCAGACAGTCAGTCCGGATAACTCGATTCTAGAAATCGCGGAGTACATGAGTATCGACAAAAATATCCTATATCCGGTAAGCAGCGGCGGTATTGCAACTCAACTTACCACGCTTTCACTGAACGAACGCGCCCGTACTATGGTCGTGAACCGTCCTCACTGCTTCCCTGTAGTAAAAGACGAGCAACTGGTTGGCATGATCACTCGTCACGAAATTGTCAAAGCACTGCGCCCGGTATATGGCAGCGTTGTTTCTGTAACAGAAATCAGCGACACCAAACCTGCTGCTGAAATCGCTTAATTTATCAATAACCTGCCAGTCACTCTGGCAGGTTTTTCTCTTTTCCTCATTACCATTAGCCATCCTGACAAAGTGGCCCCGTCGTTAAGAAAACAAAATAACCACACTTATCTCGGATTTTTCCTATTTATACATGATAAAATTATGGTATAAACCAAACGCAAACGATTGCGTGACCTGCTAATGCAGCTCTCTGCAGTATATCTCTATTGCTACCTATGCGAGGTTATGGCCGCCGATGAAAAGTGATATTCAAATTTGTCGTGACACAGCACTCACCCCAATTGATCAAATCGCTCTGCAAGCAGGCATACTGCCAGAAGATCTAACCCCTCAGGGCACCCTGAAAGCAAAAATTAAACCCTCTATTCTTAAGCGCTTGGACAACAAGCCAGAAGGCAAACTGGTACTGGTAACCGCCATCACCCCGACACCGCTGGGCGAAGGCAAAACGGTGACCACAATCGGCTTGTCACAAGGACTGGCCAAGATCAACCAAAGCGTAATGGCCTGTATCCGCCAACCATCCATGGGACCGGTTTTCGGGGTTAAAGGCGGCGCAGCCGGGGGCGGCTACAGCCAGGTCGCTCCGATGGAAAAGCTCAACCTCCATCTGACCGGTGATATTCACGCCGTTACCGCGGCTCATAACTTAGCTGCAGCGGCACTGGATGCGCGCTTGTACCATGAAGAACGCCACGGCTACGAGGTATTTGCAGAAAAAACCGGCCTAACGCCGCTTCGCATAGATATCAACCGTATTACTTGGAAACGGGTCATGGATCATAATGATCGGGCCCTGCGGATGATCACTGTCGGCAACAACGAACCGGGCAAAACCATTAACGGCATAGCCCGCGATGACGGATTCGATATTTCGGCTGCCTCTGAACTAATGGCAATCCTAGCACTATCCACAGACTTGGCCGATATGCGCCAGCGTCTGGGACGCATTGTACTGGCCTATAATTTGGACGGCCAACCGGTAACCGCCGAAGATCTTCAAGTAGCTGGCGCCATGGCCGTCACTATGTGCGAAGCTATCGAGCCGACTTTGATGCAGACGCTGGAAGGAGTCCCCACGCTTATCCATGCCGGCCCGTTTGCCAATATCGCCCACGGCAATTCCTCGATTATTGCCGATCGCATCGCCCTTAAGCTCAGCGACTATACCATTACCGAAGGCGGCTTTGGCTCTGATATGGGGTTCGAGAAAGCCTGCAATATTAAAGCGCAGCAAGCACAGCGCGGTCCTGATTGCGCCGTTGTCGTTGCCACGTTGCGCGGCCTGAAAGCCAATTCCGGCTTATATGATCTTCGTCCGGGACAAGCGCTTCCTGAAGCTATCTTCGCCCCGGATGAAAAAGCATTGCTCGCCGGCTTTGCCAACCTGAAGTGGCACATTCGCAATGCTGCCAAGTACGGTATTCCGGTTGTGGTCGCGATTAATCGCTTTCCGCAAGATACCGATGCCGAGCTAAACCAGCTACAGGCCCTGATTGCCGAGGAAGATTTCGGAAGCTACGTCGATGTCGCAATCAGCGAGGCCTTCGGCAAAGGTGGCGAAGGGGCAACAGAACTGGCTCAGGCTGTTGTTGATGCATGTAAGGTACCGGCGCAGTTCAAGCCACTATATTCACTTGAGCAGAGCCTGGAAGAAAAGTTGATGACGGTGGCGGAAGTCGGTTACGGCGGCTGCGGGGTTGAATTGTCTGAACAGGCCAAACAGCAACTGGCAGAGTTAAAGGCACAAGGGCACGATAACCTGGCTATCTGCATGGCGAAGACCCCACTATCCATTACCCATGATCCTAGCCAGAAAGGAGCGCCGACAGACTTCATGATTCCGGTGCGGGAACTGAAGCTATGTGCCGGAGCCGGGTTTGTCTATGCCCTGTGCGGCAATGTGATGACCATGCCGGGACTGCCAGAAAAGCCGGCTTACATGGCACTGGATATTGATGCTGACGGGAATATCATCGGGCTAAGCTAACCCCTTATTTCGTCATCACCTTACAACACTAATAAAAAGCGCCAGCATATCGCTGGCGCTTTTGTAATGTCTGCTTTCGGCATACTAACCTTAGCTTAGGGGGAGCTCCCTAAAAAATACCGCTCTTACATCGCCAACGAAATAAACAGGCCGGCAACGGTCGCGTTAAGCAAATTGGCCAGCGTGGCAGCCACCAGAGACTTCATGCCCAGTTTGGCAATTTCGTTATACCGGCTAGGTGCCATCAGTCCGACGCCCCCCAGCAGTACAGCAATTGAGCCGAAGTTAGCAAAGCCACACAGTGCAAAGGCAATAATCGCTTCAACCCGCGGCTCTAGCGCGCCACTGCTGATCAACGGAGCCAGTTGCGAAAAAGCCACAAATTCATTGATGGTTGTTTTAGTACCAAAAATGACTGCCATCTGCTGCGCGGCATCAAAGTCCCATATACCTGCGATATAGGCAAAAGGGAGAAACAGGTAACCAAAGATTAAATCTAAACTTAAGTTCTCCATCCCGAACCATTGCCCGATGCCACCCAACATGCCATTAATCAACGCAATCAGACCGACAAACGCTAGCAGCATTGCACCGATATTCAGTGCCAGCTGCATCCCCTGGATGGCCCCCTGTGCCGCCGCATCAATTATGTTGACCGGTTTACCTTGTTCATCAGCGTCTTCAGCGGCATTAGACTGCGGCGTATCTGACTCCGGGATGAGCAACTTAGCCATCATCAGTCCTGCAGGCGCCGCCATAAAGGAAGCCGCCAATAGATATTCCAATGGGATACCCATTTGTGAATACCCCACCAATACCGAGCCCGCCACCGAGGCCATGCCGCCAACCATCACGGCAAACAACTCCGAACGGGTCATCTTGGCAATGAATGGACGCACCGTCAGCGGTGCCTCTGAAATACCAAGGAAAATATTGGCAGTAGCCGAAATCGATTCAGCACGGCTGGTTCCCAGAGCCTTCGATAGCCCTTTCCCCAGCGTATTCACGATCAGCTGCATCACCCCTAGGTAATACAGCACCGATACCAGCGCCGAGAAAAAGACCACAACAGGAAGGACCCGTAACGCCATGATGAAGCCGCCGCCGCCAAACACTTCAAACATTTTGTCAGAAACCAGCCCGCCAAACAGAAAGCCGATCCCGTCGTTACTGAAGTTAATGACATTTTGAACACCGCCAGAAAATGAACCCAGCGCACTACGTCCGAAATCACTGTACAGAACCAGTGCAGCGAAGGTGACTTGAATAGCCAGCGCACCCAATACCGTACGCCAGTTGATGTGGGAACGCTTTTCAGAAAGGAAATAGGCAATCAGGATCAGCACTAGAATACCGATCACACCCGAAAAAATTTGCATTTCAAACTCATAAGAACAATGAAGGTAGCTTTATTCACATCACTACCTTCTGGTACACCTCTGCCAGACAGTCCTGCTGTCCGACACCAAATGCACTCGGTTTCCCTCTGCTTTGAATCCATGCCTCCTGGCAATCGTTTGCTTATGTAAGCCAAAAAAAGAGTACTGTATATCTTTCAGTATTCTTCTCTGAATAAAACGGGGATTCTCGCGCAATATGCGAGTGGACACGAACATCTCGTGTAATAAAGCGCGCAAAGAGTAGAAAGGTTACAAACATTTCGCAAGAGACAGCCGCGCAAACGCTTGCATGATCAACATAACGGTGGAATTACTAGCAGACAACCCTCAGGAGTGTAATAAAATTACAATACAAACAAATAGAAACTAAGCTAACTATTCATCTTTGTTATTGGAAGAGTTAATATAATCTCGGTCAGCAAAGGTTCTCACCCATTCCGGTTTATAGACCACCAGCAAGGTCATCGCCATCCCGTTAATCAGTGCCTCGGGAAAAAGCAGCAATGGTAGCAACACCAAATAATTATCAACAATGTATGACCATGAGTAGTGGCCGGCTAAATACATCCAGCCGCTGGTCAGCAACAGGTGGATGATCATCGTCAGTGCACCGTTAAGAAATGCCGCGACAAAAATATAGACAAACAGGTGCCGGGCCATAAAACGGTAGCTAAACAAAAACACGGCATAGCTGAACAGCACGGGAAAGATAACCCCGGTTAAAGCGTGCAAGCCCGTATCTTGCCAGCTTACCAGGCCGATAGCGCTCAGAAAGATCAATGGAAAAGAGCCTATAAGGCCAGCGATTCGCCAGCCATGTGATAAAACCAGAACCGTTATCGCAAGAAAATGAACCTGCAAGCCCTCTGCAATACCAGCCCTAAGGCTCCAGAGCAAAAACAGTACGACTACACTCGCCAGTACCAGATGCTGGTAATCCTTCTCGGCTCTGAATTTTGGCCAGAACTCCCGAGGAAGGCTAAAAGCCAATATGCCCAACCAAACCAGATAACCTCCCCACTGTAGTATCGTCATCCCTTTCGGCGCCTTTTATATTATTACGCTAAACTGATACCCATAGAATAGCGAAGCATTAACCATGTAATAAGTAAGGGTAAACTTTGTTAAATTGCCCCTGAAATGCCAGCTTGAACAAGGTTTAGCCAGTCAATTTTTTTTAACAAAAAATCGTTAGCAAGACGGCGTCAGATCAAGTTTTTTTGTCTTCAACCTGATAATCTCAATGCCAGCTCAATACTATTATTAAAGGCCAATCATTATGGAAATGACTAACGCACAACGTCTTATTCTTTCTAACCAGTACTACCTGATGTCTCAAATGAACCCGGAAAACGCGGCAAAATACCGCCGTCTACAAACCATTGTAGAACGTGGTTACGGCCTACAAATGCGTGAGCTGGACAAGGATTTTGGTTGCCTTGAAGAAGAAGAGTGCCGCAACGTCATTGACTTCATGGAAATGTACCACGCGCTGCAAGAATCATTCAAAATGCTGAATGAAGACAATCAAAGCCAAGTTGATCAGCGTCGCCTTCAGTTCCTTGGCTTTGATGCCGCGACAGAGTCCCAGCTAGTGCACTATGTCCGCTTCCTAACGGAAGAAGAAGGCCTTTATCCTCAGTTCGACAAATCAGAACATATGTTCAACAGCCAAATCCCGATGCTGGAAAAATACCAGCGCATGCTACAAACATGGCGCAACTGCCCACGCCAGTATCACTTATCGGCAACAGAAATTCAGCAGATTCAAAACGCGTAATAACGGACAATGAATTTAAATAAATAACCGGAGCATTGCTCCGGTTATTTGTTTGTAGGTTATTGTGGCTTTTATTTATAATCAAAGCCAACATACAATTAACACCGGCATTCACAGAATCAATCATTCTTTTTGTGTTCCGGCGGCCACGCTCAGCGCACCAATTTCACTCTATGCGATAATGAAAAAGTGTGACATCGGACCAGCTTTGATACCATAATGCGTCAACAGCGACCCAAAACCGCACATTTATATTTATAAATAGCTAACATCTTAGAAATTCACAAAGAACCCGATTTAATTTACTACTATCCAGCGAAGTAACCTTGTATATAAAGGATTCTAAATACAAGGTAAGTCTAAAATGTCATGATTCGATTTATTCTATTACTACTCTCCTTTTCACCTGCATGTATAGCTGCTCCAACGAATCAACTGATCATTTTAACGACCTTTACCGAGTCATCTATTACCCCGATCACAGATAAATTTCAGCAACATTATCCTGACACGTCGATAAAAGTGCTTCATCGACGAGAAGAGTCCGGCCTTCGTTTGCTGGAAAAAAATGATCATGACATCGATATCGTGGTTTCCTCTTCCCGCTCTTTGTTTTTGCCCCTCATTGAGCAAAATAGGCTATTGCCCCTCAATGACGTTAATCGTAAATCCGATGCCCAACAGCTCAATTTCCAGCAGGACTATCCTGACTATCTCGCCATTTTTGGATATTCAGGCTATGGCCTAATGTGGAATAAAGACTACCTGGCAAAGCAGCGGTTAGATATTCCGACGGCGTGGGAAAACTTGGCCCAGCCACAATATTATCGTCACCTTATTATGAGCAGCCCGGCCCGCTCGGGCACTACGCACCTGATGGTTGAAAACATCTTGCAACGCTATGGCTGGAATGAAGGCTGGAAGCTGTTGCTTCAGATTGGAGGAAACCTTTCATCGCTCTCGGCCCGTAGCTTTGGTGTCAGCGAGGCGGTATCCCGCGGGTTGGCTGGTATCGGCCCGGTCATCGACAGTTTTGCCTATGAAAGCCAGAAGCAATTCCCTTTTATCGGTTTTAATTACCAGATGCATAGCCCGCTGCTGCCAAGCTATATTGCCGCGGTTAAGAACATTAACCAGGCCAAGCATAGCCAACAGTTTATCAAATACTTACTGTCAGAACATGTGCAGCAAACACTGTCGACCAGTTCACTAAACAAGTATGGCCTACACCAAAAAACACGGCAGCACTATTCTGTGCTGCCTCTCGATCATAACCTGATGCAACACCGGGCAACCTTAATCAAGCAGCTTTTTGAGCAGAGTATTAACCATCAACTGATCCTGCTAAACCAGGCGTGGCAGCTCATCCATAGAATCGGCAAACTCAATCACCTAAGCGATGACCAACGCCGCCTCTATAACCAGGCGATCAAACTCGCGTCAACACCGCCAGTCACTAAAGAGCAAGCCGATAGCGATGCCTACCTTCAGGCTCTGACACGATCTCGCACCGATGTTGATACGGCAAAACGGCTAAACAACTGGCGCCAAACCATGAGTACCCAGCTAGAAACATCAATAGCAATCTCCGAGCGCATTATTACCAGCGCCAAAGAGGCTGAATAATGCTTGGCCGAAAAACGATTGGCAACCGCCTGATCGCATCAATCGCCTTTATGGCCTTTCTCACCATTAGTGTGAGCATCATTACCGTCGTTAACTGGGAGTCACTTGATACCCAGATTAAAACGATCGTTGAAAAAAATATGCCGACCCTACAGGCAAGCTACCAGCTGGAAAGAAATACTGCGGGGCTGCAGGCTGCGCTCAACGTGCTACGCAACAATACCGATCCGGTTCTACATGCCGAGCTAAAACAAAATATCCGCCATAAACTGGACCAAATCACGGCAGCCATTACGGATACGGCCAGCTTAAGATTTCATCCGGCCATCAAAACCGCACATGAAACCTTGCAGACCGATATCTCCATCTATTCAGAACTGCTCTATCGGCGCAATACGCATTTGTATTCCTTGGCGCAAACAGAAAACACCATCAAATGGTTACACCAGGACCTGGTGGATGAGCTAACCCCATTGCGTCAGGAAGTCGAATGGCAGCTGACTCGAATGTTACCCAATGCCGTGAACACCGAGGCTATTACGGATGTGATGACTGAGTTTTCCTTCATCCAGTCGATCACTATTAAAGAAAATGAACTGCATCAGCTGGTGCAGGAGATCATCCTGCAACGGCAAAACCGAGATCTCAGCAATGCTTTCTACTTCATCGGCTATAAAACAGAAGAAGTCAGCAAAATGAGTCAGAACTTAAACCACTACCCTTCCACAATTTCGTACCGCCAGTTGCTACAAGAGCTAATCACTCTCGTTGAGCCTGAGGGTGTTCTGGAAGAGCAGTTGAGGCTTGATGTCGAGCTATATAATGCCATTAGCATGTATGAAAAGCAGATCCAGACTCGGCTGGCATATCAGGAAGAGTTAATCCAGACCATGGTTGAGCAGGAAAACGCTTCTCTGCAGCAACTGAACGAAAAAACTCGCAAGTCAATCACACTCAGCAACCTCATCCTGTTTGGTGTCATGGTCTTATCAGTATTCGTTTCTATCGTGCTGTCGATTTATCTTGTCGGGCGTGGCATCGTCAAGCGTCTTAACCTGCTATCACAAGATTTATATGCCGTGGCCAGCGGTAACCTGAATACCAAAATTCAAGTCACAGGCGATGATGAAATCGGGATGCTGGGAGACAATTTGCGCCTCTTTTGCCAGCAGATGCAGGAAATGCAGCAGAGTAATGCACTCAACCTGATCAACAATACCCAGGCAAGTATTATCACCTGTAATTTGAAAGGCGTCGTGGAATCTGTCAATTCCAGTGCCCTCACCCTATTTCGTTATGATAGCTCGCCGGTGCAGCAGACGGTCTGGGCGCTATTTGATGACAGTATGCAGCAGCGCTTAAAGTCTTTATTTAGCAAAAATAGCCCGTTGCTAAACTACGGAGCATGCAATCTAACCCTCAAGCATGTCCAGGCTGATGATCACAGCCTGTACCTGCGGCTCGACTTTCGTCGCTTTAAACAGGGTAATAATCATAAGGTGATTATTACGATGACGGATATTACCGAGCAGGAAAATGCTGCTCGTTGGCTCGAGAATATGGTCAGGGAAAAAACCCAGTCCCTCACCAGCCGTAACCGCCAGTTGAATGCCGAAATCGAAGACCGTAAACGCGTTGAGGCCGATTTACGTGCCACTCAGGATGAACTGATCCAAGCGGCAAAAATGGCCGTTGTTGGCCAGACCATGACCTCTTTGGCTCATGAGCTCAACCAGCCGCTATCTGCAATCTCTACCCATGTTTTTGCAACTCGAATGGCGACTGACAAAGGTAACTATACCCAGCTACCTGCCAGCTTGGAGAAAATAGACAACCTGACGGCTAGAATGGGGCGAATTATTACCAGCCTTCGCAGCTTTTCGAAGAAACAATCAGCTAACAGTCCTCTTGAATCAGTTGATATCCAGGCTTCGTTCCATCAAGCCATGTTAATTGTAGAAAGCCGGGCCAAAGTACAAAAAACAATCATTACCAGCCATATTGACAATCACCTTACCGCCCAAGCTGATCAAGTGCAGTTAGAGCAGGTACTGGTCAATCTCCTGGTCAATAGCTGTGATGCGGTTGCAAGAAGCGAACTGCGTGAAATTACCATTAGTGAGCTAGAAAGTGAGGGCAGCCGTGTACGTATCGCGGTCAGTGACAGCGGATGCGGATTTGCTGCCGATATTATCGAAAAACTATTTATTCCTTTTACAACAACAAAAGACGTAGGCCTTGGCCTTGGGCTAAGTATCTGCCGTTCAATAATGACCCGCTTTGATGGTGACATTTATCTCGCATCAAACCTTCAAGGTGGCGCGATGGTAGTGTTGGAGCTAAACAATTATGATGAATAACAATATTGAAGTACTGATCATCGATGATGATCAAGATGTTGTCGACGCATATCAACATCTGCTTGAAGTCTCCGGATACAAAGCATTCGCCTCGACAGATCCGACAGTGGCACTCTCGATGCTGGATAAAAACTGGCCTGGCGTTGTCGTGACAGACATGTATATGCCGGGCCTCAGCGGCATGGAACTGCTAGAAAAAGTAAAAGCACTAGACCCCGATCTTCCCGTTATTATGATCACCGGCCACGGTGATATCCCGATGGCCGTGGATGCCGTGAAAAAAGGCGCGCTCGATTTCTTGCAAAAGCCGTTGCAGCCCAATGAGTTATTGGCTTTGCTGGAAAAACATCTGCCGGTCCGTAAGCAAAAAATTGAACAGCGCGCTAACCTGAGCCATTCGGCGGCCGAAGTCTTGCTGGGCGAAAGCCCGCTGATAGTCAAGATTCGCGAGCAAATTGCCCAGATAGCCCTAACGACCAAGGACGTACTCATTGAAGGTGAAAGCGGCACCGGCCGCCACACCGTCGCCAAACAACTCCATCAAAGCAGTGATCTCAGCGCAGGTCCTTACGCCAGTGCATTGGGGCAGGACATCACCTGCACGGCGGATCTACAGCGCAGCATGATCTCCGCACGTAGCGGTAGTCTGTGCCTTATCAACCCCCAAGATATGCCGATGGAAGCTCAGCAATGGCTTTGTCGCTTCCTGCTAGAGCAAGAACGTCAGGGCAAGAAAGAAGTTCGTGTTCTGGCGGTAATCGAAGGCCCGGCAGAAGCCGAAGTTGAACAGGACAAACTGCTGCCGGAGCTATTTTACTTCCTCAGCCAGGTGCGCTTCAGCCTGCCGCCGTTGAGACAGCGTAATTGCGATATTACCCCGCTGTTCCGCCACTTCTTAAAGCGCAGCTGCCAAAAGCTCAATAAGACAGTGCCGGCGGTAGACAAGGCCTATATCAATACACTCAACCGCCACGAGTGGACAGGCAACGTCTTGGAGCTGAAGAATGTGGCAGAGCTATATGCTATCGGTATTGTTAAACTGACCGGTCAAGAGCGAACCAAGCCGTTAGATCAAATGAGCAGCCCACTGGATGATCTTGTCGACAGCTACGAAAAGCAGGTCATCGAAGACGCCCTATACCTGTTCGCCGGGCGGATCAATGATGTCTCAAACTATCTGCAGATCCCACGCAAAAAGCTCTATCTGAGAATGAAAAAACACAGCCTTGATAAAGCCGAGTACAAGGTTCGCCCGAACTAAACGGGTTATTACAGGCCGAAGCTCATGCAAGGTCTGGGGAGGGATTCGCCTCCCTTCATCACATAAGACTTACTCAGATAATCTCTCGCCAGCAAGCGGTACCCGCCTTCTTGCTGGCTTGCAGCCATATAGGGGGATGTTTACAATACCCGCTGTCTCTTACATCGTCCGGTTTACTCCATGTCCTACCAATGTCCACTTTGTCATTCAGCGCTTAGCCTTCAGGCTAATACCTGGCGCTGTGAAAATAACCATCAGTTTGATCAGGCCAAAGAAGGTTACGTTAACCTGATGCCGGCTCACCATAAAAGTTCGAAAAACCCGGGAGACAACAAAGAAATGATGCAGGCTCGCCGCCTGTTTCTTAATACGGAACATTACCAACCTTTGCGGGAGTTGGTGGTCAAACAGTTGAAGCAGCACCTGCCAGAAAACTCGCGGCACTTGCTGGATATTGGCTGTGGTGAGGGCTATTACACCTCCGAGTTTGTCAGCCTGAATAAAACGCATTCAGATCTTTGCGTCCATGGATTAGATATCTCAAAAGTGGCTGTCCGCTATGCTGCAAAACGTTATCCGGACTGTCACTTCTGTGTTGCCTCCAGCCACCGACTACCTTTCCCAGACGGCCTGCTGGATGGCGTGGTTCGCATCTACGCGCCTTGCAAGGACGAAGAACTTTACCGTGCAATAAAGGCCGGGGGGCTGTTAGTCACAGTAACACCTGCAGCTCGCCACCTATACCAACTAAAAGAGCTGATTTACGACGGCGTACGCTTACATGATATGACAGCAGAAGCCATTGAGGGCTTTGAGTTAGTCGCGGATCGACAGCTACATTACGACATGCACCTGTCAGGCGAAGAAGCAACGGCATTGATGCAGATGACGCCTTTTGCCTGGAAAACTAGCGACGCAGTTTGGCAGCAGCTGGCCACAAGCGAAAACTTTAGCTGCGAAGCTGATTTTTCAGTGAGGGTTTACCGCAAATCATAGCCTTCAGCTACCAATAGATCGGTCCCAGAATACGGCTGGGATCGATAAGTGGCACCTACCCTCGCTCAGAAATGAAATTAATTATCATTTTCATTGCCTACAATACGTATCTCTCTTATCATGCTGCACCGTCTACAGTTATATCAAGCCACAGCACCAGCGATACCGTAGCATACGACATGGCTCTGAATGCTTGATATTTTTCAAACCATAACGGTGATAATAATGAAAAAATGGTTTTCCCTCGGATTGGTAAGTGTACTTATGGGATGTGCTAGCCAACCCGAATCAGCACGGCTTGATGGACAAGCGGAAGTACAGCCTAAGACGTTTTACGATTATTCAATCACCTCTCCGCAAGGTGACACCCTGAACCTAAGCGAACTGGCACAAGCATTAAAAGACGCCGATATCATTTTGGTCGGCGAGTGGCATGGCCACCCGGGTGCCCACCTGATGCAGGCACAGCTCTTTGCCCAGCTTTATAGCCAAAACACCAACATAGCCCTGTCGATGGAACACTTCACCCGAGAAAAACAGAGCATCGTCAACCAATATCTTACAGGGGAGATTGGTGAGAAAACACTGATCAAGGAGGGCAATGCCTGGCCCAATTACGGCAGCGACTATCGCCCGTTAGTTGAATTTGCCAAACAAAACCAGCTTGACGTTATTGCCGCCAATGCCCCGAAGCCGATTGTGCGCTGTATTGGCCAAAATGGTGCCGACTATCTCGAGCGCCTACCTGCGGTTGAACGCAAATGGGTCGCCGAGTCGCTCACATTGAACAACGACGCCTACCAAGAGAAATTCACCGCCTCAATGCACCACGGCGACGAAGCCAAAACCCAGCGTCAATTTGCAGCCCAGACAGCCTGGGACGACACAATGGCCGAGAGCATGGTGGATTATCTGGCACTACATCCCGACAAGCAGATCATTCATGTTGCTGGACGCTTTCATGTTGCAGAAGGCCTTGGAACCGCCGCGCGCATTACATCCCGGAATCCAGCTTTAAAAGTGATGATGGTGACGCCGGTGACAGAAGAATCCAAATTATCGGAATCAGCACCCGACTACCGTATTGAAGTCATGCCACTACCGACCAGTTATGTCGATCAAAACAAGATGATGGCTGCAATGAAAAGCATCCATGGCCGCAACAAAGAATTGAAGTGTTATGAGTAAAACCTGATACCGCATAAAGCAGAACCCCACCGGCGACCAAGCATGTGGGGTTCTAGAAGTTGTCTCAGGGAGAGATACAGCTAATACCTCTTGAAACCCGTCGATTATCCTACCTAGAGCTGTTCCCTCGCTGAACAGAATGGCTAGGCGTTTCGCATAATAACAAGCACGCAAATGCCATAACCGACAAAATTCCAAATAAGAATATACGACCACTGTAAGCAATGATGCTCGAAATTCGACCTGGAACAGAGCTAATGAATAGACTCTTCCCCCAAAAACTTCCAGACATGCGAAATTAACCACCTTTTATATGTTTCATAATTGTTAAAAATTAGATGTTCTTTCTTTCCTCATTGCGCTAAAACATTATTCCAGAGGGAAACCAGCCCACCCGACTCCCCCCTCTTTCGCAGAACATCATAATTTCGACTAGGCAAGGAGCTTGCGATAATGGAATATAAAAAAATCAAAGGAAACAAACTGCTAACCGCGGCCTGCGTTGCTGCTTCTCTGGCGCTCAGTTCGACGTCTGTTTTTGCGGATGTTGCCAAAGTGGCAGTATCACAAATCGTTGAACACCCCGCACTGGATGCCGCCCGCGAAGGTCTGCTGGATGGCCTTAAACAGAAAGGTTATGTCGAAGGGAAAAACCTAGAGTTCAGCTACCAGACAGCCCAAGGTAACCCTGCTATTGCGGTACAAATTGCCAAGCAGTTTGTTGGCGAACAACCAGATGTACTGGTCGGCATCGCGACGCCGACGGCTCAAGCTCTGGCAGCCTCCACCCGTTCCATCCCTGTTGTTTTCACTGCCGTGACTGATCCGCTCGGGGCCAAACTGGTGAAAAACATGGACAAGCCGTCACGTAATGTTACAGGTCTATCCGATCTATCTCCCGTTGCCCAGCATGTCGAGTTAATGCAGGAGCTGCTACCGAATATGAAAGCCATCGGTGTGGTATTCAACCCTGGAGAAGCCAACGCGGTAGCGCTGGTTGAACTACTTCGTGATGCCGCCAACGCCAAAGGCCTCAAAGTTGTCGAAGGTACCGCACTTAAAAGTGCCGACGTACAAGCCGCCGCCCAGATTGTGGCCTCTAAAGCTGACGTCATTTATGCCCCGACTGATAACACTGTTGCCAGCGCTATTGACGGTCTAGTCAATGCCGCAAACCAGGCAAACAAGCCAATTGTCGGCGCTTCAACCACCTACATCGAAAGTGGCGCTCTGGCTGCACTGGGTTTTGATTACTATCAGGTCGGTGTACAGACGGCCGATTATGTCGATGCCCTACTGAAAGGTAAAAAAATCTCGGAGCTTCCGGTAAAAGTTGCGAAAGGTTCCGATTTGGCACTCAACCAGAAAGCAGCGGACAAGCTAGGAATCACCTTCCCGGCCTCGGTACTGGAACGGGCAACGTCGGTAGCTAAATAAGAAATAGGGGTAAGAGCAGTCCTGGGACCTGGGAGCAGCTATAAAAAGTCTAGAGAAACATCAATCTCTTCCTAGGGCCTAGAAACCTCAGCTCTTATCCCTCGATACTTATCAAGGACTTATACCAATCTTAATAAATATCTAATCTATTTATCCGGATTGGTATTAATGGAATATTAAAAAGACAAGGAGTGTTGTTGATGTCTTTCTTTGCCTTTCTGGGAACGCTGGAAATTGGCCTGGTCTACGGGCTGGTTGCCCTCGGTGTTTACCTGACTTTCCGGGTACTGGACTTCCCTGATCTCACCGTCGATGGTAGCTTCCCGATGGGAGCTGCCGTTGCCGCCACTGCGATTGTTGCCGGCGTCAATCCATGGATTGCCACCTTGCTGGCTATTTTGGCCGGTGGCTTGTGTGGCTTGGTCACGGCGTTTCTGGCAATCCGCTGCGGTATCCTCCATCTGCTCGCCAGTATCCTGACGATGATCGCCGCATTTTCAATCAACATTCGAATTATGGGACGCCCCAACCTCGCCTTGCTCGGCGAAGATACCATCCTGACTCCGTTTGAACTGCTGGCAATGGATATGGGGGTTGATTCCGGGATCATGCGGCTAGGTATCGTGCTGCTTCTGGTTATATTCAGCGCCTGGTTTATCACCCGTCTGTTAGCCAGCGACTTTGGCCTTGGCTTGCGGGCTACTGGTGTCAACAGCCGAATGGTTCGTGCCCAGGGCGGCAATACCGCACTATATACCTATTTCGGTCTGGCGCTCTCTAACGGTCTGGTCGGTTTTTCCGGCGCCCTGTTTGCCCAAACCAACAGCTTTGCCGATGTCACTTCGGGCGTAGGAACCATTGTTGTCGGGCTTGCGGCAGTGATCCTCGGCCAAACTCTGATCCCTGGGCGCAAAATCTGGGTCGCCGTGGTAGCCGTGATCCTCGGCTCGGTACTTTACCGCCTGGCCGTCGCCTTTGCCCTGAGCAGCGGTATGTTCGGCCTGCAGGCATCTGATCTGAACCTGATCACCGCCTTGCTTGTTGCCGTCGCTTTGATTGCACCGAAGATGAAAACCACCATTCAGCGTAAGAAAAAACAAGCTGTAAGCGCCAAAAAGCTGGCCTAAGCCGTTCAGAGGGTATAAATAAAGATGATTGAATTAAATGACATCCGCGTTACCTTCAATGAAGGCACTATTTTAGAAAACCAGGCGCTGCGAGGAGTTTCACTCACCGTGCCAGAAAAACAGTTTGTCACCGTCATCGGCTCCAACGGGGCCGGCAAGTCAACCTTGCTGGGCGCGGTCAGTGGTGAAACACCGATGGTCGGGGGGCAGGTACTCATTGACGAAATCGATGTAACCCGTAAACCAGTTCATGAGCGGGCGCAATATGCGGCTAGGGTGTTTCAGGACCCATTGGCGGGAACCTGTGCCTCTTTAACTATTGAAGAAAACATGGCACTGGCATACAAACGAGGCGGAAAGCGCAGCTGGAAGATGGCTCTGTCGTCACAGCGCCGCAAGCTATTTCAGGAGCGTATCAGTATCCTGGGACTTGGCCTCGAAGATCGCCTGGGCGATAACATTGGCCTGCTCTCTGGTGGCCAGCGTCAGGCGGTTAGCCTGGTTATGGCCTCACTGGCCGACAGTAAGCTTTTGCTGCTTGATGAACACACCGCTGCGCTTGATCCAAGAATGGCAGCCTTTGTTCTGGCGCTTACAAAAAAGGTCGTAGAAGAGTTCAACCTGACGGTCATGATGGTCACCCACTCAATGAAAGATGCCTTGGCCTATGGCGACCGTACCGTCATGCTTCATCAGGGCGAGATCGTGCTGGATGTCGACGGGCAAGAGCGTGCCCAGATGGATGTCAAGCAACTGCTCGAGATGTTCAGCAAGGTACGCGGCGAAGAGTTGGCGGATGATAGTTTGCTGTTAAGCTAGCACGTATTTGAAATGCACATTAAAAAGCGCCGGGATCACTCTGGCGCTTTTTTGGGGTCCTGGGTCCTGCAAGCAGGCTTCAGAAACCTAAGACAAGTACCAAGCTATGCTCTTCCCTAGGGCCTGCTTTTCCTAGAACCAAGTATCCGCATTTATTAAAACCACCGCTCTAACGAGGCCTTGTCCAGCTGCTTGAATGCCCGATTCAGCACCTGCGCCAGTTCAAGGTAGCGCGGTCGCGATTTCAAAGGCTGCAGCGCATAGCCTTCGCTGGTGATCTTGTCATGAATTTCGCGATACCAGGTCACCAGTGTCGGCGGCAAGTCAGTACGGCTGCGCTTACCCAGCCACCAAAGCCCCTGCAATGGCATACTCAATGCAAAGAGCGCCACGGCTATCGCCTGAGGCAGAGCATCATAATTATTGAACGCCATTTGGCTCAGCACGCTCATCACCGCAACGGCCGGCATAACGCGGGTCGCAAACTTGGTCGCCTTGATGTAACGCGGCTCCGGAAACATCATTGCCAGCTCTTTACGCATTGGCCAGGTCGCCATGTACTGCTGGCCATTTCGAAAGGACTGCCAGATCGATTTTTTTTGACTCATAAAGCACCAAACTTCAAAAAAAACAGTAAGAATTCAAAACCAGTGATAATAAACTTGATTCAAATTAAATTTTTCTAAAAATCTTTTTGTTATATTGCGTAACAATCGCTATCCTAAGCACGCCTAAAGTAATTGTTGCCTGTAATTACCGTTATAGCAACAAGGCAACCTCCACGGATGGCCCAGAATTGCGGGTTCCCCAATTCTCTAGATATGGATATAACACGAATTTGACCCAGATTAGACCGACCCAACCAAAAGTCGTCTATTCTATGGGTAATTTTTATTCAGTTGAATATCAACTCTCAGACAGATTATAGGTAGTCACTCTCATGTCTAAGCTGGTTTTAGTTCTTAACTGCGGTAGTTCTTCTCTTAAGTTCGCTGTTGTTGACGCAGTATCAGGTGAAGAGCACCTGACAGGTCTTGCAGAATGTCTGCACCTTCCAGAAGCTCGTATCAAGTGGAAACTTGACGGCAAGCACGAAGCTCAACTAGGTAACGGCGCAGCTCACGAAGAAGCACTAGCGTTTATGGTTGACACTATTCTTGCTTCTAAGCCTGAACTAGCTGAAAACCTAGCCGCTATCGGTCACCGTGTTGTTCATGGTGGTGAGCAGTTCACTAAGTCTGCGCTAATCGACGATGTAGTACTAAAAGGTATCGAAGACGCTGCGACTTTCGCACCTCTTCACAACCCAGCTCACATCATTGGTATCAAAGCAGCTCAGAAATCTTTCCCAGCTCTGAAAAACGTTGCTGTGTTCGATACTGCATTCCACACAACAATGCCAGAAGAAGCGTACCTATACGCTCTACCATACAACCTATACAAAGATCACGGTATCCGTCGCTACGGCGCACACGGTACTTCTCACCTGTTCATCACTCGTGAAACAGCTGAGCGTCTAGGTAAGCCTGAAAGCGAACTAAACATCATCAACTGCCACCTAGGTAACGGTGCTTCTGTTTGTGCTATCAAAAACGGTAAGTCTGTAGATACTTCTATGGGTCTGACTCCTCTTGAAGGCCTAGTAATGGGTACACGTTGTGGTGATCTTGACCCAGCTGTTATGTTTCACCTACATGACAAACTAGGCATGAGCGTTGATGAAATCAACACTATGTTCACTAAAGAGTCTGGCCTACTAGGTCTGACTGGCGTAACTTCTGACTGCCGTTTCGTTGAAGACAACTACGGTGAGAAAGAAGAAGCAACACGTGCAATGGACGTGTTCTGCCACCGTCTAGCTAAATACGTTGCTGGCTACACTGCAACACTAGAAGGTCGCCTAGACGCTATCGTATTCACTGGTGGTATCGGTGAAAACTCTGCTCCTATCCGTGAGATGGTTCTAAACCGCCTTGCTATCCTAGGTGTTGAAGTTGACGGTGAAGCTAACCTTAAAGCTCGTTTCGGCGGCGAAGGTGTGATCACTTCTGAAAACAGCCGTGTTCCTGCAATGGTTGTTTCAACTAACGAAGAACTAGTAATCGCAGAAGATACAGCTCGTCTAGCTGAAATCTGATCTAGCGATTCTTTGCTGTGCCCTGAGCACAGCAAATAATGGCTGGCTTTGGCCAGCCATTTTTTCATGGCTTTATCGTCGAGTACGAAAGCTATGACCTTTTTTTGTGGTGTTGCTCAATAACGATTAACAAATCATTATTGAACAGCACTGTATTGTTCAATAGTTGAGGAATCCATAGTGTCCCGTACTATTATGCTTATTCCGGTTGGTGCCGGAGTTGGTCTTACTAGCGTTAGCCTTGGTGTGCTACGCGCAATGGAACGCAAAGGTGTTCGCGTTTCTTTCTTCAAGCCTATCGCTCAGCCACGTCACGGCGGCGATCAGCCAGATCTGACAACTAACATCATCACTGCTAACAGTGACATGAAAGTTGCCGCACCATTCTCAATGGCTTGTGCTGAAGAGCTTATCCGTAGTGATAAGAGCGATGTACTACTTGAAGATATCGTTGCTCGTTTCAAAGAAGCAACCGCTGACGCTGAAGTGGCGCTAATCGAAGGTCTAGTACCAACTCGTAAGCACCCGTTTGCAAACCAGATCAACTATGAGATTGCGAAAACTCTGGATGCGGAAATCGTATTCGTTGTTGCGCCTGGTACAGACAACCCAGCTCAACTTAAAGAGCGTATCGAAGTAGCATGTTCTAACTTTGGCGGTATCAAGAACAAGCAGATCTCAGGCGTTATCGTTAACAAACTAAACGCTCCAGTTGATGCTGAAGGCCGTACTCGTCCTGACCTATCTGAAATCTTTGACGATGCAGAAGCAACTGTTCCTTCTCACGTTGAAGTGATGCAGGTATTCAACTCAAGCCCAATCCGTGTACTAGGCTGTGCACCTTGGAGCTCTGAGCTAATCGCGACACGTTCAACAGACATCGCAAAGCACCTGAACGCTGAAATCATCAACGAAGGTGACATTGATACTCGCCGTATCAAGAGCATCACTTTCTGTGCGCGCTCTATCCCGCACATGGTTGAGCACTTCCGTCCAGGTTCACTACTAGTAACTTCTGCAGACCGCCCAGACGTTATTGTTGCAGCATGTCTTGCTGCAATGAACGGCGTTGAAATCGGTGCCCTACTGCTAACAGGCGGCTACGAGCTACCTAAGCCAGTAATGGATCTATGTGAGCGTGCATTCGAAACAGGCCTACCTGTAATGACTGCACAAGGTAACACATGGCAGACATCTCTGAACCTTCAGAGCTTCAGCCTAGAAGTTCCAGCTGACGATAAAGAGCGTGTTGAGCTAGTTAACGAATACATGGCTAGCCATGTTGACGGCCAGTGGATTGAATCTCTAACTGAAGGTTCAACGAAAGAGCGTCGCCTAAGCCCACCGGCATTCCGTTACGAGCTAACTGAACTAGCACGTAAAGCGGCTAAGCGTATCGTTCTTCCTGAAGGTGATGAGCCACGTACCGTTAAAGCAGCAGCTATCTGTGCTGAGCGCGGTATCGCGGAGTGTGTGCTTCTTGGTAACCCAGAAGAAATCAAGCGTGTTGCAGAGCAGCAAGGCGTTACTCTAGGTTCTGGCGTCACTATCATCAACTCTGAAGAAGTACGTGAGAACTACGTTGCTCGTCTAGTTGAGCTTCGTGGCGCGAAAGGTATGACTGACGTTGTTGCTCGTGAGAAGCTACAAGACTCTGTTTTCCTAGGCACAATGATGCTTGAAAACAACGAGGTAGACGGCCTGGTTTCTGGTGCTGTTCACACAACGGCGAACACTATCGTTCCTCCGTTCCAGATCATCAAGACTGCACCTGATGCGTCAATCGTATCGTCTGTATTCTTCATGCTACTACCTGATCAGGTACTGGTATACGGTGACTGTGCAATCAACCCAGATCCAAACGCTGAGCAGCTAGCGGAAATCGCTATCCAGTCTGCAGACTCTGCAAAAGCATTCGGTATCGAACCACGCGTTGCGATGATCTCTTACTCTACCGGTACTTCTGGTAAGGGTGCAGATGTAGATAAAGTACGTGAAGCAACTCGCATTGCTCAAGAGAAGCGTCCAGATCTAGTGATCGACGGTCCTCTTCAGTACGATGCTGCGATCATGGAAAATGTTGCTGCTTCTAAAGCGCCTAACTCGCCTGTAGCGGGTAAAGCGACTGTATTCGTATTCCCAGACCTAAACACGGGTAACACGACTTACAAAGCAGTACAGCGTTCAGCTGACCTAGTTTCTATCGGTCCAATGCTTCAGGGCATGCGTAAGCCGGTTAACGACCTTTCTCGTGGCGCACTTGTAGACGATATCGTATACACAGTGGCACTAACTGCGATTCAGGCGAAACAAGCTGAAGAAGCTGGCCAGTAATATTCATTACTGACTCGCTGAATGACTAACGCCTCCGCATTGCGGGGGCGTTTTTTTATGGATGAAATTCACAACTTTTGCTTATACCAAAATCAAAATTTAAGTTTCCCCCACAAATGGTCGCGGTATTTAATTTGTTGATTTTTATTAAATTTATACTTGATGAGCATTTGAAATGAACAGATTATTATGTCTTATTCTTACCGTGGCTTTAAGTGGTTGCTCTGGGGCGAATATCAGCTCACACATTCGTGAGTCAAACGATAACAATAACATGATGACTCGATGCACTCAGTTTGAATCCACCACTGACGGCAATATGAATGAAGATTTAGAAGCGTATGATGGTTGGAAAATGATTTATGTTTCTGAATATACGACAACAAATAAAGTGAATACATCTATTGTGATGTGTTTTGAAAAAGAGCAGATATCCCAAAAACTTCCTCCTCATTTAACCAGTATTTACCGTTAAATCGCTCAATTGTCTCTGCATTCTCCGAACATAGATACATACCTCCCAACCAGTTACCGCTAGGGCTTTTCATTAAGAGCAACCGGTATAAGCAATATAAAAAAAGGCCACAGCAATTTGCTATGGCCAACATCAGACTCGAATATCTAACAAGAAATATATAACTAACAAAATAGGTTAGTAAACGTAGAACTGTTAACTCTTACATACAGATAAATTACTTACCGCGCAGGTAGATAATCCAATAGCCCATACCGACAAACACGCCACCTCCGATGATGTTACCGAGAGTCACAGGGATAAGGTTGTTAATGATGAAGTTACTCATTGTCAAATCAGCAAAATCAGCCGGGTTCATCCCGCTCATCTGCCAGAATTCCGGTGATGCCAGGGTCTTGATACCAATGGCCATAGGTACTTGAAACATATTGGCAATACAGTGCTCAAAGCCAGCAGAAACAAACATCGCGACAGGCAACACCATGACAATAATTTTATCTGTCAGGGTACGACCGCTGAAGGTCATCCATACCGCCACACACACCAAGACATTACACATAATTCCTAAGGCAACAGCCTGGAAAAAATCGTGGTGAAGCTTGTGCTGGGCGATCTGCATAGTGTTGATCCCTAATGCACCATCAGCCGACATATACTGCTTGCTGATCAGCATAATTCCCACCAGCAGCAGTGCACCAATCAGGTTACCGATATACACGACTCCCCAGTTCAGACAGAGGCTCTTCCAGCTGATCTTTCCACTTGCCCTTGCAACCAAGGTCAGCACAGAACTGGTAAACAGCTCACCACCAGTAATCACAACCAGAATCAGGCCCAAGCTAAACGCCAAACCACCAACAAAGCGCGACATCCCCCACGCCATGTCACCCGATCCCGTGGTCACCGTGGTGTAAAAAACAAATGCAATTCCAATATGCATACCGGCTGTAATTGCCAACAAAAGCGACTTAATTGGATCTTTGGTGGCTTTGCCTACCCCGACCTCAGCAGCCTTCTCGGCCATCTGCGGTGGTAAAAGAGAATCAAATTGACCCTGACTCATAATCTTGCACCCAAACATATTGAAACACATAAAAAGCGATGCCGGATAGTGAACCTAAATCGGCCAAATTACAAGGTTCGACCACAACAAAAACTCGATATATACGAGCCAATACCTCGAATATTCCGAATCAACAAATATAGTAAACATCCATCAACATTTCGGCAATTCTATTGATCAATTCATTCAAAAAAGCCCTCACAATACGCAAGGGCTGACATATATAAATAAACAACTTCAGAATACCTGTTCGGGATGCGCTTCATTCATTAATCACCACCGAAAGCATATCTAACACTACTTTCTGACGCGAACCGTAATAATATTACGCAAAAAAAAAGCCACCCTAAAAGTGGCAAAACAGCTCGCTATTATTATTTTCTACACGTTGTTTTATCTATTTCAACACTGAGTCCACAAACACAGATTACCGGATGCCTAGTCAGAAAAACCGGATATTTGAGCTTCGGTCGACTTTGACGTTTCTCTGTTTTTAATAAACTCTTCTAACTTAAATTCCTGGTGTCGATGGGTTGGCAGCGTATGCTTACGGATCTTCAGCTTAGTAATCCAGTGGCCGGTATCCGGTCGTTTCTGTCGCATAACATCCACATTGTAATAACAATCGCTCTCAGCCTCGTGGCGCACTCGGTGAAGAATATAGCTGGCCCTTCGTAGTGAAATTGCAAATGCTTCTGCAATCTCATGATGAGAGATCGCCCTATCCAACTGCGAAGCCCAATTAATCACCTGCTCCTTTAACGACATTTTCCGGCCCTTATTGCTTGTCTTATCACTTCCTCTTGATTCACAAGTTGGAATGGTTGTCACACTTTTCCAGCATTATTCATAACACCAAACAGCGAGTCATCTTATTATGTATTATTAATTTAATTTAACAGTTGTAAAACGACAAAAATCATTTAAAAACAACAGAATAAGCAAAAACAAAAAAGAACATAAAAGCATAAAGACATCAATAATTCCCCCAAATGAAAACAGCAGATACTTCTAAAGCAACAAATTAATGTCTTGATGCAGAAGAGCTGCGATATTGTTAATGTGTAATCCCAAGTGAATTGGGTATAAACAACGGCTGGTAAAAGGAAGTTGCTTAATACTATGGACATACTGAATACAGTTGGGCTGTTTATAGGCTCCTTGCTCTCTAACACGCTCGCCTCCCTGTCCGGAGGTGGTGCTGGCCTGATCCAGTTCCCGCTACTTATTTTTCTTGGCCTACCATTCAGTATTGCGCTTGCTACCCATAAGATCGCCAGTGTCGCCCTCGGGCTTGGCGCCGCGATCAAACACATCCGAGCTGGGAGCCTAAACTGGCATCTGACCATCTATGTAATAGCGTCGGGGATGCTCGGTGTCATCCTTGGCGCAAACATCATTTTGTTTGTTCCCGGAAGAATGGCCGAATCGATGTTGGGAGGGCTGATCCTGGGATTAGGGATCTATTCTTTGGCCAAGGCTGAGCTAGGCCAACAGGAAGATAACCGGAATCGCCACTGCCAGGGAATGCTCATAGGAGGCGTGGGACTGGCTCTCATAGGTATTTTAAACGGCTCGCTTACTGCAGGAACCGGCCTGTTCGTGACCTTGTTCCTGATCCGCTGGTTCGGGTTTGATTACAAACAGGCAGTTGCCCTCACCCTCGTCAGCGTTGGCCTGTTCTGGAACGGTATTGGCGCGGCAGCCATGTATATTGCCGGCGCTGAAATATACTGGCCCTGGATCCCGGTATTACTGCTCGGCTCTCTGGTTGGTGGCTACCTCGGTGCCCATCTGGCTGCACAAAAAAGTAATACGGTAATTAAACGGTGTTTTGAAATCCTGACTTTTCTGATTGGGCTCAAGTTGATCTCAGGGTTATGATGCGAGAAAAGTTCGACGTGAAAAAGCGATATACGAATCACTTTTTCACTCATCGTTAAGGCTGGCGTTATTCCGTTAGATAAAATTCAATCCGGGTAACAACCCGAACATCTTTCTCGATTTTATATCGGTCTCCATACTCTTCACCGACATCCGTGATCGAGAAGTTCCCTTGACGGGCAGATCGGATCCCACCCACCGAGACCCCAGCATTTTCAGCAAACTCATTTGCCGCAATACGAGCATTGGTCGTCGCGACTTTTAGCATATCAGGTTTAATCTCGTTGAGTTTGGTAAAGCGATATGTCGGGGAATGATTGACAATGTTATACCCTTTGGCGACTAATTTATTCACTTCGCCACGCACCGTGGCAACATCACGTACCTTGGTCGTTTCGAGACTAATCGTCCCCTCCAGTTCATGATCCTGATCGACCACTGTCTGATTTTCATCACGGTATTCGTAGTAATTGTAATCTATCAGGCCAACTTCAATTTCATCATCAGTGAAGCCGTTGGCCTTAAGAATACTGATGATCTCTTGCTGCTGTTGCTCTGCGAGTTGATAAAGAGCCGGTATATCTTGTTTGCTTTTCGAGCGGTTAGAAAAGCTCAGTTGCCAGTTAGCAATATCAGATTCAACACGCTGTTCCGCTAACCCCCTTACCTCTGCGATATTCATTGCCACTTTCGCATTGAACATCGTCTGGCCAATGAAATAGCCACAACTGCCTAACCCGAGGGCTATCAATAAACCACCAAGCACAATACTCAATAAATTATTCTTCATCCTTATCTCCCTAATCCTTAAACATAACTTAGTGTTACAAGCGAAAAGCGGTTGTTCTAGATCTAGTATGTGAACTTTATGTCAGGATTATTTGAGCCGCTTCAAACAGATATAAAAAAAGCGTGCAAACAGCACGCTTTTTTTACTTACCATTGAGCTTCTCGGTTATTCATCCAAGGCAACAGCGCAAATTATCGAGCCATCAAAACCAACCACTTTCAGCGTATTGTCCTCAAGCAGGCCATAGCTCGCCTGATGATCACCGCGAGGGATCGTGATTGAGCCAGGATTGAACTGGTAAAGTTCATCCTTTTTTTCGGCAACCGGCAGGTGGGTATGGCCCGAGACAATCACATCACCCGCTCGCAAACGCGGATGCTTATCGGCATGGTACAAGTGGCCATGAGTCAGGAACAAACGGCGGCCATTGGGTAGTAATACCAGGTTGTAGTCGGCCATCATCGGAAAATCGAGCAGCATCTGGTCAACGTCACTGTCGCAGTTACCACGTACGGCGGTAATACGATCACCGTACGGATTCAACAGCTCCGCGACCTCAATCGGCGCATAACCGGAAGGCAGTGCATTTCTCGGCCCGTGATTGAGTACATCACCAAGCAAAATTAGGTGTTCGGCGCCACTTTGCTCGAACGTCTCCAACATGATCTTGGTGCTTTCAGCACAGCCATGAATATCAGAAGCAAAAAACAGTTTCATAGGATGGTTACTTACCAGAACAGGATGGCAGAATACTACACCGAACAATTCAACTTTTCTAACGGCAAGAGCTTCCCCTGTAGCTTCCGGTTTATTTATCCCGCAGCATACCGTTCAGCACAATATTGTTATAACTCACCATCCCCAGCACCTTGCCGTCCTCGATCACCGGGGCCCGGCTGATCCCAAAGCGTTCGAACAGCCTGGCACAATAGCGAACATCCATGGTAGCACTCACCGACAAGGCAGGCTTGGTCATAATCTCATAGACATTAGTACGCTGTGGCGAGCGATCGATTGCCAGTACTTTCTTGGCTATATCATTCATCAGCACGATGCCATATTCATCATCGTCATGACGCTTGTTCACAATCAGAGCCTTGACCTGACGCTCTTTGGCAATCCCTACCGCCTCGGCAACCGTCGTCAACCCTTCCACTATGGCGTAGGTATTCATCATCACATCCCTGACCCTTACAACCGTATCGCGACTCATAACTTGTCCTCCACAACCTTAGTCAACGTTTCAACCTGATGAGCAACCCCGATGGCATCTTCGACATCCAACTGAACGGCAATACCCTGACCGGGTCCGGAATCAAACTCACCGACTTTCTCTATCGTTTCCAGAATCGATCGTGCCAAATGTTCTTCAACCACGAACAGCAACACATCACGCTGCACTTCCAGGCTTAAGCCGAAAAACGTTTTCTTCTTATGCAGCCCCTCCCCCCGGGCATTATTAATCACCGTTGCCCCAGTTGCCCCAGCCTCACGGGCAGCATCCAGCACATCGTCCGTTTTTGAATCTTCAACAAAAGCAAGTAGTAACTTAAAGCGCATTAGTCTGTCTCCTTACGGCCTTGCCATACCGACAACTGGGCATAGCCCATTACGGTGATCATCGGAAATAAACTGGCAAACGCAATCAATCCAAATCCATCCAACATCGGGTTGCGCCCCGGCACGGTCGACGCCAAGCCCAACCCCAGTGCCGTGACAATCGGCACCGTCACGGTTGAAGTCGTTACCCCACCCGAGTCATAAGCTAACGGTACAATGGTTTTGGGGGCAAAGTAGGTTTGAACAACCACCACGATATAGCCCGCCAAAATATAATAATGCAGCGGATCACCGGCAACGATTCGGTAGCTTCCCAAGGCAATACCAAAGGCAACCCCCAAAGCAACAGCAATACGTAATCCATTGACCTTAATCGTGCCACCAGAAACCTGACTTGCTTTTATGGCCACGGCTATCAACGATGGCTCTGCCACTGTGGTACTGAATCCTATCGCGGCCGAAAACAGGTATACCCAGTAGTATTCTGTCCAGGGCACCTGGGCCGGTATTGCTTCATCACTACCAAACAAAAAATCGAGCGCCGTCAACTGCGCGGCCATTGATTCCCCAAGGGGAAACAACGCAAGCTCCAGTCCCATCAAAAACAGTGATAACCCGAGAACAACATACACAAATCCAAGCAAGACCTGGTGCCAGTGCGCAACCGGTCGTCGCAACACCGCGAGCTGGAAACCAAAAATAATGATCACGATAGGCAGTACATCCCGCACTGTTGTTCCTAGAGTATTCAAAAAATGAGTCAGTACTGACGATAGATCTATCATGCGTCCTTCAATCAATGCACCAGCATGCCGTAGCCCATAACAAAAATCATCGGCGTCAGAGAGGCAAAGGCGATCAGCCCAAAACCGTCAATCATCGGATTGCGGCCTTTGATTGATGATGCCAGCCCGACCCCAAGAGCCGTCACCAGTGGAACAGTAATGGTCGAGGTGGTCACCCCTCCGGAATCATAGGCAATGCCAACAATACTCGGTGGAGCAAACCAGGTCATAATCATGACCAGAACATAGCCGCTAATAATCATCCAGTGAATGGGCCAGCCCTTCAATATCCGGATCACCCCGAGCATGATGGCGAGCCCGACAGACAGGGCTACGGTAACCCGCAGTCCGTTTGCATACTCCTCCTGCTCAGTCTCATCGGGGGCGATCAATCCGCCTTCGGCAGCAACCTCTGCGGCTTCGGCGGCTACCGCCGTTAAGGCAGGCTCGGCAATGGTCGTTCCGAACCCGAGGCAAAAAGCAAAAATAAGCAGCCAAACTACACTACCCTTGCTGGCAAACGAACGAGCCATGGACTCTCCGATTGGAAACAGTCCCATTTCCAAACCGAAAATAAAAAAGGTCAGCCCCATTACCACCAGAACCAGACCGAGGAGAATCGGTCCCCAGGACGGTAAGGGTTGTTGCAGTACCACCAGCTGAAAAAAGCCAATCACCATAATAATGGGGAGTAAATCTCGCAGGCTGGAGAGCATCGCTTTAAACATTGCCCAAATCGATGTCATGCTGCCTCCTGCATATCTTCCGTGTTACTCTTAACAGTAATAGCCATTCACATTTAGCAACAAACTTTATTGCATAAGTCGAGAAGCCAGGCACATTATTGAAGATTGAACATAAAATACCTTGCAATTATCAAGGCTATATCAACTCCCTTTGTTTTGCCTCGAGCTGCCGGTTTCCGGATTTATACCCAACCCTGTGATTGAAAAATCCCCCTGTTAATCGTTTATACTAATGTTAGCGTGAACATTTTCAGCTTATTGTGTTGCTTGAATTTAGTGGTATAGGACAATGGATGGTATGAATATTTTTGTTACTGGCGGCACTGGATTTATCGGCAAGGCACTTCTTCCTCACTTCAATCATGCTCATGACCATGTCACCGTACTCAGCCGGGACCCTAATCGAGCTTACCAGCGGCTAGGACACCATATTAAGGTCATTTCCAGCCTTGATGAGCTGACTGACTTCAATGACATTGACGTCATCATCAATTTAGCGGGCGAACCTATCGTTAACAAACGCTGGAGTGACAAGCAGAAAGAGATTATTTGCCAGAGTCGATGGAAGATCACCAACCAGCTGGTAGAGAAGATCAAAGCCAGTTCCAACCCGCCCCATACCTTTATCAGCGGTTCGGCCGTTGGGATTTACGGGGATCAAAAAGCGGTGAGTTTTGACGAAAACCTGGAGGTCAACAACACTGATTTTGCCCACCAGGTTTGCCGCAAGTGGGAAGAAGCGGCTCTCGCTGCCCAGTCAGAAAAAACCCGGGTCTGCCTGCTCCGTACCGGAATTGTATTAGCGAAACAAGGCGGGGCGCTGGCCCGTATGCTACCAGCCTATCAGCTGGGTCTAGGTGGCCCCCTTGGCAATGGCGAGCAATATTTCCCGTGGATCCATCTCAACGATATGGTGAAGGGAATCCTCTTTCTGCTCAAGCACCCCGAAGCCAGCGGAGCCTATAACTTCACCTCTCCCAACCCCGTCACCAATAAAGAATTCAGCCAGACGCTGGCGCATGTGCTGCATCGCCCCCATATTTTCAAAACGCCTGCCTGGCTACTAAAGCTGGGGCTTGGTGAGTCCGCATCATTGCTGCTCGATAGCCAGCGAGCGCTTCCGGCACGCTTGCAACAGCAGGGATTCCACTTCTGTTATCCCAAGCTGGAGCATGCGTTAAAAGAAACGCTTGGATAATACAGGAACCCGCTCCTGCTGTTACCCTTTCAACGGCAGCAATAGCTGCCGTAGCATCGAGCGGATTATCACAACCACCAACACCAGTGATAGTAGGGGCAACACAATCCATAGCCACGGATGACCTTGTACCGGTAATTCGAAGCCCCATTTAACCAGTGTCGCCACGACCGTTTCAGCCCCCAGTGTCGCCATTACCCCGGCGATTAATGCCATGATCCCGTACTCACACCATACCGTCGCTGAAATACGCCTACGGCTTGCTCCTAGAGTACGATAGAGCTTGATCTCATCTCTGCGCTGCGACAGGCTTAGTCTGAGTAAAGTCAGTACCAGCAACAGGCCACTGCTGACGCCCAGTATTGCAAGTACCGAAAGCGACAAGGACACCTGCTGTAATATCGCCTGGATACGGGTTGCCATCATCCGTAAATCCAGCAGCGTCACGGTCGGAAAATCCCGGCCGAGCTGATTAATCAATGCATGTTGATCTGCTTCAATCCTGAAGCTCAACAACCAGGTCGCAGGTAGCTCAGCCATGACGTCTGGAGTAAAGATAAAATAGAAATTCGGCCGCATATTGCGCCATTCAACCTGTCGAATACTGGTAACAGTCGCACTGAAGGCCTGGCTGTTAACATTAAACGCCAGTTCGTCGCCCAGAGTGATCCCCAGACGCTCTGCAATACCCGACTCTACCGATACCCCCTTAGACTGCGACCACTTACCGTCGATCAACTTATTGTGTACCGGCAAAGTATCTCGCCAGGTAAAATTCAACTCCCGCCGCAAAGATTCGTCCCGCGCCGTCCCCGCTTCCTTCTCCGCCAGCAAGTCTTGCTGATTGATAGCTGTCAGACGGCCACGGATCACCGGGTAGCTCTCAGAACGGCTCACCCGATTGGTATCCAACATGGACAGATAATCTTGTTGCTGCGCCGGGCTAATATTCAGGGCAAAGACATTAGGGGCATCTACCGGCAGAGTTTGCTGCCAGTCTGCCAGCAAATCGGTTCTCAGTAACCAAATCACCGCCAGCAACATCATCGAGCTGGTCAGGGCGGCCAGTTGTGCCCCGGTAGCCAAGGGACTGCGGCTGATCCGGCTCAGTGCCAACTTAATGGCAGCTCCCCATCTCCCCCGCTTTAGCAAAGCCACAATCAAGAGCCCCAACAAGGCCAGAACCGTTAGCAGGGCTGCCAACCCAGCAAGGGTCAACCACATGAACTTGTTACTGCCAAACCACACCAGGGCAGCCACAATCGGCACTAGCATCAACGCGTAACTATTGCGTTTCACCGGCCAGTCAACTTGCTGCTGGATCACCGATACCGCCGGTGCATCAACCAGTCGCAGCAAAGAAATTCCTCCCCCCGGAATCGCAACCAACAAGGCAACCAACAAACTAATCACCAACGGGGTTAGCCCGATTTCCGGCAAAGGATCGGGCAATACATCAGATAGAGGCAACCTCAGTAAAAACTCCAGCAGCCAGCCAATAGAGAGGCCGGCCAGCGCGGCAATGAAAAACAACATGGTCAGCTGCCTAGCCAGCCACTGCCACAGCCAGCGTTTGCTGGCACCGAGGCTTTTCATCATCGCAACAGTCTCAACCCGCGTAGAGGTATAATGCAAGCAAGTCAGCACCAGCGTTGCCGTCGCCATCAGGATCACCAAAATCAGGGTCAGCGACAGATATTGCCTTGCCCTTTCGATCAAATCGCCAGTTCGACCTTGGGTAGTTTCACTGATCCAGCGCTGACCAGGCTGTAACGTAACCGCCTTCTGCAACAGATTTAACTGTTCATCAGGGCCACTGAAATATGCCCGAAACTGTACCCGGCTACCCGGCTGAATCGCCCCGGTTTTAGCCAGATCACTACCATGGATCAATACCGCAGGCATCTGGCTAAAAGGGTTGAATGACAATTCCGGCTCTTGGACAATCTTCCCGGCTACCGTCAGCTCGGCATCGCCTATGGCTATCACATCACCACGCTCTACGGCCAGTAGAGAGAAAAGCCGCTCAGCCAACCACAACTCTCCCGGCTTAACCCGGTGCTGAACAGCCTCCCCCTGCAACACTAAATCGCCCCGTAACGGGAAATCACTTTCTACCGCTTTGACACTGACCAGTTGCATCTCCTGCTCGCTAAATGCCATGGTGCCAAAACGGGTTTGCTGCGAAATAGTCAGCCCCAGTTCCCGCGCCTTACTGAGCAGTGACGCCTCTAGCGGGTTTGCCGAGCGGAATACTAAATCCGCGGCAATCATAGATCGCCCCTGATCAACCATGATCTTCTCGACCCGAACCACCAGCGCCGACAAGGCAAACACACAGGCAATAATTAAGGTCAAGGCCACAGCAACCGGCCAGAGTTGCCCATGCCACAGTTCTCGCCAGCTCCAACGCCATAGAAACGGCTGCGTGCGTGGTTTTACTACTTGTTCGACGTCACTCATTTCCGTCATGCCGCCTCCACACTTCCACCTTGGATCCGCAGGATACGATCACAGCGTTGTGCCAGCTGCGGATCATGGGTGACCAGCACCAAAGTGGTTCCGTGATCCCGGTTTAGGGAAAAGAGCAAATCAATCACGTTGGCTGCGGTATGCTGATCAAGGTTGCCTGTCGGCTCATCGGCAAACAGCACCTGAGGCCGAGTCATGAAGGCCCGGGCCAATGCCACGCGCTGCTGCTCACCGCCAGACAACTGAGAAGGCAGGTGGCTCTCACGTCCTTCTAAGCCAACCTGCTGCAATAATTCCGCCGCCCGAAACTCATCACCATCTTCACCCTTAATGATGGCAGGCAGCATCACATTCTCCAGCGCACTGAGCGAAGGAATTAACAAGAAGCTCTGAAAGACAAAGCCGATTGCCTCGCTACGCAATGCAGCCCTTGCTTCATCATCAAGTTGAGAGAGTGCCTGTCCTAATAATTCAATCTCGCCACTGGTTGGAATATCCAACCCGGCGAGGAGCGTCATTAGCGTCGATTTTCCGGCACCGGAAACTCCAACCAAAGCAATCGCTTCTCCCTGCTCGACCTCAAGAGAAACATCCTGCAGAATGGTGAGTGACGATGATGCGGTCGTCACCAGTTTGGATACCGATAGAGCCTTAATCACGGATGTTGACATGATGCGATTCCTTTCCGTTGTCTTGTTTGTTTTTTTCTCGTTTACAGCCCACAGCAACACACTGCTGGTAGTAGGAGATAGCCTGAGTGCCGGCTATCAAATGCCTGCCGAGCAAAGCTGGCCTATCCTGCTGGCGCCAATACTAGAGCAGCACGGACATACCATGACGGTGGTAAACGCCAGTATTTCCGGCGACACCACGGGTAACGGCTTGGCTCGACTACCAAAGTTACTACAACAACATAATCCAGATTACGTCATTATCGAGCTCGGTGCGAATGATGGGCTACGAGGCTTCGCTCCTTCTACTATACGCAATAACCTCAGCCAGATGATCACTCAGATACATGCCACGGGAGCAAAAGCACTGTTAATGCAAATCCATGTTCCACCTAACTACGGAAAACGTTACAGCGAGGTATTCAGTAGTATCTACCCACAGTTGAGCGAACAATATAATGCACCGTTATTGCCTTTTTTCCTGGAAGAAATCATCCTGAAACAGGAGTGGATCATGGAAGATGGCTTACACCCCAAACCAGATGCCCAGCCTTGGATTGCTCGGTTTGTCGCGAAGAAAATCACCCCTTACCTTTAGTAAGGTCAGCCAGAAAAGGACATTATGACTACCTCTATTCTTATCACCGGCTGCAGTACCGGCATCGGTTACCACTGCGCCCACTCCTTGCATCAGGCGGGCTATCAAGTAGTGGCCAGCTGCAGAAAAGCCGATGATGTCACCCGACTCCAAGCCGAAGGGCTGCACTGTGTCCAACTGGATCTAAACAGCACCGACTCTATCCACCAGGGATTGGCTGAAGCGTTGACAATCACCGGGGGCAAACTGGATGTGCTCTTTAACAATGCGGCCTATGGCCAGCCGGGAGCTCTCGAAGATTTACCCACCCACGCTCTGCGACAGCAATTTGAGACCAACCTATTTGGCTGGCATGAGCTTACCCAGGCAGTTATTCCGTTGATGCTGAAACAAGGACACGGAAAAATAGTGCAAAACAGCTCGGTACTCGGGCTGGTCGCGATGAAGTATCGCGGGGCCTACAATGCCAGCAAGTTCGCCCTAGAAGGTTACACTGACACCTTGCGCCTGGAGTTGAGGGATACGCCACTGCATGTTTGCCTGATTGAACCTGGTCCCATCGAGAGCCATTTCCGGGAAAATGCCAAGCGGCAGTTTGAGCAATATATTGATACTGCAGGGTCACGCCATCAAGCTAGCTATCAAAAGACCTTGGATCGGCTGGGAAAAGCCTCGCCATCGAACAAGTTTACGCTATCTCCAGAGGCCGTATTACAGCCATTACAAACGATCATCCGCAGTGAGCGGCCCAAAGCCCGTTACTATGTTACCCAGCCGACTTATATCTTTGGCTTCCTGCGCCGCATATTGCCAGTCCGCTGGCTAGATGAGATGCTGAGCAAAAGTGTCTGATCCCAAGCACACCTCCCTAGAATCAAAGTACGGCAAATACCGTTTTTTGGTAAAACAGCGCGAATTTGAAGGTATTTGCCCATATCATTGTCAATATCACAGCAAAAAAACCAACTCACCCTGTTCAAAAAAGCCCCGAATCCAACTTTACAAACGTCACAAATAACACTTAGCGACTTAAATATGAGGATTAGGGGCAAAAAATAAAGAAACGTAATATTTGTGTCATATAAGAGAGTTAAATTATTACGGTAAGTTGAAAGGAACCTCTGCGGTTACAACCACCTATCACTGGCCCTAATACAAAACGATAAACAGGTGTACTGATGACATTGCGCCAAATTAATATTCTGTGTGTCTGTGTAACACTCGCACTGCTGCTTACCATGCAAAACTAAAAAGGAGAGCCTAGCTCTCCTTTTTGCTCTTGATTTCTCACAATATAACCCCATAACTAATAACACAAAGCCTATTAAAGTGAAGATAAGCAGCATGTACGAGAAACTAGCAATCGAACTTAGCGAACAGAATCTGCAACAGGTCATTGAGCAATCAATGCAGACGCCTGTCGTGATCAGTTTCTGGGCACCATCCATGCCTGAAACGGTGGAAGTAAACAATATTCTGGAGCAGATCACCGCGCAATATCAGGGGCTGCTCGTACTTGCTACATTGAACTGTGAAAGCCAACAAGCGGTTGCAGCACAGTTTGGTGTTCGCGGCTTACCGACTGTTGCTCTGTTCAAAAATGGCCAGCCCGTCGATGGCGCAGGCGGCCCGCAGACAGAAGAAAGCCTGCGCGCAATGTTAAGCAAACATTTGCCGAGCCAAGAAGAGCTACAGTTGAAACAAGCTCTGGCTTTGGTTGATAGCCAGCAATATACCCAAGCGCTCCCTGTATTGCGTGAACTGGCGACGCAGTTTGGTCAAAACAGCATTATTTCTCTAGCCATCGCAGAGTGCTTGGTTGAAATGTCACAATACGATGAGGCGGAAACACTGCTGGCAACCGTCCCTATGCAGGATCAGGATGCCAAGTATAAAGGGTTGATGGCCAAGCTAGAGCTTCATAAACAAGCCAGCGACTCTCCCGAGATCCGTCTCCTAGAAGAAAAACTGGCCGCCGATCCAGCCAATACTGACGTTGCCTTTGAACTTGCGGTCCAGTATAGCCAAGTAGAGCGTGCAGAAGAGGCCCTGGAGCTACTGATCACCCTGCTACGTAAAGATATGAACTTTGCCGACGGCAATGCCAAGAAGACCATGATGGATATTCTGACGGCCCTTGGTCAAGGTAACCCGATTGCCGGCAACTACCGCCGCCAACTATATTCGCTGTTGTACTAATCAACAACTATCTCTTCATCCTGTAGCAAAAAGCCGCGATGTATATCGCGGCTTTTCAATATTCGTCTATCGAAACCCATCACGGCTTTAGTCAGAATGATGACATAAGCCCTCAATAATTGGGCAGTTAGCGCTGTCATTTCCCGGGCACTGCTTGGTCAGGGTCTCAAGAGTATTCTTCATCTCTAGCAGTTCCGCGATTTTATCATCAATCTCACTCAATTTTTGCTCAGCCTTCGCTTTCACGTCTGCACTCTTGCGCTGAGGGTCGCGAGAAAAATCCAGCAGTTCACGGCATTCATCCAGGGTAAACCCCACCAGTCGAGAGCGACGAATCAACTGCAGCTCATCAACATTGGTTTTACTGTAATGGCGATAGCCGTTACTTGCTCTTGAAGGTACGGTAATAATGCCTTTATCTTCATAAAAACGAATTGTTTTAGCCGTCAAGCCGGTTTGCTTGGCGACCTCACTGATATTCATAGCCTCATCCTTACAGCTTCTGGAAGGTTATGACCTCATTATTTCGCCAACTTCCGCTAAAAAGCAAGCCCGTCTCGCTTAGAGCGACAATAAATGGCCATCAATAAAGTTAATCGTTGACCTTCCACTTGATGGAAGGTTTATTCTCAGCTAATCGTTGAAATAGTGACAGGGACAGTCGGCATTCCGCTGCTACCAGCCCCTAGCTAAGGTGAGAGACACATGGCTGAATTTATCGTACCGCTCAGTAAAGTTCGCTGCTTGAACTGTGCGGGAAAAATCAAAGCATCCTTAATCGCACTGCCCGGCATTGAGTTTGTAGACGTGGATACCAAACGGGCCATTGTCCGTGGAGATACCGAGCTTTCCCCTCTGTTCGACGCCATTACCGCTCTTGGCTATGAAGCCGGTACCCGCCGCTCGCTTGCTCTCACAGGGTTATCCTGCGGCAAATGCGTAAAAAAAGTCGAAACAGCGCTCGCAGCCAACCCGCAAATCGTTGACTTTGACGTGAGCAAAACCCATGTCTCGATCACCGGTACGCTCACCGAGCAAGCACTCACCACCGTGATAGAACAGCTCGGCTATCAAGTCGTTGCTAGCCAACACCATTGCCTGCCCCTGCGCGGCCTGTCCTGCGGAAAATGTGTCGCCAAACTTGAAAAAGCCTTCTCTGACGAGCCAGCCATCGAGCATTTTTCGGTAACCAAGACACAGGCAGACGTAACAGGAACGCTATCAAGAGATGCGGTGATCACATTGATCGAAACATCTGGTTATCAGGTCCCCATGGAGCAAAACGTTACGCTTGGGCTCTCCGGCCTGAGTTGTGGCAAATGTGTAGCCAAAGTAGAACAAGTGCTGAATAATCATCCGCAGATTTCCGGCTTCCAAGTCAGCAAATCAGAGGCCGAAATCAACACTTCCCTCGATGTCGATACGCTTATCGCCATCATTCGCGATATTGGCTTCAGCGCTTATCACAAAGAAACACCAAAAAAAGAAACACACCAAGAAACAAAAGCAAACCACAAGGAAATTAAAACGTCAGCGCCAGATCAACCCATCACCAAGAAGCCAGCAAAAATACACCCCGCAGGTACGAGCGACGATACAACGGTTCAACTGCTGCTAACAGGCATGACCTGCGCCAGTTGCGTCGCTTCGGTCGAAAAAGCCATTATCAATGTTCCCGGTGTCACCAGCGCCAATGTCAATCTTGCCGAGAGAACGGCACTGGTATCTGGCAATGCCCCTGTTGATTCATTGATTACGGCAGTCACCGATGCAGGCTATGGTGCCGAACCAAGCGAAGATGAGCAAAGCCGCCGACAGCGGCAACAGCAACAAAACGAGCAGACATTCCGCCTGCACCTCCGTAATGCCTTCATTGCTCTTGGAGCCGGTATACCTATGATGGCATGGGGGATCTTCGGCGGCAGCATGATGATTAACTCCACGACCAGCCAGATCAGCTGGGGAATGGTGGGGCTCCTGACATTTGCTCTGCTGTTTACGATCGGCCGCCACTTCTATATCAATAGCTGGAAAGCCTTTAAACACCATCGTGCCACTATGGATACACTAGTTGCACTCGGTACGGGCTCTGCCTGGCTATATTCGATGATTGTCGTGCTGGTACCGGACATCTTCCCAATGCAGGCCAGACATGTCTATTTTGAGGCCTCAGCAATGATCCTCGGTCTTATCACGCTTGGTCATGCCCTAGAGGCCAGAGCACGAAGCCGTACCTCAAAAGCCCTTGAGAAGCTGATAGATCTCCAACCACAAACAGCCATTATCGTTGTCGACGGCACCGAGCAGGAAGTCCCACTGGCTGAAGTGAAAAGCGGAATGCTGCTGCGTCTTCATCCGGGAGCCAAGGTGCCGGTAGATGGTACGATTGAAAGCGGGCAGAGCTACCTTGATGAGTCGATGCTAACGGGGGAGCCACTTCCTGCCAACAAGCAGCAAGGCGACAAACTTCACGCCGGTACGATCAACCAGAATGGCAGCCTGCTATTCAGAGCGGAGCAAATAGGTAATGACACCATGCTGGCACGTATTATCGGTCTGGTTCGCCAGGCACAAAGCAGCAAACCGGCACTCGCCCGTTTGGCCGATACGATTTCAGCGATCTTTGTCCCTGCCGTTATGATCATAGCCATCCTTACCGCTATGGTGTGGTACTACTTTGGCCCTGAGCCATCCTCTGTCTACATGCTAGTCACCGCGACAACCGTCCTGATTATTGCCTGCCCATGCGCACTGGGACTGGCAACCCCAATGTCAGTCACGGTTGGGGTCGGACGGGCTGCAGAATATGGTGTCCTGATCCGCAATGCTGAAGCCATGCAGATTGCCTCAGGCATCGATACCGTTGTCCTTGATAAAACCGGCACCTTGACAGAAGGTAAGCCTCAGGTCATCAGCCACCATAGCTACAACGGGGCTAACGGTGAGCACCTACTTACATTATCAGCCAGCCTAGAGCAAGGTTCCGAGCATCCGCTTGCCAAAGCTATCGTCAATGCAGCCAAGGCACAATCTTTGCCGTTATCGGCCCAATCGGAGTTCCATGCCATGCCTGGCTACGGTGTTTCAGGAGTAGTAAGCGGGCACCAACTTCTGCTGGGCAATCAGAGGCTAATGGCCAAGAATAACATCGATATATCTTTGGCTGACGGCGATATCCATGCTATTGCCAGCCAAGGCGCAACCCCAATCTATGTCGCCATCGACAATCAACTGGCTGGCTTGCTAGGGATCAGCGATCCGCTAAGGGAAGACTCAGTGGCAGCCATACAGCGGCTGCAAAAAATGAACCTTGAAGTTGTGATGCTAACAGGAGATACCGAAATTACAGCCAAGGCGATCGCGCGACAGGCTGGGATCGATACCGTGATTGCCGGGGTATTACCTGACGGTAAAGCTGCAAAGATTGCTGAATTGCAACAGCGAGGAAAGAAAGTCGCCATGGTTGGTGATGGGATCAACGACGCACCGGCACTGGCACAGGCCGAGGTCGGTATTGCAATGGGCAGCGGCAGCGATGTCGCCATTGAAAGTGCCCAGCTCACCCTGATCCGCCACTCGCTGCATGGTGTTGCCGATGCACTTCAACTTTCGGCCGCCACCTTGAAAAACATGAAACAGAACCTGTTCGGCGCTTTCATCTATAACACACTGGGGATCCCGGTCGCAGCTGGTATTCTGTTCCCTCTGACAGGAGCACTGCTCAGCCCAGTAATAGCCGGCGCGGCGATGGCGCTGTCATCTATCACCGTGGTGAGCAATGCAAACCGTCTGCGCTTATTTAAGCCCGAATACCAGGAGAAATAACATGATTGCATTGATTGGATTAGCGGCAATTGCCTTTATAGTCTGGTGGTTCTGGCTGCACCCAGCCACCAAAGGCTAACATTTTCTGATCGTTAGCCTTCCTTGCAGATAACTGATATAACCAATGTCAGTTATCTGTTTTTGGCCAGGATCACCATGTTCAAATCCTTGTTATCTAAAGCACTGCTCTTACTTCCGTTTGTCGCCAGCTCGGCACTTGCCGAACCTATGGTCTGGCTGGCAAAAGATTCGCAGCGTCAGTTTGTCCTGCTGGGCTCTATTCATGCCGGCAAACAGAACTTCTATCCACTGCCGCAAGCTTTTCTCGACTATTGGCCACAGGCGGACGGGTTGGTTGTAGAAGCCAATATCCTCCAACCATCGGATTTTTCAATCGACAGAAACATTCCAACCAGCGCGACACTGCTCGATAGCCAAGACAAAGATACACTGGCCGATATTGCCAAAGAAGCAGGGCTGCCATTCCTGTCGCTTATTCACAGCCCTCCCTGGCTGGCCGCCGTTAACCTCCAGATGGCAATGGCCACACAGGCAGGCTTAAATCCCGAACAAGGCATTGATGTGGTACTGCTTCAACGTGCTCAGGCGAAAAACATCCCCATTCTAGAGCTAGAAAGCATCAGTCAGCAGCTTGCGCTGATGGAAAACCTACCTGACCACGGCAAAGATCTCCTGCTAACCACGATCCATGACTGGGATGAAATGCAGTCACAACTGTCATGCCTTATTTCGGCATGGAAGGCAGGGGATCATAAGCATCTCCTCTCGTTATTCGAAGAAAGCCAATATTCCGAAGTCACCGATGAGAAGCTCATTTTCGAACGCAACCGCAACTGGGCGCAGCAACTAGTTAATAAGCCAACTTACCAGCGCGGCACCTATCTCGTGGTAGTAGGAGGTTTGCATTTACTTGGCGAGCAAGGGGTACCGGCTCTGCTTGAACAGCAAGGACTTACCGTTAAGCTGTTAACAGAAGGCAAAAAGGCGCAGTGTAAGTAGGTACCATCTGCGCTATCACCAAAAACCTATTACCGATCCCCCAAAAAACGAAAAAGCCTCGTCATAAGTCCGGGACACGCAGTTGAGGCTTTCGAAGAGTGGTCGGTGAAGAGCCAATTCAAGGTCTGGGGAACCCCCGACCCTCTGATCCGCTGACACAAGAGCATGCGATGCGCCACCAAGCTACGCTATTCACCGAAAAGCTATGATAAACCCCAGAAACGAAAAAAGCCTCGTCATAAGACGAGGCTTTCAAAGAGTGGTCGGTGAAGAGGGATTCGAACCCCCGACCCTCTGGTCCCAAACCAGATGCGCTACCAAGCTGCGCTATTCACCGACATTATATATTTTACATCTTATCAGATGATATCTGCCCGGTTTACACCCAACAGATTG
>NZ_JAKRRW010000028.1 GCF_026191635.1 Photobacterium obscurum
GATGGTCAAGAAAAATCATAAATGCCTAGCGAGTAGTGAGCTGTGCGAGCGTCAGGAGTGGCTTTATTATTTTACTTTACCATCATTCCCCTAAACACCCTTTTGGCAGGGTGGTGGTTTCACGCAGTGAGGCCATCGCCTTGCTAAGCCTTCAGGGACAAAAAGCGTACACACTATTATACATAGTATGTACGCTTTGAATATCCATAAGAAGCATTGCTAGTAAAGGGTTGTCACTCACTCACACGCGAGTAGACATGTTTTTTACTATATACTCCTAACAGCTCCCTTTTTTAAGGTTTTACTGTTTTGTGGTGCTTCTTTTTATAGAAGCTCCACGCTTGCTCCAAGGCTTTTTCATGCATCTTTTCTCGTAGTTTTTCGAAGTCGACCTTTTTTCCCACAAGCTACCTCATCAATACGCTAAAAGTATTAAAGCTATATTCTTAAGAGTAGTATAAAACATTGAGTTATATGGACTTTATAATATTTTTTGGCAGAAACAAGATCACTATAGCAAATTGGCATACAAGCTATGTATATGACAGCATAAAAAATGCCAGTCAGATCAACTGACTGGCATTGAAGCATAATAAAGCTGTTTTTTTATACAATCACTTGGGCAATGGTATAGCCAATTGTACAAGCAGATACCACACCGATCAGACCAGGTGCCATGAAGCTGTGGTTAAAATACCATTTACCAATTTTCGTCGTTCCCGTGACATCAAAATTACAAGTTGCAATATCTGATGGATAGTTAGGAATGAAGAAGTAACCATAAGTTGCCGGCATCAGACCAATGAGCAAGGCTGGGTTTAGCCCCATTGCCAAGCCAACCGGTAACATCATACGTGCTGTCGCAGCCTGACTGTTAACCACCACAGAAACAATGAACAGTGCCAATGCAAAGGTCCACGGGTAACCCTGAACCATTTCGGTGATACCCGATTTAAATGAAGGCATCGCATACTGGAAGTAAGTGTCACTCATCCACGCAATACCAAAGATAGCAATTGCGGCTACCATTCCGGACTTGAACACAACACCTTCGGGCACTTTCTGAACATTGGTACGAGTTACCAGTAAGATCAGACCACCAAATGCCAGCATCATCATCTGGATAATCACAGACATTTTAATCGGCTTGGCATCGCCAATCGTACGGATTTCAGGCACCATCGCTACAACAACAATTGAGGCCAGTGCAAGAATAAACAGCATTACCGCATGCTTTGCAGAAGCCGGTAGCTTTTCATCCAACGAAGTCGAAGTGGTGTGTAGAATCTTATCGCGCCATAGCGGATCTCTCAGGCGTCGCTGATACTCAAGATCCTCGCTCAGATCGGCACCACGGCGCAGACTGTATAGTGATAGCAGCAGTGTACCAATCAACGTAGACGGTACTGTTACCATCAGAATCGTTAGTAGGTGAACGCTGTCTTGCATACCTGAAATCTGCGCCAGGTAATACACAACCGCCGCCGAAATCGGACTAGCCGTAATTGCCAACTGAGAAGCGACTGAAGAAGCGGCCATCGGACGCTCTGGTCGAATACCATTTTTCAGTGCGACATCACCGATGATTGGCATGATCGAGTACACCGCATGGCCGGTACCCAACATGAAAGTCATGGTGTACGTGACCAATGGACCTAAGATAGTCACACGTTTAGGGTTACTACGAAGAATTCGCTCAGCAACTTGCAGCATGTATTTCAAGCCACCCGCAGCCTCAAGAATCGATGCACAGGTTACTACCGCAAGAATAATCAACATCACAGTAATCGGCGGTGATGTTGGCGGCATCCGGAAAATGAAGACTTCAACCAGCAAGCCAAGCCCCGATACCACACCTAAACCAATACCACCAAAGCGGCTGCCCGCATACAACACGAGAAGAAGGAATAAGAATTCCAAATACAGCATACTCGTTATCTCCCTATATCGAAAAATGCAGATCTCACTATGAGATCACCAATACTTTAGGGGTAGACTGCCAGCAGCATTACGCTTTGCTTTTGATGAAAATCAAAATAAAACAGCTATTAACTAGTCAGTCATTGATATGTGAAGGCAACCTTAAAAACGACATACTGTAAAGATATATGTGCTACAAGTTTAACTGCATATATTCACCATATATTCAATATTATGCAACATATTAAAATGCAGTTTTTTTGTGCTACTAGCTGTTTATTCACCCTTCCCATCAAGCATTGAAACAATTCAGCCCAGCAGTGCCGGGCTGAATTTCGGTGTCAAACTCACTTAAGCAGCAGGTTAAGTATCACTCCCGTCGGGTTTTGGGCATTCTTTGACATGGCAGAGATTGGCATCAATATCCTGGTTGCCCAGCAGACGAAGCCAGAGGGCGGGCAGATGCTTCGGCCTTACATTAGGACTTTCCAACTGAACAGGAAGCACCGAGGCCCACTCTCCCCCGCCGATTTGGTTAGCGAACACAAACTGGAACGGTAAATAATCGACAACTCCCAAACGCAAGTCCGTCGCGGTTAAGTTATTGCCAACCTGCTCATATTTAACAAAATGACGCGTAAACTCCTCCAGCATCACTAGGTGTTGCGGCTTTTCATCCAACATCCACTGCCCGCGCTCGTGAGCTATAAAATCAATAGTCGGCTCGTCATCAAGCAGCGAGGTTAATCCTTCCCAATAAGTATCGCCATCTAAGACAACGACTCGCCATAGTACGGTGTTGACTGGTGTAGGGGTAATAAATACAGGCCGCTCAGCTAGATCCGTATCTGCCAACTGGTCATGTACGCGATTTTCAACCATATTGAGAGCAATCACAGACCAAAGCAGATACAAACTCGAAACCGCCAATCCGATCCCGCAAAGTTTCGCCATACGATCCCGCCATAACAAACTGGCGACAATCATCACCAACAGAGGAATCGTATAAAGCGGATCAATAATAAAGATGCTGGACACAGCCACACTAACCGGGAAAGGCCAAAACAACTGGGTTCCATAAGAAGTAAACGCATCAAGCAAAGGATGCGTGATAAGACATGCGGCCACTAACAGCCATAACTGGGCAAAGCCAAATGGTGTTGTTCGCCATTTTTGCCATCCCCATGCGAGCAGCAACGAAAAAGGCAGTAATACGAATAATGAATGACTGAAGCCCCTGTGTTTCACCATATCGGAGACAGGATCACCATAGCTTAGCAATACATCCAGATCGGGCAAGGTGCCAAGTGCGGCCCCAGCCAACAATACTTTGGGCGAACATTTTTTACCTGCGACAAGTCCTGCAACGGCGGCACCTAATGCGGCCTGAGTAACTGAATCCAACGTTTTCTCCTTTTTTGGCCAGTTATACCAATCTACATGAATATCGAATCTACTTATCCAAGTTGGTATTATCTGTTTTATTTTCTGGCCATTATCCTCGGCTGATTCGGCACACTCTATCAAAGTTATGCCCCGAAAGGACAAAAAGCCCACCTTATGTAAAGTAAACAAAAGTAAAAGTATGGGCTTGGTCTCAGTTCAGCGATAGTGAATTCGCTACTTTAAATCAGGCAACATCAATTCACTCTGACAAAGGGAAGATGTATATGCCAACAAAAGTTTCTGAATACATGACACGCAAAGTCATCACCATCCAGCCAGAAGCTGGCCTGCGTGAAGCATTCTTTTTAATGCGCGATGAAGCCATCCGCCATTTACCCGTGACCAATGCAGAGGGCGAGCTAGTAGGCATCGTAAGCGACCGTGAGCTGCGGCGGCCAGGCTGGGTAGACGAATCACCAGACATCGGCCACGAATATGACCTGACCGATGATATGCATATCGGCGATGTCATGATCAGAGATATCATTCACGTTCGTACCCATGACACCCTAACCAAAGCAGTCGGAACAATTCTGGACTACCATGTGGGCGCAGCTCCTGTGTTGGATAAAACCGGAGAACTGGTAGGAATGTTGTCAGCTGTCGATTTATTAAAAGCATTTCAGGACACGCTGGAGTCACAAAAATCGAACAAGAAAAAGAGCAAATCAGCCGCCTAATGGTGAGCCATCACAACAGTTGTGATAATGACGCAAAAAAAAGGCTTGCCGCAATGGCAAGCCTTTTAAGTTCTGAAACCGGACAACTAGTTAAACAGCCCTTTCAGTAATTTATCAGCCGCTTTCTTGATATCGTCGTCTTTGGCTTTGTCACCAAGCAGCTTTTCAAGCCCGCGCTCAACTTCCTTGTGCGCTTTCTTCTCTAGCTCGTTGTTCTGCTTTAATAACGCCGCTAAATTTAAGGAAAACTTCGGCTCGGTCCAATTGCCTTTTACGTCAATGGGTACCGTTAAATCTGCCACTTCATCGATCTGTTTTCCACCCTGGCCTTTGCTGGTTGCAACAACTGACGTGTTCACGGTGAAATCGATAACCTCGCTCACAAGGTTCGTCTGGCCTTCGCCGGCAATACGTAGCAAAGGAGAATCAACATCCAGATTATTGGTTGATGCCTTGCCCGAGCCCAGTTTGAACGTCGCCGTCATCGCCGAGAAGTCTGTCTTTTTCTCTTCTTTTACATACTCTGCTTTCTTGCCTTTGAGCGTCGCTCTGGCCTCACGGATCATCTCAGGCACGTTCACACCGTATACCGCGCCGTCGGCAAAATTAATATCAACTGTACCGGCAACATTTTTACGGATACGCTGCTCTGCCAGACCAGAGCCTGAAAGCTTGACTGTAATATCCCCTTTGCCCGCCAAGACGTCATTATCAATCACATCAACCAGCATTGGCTGAACCTGCACACCACGGATCTGCTTGGACACTTTATAGGTAGGCAGCTTGCCATTGGCATTTAATGTTGCTTGCGTTTTGATGTGGCCTTGATAAAGGTCCGCATCAAAATGTTTCAGTGTCAGTATCCCTTTTGCAACTTTGACATCCACCAGCACATTGGCTAGCTTGGCATTGGCGGCTTTCAGCTTGCCCAATTTCATCGTACCGGCAACATCCAAAGTCTTCAGAGCCGAGAGATCCGGTTCGACGTCTTTACTCATGGCAGGCTCAGACGCCGAATAAGGCTTACCAGTAGACGTTGAAGAGGTGTCAGAAGGCTCAACCGCTGGCTCCTCCTTGTTACCCAATCCTAGGAATGCGTCAAGATCAATACTGTCGCTATTTACAGCAAAACGGATCACCGGAATATCGGCACTCTTAAACGACGCATTGCCATCGAGGCTAATTTCATCGATGTCAGTCTGGAACTGACTCAGTGTCGCCATTCCCTTTTTCACATCATATTCAGCGTCGGCATTAAATTTCACAGTCATGTCAGGGCGTGGCAAAGCTGCGCCTTTAAGAGCAGATTGCATCGTCAACTTCTGCAGCTTCACCAAATCAAAAGCTTCGTTCAACTGCAGGCGAGTCTCCCCTTTGGCATCAAAGGCGAGATCCGGCACCTTCCCTTGGGCAGTAAATACCACGGTTGACCAATCACCGGCTTTGAACTTATCGACGTTTAGGCTCAGAGACTGAATATCATTCACTGCGTCTTTGGCAGATGCCGATAATTGAATGTTCTTGAGCTCGGCATTATTCATCTCAGGTACAATAAACAACTCACTTGCCCCCTTCGCCGAGAAGGCTAGTTCACCGTTTTTACCCATGACATCAAAATCAACCTTCGCCCACTCGCCTGGAGCAAACTGGCTCAAAGTAAAGTTCAAGGCACTGATCTGTGTGAAAGTGCCCGCCTTATCGTCACGGATCTCAGCGCTGGCATTAACAAGCTCGATGCCCTCCAGACTGATTGTCCACGGTTCGGCAACCTCTCCAGCCTGTGACTCAGGCTCTGCCTGTACGGGTAATTGCTCCCCCCCAGAGGATTCCACTTCTTGCTCTGGAGCACCTTGCTGCCCAAGTCCGTCAAGGTTGCTTACGCCATCTTTGCGGGTCTGGATAAACACGCGGCCATCATGCAGGCTGATATTGCCAATTTCGAGATGACGAGAAAACAAAGGCATTACCGATACGGAAAGCTCGGCACTTTCCAATTGCACCAAGTTAGGCTCGGAGAAACCGTCAGGGTTACGAAATTCTGTCTGGCCAAGCGTAAAGCCAATACTCGGAAAGAAGCGCCAGCCAATATCTCCGTTAATCACTAAATCACGTCCGGTGGCTTTCTTGACTTGTTCAGATAGGAGCGGCTTAAACTGGTTCGGGTCAACCAGCGCTAGCAAAGCACTCACTCCGATTACCACAACCAGCACAATCGCCAGAACGACATACAAAAGCTTTTTCATCGTGTCCTCGTGTTATCCGTCCACATTAAATTGGGATCAGAGCCACCTTCATCATCAGGGCTCGACTCCATTATGACAGCGAATAGATCTATAAGTTTTTAATTTTTAATGTGATGTTATTTGATTAAAGCAAAAAAATGGGCAGCCGTTAAGGCTGCCCATCAAATATCACAATATAAAATTAAGGCTGACAACGTCAGCCTTAAGAATCAGAATGCTTATGACTTCAGCAGTCTAGCAATGTGTGCTTTCAGCACGTCAATCGCAATACGGTTCTTACCACCACGAGGAACGATGATATCCGCGTATTGTTTTGACGGCTCGATGAACTGCATGAACATTGGGCGAACTGTTTTCTGGTACTGCTCCAGAACAGATTCCATGGTACGGTCACGTTCAGCAACATCACGCTGCAGACGACGTAGCAGACAAATATCTAGTGGCGTATCCATGAAAACACTCGCATGCATGATTTCGCGTAGACGAGGATCTGTCAGCAGCAAGATACCTTCCAGAATGATCACCTTTTTCGGTGTCATCGGCGTCGTTTCTACCATGCGAGTGTGCTCGCTGTAGCTATATTGCGGTACTTCTACCGTTTTACCTTCAACCAGCATCTGCAGGTGATCACAAAGCAAATCATGATCAAGCGCATTCGGGTGGTCATAATTGGTTTTGACCCGCTCATCCATGGTCAGGTGACTTTGATCGTTATAGTAACAATCTTCCGTGATAACACCGATCTGATGATCGCCGACTTTTTCTTTTAGCTCTTTATAAACTGTACTGGCAATCAGACTTTTACCGGACGCAGAAGCGCCTGCGATACCGATAATTACGCATTGGTGTGAGTTTTCAGACATATCAGAAAGCACCTGTAAGACAACGTAGCGAGGTGGAAATACTTTTTAAAACAACTATCTGTCATTCTATATTTGATCAGAGAGTTGTGCGAATAGGTATAATTAAACCGCTTGATTATAGGGATTTGCGTGGCCAGATGCCAGCAAAAATGCGACATCTGACACTTTTGGTTGTAATGCCTTCATAATTTTCACAAATAAAGGCTTACATTGTACGAATAGTAATCTGCTCGGCGACTGGCGTGCCCTGCCAGTAGAGTCGACTCGCCACCGAACCCGCCAATTCGATATATGCCTGTGCCTGTTCAGACTCTGGATCTGACGCTACCGTCGGCTTACCGTTATCAATATCCTCGCGGATTTTGATATGCAGTGGCAATTGCGCCAACAACGGAACCGCATATTCCTGTGACATTCGCTCGGCACCGCCAGTACCAAAAATCGGCTCGTGATGGCCGCAGTTGCTGCAGATATGATAGCTCATGTTTTCCACAACACCGATCACAGAGACATCAACCTTATTAAACATGCTGACGCCTTTAATCGCGTCCGCCAAAGCCAAATCCTGTGGCGTGGTTACCACCACTGCGCCTGTTACCGGGATCTGCTGGGCCAGCGTCAACTGAATATCACCGGTACCCGGCGGCATATCAATCACGAGGTAGTCCAAGCCCGGCCACCATGTCTCATTGATAATCTGCGACAGCGCCTTGGAAGCCATAGGTCCTCGCCAGATGGTAGCGCTCTCGGCCGGCACCAAATAACCCACCGAGTTGGTATACAGCCCACACGACTCAATCGGCATCATCATCTTGCCGTCAGGAGATTGCGGTTTCTCGTCAACAGTCCCCAACATCATGGGAACCGAAGGGCCATAGATATCAGCATCCAGTAGTCCCACTTTGGCACCCTGTGCCTGCAAGCCGAGTGCAAGGTTAACTGACGTCGTCGATTTACCAACGCCCCCCTTGGCTGAGCTGACCACGATAATATTTTTCACGCCCTTGAGCGGTTGCTTGTCTCCACTTGCTAACGGGGCGACCCGGGTAGTGACAGAAAATGAGACGTCACTAGGAATATGATGAAGTTGCTGCTGGGTGATCACCCACTGCTCAAGCAATTCAACCACCGTAGAGGCAGCAAAAGGTAGAGTGATTGAAATCTTGCCGTCGGCTGATACCGATACAATATTGGGCGTGTCAGCCCAGTCGGCATGAAGCCACGGATGTTCAAACTGATTAAGCCAACGGGTAATATCCGCCACGCTTTCAAAACGGGTGATTGAGTCACTACTCATAGTTTTTAGCGCTCCATTTTTGTTCTTCTACTTCATCCTATCACCATTGCCTATTTATCGCCCCCATTTACTCTGATAATCAACAGATCATCCTAGGCAATACGCCGTCCATCAGGTACTATTTAAGGCTACGTTTTTATTACCCATCATGAGCGAAATAAGTAATTATGGCTGCAAATCCAAGAAAAATTCTGGTGACCTGCGCCCTACCGTACGCTAACGGTTCTATCCACTTGGGTCACATGCTTGAGCATGTGCAAGCGGATATCTGGGTGCGCTACCAGCGCCTTCGCGGCAACGAAGTTCATTTCATCTGTGCAGATGATGCACACGGTACTCCAATCATGCTTAAGGCCCAGCAGATGGGTATGGAACCTGAGCAGATGATTGCCGAAGTGAGCAAAGAGCACCAAGCTGACTTTGCTGGCTTCGACATTAGCTTTGACAACTACCACAGCACACACTCTGACGAGAACCGTGAGCTTGCATCGTTCGTCTATACCCAGCTAAAAGACAAAGGCTTTATCACTAGCCGCACAATTTCTCAGCTATTCGACCCTGAGAAAGAGATGTTCCTGCCAGATCGTTTCGTAAAAGGTACCTGCCCGAAATGTAAAGCAGACGATCAATACGGTGATAACTGTGATAACTGTGGCGAAACCTACAGCCCGACAGATCTGATCGATCCTAAATCTGCGGTTTCTGGTGCAACACCAGTGATGAAAGATTCCGAGCACTTCTTCTTCGACCTGCCTCAGTTCGAAGGCATGCTAAAAGAATGGACCACATCAGGCGCGCTTCAGGACGAAACTGCAAACAAAATGCAGGAATGGTTCGAGTCTGGCCTACAGCAGTGGGACATCTCGCGTGATGCGCCATACTTTGGCTTCGAGATCCCAGGCGAAAAAGGCAAATACTTCTACGTATGGCTTGATGCGCCTATCGGCTACATGGGCTCGTTCAAGAACCTTTGTGACAAGCGTGACGATCTAGACTTTGATGAGTTCTGGAACAAAGATAGCTCAACTGAGCTTTACCACTTCATCGGCAAAGACATTGTCTACTTCCACAGCCTGTTCTGGCCTGCAATGCTTGACGGTGCCGGCCTACGTAAGCCTAACAATGTATTCGTGCACGGCTACGTTACAGTAAACGGCGCGAAGATGTCTAAGTCTAAGGGTACCTTTATTAAAGCTGGTACTTACCTTCAGCACCTAGATCCTGAGTGTCTGCGTTACTACTACGCGGCGAAGCTGAACAACCGCATTGATGACTTAGATCTTAATCTTGAAGACTTCACCCAGCGCGTAAACAGCGACGTGGTAAACAAGATTGTCAACCTGGCATCACGCAATGCAGGCTTTATCGCCAAGCGTTTCGAAGGCAAGCTAGCAGACAACTTCGCAGAGCCTGAGCTATATGCAGAGTTTGTTGCAGCTTCAGATCGCATTGCTGAACTTTACGAGAACCGTGAGTACAGCCGTGCCATCCGTGAAATTACGGCCCTTGCTGACAAAGCAAACCAGTACGTTGACGAGAAAGCCCCTTGGGTTGTTGCGAAGCAAGAAGGTAAAGATCAGGAGCTACAGGAAATCTGTTCTGTCGGTATCAACCTGTTCCGCGTTCTAATGACTTACCTGAAACCTGTTATGCCTCAGCTTGCTGAGCGTACAGAAGGTTTCTTAAACGAAACCCTGACTTGGGAAGGCATTGCACAACCGCTAACTGGCCACGAAGTGACTAAGTTCAAGGCGCTGTTCAACCGTATCGATCCTAAGCATGTTGAAGCGATGGTAGATTCTTCTAAAGAAGATGCTGCAGCAGAAAAAGCGGCGGCGGAAGCTGCAGCGAAGCCAGCTGGCCCGCTAGCAGAAGAGCCTATTGAAGCAGAAATCGAATTCGACGATTTTGCTAAAGTTGATATGCGTATTGCTAAAATCGTTTCTTGTGAAGAAGTGCCAAAAGCAAACAAGCTACTGAAGTTCCAGTTGGATATCGGCGGCGAAATGCGTCAGGTCTTCTCAGGGATCAAATCGGCTTACACACCGGAAGAGCTTATTGGCAAACACACCGTTATGGTTGCTAACCTTAAGCCACGCAAAATGAAGTTCGGTATGTCTGAAGGTATGATTCTGGCAGCTGGCCCTGGTGGCAAGGATCTTTGGATTCTAGAACCGCACGAAGGCGCCCAGCCTGGTATGCGTGTGATGTAATTTACACCACTTTTAAAAAGGAGCTTCGGCTCCTTTTTTTTCGTCTAAGACTAAAAATCTGCTGTTTTATTCATACTAGCTATCTACATTCTCCGCTCTGCCACCTACTCCCTTCAGTCCATGAGTGCTCAGCAACTAGATTCTATTAACCAAATTATTACCTACTTAATCAGTATCAACTCCACAGACTATTTTCTCGGCAAACACAGATGTTAACGACTACTTTTATTCTGATGATAAAGTTCGCTTATACTCGGTATAAACGTAACTGTTATTCGTTTTTATCGATGTAACAACATAAAAAACGATTAAATATCAATCACTAGGTTAATATTTGGTTAAATTTAGTGTTTTCAGAACACCATTCTGGCCAAGAAAGTGTGATCTGAAACATACCTTTTAATTTTGAACAGCATTTTACTTCGCATTAACACCTGATCTGCTGTTAATCTGCTCCGCGCTCTGGTGAATGATTTACAGAGTGAATAATTATAAGGAGTGTTCATTTCATGCAAACACAAAAGAAAAAAATGTCCCTAACCGGTCGAGTGATTCTCGGTATGGTATTGGGCATCTTGACAGGATTCGCTATTCGCTCCCTTTTTGCCGAAACCTCATTTGTCCACGAATACATAGTGAACGGCCTGTTTGACGTTGGTGGTGCCATCTTTATCGCTAGCTTGAAAATGCTAGTGGTTCCACTGGTCTTTGTTTCTCTTGTTTGCGGTACCAGTACCCTAAGCGATATCACCACACTGGGTCGCCTAGGCGGAAAAACGCTGCTGTTCTACCTAACCACAACAGCTCTAGCAATTACCCTTGCACTAACCATGGGTAACTTGTTCCAGCCAGGTGCCGGTGCTGATCTGTCTGCAGCAACCACCTTTGCCGCTAAAGAAGCGCCATCACTGGGTGATGTCATCGTCGGTATGTTCCCGACTAACCCAATTAATTCAATGGCACAAGGCAACACATTACAGATCATCGTATTTGCTATCCTGTTCGGTATCGCTATCAGTGCCGCTGGTAAACCAGGCGAGCGTATTGCCGCTGTCTTTGCCGATCTAAACGAAGTGATCATGAAGTTGGTTGCGCTACTGATGAACATTGCCCCTTTCGGTGTGTTCTTCCTAATGGCAAAACTGTTTACCGGTCTTGGCCTGGATGCAATCTTTAACTTATTAGGTTACTTCCTAGTACTAAGCTGTACTCTGTTGATCCACGGTTTAGTAGTTTACACCACGATGCTAAAAGTATTCACTGGCCTTAGCCCGAAAACGTTCCTGAAGAAGATGGAAGATGCAATCATGTTTGCCTTCTCTACCGCTTCTTCTAATGCAACCATTCCGGTAACAATGGAAACGGCAACCAAACGTCTCGGAGTTAAGAACCGCATTGCATCTTTCACTGTACCGCTAGGTGCTACCATCAACATGGATGGTACTGCGATCATGCAAGGTGTTGCTACGGCCTTCATTGCTCAGGCATTCAACATTGACCTGACAATGGGTGACTACATGGCGGTAATCGTAACTGCGACACTAGCCTCTGTAGGTACAGCAGGTGTTCCGGGTGTTGGTCTGATTATGCTGGCGATGGTATTGAACCAGGTAGGTCTGCCTGTGGAAGGTATTGCAATCATTATGGGTGTTGACCGTCTGCTTGATATGATCCGTACCGCAGTCAATATCACAGGTGACTGTGCCGTAACTTGTATTGTAGCGAAGTCTGAAGGTGAACTAGATGTGGATCGCTTTAATGATCCCGCTGCAGGCCAGAAGGATGAAGAAGTCCATCTGCACCCTGAAGCAAAAGCCGCCAATTTTGATTAAAAGCATTGTCTAGTTAGATCTCATTAAAGGCTCCGAAAGGAGCCTTTTTTGCACCATTTCAATGCAACCTGCCCCATAATAGTTCCCCTCCTGTAAACCAACGACAACGAGAAACATTAATACACTGATTTAAAAGGTAAAAATAACAATTCACTTAGCATCTCCCACGGTACAGTTCTTGCTGGATTAAGAACATTAAGCGTCATCCGTGCAGGAGGAAATATGCTGATTCTATCTCTATTAATTGTGTTAATTGCTAGCATTTTCTACTACAACTATCGTGCAAGACAAAGCATGTCCTTACTCCAAAGCCGCTTTAATCAAGTCATTGGCCTACGGCAGTTAATTCATCTGCTACGCTTCCACCGCCGACAAACTCACATGCTGCTGAGCTATTCTTATACCAACATTCAAGAGAGCCAGCCACTAAATGAATCGCTGGCTGTCCAGACCTTGTTACGTACGCTAATTAATCAAGCAGAACAAACCCACAAGCCTATGTACCGGATCTTGATGAAGCGTCTCACCGCCTTGCTTGACGAATGGCCACGATACTCATTGCAGCGCAACCAAGCGGTGCACGGCAAGGCCATCCGCCATGTCCTCTACCTTATTGACGATACCATCACTCTTAGCTTGCTAAGCGCCGACAAGGAACCGCTTTTCAAACAATACCAGGCAACCTGGCCTATAACACTTAACGCTATCGATAGCTTAAGTCGCTTTCGGCATTCGATTAATAACTTTACGCCTGGCAGTACCGCGATGAAACGCGAGCTCAACTTACACATCCAGATATTACGCCGACGCCTGAGTCAAATGGCTATTAGTAGCCACAATCCCGTTTCACCTACCGTGCTTGCTTCGCTGTTTGAACAATTTGACAGTATCAATCTTGACAGCCCCAACCATAGCAAAACCAAAGAACAGCTGTACCATTTCTCACTGCAGGTCTCCGATACCCTATTCAACCTATTTGATTTAATGCTCAACGATATCGCCAGTGATATTCCTATCCGGCTGCCTGAACTGACAATAAATCCAAATAACGTCATCCGTATGGGAACCAAGAGCAAAACAGCCTAAAAACAAAAAACCCAGCCAAGGCTGGGTTTTTGTTCTAAAGAAAGCTATATCTGCTTCAGATTAACCGATATGTGTTTCACCGTTCATGTACTTGCGTAGTACTTCTGGGATCATGATACGACCATCAGCTTCCTGGTTGTTCTCTAGAATCGCAACCATTGTACGGCCAACAGCAAGACCAGAACCGTTTAGTGTGTGAACAAGCTCTGGCTTCTTCTCACCCTTACGACGGAAACGAGCCTGCATACGGCGCGCCTGGAAATCCCACATGTTTGAACAAGACGAAATCTCACGGTAAGTCTCCTGAGCAGGAACCCAAACTTCAAGATCGTATGTCTTCGCAGCGCCAAAGCCCATATCGCCAGTACAAAGAACAACTTTACGGTAAGGCAGTTCTAGCAGCTGAAGTACTTTCTCAGCGTGACCTGTTAGCTCTTCTAGTGCTGCCATTGAATCTTCAGGCTTAGTGATCTGTACTAGTTCAACTTTGTCGAACTGGTGCATACGAATCAGACCACGAGTATCACGACCGTAAGAGCCCGCCTCAGAACGGAAACATGGTGTGTGTGCTGTCATCTTCAGAGGAAGATTCGCTTCATCAGTAATGGTATCGCGAACCATGTTTGTCACTGGTACTTCCGCTGTTGGGATCAGTGACATACCTACGCCTTCTTCAGTAGCAGGCTTGGTATGGAATAGGTCTTCACCAAATTTTGGTAACTGGCCAGTACCGAACAGGCTATCTTTGTTCACTAGGTAAGGAACATACATTTCTGTATAACCATGCTCATCCGTGTGAAGGTCTAGCATAAACTGAGCAATCGCACGGTGCAGGCGAGCAAACTTGCCTTTCATCACGATAAAGCGTGAACCTGAGATCTTAACTGCGCTTGCAAAATCAAGACCGCCAGCAATTTCACCTAGATCAACATGATCTTTAACTTCAAAATCATAAGTCTTAGGCTCGCCCCAACGAGAAATTTCTACGTTCTCGTCTTCGTCTTTACCAGTTGGAACAGCGTCATCTGGAAGGTTAGGCACGGAAAGCGTAATGTCCTGAAGCTCTTCTTGCAGCTCGGCCAGTGCTTTCTTCGCTTCGTCTAGTTCGCCGCCAAGGTTGGCAACTTCAGCAAGAATCTTTTCAGCAGCTTCATGATCGCCTTTAGCTTTAGCTTGGCCAATCGACTTCGATCGCGAGTTACGCAAAGCCTGTAGCTCTTCAGTCTTAACTTGAAGGGACTTACGTTGTTCTTCAAGGTTGCGTAATTTTTCTACATCAAGGGTAAAACCACGACGCGCGAGTTTTGCAGCTGTTTCATCCAGCTCAGTTCGAAGTAATTTAGAATCTAGCATGCTAATCCTGTGCTCTTAATATTCTGAAATGCACGTTATTTAGACAATTCTTGTCAAAATAATCTTAGGTTTACGAAACGCCAGTAAGTCTGACGCCAATTATTCAACGATACCCAAAAAGCCTTATTATTGGTAGCGCTTTAATGCGCTTTTTGCATCTAAAGAAGCAAGATAATCCAACTTTTCGGCAATTTTTGTTTCCAAACCACGATTTGTTGGATGATAGTAACGTGTTCCTTTCATTTCTGGCGGGAAATAACTCTCACCGGCCGCATACGCGCCCGGCTCATCATGGGCATACCGATATTCTTCTCCATAGCCCAAATCTTTCATCAACTTGGTTGGTGCATTGCGTAAGTGGTTTGGTACTTCATAGTCCGGGTGGTTCATTGCATCGGCCTTTGCCTGATTAAAGGCCGTGTAGACCGCATTACTCTTAGCCGCACAAGCTAGATAGACAATTGCCTGAGCTATCGCACGTTCGCCTTCATAAGCGCCCACCCGGGTAAAACAATCCCATGCCGATATAGCTACTTGCATGGCTCTCGGATCGGCATTGCCGATATCCTCCGATGCAATTGCCAATAAGCGTCGAGCAACATAAAGCGGATCACAACCAGCCTGCAGCATACGGGCAAACCAATACAGAGCGCCATCAGGATTCGAGCCACGGATAGACTTATGAACCGCCGATATCATGTCATACCAGAGATCGCCTTTGTTATCGAACCGGGCAATCTTTTCCCCTGCAACTTCGGCTAATAACGGTAAGGTAATCTGCTTGAGGCCTTGCTCATCCTCTTCCGCCATGTCAATCAATTGCTCTAGATAGTTCAGTGACATACGCGCATCACCACACACCAAGTCGGCAAGGCGCTCTTTGACGTCATCGACAAACTGAAGCTTGGTTTCTGTTACCCCGCGGGACTGATCGGTCAAGGCCTGTTCGATCACTTCAAGTATTTCACTACTTTCAAGCGACTTAAGCTTATAGACCCGGGCACGGGACAGCAGTGCATTGTTAAGCTCAAACGATGGGTTTTCCGTTGTCGCACCAATAAAGGTAACAGTTCCATCCTCAATATGCGGCAAAAAGGCATCCTGCTGACTTTTGTTGAAGCGATGTACCTCGTCAACAAATAAAATCGTTCGCCGCCCCGCCATTTTGTTGTCACGGGCTTTATCAATGGCAGCACGAATATCTTTCACCCCGGAGGTCACCGCTGACACCCGCTCCACCTCGGCATTGGCGTAGTTTGCAGCAACTTCAGCCAATGTCGTCTTACCGGTACCCGGTGGCCCCCATAGGATCATCGAATGAAGGTGCCCGGCTTCGAGCGCTCGTCGCAATGGCTTTCCCGGGCCAAGAATATGCTGCTGTCCTACGTACTCATCAACAGTTCGTGGTCGCATTCTCGCCGCTAGCGGGCGGAAGTCAGAAGAAAAATCGAGGCTAAAGTTATTCAAAATAACCGCTCCTTATACCAAACTGAACAATTATCGGATCCAATCCGAGCGATACCAGCCGTTTGAGAGCCACACAAATTGATGAAGATATAGTGGTTCTACATCAAAGCGATTTGGGGCAGATATCGAGCGGCTGGCTCGCTCCAGAAGGGCGAATTGCCAAGGCTCAGCTACTGCGTTGCTTGATTTTGATGGATATGAATACACCTACAATCAAGCGCCTTGTCTCTGAGCCTTTTCAATTTCGCGGATAGGCCAGATAATTGCTCAGCTTGGTATTAATACAGAAAAAGGCGGTACTAAGTACCACCTATTTTAAATAAATTCTAGGTTCTAGGTTCTAAGTTCTAGGTTCTAGGTTCTAGGTTCTAGGTTCTAGGTTCTAGGTTCTAGGTTCTAGGTTCTAGGTTCTAGCAACACCCTTAGTTTCGCTGATCGTCCAGCTCAACACCTTTCGGTGGCGTAAACTTAAACAGATCACCAGCCTGCGCTTTGCCGCTGAATTTGCTAAAAGTAAAGTTACTACGCTGACCGTCCTGCTCGACGACAGTGAAACCACGCACCACACCACTTTTCGCCACAGTGACAACAAACTTGCCCATGGAAGACGTGCTGTCTTTCGGAGTAAGGGTAAAGGTATCGGCAGTCTGAGCCACATTGTACTTCGCCCAGTCTGTAGCGCTATTGCGTGTCAGCAGGACAAACGGCGTTTGCTCTGTAGCATCGTTTAGCCACATCGCGGTAACCTGCTCGATAAACGGGCTGTAGTACCAAAGCGTTTTACCATCTGAAATCAAAATATTTTCATCTGGTACTACGGTGTTCCAGCGAAACAAGTTTGGACGCTGAATAGCCACATCTCCTTCGCCTTCCACCAGCAGGTCCCCTTCTGGGCTAATCACCTTTTGCTGAAAGTCGGCACTAAATGAATTTACCTTACTTAAACGAGTACTTAGCTCCTGCTGAGGATTAGCCCACGCGACAGAAGACAGAAAAACAGGTGCTGCAACCAGCAGGCTCATTACTACTTTTTTAATCATTGTTATATAACCTTATGGCTTACAAGTCGGTTCCAAAAATACTTTCCATCAGTCCCGACTTTAGATTCGAATAACTCAACACCTACCGCCTGTTTCCACAGGCGGTAGATTAAATATAAAAGCTAGTCTCGTGGCGGTGGTGGCGGTGCCAACACTTCACGGTTACCGTTATGACCTGGCGCACTCACGATCCCATGCGCTTCCAGCTGCTCGACAATACGAGCAGCGCGGTTATAACCAATCTTAAATTTACGCTGTACCCCAGATACCGACCCCCTGCGAGATTCAGCAACAAAAGCCGCAACCTGATCAAACAACTGGTCGAGGTCATCTTCACCGCCTGCAGGAGCTTCCCCTGGCAGTAAACCTTCTGAACCCTGATCGGCATTTAAAATACCATCAATATATTGTGGCCTGCCTCGCGCTTTCCAGTCGTTTACAACATTGTGGACATCATCATCGGAGGCAAATGCGCCGTGAACACGAACCGGATGATTTTTACCTGCCGGCAGGTAGAGCATATCACCCATACCTAGCAATGATTCTGCGCCCCCCTGATCAAGAATCGTTCTTGAGTCCGTTTTGGTTGATACCGTAAAGGCCATTCGGCTTGGAATATTGGCCTTGATCAAACCTGTAATAACATCCACCGATGGACGCTGCGTTGCCAGCACCAAGTGGATACCAGCAGCTCGTGCCTTTTGTGCCAAACGGGCGATCAGTTCTTCGACTTTCTTACCCACGACCATCATCAAATCGGCAAACTCATCGACAATAACCACAATACTTGGCATTTTTTCAAGTAACGGCGGGTGCTCGTCCATACTGTCACCCGGTTTCCATAACGGATCGTAAATTGGATGGCCCGCTGCTGCAGCCTCCTCCAACTTCGCGTTATACCCCGCCAAGTTACGAACGCCAACCGCTGCCATCAATTTGTAGCGACGTTCCATCTCCCCGACACACCAACGCAGCGCATTACCCGCATCTTTCATATCGGTAACCACCTCGGTAAGCAGGTGAGGAATACCTTCGTAGATCGACAGCTCGAGCATTTTCGGGTCAATCATAATAAAGCGACAGTCTTCCGGCTTACACTTGTAAAGCAGGCTGACAATCATCACGTTAACACCGACTGATTTACCGGAACCTGTTGTACCAGCCACCAGCAAGTGGGGCATCTTGCTCAGGTCGGCTACTACGGCCTCACCGGCAATGTCGTAGCCCAGCACTATCGGCAACGCCGCATTCATGCTTTGGAACCGCTCACTGCCAACCACTTCTGACATATACACGGTTTCACGGTTTACATTAGGCAGTTCCAATCCGATGTAAGGTTTTCCAGGAATAACATCCACCACCCGCACCGCCGACGCTGATAATGCCCGGGCCAAATCTTTTGAGAGTCCCAAAATTCGGCTGACTTTCACGCCTGGAGCCAGATCAAGCTCGTAGCGAGTAATAACCGGACCAGGGTAAATACCAACCACCTTGGCCTTGATTTTATAGTCAGCCAATTTAGCTTCCAGCAGTGCTGCAGTCTGCTTCAGTTCTTCTTCCGAAGTCGGTTCAACATTTTGCTTGGCCGGTGCCAGCAAATCCAATGTCGGCATTGGTGATGTCGGTACCGGTAAGTCCGCTTCCTTTTTCATCAAAAACGGATTATCTAATCCTGCAGCATGGGCCTGAGCCTGTTGCGCGTCTCGAATTTTCTGTAAAAAGGCGTCCTCGTCACTGACAGTATCTGCCGGTTCCGGACTGTCTTGCTCTGCTCGCTCAAGCTCAGACATGCCGTCATGGACACCGATTTCAATATCGCCCAATACCGGAACGTCGGAATCTTCTGGCTCAATAGGTCGCGCCGAACTAGCTTCAGATATTACCGATCCCATCTGAACTGAATATGAATCTGGCTCTGGCTCTGGCTCTGGCTCTGGAATAGTAACGATATCTGCAGTTGCAGGCGAAGGCTCGAAAATAGGCTGCGTCTCCGCAGCATCGTTCAGCTCAGCAGTTGCCTCAAGTACAGGGGAACTGACTGCATCCGCTGCTTGATTATGCAGCGGCACATCTTCTACGGTCAGCGGCGGCTCAACAACTTGCGGCTCGCTAGATGCGACAAGCTCCGCCTCCTCGACATACACGGTAAAGTTTTCGTCTTTATCCAGCTCTCGCTCCAACTCTGCAATCGTCAGGCCTTTCGCCTGAGTCGTGGAAGTGATTTCTACCGGCTCAGACATTGCAGATTCAGCGTCAACAGTTGGCTCCGGGCTTGCCGGTTGATGTTTCGCTGCCTGTGCATGTACTGGAATGACATCAACTGGCTCCTCAGCCACCATCGAGTTCGGTGCCGATGCAGGTGCAACTGGAGCTAAAATTGGATTCGGCTCAACGTCATGCGCAGCCGTCGCCACCTGGGCCGCTTTTGCCCGTTCAGGCATGATGATTTTTGGTGACGATGGAGAGTCATCCCATTCCGTTTCAGTAAACTGCGGCTCCTGGCGAGCAAGAGTACGATCATCTTTTTGAGGTTCGCTAAACGAAGCAAGTAAGACATCATCGGCATCGGGTGCATCAGGCTGCTTCTCCGGCACAAGCTTCGAGGCATATGCTGTCTGCTGTTCGTCAGGGATCTCTGCGGCAAACGGTGTCAAGGTTTCGGATCTATCTGACCGGACTTTATTGAGCAGCCAGGCTAAAGCCCCCAACGTTGTTTCGCCAAGGGTATCGACAATCGTTAGCCAGGAAATACCGGTAAAAAGCGTAAACCCGACAGCCCAGAAGAACATCAGTACCAGTGTGGCTCCCAGCAGGTTAAATAAGGGTAAGGCCATGTTCGAGACCACATCCCCAATCACCCCACCTGACGAGAAATACCAGATATCATCGAAGTTCAAGTCCGCCAGGCCACAGCTGGTCAAAAAGAGTAGGAGCAGCCCTAATAATCGAGTACCGTAAATCATGTAATCGATTGAATCACGCTCATCTCGACGACGGAACACTATCCAGGCAACCAAAGCCATCGCGACAGGCAACGGATAGGCAAGCGATCCCAGGGTAAAAAAGAAGGTATCAGCAACTAATGCCCCTAGCGCACCCGCTTTATTCTGAACCGGCCCTTCCCAGGCAGTTTGTGACCATGACGGATCGGCAGGATCAAAGCTTACCAAGGCCACCATAATGAATATCGCGGCTAAAATACCGATGATCAGAAAGCTTTCTAGCAGGCGCTGTCCCCCAGAAAGACGTAATTTAGGCTGCAGTTTGCCTTTGACTTTCCTCAAAAAACACTCCGGTGTAACTGTTGTTGTCGCCTGAACGCTACCGTGGCTAATTATGATTGCTCATCTTTGCACGTTATATTGAGTTTGTTGAATAGTGCAAATGGCTATCGTTCAGGACATTTCAAATCTATTGCCCTATCTTATACTACTTGCCATGATTTTTTGACTAATAGAAGAAAAGTGGGCACAAAGCCCCAAACTCATGGCCTTTCTATTTTACGCTGAAAGGCAACTTGCTCATTGTAGACGTATATTCGTTGGAAAAATTCATCACTTTGTCAATTTGTTTTTGCAATTAACTGATTATTTGACCGTTTATTTAGATTGGACACGTTTGGCCAGCGAAAACAAATCAAGCGGCCTGAGCCGCTTGATTATTGACCGTAGAAAACGGTGATATCGAGGAATTAGCGTGTCTTGATAACCAGATTATTCGTCTGCTTCACTTCTTCCATAACAACATAGGTACGAGTGTCATTGACGCCCGGCAAGCGCAGCAGGGTTTCCCCCAGTAGCTTACGGTATGCCGACATATCAGATACACGAGTTTTCAACAAATAGTCAAAATCACCCGAAACCAGGTGGCACTCTTGAATATCTTCCAACTCTTGTACAGATTTGTTGAACTGTTCAAACACATCTGGCGCACCTCGGTTAAGAGTGATCTCAACAAAAACCAGAAGGGATGCATCAAGAAACTGAGGGTTTAGCAGCGCTGTATAGCCGCTGATGTACCCCTGACGCTCCAGTCGACGAACACGCTCAAGACATGGCGTTGGAGATAAGCCTACACGTTTAGATAATTCAACATTTGAAATACGACCGTCTTTTTGCAGTTCATTCAATATGTTACGGTCAATTCTATCCAATTCCTTGGATGGTTTCTTTTTGGTATCTACCATTTTTTATTCCACCTTCTTACTTCCTTGCAAAAAAATATACTACATCTTTCTAATATTTAGAATCAAATACTCTAATAGTCAAACTATACTGCCATTAGATCCGCATTTACAACCTTGTCAATAGCAAATCACTCTATCGTGCCAAGGGAGAAGCAGGATGATCATTGGCGTCCCCAAAGAAATCAAAAACCACGAATATCGCGTTGGACTAGTTAACAGCAGCGTCCGTGAACTCGTTTCGTTTGGCCACCAGGTTCTCATCGAGACCAATGCCGGTATCGGGATTGGGTTATCTGATGCTGACTATCAAGCTGCTGGTGCTTCTATTATATCGACTGCTAAAGAAGTTTTTACCAGATCAGAGATGATTGTCAAAGTAAAAGAGCCTCAGGCAGCAGAAAGAGCCATGCTGCATGAAGGACAAATTTTATTCACCTATCTCCATCTTGCACCAGATTTTCCACAAACAAAAGACCTAATTGACAGCAAAGCTATCTGCATAGCTTATGAAACAGTGACAGATCATCTAGGACGACTGCCTTTATTAGCACCGATGTCTGAAGTTGCCGGCAGAATGTCTATCCAAGCTGGAGCACAAACTCTAGAGAATTCTAATGGCGGGCGTGGGCTGTTACTGAGCGGAGTTCCCGGTGTCGAACCCGCAAAAGTCATCATACTCGGAGGAGGTGTTGTCGGCTCTAATGCCGCAAGAATGGCGGTGGGGATGCGCGCAGACGTTACGATTCTTGACCGCAACCTTGATACACTTCGCGCACTCGATGTCGAATTTCAAGGTAAAGCAAAAGTTAGCTATTCGACCAATGAGGCCATAGACCAACTCGTTCCAGAGGCCGACGTAATTATTGGTGCCGTTCTGATACCGGGAGCTGCAGCACCTAAACTGATCACCGCAGAACATGTTAAGCAGATGAAATCAGGCTCCGCACTGGTTGACGTTGCAATCGACCAAGGTGGCTGCTTTGAAACTTCCCGTCCGACTACACATACAGATCCGACTTACATCGTTGATGGTGTCGTGCACTATTGCGTCGCCAATATGCCCGGAGCAGTCGCCCGTACGTCCGCCTTCGCCTTAAATAATGCGACCTTACCGTATGTCATTAACCTCGCGAATAAAGGCTATAAAAAGGCTCTGCTTGATGATGCTGGCTTCCTGGCCGGACTGAATGTGATACACGGCAAAGTGACCTGCAAGGAAGTTGCCGATACCTTTGATTTACACTTTACCGATCCCGAGGTTGCCATTAGCATGCATTAAGATATGCACACCGGCGCTTATCTCTCAAGGATATAGCCAATAAGAAACTGGCATAATGGGAGGCCTGCGTTCATACTTCCCATTTTTACCTCATTTATTGAGTTTTCTGTATCAACGGACTCGGACCTCCTCTATCAATCGCTATCCATGAAGTTGACTCCCAGTGGTGTTCTGAATGGTTAGATAATTAATGGAATTGGTCTCATAGGGCTCTTTCCTTACGCCCCCAATTTACCTACAATCGCTCTTCTATATAATAATCATCTCATTCAGCCTGGAGAAGTAATGAGTAACGTAAGACATTGTAAACTGCTCATCCTTGGTTCTGGTCCTGCTGGCTACACTGCTGCTGTCTATGCAGCCCGTGCTAACTTAAACCCTGTTATGGTGACAGGTATGCAGCAAGGCGGTCAGCTAACAACAACAACCGAGGTAGAAAACTGGCCGGGTGATGCTGAAGGCCTTACAGGTCCTGCACTAATGGACCGTATGAAAGCCCATGCGGAAAAGTTCGAAACAGAAATCATCTTTGATCACATCAGTGAAACTGATTTCAGCCAACGCCCGTTCCGCCTAAAAGGGGACAACGGCGAATATACCTGCGATGCACTTATCATTGCGACGGGCGCTTCTGCCAAATACCTGGGCCTAGAATCAGAAGAGAACTTCAAAGGTCGTGGTGTTTCAGCCTGTGCGACTTGTGATGGTTTCTTTTACCGCAACCAGAAAGTGGCTGTCGTGGGTGGTGGCAATACTGCTGTTGAAGAAGCGCTTTACCTATCTAACATTGCTTCCGAGGTTCACTTAATTCACCGCCGTGATAGCTTCCGCTCCGAGAAGATCCTTATCAAGCGTCTGATGGACAAGGTAGAAAACGGTAACATCATCCTTCACACTGACCGTACTCTGGATGAGGTGCTGGGTGATGACATGGGCGTAACCGCTGTTCGCATCAAGGACACAAAGTCTGACGCAACAGAAACACTTGATGTGATGGGTGCATTTATCGCTATCGGCCACCAGCCGAATACCGGTATTTTCGAAGGTCAGCTGGATATGGCTAATGGCTATATCAAGGTCCAGTCGGGTACTGAAGGTAATGCTACCCAAACAAGTGTTGAAGGTGTTTTTGCAGCTGGGGATGTTATGGATCATACCTACCGCCAGGCAATCACATCTGCGGGTACCGGTTGTATGGCTGCACTTGATGCAGAGCGCTACCTTGACGCACTAGAAGAACAAAAATAATCCTATCCGGCCGCTACCTATGTAGCGGCCGCTTTAGCCTTCTACCTTTCTGCTCGTTGCAACTTGCAGCTCAAGATATCTTATGGACAAACAACTACAACGCAACTTGACCAAGTGGTTAAAGTCACAAAGCAAGCTGGCTAAACGCTGGCTAATGCTGAGTGTCGGACTTGGGTTTATTTCGGGGTTGCTATTAGTCGGCCAAGCGGCACTGCTAGCACATATTCTTCACCAATTAATTATCGAACACACCGACAAGTCTGAGCTGGTTAGCAGCTTCATCGGTCTAATCCTGATTGTCGGACTCCGGGCGGCATGCAGCTGGGGCCGTGAAATTTTCGGCTATCGCTGCGGCGAACAAATTCGCCTGCATATCCGTCAGCTGATCCTCAACCGCCTGCACAGCCTGGGTCCTGCCTATATTAAGGGAAAACCTGCCGGCACCTGGGCCAGTCTTGTGCTGGAGCAAGTTGAGGAAATGCAGGATTTCTTTGCCCGCTACATTCCCCAGATGTCTATTGCCGTTCTGGTTCCGCTGGTTATCCTGTTTGCCGTTTTCCCGCTCAACTGGGCGGCTGGCCTCGTGTTCCTTATCACAGCGCCGCTGGTGCCTATTTTTATGGCTCTGGTAGGCTTAGGGGCAGCAGATGCTAACCGACGTAACTTTAAAGCCCTACAGCGTCTTTCAGGGCACTTCTACGACCGTCTTCAGGGGCTATCAACTCTTCGCCTCTTTAACCGTGCTGAGGCTGAAGCTGAGAACCTTCATGCTGCCTCTCATGTTCTACGCAAACGAACCATGGAGGTCTTGAGGCTCGCCTTCCTGTCATCAGCCGTATTGGAGTTTTTCTCTGCCATCTCCGTTGCTATTGTTGCCGTTTACTTTGGTTTCTCTTACATCGGTGAACTGAACTTTGGTAACTATGGTGTACCTATCACACTGTTTACCGGTCTTTTTGTTCTTGTTTTGGCACCGGAGTTCTACCAGCCGCTGCGTGATCTTGGTACGTTCTACCATGCCAAGGCGCAGGCAATTGGTGCTGCAGAATCGATTGTCGAGTTCCTGAATGCCGAAGCGGATGAAATGGCTCAGGGTAACGAGGAGCTTCCTTCCCCGGAAACTATCACAATCAGTGTACAGGATCTGGAAGTGCTCAGCCCGCAGGGACAGGTACTGGCTGGGCCGCTGAGCTTTGATATTCAGGCCCGCGAGCAAATTGCCCTTGTCGGGCCAAGCGGTGCCGGCAAAACCAGTTTGCTCAATGCGCTACTGGGTTTCCTGCCCTACCGTGGCAGCCTGAAAATCAATGGGATTGAGCTCAAGCAGCTTGATCACAGCGAATGGCGCCAGACTATCAGCTGGGTCGGCCAAAACCCACTGCTGGTACACGGGACTGTCCGTGACAATATTACCCTTGGCAACCCGCTGGCTACCGACGAGCACGTTAGGCAGGTCGCACAGCAGGCTTATGCCGACGAGTTTATCAGCCGCCTTGAGAAGGGCTATAACCATCAGGTGGGTGACCGTTCTGGCGGCTTGTCGGTCGGTCAGGCTCAACGTCTCGCCGTTGCCCGTGCAATGCTGCAAAATGGCGCGTTCTGGCTGCTCGACGAACCAACCGCAAGTTTGGATGCCAACAGTGAGCACCTGGTTCTGGAAAGCCTGACAATGGCCGTGAAGGGGCAAACGACCCTGATGGTCAGCCACCGCCTTGATCAATTAGCAGCGATAGACCGTGTGCTGGTGATGGAAAACGGTAAGCTGGTTCAAGACGGCCACTTCGATCACATTCGACACCAAGGTCTACTCGCCGATATGCTCGCTCACACTGATAAGAGGGATCTCGATGCGTGATTTAATCCCTTACCTGAAACTCTATCGCAAACACTGGTTCGGCCTGACCCTGGGCATGCTGCTCGGCCTGGCGACCCTATTGTCGGCACTTAGCCTGTTGACCCTGTCAGGTTGGTTTATCGCCGCTTCTGCCGTTGCAGGCCTAACCATAGCAAGAGAAACATTTAACTATATGCTTCCGGGGGCTGGTGTTCGAGGCTTCTCGATGGCACGAACCGCAGGCCGCTGGGGAGAGCGTGTTGTTAGCCACAATGCGACTTTCAAATTGCTGGCAGATCTGCGGCTGTTCTTTTTCCGCAAGCTAACGCCACTGATCCCGGGGCGGCAGGCAAACCTGCGTGATGCCGATCTGCTTAACCGCCTGGTTGCCGATGTTGATGCGATGGACCATGTCTACCTCCGACTTGTCAGCCCGCTGATAATCGGTGTTATTGGCCTGATATCAATCACCTGCTTTTTGGCATGGTTTGATTTGGCGATTGGCCTGACTCTTGGCTTCATCTTGTTAGTACTGATGCTTGCCCTGCCAGTGATTTTCTATCGCTTGGGTAAAACCAACGGTGAAGCCCTGACCTATGCCAAGGCCAACTATCGGGTGAAGCTACTCGACTGGATCCAGGGCCATGCTGAACTGCTGCTGTTCAATGCCGAAGAGCGTTACCGAGAGCAGGCAGTAAACGAGCAAGATGCCCTATTGGCAGCCCAGCGTAAGATGGCCAGCCTAACTGGTCTTGCCAATGCCATTCTAATGGCGGCAACAGGCTGGACACTGGTATTAATCACCTGGATTGCCGCAGACGGTATCGGTGGTGCCGCACCGGATCCATTCATCGCGTTGGTTGCCTTTGCCACGATGGCCAGCTTCGAGATGATGATGCCCGTTGCAGGAGCCTTCCAGTACTTAGGTCAAACCCTCACCTCTGCCCGCCGATTGAATGAGATCATTGAAGCGACACCGGATACGCCATTTGATCCAAACGGTCATCAGGCGCAGGTCAATGGCGACATCTGTCTCGACGATATCAGCTATACCTATTACGGTAGCGATCAGCCAGTACTGAAAAATGTGTCAATTAACCTGAAACAAGGCGAAAAAATGGCACTGCTTGGTCGAACCGGCTGTGGTAAATCTACGCTGCTGCAATTGCTTACCCGTAACTGGGATCCGCAGCAGGGAGCTATCAGCATCGATGGGGTCGAATTACCTAAATGGCATGAAGGCTCACTACGCAAAGCCATTACCGTTGTCAGCCAGCGCGTTGATGTATTCAACGGTTCACTGCGTGAAAACCTTGTGCTCGCCAAACCAGAAGGCACCGACGAAGAATTCAAGAGTGTACTGACAAAAGTTGGACTTGAGACACTATTTGAAGGCAAAGGCTTAGATACTTGGCTAGGTGAAGGTGGCCGTCAGATCTCCGGTGGTGAACGCCGCCGTATCGGCATTGCCCGCGCTCTTCTGCATGATGCCCCTATTCTGCTAATGGATGAGCCAACAGAAGGGCTTGATCGCCGTACTGAACAGCAAATTATCTCGCTGCTTTTACAGCATGCACAAGAGAAAACCGTACTGTTCATCACCCACCGTCTGGTTGGACTTGAACAGATGGATCAAATCTGCCTGATGGACGAAGGAGAGATCATCGAACGCGGCAAGCATAATGACCTTCTGGCTCAAAATGGTCGCTATGCGGAACTGTGCAATCGGATTTAGGACCTAGATCCTAGCTCCTAGAAAAAGAAAAAAGCGAGAGGTGAAAGCCTCTCGCTTTTTGTTACAAAACCTTATCGACCCTAACCCCGTCATCAAAATACAGGATCCGGACATGATCACCGCGTTGAAATAACATCTGCTGGTCAACATCCTGGATAACATCAATCAACCTGCCGTCATCGGCTTTAATCAATAGCTCCACCAAGCGATAGTTTACGATTTTCTGGCTAGGCTGACGGTTATGGGCAATACTAGCACCGGCCACAGCCCCGACCGCAGTGGCGACCTCACGTCCGGAACCTCCCCCAAACTGGTTACCAATCAATCCCCCGACAACCCCACCCAACAGTGTCTCCCAACCATTTCGCTGCGAGTTGATAACTTCCTGGTGAGTGATGTAACGTACTGTATCGACTTGGCCAAATACCACCTGATTAACCGCTCTGGCCTCATTACGATTGTATGGCGCCGCGGTGGTAGTTAGAGGAAGTAATAGAAGTAACATTAAAAACGTTCTCATAATATAATTTCCTCACAGACAGTAATTTTTGTAATTTTATGGCTATTTATCTGCCGGAACTTGATCCGGTTCATACTCATTTTCCTGCACCTGAAACAGCGTTGGATGATCCCAACGGGCTACTGGCCTTTGGTGGCGACCTACGACCAGAGCGCTTGGTTTCAGCCTACCGCCAAGGTATTTTCCCCTGGTTTTCGGAAGGTGAACCAATTCTTTGGTGGAGCCCAGCCCCGCGTGCTGTCTTCTTGCCTGATCAGTTTAAGCCAAGCAAAAGTTTGCGTAAATTCTACCGAAAATCAGGGTACCAGATCACCTTGAACCAGGCCTGTCATGATGTAATCCGTCTCTGTGCCGAATGTCGCGGCCCAGAAGAGACCTGGATCACTAGCGATATGATGCAAGCGTACCAGCTCATGCATAATCTTGGCTACTGTCACTCCGTTGAAGTCTGGCATGACGACCAACTGGTCGGTGGCTTGTATGGCATTCAGGTTGGTACGGTATTTTGCGGTGAATCGATGTTCTCGCTGGCAGACAACGCATCAAAGATTGCTTTATGGTTCTTCTGCCAACATTTTAGTGCGCATGGCGGTAGCTTAATTGACTGCCAAATTATGAATAGCCACCTGGCCTCATTAGGCGCCGTCGAAATTGACCGCTCCCCATTCATGGAGTTTTTGCAACAGCAAAGAGATGCCATACTAGAAGAAGGCTGTTACCAACCTCGGGAGCTGCAGCAAGCAAACTCATGACCAGCTATAACAAACTTTCGCTTCGAATTGGGTTAACACCCAGTTCAGTATGTAACTATCTGCCTAACGAGCAAGAGCAGCTTGGCGTCGTTATGGATCATCACTGGCTAACACCACAGGGATACGGCGTACTCATTGCCTCGGGCTATCGTCGTAGTGGTAATGCCGTTTATAGGCCAATGTGCCAGCATTGCCAGGCCTGTACACCGCTCCGAGTAGATTGCGAGCACTTTACCCCGTCAAAGAGCCAGAAACGCCAACAGAACCAGATGAAGACTTTGCGCTGGGAGTTTAAAACCAAGCTCGACAGCAACTGGTTCGCCCTGTATGAAAAATATATCCGAGTACGCCACTCAAATGGCAGCATGTATCCAGCCAACAAAGAGCAGTTTTTCGATTTTTGTACTGCAGAATGGATGGACACGCTTTTTTTGCACGTCTATGACGGTGATACCTTAATCGCAGTAGCGGTTACCGATGTCTTAGATGATGCCCTGAGTGCGGTATACAGTTTTTTTGAACCAGACTCATCGCTATCGCTCGGTACACTCTGCGTGCTCTATCAAATACAATACGGCAGGCAAACCGGCAGAAAATGGCTTTACCCCGGCTATCAGATCGACCGCTGTAATGCGATGAACTATAAGATCCGCTTCAAGCCCTATCAAAAACTACTCAATGGTGGCTGGAAATAAACCATTGTTGTCAGTATTGTCTCTTGATTCGCATGAGAATCTGACAAATTCTAGAGAAAATACGTTTTAATACGTCACAATAGCTGACAAAGAGTAACAGCAAGGGTAAAATTGCGGCCTAAACTTTACACTCAAACAGTTTCGAGGCATTATCCAGCCCGATCAGAAGAATGGCTGGTAGCCTAAGAGGATTCAATGGCAAAAGAAGACGTAATTGAAATGCAAGGTACTGTACTTGATACACTACCTAACACAATGTTCCGCGTTGAGCTGGAAAACGGTCACGTAGTTACCGCTCACATCTCTGGTAAAATGCGCAAGAACTACATCCGTATTCTTACTGGTGATAAGGTGACTGTGGAACTGACTCCATACGACCTAACTAAAGGCCGCATCGTCTTCCGCGCGCGTTAATCTTGAATCAAGATTAAAGAATACAAATAAAACCCGGCCTATGTGCCGGGTTTTATTTTTGTAATGATAAAAAATAACCGCCATCAGGCGGTTATTTCTTAATGAAAACATCGGCAATTAATGTGCGGGTTCCATTTCGCTGCTGAACTGAAAATCCAACTGATCATTTACGATATCAACACGTACCGAACCGCCGTTGACCAGGCAACCAAACAGCAATTCATTTGCCATTGGCTTCTTCAGGCTATCCTGGATAACACGTGCCATCGGACGCGCCCCCATTGCTTTGTCATAGCCTTTATTCGCCAACCATTCACGGGCTCCGGACGATACTTCCATAGAAACACCACGCGCATCAAGTTGTGCTTGCAGCTCGACGATGAACTTATCAACCACTTGCGAAATAACATCTTTCTCCAGATGGTTGAACCAGATAATACCATCTAGGCGGTTACGGAATTCAGGCGTAAACACGCGCTTGATTTCCGACATCGCATCAAGGCTGTGATCTTGCTGGATCAAGCCAATCGATTTACGTACCGTCTCTGTTACACCCGCATTGGTAGTCATCACCAGGATAACATTACGGAAGTCAGCCTTGCGGCCGTTGTTATCGGTAAGCGTACCGTTATCCATCACCTGCAGAAGTAAGTTAAACACATCCGGGTGAGCTTTCTCGATTTCGTCCAGCAGCACCACAGAGTGCGGGTTCTTGATCACCGCATCAGTCAGCAAACCGCCCTGATCATAACCGACATAGCCAGGAGGCGCACCGATCAAGCGGCTCACGGTATGACGCTCCATGTACTCTGACATATCGAAGCGCAGCAGCTCGATACCCAGCGTACGTGCCAACTGTACCGTCACCTCAGTCTTACCAACCCCTGTAGGACCGGCAAACAGGAAGGAACCAACCGGCTTATTGTCAGCACCCAAACCAGCACGACTCAGCTTAATGGCCTCAGTCAAGACATCAATGGCCGGATCCTGACCGAATACCAGCATTTTCAGCTTGCTATCCAGTTTCTGCAATACATCTCGATCGCTCGAGGAAACCGACTTCTCAGGGATGCGTGCCATCTTGGCAATCATCGCCTCGATATCGCTGACATTGACTGTTTTCTTACGTCGGCTGGCTGGCGCCAAGCGACAACGGGCACCGGCTTCATCAATCACGTCAATGGCTTTATCAGGCAGATGACGCTCGTTGATGTATTTCGCAGAGAGCTCTACCGCTGCACGGATCGCTTTATTGGTAAAGCGTACCTCATGATGGGCTTCATACTTTGGTTTCAACCCCATCAGGATCTTGGTGGTATCGTCCAATGAAGGCTCGACAATATCAATTTTCTGGAAGCGGCGTGACAAGGCACGTTCTTTCTCAAAGATATTGCTGTATTCCTGATAGGTCGTTGACCCCATACAGCGAATTTTACCGCTGCTTAGCAATGGCTTGATCAGGTTGGCGGCATCTACCTGTCCGCCTGAAGCAGCACCGGCACCAATGATAGTGTGGATCTCATCAATGAACAGCACGGCATGATCTTCTTTTTCCAGCTGCTTCAGAATGCCTTTAAAGCGCTTCTCGAAATCACCGCGGTATTTGGTACCCGCAAGCAAGGAGCCGATATCCAGTGAGTAAATCACACAGTCTTTGATAATATCCGGCACCTGGCCTTCAACGATGCGCCATGCCAATCCTTCCGCAATCGCCGTTTTACCGACACCGGCTTCACCGACGAGCAGCGGATTGTTTTTTCTACGCCGACACAGAACCTGCACCGTACGTTCTAATTCATGATCCCGCCCAATCAACGGGTCGATACCACCAGCACGCGCCAGCTGGTTAAGATTAGTCGCAAAATTCTCTAGCTTGTCTTCAGCGCTTTGCTCGGCACGTGGTTCATCGCCACCGACATCAGAACCGTTAAGATCATCATTGTCGCTGTCTTTGACAGTACCGTGAGAAATAAAGTTAACCACATCAAGGCGGCTGATATCGCTTTTCTTCAACAGATAGGCTGCGTGAGACTCTTGTTCACTGAAAATGGCCACCAGCACATTGGCGCCGGTAACTTCACTGCGACCAGAAGACTGAACGTGGAAGACTGCACGCTGAAGCACACGCTGGAAGCTCAGCGTCGGTTGAGTCTCGCGACTTTCATCGTCAGTCGGAATCAGCGGCGTTGTTTGCTCGATGAATGAATCAAGCTCTTTACGTAATGTATCGAGATCCGCGCGACAAGCTAGCAAGGCCTCTTGGGCTGCCGCGTTTTCTAACAATGCCAAGAGCAGATGCTCTACAGTCATAAACTCATGGCGCTTTTCCCTTGCCCGTGCAAATGCACCGTTCAAGCTAGCTTCAAGTTCTTTATTTAGCATAAGGCACCTCCCCTAAATACCACTCAAAATGGCGTGCCGGAAAAAGTTTAAGCTTTTTCCATCGTACACAGTAGCGGATGTTCATGCTCCCTTGCATACATCATCACTTGCGCCACCTTCGTCTCGGCGACTTCAGCAGTAAAGGTTCCACATACGGCTTTCCCTTCGTAATGTACAGTAAGCATCAACTGCGTTGCTTTCTCCAGATCCATGGAGAAGAACTTCTGTAACACTTCTATCACAAAATCCATCGGAGTGTAATCATCATTGTTTAAAATTACTTTATACATCGATGGTGGCTTAACCTGAGTATCCTCCTCGTCTAGTACGTCAGACTCAGGAATAATCCATTCATATAACTTGCTCATAATCTCATCTTAGTCATTTGTTCAAGTGCTTGCTACAACATCTACATATAAACAGGGATTTTATGAAAATGTTATAATATGCACTTGACTGTCTAGCTCTTTTTACTAAAGTGTAACCTGTAGTAGATATTAACTGCATCAAAATAGCATTAGTATGCAAGTCGTGGTAAAAATAGACGATGCACTAATGCAAAATGGAACTTGAATGCAAAGAGGGATGTAAAGCATGGCAACAGGTACAGTTAAATGGTTCAATAACGCAAAAGGTTTCGGTTTTATTTGCCCAGAAAGTGGCGAAGGCGATATTTTTGCACACTATTCAACTATCCAGATGGATGGATACCGAACTCTCAAGGCTGGCCAACAGGTCAACTACACAGTAGAGACGGGTCCCAAGGGTTTCCATGCCAGAGAGATAGTCCCCGTTGAAGGTGAGATTGCAAAATAAGCCATTTCAACCTTGTACTTCAAATTCTAAGGTGAGCTAATGCTCACCTTTTTAATATCCATTCTTGCCACATTACCTATCAATCCCTGCAATCCATATTATTCACACCACCACGAACTCGCTAGCTTCCCAGCCACCAGAAAAGAAGTGAATAAATCATGAATAACATAGAAAGCTCTTATTAACATTTCTGTTAACAAGCAGGCGCGCTTTACACACTCACCTTTATCATAAGCTAAAATGTGTCCTGCGAACATCCGCCCTGACTACACATTGGTAGAAATGCGGATAGGCGCACCAGTTTCAGGCAGTTACAGTGAAAGATGCTAAGATGGTACGTAACGTCAACAAAATAAAAAAGGCTCAGCCGAAGCTGAACCTTTCACTTAATAATTCAGATGGATAAAAGTTTATTTCATTTGCTCAATCATATCATCAGCAAACTCGGAGCACTTACGCAAAGTTGCACCTTCCATCTGGCGCTCAAAGTCATAAGTCACAGTCTTGTTGCTGATTGCAGCTTCCATCGAGCTGATAATCAAATCTGCAGCTTCAGTCCAGCCTAGGTGGCGAAGCATCATTTCAGCAGAAAGGATCAGTGAGCCAGGGTTTACTTTATCCTGACCAGCATACTTAGGTGCCGTACCGTGAGTTGCTTCGAACAGTGCCACACCATCACCGATGTTTGCACCCGGAGCAATACCGATACCACCAACCTGCGCAGCCAATGCATCAGAGATGTAGTCACCGTTAAGGTTCATTGTAGCAATGACATCATACTCAGCTGGACGAAGCAGGATCTGTTGCAGGAACGCATCAGCAATGCTGTCCTTGACGATGATCTCTTTACCTGTGTTCGGGTTCTTCAGCGTCATCCACGGGCCGCCATCTAGCAGCTCTGCACCAAACTCAGCCGCCACTTCGTAACCCCAATCTTTGAAGGCACCTTCGGTGAACTTCATGATGTTGCCTTTGTGAACCAGCGTCAGAGAGTCACGATCGTTATCGATGGTGTACTGAAGTGCTGCACGTACAAGGCGCTTGGTACCTTCTTCAGAAACCGGCTTAATTCCGATACCACAGTCCTGCGGGAAACGAATCTTGGTTGCGCCCATTTCGTCTTGTAGGAATTTGATAACCTTATCAGCTTCCTCGGTTCCTGCCTGGAATTCAACACCGGCATAGATATCTTCTGAGTTCTCACGGTAAATTACCATGTCTGTCAGATCAGGCCGCTTAAGTGGGCTTGGTACGCCATCAAAATAACGTACAGGGCGAGCACAAATGTACAGGTCCAGCTCTTGACGTAGGGCAACGTTTAAAGAACGAATACCGCCACCAACAGGTGTCGTCAGAGGGCCTTTGATTGCAACTTTGTATTCACGAATGAAGTCTAAAGTTTCTTGCGGTAGCCATGCGTCTTCGCCATAAACTTGAGTTGATTTCTCACCGGTATAGATTTCCATCCACTCAATTTTACGATCGCCAGCGTACGCCTTGTTCACTGCCGCATCGACAACTTTAATCATTGCAGGGCTTACATCAACACCGATACCATCACCTTCGATGTATGGAATTACCGGGTTGTTAGGAACGACCAGTTTACCTTCTGCGTCAAGAGTAATTTTCTGACCTTCAACTGGTACAACTACTTTACTATCCATTTAAATCTCCTAGCGTCCATTTGTTATCTTTTTGTAAGATGCGGGCAAATCATACTTGAAATTTTATCGATACGCCACTCAGGATATTTTTAGCGTATAATGGGCGTGTCAATTTAGTCACCCCCAGTACAGCACGCTACTTATGAAGCCAAACACATCTTCACGTCAACCAAAACGTTCTAATAATGAGCGTAGAGCATCAAGAAAATTAAATAAACCCAAACGACCTCGCGGCCCGCAAAAGATCATATTATTTAACAAACCTTATAACGTTTTGACCCAGTTTTCTGGCGAGCCAGGGGATAAAACTCTGGCTGACTTTATCCCGGTTAAAGATGTTTATCCCGCAGGACGCCTGGATAAAGACAGTGAAGGCTTACTCGTCCTGACCAATGATGGGGTATTGCAGGCTCGCCTGACACAACCTAAATCCAAACAGCCGAAAATATATTGGGTGCAGGTTGAAGGGGCGCCAGGAGACGAAGACCTTGAACGCCTGCGCAAAGGTGTCACGCTGAAGGATGGTCCTACCCTACCGGCTGGTGTCGAGCGTATCGAACAACCGTCCGTATGGGACCGAAACCCGCCGATCCGCGAGCGCAAAAACATCCCAACCACTTGGTTGGCTATCACCCTAAAAGAAGGGCGCAACCGTCAGGTTCGCCGCATGACGGCCCACATTGGCTTCCCGACCTTACGCCTGATCCGCTACAAAATGGCAGACTGGAATGTCGCTGATCTCGCACCAGGCGAATGGCGTGAAGTCACTCAACCGCCTGCCGCAAGATAAGCCAGCTGACAGAAAAATATGCCGGCTGGTATCCCTAGTCGGCATAGCAAAAACTTTTCTTTCCCTGCACGAAAAAGACTACACATTAGCCTCGGCTTCATCTATCATGGCCGCAAAAGGCAAACGTTTGCGTCACCACATAAACTGAGCTGAGAATTCGAAGGTACATGTACATTTTTGCCGTTACATTGTCGTTTATACGGTTATTTTTCGTTACTTTTCGGGAAATCTTCGAAGTAATCGAGAAAGACGATAAAATTATTAAAGTGTGATTCTGCTCTCGCTCTGTTTCGCGAAAAAGCTTTCTGTTAGAATTACGCTCTTAACACTATTTACGACTGAAGAGAAATATGTCAGATAACAGCCAGAAAAAAGTCATTGTCGGCATGTCCGGCGGCGTTGATTCCTCTGTATCAGCTTACTTACTGCTTCAACAGGGCTACCAAGTTGAAGGCCTGTTCATGAAGAACTGGGAAGAAGACGATAACGAAGAGTACTGCTCTGCCGCAGAAGATCTCGCTGATGCACAAGCTGTATGTGACAAACTGGGTATCCACCTTCATACCATTAACTTTGCTGCTGAGTATTGGGACAATGTCTTTGAGTACTTCCTGGCTGAGTATAAAGCAGGTCGTACCCCTAACCCTGACATTCTTTGTAACAAAGAAATCAAATTCAAAGCGTTTCTAGAGTTTGCTGATGAAGTTCTGGAAGCCGATTACATTGCTATGGGTCACTACACCCGCCGCAGCTTCCCTACTGCAGAAGGCGAGAAGCCTCAGATGCTGCGCGGCGTAGATAACAACAAAGATCAGAGCTACTTCCTGTATACCCTTAGCCATGAGCAAATCGCTCGCAGCCTGTTCCCTGTTGGCGAGCTGGAAAAACCAGAAGTACGCCGTATTGCAGAAGAGCAAGGCCTGATTACCGCGAAGAAGAAAGATTCAACCGGTATTTGCTTTATCGGTGAACGTAAATTTACCGAGTTCTTAGGCAAATACCTGCCAGCACAGCCGGGCAAGATTGAAACGGCTGACGAAGGCAAAGTGATTGGTGAGCACCAAGGTCTGATGTACCACACCTTGGGTCAGCGTAAAGGCTTGCACATTGGTGGCCAGAAAGGCGGTGGCGGTAATGAAGATGCTTGGTACGTTGTCGATAAAGATGTTGAGCGCAACGTACTTATTGTCGGCCAGGGTAAAGATCACCCACGTCTGAAGTCAGACGGTTTGATTGCCGCTCAGCTACATTGGGTTGACCGTCAACCAATTCGTGAGCCGCTTAAATGTACGGTGAAAACCCGTTACCGTCAGCAAGATATTCCTTGTACTATCATCCCTATCGATGATGAGAACATCAAAGTTATTTTTGATGAGCCTCAAATAGCTGTTACTCCTGGCCAGTCCGCTGTGTTCTACAACGGTGAGGTATGTATGGGTGGCGGTATTATTGAGCAGCGAATCTAAAGGAGTGGTCGCACGTGGCACAGACTTTATATGACCGTACCATCGCGTTTGCCGGTATTTGCCAGGCTGTGAAACTAGTTCAGAAGGTTGCCCGTGACGGCACTTGTGATCGCGATGCGTTGGAAGCCTGTTTAAACAGTATTGTGGTAACAGATCCGTCCAACACAATCGAAATCTATGGTAATGAGTCCAACCTTCGCGTTGGTCTTGAAACATTATCAGCCGAGATCGACAGCACACCGTCGGGTAACGAAATTACTCGCTATCTGGTTAGTGTCATGGCACTGGAACGTAAATTGGCTAGCCGTCGAGATAGCATGGCTCAGCTAGGTGATCGAATTGATACCGCCAAGCGCCAGATCGACCATTTCGAGTTACTCGATGATCAGATGGTGAGCAACCTAGCCAATATTTATCTGGATATTATCAGCCCACTCGGGCCTCGCATTCAGGTAACTGGCACACCGGCACACCTACAGCAGCAAAATGTGCAGCACAAAGTACGTGCTCTGTTGCTTGCTGCAGTACGTGGTGCGGTATTGTGGCGCCAGGTGGGGGGGAAACGCCGCCACCTCATTTTTGGCCGCAAACAAATGGTCGAGCAAGCTAAGATCTTACTCGCCCGCAGCTAAAAATACTCAGAGGTACGCTTTGATTTATCAGTAAGCGCAACCTTATAGATAACGGCTAAATCCATCACGAGTTCCTCACCGAGCTCGTGTGAAATATCCGTTCCGTAACAAATTGATTTAATCCCTTATTAATCAGGAGAGAGCAACATGGAACTGTCAGCATTGACTGCTGTTTCCCCGGTAGACGGCCGCTACGGAAGTAAAACTAGTGCACTTCGCAGCATCTTCAGTGAATTTGGTCTGCTAAAGTACCGCACTATTGTTGAAATCCGTTGGTTACAAAAACTGGCTGCTACTGACGCTATCGTGGAAGTTCCTGCATTCAGCGACGAAGCAAACGCATTCCTAGATCGCATTGCTGCTGAATTTAGTGAAGAAGATGCGCTACGTATTAAAACTATCGAGCGTACAACTAACCACGATGTTAAAGCTGTTGAATACTTCCTGAAAGAAAAAGTAGCTGAAGTACCAGAACTGCACGCTGTGAACGAGTTTATTCACTTTGCTTGTACGTCTGAAGATATCAACAATACCTCTCACGCTCTGATGCTGCACGAAGCGCGTGAGACAGTGATCCTGCCTGAAATTCGTAACGTTATCGATGCGATTAAAGGTTTAGCAAACGAATACCGTGAAGTACCTCTACTGTCTCGTACCCACGGTCAGCCAGCTTCCCCATCAACGATGGGTAAAGAAATGGCAAACGTTGCGTACCGTATGGAGCGTCAATTCAAGCAAATCGAAAGTGTTGAAATACTTGCGAAAATCAACGGTGCCGTGGGCAACTACAACGCACACCTTTCTGCTTATCCTGATGTTGACTGGCACCAATTCAGCGAAGAATTCATCACAGAATCTCTTGGCGTGACTTGGAACCCATACACAACACAAATCGAACCACACGACTACATCGCAGAGCTGTTCGACGCAATTGCGCGCTTCAACACCATTCTTCTAGACTTCGACCGTGATGTTTGGGGCTATATTGCTCTAGGCCACTTCAAGCAAAAGACGATTGCTGGCGAGATTGGTTCTTCAACCATGCCGCACAAAGTTAACCCAATCGACTTCGAGAACTCTGAAGGTAACCTGGGCCTGGCAAATGCTATCTTTGCCCACCTAGCGCAGAAGCTGCCTGTTTCTCGCTGGCAGCGTGACCTGACTGACTCAACGGTTCTACGTAACCTGGGTGTTGGCTGTGGCTATGCGATCATTGCTTACACTTCTACCCTAAAAGGTATTAGCAAGCTAGAAGTTAACCAGGCGGCACTTGAAGCTGAACTAGACAAGAACTGGGAAGTACTGGCTGAGCCGGTACAGACAGTAATGCGTCGTTACGGTATCGAAAAACCATACGAAAAGCTAAAAGAGCTAACTCGTGGTAAGCGTGTAGACGGCGAAGGCATGCGTAACTTCATTGACGGTCTTGAGCTTCCTGAGCACGAGAAAACACGTCTGAAAGAAATGACACCTGCTAACTACATCGGTGATGCAGTGAAGCTGACTGACAAGCTTTAATCGCTTTCAATCTGTTTTCAAAGGCCAGCTTTTTGCTGGCCTTTTTTATATTCGATGTTTCCATCTTCCTCCCCCTTCTTGCAAATAACTTTATTCCCTTAAAAATCAAAAGCATATGCTAAAGATGCATTTTTAATACAACTTTAAGCTTGACCAAGCTCATACTGAGACTTAACATGCATTCAAAATACATGTTAAGCATTCTATAGGTAAGTTGTATGTCTATTCACGTTAAGAACAATATTCACTGGGTTGGTCAGCGCGACTGGGAAATTCGTGATTTTCACGGCACGGAATATAAAACCTTGAAAGGTACCAGCTACAACAGTTACCTGATCCGTGAAGGTAAAAACGTGCTAATTGACACTGTCGACCATAAGTTCAGCTACGACTTCGTACAGAAACTCGAGCAAGAAATCGACCTGAATGACATCGATCTGATTGTTATTAACCATGCAGAAGAAGATCACGCCGGTGCACTTTCTCTGTTGATGTCGAAGATCCCCAATACACCAATTTACTGTACGGAAAATGCTGTTGATTCCATTACCGGCCATCACCACCATCCAGAATGGAACTTCAACACCGTAAAAACCGGTGACAGCATTGATATCGGCAACGGCAAGTCACTGGTATTTATCGAAACGCCGATGCTGCACTGGCCTGACAGCATGATGACTTATATGACTGAAGACGCGGTACTGTTCAGTAACGACGCCTTTGGCCAGCACTATTGTGACGAACGCCTGTTCAACGACGAAGTTGAATACAACGAGCTGATGGAACAGTGCCTGCGTTACTACTCCAACATCCTGACGCCATTTAGCCCGCTGGTAACCGCTAAAATCCACGAAGTTCTGGGCTTCAATCTACCAGTAGATATGGTTGCGACCTCTCATGGTGTGATCTGGCGTGATAACCCAACTCAGATTATCGAAAAATACCTTGAGTGGGCTGATGAATATAAAGAAGACAAAATCACAATCTTCTATGACTCAATGTCGAACAACACCCGGATGATGGCGGATGGTATCGCCCAGGGGATCACAGAAACCGATCCCAATGTTTCCGTGAAGATCTTCAACGTATCGCGTCACGATAAAAATGAAATCCTGGCAAATGTTTTCTGTTCAAAAGGTATTCTGGTTGGTTCATCAACCATGAATAACGTGATGATGCCTAAAGTCGCAGGCATGCTAGAAGAAATTACCGGGCTGCGCTTCAAAGGTAAAAAAGCCGGCGCATTCGGAAGTTATGGCTGGAATGGTGGTGCGGTTGACCGTATTCATGCCCGCCTGACGGATGCTGGATTCTTTACCACTGTCGGCATGAAAACCAAATGGCGCCCAGACGGCAAGGCTTTGGAAGAATGTCGCGAACATGGGCGTAAAATTGCTCGTGAATGGGCACTTCAACCTCTTGTCGAGCCTGAAATATCGGCAGTACAAACTGAAGTGAAGAAAACAGCGGAAGTATCCATAGCTCAGCCAGCAGCACTTCGGACAAATAATACAGCACCTGCAGATCAAGCAGCTTCATCGGCTTGCAGTGAGCAAAAACAAATCTGTACCGTCTGCCAATGGGTTTACGATCCAGAGCAAGGTGAGCCGAACCAAGATGTTGCACCGGGCACTGCTTGGGTTGACGTACCTGACTATTTCCTTTGCCCAGATTGCGGCATCGGTAAAGAAGTCTTTGAACCTGTTGCCTGAGGAATCGAGGATGGATAAACACATTGTGATCATTGGAAGCGGCTTTGCCGCTTACCAATTAGTAAAGTCGCTTCGAAAGCTCAATGCTGAAACGCCAATCACTGTCATTACCGGTGATAATGGTGATGATTACTCTAAGCCAGATATCAGCCATGTCTTTAGCAAGCAACAGACGGCTAATGATCTGGTAAAACAGACGGCCAGTGAATTTGCCTCCGCGAATAACATTTTGCTCATCAACAACACCCGTGTTGATGCGATTGATACAAAGAGCAAAACGATTCACTACGGCAGCCAATCTCTTGTGTATTCTGAGTTAGTGCTAGCCACAGGCGCATCTGCATTCGTGCCTGGATTTGCAGGTAATGCAACCGATGAGATCGTCACTCTAAATAGCCTTGTCGAGTACCAGGGTCAGCAAGATAAACTTGCCCGAGCAAAGTCAGTCTTGGTATTGGGCGCTGGTTTGATCGGTACCGAGATTGCAATGGATTTAGCGAGTTCAGGTAAGCAGGTAACACTTTGCGACAAAGCGGCCAACTTAATGCCAACCTTACTACCGCCATTTATAAGTGCTAGCCTGTATCAGGCAATGGTGGAAAAAGGTATCAATATTCAACTAAATCGCACCGTCACGAGCATCAACCGCCATCATCAACAGCTAGTTATCTCTCTGGCTGATGAGCAACACATTGAATCCGATGTGGTTATTGCCGCAATGGGATTGATGCCAAATACTCAGTTAGCCCAGCAAGCCAACATTAGGGTTAATCGCGGCATTGTGGTTGATAGAATGATGCAGACATCTGCACCTAGTGTGTTTGCCTTAGGTGATTGTGCCGAACTAGATGGCAAGGTACGTGCGTTTATTCAGCCAGCAATGCTATGTGCAATGGCACTAGCAAAAACGTTGATGGGCACGCCGAACCCGGTCCATCTTCCAGCTAGTCTGATTAAAGCGAAAACACCATGGTTGCCACTGCATTTATCTGGCGATACAACCTCTGAAAATGCCACATGGGAAGTGACTAACGAACCCGATGGTTTAATCGCCAAGGCTTTCGATAAAGAGACAGCCAATCTGATTGGTTTTGTAGTCAGTCACGATCAGATGAAAGCCGCCTTCCCATTATTACGCCTGCTGCCAGCTGAATAGCTGGTTTGAGAATAGCGCTCTCAATATAGACAAGACACTGCACAAAATAGATTTTAGTTAGGGAAGCTGCTTCAGCTTCCCTTTTTTTCACCTCAATCTAAACGTTGCGCTATACTCGGCACTTAGCTCAACAATAAAAGTCTGTACATGTACCAGCTTACTTTCTCATTAGAAGAATTTCTTTCCGAATACTGGCAGAAAAAGCCCACCGTCATCAAAGGCGGTTTCCAAGACTTCATCGATCCAATCAGCCCGGATGAACTTGCCGGACTTGCCATGGAAGAAGAAGTAGACTCTCGTTATATCGCCAAGCAAGGCAATGAATGGGATGTTCGCCACGGTCCGCTGACCTTTGACAAAGTGCCAGAGGAAAACTGGTCATTCATTGTTCAGGCAGCCAACCATTGGCATGAAGGTGCCGCACAGTTAGTCTCTCCTTTCCGCCAGTTACCTAACTGGCTATTTGATGATCTGATGATCAGCTATTCCACCCCTGGTGGTGGTGTTGGACCGCATATTGATCAGTATGACGTGTTCATCATCCAGGGTTCGGGAAAACGTCGTTGGCGGGTCGGACCGAAAAAAGATGATTACGAAGAAGAATTCGGCCATCCGGCCCTGCGTCAAATCAAAGGGTTTGAAGCTATGATTGATGAAACCCTCGAGCCGGGTGATATCCTATACGTTCCACCGGGGTTTCCGCATGATGGCTATGCCATCGAAACATCGATGAGTTTTTCAGTCGGCTTCCGTTCTCCTAAAAAGCAAGAGCTTCTAAGCAGCTTTGCCGACTTTATCATCGCCAATGACGTCGGCGACGTTCATTACCATAATCCTGACTTACCGGCGCGCAGCAACAGCGGCGCAATCCTCGACGCCGAATATCAGGATCTGCAAGCCATGATGCGCAGCCTGATGGACCACCCCAATATGATGAAACAGTGGATGGGCGAACACTTAAGTCATAGCCGCCATGAACTGGACATCATTTCTGCCGAACCCCCGTGGCAAAACAGCGAAACCTACCAGTTTTTGGAAGAAGGCGAAACCATGAGGCGCCTGGGAGGCCTGCGCGCGTTTTATTATCCAGAACAACCGCATATTCTGTATATCAATGGCGAGCGCTATGAATTGCCTGAAGAATGCGGTCATACCGCGACATATCTCTGCGACGAAGAGCAAGTGACCCGTGAGCAACTGGGCAAACAGCTAGACCATCCTGCTTTCATTGCCCTGTTAACCCAACTCGTTAATTTGGGCTACTGGTATCCTGTCGAGTAATAGTGTTAACGGCGAAGGCCCGTTAATCCATTTTGAAAAGACTATCAGGGCTATCCCCCAATAAGTAGGTATAGATTGAGCTGATATTCAAACGAAAAAAAGCGCGGCTTTAACACCGCGCTTAAAGCCTGTCACAGGCTTGAATTAGTGCACATTCAGACAAGCAACCGCATGAACGTCACCACCTTCCAGCTGAGGTTTCTTCTCAGCGCAGCCAGCCGTTGCCTGAGGGCAACGCGTACGGAACACACAACCAGACGGCGGGTTCATTGGCGACGGTAGTTCACCTTCTAGCAACTCAATATGCTTGTTTCGCTCCAGGTCCGGATCCGGGATCGGTACGGCAGACATCAATGCCTTCGTATACGGGTGCTTCGGCTCAGCGAACAGCGCATCGCCTTCTCCCATCTCAACCGCATTACCCAGATACATCACCAAGACACGATCCGAGATATGTTTAACCACGGACAGGTCGTGGGCAATAAAGATAAGGCTTAAACCCATTTCTTTCTGCAGAGATTTAAGAAGGTTAACAACCTGAGCCTGAATCGAAACGTCAAGAGCCGAAACGGGTTCGTCACAGATAATCAGTTTAGGCTTCAAGATCAGAGCACGTGCAATACCAATACGCTGACACTGACCGCCGGAGAATTCATGCGGGTAACGGTTGATGACGTTCGGTAGCAGACCAACCTTGGCCATCATTGCTTTTACCTGCTGTTTGACATCATCAGCAGCGAGCTCAGGGTAGAAAGCCTTCAACGGCTCGGCAATGATCTCGCCAACCGTCATCCGCGGGTTCAATGAAGCCAGCGGATCCTGGAAAATCATCTGGATTTCTTTACGCTTTTCGCGCATGCCGACGTGATCAAGCTTTGTCAGATCCTGCCCCAGCCATACGACGTTACCATCAGTAGCTTCAACCAGACCAATTACGGCACGAGCAAACGTCGACTTACCGCAACCAGACTCGCCAACCACTCCGAGTGTTTCACCTTCATACAGGCGAATACCGACACCATCGACCGCCTTCAGCTTTGACGGTTTGCTCCACGGCCAGGCTGATTTAGCCGCAATATCGAAGTGAACTTTCAGATCTTTAATATCTAACAGTAGATTTTTTTGTGCTTCCATTACCACGTCCCCACATCAGAAAAACACGCACGTAAACGACCTTCTGCAAAGTCCTTCAAAGCAGGAGCTTCCTGCGTACAACGGCTTGACGCCCTGTGGCAACGCTCCTGATAAGGGCAGCCAACAGGTAGGCGCAGTAAGTTAGGCGGATTACCCGGAATAGTCGGTAGCTCCTCCCCTTCCGTATCAAGACGTGGGATCGCCTTGAGCAGACCTTCTGTGTAAGGGTGCGAGGGTTTATAGAAAATTTCGTTAATCTTGCCGTACTCCATGGTACGGCCGGCGTACATTACCAGTACTTTGTCACAGCTGCCGGCAACCACACCCAGATCATGGGTGATCATAATGATCGCGGTATTAAAATCGCTTTTCAGCTCATTCAACATTTCCATGATCTGCGCCTGAACTGTCACGTCCAGTGCCGTTGTTGGTTCATCGGCAATCAATAACTTAGGACGGCATAGCAATGCCATTGCAATCATGACACGCTGACGCATACCACCGGAAAACTCATGCGGATACATAGTAATACGCTTGCGAGCTTCTGGGATTTTTACCGCATCCAACATACGGACACTTTCTTCAAAGGCTTCTGCCCTGCCCATCCCCTTGTGTAGCATCAGCACTTCCATTAGCTGATCGCTCACTTTCATGTAAGGATTAAGTGAAGTCATTGGATCCTGGAAAATCATCGCGATCTGCTCGGCGCGGATCTTGTTTAGCTCACGCTCCGATAGGTTGAGAATTTCGCGACCTTCAAACTTGGCACTGCCGCTAATAATACCGTTCTTGGCCAGCAGGCCCATAATAGCAAAAACAGTCTGGCTTTTACCTGAGCCGGACTCGCCCACAATACCTAGGGTCTCACCCTGTTTCAGAGAGAAATTAAGATCATTAACCGCGGTGACAATACCGTCTTGTGTTGTAAATTCTACGCGTAGATCTTTGACATCTAATAAGCTCATAATACTTCCTTATAACTCTTCGCCCCTAGCTCACAGCATTGATTTGTTCCGCCATGAGCTAAAGTGCTACTTATTCTTATCTGTCTTTTGGATCCAGTGCGTCACGCAAACCGTCACCCACATAGTTAAAGCAGAATAAAGTTACGACCATGAATGCCGCCGGGAACATCAGCTGCCAAATAGCAACTTCCATTGTCTGAGAACCTTCCTGAAGCAAGGCCCCCCAGCTAGTCATTGGCTCCTGAACACCTAGGCCAAGGAAACTTAAGAATGATTCAGTCAGGATCATCGACGGTACCAGTAGGGTTGAGTACACAGCAACAATACCTAGAACGTTTGGTACGATATGGCGCGTAATGATCCGCCAACGGCTAACACCAGATACATGTGCCGCTTCAATAAACTCTTTGCTACGCAGTGACAAGGTCTGACCACGAACAATACGAGCCATATCCAGCCAGGAAATTGCCCCAATCGCCACGAAAATCAGCATGATATTACGACCAAAGAAGGTCACCAGAACGATCACGAAGAACATGAACGGAATAGAGTAAAGAATTTCGAGGATACGCATCATCACTCGGTCAGTACGGCCACCGACAAAGCCCGACGTTGCCCCATAGAGAGTACCAATCACCACCGCAACCAGCGCACCAAGAATACCCACCATCAGGGAAATCCGGCCACCAATCAGGGTACGGGTATACAGATCACGCCCTAAGCTATCGGTTCCGAAGAAATGACCTTCGGCACCTAAGCTTGGTGCCGCATGCAGCGCATACCAATCGGTATCATCGAAGGCATACGAGCTGAACATTGGGCCAAAGATAACAGCCAGGGTGATGAAGAACAGAATAGTCAGGCTGATCATCGCCGCTTTATTTCGCATAAAACGGATACGGGCATCTTGCCACAAACTACGACCTTCAATTTCCAGTTGCTCTGAAAACTTTTCAACGGCCTCTACATTGTCTTTTTTAGTAAGCATCATTTGTTCGGCCCCTTAGTAACGAATTTTCGGATCAATGTACGCCAGCACAATATCGACAATGGCATTGAAGATAATAGTCAGCGTACCGATAAGAATAGTGATACCAAGAACCAGCGAGTAATCACGGTTAAAGGCAGCGTTTACAAAGAGTTTTCCGATACCAGGCAAACCAAAAATGGTTTCGATAACAACCGAGCCAGTAATGATACCAACGAAAGCCGGGCCCATATAAGACACAACTGGCAGTAGTGCAGGACGCAGGGCATGCTTAATAATGATATACGGGTAGCTCAATCCTTTTGCACGCGCGGTACGAATGAAGTTACTGTTTAGCGTTTCGATCATGCTACCGCGAGTAATACGCGCAAACGTAGCAACATACAGTAGCGACATACCAAACATTGGCAGCAGCATGTATATCATTGAACCATCGTTCCAACCACCGGCCGGCAGCCAACCGAGGTTAATCGAGAAAATATAAATCAATACCGGGGCTAATATAAAGGATGGCATGACCACCCCGGCCATGGCCGTGGACATTATCGTATAGTCTATCCAACTATTTTGTTTCAATGCGGCAATGGTTCCGACGGTTACCCCCATCACCAACGCAAAGATAAAGGCAAAGAAACCAATTTTGGCTGACACTGGCAACGCCTTGGTCACCAACTCATTTACTGTGAAATCTTTGTATTTAAAAGATGGGCCGAAATCACCCTGAACGATATTGCCGAGGTAGGTTGTATATTGCTCGAAGACAGGCTTATCTAGGCCGTATTTGGCTTCGATATTGGCCATTACTTCGGGAGGAAGCGGGCGCTCACTTGAAAATGGATTACCAGGCGCGAAGCGCATCAGGAAAAACGAGATTGTGATTAATACCAACAGAGTTGGTATTGCTTCAAAAATCCGTTTTGCGATGAATTTAATCATAAACTCCACCGTTTATTTAAGTCTGTGACAGTTAGGATGATTGCCAGATGCAAAAAATGACAATCAGCACTGCCCCCACCCTGGGAGCAGCGCTTATTTATTATCTTGCTGTTTATTAGTCAGCAATGATGTACATATCTTTCGAGAACAGCTTGTCTTCAGCGTTGTTTGAAGGATAACCACCAACTTTGGTGCTAACCAAACGCGCTTTTACATACTGATAGATAGGAGCAATCGGCATATCTTTGGCAAGTTGCTTTTCAGCTTGGATATAAAGCTGCTCACGCTCAGACTCTGAGGTTGAGTTAAGTGCTTTTTCCATGATCGCATCATAAGCTTTGCTGTGATACTTAGGATCGTTCGAGCTGTTATTGCTCTGCATTAGAGATAGGAAGCTAGACGCTTCGTTGTAGTCACCACACCAGCCGGCACGAGTCACGTCGAAGTTACCTTGACGGCGGTTATCTAGATAAGTCTTCCACTCTTGGTTTTCAAGGTTTGCTGTAACACCCAAGTTCTTTTTCCACATAGAAGCAATTGCCACGGCAATTTTCTTGTGGTTTTCAGACGTGTTATACAGCAACGTGAACTCTAGAGGCTTACCTTTGCCAAAACCTGCTTCTTCAAGCAGCTCTTTCGCTTTCGCATTACGCTCTTTCTGAGTCAGCTTACCGTACTCAGGAGTTACCGGGTTAAAGTTAGCGGTAATTTCCGGGGTTAGGAAGTAGCCAGATTTTTGGCCTTGGCCCAACAGCGCCTTGGTCACGATATCACGGTCAATCGCATAAGACAGTGCTTTACGAACACGAACATCGTCAAATGGCGCTTTCGCGTTGTTGAAACCGTAGTAGTACGAACATAGATTGCCTGAAATGGAAACGACGTCCGAATGATCCTTCTTCAAACGACGGAAGTGCTCGTTTGGTAGTTCATTCGTGATATCAATTTCACCGGCCAGGAAGCGGTTCATTTCAGCAACTTGGTTTTCAATCGGCAGGAAAGTTACCTGGTCGATAACCGTCTTGTCGTTGTCCCAGTACTGAGGGTTACGCTTGAGAACGATACGTTCGTTCACAACCCACTTGTCCAGGGCGAAAGCACCGTTACCTACAAAGTTTTCTGGCTTAGTCCAGTCGTCACCGTACTTCTCAACCACTTTCTGGTTAACAGGCTTCACTGTTGTGTGACCCATCATTTTTACAAAGTATGGTACAGCAGCTTCAAGCTCAATCTTCAGAGTGTTATCGTCGATTGCCGTCACACCAAGCGTTTCTTTATCCGCTTTGCCCGCAATGATCTCATCAGCATTCTTCATGGTCGTCATTTCTAGATACCATGAGTAAGGAGAAGCTGTTGCCGGATCGACTGCACGCTTAAAGCTGTAAACAAAGTCGTGCGCGGTCACAGGATCACCGTTTGACCATTTTGCATCTTTGCGAAGGTGGAAAGTGAACGTGCGGTTATCTGTGGTTTCCCAGCTTTCTGCAACACCAGGGACAGTGTTACCGTTTTCGTCTTGGTTAACCAGGCCTTCCAGCAAGTCACGAATAACATGAGACTCTGGGACACCTTCGGTTTTGTGTGGATCCAGTGAAGCGACTTCTGTGCCGTTACCACGAACCAGTTCTTGTTTCGCGGCCAGCTTTACACCAGCTGGTACTTCTGCAGCAAGAGTTGAAAAAGAGGTGGCTGCTACGGTCATACCCGCGCCAAGTAAAAGCGCTTGAGTAATTTTGTTCTTATACATGCATTAACTCCAATACATTTAGCAATACGTCCATGACGGTCTTCAGCCGGCGCATAAAATGTCAGCAATATCTGCATCGTTAATCCTAAACAATGCAAAGCAAACCGAAGAATTGGTCAAAAGATTATCAGGCATTGAAGCAATTTGCCACAAATCCATTACAAAAAGTAATATTATTCTTAATATAAACCCCTAAGCCAACACAAATGACCAGCTCAAAGTTTAGCTGCAGCTCATTCTGTCACAAAAACTACGTATTAGAGGAAAATCCGCCAGAAACGCCAAAAAAAATCAAAATTTGCATAAATAATTGTAGTTTTGAATAATTAATCAGCACAAAACCCTCAAACGAGCAACAAAAATCACATTAGTCAATAACAATCACTTAAAAACATGACCTTCAGGCATAAAAAAAGCGCCTTTTTTAAGGCGCTTTCGAAAACGGGATTTTACTTATTCTCACTGTCTATATTGAGATTAGGTGGATTCTCACTCGTTGATTGGTGCTTTTTTTCTACTAATGTTTGATCACTGTCTCTACTAGGTGATTGACCACTTGAATCATCGTATATTATTTCACCTAAAATCTGCTTCATTCGTCTGTTTGATACACGCTTGTGTTTCATGGAACCCTCCGCTGTTAACCTCAGCAACAGAAATTTCAACCAGATACTTCACTCGACACGCCACGTCCAGTAGCTATTTTCGAAATCACCAATTGAATAATTATCCCGACATCAAATATATCTCAAAGCAAATTGCTTAGGCCGGGTTTTAAATATGGCACAAAAGCTATAAACACGCCTGTAGCACACCTCTTAATAACGAAAGTGAATAAAAAAAACACTGATAGATTAACTTTTCACAAAGGCATTTTTTAACAATTTTCAAGTACCTATAACAGGTCAATAACGCTAGTATCTTCTTTATCGAAGCGGTTATTTTTTTTGACACAGCGAATTTCCGCTTTGATGTTCCGTTCCCGTTCCGTTACATCTTGAGAGTTGAAATATGAGACCAGCTGGTTGTTTCTCACGTCCAAGTCCTTCCCGTGTTCGCCATGGTTATGTGCCACCAGCACATAAAGCTAAAAGGTGAACCTAACGGTGTAAAATAAGCTGCTCCGGCATCTTCAAATCACCGTCTTAGCCCCTTCTCAAGGGGCTAATTTTTTGCCATTACATATCACTTTCACCTCAGGCTTCTTCGCTACTACTTGTCAATAACACGCCCCTATGGAATCATCATGACTCATTAGATTGGAGCCTGTTTATCTTTCATTGCCTCCAGCTGGAAAGGCGATGTAAAGATAAACTGGCCCTAGGGTCACGGATATGATCGCAAAGAAAACGGAATTATTCCCAATGAATAAGTATAGAAATGATATTGACGAGACTTACACCATCTCGCAGTTGGCAAAAGAGTTCTCGGTTACCCTTAGGAGCATTCGCTTCTATGAAGATCAGGGATTATTAAGCCCCAGAAGAGAGGGGAACAGCCGGATTTTTTCACGTCAGGATCGCGCCCGTTTAAAGCTCATTTTACGCGGTAAACGTCTTGGTTTTAGCCTCGCTAATATTCACGAGTTATTTCATCTCTACGATTCGGACAAACGTAACAAGAAGCAACTGCAAGAGATGCTAAACGCAATAAAACATCGACAGAAACTATTGCTCCAGCAGCAGGCCGATATCCAATCCGTTATGATGGAACTCAATGCCGCCGAACGTAACTGCTACCAACATTTAGCCAAGCTCAGCTAACCGCGCCTATAAACTTAACTACTTAAGATTATATTCACATAAGGTTGTTCTAATGAAACATCAACCTCCCCCCAAACTCCCTACTCTATTCACTGATTTAATTCTCCCTCCTTATATAGGTACCTATTTACTACAAAAGAAATGGTCAAATACAAGACACCTTTACACAAATAAAAAAGCCCGGCTCTATAGAGCCGGGCAAAAGAAATAAGACAATGAATGTTCTAGGGCTTACCAATAAACGCGAGCACCTACTGCAAATGAACTCTCGCCATCCGCTGATGCTACACCCACGAAGCTATCGCTACCTTTGTTGGTGTAACCTAGCGTATCACCATCAGCGTAGCCGTATTCTACATAGATACGTGACCAGCTGTTGAAGTGGTAATCAGTACCAACATAGATTAGTGTGCCGTCACCATCGGCATCCAGCACTTTTGAGTCCTGCTCAGTGTATTCATAACCAGCATAAGCTGTCGCATTATCGGCCCAGCTATAAGTACCTGCCAGGCTGTACGCGTTCTCATCGATAGTCGCGCCTGTTGCTTTATTTTCTAGTTCTGCATTGTAGTAAGTAAAGCCAATCAGAGCAGGACCAAAGGTATATTCAACCGTACCTTCGAAATATGTGTTTTCGATATCAGCGTTAGTGCCCTCTTCAACAGTGAAATCTTTATCACGGTTTACACCACCACCAACATGGAAATTGAAGCCCGCAGCACTTGAAGACAAGTACAACTCAGCTAGCTCTTGGTTTGAATCATCTTCGTCTAGACCATAGTTACCAGCAAGCAGGAACTGTTCGCCTTCATAAGTGTACTTGATCAAAGAATCATGGCGAGCACCTGAAAGTGTTGAGTAACGAAGAGCGGTGCCACCGAAGAAATAAGAATAATCAGCACCGTAGATGTCATCCGCAACTACCCACTGGCGACCGAAAGAAAACTTACCAAAATTTGTACTCACACCAGCGAAGTGCAGGCGGTTTTTCATTGTGTAATCCGAACCGTCTGCGGCATAATTCAGGCCGAACTCGACTTTACCGAACACATCCACTGTATCGGTAATAGCATACTCGGCCTGTACGCCAGTACGAGAAGAGCCCGCGTTCAAAGTCACATCTTTATCTTCTAGTTTTTTCACTTCCGTACGAAGCTGGCCATAGAAGTCGACCATAGCTTCATCGGTTTTTAGAAGTTCAACAGCGCTGACAGCGTTGCTAAAAATAACGGCGGGAATTGCTACTGCTAATAGTGTTTTTTTCATTTTACTTACCTGTAATAATTTTTTTGTTTATTGCGACTCATCCCGAGTCGAAATGAAACATATCAGCAACAAAAAAACACCGCAACACGATAAATCACCACAAAAAAATACAAATGCAATATTTTGCACCTGACAACCCCCAAAGGAAAAATGAATAAAAATCCATATTCAATCCAAAAGCGGCACATTAATGCAATTGCATTCACCAATAACGCATTTTAAACGACACTTAATGTCAATATCATCAATAACCAAATGGAATACAAAATAACAAAAAAGTTAAAAAAAATATAAAAAAAACACAAAACCTCTGCTACAAGGTGCACTAAAAACCTAAAAACAGATTAATATTTGAGCAACTCTACCATGCGAAAAATATCTTATTTTTCGGGTTGTTGATAAAAAAATAAAGGCGACCTGTAAGAGGTCGCCTATTTATTAGGTGCGAGAATATAGGGTTATTAATGAAGGGCGATATGAACTAACCATATATCATGCTTTTCTTGAATGTATGCTCTTTGTTCAATAAGACTTTTTAAATATCCGAGACGATGGTGACCTTCCAATAAATTATAGGGGGCACGTAATACTCGGCCATTTGTTGCATACAGGTCTCTTTCATAATGCAGTACAATCGGAGGTATTGGCCACGAGCCATTCTCCTGCATATTCTGCACCAACCAACTACGCTGAAAAATTGGGTTATTCATCCGCTTAGCGAACTTACTCACCACATCATCATGTGGCGTTTTAATCTTTGAGACGATATCTTCAGTATCCCAACTTTCTCGAGTAAATGACATACGCTGAAAGTCTAACCATCCCCAATTACAAAGCACCCCTTTCCAATGGCGATAAACCCACTGTTCCAGCACCTCGTCAGGAAAATTTGGCAACAGGATCTGTGCCCTGTCACGCCATTGCTCCCAGGGTTCACAGTGTCTAGCACCAAAGCCTTCTGGTGCAATTTCGTAGAGTAATCGATCGCTCCTGATCATAGTCACACTCCCTTCATTACCGAGCACCACAAACACCATAACCATTCATTTTTAGTGGTTATTTATTTCTATATTTTGAACATAGCACAGCAATGTTTGAAAAAAAACCGGAATATTAGGGAAAGATTATGCGCGAACTTATTAGGTATGTATGAATGGTAATTTGCGCACCTTACTACATGGCATAAGGAAAGGTTAATACAGTGTATTCAATAGTGGAGGGATTACTAAATATGCAGAACGGGGATAGTGAAGATAATGATGGAATATGCAAAGAATCAAATCAGATCCTAGTTCCGGGATGTTAGAAAAAATATATACCCCAGCTAGGTCAAAATGCAGAGTGATATCAGCATGTCCAGTTCAAGGAAACCGACGGCAGGAATAGGCTTTCAGAATCACTCCCTCAGGGCGAATCGAAACAATCATCTTGGGACAGTTAAAGAATAGAGCAGATACTTACTTCTGCTCTATTCTAGCTACCAGAGTCGAGATACAGTCGCTTATTGTTCTTTATGCCAGCGATCAGCCGCTGAAGTGTCGGTTTCACGGGCATCAACCCAACGGGACTCGTCAGGAGTCTGCTCCTTTTTCCAGAATGGAGCACGGGTTTTTAGATAGTCCATGATGAACTCGCACGCCTGAAATGCTGCACCACGATGAGCACTAGACACACCCACAAAAACGATTTGATCACCCAATTCCAGATCACCGACACGATGAATGACTCGAGTTTTCAGCAATGGCCAGCGTTCGCATGCTTGCTCAACAATTTCTGCCAGTGCCTTTTCTGTCATTCCAGGGTAGTGCTCAAGAGATAAACCGGTAACGGCATCGCCTTGGTTAAAATCGCGCACTTTACCAATAAAGGTAACAACAGCGCCTGCATCAGTACCTTCCGCCAGCTTAGCGTACTCATCGGCAACAGAGAAATCTTCAAACTGTACTGAAATCATCAATTAGCCTCCGGTTACAGGCGGGAAGAACGCAATTTCATCCCCGTCTTTAATTTCGCTGTCTAATGAGCAGATTGTCTGATTCACCGCGACCAGCAACTTACCCGACTCTAATGCCAGCTGCCATTTATCACCGCGCTCAGCTAAATGAGCTCGCAGTGCATCTGCTGTTGCAAATTCAGCCTTTACTTCCAGGCGGTCAATACCTACCAGCTCTTTTACCTGTGCAAAGAAAAGTACGTTAATCATGCTTCCACCTTAAAATGACCAGACTTGCCGCCTGTTTTTTCTAGCAAGCGAACCTGACCGATAACCATATCTTTCTGAACCGCTTTACACATATCGTAAATCGTCAGAGCGGCTACCGATGCTGCGGTTAACGCTTCCATTTCAACACCTGTTTTGCCCGCCAGCTTACAGCATGACTCAATTCGGACCATATTTTCAGCTTCAATAGCTTCCAGCTGTACCTCTACCTTAGACAGCAATAGCGGATGACAAAGCGGGATCAGATCCCAAGTTTTCTTCGCTGCCTGAATACCGGCAATACGCGCCGTAGCAAATACATCACCTTTATGGTGTTTACCTGACACAATAAGTGCCAATGTTTCTGGCGCCATGTGGACAAATGCTTCAGCGCGTGCTTCTCTGACGGTTTCAGCTTTGGCAGAAACATCAACCATGTTAGCTTCACCTGAAGCATTAATATGTGTGAATTGAGTCATTTTGTTTATTTCCCTAGGTGAGGCATAAAGTTACACGGACGATGGCTGGCATCCAGCTGTTCTTTAATTATCTTCGTCCATCCGGTACGGCAGGCTCCCGTCGAGCCAGGCATGGCAAAAATAACGGTCTTATTCGCCATTCCCGCAACAGCCCGAGATTGAATCGTTGAGGTTCCAATCTCCTGATAAGATACCATTCGGAAGATCTCACCAAAACCCTCAACCTGCTTGTCAAATAATGGCAACAATGCCTCTGGCGTATTGTCACGAGAAGTAAAGCCGGTGCCACCAGTGATCAGTACGGCCTGTACCTTATCATCAGCAATCCACTGCGATACGATCGCACGAATTTGGTAGACATCATCAATAACGATTTTTTTGTCGGCCAGAATATGGCCAGCATCTTGTAGCGACTCGGCGAGGTAGTGGCCCGAGGTATCATTCTCGTCGGTACGCGTATCCGACACGGTTAAAACAGCGACACGAGCTGATTCAAACGCAGCATTTGCATGACCCATAACAGTATTTCCCAACTGAAAAGATATGAATATAGAAATTAGGCAAATGGCTAGCTCCAAAAGCTAGCCTGATATCAATCTTATCCGCCAATTGACGCAAGGTGCGGTGTCTGACCGGTCTTCCCTTCATCAAGGAAATGGCCAACAGCTTTTTGATCAAGTCCACTCCGGATGCGATCGATTAAAGCCGGTCGCTGATCATCTGCTTGCAGTAAGTCTCGCAAGTCAACTCCCTGCTCACCGAACAAGCATAGGTGCAACTTACCTTTCGCCGAAATGCGTAGACGGTTACAGCTTTGGCAGAAGTCCTTCTCATAAGGCATGATCAGGCCAATTTCTCCCAGGAAGTCAGGGTGACAGAATACCTGGGCAGGGCCATCGTTATGGCTCTTCACTTTGAGCAACCAACCATTGGCAATTAAATGATTGCGGATGCTGACTCCGGAAACATGATGATGATTAAATAAATCATTCATTTCACCGGTTTGCATCAGTTCAATAAATCGCAACTGGATCGGGCGGGTCTTTATCCAATCAAGAAATTTGGGTAATTCTTGTGAATTAAGATCTTTAAGGAGAACGGTATTGATTTTCACCTGCTCAAAACCGGCATCAAACGCCGCATCTATCCCCGACATCACCTGGTGGAACATATTCTCACCGGTGATCTGGTAGAACATTTTCGGGTCGAGGCTATCCACACTCACGTTGATATGAGTTAGCCCCGCATCACGCCATTCTTGAATATGTTTCGCCATACGGTAGCCATTGGTTGTTGTTGCTACCTTGGTAATACCCGGCTGTTCGGCCACGGTTCGAATAATGTCGGTAAAATCACGACGCAAGCTTGGCTCTCCGCCTGTAATACGAACTTTCGTCGTACCACATTCGGCAAATGCGCCAGTTACTCGCTGGATTTCTTCAAGCGTCAGAAAAGAAGGCTTCTTTTTCTCAGCCGGTTGATAGCCATCAGGCAGGCAGTATGTACATTTGAAATTACAAACGTCAGTGACTGATAGTCGCAAGTAATAAAACTTGCGATGAAAATTATCTTCGAATTGTTTCGCCACGGAACACCTTTCCAAACACGGGAGGCCGATGCATTTCTTTATCGACCCTGGTGACAATCTGTCACGGCTTTATTCCCCTATTGTCATCCCGGGACGGGCTGCAACTTAGTGAATAAAGCTCGGAGTTATGGCTATTATGCCTGAGTTTTTTATATAAAAACCCAACACACAACGGCTTAATAGTAATAAAAGTATCAGAAAAATTGTCTGAGTGACAAATCTTCTAAAAAAAACGTGCTGCATTCTACCTTTCACGGGAATTCACGACAATACTACTAAAGGGATTATAGGTAAAAAATTCTCATAGAAAGTGAGGGTATTATGTCCAACATTATCGAATCCGCGACTGTTGATGATATTGCACTCTATCTGCAGCGTGAAGAGGGACTAGACGCGAAACGGGCACACGAACAGGCACTACGAGTTGTCGATGGCTTCAATGACATGCTGGCCAAAGGGATCATAAAAGGTTGGTACTTTAATGAGCAAAGTCATTTAGAGCTGCTTCCAAGTGACAGTGCTTTAAAAATTATTGCAAATCAAAAGTAATTCGCAAATTGCGTCGTGCAATTTACAGTTTGGCTTTGCATTATGCAAACACGCGCTTATCTATCACTACTTCAGAGCAAAAAAGTCACAGAATAGCGGTATGAAATTCCGGCACCACATTTGCAGTGTCTATATTACCAGACATAAAAACGACAGTCGGAGCCAACTATGACCCAGTCCATACCGCTACTTTTTCAACAGCGCCATGTTCTGCCGGGCGGGCGCATGCCAATCCGAATTGCACCAGGCCAGCAAATGGAAGCCTTTAAAGCTGCATTAAAATCCTGCGATGGATTTGGTGTCTGTATGTTTGATGAAGCCGAACATGGCCATCATTTTTTCCATATCGGCACACGAGTTACTGTCGAAGACTTTGACATATCAGCCTATGATGGCTCTCTTATTGCGACGGTCTACGGCCATGAAAACTTCCGCATCAACGCCCTCGAGCAAAGTGATGACGGTATTTTTTGTGGTGAGTATGAAGCAATTCCGCGTTGGCCTGAAATCAAAATTCGTAACGATCAGCGCATCCTGGCTGAAAAACTTCAACAGATGTTCAATAAGCACCCAGAACTCAACAAGCTTCATCATGAAAAAGAGTTCAACAACTTAAGCTGGCTATGTCAGCGCTGGCTAGAGATACTGCCAGTTCCTGCTTGTGAGAAGCAAGCATTGCTGAATGCACCAAACTGTTTAGATACTTACGATTACCTGATGAGTATCATGCAAAAAACCCATTAAGTCTCTTCCAGGCTCCATACACACACTCTGTCGTTTTGATGTGTTGTTACGCCTCCGAAGCTCTGAGCCGGAGGCGTTTTTTTATTCAGTCACAATATAGGAAACGTGATTGATATAGCATCCCATTGTGGAATATTTGTAATCGATTTGAGGATGTGTTTACACTAACAATTCCACTTAGATCACACTTCTTGCAGCTACGGCTATGACAACTACTACTATTGCTGATGCTAAAATCGTCGCTATCGGCGGCGGACATGGTTTGGGCCGAATTCTTTCGGCACTATCTGATTATGGTTCTCAAGTTACCGGTATTGTAACAACCACAGATAATGGCGGCTCAACCGGTCGTATTCGGGCGTGCCAAGGTGGTATAGCTTGGGGAGATACCCGTAATTGCATTAACCAATTAATCACTGAACCTTCTATCGGCTCCATGATTTTTGAATATCGTTTCAGAGGAAACGGTGAGCTTGATGGCCATAACCTTGGCAACTTAATGCTCAAGGCGCTTGATAACTTATCGATCCGCCCTTTAGAAGCCATTAATCTTATCCGGGATATGCTAAAGGTCGACACACATATTGTACCGATGTCCGAGCATCCTGCCGATCTATCGGCTATGACGCCAGAAGGGGATATCATTTGTGGTGAAACCAACGTCGACGAGTTAACAGATGTACCACAACGCCTCTATGTTGAACCTGCAGTTCCTGCAACTAAAGAGGCTGTAGCTGCCATCGGCAAGGCTGATTTGATCCTACTTGGGCCTGGCAGTTTCTTAACCAGTATTATGCCGCCACTATTGCTAAAAGAAATGGAACTGGCTTTGAAGAACAGCACTGCCAAAATTGTCTTTGTCACTAACCTAGACAAAGAGAAGGGACCGGCTGGAATGATGTCTCTTGAGACGATGCTACATTGGTGTGAAAGGGCGATGGGCGGACGCCAAGTTGACGGCGTCCTGTCAGATCAGTATCGTTCAGAATTGCCTCCTCGCTACCAGCAGGCAATCGAAGAGTTAGCGTCGAGTAACCATGAGTGGCGCCACGACCGTGAAAAGCTAAAACATGCGATTGATAAGCTCATTGTTGCTTGCTAACTGCTTATACTCTACCGCCATACCCTGTACCATCTGCCTGAACTCTGGCAGGTGGTCGTTCATCCACTGGTCTTGCCCTTGTTTCATTCGCGACTCACACTCCTGAGCCATTTCAGCCAACTCGTCGGCACCAAAGCTTGCTGCACTACTTTTTATCGCATGGCTGATTTCTCTAACCTGACTCACCGAAGGCTGATCAGATAACTGACATAAGTACTGCTCTAGTTCGTCACTGAATACATTAAGTAACAATGTTACCGTCTCTTCACCAACTTCTTCAGCTAAACGTTTGATTGTTTCTGCATTAATACTCGTTGTCATTTATTCAATCTCCCTGGTACTACCTGCCGCTTCCTGCCAGGCCTGTAATTTTCTGTATATCGTCGATGGACTGACTTCCAATAAGCCAGCAGCTCGCGGAATATTTCCGTCACATGCATCAATTGCCGCCTGAATTGCTCTTTTTTCGACAATCCACAGGGGCTCAATACGTGCTTTATCGGCTGAATGACTATGAGAATTTCCACTTTGAGCATCCGCAGCTTTTTGCGGTTGTGCTGATAATCTAGCAGGGGATGCAATTTCGGCGCCAGCTCCACCATTTATTGGTGGTGGTACCATTTGCATGGTGACTTCTTCACCAGTGTTAAGCACTACGATATTACGGATCACATTCTGTAGTTCGCGTACATTTCCTTGCCAGTTATACCGCTGGAAAAGATCAATAACTTCAGGCGAAAAACGACTGAAGTTCTTGCCCTCCTCAACCGACATCAGAGCCAATAAGGCATGGGCAATTTCAATAACATCCTCTCCGCGGTCACGCAATGGCGGTAAGGTAACCGGAATAACATGCAAACGATAATAGAGATCTTCCCGGAAACGTCCTTCCTGGACTTCGAGCCACGGGTTACGGTTTGTCGCACAAACGAAACGCACATCCACTGTATTGGTTTTTGATGACCCTACCTTCTGATAAGTCCCTGTCTGGATAAAACGCAGTAATTTGCTTTGCAAATCCAGATCCATTTCACAAAGCTCATCAAGAAACAGCGTCCCTTTATTTGCCAGTTCAACAGCCCCCTGCCGTTCGGTCGAGGCACCGGTAAATGCCCCCTTAACATGGCCAAAGAGTTCACTCTCAATTAATTCTTTCGGGATTGCTGCACAGTTAAGGGCAACAAAAGGCTTATCATTTCTAGGGCTGGCGGCATGCACCGCTTCCGCACAGACTTCTTTACCGGTTCCGCTTTCGCCGGTAATAAACACCGTGGCCTTGCTTGATGCCGCAGACTCAATGACCCGATACACCGCCTGCATTGGCAAACTATTACCAATAAAACCTTGATACTGTGCACCACCCTGCTTGGACTTTTGGCGCTCTTTCGGTGCTTTGCTCTCTTCCTTCAGGGCATTATTAACTGTGATCCGTAACCGGTCAGCTTCACATGGTTTAATCAAAAAGTCCTGGGCACCATAGCGCATCGCCTCTACGGCAACATCGATAGAGCCATGTGCCGTCATAATAACCACAGGAATATTGCCGTGCTCACGGCGAACAGATTCCAGTACTTCCATCCCAGTCATATCTGGCAAGCGCAGATCGAGCAGAATTAAATCCGGCGTAACATCTTTGACAAAGCTGAGAGCTTCAGCCCCTGTACTAACAATATTAACGTTTAAACCTAAAGGGTTTAGGTACGATTTGTACAAGGCCGCAACCGAGGCGGTATCTTCTACCATTAATATTTGTCGTAGTTTTGACCCGCTTTCCATTGCACCTCCTAAACCTTTCTTCCTAAACTAATTGTAATCAATAGAAAAAAAACTGTTATCACTAATTTCATATTTATTTCCTCCTATTATGATTCGCATAATGATTTGCAAAATGCAAATCATAGAAAAAGACATAGAAAAAAATAGGACAAATTACTCGCTAAACGCTGGTAAAAAAGTACAAATCGCTATGACAAAAAAGTTGGCACGATGTCTGCATTACATAATTTGACTCTTCCTTGAGAGTCAACCTAGCCAACTGACGTTGTTTGTGGAATTATTTCACTAAAACAATGACGCCAACCGAATCTGTTCTCGGTTGGCTTTTTTTTTGTCTGTAGAAAGGTTGGAGCTAGGTCCTGTGGTCCTGTGGTCCTGTGGTCCTGTGGTCCTGTGGTCCTGTGGTCCTGT
>NZ_JAKRRW010000029.1 GCF_026191635.1 Photobacterium obscurum
GGGGGCAAGATGGCTATTGTTACTGTAAAAAAACTGGAAAACGATGATTTGTTTTTTGAAATTCCGCAGGAGATGCTCGATGAACTAGGTTGGTCTGATGGTACGGAGGTTGAGTGGGTGGAAAATCAGGATGGTTCGTGGACTCTAAAAAAGAGCGATAAGTAAAAAGACCTATGTTTATCCAATCCTGATCTTAAGAAGCTGTCGTTTTTAAGTTTGTGGTCAGTATTAGTACTGTATGAATTAGGTATTAATACTGGGTAAGTTCACTAAGTTTCAACCTACTGGAGAAAGTTTCAGTGAAACTCAAAACTACAAGTTTCTATTGAGGCGCGCAAACGGTTAGGCAAACGTTTGATTGTTTCTGTGTGTAAATAGACTGTTTCCATTCCGTGTGTGTTTCGAACTTGTTACAAACTGGTTTAATCAATAAAATCTCACCCATAATAACGATTTCATTGTTCGCAAAGTGTTCGTGAAATCCATTGCAAAAGAAAATTTGCTCAATAATAACAGTCAGTCAAAGAAGAAAACCTATGAAATTGGAAGCAGTTGATTATACCGCAGAGAACGCTGAACAATTATTTGTCGAGTCACTGCGCAATACCGGCTTTGGGGTACTGAAAAATCACCCCATACAACAGAAGTTGGTGAGCTCAATTTATGAACACTGGAACGAGTTTTTCAATAGCGCAGAGAAAAACGCATTTCGTTTTAATGTTGAAACTCAAGATGGCTTTTTCCCTTCAGAAGTCTCTGAAGTTGCTAAGGGCCACACCAAGAAAGATATTAAAGAGTACTTCCACTACTATCCTTGGGGACAGTGTCCGGAAGCGTTGAAAGCTGAGCTTCAGAATTACTATGATGAAGCGAACAAGCTGGCGGCTGAATTGCTTTCATGGGTCGAGAAACATTCTCCGGCAGATGTTTCTAAGCTATATTCCCAGCCACTATCAAGCATGATTGATGGTAGCTCACAAACTTTGCTACGTGTGCTGCACTATCCACCGCTGAAAGGTGATGAGGAGTTAGGGGCTATCCGCGCTGGTGCTCACGAAGACATTAACTTACTGACTGTTTTGCCTGCTGCAAACGAGCCGGGCCTTCAAGTGAAAACAAAAGAAGATGAGTGGTTGGATGTACCGTGTGACTTCGGGAATTTGATCATCAATATCGGCGATATGCTGCAAGAAGCATCGGATGGTTACTTTCCGTCAACGACTCACCGTGTTGTTAATCCTGAAGGGACAGATAAGTCCAAAGCACGAATCTCGCTACCGTTATTCTTGCATCCCAAGCCAGAAGTTGTCCTGTCAGAACGTCACACAGCAAACAGTTATCTGATGGAGCGTTTGCGTGAGCTGGGCGTTATCTAACTTCCATTTATTTTGAGTTTGAAGAAACACCAGTCCCACGTTTAGGTAAGTTGTGGGCTGGTGTTTTTGTTTGCGCTTCGTACATGAGGTGTACTTAACGAAAAAGAACCTAGGGGCGATCTATCTGTCGCTAATTTAGCCATATTACTCTTACAGAATTACTTCAACGTAAATTTGTCTTATAATTCTCACTTCGTATTTTTCAAAGCTTATTTTTATGACTCGAAAACCAGACAGAATTACGGCAATGCAGCAAATTATTGATGCTGTAAAACTTGAGTTTCCATTATATCAAGAAGATACATTCGTCTGCGGGCCTGACAATAGCTGTCTAGGCTGCCCGAAAAAGCTCATGGAGCTTGTAGATTCCGATCTTTCATATTGGCAGAATCAAATTGATCGAGGCATACCACCTACGTTCGATGAGCTTTATAGTTTTGGGAAGCTTTGTAAAAATGTGCGAAGAGGGCTTGTTCGTAACAATAGGATTCCGGCTTAATATCGAATGTATGCTTTACAATCAATTGTTGTGATTTTGATTGCATATTTCGGTGTGTTTTTAAATGCTGCTGATTTCTATCAATAGAGTGCCAGCTATTGTTGGCTGGCACTTGGTATTTTACTGTGAGGGTTGAGGCGGAGCATTAAAGTGTCGATTGTATACTTTGCGCTGAATTGCCGCTGTTGTCTTTAAGAGCAATGTCTGCACCCCGTGAAATGAGCAATTTTGTTAGTTCGGTACGCCCAAACAAGGTGGAATACATCAGTGCGGTTTGACCTGCTTTATTTTGCTGGTTGGCATCGCAATTGGTTTTGAGTAGTAAATGGGCAATTTTCAACTCTCCCTTAAAGATTGCTGCCATCAAGGCTGTATTTCCTTTACTGTCCTGCTCGCAAGCATTGGCACCATATTTAATTAATGTATTGGCGGCATTTAGTCGTCCGTTGTAGCTTGCGATCATTAGCGCTGTATAACCATTATGATCTTTCAAATCGATTGGTACACCGGCTTTCAAAAACTCTTCTAATACTTCTATATCACCGGTACGTGCTGCAGCATAAAAGTAAGCCACTAGCTCGTTTTCCAAACCTTGCTCTGCTGGAAGATCAATATCCATGCTGGCATTTGCTTTAGGTAGCAGTAAAGCCATTGCTAATAAGAAAAAGCTCAGTGAACCGATAATCTGCTTGAAGATTGATAACATAACGAAAACCTTCTCTAGAATTAATGCGATAGAAGCTTCTATCGCATTAGTTTCATCATAATTATTGGGTTAACTTAATAAGAAGCCGCAATACGTTTAACTTCAGTAAGATCACCGTTAACCGCTTTTGTTAGGCGAGTACCATATTCTTTATCCGCTTTGTAAGTGAAGCTAAGAATCTTATGCTTGGTTTCCTGGTCTTTCACTGCACCTAAATCACCGGCAAAGTTTGCAATCAAGTTATTTTGTTCATCCTTTGAAAAGCTACGATACAGCTCACCAGCCTGTGCAAAATTTAGCTGCTTGTTGATGCTAGCTTGCTGTACCATCCCGCTCAACGCTGCGTTACTATGGCGTGCACGGCGATCTTCTGATACATGCTCGCGACTTGGTTGGTAGTTGATATCTGAGCGAGTATTACCGATATTTGCCGCACCATCTTGATTGTAATTAACCACTGGAACTTTAGCTTGGTTAATCGGTAGCTGTTGATGGTTTGCACCTAAACGGTACATTTGGGTATCGGCATACGAAAAAACTCGTCCTTGCAACAGTCGGTCTTCTGATGGCTCAATGCCCGGAATTAAGTTGGCAGGTGCCATCGCGACTTGCTCTGTTGCCTGGAAAAAATTATCAGGAATACGATTTAGCGTCATTGTTCCGACTTTGGTTTCACTGACATCTGACCACACTTTGGTTGCATCAAGCGGGTAATAGTCGTGATTATTCAAGTTACTTGGCTTCATGACTTTGATGTATAGATCCCACTGAGGGAAGTCACCTTCGGCAATGCTGTCATATAAGTCTCTTGTCATGTGCTGGAAGTCTTTCGACTGAATCTCTGCGACTTGTTTGCTGTTAAGGTTTTCAATACCTTGACGGCTTTTCCAGTGGAACTTCACATAACTGACTTCACCTTCGTCGTTGATCATCTTATAGGAGTGAACGCCAAAACCATCCATTTTGCGATAACTAGCTGGTGTCCCATGGTCGCTATACAACCAAGTTAGCATATGAGTTGCGCCTGGCTCATATGAGAAGAAATCGAAGAAGCGATTTGGATCCTGGATATTTCTCACCGGCGAGGGCTTCAAAGAATGCACCATGTCAGGAAACTTAATTGCGTCACGGATAAAGAACACTGGCAAGTTATTACCGACTAGATCCCAGTTACCTTCATCGGTATAAAACTTAGTTGCAAAGCCTCGTGGGTCACGTAAAGTTTCAGGGCTGCCTTTGCCGTGGACAACGGATGAAAATCGGACAAAAACAGGTGTTTTTTTTCCTTCACGGGAAAAAGGGGCGGCGCTGGTGAAGTCGCTGAAATCCGTCGTCGCTACAAAGCTACCGTGAGCACCGGTCCCACGAGGGTGTACCACCCTCTCGGGAATACGCTCGCGAGCAAAGCGTTGTAACTTTTGAATAAGCTGCACATCTTCTAATAAAACGCTGCCTTGGCTACCTGCAGTAATGGAGTTTTGGTTATCGCCGACAGCTGCACCATTATCCTTGGTAAGGGTTGCTGCATTAATGTTGAAGACAGTAGCCATACCAAGTGCTACCACTAAGGCTTTTTGCTTAAATTTCATTTACTTTTCCAATTAGAGTTATTGTGTGTTGCTCAGCTTTCGGACGTAAATGTATGGGTTTGGTGCTTATTAATAAAATTGATAATACCTATTTACTTAATAGGATTACTCTATTGGAAGTTGTTGAAGGGATAGAATATTAAGCTGAAAAAGCGGTGCAGAGAAGTGCTATAGTTCAGTGTTGTAGTATGTATAAGTGAAAATATTAGATGGTGTTCTAATAAGAGTGAAGGTAGCTAATTGACGTTAATAACACCGCTCGCCATAAGCGAGCGATGTTAGCGTTAATAAAGAGTGGTCGAATAGGGGTTATTGGACAACTTCACCACTTTCTACAACCGTTTTGCGAACTTTGTCGGCAAACTTCAATGCTTCCTCGCGAATCGCATCCTCGTCGACAGTCAGCATGTTACGATCTTTCATCAATACCTTACCGTCAACAATGGTGTGCTTGACGTTGGTAGCGTATGCCGAATAAACCAATGCCGAATACGGGTTGTATACCGGTACCATGTTTGGTGCCGTGGTATCGACAACAATGATGTCGGCCAGCTTGCCGGTTTCCAGCGAGCCGATAGTGTCTTCCATATGCAGGGCACGAGCGGCTCCAATTGTGGCCATCTCAATGACTTTCATTGGCGGCATTGCGGCGCGGTCTTTGTTTACCAGCTTATGTATTTTGGCAACTTGGCCGAATTCATCGATAGTGCTGATGGTATTGCCTGACATTGGACCGTCAGTGCCTAGGCCGACACGTAAGCCGTCATCAAACATTTTCAGCGCCGGTGATACGCCCTTGGCTGATTTGATATTGGCACTCATGTTGTGAGCAATACCCACATCATGCTTTTTCAGTAGGGCAATGTCGTTATCGTCGACGTTGATCACGTGGGCTCCAACCAGGTTTGGTGTCAGGGCACCAATATCAGCCATGTAACCGACAGGAGTTTTGCCACCGCTGCGTTCGGCAATGACCTGGTTCTCTCGCTCGGATTCAGCAAGGTGGATCATCACAGGTACATCATGCTCTAACGATAGTTCAGTGATTTTTTGCAGGGTTTCCGTGGTGTTGGTGTAAGGGGCATGTGGAGCAAAAGCCGGGGTAATTCGAGGGTGATCTTTATATTCTTCAATAAAGTTAACTGCATATTTGATACCTTCGTCGGCATTAGCGGCATCGGCGACAGGGAATTTAATCACCGTTTCGCCAAGTACTGCACGCATGCCGATTTCGTCGACGGTCTTTGCAACTTCATCTTCAAAGTAATACATATCGGCATAGGTGGTTACACCGCCTTTGATCATCTCGACGTTACCGAGTTGGGCACCAATACGAACCATGTCGCGAGATACCAGTTTTTTTTCTAACGGGAAGATATAACGGTGCAGGCGGTCCGGTACATCATCTGCCATTGAGCGGAAAACCGTCATTGAGACGTGGGTATGGGTATTGATCAGGCCAGGCATTACGATATCGCCATTGGCATCGATAACTTTTGCAGCTAGGTAGTCTTTGACATCGGTACCATCAGTGACCGCAAAAATTTTGTTTTCTTTTACAGCAACTAATCCGTTTTCAAATACCGTTTTTTCCTGATCCATTGTCAGGACTGTTGCATTTTTAATTAAAAGATCGACTTTTTCCAGGGCAAAAGCAGAGGTACTTGCGATTGAAGTTGCTGCCAGAGAAACTGCGAGAAGGGTTTTTTTAAACATCGATAACTACCACGGTACGACAAAGATGGGCTGATAATACCGTCTGCTAATGCCTTGAAAATTAGTATTGTGTAATTAGCAATGTAAATGTGACTAACGTCAAATTTCGCTATTATTTGAATTTACCGTTGTATAATAAAACAGCGCCGAAAAGGCGCTGTTAATCGTTTGCGGTGTAGTTAAACACGCTAATTATGTTGTTCTCGTTACGAACGGCGCAATGTGACAATCATCCACGCAGTGAGGACAGAGCTGCAAAGTGGTAAGGCAATCCAGACACCATTTACACCCGCAATCTTTGCAAGGGTAAAGATAAAGAAGGTGATTAATATGAGCTTGCCGCCAGTCAGTATGGAAGCTTCTTTTGCTCGGTTGATTGACTGGAAATACGTTGCGCCAACCAGCAGCAAGCCTTCCATGGGTAATCCCCAGAAATAGCGTTGCATCCCGTTGATAGTCTCTGGTTGCAGGGTCGGGTTATCACCGGCAAAGAGATATACCACATACTCCGGGAAGCCATACAGGAAAGCAACACCCGCCAGGGCGAATAATAGAGTGACAGCAAATGCTAAATTGCGAGCCTTGACTACCCGCTCGATTTGTCCGGCACCGGTGTTATAGCTGGTGATCGGTTGGATACCTAAGGCGATCCCTTCAAAGATTAGGTAGAAGAAAGCTTCGGTATAGCTAACAATTCCGTATGCGGCGACATGCAGCGCATCCCCGACCCACAGAAAGGCTTTGTTGTGGAGTGTCAGTACAACTGAGAGGTATAGATACATCAAGAGGCTGGAAAAGCCCAGGCGGAAGATTTGTTCGACACTGTCCCATTGCAGTTTAAGTGTATCCCAATGGATGCGGAGATTGGTTTTACGGCCAAAGAAGTGCTGTAGGCAGAGTAGGGTCGTGGCGGCCTGGGATAACATGGTTGCGATAGCTGCACCTGTTAGCTCGTAGGGGAATACCACAATAAACAACCAGTCGAGCACGACATTCAGTATCCCGCCGAAAATCATGATCAGCGTTACCCGATTTGGTTGGCCGTCATTACGCAGTAACGAAGAAAATGCCATCGAGATCACCGGGAAGGCTCCCAATGCGAAATACCAAAACAGATAGTCTGATGCCATCTGCAGGATTTCCCCTTCGGCTCCCAACCATATTAGGATGGCTTCGCTATAGGCTATACCGAGTACGCATATGATCAACGAAGTGACAAGGCTAAGGGAGAGCGCATTACCGACAATCATTCGCGCCTGTTCGGTTCGGCCTTCACCTAACCGAATTGAAACAAGAGCCGATGCCCCCATACCGATTAAGGCGCCGACAGCATATAAGATTGAGCCGATAGGGTAGCCAAGCATTATACCCGCTAACCCTTTTTCACCGATAAAGTGACCTACGAACATGCCATCAATAGCAACGTAGATCCCGGTGACTAACATGGCAGCGATGGTCGGCATGGTATAGCGGAAGAACAAGCGGAAGATAGAATCATTCCGCAATGATAGGTGTGAAGCCGTACTGGTAGCTGACATGTGAATTCTTAATAAATAACGAGCGAATGAGCGTGCCGCTATAGTAAAGGATGACGCATCGAAATGGGTATCGACGCGATCACTTTATTGCCTTTCTTGCTCGCTATTGCATTCGGTAGTAGGCGGTCAGCAGAATATATTTATGCACGATTTTGTCGCTTCCGTGCCGTTTCAGAGGGTGGTGTACTTGATGGATCCCTTCAGGTAAACGATATGTTTGCTGCAGGCATTCTGGCAACACCTGAGTAGGTTCCTGCAAACGGATGCCATCAGCCAAATAATCATCGATATTTTCAGGCACCTGGCCAAGCCACCAAGCCGGAACTTCTTTGCTGGCTCGGCTACGGTCAAACCAGTGATCGGAAACGATAAGCAAGTGGTGTTGTTTATCCTGACAGGTCTGCCGGTAGGCAGTATTGACGGACTGGATCAACGCATCACGACATGCCAGGTTGGCACTCACAAGTCGGTGGGCAATAACCCAGATGATAAAACCTGTGGTTTCGATTTTGAAGATTGGCTGTGCAAGATTGTCATCGTCATGGTATTGCTGTAACGCTGCCTCAAAGTCAGCTTGTTGGAGTGTAGACAAAACCCTGCGGCATAGGGCTTTGCCCAAATGGTTTTCACGCATTCCCCGGTTGTGTACCGTTGGATAATGTTGCTCACACAACTGCAAGCAGTCAGCCTGAAACTGATGAATACTGACTGAAAGAAGATCACTGACCAAAAACGACAAGCCCCATAACACAATACAACCAATTTGGCCTGAACTCACAGTATCTGTTGAGTTCAGGCTAATAGCATCTTATTACTATTGATAGGTAATCGTATCAGAAAATGGCGTTATGTCTTACGAATATTCAGTGATTTAGTGATCACTGAAAGTAGTTTATCGCGATTTATCCGAATAAGTTTATGTAATTCATACTAAGATCGCACTGAGTTTGAGCGTCGGGAAAGAGGCAATGCCGGTAACCAACGTCTAAATGTCTTGTGGCGGCATGCCAATAATGCTACCGCCGCTAAGAGATACAGTGCGGGTTCGGTCACCCCGGATTTTACTGACCAGTAGTAGTGGATAGGGATTAATAGCAGTGCTAAGTACACCCAATTATGGAGTTTCTGCCATTTAGCTCCCATCCGCCGCTGTATACCCTGAGCCGAGGTGATGGCTAGAGCCAATAGAATTAGCCAGCTGATTGCCCCTAGCGTTAAATATGGACGAGAGGTGATCTCGCTTGCCAGTAATGTCCAGTCGAAGTTGAGATCCAGGGCTAGATATCCAAGTAGGTGGATTGCAGCCCAGAAAAAACTATAAAGGCCAACGAGGCGACGTACCTTAACGAGTGATCCTTGCTTTAAGTAGCGGGCAATAGGTGAGATCATTAAGGTGATCATCAACGTATTGAGCGCCGCTTTGCCTGTAAAATGGCTGAGGCCTTGAACTGGGTCGGCACCCAGCCCGCCGGTAAGCGTCTGGTAAACTAACAGTGTCAGAAAACTCAGAGAAGTCAGATGGATGATGACTTTAAGCCCTGTGATATGCCGTGGTAGTAGTTTCATCAAATCATTTCCTCAGTCTGGCTTAATAGTTTTTGCTTAGGTTCATGCCTTTGTACAGGCCGGCGACTTCGGTGGCATACCCATTGAACATTTTGGTTGGCTGGCGTCGACTGCTGAACAGGTTGCCCTCACCGATGAAGCGTTCACTTGCCTGGCTCCAGCGAGGGTGATCGACTGTTGGGTTTACATTGGCATAAAAGCCGTACTCATTGGGAGCAAGCAGATTCCAGGTTGTTGGCGGCTCTTTGTCGGTAAGTGTAATTCTCACAATTGACTTGATGCTCTTGAAGCCATATTTCCATGGCACAACCAATCGTAAGGGGGCGCCATTTTGGGGAGCAAGTGTTTTGCCATACAGGCCGACAGAGATCAGTGTCAACGGGTGCATGGCTTCATCTAACCGCAGCCCTTCGACATAGGGATAATCAATGCCGCCACCAATCCGTCGGGATGCTTGTCCCGGCATACGTTTCGGATCATAGAGGGTTTCAAATGCGACATACTTGGCTTTGCTGTTGGGATCGGCTTTTTTTAGCAGCTCCGCCAGGGGAAAACCAATCCAAGGAATGTTCATTGACCACGCCTCTACACAACGTAAGCGGTAGATCCGTTCTTCCAGAGTAAATTTGCTGAAAATATCTTCGTAGCCCAGGGTGATAGGCCGATTAACCAGACCATCAATTTTCACTGTCCATGGGTTGGTCTGGAAGTTTGCGGCACGGACGGCAGGATCGGATTTGTCCGTGCCAAATTCATAAAAATTATTGTATGTAAGTATCTTGCTTTCAGGGGTGAGAGAAAGCTGAGTGTTAGAGTAACGCGAAGCTTTGGTTGACAGCAGGCGGCGGCTATCTTTGGCCGACGGCTTGTCATTACCGGTGAATGCATCAAATAGCCCTGCATTGGCTTGGGAAGCAAGGGGCATTCCAACCAAGGTGATCCCAAGTTTTTTCAGAATGTCTCGACGTTGATGGTAGATAGATTCAGGCGTTGCATCGTTTTCCTTTAATGTCCAACGCTGGGAGTTCTTGATAAGCATAATCTTCCTTAAATCGGGTATTCGTTATAATTATTTACTGATGCATGATTAGACCTGAGATACGAATAATAAATTTCATCAGATTACTCTTTGTTTTTGTAATAAAAGAGGGTATGTTGCGCGCGTCCTAAAAAAATAGCGTAATTCAGGGATTTTGAATGTTTAAGAAAGTGCTGTTATTTTGTGCAACTTTAACGTTGCCTATGCAAGCTGCGGCGGTAAACACCCCATTAACAGCAGGCGTATTTCTTGGTAGCCCAACATCAGGGTTAACAGTCCAATACCGGGATGACTTTCAGTTTGCGGTTGGTCTAGATACCTTTAGCCTATCGGCTGATGCTATATGGAATGTCAGTGATTATACCCAGCGGATGCAATATTCGCCTTTTTATACGTTTACCGGGATTCAGTGGGTAGATGATGAAAAGCATACATGGGGACCAAGAGCCGGGGTTGGTGTTGTGATCCCTTATCATACTGTTCATTTTTATGCTGAAGGTGGTATGACATTGTACCTGCAAGATGAGACTAGCACGGAATTTGAAGGCAGCGTTGGGGTAAGGTTTAATCTTTAGCACAGGATAGGATTGAACAGGGTGGCTGGTTTAGAAGCCACCTATATCGACTATGAACAACTTAAATGATTTTAATGCCAGTCTTGAACTTCAGCATATCTATCTGGAAGTGTATGCAGAACGGTTTCATTTTCTACGCCAATATTTTGAAGGCTACTATTGCTATCGACATGGCTTAGTCACCCGACAGGGGAATGCCGACTGGGAGCAGATCTTTGAGCACGGTATTCATTCAACATCGGCCAGCAACATCCAAAACCGTAAACAATTGGTCAGGGAGCTTCGCCTGCCTCTTTCTGTATTGACTGGTATGCTTAAAGTGTTGGTTAGGGATGATGCTCTGAGCCTGGATGCAATTGAACAGCTTCTGGATACCCACCTTGACTACGTTATCTTGACCCGAGATGAGTTTTATAAGCTAAAATCGGCTGGCTTGAATGAGCGAATGCCGGCCGATTATTACCGGCAGGGAACTTCGGCCTATCAAAATACAGACTCGAGATTTACAGCGGTAGGGATATCACTTTCCTGCTGAACCAGTACCAGAAGTCATTTGGACATATGGCCGCTTTTTACCAGCATCAAACAGCCTTCGGTCGATTCTGGCTGGTGGGAACTACCCGCAGGGTTACGCAGCCAGACCCCTTCCTTGTATTTGCCTAGTTCATCATGAAATTCACCTGATAAGACAAGCACCTCTTCACCACCATCATGTTGATGCGATGGGAAGGATGTGCCAGGTTGCCATCTTAGCATTATCGTTTGCTCTCTTCCGCAGCCGTGCAATGGCAGGGTTGATAATCCGTTTTGAATACCGGGTTGCCAGTTGGCATTATGGGTATCAATTCGGATCATATCGTCGTCGTGTGGTGGAAACATGTTGAGTTTTACATATAGCAAACAACCACTGTCGCTGCCCGGCGAATGAAATGATCCCGGTGGATTACGGATGTATGTCCCCGCCGGGTAATGGCCGTGCTCATCTTGAAAAATGCCATCGAGAACGAATATCTCTTCGCCGTTAGGGTGAAAGTGCGCCGTGAAATGGGTGTTGGCATCATAGCGGACAAGACTGGTGACTTGGCCACTTTCTGCTGCTTCTCGTTCTAGCGGAATACGCCAAACTCCAGGCGAGGGCGAAGCAATCCACAGCTGATTATTTGTATCGATCACTACGCGCTGCTGTCGATCCATATTCAAAGAAGTGAGTGATTCCATCGCCTTAATCTCATAGTGCCTTGCTTGTATTAGTGTATACCCAAACCACTAGACAAGGGGCTGATTGAGGCTGCAGAGGGGGTTTACTCCAGGTTGAATCGGAGTGTCGCATTTGTAACATTTTGTTGCGGTGCATGTAACTTGTGATTGACCTTGTCGGTTTGGAAGATTATTCTGGCTTACATCTGTACGCTGAAATGATTTTAAGGTTATAGGGATGTCGACCAACAGACCACCAATTATCTGGCTCAATGTTGCTATTTTTACGGTGACATTTGCCATCGCCGTGTTTGGAACGCCAATTTATGCCTACTACGTAGGGTTCGATTGGATTCAAATTATTATGCTGGTGCTAGCATTCAGCTATTGCGGCATGTCGATCACCGCGGGCTATCACCGGTTGTGGTCACACAAAGCTTATGAAGCGAATGCCGGCATGCGTCTCATTTTTGCAATCGGCGGCGCTTTTGCCCTGCAGAATAGTATATTGCACTGGTCGTCCGATCACCGTGTTCATCATCGTCATGTCGATAACAATGATAAAGATCCGTATTCAGCCAAACGTGGGTTTTTCTACAGCCATATCGGATGGATGCTGAGGGAGTATCACGCGAGCCGCTATAGTGATTACTCTAACTGCCGCGATCTTCAGAAAGATAAAATCGTTATGTGGCAGCATAAATACTACGTGCCTTTGACGATTGCGACCAACTTGGGTTTTCCTCTGTTATTTGGTTTGATCCATGGCGATATCTGGGGGGCTTTGTTGTTGGTTGGTGTCGTTCGTCTGGTACTTAGCCACCATACTACTTTCTTTATTAACTCACTGGCCCATATATGGGGAAGTCAGCCTTACACCGACAAAAATACCGCCCGGGATAATGGATTCCTTGCGTTTCTTACTTTTGGTGAGGGTTACCATAATTACCATCATATCTTCGAGAATGATTATAGAAACGGTATTCGCTGGTGGCAGTTTGATCCGACAAAGTGGCTGATAAAGAGCTGTTCGTGGCTGGGCTTTGCAAAGAACCTGCGTACAAGCCCAGAGGACAGAATTGAAAAAGCCCGAGCGACCATGGTGCTAAAACGTTTGCAGGCGAAGTTAGCCACTACACCCAACGGCAAGGTTCGTCTCGCGCTGTTAGAGGAAGAATATGAAGCGCTGATGCTGAAGATCTCAGATTATTACTCAGCGCAGAAGCGAATGATTGAACTGAAGAAGAAGCGTCTCGTTAAGCATTATGAGAGCTTTGAGTTTGTTCAGCAGTATGCTGAGATGAAACGTTTATTAGATGAGCAACGTAAATCTTGGAAAATGGTGACAGCACAGTATGTGTAAACAATGGGGTTAACCCCTGAAGCTACCGGTTGAAAATGACTGCAGGCGAGGTAATCACTACCTCGCCTTTTTTATATCCAAGCGATTTCAAGATGCTGGATATCTCCCTTGACGTTGCTTGGCTATATTTGACTCAACGATGACGAAATCTTGTATCAGGGCGGGTACAATCAGCATAATTTATTTGGTTATGACTGCAACCGAACTGATTATGTGTCTTATCAGTGAGAATAATTCAGTTGTGAGACGATGTAATTCCAAACTTTGCCATAATAGTAATACTTCAAGTGGAGGCGTTTTTGTGTATCGCTCATTACTCTTATCATTAATTTGTATGCTGTCTTTTGCCGTTAATGCAATTGAATATCAGCGCCCAGCGGCTGATAGCAAGCTGGTAGGGATCATGGAGTATTATCAGGTCAATAAAGGCGAAAGCCTGGCTGATATTGCAAATAAGTACGATGTTGGCTTTTTGGCTCTGATGGAAGCAAACAAAGGGGTTGACCCATTTCTGCCCACTCCCGGTACGTTACTGACAATACCGACTCAGTTGATACTGCCTGATGTCAAACACGAAGGGATTGTGATTAATTTGGCGGAACTACGTCTGTACTACTTCCCTGAGGATGATACTGAACGCATGTATGTGTTTCCAATCGGTATTGGCCGGGTGGGACGTGCGACCCCGAAAATGACCACCAAGATCAGCCAAAAGATCGTTGATCCGACATGGACACCAACGGCTAATATCCGCAAGGAATATCGTGAAAAACATGATATTGAACTGCCAGCGGTAGTACCTGCGGGCCCTGAGAATCCTCTCGGTGAATATGCTATGCGTCTTAGCCACGGTAAAGGGCAGTACCTGATACATGGAACTAACAAGGATTTCGGTATTGGAATGCGGGTTAGTTCGGGCTGTATTCGGATGAATCCGTGGGACATTGAATGGTTGTTTCCGCAGGTTCCCGAAGGGACTGCTGTGCGGATCATTAACCAGCCATTGAAGCATACTGTGGAGCCGAATGGGGCGCTCTACGTTGAAGTCCATCAGCCTCTATCTCGAACTGAAAAGCAGGTAGGGACCCATAAAACAGTGAAGGCGACTAAGTCTTTGATGGCTGCTGTTGAAAGCGATCATGTCGCAGAATCTCGCTTGAGTTCTGCGTTATCGCTTCAGACGGGTATCCCTATGGCGTTAATTGGCGGCTAGAGTTTTAGAGCCTAGAACCTGAACTGAAAATAGCGAGAGCATGGCTCTCGCTTTTTTTGTCTAGTGGCTTGTTGAGATCAGGCGGTTGTTTATCTCTCCCAGTTTTTCCGGCATGAAGGTAAGGTCGGAGAGGGCCGGATGTCGTTCATCGAATAGCGCTTTATCACGTTGGTTTGCATAGTTGTGAGTGATATAGCCGTAGCCGCTTGGGTATTCCGTATTCCAAAGTTTGCTTTTTGCCACAAGGCTGGAAGCGATAAATTGTCCGATATAAGTCACTTTTCCTGACTCAACAGTAAACGTTAGACCAAGATCTTCTTTGGATTTCGAGCGGATAGTACGATTGCCATTGCTGCCTTTGAAACCGATGCAGAAAAGCTCATATTCACCGGGAGGTAATGCCAGAGAAAAAAGTTGGCCTTTGACTGAATCAGTAATGAAGTCAGCATGAGAGTTATCGTTAATTATCGTAATGGCATCTTCATCACCTGATTGACGAATGTACAGGGTGGTGACAAGCCCTTCACCAGAAGAAGGCCAGACTGTCGTGGTGCTAAGGCTACCAGCCAGGTAACCGCTATCCTGTTTGACCGCACTTTCGAACTTCTCTGGTACGTTAACTGAAATACCAGAACTACAACCAAGCAGTAATAGATTGGTTAAAAAGAAAAAAATGATTCTCATTTGCTACTTATCCTTGCTATCCCTGTAAGGTGATGAGCATTTGGTCATTCTTCGAGCTGCCATACTCAGTAATGACGATTTTACTGTTATATATGACATAGTTCACTATGACTATCACTGAATACTTGCATTACTATGCTTCTAATCACTATTTTTATGAACCGCCCCACGATTTTTACGGGTAGGTTGAGTATCAGGGGCAGGGGATTCACGGCATATTGGTCATAATTTTCAAAGGTATGGTAAAGTAGGTGACTTTTTTCTGATTGATAAACCGAATGATAGCTATTCGCCTTTCAAGAGTTCGCTCGTTGTTTTTCCTTGGTGATCGTGATGGACTGGCTTTTCGCCTGTTTTCCTACTTTGCCGTGATCTTATCTTTAATCATGATCTTGCAAAATATTGCCGAGGTTGCGTTGGTTAAAACGCTGCTTCATGTACCGAAGAAGATCCAAGCTGAAATGCTTGAACTGGCTGATCAGGCCGAGGTGATGATCAGAGAGGGGGATATGGATGAGCTGGCGGACTGGGAGCGGGGGCAACATTACTATCTGTTTGTGCTTGATAAAGAGCGGCATACCATCAGCGGTCGTCAGATGCATCCTCACTTTGAATTCAAGCTCAATTTCATTCGCGATCTTGATACTACGTTTGAGAACCAGGTTAACCAACCCGTTATTGCCATCCCGTTGAGTACGGGACATGATTTGGTGATCCAGTTTCCGCATGAATACCACCCAGCACGCTATTTTCCTTATTATTTCATGCTGATTCAGGTTGTTATAGCGATTTTGATCTTAAGTGTTTTTTCGTTATTGCTTGCCCGCTACCTGCAACGTCCGTTAAATAAACTACAAGATGCCAGCTATCGACTGGCTGAAGGAGATTTCAGTGTCCGTGTAAGTCATGAGGTTGGTGACAGTGTCACAGAGCTTGGCCGGTTGGCAAACTCCTTTGACCATATGACGCAGCGTATCCATGGATTGGCCGAGAAGCAAAAACGGTTGATCCGCGATGTTTCTCATGAACTGAGAACGCCGCTTGCCCGGCATAATTTGGCATTGCACTTGCTACGACGGCGTCTACCGGAAGAGAGCCAGCCATTGCTGGATCGTTTAGAGCGTGAATCTGATGAAATGAATGAGCTAGTGACTGAAATTTTGGAATATAGCCAACTCGAAAATGCCAGCTATTCAGTAAATCTCGTACCAATACAGCTGGAGACTGTTTGTCATCACCTTATCCTTGAAATGCAGGGTAACTTGATACATGAGCAGGTATTTGAGTGTGATTTAAATAACTCGGCGTTAATGGCGATGGCCGATAACCGGTTGCTGCTTAGGGTGATTAAAAACTTACTGGGTAATGCGGTTAAATATGCAGGGCGGCAAGCCGTCATATCGCTATCTGTATGTAATGCCAATGGCTGGGTTCAGTTGGTTATCGAAGACAATGGAGCTGGGATCCCTGAACAGCATCTTAACCAAATCTTTGATCCGTTTACCCGTTTGGAGATGGCAAGAGATAAACAGTCCGGTGGCTATGGGCTCGGTTTGGCCATCGTGAAGGAGTCGATGTCAATCATGAAAGGTCATGTTGTCGCTTCGAATCGTGCAGAAGGCGGTTTACGGATCTGCTTGCTATTTCCGATGGCTTAGCTGGCAAACTGTTAAATACGCTGCTAACAATAGAACAAAGCCGCTTATCGGTTCTCGATAAGCGGCTTTGTTGAATCTGGCTAAGAGTCTATGACAGTGAGATAAAACTATTTACGCATTTTCTCGACATCAATGACATTCTTGAACTTGTTTGCTTTGCTAAGAATATAATCAACATCAGGCGGGAAGTCTTTGTTGGTTTTAGCATGCTTCATCATATCGAATACAGTGAACTCAGTGAGAATTGCGTACTGATATGAGGTGAAGTTACCTTCTGCCTGAAGGGTCGGATCATAGTAATTATCGCCTTTGCGGATAATCGCGTGATCAACGATAGGATCTTCGCAGCGGTAACCGAGAACATAGCGTTCGCCCTTACCGTATATGACATTCATATAGCTATTGTAGAAACACTCATTTTCAGTTGTTGTGCAGCTTTCCAGTAGATCATCATCCATCGCCGACACAGTTACAATGCGCATTTTGTCAGCTTTATAATTTAGTTCAGTCAATTGGCGACGGATTTCGTCTAGGTTTACTTGTGTCACTTCATATACCGCGTATGTCAATAAAATCGGCGGCATTATACCTTTCAAATTAGCAAATATCACGATTGGTGTGATATTTGGTCCCAGAATGGCGAATTTGGTTACTCAATAACCGGACGTTACTTTACAAAACTTTACGAATGCAAAGAATGTAAATTAAGTGCAAATGGTAATGGTTATCACTTATATTCGCTGCAGATTTTTGCAGTGGTCGCCGTAAAGGCGCATGTGAGTACTTGTTAGGCCTCTTGATAATTAAAGCAAATGAAGAGGCTGAGTAACTCATTTTTTTGGAGATAACGGAATATGTTTTCTAAAAGTCACCTGACTTTATTGATTGGTGCCATTCTAGCCACACCTGTAGCACAAGCTCAAACACATACACAGGCAACTGATGTTGATGAGCATATGGTCGTGACTGGCCGCGACTATGGCTATAAGGCTGACACAAACACCAGTGCGATGCGCATTGAAGCAACGCAACTTGAAACCCCAGGGCAGGTAACGATTATCGACGAGCAATTGATCGATGAACAACGTGCCAGCACACTAGGTGAAGTCCTGAAAAATGACGCCAGTGTTTCGGAAGGTGGTAAAGGTCGTAACCGTGAAACATTCAAATTACGCGGTTTTGATTTAGGCAGTGGCGATAGCTTCCTACGCGATGGCAAGCAGCATTGGTCTCACTATCGCCAGCCGATTGAACTGCTTGAGCGTGTGGAAGTGCTAAAAGGCCCTGCAGGCTTGTTATACGGTAAGTCTGCACCAGGCGGTCTGATCAATATGGTCTCCAAAAAGCCGACTTATGAAACCCAGGTTAATGTTAGTCAGGATATCGGTTCAAACAACGAATCACGTACTGTGGCTGATGTCAGTGGTTCATTAAATGATGACCAAACACTGCGTGCCCGCGCTATTGTTGCTAAGCACAGCTATGACTCATGGCGTGAATACAATGATGGCAGCACGCCGTCTACAGAACGCTTTGTCGGTGGCCTGTTCGTCGACTACGACGTAAATGACGATATTACAGTGTCATTCCACTACGATAAAACCAACGATCATGGCAGTGTTGATACTGGCGCATATATTGTTGACGGCAAGCCCGTGCTTGGCGATAAACATATCTGGGATGCACAGTGGTCAAACATCGAGAATGACGTTGAAAACATCGGTATTGATGTTAACGCCCAGCTTACAGACACATGGCGTCTAGCAACGGGTTATAACCATCAAGACTTTGAGCGTCGTGATATAGAAAGTTTCTCGAAGCCTGATACCTACAACCCTGCTGACGGTACGTTTACTTACAACGGATACGACCGCTGGGATAACTGGCAGTTCGATACGGCCTATGTGGATTTGGTCGGTGAATTCGATGCGCTAGGTGTTAGCCATCAGATGCTGGTTGGTGCTAACTGGCTTGGTTACTACTACAAAACCCAGAGTGAGTACTTGAAAGGCTATACGGCAACTGTTGGTCAGCCAATGGATAAGCCGGCGGAACTGCACTATACCAATGGCGAAGTGGGTGACCCAACAGAGCGCGACTCTTACGGTGTCTATCTTCAGGATATGATCACGTTTAACGATCAGTGGCAAGTACTGGCGGGTGTTCGTTTCGATAGAACAGAAACCAGTGAAGATACATATAATAATGTGCTGCCGAAGGCTGGTGTCATTTATCACCCAGTGCCAAACGGTTCTATTTACCTGACATACTCTGAGAGTTTCGAGCCGGAAGATCCTGTTGATGACGAAACGGATGTAAATGACGGGAAGGAGCTTGATCCGGTAAAAGGTAAGCTTTACGAGCTAGGTACCAAGTGGGAACTGTTCGATAATCAGCTATTTGTATCCGGTGCCATTTTTGATATTACTCAGGAAAATAAAGTCCTGAATGAGAAAGTAACGGGTATTGACGGTAAAGAGAGCATTACCACTCAGGTTGGTGAGCAGGTTCACCGTGGTGCCGAGCTAAGCGCTTCAGGTTTCGTAACGGAAAAACTGGCTCTGAATGGCAGCATGACCTATCTGGATGCGGAGATTGTTGATCCGACAGATGCCGCGAAAGACGGTAACCGTCCTGCAGATGTCCCTGAGCTATCTGCAAGTGTTTGGTCACGTTATTCTGTGACAAACAACACGGATGCTAACCTAGGCGTGATTTATGTTGGTGACCGATACGGCGATAGTGCAAATACATACAAGAAAGATGCATATACTCGTGTAGATGCTGGTGTCGCGCATACAATCAAGTATGATCAAGACTTAGATGTCATTATGCGTCTAAATATTGAAAACGTATTTGATACTGACTACTTAGCCGGTGGTAGCGAGACGAAGACTATTCTGGGTGAAGGCCGTAACTACATGGCAACCCTACAGTTCCGTTACTAATTGAGTAAGTATACCTAAGCACCTTGAGGTAACTTGGGTATAAATAGAGGGAGAGGTGCTAACTTCTCCCTTTGCTGTTTTTGATATTTTTTGTTTTTAATACTCGTAAAATTCACAGGATGAATTTTTATTTTTTTAATGCATTCCCCTAAGACAACTATTGCAAGATGAACATAAAAAAAACTAGCTTGGCACTGATGATGGTTGGCCTTGCCGCAGGCGCAAATGCCGATAGCCTCAACAGCGCCCGAACAATAGAGAGCAGTATCAATGCTGCGTCAGCCAAGAGCCAAAAAAAAATCGATACCAGCGCTGAAGCGACTTTGTCGATGGCCGCTGAAATTGAACAGCTTCAGGAAGAAGTGAAAAATCTTACGGTTTATCGTGATCACCTCGCTCGCTTGGTCGATAGCCAAAATACCGAGGCGGAAAGTCTCAATCAGCAAATTCAGGGGATAAAAGAGACACGTCAGGGTGTCGTACCTTTGATGTACAAGATGATTGATGGCCTTAAATCGATTATCGCCAATGATAAACCGATCCGTCACGAGCTACGTTTGGCTCGAATTGCCAAACTTGAACTAATGATGGCTCAGGCTGATATCAGTGATGCAGAAAAGTACCGTCGTATTCTTGAGGCCTACCAGATTGAGATGGATTACGGAACCAAGCTAGGGATCTTCCAGGGTAAGGTAACGCTTTCAGAACAGGATAGCATTGAAGCTGATCTGCTTTATCTTGGCCGAATCTCACTCGTGGCTCGTAGCCTGGATGGCAAGCGTTATTGGGCGTGGAACGATAGCCAGTCAAACTGGCAGAATCTTGATTCTCAGTTTTCTAACGATATAGATAAAGCATTTGCCATTGCATCCAAACAAGCGGCACCCAGCCTAATTACATTGCCAGTATCTGTTAACGTGGAGACTAAGTAACATGAAAATCAAAGCGTTAGCTATATCACTATGTTTATTTACTCTTCCGTTTGCAGCCTCGGCGACCTCGACGCTGGTTGAAAAAACCCAGCAAGAGCAACAGCTTCAAAAAGCCCATAATGCCAAGCGAGAAGCCGGTTTTAAGCTGACTGAGAAAGAAATCAAGCAGCAACGAGATGCGTTGATTGCCCAGCGTGATCAATTGCAACGTGAGACTCAGCAGTTAAGTAATACCTTCAGCGGCAATGAAAACAAGCTGGCTAAGCTGGAAGAGCAGCTACGACTCGAAACGGGTAGTCTAGGTGAGCTGTTTGGTGTCGTGCGCCAAACAGCCAAAGAGATGCAGGCTGAAATCAATTTTTCTGTAACCGGCGCCGATCGGACTACTTATCATGGTGTGGTTGAAGACATCGTTGATGCCAAAGCGCTACCATCGATGAAACAGCTGACAGGCTTGTGGCAAGGGATGACCGATCAGATCGTTGCCAGCTCGGAACTACGAGAAGTCTCGGTACCGTTTATCAATGGTGAGGGCTATCAGTCTGATGTAAATGCCTATCGCCTGGGTAGTATTGGTTTGATTGGCGAGCAGGGTTATCTGTCATGGGATGGTAAGCGTCAGGTTGCCAAGCCATACCTTAAACAACCAGAAAATGGCCCTGCTTTTTCAACGCTAAATACATTAACCCAATCAGGTCTGCAAGCTGCTGTAGTCGATCCGTCACGTGGTGTGATGCTTGAGCAGCTGGCCAATTCGCCAGAACTGAGTGATCGCATTGAACACGGTGGGGTGGTTGGAAAGATCATTCTTGGGCTTTTAGCCGTCGGTGGCATCATTGCCTTGTTCCGCGGTGCAAAACTGGTTGTAATTCGCCAGCAGATCAAAGCGCAATTGAAGAATCCTAGCCAACCTGGCAATAACCCGCTGGGGCGTGTGCTTGGTGTTTATAGCAAAGAGCAGAATCGTACTGTGGAAGCGCTTGAATTACGTTTGCTAGAAACCATTGTTGACGAACAGCAGGGACTGGAAAAAGGCTTGTCGATGTTGAAACTACTGGCTGCATTGGCGCCTATGCTTGGTCTGCTGGGGACCGTTACCGGGATGATTGAAACCTTCCAGGTGATCACCCAGTTTGGTAATGGCGATCCGACGGTGATGGCGGGTGGTATCTCGATGGCACTGGTTACTACGGTACTTGGTTTGGTCGCTGCGATGCCGTTATTGTTAGCGCATAATATTTTGAGCACTCAGGCAGATACGATTCGTAATATCCTTGAAAAGCAGGGGATTAGTTTAGTTGCTGAGCAGGCAGAAAAAGCAGGAAGCGCAGCCTAATGGGATCGAGTCTTTTTGAAGTGCCATTGTTACAAGCTGCGGGCTTCGAGGGCTGGTGGTTTTCACTGCAACACTTTATGAACCAGGGCGGCCAGATCCTATGGTGGCTGGCTGGTGTGGTTGTCGTGTGCTGGTTGCTGGTGGTTGAGCGGGTTATCTACCTGCTCGTTACCTACCCCAAGCAAAAGCAGCATTGGCTGGCGCAGTGGGACATGAGGCAGGATCAGACATCCTGGTATGCCCATGCACTGCGAGATGGTTGGCTCTGTGAGGCGCGGATTGCCCTTAATCAAAACCTGAACCTGATTAAAGTGCTGGTTGCTATTTGCCCGATGCTGGGGTTGCTCGGTACGGTTACCGGGATGATTTCAGTCTTTGATGTCATGGCGACTCAGGGGAGTAGTCAACCGCGCTTGATGGCGTCGGGAATATCGCTGGCCACCTTGCCGACTATGGCCGGGATGGTGGCAGCCTTGGCCGGAATGTTCGTTCACGCCCGCCTGTCAAAGGCCTGTCATCTGCGTGAGCTTAAGTTAGAAAAGTTATTAAGGAGTCAGTGATGAGACTGAGTCGTCCGTCCTCTGCCCGTGAAGAAGCCCAAGTCGATCTAACCTCGATGTTGGATATTGTTTTTATCATGTTGATCTTCTTTATTGTTACCAGCTCGTTTGTCCGGGAGTCTGGCGTCGAGGTTAACCGCCCTCAGGCAAGTAACGTGATAAGCCAGAAAGATGCAGGGATCTTCATTGCGATCACCTCGGCCAACGATATCTATATCGACAAACGGGTAGTGGATGTTGAGCGTGTTCAGGCAACACTGGAGCACCTTTTGTTGGAGCAGCCTGAGGCCTCTTTGGTTATTCAGGCCGATGAGCATGCCTATAACGGTACGGTAGTGAAAGTGATGGATGCCGCTAAAGGAGCCGGTGTACAGAAAATCGCATTGGCGGCGGAGAAGCGCTGATGCTGCGGTTACTTGTTGCGCTGCCTATTGCGCTGGCAATGGCATTAGGCCTGTTCACCTTTATGGCCTGGATGGTGGATAACGGCCATCAAGATGCACCAGAGGAAAAGCAAATGTTAGCTTTTGATATGGTGATGGTTGAGCAGGAACGTGAAGCCCAACGTCGTCAGCGGACTGTTCCTGAAAAACCGGATACCCCTGAGCCTCCGCCTGAGGCCGTACCGACGGCTTCGAAAACTTCCGTTACAGCCACGGCTGCACCGGCAATGCCGAATTTGGCGTTGGATACGGCAGTGACGGGGCTCGCCATCAATGTTCCTCAGTTCTCGGATTTTGGGGCCAATCAGCAGGCGATGCCGCTATACCGGGTAGAGGCGCGTTATCCAGCCCGTGCCCAGAAGCAGGGCGCCGAAGGTTTTGTGGTGATGTCGTTTACGATTGATCCGCAGGGCCGCCCGGCAGACATTAAGGTGATAGATGCCAAGCCGCGCCGACTGTTTGAAAAAGAAGCCATTCGCGCTTTGCGTAAGTGGAAATACCAACCAAAAATGGTTGATGGCAAAGCGGTTTCACGAATTGGTCAAACGGTTAGATTGGAGTTTAAATTACAAAAATGATGAAGAAATTCGCACTTGTTGTTGCTCTCATCTTGGCTACAAGCCCTGTTTATGCCGAGCTGTCTCAGTATACTGCCAGCAAGGTACAGCGGGCTCACAACCTCCAACAAGAAGAAAAGTTGGATGAAGCTATTCGACTACTCGCAGAGTTGTCGCCGTCCAAAGCCTATGACAAAGCCTTTGTGCAGCGGATGCTGGGGATTTTCTATTGGCAACAGGGTAGCCTGAACCAAGCCATTACGAATCTGTCGAGTGCCGTCAACAGTGGTTTGCTGCAAGATGAACAGGCATGGGTAACAGAGCGAATGCTGGCTGATATTTTGTTATCAGACGAACAGTTCAAGCGTGCCTTGCCGCATTATTATCAGTTGGCAAAAAATATTCCTGAGTCACAGAAGGCCGATGAGCTTTGGCTGCGGATTGCACAGTCTCACTATCAGGTGGGTGAGTGGGAGTCTGTGCTAGAGGCGATTAAAACCTACGAATCATTAAGTCGTGTCGATGATATTCAGCCGCTTACGATCAAGTTAGGGGCCCAGCTACAGTTGAAGAAGTGGAGGCCGGCATTGCCGACACTTAACCGCCTAATAGTCCTTGAGCCAAACAAGGTGGCATGGTGGCAACAAACCGCAGGGATCCAGCTACGACTTGGTCAATCAAAAGATGCATTGGATACTTTGGCGCTGGCCAAGCGTCAAGAGGTTGAATTAAGTCAGCAAGATTTGAAAACCTTGGCTCAACTCTATGCCCAGCGTGGCATTCCAGTGCGTGCCGCTATGCAATATGCGGAATTAAACCATGCCGATACCGACCCAGAGTTGGCTTCATCGCAGGCACTATATTGGCAAATGGCCAAGGAGTGGAATAAGGCGATTTCTGTATGGAGGCTTGCAGCCAAGCTGGATAATAAACATCGTTGGTCTTTGGCGCAGCTGCTGTTGCAAGAAGGGCATTACCGTGAGGCGCTTGCTGAACTCGACCACGTTGAACTTGACGGCCGCAAGGACGATGTCGAATTGGCTAAAGTAAGGGCTCATTACAAGCTAGATAATTTTGAGCAAGCCATTATTCACGCCAAGCGAGCCAACAATATCAAATCGACGTCTGCGTCCAAAAGCTGGATAAAGTATCTAAGCCAGATCCGAAAGATGGATAGTTGATCCTAGCAACAATTATCCCCTCAGTTTTACTTCATGTCCCATAAAAGCCTCTTTTTGAAAAGAGGCTTTTTATTTGAGAATAACGAAGAATCTCACAGCAATTATCGTTAGGAAATATAAGCTATAAGTAGTTACCATTAAATGGAACGCTTATGGATATCCCCATACGGAAAATGACTTGGAAGACGATAAGGCGGTAAAACCGCCAACTAACGCAATGCAAAGTGTGCAGTAACTCGTCTTTCTTATTCTAGGGGGCACCTATGTCTGTAAATGAAATACGTAACGTTGGTTTTATCGGTCAAAGCGGAGTTGGAAAAACGACGTTAATCGAACGTCTGTTGTATGAGTCTCAGTCAACAACACATCTTGGGAGCGTTAAGCAAGGGGATACAGTCACTGACTTTGACTCCCAGTCGATTCAGTATCAGCACAGTATCGAAGCAACGCCCGTCGCCTTAACCTGGCACAACCACCGAATGAATATTATTGACACTCCGGGCCTACCCGAACTGCTCGGGCGAAGCTTGAGTGTTTTTCCCGCCATAGAAACGACAGCCTTGGTGCTAGACGCCAACACGCCATTGAATCAAGTCTCTGAACGTTTGTTTGCTTTTGCTCAAGAGCAGCAAAAGTGCCAGATGATAATTATCAACAAGCTGGATCTGAATCCTCATCAGATTGGTGCACTTGTCTCGGAAATTTCAACACATTTTGGTAGTTGTTGTTTGCCCATCAACTTACCATCAGAAGATGGTAAAAGTGTCATCGACTGCTATTTCGAACCTGATGAAGACAGGCTGACCATGATTGACAGTGTATCTAGTGCGCATGAACGGCTTATTGATCAGGTTATTGAGGTTGATGAAGCGTTAATGGAGCTGTACCTGGAACAAGGTTCCGCGCTGTCACCGCAACAACTGCATGACCCATTTGAAGAAGCATTGCGTACCGGACATGTTATTCCTATCTGTTTTGTTTCCGCAGAAACTGGGGTAGGAACCGACCTGTTACTACGAACATTGGCTGAAATCATGCCAATGCCCGAGGAAGGCAACCCGCCATTTTTGGAGAAAGACGGTAAACAAATACAGGTAAACTGCGATCAGCTCGATCACAGTGTTGCCCATGTCTATAAAGTAAGCGTTGACCCTTATTTGGGAAAACTGGCGTATATTCGTCTTTTCCAAGGGGAGATCAATGCTGGCAGCCAGTTATATATCGGCGAAAGCAACAAGGCGTTTAAAGTTGGTCATTTGTATCAGCTTCAGGGTAAAAAACGGATTGAAATCAGTAGTGCCAAGCCGGGTGATTTCTGTGTGTTGGCCAAAGTAGATGACTTGTTTTTTGATTCAGTCATTCATGATTCCCATGATGAAGATGGTATCACGATGCGTACGCTGGCATTTCCAGAGCCCATGTATAGCTTGGCAATCCGGACAATAAAACGCGGTGACGAGCAAAAGCTCTCTGAAGTATTGCAAAAAATTGCGGCTGAAGATCCGACTTTGCGTCTTGAGCACCGTACGCGCACCAATGAAACCTTACTCAGCGGCCAGGGAGAGTTCCACCTTAAGATAGCCATGGAAAAGATGGAATCGCTGTATAAATTGAAGGTCGATGTTGCGCAGCCAAGCATTGAGTACTACGAAACGATCACCCAAGCGGCGGAAGGACGCTATCGTCATAAAAAGCAGAGTGGCGGCGCCGGTCAGTTTGGCGAAGTTCAGCTTAAAGTGCGCCCCTTGGAGCCGGGCACAGGTTTTGTGTTCGTCAATAAAGTGGTTGGGGGAGCGATCCCGACGGCTTTGATCCCTGCGGTAGAGAAGGGGATAAGACAGGCCGTGGATGAAGGGGCAATATCGGGCAACCCGATTAAAGATATTGAAGTCACGGTTTATGACGGTAAGTACCACTCGGTTGACTCGAAAGAAATAGCGTTTGTTATTGCCGGTAAGAAAGCCTTCTTGGATGCGGTAAACAATGCATCGCCTATTGTGCTGGAGCCAATTGTTGAGCTGTCACTGACGGTACCAACAGTCAGTGTCGGTGACGTAACCGGCGATCTGGCAGGGAACCGTGGGGTGATCATCGGTACCAATGCCGAGCCAAATAATCTGACTTCGCTCCAGGCAAAGGCACCGTTGAACGAACTTCAAGACTACTCGCAACGCTTGCGTGCAATCACCGGTGGGGAAGGGAGCTTCAGTATGACGCTGAGTCATTACGAACAGGCACCGACCAATGTCCAAAAACGGGTTTGTAACCAAAGCGAGGCGACGTGTTAAGCCCTGAATGAAATGCTTCGACGCACTCCCAGGTCCTGGGAGTGCGAATTGAAAGAGGTCAGAATAATAATCATCTATGATTGAGAAAAAGCTACAAGAAGCCAAGAAACTCTTAGCAGAAGTCGTTGGAGAATTGCATTCTCGAGGTTGCGAGTCTCGAAAGTTGAACCGTGCGAAGCAGTTTATGGCATGGATTGACTCGAATGAACTTTCCCTGAGTTTTTGCCAACGCAATTTGGTGTCGGTCAAAAAATATGCTCTGGATTCTCAGCACAAGGCCGTTACGCTGATTGAATACCGTACGATGCGTGAAGGGATAGAGGATGCGAGCTTTTTTATTTGCCCCAAGGAACAAGTTAGCTGTGAGTTTGAGGCGTTCATTACCTTATGCAATCATCACTTGCACCATTATCAAGAGTGGTCAATCGCTAACATGACACCAACCAATGTTCCTGAATTCGTCGATCAATGGTTGCTCCCTGAATTGCAAGAGTATGATTTTACCCCTCTGAGTGAAAACCAGATACAAGACGAAGTTAGCTGGATTACCGAGGAAATTATTAAGACGATAATGAATGAACGCTTTGCCTCGGAAAGGTTGGAATATCCAAGTCAGTGGGGTATTTTTGTTAATCGTCAGCTAGTCGCGGACTCTGAAAGCTATGTCTTACCTATTTCCGAGCGTTTTTTGTCTGGGCTCGCTTTGACGTTGCAATGGAATGACAAGTTAATGTTTTACGAAACCGATAAAGAGTATGTATTGTTTTCTTGGGCTACAGGTGCGTGACGTTGTTTTACACATTTATAAAGGCCCTCTCGATTTGTTTCTTTTTTGCCTGGCTAGTCGCGTGTGCACCTTCGCATGTTATTCGTCATACGGAAGCTTTGAGTCGCGATTATACCTACATCGATTTCAGCCGAAACCCGAAGCCGTTTCAGCATCAGGATATCGTAGGGGGAGAACATGAAAGCCTGTTTAAGGTTCTTGGTTTTCAAGGCGAACGCTTTTCCGTAGTGCTCAAATCTATTGATGGCGAAATTATGTATTTTGTCGATGGCGACCAGATCCTGATTAGTAACTATTTTGATAGTGCTGAGCAGAAGGAACGAGGTGAAGAGGTTGAGATTATAGGTCAGGATAGCTGGTTTATTATTTCTGTATATGCTCACCCGTATGCTGAATATCTATTAACGGTAACGAAACTATGAACGAAACAAAACGCCCTCTAGAAAGTAAACTTGATGAACTACAAGAGCTTTTTGAAGACTTGAACGTTGAACTTAGGTTCTATGGCTGCGATACCCAACACCGGCTTGTTCAGCATGCCGACGAGATGATTAAGTGGCTACGACAAAATAAGGCAAAATAAACTGATTCTGAAATGGATTATTATTAGGCTTGTATTTCGGCGCTTTGTCGTTGAACCTGTTAAGGTCAATTGCTGTTTGTTGGCTCCAGCTGTTACTCTTTTGTTGGTTTTATTCCCTTCAGAAACTTGAATAAATCACTTTCAGTGGATAATACCAGTGTTGTATTTTCAGTAATTATCGTACGGTAGGATTGCATGGTACGCGTAAACTCATACAAGTTTACAGCTTGTGGACTCTGGTTGTACGCCATTGCGTATATTTCGGCTGCTTTTGCGTCGGCTAAGCCTCGGATCTCTTCCACCTGCCGGTAGGCCTCCGATTGGATTTTGTTTAAATCACGAAGTCGATTACCACGGATCCGAGCGGCCTCACCATTTCCCTCGGAAAGGAAACGCTCAGCAATTTGGCGACGTTCACTAATCATGCGGTCATAAATCTTCGGCCTGACGCTTGCGTTGTAATTAATGCGTTTGAATCGAATATCCAATAACTCAATGCCAAAAACTTGAATTTTTTCTGCCGCGGCGGTAAAGATTTCTTCCTCAACTAACTTGCGACCTTTTTGAATCGGCACCAAGTTACTCAGCTTGCGCTCTGCCTCCGTCAGCATCTCTTCATGTAAAGGCTGTCGGTTTTTGGTGGTGCGAATAATTTCGATTAATTTATGTTTAGCGACCGCATTACGGGTTTCGCTGCCGAGAATATCGTTCAGGCGTGATTGGGCACTGTGCTCATCACGCAGACGGAGGAAGTACTGCAAGGGTTCCGTTATCCGCCAACGTGCGAACAAATCTACCGAAATATACAGTTTATCTTTTGTCGGCATGTCGGATGCGGCGCCATCCCATTCAAGTACCCGTTTGTCGATAGTGTTAACGTCTTGAATAAAAGGTGTTTTTACGTGCAGACCCGCCGTAGTCACAGGATCGCCAACCGGTTTGCCAAACTGGGTGATAATCACTTGTTCAACTTCACCCACAGTATAAAGTGCTCCTTTTATTGAAAGAGCAACAATAGCCAATATAACAAGGGCAACAAAAGGCTTCGCGTTTTTCATGGTTGCTCTCCCTGTATTGCATTGAGATCAAGGAATGGCAAAATACTATGCGTTTGTTCATCAATGATAATTTTTGAATGAATTACGGGCAAAATCTCCTGCATGGTTTCAAGATATATTCTTCGACGTGTGACTTCTGGCGCTTTGGTGTACTCGACTAACAAGGCATTGAACCTGGCGACATCACCCTGTGCTTCATTAATTCTTTTAAGCCGGTAACCATCCGCTTCACGGATACGCTGATCTTTCTCACCTTCCGCCAGTGGGATCACTTTGTTGTAATCTCTGCGCGCCTCATTAATGAGTCTTTCTTTCTCCTGCTGTGCTTGATTGACTTCATTAAATGATGCCTGGACGGGTTTGGGGGGATTAATATTTTTTAGCTGCACCTGGTCAATACTGATCCCCATTGCATACTTGGTCGTCAGTATTTGCATTTTAGCAAGCGCTTCCGATTCAATTTCTTGTCGGCCAATTGTAATAACCTCATCGACGGTACGATCACCAACCACTTCACGCATCACAGATTCAGATACATCACGTAGCGTTGCGTTGGGCGCTCGCACCTCAAACAAGAATTTAACGGGATCAGCGATGCGATATTGAACGACCCATTCGACTAACGCGGCATTTAAATCGCCGGTGACCATTTGGGTTTCTAAAGCGACGTTTTGAGTGCGAGGGATTAGATTAAGAGAGCTGGAACTTGGTGTAGTAAAGCCAAATTCTTGTTTTAACTGACGCTTGATAGGCACAATAATGGCGGTGTCGATGCCGAGCGGTAATTTGAAATGTAAACCCGGCGGTATCTTTTTAATGTATTTACCAAAGCGCTGTACCACGGCTACGGAATCGCTGGGAACAGTGTAGAAAGCACTCCAAAAACTCACTGCTCCAAAGAGCAGCACGACAAAAATGATAGCGCCACCAAGACTTACCTCGGGTAAAAATTTCTTAGTTTTGGCATAGCCTTTGTGAATAAGCTGACCTTTTACGGGAGGGGGCTTAGTCCAACGCTCCCAAGGATCGCCGGGAGCGTCGTTATCGTTAGGAGATGGCATAATATTGGCGCTTAATCGTGGTAAAAATTGTTTTCTCTCAATAAAGACTGGTCGGCTTTGGATGATTTTTCAAGATGGTATGGCAAACAACCCTACAGTTAGGCAGGGTTTTACTTTTCCCAATTCTAAACTAGCTTTATTAGGGTACTTATCAGCTCTATTCCCAATTTTTAGCCACAAATATCAACCAAAGGTGATGTAATGGCGATTGCAAAAGCGGTATCAGAATTCTTAACCAAAAAAAATGTTTCATTTGGAACTGTTGCTCACCCTAAATCATCTTCTAGCTGCGAGACTGCACACGCCGCGCATATTCCTGAAGACCATCTTGCCAAGAGTGTGCTATTGAAAGATGAAAAGGGGTACCTGTTGGCCGTGGTTCCGGCCAGCGAGTGGATCAGCCTTGATCGGTTGAACGACGAGCTAAACAGAGATCTCCAGTTAGTCCCTGAAGAAGAGATGGATCAATTATTTTCAGACTGCCAACCCGGAGCTATCCCTCCTTTAGGAGAGGCTTACGGCATTGAGACCATCGTGGACGATGCCTTACATGCATTATCAAAGGTGTATTTTGAGGCGGGTGATCATAAGCAGCTTATTCAAGTTAACAGCGAACAGTTTCATACTTTAATGAAAGGCCTGCGTCACGGCTATTATTGTAAGTCAAACTAGATAGCCAATTGACTTCAAGATCCGCAGTATAGAAGCCCCTTTTTAAAATCAAACAGGGGCTCGCCCGCTGGACTTACTCTACATCCGCATCTCGAGTTAGCTTAGGTATATGCCATAAAGTGATTTGTTTGATGTCTAGACATATCAAGCAAAAGTGAGGGTGACGACCGCACGAGTAATTGCCAACCTTTATTTGTGATAAATTATGTTTAGTTGTGACCAATTGTTACTGTGAATTTAGAGGGAAAGTTAAAAAGTAAGGTAAATAGCTATAGTCAACGCTTGCATTTAATTGCTACTATTCAGCCCCTGCGCTTAACACAACGATTACATTATAAAAACAAATGAATAAGAGGCAACAATAGGCATGTATCATTCCGGCCTCCTCGCATTGATTCATAATGCTGCGTTATTACTGGCAATGCTTTTTATCTACGATATGGCTACCAGCAGCCATCGTACCGAGCTTACCTCACTGAAGAGCGTACCAACTGGTCTGGCTCTGGGGGTGATTGGCATTATTATTATGCTCTCTCCATGGGAATATGCTCCGGGTATTATCATTGATACTCGCTCGGTACTACTTGGGATCTCTGGACTATTCTTTGGAACAGTTCCCACTTTAATTGCCATGGTAATGACTGCAATATTGCGTCTATTTCAAGGGGGGGAAGCCGCGATCGTCGGAGTGGGTGTGATCATATCTTCAGGTTCCATAGGAATTGCCTGGCATTATTATCGCCAGCGTCCGTTAACGGAGTTATCAGGCCGCGAGATTTATCTGTTTGGCATTGTAATCCATCTCGTAATGTTGGCGATGATATTTATTTTGCCCTGGGATAGAGCGCTGAAGGTGCTTTCTAGTATCACCTTGCCGGTTTTATTTATTTTTCCTCTTATCACTGTCTTATTGGGAATGCTGTTTACTCGCAGGCTTCAGCGTAAACAAACTGCAGATGCCTTAAAAGAAAGTGAGTTTTTATTTCGCTCCCAGTTTGATTTAGGCAACATAGGGATAGCTATCACCAATCCTGAGAAAAGCTGGCAGCGAGTAAACCCACAGGTGTGTGAGATGCTTGGCTACAGTCAGGAAGAACTACTTCAACTAACTTGGCCTGACTTAACTCACCCCGAAGATATGCCGGCTAGTTTGTACCAGTTTAACCGCATGCTAGCAGGTGAAAGCGATGGATATTCACTTGATAAACGCTTTATCCGTAAGGATGGAGAAACTGTTTATACCCACATGACTGTTGCCTGCTACCGAGTCAAAGGAAAAGTCCAGTTTGTGATTGCAGGAATACTTGATATCACCGATCGCAAATTGAGCGAAGAGTCGATGCAATTGGCTTCCTTGGTTCATCAAAATAGCAGTGAAGCTATGATTGTTACCGACAGTAATGGAAATATTATTACTACCAACCCTGCGTTTACTGTTATCACGGGTTACTCGCTTGATGAAGTCAAAGGGAAAAAAACAAAATTTCTACTCTGTCGACATCAAGATGAAAGTGTTTATCAAAATGTGCTTCACGCCTTACATACCACTGGTCACTGGCAGGGGGAACTCAAAAGCCACCACAAAAACGGCAAAACCTATATTGCCTTGCTGGCAATCAATTCAATTTATAATACAGATGGCTCGCTCCACCGTCAGGTTGCGCAATTTTCTGATATAACTGACAAGAAAAAATCCGAAGAGCTTATCTGGCGTCGGGCTAACTTCGACTCGCTTACCGGGTTAGCTAACCGACAGATGTTCCTTGAAAAACTGGAGCAGGAAAAGAAACGAGCACAACGTTCTGATACATTGATGGCCTTGCTATTTCTTGATCTTGATCGCTTTAAGGAGGTGAATGATACTCTTGGTCATAATATGGGAGATCAGCTGCTCAAAGATGTTGCTGAACGGCTTTGCGACTGTGTACGGGAAACCGATACGGTAGCGCGGCTGGGAGGGGATGAGTTTACTATTATTCTCGGTGAGCAGGAAAATCCACAGGGTGTCGAACGCGTTGCTCAAGAGATTTTGCGTAAGTTTTCTGTACCTTTCACACTAGGTGCCGAAACTGTCAATATTTCACCCAGTATAGGCATTTCTCTTTATCCGCAAGACGGAACCGAGGCCGGAACCCTGCTTATGAACGCAGATCAAGCTATGTATACGGCCAAGGCTGAAGGGCGTAACTGTTATTGCTATTTCACTGGACTAATGAAGCAAGAAAGACAGTAACTGCAAGAAATGACACCAGCGAATTAAGAACAATGATTAACAGCGTTGTTTAAATAAAAGCGCCACTCTGACGTAATAAACAGAATGGCGCTGCTTAAAATATCTACCCTTGCGCTTGGATAAAGTATTTTTCGTTGGTTAATAACTCGATGACGATATTAACATTGTTTTTTACTTGCTCAGACACTCGACCAGGGAATGCTTCCTCTAGCTTATCCAACTTGTCATATTCGGTATGCCAAATTTTGCCCCATTTTGTTTCGGTATCACGGTCACAAGCAGTCTTAGTCTCTGCATCATAACAATCCCACATTTGTGGGTTAGTCGTTTGTGAGTAGCCATCATATCCATACTCACCGTTAATATTAAAATTTGTGGCTTCTACATAAGCAATCGGTATTCCGGCACATGCAAAACCAGCATGATCAGACCATGAACCCGTCTCTCCCTCTGGATAACCTGCAAGGGCGGGGTGGATGATATATTTATTATCCTCACCAATGACATCGATAGAAGCTTGTAACATGGCGTCACGAATTGTCGTTTCTTTATTGTAATTCGACTCATCAAGCCCTAAAGATTCGCACTTGGATTTATACTCATTATAATCCGAATGGGCTGCATGAACGTAAACGATATCCCCTCCACCAACGGTGTCATAGTTAATCATGCTTATAACGTTATCTAGCTCGCCGTTCGCAAGGGCATTTTTTACGTAGTGCAACGAACCGTTCAGGCCGTTCTCTTCAGCGCCAGGGAGTAATATACGGACATTGTACGGCAGGTCGGTGGTTTGGAGCTTTTCAGCGATTGCGATTGCGGCGGCTAGACCGGCCCCGTTGTCGGTTGCACCTAATGAGCCATGATCTGAACCGGTGGAATCATAGTGGGCGGATAGCAAAATTGTTTTATCCTGAGCACCTTTTTTTTCAACAATATAATTGTTAGAAATAAATGTGGTGTCGACACCTTCAACTTTTTTAACGTAAGTAAAAGGTTGAACCAGTACATCATAGCCAAATCCAGTTAGCTTATCGTATATCCAATTACCGGTTTGAATTTCTTGTTGTGAACTTGCTTCTCTGGCTCCGATGCCTGTTGTTTCGTCAGCTATTTCGGTCAAGTACTCCATAGCTTTGACGCCATAGTCAATTTCTACTGTTTTTTCATCATCGGTGCTGTTATCACTATTACAACCTGCAAGAGTAATAGCTATTGCCAATGCCGAGTAGCAGAATATACCTCTTCTCATGATCGTACCTCTTGTTTGTATTGGTTATCAATATAGGTGCTGGTTTATTATCTTGAATAACTGGCAATCAACTGTGATATCCATCTAGGTTTTATCTTAGATTTGAAATTTATTACTAGACTGCGTCAGTCGTCACTATTTTGAGTGGTTGCACTTTTTATAAGTAATTATTATTAAGTGAAAATGTATTCAGTAAATATTCACGTCACTTTAAATTTATAGGGTGATTTAAGGTTGCCTGAAGAACTAATATAATAGTAAACGGTGTGTATGGATGAGTAAAAAAGATACTTGGTTTGAAGTTATTCAGGTACTCATCAAAATTATTTTCATTAGCTAGAAAGCCACATTTTTTTGCTGCTTCCTTCAGCGAAAGAAAGCTATTCAATTGATATCTATAAGGCTTGTTTACGAGGCTTCCTCATTATTGATTGTTCCATCATTAGGGCGGTTTATTCAGATGTTCTTAAAAGTCACCTGTCAATCACGTTACGCAAGCGGTTTCCCATATTTAATTAAGGGAAAGTTGATGTTCACCTCACTTTAGAGAAAAGTACCTTACTAATATAAGGGTAGTAATTTTCTCTAAAACGCGAAAGGGAGAGCGGTTTAAGATGAAAAAGTTATTTCTATTAATTCTTTTATTCTTAATTACGTCGCAATCCGCGCAGGCGGCTTACTGTACCGACAGAAACTGGGACAAAGCATTAGAACTCTTAAGCAAGTACAGAGGCAGGTATGACGATAATGTAGATAGGTATAATGAACGTATTAAACCTTATAATGAATTTGAGTTTGTGTCAGGCCGGATTTATACAACAGTAATTAATGACCTCGATTTTTATGATCTATTAAAGGATAACGGCCAAAAAGCGGCCATTGAAGCAGAAAAATTCAATAGTCTTAAAAAACAGGTGAAAGTTACAATAAAGGGCCTCAAGAATGCCCGAGATGTCTGGAAGAAACTCGCGGACTATTGTTACGACGAGGACTTTTACGAAGATTATAAGTTGGGTCGGAGTAATATGCGCCTTTCGGCTGACGCACTAAAAGATGCGGAAGATCTGAGAAAGGATATTGATCGTTTGCGAGAAAAGTACGTTAAAGAAGTTGAATTTATCAGCCATCTCAAATTGTCGGACGAAGCACGGGTGTTAAAAGGGCAGGCGCTTACGTGCGATGAAGCGAGAGATAAGACAAAGCGTGTGGAGATCAAAAGCAATGGGTCTACCATTGTCTACGAGAACTTTCTTGTAGCTAAGCATCATTCCAAAATTGATCACTCTTTGAATATAAAAAAAGAACCTATCGCTCGAACTTTGTTTTTTGATACACGCAAAGGCGATGCAGATGATGTGAAGAATATAAACGCGAAAATTAGTACTTTTACTGTACTTATTAAGACGATGGAAGAGGTCATTAAAGGCAGTCGAAATAGGCTTTTTGCCGAAGGACGCGATGGTGAGATTCTTGCTTCTTGGTCTAAATCTAATAGAACGGCTTTACCGATAGAATTAACCAAAGAGAAAATGGCTGTAGGCTTAGCTATTACACCATCTGAAGCCCAAATAATCCAAAAACAAGCAATTCAGGCTAGGTTACAGGTAACCGAGCTTCGAAAGTTATTTGCCGTACAAGTTAACTCAGACAAAAAGCAAGGCAAGTCGATTTCTATTGCCTTCAATGACATCTGTGATGAAGTTGACAAAGCTGGCAAGATCGTAGCTCCCGTCAATGGAAAAGAGGTGGCATTTACCCTTACGTGTTGGGAACCAGAATTAACGGGGGATAGTTACCGTATAGCAACACCGAGTAATAAAAAAGGAATGAATTACCTTGTTTCAGAATTTAAGAAAAAAACTTGGGTAACCGTAGTGTTGGAAAGCCAGAACAAACAGCATGAAGTGCAGTTTTGGGCCAATGGTTTTACCCGCTCATGGAATGCACTTTGATCTATACCATTTTAGTTTCTTCGCTTACCGGGAGTGTTTATATTGATCATACAATCCTTCCATGTTCAAAACAGCTGATGTGATCAGCCAGCTTTTTTGTTTGCTGTGCTGAATGGGAAACCATAACTATGGTATACCGTGTAGCCAATTGGATAATGAGTTCCTCGATTTGAGCGGTCGTTTCAGGATCCAATGAGGCAGTAGGTTCATCAAGCAGCAAAATTTCGGGTTCAAGCGCCAGAGTGCGGGCCAGACAAAGACGCTGTTGCTGTCCGCCGGAAAGAGAATTAGCCGGCATGTTAAGGCGGTCTTTGACTTCATCCCAGAGTGCGGCCTGGTTGAGGGCGGTATAAAGCTTTTGTTGTGCACCCTGACCCTTCAGGCCACGCACAACTTTAAGTGGTAGTAGCAAGTTCTCCTTTATCGTGCCGGGTAACAACTGCGGGTGCTGGAATACCATGCCTACCTTCCGGCGTAATTCTGGTAGTTGCTGGGCTTTAATAGCGTGAACAGACTGCATTGTTCCATCAAGTAACAGTTCTATTTTCCCGCGTGTTTGGCAGTTTTCGAAACAATCATTGAGGCGGTTGAGGGCTCGCAGAAAAGTCGTCTTGCCTGAGCCTGATAGACCGGTAAACACGTGGATTTGATTTTTATAAAAGTCGACACTCACGTCTGAGATAACCGGTTGGGAGCCAAAAGAAATGGTGAGATTGGAAACCTTACCGGCAAATTCTGGCGGTCGTTTTAATGTCATACTAGGTTCTCCATGACGGTGTTCGTGGCAATAGTCCGGCCACAGAAAAAATTGCGGCAGTGAGGCACAGAAGGGTTAGCGCAGCACCAAAGGCCATTTGGAGCTCTGAATCACTTTGGTATTGGGCACTGTAATAGAAAATAGTAAATGGCAGTGCCTCATAGCGCTCAAATACACCGCTGGGCATGCCTGCGTTGGCAACAGCGCCCGTCATCATAATAACGGCGGTATCTTCGGCTGCTCTGCCCATCGCCAACATGACGCCCCCAATAATTCCTTTAGTCGCTTGTGGTAGCAGTACCGTACGCAAAGTCTGCCAGCGTGTCATACCGAGCGATAGCGCCGTTATCTCAAGCGAAGGGGGCAAGGCTTGCAGGGCCGTTCGGGTTGCGACAGCTAAATAGGGAATGATCAACATTGCGAGGCTTAACGCAGATAAAAGTAAGCAGGTATTGGCTGATGGGAGTAACCAGTTGCGCAGAAATAGGATTAAGGTAAACCCGAACAGCCCCATCAGGATCGAAGGGATACCAGCAAGGATATCAATGCCTAGCGCAAGGATGGTTTTGAACCGTGAACTCGAGCTGGTTGCCAGCCATATCCCTGTTGCGAGCCCAGGCAAGAGGGCTAGTGATAAGGCGCTGGCCACAACCGTAATAGTACCAATGCAGGCTGGCCATATCCCGTCCCATATGGGTTCGAGCCCAAGTAGTCCTTTGATGGGGTCGGTATCACCGAAAAATAGCGAAAGACTGAGAGTGGGCGCGCCTCGGTTTATAATAAAACCAATGAAAAAGGTCAGGCATACCAACAGTCCGATTGTGGAGCCTAAGCACCAGAGGTGAAATAATCGTGCCTTCATTCTGCGTCACCTTTGCGTGCATTACACTGCGCGTGTTCCATTCTTCTGATCAGCAATGTAACAGTGACACTTATCGCAAGTAACAACAGGCCGGCAGCAAACAGAGAGTTATAAGCTGCGCTGCCGTTTTCAGTTGCGAGAACCAAGCCTATATGGGCTGTTAAGCTCCGGACTGAGTCAAATACGCTGCCAGCCGGCTGCGGGGCATTTCCGGCCAACATTAGTGGGAGTAGGGTATCACCAATAGCCCGGCTAAAGCCCAATAACGCAGCAGTGGTCATCGCTTTGGTCGCGTTAGGTAGGACTAAGTATAAAACTGTCTGTGTATCGGTAAATCCCATGGACGCAGATGCTAGGCGGATCTGGTTTGCCAGCGGTCGGCAGTGAGTGTCTAACATCATCACCATAACAGGCAAAATCAATAGTACGACCATTACTGCAGCGGCGAGCAGGCAAAAGCCTGAACCACTCCGAAAGGTTTCACGTAGTAACGGAACAAGTAAAAAAACAGCTGCAATACCATAAACAACCGTCGGGACCCCGGCCATCAGTCGGATCACTCGCCGGATCCAAACTGCCATTTTTTGATAGCGATTCAACAGGCAAAAACCTGTGATGCCAACGGCAACAGGAAAAGCCAGTGTCAGAGCGATTAAACCGATCAGCCCGGAACCGATGATCATAGATAAAATGCCATATTGTCCTTGCTCTGGCATCCAGATCAGCGATAAAACTGGTGTCTCAGTATTAATGAAAACGGGCAAGGCAAACCAGAACAAAAAGCCGAACAATAACAGCATTAGAACAAATACTGTGGTAACAAGTGCCAGCAGTATTCGCTCTGTCGTGATAGGGGATGTCATGGGTTATTTATTGCTAACTGGAATATATCCAGACGCGCGTATATATTCAGCACCCTGCGGACTGTAGATAAAATCAATAAATTCTCGCACCAGTCCTTGAGGCTCGCCTTTGGTATTCATGTATAGCTTGCGCACAATAGGGTATTCGCCAGATGCACAGGCTTCATTGGTAGGTTGGACATTATCTAGAACTGGCGCTTTAACCATGCTGTCTATATAGCCGACGCTACTGTAGCCAATGGCACCAGGATCGCGTGCGATGGCTGTCTTCATTGCGCCATTAGACGGCACAACATTGGCGTGATTGACCATCGGTGAGTTGTGAAGCAATTTTTTTACAAAAACGGCACGGGTACCACTGGCCTCATCTCGGGTGAAAATGTTGATAGCGCGATCATTTCCGCCTAGAGACTGCCAGTTGGTGATTTTGCCTGCAAAGATATCGGCCACTTCTTGCTGGGTTAATGCTTGAATTGGATTTGACGGATTGATGATGACCGCAACGCCATCAATAGCGAATGGGAACGAGATCAGCCCGTGTTTTGCTTCACTCGGCTTCAATGGTCGGCCGGTGTTTCCAATCTCAACCAGGCCTTTGGCCACTTGTTGGGCGCCTACACCAGATCCTCCTCCCGCGATTGTGATACGGATTTCGCTATTGGCCTTCATAACAGCCTTGGCGGCTTGTTTCATAACCGGGATATGCGCTGTTCCCCCTGCGATATTGATCGTTCCAGAACGTCCTTTGAAACTGTCTAGATCAGAAGCCTGACTGATAGCCGGAATAAAACACAGGCCACAAACAAGCAACCGGATAAAACCAGATTTGAGTCGCATAAAATCACCTTTTTGTTGGAACTGAAGCACAGGGAAAGCATCACGGATGTATCCGGTGCCGATTTTGAACGTAAAAGATTACGCCTACCGAGCGGACAAAACAATATGTACTACAAATGAAGTGTGATATTACTAATTGATTTAAATCACAATTTTAAAAGGTGTGGGAGTGAGAGCGGTGCTTTAGTCCACTATTGCGAAAGCTAATCCAAATGTGAAGAGGCAGTTATCCTGGAACCTTAGGTTAACACCATTTGTTATATCGGGGATGAGTTAGAAGATGCCATAAGGCTCTCGAAATAAACAGATTGCAAGGAGAGCTGATATAGGCTTTCTTTCGCTCTGCGCTTTCGGAAAATCAGTGTTCCTAAACGAGTCAGCGTGCCTCTGCTGACTCGGGGTTGTCCAGAAACTACTTAGGGTGATAGCTCTAAAGCTGGCTTACACAAAGATAAGCTAGCAACTCATGCTAGCTTTTATCCTCTTCTTACAACTTTGGCTGGTGGCTATCTGATTGGTCATAACCCAGACTTTCCGCCTTTATGCCTTCCTAGCCACACCACCAGTTGCTACCTGTGCTTTACATAAGTAAACAATGTAAATGTGATGCCAATGCAAACGATTATCAATTAAATTGCTTGGCATTACATTACCATCGATTTTGCTGTGTTCACTCATGCTGTTAAAGAATAAGGCTGTTCAAATTTGGGCTCGTCGCCTGCATATCTACATTTCAATGGCGCTGTTGTTAGTGGTGCTGTTCTTTTCAGTGACGGGTATTACATTGAATCGCCCCGAGTTTTTCGTAACCAGTGAGCCGACAGTTGATGAGGTTGCTATTCAGTTACCTAATGCGCTAATAGCGTCAGGTTCTCGTGAATTCGTGCCAGATGAAGAGCAATTAGTAGCATTTCTTACCGAGCAAGCCGAGATTTCCGGTAAACCATCTGATGTTGAGATATTTACTGAAGTTGAAAATGGCGAGCTGCTAGAAGGCGAGATATCGCTGAATTATAAGGGGCCAGGTTTCAATGCTTCGGTGTTTATCGATCTGACAACTCAAGAAGCGGTTGTTGAGAAATCGCACTACGGCGTAATCGCTGTTCTTAATGATCTGCACAAAGGCCGTAATAGTGGCGAGGTGTGGAAATGGTTCATCGATATTACCGCGCTATTGATGGTCTTTTTTGTTTTGACCGGTGTATGCCTGTTATTTCCCAAGAAAAAAACATTTAGCACATCCCTAAAGTGGACGGCGGTGGGCTCGCTGGCAACCTTACTTATATTTATTTTTGCTGTTCCTTAACGCTCAGCTGTATTTGTTTTTAAAAGGATTTCTCATGACCTTTATTTCAAAATCGCTTCTGGCTATGTCAGTGGCATTACCGCTGGCGTTTAGCGTGAATGCGAAGCCCATTCCTGAAACTGCCTCCATGGATGTTGAGTTCGAGTTACCTAAGATTCAAACCTCAATGTACGCACGGCCATATGTCGCGGTATGGATCGAAGATGCAAACCGAAAACCAGTGCGTACGGTTCAACTTTGGGTAGGCAAGGATGAGTGGCTGAAAGATCTTCGTAGCTGGTGGCGGAAAGTCGGTCGCTATGACCGCGGTTTGGTTGATGCGGTGACATCGGCTACGCGTCCTGCTGGCGAATACCGCTTTGTTTGGGATGGTCTTGACGACGGCGGCAAGCGGGTAGAGCAGGGGGAGTATACCTTCTACGCTGAGGTTGTTCGTGAACATGGTGGCCGAAATTATATTCGCCAAAAAATGACGCTAGGCGAATCGACATTTACTCACCAGATCCCACCGACCAAAGAGACTGGCTCTATCACGTTAAGTTATAACGTTCGTTAGAGCTGATAAACCGTGCTGTCGAATCCTGTAATCAATATAAACCCTTAAAGAGCTTCAATAATGATTAAGAGCAAAAAGATTAAAGCATTATCCATAGCATGTGCTGTTGTTGCGGGTATGGCCGTAACTGCAACGGCAAATGCCCACCCGCGTTGGATTGTTCCTTCACACTTTACTGTTTCAAAAGAAGGTGGTGATTGGCTGACCTTTGATGTGACAGCGTCACATGGCACGTTTGTTTTCGATAAACCTGCTGGCAGTGAAACCGGTGAAATTATCATGCCCGATGGCCGTACTCAGTGGCCTTCATATGTCACTAAGGGTAAGCGCCGCTCAATTTTTGACTTCTATTTTGAAGAGGAAGGTACGCACAAGGTACGAGTGAACAATGTTCCTTCTTATTACACGCAGTACAAAGCTGGTCGTCGTGACACGGTGAAGTGGGCCAAAGCGCATAAAGCTGAACGCGATCAGGTATTGCCAAAGAAGGTTCGTGATGTTGTTACTCAACTTAGCTATACCCGTGCTGAAACATACGTCACCGTCGGTAAACCAACGACCAAAGCTTTTGAGCTGGAAGGTAAGTACCTAGAGCTAGTTCCTGTGACGCACCCATCGGATATCGTTGAAGGTGAGGACGTGACCTTCCAATTCTTCTTTAACGGTGAGCCTCAGCAGGGCGTGACAGCTGAGATCACGCGTGAAGGGACATTATATCGTAACCATCAGGAGCAAATTGATGTTGTCAGTGACGAGCAGGGCATGGTGACGTTCACACCTGATACCGCAGGTCGTTGGTTGATGAAAGCAAATTATAAGGGGGATCTGCCAAATAATCCTCTGGCTGATAGAGCGAGCGTCAATGTTCATCTGACGTTTGAAGCGGTACTTCAGTAATTATTAATAGCCTGCAGATGCAGGCTGTATATCTCCCAATATTTAAGCTGTAGAGGTTTTTATGAAAAAGCGTACAGGCCTGCTAATTCTCACTTTTTCTTCTATATTTTCGGCATCGGCAAACGCGCATTTCCCATTAATGAGCTGCTGGTTGGAATCTGGCAAGGTACTGTGTGAAGCTGGCTACAGTGACGGTAGTTCAGCGGTTGACTATAACGTAGATATGTTTGATTACGACGACAGCCTGATAGGTAAAGCAACAACGGACAAGCGTTCAATTGCCGAGTTTGATATGCCTGACACTGACTTTTATTTGGTTTTTGATGCAGGCCATGAAAGCCCGGTTGAAGTCGACGTTGTTGAGATTTCAGAAAAATGAACAGTCAGACAGTACTCCCTGATGACGGCGGTAGAGAGGGCAAATGGGTTGCCTTGTCTATTGCGGTGATATTGCTGGTGGCCACTGCCTTGATTCCCTACCACCAGACTGCCAGTCAACAAGATGAACTCGCCTTACATCAGATATCAATTCAGGATTTGCCCTCGCTAGAGTTGGCGATGATTGCAGATCTTCGTTTGGCTCATGAGGAAATTCGTAATCTTCGCCAAGACAACCTTGAGTTCAAGGGAACTGATTATTGGCCTCAGGTCAATGAGCTAGAGGAACTATGGTTAGCCCCTTTTGTCCAGGACAAGAGTTGGGAGCATAAAGGTAAACACCAATGGAAAAAGATAGCGGACGGTTTTTATCTTGGTAAGCGCCAGCTTGAAGAAGGTTCAGCCTCTGTTATTTTGCATTCTCAGTATCAACAACCTGATATCTGGCTGGACTTGAATGGTAAAGCAGGAACGTGGGTTGCTTCTACTCCGCTTTCAGTTTCTGCGTTGATTGATGCCGGTTGGATTCAAGTCGTTTTCTCTGCTCAAGAAGACGTTCATCTCCATTAATTATCTGCTTTGTCGAATTCCTCGGCAGAGCTAATGGTATTCACATGAAATTAGAATTAAAAAATCTGCTTTTAAAAAAACAGGCAAAATTAAGTCGTCTTTTCAAAATTGCTTCTGCTGCCATCTTGATGCTAAGTGCGACGGGCGCGCAGGCTAAAGATAAAATGACCATTGGCATTACGCTGCAACCTTATTACAGCTATGTGAAAGCCGTTGTTGGTGATAAAGCAGAGGTATTGCCTTTGGTTGATGCTGGGTTTAATCCGCATAACTATTTGCCACAGCCAAATGACCTACGTCGATTGGAAAAAATGGATGTGATAGTGGTTAATGGTATTGGTCATGATGATTTTGCGCTTAAAGTCATTCAGGCCGCCAACCGTGATGATCTCGTTGTAATTGAAGCGAACAAAGATGTTCCGTTGCTACCGGCAATGGGTCAGTCTGTTGGTGATGGGGCCGTGAACCCGCATACGTTTGTTGGTTTATCGACCACTGTTCAGAAGGTTTATACCATCGCCAACGAGCTGGCCAAGCTAGATCCTGATAATGCGCGTTATTACCGTAAAAATGCACGAAAATACGCCACAAATTTCCGCAAGTTGAAGCACGAGGCGATGCTGACTCTGGGCGATTTGGATACGAGTGGCATGATCGTCGCAACAACACATAATGCTTATGGCTACCTTCTTCAGGAGTTTGGCGTTGACGTTGCAGCTGTTATTGAGCCTGCGCACGGCGTCGAACCAAGTGCCAGCCAGCTTCAGGAAACGATTAAAAAGATCCGCCAATCCGGTATTGATGTGCTGTTTTATGAGCTCAATATGCCGAACCGTTATGTCGATACCATCGAGAAAGCTACGGGTGTTCAACTGTATCGTTTCTCCCATATGACGCATGGCCCTTATGAGGCTAGTAAAGTCGAAGTAGAGATGAAAGCAAACCTTGATACTTTGGTTCAATCCATGCAGTTTGCTGCGCAAAAGAAAGGTAGCTGATTGTGGGTCCGAATATTTGTTTGAAAAATGTCGGCCTGCAATATGGTGACAATACGATCTTGCATGATATCTGCCACGGATTTTCACCAGGTCAATGTCATGTCGTGATGGGGCCTAACGGTGGCGGTAAAACATCACTGTTGCGCTCAATCCTTGGGCTGACACCGTTTTCCGGCGATATACAGATCCAGTGGCCGGAAAACAAAGGCAACGTCGGCTACGTGCCGCAAAAAGCCGCTTTTGAATCTAGCCTGCCACTAACCGTGATGGACTTTATTCTGCTTAATCAGAGCCGGACTCCGTTGTTTTGGCCTAAGTGGCGAAATCGTAGCAAAGAGCAGTCCCACGCACTTGCACAACTCGAGCGTGTCGGCATGTCAGCTCGTGCGGATCGCCGTATGGGCCAACTATCTGGCGGAGAGCAGCAGCGCGTGCTGTTTGCCCAAGCATTGTTGGATAATCCTGACCTAGTGGTACTAGATGAGCCGACGACGGGGATGGATGAGCAGGGGGTACGTTACCTTGAATCGCTCATTCATGAGTTAGTCGCCGAGAATAAAACGGTGTTGGCGGTTCATCATGATGTAACGGCAGTGCGCCGCCTTGATGCCCGAGTGCATGTGGTGAATCGTCAGCTTATTGATAGCGGCTCTGTCGCAGACGTTTTGGTTCCGGAAAAAATAGAGCGTCTGTTTAATCATTACAGTGCGGCTCCTCAAACTGCTGATTTGGAGGATGCGGCATGATGGATGTTATCCGTGCCTGGGCACAGTCCGGCGTTGATGTAGGTTGGCTTAGTGAAAGTTTCTCCTACGCATTTATGATCAATGCAGTCGTTGCTGCGCTATTACTTGGTCCATTGCTGGGCGGCTTGGGTACCTTGGTGATTGCAAAACGACTGGCATTCTTTTCTGAAGCGGTAGGCCACGCGGCGTTGACGGGGATTGCACTCGGTGTATTACTGGGTGAACCGCCTGAGAACCCAATCATCGGCTTGTTTAGCTTCTGCATGATTTTTGCTCTGCTGCTTCACTTTGTCCGAAACCGTACAAACGTGCCGTACGACACTTTAGTTGGAGTATTCCTTGCCTTGGCGCTTGCGGTCGGAGCTGCATTGTTGATGTACGTTGCCCGTAAGATCAACATTCATATGCTGGAAAATGTGCTGTTTGGTTCCATCTTGACGGTAACTGACCAAGATTTGTTGATACTAGCGTTGAGTTGCTTGCTGATCATATTGGTGTTGATCCCGACCTTTAACAGGATCTTGCTGACCTGTATTAGCCCTGATATTGCACGGGTGCGTGGTTACGCGACCAATTTTTATGATTATCTGTTTGTGATGATGATTACGCTCGTAACCATCGCCTCGGTCAAAATTGTCGGGGCTGTGCTTGTTGGGGCACTATTGCTGATCCCCGGAGCGACGGCCAGGCTGTTGACGAAAAACATGGGTGACTTTGTGCTGATGTCGGCCCTCCTTGCGACTATTAGCTGCCTGATTGGAACGATTCTACCGATGGAGCTACAGTTACCAGTTCCTTCAGGTGCTGCCATCATCATTGTCTCTGCCTTGTTCTTCTTAACTGCGACTTGTTACCGCATTGTACGTAAAGGGTGATTAAACGTGTTGACTACAAAACTAAAAAATACGGCTATTCAGTTGAGTTTAGCGATAACGGTCGCAAGCTGTGCACTAAGTTCTGTGTCAGCTCAGGCGGAAGATATTCTGACAGCAACCCCTGTGACTTATATGTTGGCATCTGAGCTTACTAAAGGAACTGCTATTACGACAGGCTATTTGCCCCCGAAACGTTATGGTGTCCAGCGATTACCGAATTGGTTTAACGGCAAAGGGGCAGAGCAGGTTGCATCGGCGGGTAAAGATGCCAAGGTTGCGATCACCTTAGGTGCTATTTGGCCTCAGGACCCTGTATATATTCATGCCCGTCAGGGAAATATACAGATCGTTGAAGTTGACGCGTCACAATCCATTTCGCCAAGAGCGCAAGGTGTTGCTGCGTTACGTTTAGAAGATGGTACAACATCACCATTTGCTTGGCTTAATCCGACGAACTTAACCCGCATGGCCGCGATTGTGAGTGAAGACCTGCAGAAAGTATGGCCTGAGCAAGCAAAGGCTATTGAAGCCAACCAGCAGCAGTTGATGCTAGAGGTACGTAACCTTATCAATCAACAGCAAAAGGACTTAATGGAAGCGGATATCGATTCAGTTGTATTGTTGTCCAAAGAGCTGGAAGATTTTGCCTCGGGTAATCAACTCTTTGTAGTTGATCGATTTACAAAACCTGAACTGGAATGGACAGAGCAAGATAAGAAGGCTTTGACGACATTGCTTCAAGACGATGATTCACTATGGCTGCTTACTTCGAAGAAAGTGAGCGAGCAATTGAAGGCAATCGTACCGAAACCCGAGCGCATCCTCATTGTTGATAGCATTGATAGGTGGGGACGAGAAGGTATCCAGAAAGGCAGACCACTACAACGTTGGCAGCTGGCGTTATAAGCGAATAAGTTAACAGTAGAAGTCCGGTAGGACTCTGTTTTATCGGGCTTTGTTGTTTTTAATCACAAAACAGTACCTTGAAAATTTGTACTATCAATATATTGCTGTGTTTGTATAAAATAGCGTACAACTGACTTGGTGGGATTTAATTATCTTGGGCGGTAGCGTGCTTTTTTCTTAGCTATCTAAAGGGCTCTTAACGCCACTATGATGTAACCCTGCAACATGGGTATAGATCTGAGTTGTCTTGATATTTGAATGGCCAAGTAATTCCTGAATGCTTCTCAAGTCGGTACCGTTTTCAAGCAGCCTGGTTGCAAAGGAATGGCGAAAAGTATGGCATCCTGCCTTTTTTATAATCTTGGCTTGTTTAATTGCGAGTGATACGTTTTTTTGAACGGTTCTATCTACGATATGATGTCTCATCGTTTTACCTGAACGAGGGTCAACAGTCAGCCTGGATGCAGGAAACAGATATTGCCATCCATATCCTTTCGCCTGTGTGGGATATTTCTTTGCCAATGCATAAGGCATATACACTTCACCAAAGCCATTGTCTAAATCCCGATCATGCAGAACACTAACCATCTCTAGCTGCTTTTGTACTTGCGTGTGGAGAGAGTAGGGGAGAAGTGTTTTCCGGTCACGGTTACCTTTCCCGTTTCTGACAGTTACAGAGCTTTTATCAAGATCTATATCAGTCACTCTTAACCGACAAGCTTCATTGACTCTTAGGCCACTGCCATACATAAGTTGAGCGACAAGTTTTGAAGGCATTAGAAGGTGATTGATAATGGAAACTGCCTCTTGGTGTGTAAATACCACAGGAATTTTTGGACCTTTATGAGCCCTTTTAAACTTTAGCAGTTCAGTATTTTGCTTTAACAGTTCTCTGCACAGAAAGACTAATGCATTCAGTGCTGTTTTTTGTGTATTGGGTGCAACATTTTGCTCGTTGACTAAGTGCTCTAAAAAGCGGCTGATGTCTGCTGAAGAGATATCTTGACGTGACTGGTAGCCACAAAATCTGATGTAGCGTTTTATCCAGTGGATATAGGTTTTCTCCGTTGAATAAGAAAGACCGCGTATTCGTATAAACGAAGTTAACTCTGTTATGAATTTGCTGTTAATCTCAGTTATTGGGTGTGGTATATCTTTCATTGCCTACTGGTTTTTTATACAGGGTTTATGGTTAGGCTAGGTTACAAATTGAACCGGTACAATAATATATTTCAGTTGTTCGCTGATTTTCACTATGGCTCACATTCAGGTGAAAAGTAGTTCTATATTAATTACATAAGTGCTGGAGGCTAAGTTGTGATATACGAACTCAGTTCGTATATTTCTGTCTCAGTAATGAGAAGCAGCGCTCTAATCTGGTTGATTTATACAGTTTCTATGCACGTTAGATTGTTAGAAAAAGCAGACTGGATATACGAACGAGATATACGAATTCAGATCGTAGAATATAATGTTACACGAACTAAAGATTGCAGTTTTTTGGATCAGTTCAGCGATTGAGCAGTTAGTTTTTTAGGCGTGAAAGTAGGGTGGATTTCCTTTTTCTTTGTTGCCTTTCAATATTCGTTTCATCAGGTTCGGCAATTGACCATTATTGCCAAAAGTTCATGGATTTCAGAAACCAATTCACGCTTCAATTGTTCTTTGGTTATGCCTCATTTCAGTTTGCATTAGTGTTTTGCTCGCAGCATTTTCAATCCCAATTGTGGCAAGGGTATTTGGTTTATCAGCTCCAAACTTGCTGAAACCAAATCGTACAAATGGTGTAAGAAAAAGGGATTGTTTCGTTTCACAATTATTGCCGTTGAAATGATATTTTGCTCGCTTAATTGAGCCAGTCTAATTAAACTCAGTTTACAGTAAATCTTGGTAAATCAATTCTTTACCAAGTTAATAGAAGCGTTGACAAAGATCGTGTAACAAATGCATCAACACGATTTGCTACATTCGGCATTGTAGGTTTGTCTTTAGTTTCAGTGATTAAGGCAGTAAAATTCAGGTAAGTCTGTATCGTAGCAAACGTGTTATGCAGGCGTTATAAATTTAGGAAAGTTATGCAAATACATGTTGATTGGAATGGTAGCTATACGCTAGAAGATGTTAAGAAGTTGACAGATGGAGATGATTACGGGCTTTACCAAATATATGGTGCTCATCCAGTTTATGGTACGGATGTTTTACTTTATATTGGCAAAGCCAGTTCTCAGACTTTAGGTGTGAGAATATCCCAACATGAAAAGTGGCTCTACAATCAAGACTCAGAAAATATTCGAGTATATACAGGTCATCTTGGTGGGAATGTAGATATTTCAAATGAGGAATGGGCAAACCAAATAGATATAGCAGAGAAATTGCTCATATTTACACACAAGCCAGCATATAACTCATCAAATATAAACTCAATTCCAGATATTCCAGTTGAGACCCATGTCTTTAACTGGTGTGATTATCGTAGTTTAATGCCTGAAGTTTCTGCATTTAGATATTTGGCTACTGATGATGAACATTTCTCTACTTACAGAAATTTCAGTACAGACCATTAAATTTATAACAAAGCAATCAAGGTGATGCGTTACACTCGGCGGTTTTGGTATGAAGTTCGGTGCGCTTTGCTAGTTCAGCGGGGCACACCTTATTGCAGGCGTTAGGCATGGGAAAAGCCTGCTTTTGGATCTGGTCGTAACCGCGTCTCCCAAGAACGGGAAATCTTAGGCCATTCGTTCATCGTAGGGCTGTCCTTAATGTTCGGAGAAATGTAGGTTGTTCCTTCTTTGCTGCCTCAAACGTTGGCAATAAGCATTCCTAGCTTCCTCGATACATCGCTGTGAAAGGTTTGTCGTTAACTTTACCCATTAGCCTGGTGATGCAGCCTTAATTAACTCTCATAAGGCTGTCATGCAAATGTAGTTGGCTTTAAGGTGCTGATAGTATTGATCTTACTTGATATTCAGAGGATGCTGTATCCATGGTTGGCGCTGGAGTACGCTGAGGGTTCGGCGGCCAAGTAGGAATTTCACATGTGGAAATGCCTAACAAAGCAATCAAGGTGACCCGTTACACTCGGCGGTTTTGGTATGAAGTGCGGTGTGTTTTGTTAGTTCAGTGTTGGGCACCTTATTGCAGGCGTTATGGCTCTTTCTTGCCTGTAGTCATCATGGTTTAAGCCATCGAAAGTGGATGTTGCATCAATATCTTGTCAGTGCAATGCAGTGAGAATCGTTAAGTGATTATTGCGGTTTGCAGCCTGGCGCAAACAAAGTTCATGGCCAATTTTGTAGCGAAATCCCCTAAGTTCTCTAGCCGCAATTGGTCATCACGCGACGATGGCTTTTACGCCGGTTGCGGTTATCTGCTTGGTGGTTACAAGTTTCTCTCTCCTCAGTGGCTTTGGGTTGCCAAAGTCCGAGTGCCGCAACAAAGAATTGGCATTTGGATGGTGGTTGGTTTCGTTTCTACAAAGTCGCTTTCAGATTCATTGCCAATGAGGTTTCATTTTTGTTGCCATTTCCTTGCATGATGAAGAGCAAGGCATCAGAATGCTGAGAGTTAAGCGAAAAATGCAAATAAAACAGTAGCTTTGAGCCATAACAAAACAATCAAGGTGATGCATTTTACTCGGCATTTTTGGTATGAAGTTCGGTGTGCTTGGTAAGTTCAGAGTTGGCACACCTTATTGTGGGCGTTATGTGCTAAGGGGAAAGGGGTGTTCAAAACACATCGAGGTTCATGTCATTGTGGTTTTATTCAGTTTGAAATTGATGCTGATATTGACCATATTCGAGAATGTAATTGCTCCATTTGTTATAAGCGAGGAGCGCTCAATTTTTGTGTTGAAAAAGGAAACTTTCGTTTAATTACCCCGATATCTAAGCTTAAACTCTATCAATGGTATACGAAAACAGCAGAGGACTACTTTTGCCCACATTGCGGAATATTGCCTTTTCGTAAACCAAGTTCTTTAACTAAAGCTGAGATAGCCGAGGGTAAAAAGTCGTTTTCAGGTTGGGCTGTAAATGTTCGTTGTTTGGAGGGGCTCAATATCGACGAGTTACCTTTGGTAAAGATAAACGGAGCACATCTTTAGCCACGCACATAACAAAAGTATCAAGGTGACGCATTACACTCGGCATTTTTGGTATGGAGTTCAGTGGGTTTGGAGAGTTCTTCGTGGCGCACCTTATCCTAGGCGTTATGCTCCTTTTGGAAATAAGGAAGTTAAGATGAAAAAATTAGTACCAGCTCTATTGATGTTTCTTCTTACGGCACCAGTGCATAGTAAGGAGTTACCAGACATAATAAGTAATGGGTTTAAGTTTTTAAAGAAAAATGATGTGGTGAAGGCTGTTGATACTTGGCTAGCAAATAGCACTATTTACGGGGCAAAGGCTGTTAGTGCACAAGTAACTGGTTTTGATAAGTTGAAAATATATTGCGGTAAATATGTTGAACATGAGCTTTACAAGCACAATAACCTTGGCTCTCGTTCTGATATATACCTTGTTACTTTACATTTTGACGAATGTGAAGTTTTCTCAGAATTTATTACGTATAAAAAGCCTAGTGGAGACATGACAATTCAAAGGTTTATGTTTCAAACAGAACCTGCAAAAGTTTGGCCATCAAATGTTCTCTATGGTGAGTAAGCAGAGCATAACAAAACAATCAAGGTGATGCATTACACTCGGCATTTTTGGTATGAAGCTCGGTGTGCTTGGTAAGTTCAGTGTTGGCACACCTTATTGTAGGCGTTATACCTTTATCGGAAGGAGTTTGAGTTTGGTGGAATTTCTAAATTTGATTGAGGGGAATGCAATCTTAATGGGGTTGAGTGCATTCTTGGGAGGAATTTGGGCTAAAAGGATTCAAACAAAAGAGAGTATTAACCTTAAAGCTGATATTGACCAAAAGGTAGTAGAATTAGCATCAAAAAACGAACCTAAGGTTCATGTTAATCGGGTACAAGCAGAGTTTGAATATACTCGTTATCAAGAAATATGGTGGCAAGCTAGTGAGTTATCTACAATCGCTTCTTCTATTGATAAAAGGTTATCAAACACTGATAAGCTAAAAGAAAGCGTCAAATTTTATCACGAAACTCGTACTGCATTAGGAGCTCTAGTGAATAGTGGCTACCCATTCATTGATAATGATGTGTATGAAAAAGCGCATAAATGCCAATCAATATCATGTGAATTAATAAGTTTGCTGCATGTAGAAGAAGAACTAATAAATCAAGATGGTCGGTCAAAAATTAACAGAAAAGAGATTCATCAAATAAGCTTAGCGTATCATAATTCTGTCAAGGAATTAGCCTTGGCGATCCGTAATAGAACCCAACAAATGACAGTTCTGGAAACAAAGGTATAACAATGCAATCAAGGTGATGCATTACACTCGGCAGTTTTGGTTTGAAGTGTAATTGGTTTGGAAAATTCAGCGTACGCACACCTTATTGCGGGCGTTAAGTGCTAAATCGAGCGTATATCACTGTTTGTAGTGAACCTCTTATTCATAATACAAATATTGTTCATACATTTCGTATGATCATGCTGTGTGAGCCATCAGCATATTATGGCTAATGATCGGAGTATAACTATGTCATCTACAGGTGAGAAACCAGGCAAAGGTACGTATTACTGCAAGAAATGCGGTCAACAGGTAGTTCTTGATGATTATGATGATACATTGCCACCATGTCCTAAATGTTCCCATACTGAATATGGTAAATAGGTACTGCTATGACTAAATCAACGCATGTTGTACCAAATCCAGTTGGTGGCTGGGACATCAAGCAAAGTGGTGGCCAACGTTCATCAGGACATTTTGATACAAAACAAGAAGCTATCGATCGTGCTCGTAACATAAGCCAGAATCAGCAGACTGAATTAGTTATTCATAATAAAGATGGAAAGATATCTGGCAAAGATAGTCATGGTAACGATCCATACCCACCGAGAGGATAATTGCACTTAACAAGGCAATCAAGGTGATGCTTTACACTCGGCATTTTTGGTATGAAATTCGGTGTGCTTTGCTGGTTCAGTGGGGCACACCTTATTGCTGGCGTTATGACTCTACTTGCCTATAGTCATCATGGTTTAAACCATCGAAAGTGGCCAGTGCATCAATATCTTGTCAGTGCAATGCCGTGAGAATCGTTCAGTGATTATTGCGGTTTGCTGCTTGGTGCAATCAAAGTTCATTGCTCATTTGGCATTGGTTATCCCAAGTTATCTGGCCGCAATTTGTCATCACGCGATGATGATTTTTACGCAGGTTGCGGTTATTCGTTTAGTGGTCACAAGGTTCTTATTCCTCAGTGGCTTTGGGTTGCCAAAGTCCGAGTGCCGCAACAAATAATTGGCATTTGGTTAGTGGTTGTTTTCTCGTTTACTAAGTCGCTTTCAGATTTATTGCCAATGAAATTTCGTTTTTGTTGCCGCCACCTTGCATGATGAAGAGCAAGGCATCAGAATGCTGAGAGTCAAGTGAAAAACGCAAGTAAAACAGTGGCTTTGAGTCATAACAAAACAATCAAGGTGATGCATTACACTCGGCAGTTTTGGTTTGGAGTTCCGGTGTGCTTGGTAAGTTCAGAGTTGGCACACCTTATTGTAGGCGTTATGGCATTAGTTCGCACAGGCAACGTGGTGGTTGCTTTCCGTTTTCTGGGTCTAGCTTAGCTGCTATCAAGTCGTCTTTCTCAGGCGATATACCTGAACGCTTCTCGGTATAACGAACTGTGAGTTTGGCGGGTTTTGTTCGCAGCACACTTGATTTTATAGCAGTATCCGTTGCTGGAAATACCAGAGGCATCACCAAAAAGAAAACTATCAAAATTGAGCTTCGGATTATCGAGCTTAAATTATTAGTAAATTTTCCGGAAGGTTCCGATTATAACCGGATGGTAAAGAGCAATTCTCTGTCCACTGGCCATTGATTTTGTTAATTAGTTCATGAAGTTATGCATTCCTTACTGTTCAAGTATTGATGGTAGAGTAGACTGTTCGGTGTTGGAGAAGATCATTCTGTAGCGGTAGCGTGTCTGTTAAGTTCATGTATTCCCTTGAGTTTGCCATAACAAGGCCATCAAGTGTGACGCTTTACACTCGGCAGTTTTGGTTTGAAGTTCAGTTGGCTTGGTGAGTTCGGTGGGGCGCACCTTATGGCTGGCGTTATATTGTTTAAAGTTGGTTTGGTATGAAATTCAAAGAAATCAAAGCATTATATAAATATCGTCCATTTAACGAGTTTACCCTTGATATAATCGTTAATAATGAAATTTATTTTCCTAAACCAGAAGTTTTCAATGATCCTTACGATTGCAATATAAAGATGATAAATTCAATTAGTAATAAGGATTATGAAAAGATTTTAAAATGGCAAGGTAATAAGCTTGGTAAATCAAAGGCTGAAATCGAATCTCAAATTTCACTTTTTAAGTCGCAAAAAGTCATACCAAGCGATTATATAGATAAAATTAATGCTGGAATTGATGCAATACAATTAGAAAATAAAAATGTTGGCGTTTTGTCATTAAGTTCTGACTGTAGAAATATTTTAATGTGGGCTCACTATGCTGATGATCATAAAGGCATGTGTATAGAGTTTGAGCGAGATGACAATAATATACTTGGTGATATTGGTCAAACAAAGCCTATTAATTACACAAGATCATATCCAAGCATCTCACCATTGGATTTTACGAGAGAGTTAAATGGCTCAATTGTTCAAAAAATGCTTTGGAGCAAGTCTAAAGATTGGGCTTATGAAAAGGAGTGGAGAGTAATATCAGAAAAAGGAAATTTATCTTTACCTGTGCCTGGAAAAATCTCGGCCATAATTTTTGGTATTCGTGCATCAAAACGTAGTATTGATATTGTTAGAAAGATCACTGATGGAACTGGCATAAAGCTAAAACAAGCAGAGAAACTAGCAAGCGACTTTGGTGTGAAAGTAGTAAAAACAATATAACAAAGCCATCAAGGTGATGCGTTACACTCGGCGGTTTTGGTATGGAGTTCGGTGCGCTTTGATAGTTCAGTGTGGCACACCTTATGGCAGGCGTTATGGCATAAAAAGCACAGGCAACGTGGTGTTTGCTTCAATGTCTGCGGGTCAAGCTTAGCGGCTATTTAGCCGAACTTCTCGGGCGATATACCTGAACGCTTTCAGTGTATAACGAACTGTGAATTTAGCGGGCTTTGTCCGCAGTACGCTTGGTTTGCCTGTTGTGTTTGTTGTCAGAAACCCCATAAACATCATCGAAAGAAAATTATCAAAATTGGGCTTCAGATTATCAAGTTTCAGTTCTTACAAATTTTTCCCGAAGCTTCTGGTTTATATCTGTTGGTAAAGAGCAATTCTTTCTCCAGTTGCTACTGATTTTTCGAGTTGGTTCAGGAAGTTATGTATTAGTTTCTGTTCGGGTTTTATCGGTAGGGTAAACTGTTTCGCGTTCGAGCAGATTTTTCTGTAGCGGTAGCGTGCTTGGTAAGTGATTCAAATCCTTTGAGTTTGCCATAACAAAGGCATCAAGGTGACACGTTACACTCGGCAGTTTTGGTATGGAGTTTTGTGCGCTTGGTAGGCTTGGTGTTGGTGCACCTTATGCCCGGCGTTATATTTTTAATTGGAATTTGGGACGAATAATGAAAATAAGTACAATAGAAATCCAAAGCTGGCGTTCAATTAAGAGCTTAAAAGTGTCGTTTCAAGAGTTGATGATACTTATTGGTCAAAACAATCATGGTAAGTCAAATGTACTAAATGCAATTTTATTCTTTTTTGGTGAGATAAAACCCCAAGCCCTAGATTTTAATGAGGATCAGGATGAACTTTTTGTTGAGATAACATTTGACGAGTTAGGTGAGCATGAAAAGTTAACATTCTCCAAATATGTTACTGTTGATAATCAAATTAGGGTTAGAAAAACAGCTACCAAATCAGGTTCAATGGTTTATCAAGGATATACTCAAACGCCAATTGAAGATTGCTTAAAAGAATCTAACGCTTCCTCTTATACAAACAGAAGCATTGCAGAAGCAACTCCCTTTTCATACCTATTACCGGAATCAGGGCGTATAACACAAGCAATTATTAAACAAGCGCAATCTAAATATATAGAGCAAAACTTAGGCATCATTGATTTTAGCTACGAATTAGAAAGTACAAATTTCCTTGGGGCTAAAAATGTAGCAAAAGGGATTTTTGGTGATGTTTTTCATATACCAGCAATTAAGGTAGCTTCTGACGACTATTCCAATAAAGAAACTAGTCTATTTGGTAAGTTATACGGGCGAATAATTTCTGAACTATCCGAAAGTAATGTTGAATGGGAAGAAGCAAAAAATAGAATGTCTGCATTGTTCAAATTACTGAACAAAGAGGATGACGATGGCAACCTTAATCCTTCTCGACCTGAACAACTTAATAATTTTGAAAATAGTTTAAATGGTCACCTTTCAGATTGGGGAGCGGATATTGAGCTTGAGGTGATTGCTCCAAATGTTGATGAGGTATTTCGTTCAAATACTCAAGTTTGGATCAATGATGGTTTCAAAACGGATATCTCACGTAAAGGTAATGGATTACAAAGAGCGTTGAGTTTTGCTCTGATTAAAACGCTCGCTGATAAACTTCGTGAGCAGCAAAGTTCTCATGAGGAAACAGCTCGTTCTTCATCTCGTTCGATGTTTTTTCTTTTGGAGGAGCCGGAACTATATTTACATCCACAAGCTCAGAGAGCTTTATTGGAGTCGTTGGTTGCTCTATCCGAAGCCGGTGCACAAGTTATACTTTGTACTCACTCAAGCTCATTAATCGACCTCAGCAAATATAAATCAATTTGTATTGTACGAAAAGAATCAACCCAGCAAGGAACAAAGGCATGTCAGTGTACTGACGAGCTCTTTGTGGGTGATGGCAAGAAAGATTTCAACTTGAGTTACTGGATTAATCCAGACCGCAGTGAATTGTTTTTCGCTAAAAAGGTAGTGTTAGTAGAGGGAGCAACTGAAAAAACAGTTATTCCATTTCTTGCTCAGTCTTTAAGTGTGTTCAAACATGACTATTCAGTGATTGATTGTGGCTCAAAAAACAATATTCCAATGTATTGTAACTTACTGAATAAGTTTGGTATTCCATATGTGGCAGTTTATGACATTGATCATCAAGCGCATAAAAACGATCAAGCGAGACAAGTTGCAGATGCAAGGTCGCAAGCAATTGAAGATGCAATTGTTCGCACTCTTGGGTCATCAGTTACATTAGTTAGCGATATTGAAGAAGAATTAGGCATGCCTAGAGGCGTTGGAGGTAAACCTTATGCAGCTCTAGAGCATGTATCACAAGCTGGCTTTGCTATGCCTGAGTCAGTTAAGGAAAAGATCCTCAGCATCTACGAATAAAAATATAACAAAGCAATCAAGGTGATGCGTTACACTCGGCGGTTTTGGTATAGAGTTCAGTGCGCTTTGCTGGTTCAGTGGGGCACACCTTATTGCAGGCGTTATGTGCAATACCAGAAGTATCTTCATGCGTAAGATATATCAATATTAAAACCGGACAATAAATTATCAATCTACATGCATAAAATATGGAGTGTCGTATGCGTAAGCTGAAAATTGAAATATTCGAGTCAGGTAATCCTGAAAGTACAATCCAAATACCTGTAGCATTAGCGAAGATACTTATTAAGTTTTTACCAAAGAAACTGAGTTCACGTTTACAAGAAAACCACGACCAACTTGATGCTTTGTTTTCCGCGATAGATGTCGCTGATACTGACGGGTTTCTGATGGAAATTGATGATCATAAATCGAATGAAAAGGTCATATTTTCAATTGTTTAGTTGATGTATTAACTATGCACATAACAAGACCATCAAGTGTGACGCGTTACACTCGGCAGTTTTGGTTTGGAGTTCAGTTGGCTTGGTGAGTTCGGTGGGGCGCACCTTATGGCTGGCGTTAGGCTCTGTTTATATGATAGCTAGTCTATAGTCTTTTATTATAAATCATGTCACTTGAATGAGGTTATTTAGGGCTCTATGAGCTTTGTGAAAATCAACTTCATAGATGCATTTTTGCAAAGCAATAAACTCAGGTTAATAATTTGAAAAGGCACTTCTTAATGAAGGGTGATAAGTTGTTTGAAAAAATAAATTCAAGTGCTTTGGTTGGCGCTTTAATTCTATTTTCAGGAATGGCTTTTAATAGTCTCAGATATCATGAAGGAACGGATTTTTTTCTGTTTTCACTTATACTGGCATTGGTGTTAATGTTTGTTGTTAAAGATATGACAAACAAGAGTGGCACACGAACATTTAGAGAAATTCTTATAATGTGTCTAGGAAGTATTATTATTGGAGTTGCTTTTGAAATGGTTGAGATAGTAGGTATATGTTCACTTATTCTAGTTATGTTATTTCCATTTCATAAGAAATGAAATTTATAAGTTTCATATATGTTATCGTTTGAGACTCAAAGCCATTAGGATATTATTGAGTTTAAGTTGGTCATGCACTTCGTTAGCCTAACAAAGCAATCAAGGTGACCCGTTTGACTCGGCGGTTTTGGTATGGAGTCAAGTGCACTTTGTTAGTTTAGTGTGGGGCACCTTATTGCAGGCGTTATGTACTTTGAGGAAATGATAAATTGGTAGTACTTGAAAAATTTGCTCCGGGCTTTGAAGACCTGAAGCCTCGCGACTTGAAAGCTAGCGGTGACTTTGCTTTTCTATGGACACTTTTTGAAGCTCAAGTATTAGATACAAACGCTTCGGCTCGAAAGATCAAAACTAAATCAGTAGAATGGTTAGCAGAGGGTTTGCTCAACGATCACTTTTGGGTAAATCATCTAAACTACTTCAAAGATCGTTACATCGAGAATGGGGTTACAAATTATAGATTTGATGCGCTCAATTTAAGAGCTGGTGATGATCCTGAACTAATCCGACAAGTTCTTTTGGGTAACAACCAAAATTTAGATGACTCTTTAGCTGCTTGTTTAATAATCGTGCTGCGCTTTCGGAATAACTTCTTCCATGGTCTCAAGTGGGCGTATGGCATGAAAGAACAACATCAGAACTTTGAAACATCCATCGGCTTAATGTCGCTGTGTTTAGATAGGTTTGTGCAGCCAAATTAGAACGTACATAACAAAGCAATCAAGGTGATGCGTTACACTCGGCAGTTTTGGTATTAAGTTCGGTGCGCTTTGTTGGTTCAAAGGGGCACACCTTATTGCAGGCGTTAGCAGGCTAATGGAATATGGAACAACAACTAATTAAATTAATAAAAGCTGTTCCAGAATTGATGGATACAGCGAAAGAGTGCAACAAGATCAATCTTCCAAATTACTATGTAGCTGGCGGTGCTATTACACAACTAATCTGGAACGATTTGCTTGGCCGTAAACCGCTCGATCAGGTTAAAGACTTTGATATTGTTTACTTTGATACTACTTCTTGTAAGTCAGAGCAATGGTATGAAAGTAACATTGCCTCTAGACTGAAGCATGACATTGCTATCGATGTTAAAAATCAAGCGAGAGTGCATGAATGGTATCCACGGAAGTTTGGTCAAGTGATTACACCGTATGACAGAGTAGAGCAGGGGATTACCTCTTGGCTTTCTGCCTTTGCTATTGGTTTTAGGCTTAACACACTTGGAGAGCCTGAAATCTATTCAACGAATGGTTTAGCGGATGCCTTCAAAATGAAGGTAAAGCCAAACAAAATAGCAATGACTGAGGCAAGTTACTTGAAAATGACTCAAAGCTTCAAGGAACGCTGG
>NZ_JAKRRW010000003.1 GCF_026191635.1 Photobacterium obscurum
ATTAAGAAGCCTCGTCGAAAGACGAGGCTTTTTTCATATCTGAAGATTACGTTCGCCCTCCGGTCGAATGAGTCCCGCAGGGAGGCCTGCCCTTCATGCGAACCCAGCCGTTCCGTCACTTATATTAAACCCAAGACTACGCGTCCCGGCAGTAATACTTGTTTTATTTTTGCCTGTTAGTTTGGTTTGCTCTTCAGGAAAATGGGTACCATCGGATTCCTAGTGACGATCCCACCCAAGTCCAACTCCTTTCGTACTTGACTTTGTTATTGAGCAGCTTTTAGAGCTATTGGAGCATAATAGCTAAAAAGCTGTACGTATTTAAAACCATTAAAAATCATTTACTTAATCTGTTTTATTTGGTCGTAATCTAACAACCATTAATAGGTACACCTTTTGGGTGAGTTTGAGCTAAAAAGCTGTTCGGTTGGTCTGTGGGTTGGGCGGAAGCTCGCACCAGCTGGCTCTTCACGGTACTATTGTCGTCAATGACTTCAGTTGTAACGCTAAGTAGGAAGTGTGATGACCGTAACTGCCAATGATAATACCCATGTTGATAGTGATCTTCTGACGGAGATTGCCATTGCTTACTATCAGGATGGGGCGACACAGGAAGAGATCTCAAAAAAGTTCGGGATGTCGAGGGCAAAAGTGGGGCGCTTGCTGCGCCGGGCCCGTGATGAAGGTGTGGTTGAGATCACGGTCAAATATCACCCGGTGTTCAGTGAAAAACTGGAACAGCAACTGATAGAGCGATTCAATTTAAAACGTGCGCTGATTGCATTGGATCAGCCGGATGATGAAACTCAGCGTCAACAAGTAGCAAGCTTGGTTTCAAGCTATCTCGCTTCAACTCTAACTGATGATATGGTGGTGACTGTCGGGCAAGGAAGGAACATTGCATCGATAGCCAGTCACGTTGGTGTGGTACCACACCGTAAATGTCGTTTTGTCTGTGGGATCGGCGGTACTCACCGCTCGGGTAATGCGATAAATGCCGATCATATCTGTCGTCAGCTAGCAAAAAAATACGATGGGATCAGTGAGACTTTGTATGCTCCCGCCTATGTCGAAGATATCAAAGTAAAAGAAGCCTTTATGCAAAACGGCACGGTGAAGGAAACTTTGGACCGGGCGCGTAGGGCTGATGTTGCTTTAGTCGGTGTAGGCGATATGAACGAAAATAGCCACATGGTTAAACTAGGCTGGTTTACCCCACAGGAAATTGTCGAAGCCCGGATCCGCAAAGGGGTGGTAGGTGATATTGCGGGTTATGATTTCTTTGACAGCCAGGGGCAACAGGCAGACACCATGATGAGTGATCGGGTTATAGGTCTGAGTATGGAAGAGTTACGCCATATCCCGACTGTTGTGGTTACGGCAGCCGAAAATAGTAAAGCATTAGCGCTGTTAGGAGCACTGCGCTCGGGTATTGTGGATGTACTGGCGACCAGCGTTAGTAATGCGTTGACGATACTGAATCTTGATCAACAGATGAAGTAATTAATCACATTCTGTGAAAGATGAAGGCTGCTAATTGCAGCCTTTTTTATATATAAACGCCTCGGTTTTCTGTTTGGGGATAGGTTATTTGCCGTTGCCTGCTATCCACGTTAAGTACAATAGATAAATAGCACCTATGCTAAAAAGGATTTTGAAAAAAGGAGCGCGGCATTGAGATTGATATTTTTTGGGGTGTTATGGCTGGTATTGACCTCTTCTGCATTGGCAAGCCCTTGGGAGAAAGTGAAATCGCCTAGTGAGGGGAATTCAGAATCTATTGGTACGTATAATAACGGGTGCCTCGCCGGTGGTGAGGACTTACCCTTACAAGGGGATGGCTATCAGGTGATGCGTTCCCAGCGAGGTCGATATTACGGGCATCAGGATATGATTCAGTTTCTCCGTGATCTATCAAACGGTGTTCAGCAGCTTAAGCTTGGTCAACTATTGGTTGGTGATATTGCGATGCCTCGTGGTGGGCGTTTTTCCTCCGGCCATGCCAGTCATCAAACCGGGTTAGATGCCGACATTTGGCTGAAGCTGACTGACGCACCGTTATCGGAAGAACAGCTTATCGATGTTCAGCCGTTGCCAATGGTTCACATTAAGGACTATAAAATCAATAAGGAAAATTGGGGAGATAGGCAGGCTTTGTTGGTGCAGTTAGCTGCTTCTGATGAGCGTGTTGCCCGTATTTTTGTCCATCCGGTGATTAAAGAACAGCTTTGCCAAAAGGAATGGAGAGAGCGAGGCTGGCTGAGAAAAGTTCGCCCTTGGTGGGGACATTACTATCACTTTCATGTCAGGTTGCATTGCCCTGATGGTGATAAGAACTGCAAGGCACAGAAAGCACCGCCTGCTGGTGATGGCTGTGGAGCAGAATTGGCATCATGGAAGCCAAAGCCGGTCAAAAATAAATCGGACAAAAAGAAAGTGGCTAAAACCAAAAGGAAAATCCCTAAGCCGCCTGAACAGTGCCTGGCATTGCTAAGGTAATCTTATCGTCCTAATAAAAAAGCGCCTTTCGGCGCTTTTTCAATTTGGAGCGATTATCACGCAAGACCTTGTAGGGTTACAAACTTTTCAAGCAGTTCGTCATCAGTCTCGACATGGTCCGGATCGGTAATAATACAGTTGGTAATAGGACAAACTGACTGACAGGTTGGTTTGTCATAGTGTCCTTTACACTCTGTGCATTTATCCGGGTTGATCTCGTAGATCTCTGCGCCCATAGTGATCGCTTCATTTGGACATTCCGGATCACACATGTCACAGTTGATGCACTTACTAGTTATGAGTAATGCCATGGCGATTACTTGCTGTCTTTCGGTGCGTGTGGGTTACGAGTATCTTCACCAGCATTTAGGTTACGCATTAGCAGGCCATATTCCAGATTCATATCTTGAGGAACCGGGATAAATACGAAGTGACCGTTGCCTTTGGCATCATCGATAACTTCAGACTTGCGGTTTTCCATCATCTCAAGGTTGAAGATCACGTTGCCTTGCGGTGTCATCATTTCTAGGCTGTCACCCACAACGAACTTGTTCTTCACTTCAACTTCAGCCAGATCGCCACGGCGTTTGCCTGTGAACTCACCAACAAACTGCTGTGAGTCAGAGATCGAATAACCGTAGTCATAATTCTGGTAAGTATCGTGGGTGTGACGGCGGAGGAAACCTTCGGTGTAACCACGGTGCGCCAGACTTTCAAGCGTACCCATCAGGCTTTCATCAAATGGTTTGCCGGCTACTGCGTCATCAATGGCTTTGCGGTAAACTTGCGCTGTACGGGCACAGTAGTAGAAAGACTTAGTACGGCCTTCGATTTTCAGTGAGTGCACACCCATTTTCGTCAGACGCTCAACGTGCTGGATAGCGCGCAAGTCTTTTGAGTTCATGATGTATGTGCCGTGCTCATCTTCAAATGCCGCCATTTTCTCTTCAGGGCGGTGCGCTTCGCTTAGCAGCACGACTTCGTCAGTTGGCTTGCCTAGACCGAGTGTATTGTCTGGGCGCTCTTCTGCTTCTTGCATTTGTACGGCTGCAGCGTCTTGAACTTCAACAATCTGACCAGCGTCGTTTTCCGTCGCTTTTTCAGTTTTGTATTCCCAGCGACATGCATTGGTGCAAGTACCCTGGTTCGGGTCACGCTTGTTGATGTAGCCAGAAAGCAGGCAGCGGCCAGAGTATGCCATGCACAGTGCGCCGTGGACGAAAATTTCCAACTCAGTGTTAGGGCACTTTTCACGGATTTCTTCGATTTCTTCCAGTGACAGTTCGCGCGATAGGATCACACGCTCAACGCCCTGGGTTTCCCAGAATTTCACGGTCGCCCAGTTAACAGCGTTCGCCTGTACCGACAGGTGAATTGGCATTTCCGGGAAGTTCTCGCGAACCAGCATGATCAGGCCCGGGTCAGACATGATCAGGGCGTCAGGGGCCATTTCTACGATTGGCTGAAGATCGCGAATAAAGGTTTTAAGTTTAGAGTTATGCGGCTGAATGTTACACACCACGTAAAGCTTCTTGCCTTGGGCATGTGCCTCGTCGATACCGATTTTTAGGTTTTCGTGGTTGAACTCGTTATTACGAACACGAAGGCTGTAACGTGGCTGACCAGCGTAGACAGCATCTGCACCGTATGCGAATGCATAACGCATGTTTTTCAGGCTGCCAGCAGGGGATAACAATTCAGGTTTAAACATAGCTCTTATAATCCAGTGTCTGATTCCAAATCAGGCCGTATCGCAGAGGGATACGGATGTGAGGCGGGATTTTACTGTGATCGTTGCCACAAAGCCAATTTTCTCGAAAAAAAGTGTTTGGCCTCGGTCTTACTGACTGTCTGTTGTGGTTTTAATAGATTTAAAAGCGGTTCTCGACAAGAGGGTGAGTAATAATACACCGTTTAACCAGATACTGTACGTTTATCTAACGAGTGTTTGATTGTCGTCTGTTATTATGCCTCCAGTTATTATTTATATTATCAATAGCCATAGAGCTATGTTTATATGACGTTGAGGTACCACATGCAATCCACTCATTCTGCCAGTGCTATGGGGCGTCGCTCTGTACGCTGGAAGTTTCTTCTAGCCGCGGGCGGGAGCCTGGTTGCCACCGTTGTTGCGCTTGTTTTTTCATTTCTCTATGCAACACAGCAGACACAGGACTTGGTATACCAGAAGACCGAAGAAAACCTCACGCTATCGGCTGAGCAGTACATTGAAGAGTTGGCGAACGAGCAGTCATTGATGATCCAGCGCTTTTTCAACCGCTCTTTTGACCGCGCTGAAATGCTAAGTCGTACGCTTGTATTTATGAAACAGAATGCGGCAGATCACCAGCTAACCAGTGAGTCGCTGCGTCGTTCTATGAACCAGCTTATCGAGCAAACGGTCAGTGATAACGAGCAGATGCTTGGGATTTATGTTGTTTTCGAGCCCAACAATCTTGATGGTGAGGATGCGAAGTTCATTGGTGCCGAAGAGCTTGCCGCCAACAGTATCGGTCGCTTTGCCCCATACTGGGCTCGTAATTCTGATGGCAGTGTCGAGCTGGAAGTGTTGCTGGAAGAAGATTTGCATGATACTGAGCTCGATGACAATCAGCTGCCGAACAATGAATGGTATGCCTGTTCAATGCGCACCCAGCGGGCCTGTGTGCTGAATCCCTATCTTGATACCGTCGATGGGGAAGAGATGCTGATGACATCACTGACGCTTCCTTTAATAGAGAATGGTCAGGTTATTGGTATGCTCGGTATTGATTTTAGCCTTGCCGGCATTCAGACCATGGTTAGTCAGGCCGATCATCGGATCTTTAATGGTAGTGGTGAGGTTATGTTGCTGAGCCATCAGGGTTTCATTGTTGGTTATGATGCCCGGCCAGAACTTATCGGTCAGCACTTTAGTCAGGGGGGAGCCTTCGCAAAGGCTAACTTAACAGACTGGCTGACAAAACCTGTAGAAGCGGTTAGTTGGCTGAATAAGGGTGAAACGCTGCAAGCTCGAGTGCCTGTGAAGTTATCGGGCAATGAACAGCCGTGGGGACTGGTGTTTGAATTGCCCCGCTCAGATGTGATGGCTAGGGCATTGTCGCTTGAGCAGACATTGAGTGCAGCTAATGCAGCAAATGCAACCAAGATTCTATTGATCGGTGTTGCAATTACCGTCTTGGCTTTGGGATTGCTCTGGGTTTTGGCGGTTCGCCTAGTGGCACCTATTCGTCTGGTTGCCGAGCGACTGCAAGATATTGCCAGCGGTGAGGGGGATCTGACACGGCGATTAGCGGTAAACAGTGACGATGAGCTGGGTGCTCTCGCCCATGGGTTTAATCAGTTTGTTGATAAACTTCAGGGGACTGTATGTAATATTTCCACTTCGGTAGAAGAGGCAAAAGCGAGCGCCGAACAGGCATCTCGAATTTCTCATCGCACCAGCGAAGGGATGCAGCAGCAGTTTACTGAAGTGGAACTTGTCACGAGTGCCTCTGCTGAGCTGGCCTCAACAGCACAAGAAGTAGCCAATAATGCCAGCCAGGCAGTTAGTTCTGCCAAAGATGCCAATACCGCCGCTGAGCAAGGCAAGTTGGTGATTGCATCAACCACTGAGGCGATGTCTTCGCTGGTCGAAGAAGTCAGTGCCACTGTGCCGGTCGCCGGTCGCCTGGCGCAAAACAGTGACAATATAGATTCGATTTTAGAGGTGATTGAAGCGATTGCTGAGCAGACCAATCTACTGGCGCTGAATGCGGCCATTGAGGCTGCTCGCGCTGGAGAACAAGGACGTGGTTTTGCTGTGGTCGCTGATGAAGTCCGCAGTCTGGCGAGTAGAACACAAGACTCCATCAGTCAGATCCGCCAGGTTATTGACCAGTTAAAATCGGGCACTAGTGAGGTGGTTGTTGCGATTGAAAAAGGAAACGACAAAGCGCAGACGACGGCGAGCCAGGTGAGCCAGACCGTGGCGGTACTTGAGCAAATCATTGCCCATATTTCCAGTATTGATGAAATTAGCAATCATATTGCTGACGCGGCGACAGAGCAGCGTAGTGTGGCTGAAGACCTAAGCCGTAACGTCACTAATATCAGAGATGTGAGTCAGTCGGTAAGTGTTGAAGCCGAGCTTTCGGCGAAAGTGGGTGAGGAGCTAGAAGCTTTGATGCTTGAGCAGCAGAGATTGGTACAGCAGTTCAAAGTAGACTAACCTGAGCCACAATCTTGGTTAGATTAATCCCCTAGAATACCACCAAGGTATTCTAGGGGATTTGAAGTATTTCGAAAGTTGCCAGTAAGTTATCTAAAGGGCTTGCCCGGTGCTGCTTACTTCGCTTACTTTCGTGAGGCGAACGCTTACTCTTTTGCTTCCAAACCGCCTAGCACCTCGAACAGGTTAGGTAGGAAGGCAGAAAATTCACCACACATCAGTGACAGATCGGCATCGATACGCTGGGCGATATCTTCGCGGTCGATATCTTCGTTCTGATCTTTGATCTCATCTGAGAACTTCAGGCGCTTGAGTGACAGATCGTCACCAAGAACAAAGTCGATGCGATCCTGCCAGTTGATAGCTAGCTTGGTAACCAGTTTATCGGCTTCGATATGAGCCAGGATTTCGTCACAGCTTAGGTCCTGCTGCTTACAACGGATCACGCCGCCATCTTCCAGAATCGCTTTCAGTTCAGCTTCTTCACCGACAGTAAAGCCGTTTGGCGAAGTGTTTGAACGCACCCACTCAGTCATCGTTAGCTCGGCTGGCTTTTCTGGTGTTACAGGAACTACCGGTAGGCTACCAATTGATTTACGCAGCAGTGCCAGCAGATCTTCGGCTTTTTTGAAGCTTCCTGCATCGACAACCACAAAGCCTTGTTTCGGCATGATCAGCGCGTAAGTCTGTTGGTGGCGGCTAAATGCACGAGGTAGAAGATCCATCACGATTTCATCTTTGATGGTGTCTTTTTCGCTTTTCTTCAGTTTGCGCCCTTGCTCAAGCTCCTGCGCTTCTACTTTGGTTGTCAGTGACTCTTTGATCACGGAAGCCGGTAGCATCTTTTCTTCTTTGCGGGCACAGATAAGAATGTTGTCACCAATAACATGGGTGAACATATCACCGTGTTTGCCTAGCGCATGAACCCAACCAAATTTTTGGATATCTTGGCTACCACATGGGGTAAAGCGGAACTCTTCCAATTGTTTCTCAAGTTGATCCGGGTTGAGGTCAATCTCACGGCTAAAGCGATAGGTCAGTACGTTTTTAAACCACATCATGGCAGTTACAAATCCTAGGTTGTGCATTTGGCTGTCAATCTTATTGCATTGCACCGATTTTGTCGCAATTTTTCTGTTAGGGATCGGGTGGGCTTATCGGCATTGTGAGGTACAATCGAGCCAGTTTTCCTGACTGGCATATACATACCGCAATGAAGATCCTTCATACCTCCGATTGGCATCTTGGCCATCAGTTACATGGCTATAACCGTGACTACGAACACCAGGCATTTCTGGATTGGCTGGCAGATACACTGGAACACCAGCAGGTCGATGCCTTGCTGGTTGCCGGTGATATTTTCGATACTGCCAACCCGCCAGCCAGTGCTTGGCGGATGCTGTATCGTTTTATGGCACGCCTAGCCAAGACGATGCCTCAGCTGGATGTGGTAATGATCGGTGGTAACCATGACTCACCAAGCAAGCTCGATGCCCCTCATGAGCTGCTAAAAGCGTTCGATTTGCATATGGTCGGGGGAATTCATCGCGACCAAGACGGCCAATTGGATCATCAACGTATGCTAGTGCCATTAACTGACCGCTCAGGCGAGCAGAAAGCCTGGGTACTGGCGGTACCTTTTTTGCGTAGTGCCGACTTGCGTACCGAGGATCTTAATGAAGAAGATGACCGCCTGATCAAAGGCGTCGAAACTCTGTATGCCGAAATGACCCAAGTCGCCCGCGAGCAGAAGAGTGCCGATCAGGCATTAATTGGCATGGGTCATGCCTTTATGGCCTCTGGCAAGCTGTCTGAAATGTCGGAGCGTCGGGTACTGGGAGGTAACCAGCATGCGCTGCCGGCCTCGATTTTTGCCGAGGATATTAGCTATGTTGCTCTGGGGCACCTGCATTTACCGCAAATTGTCGCGAAGCAAGAGCATATCCGCTATAGCGGCTCTCCGCTGCCGCTGTCGATGTCTGAGCGAAGATATAAACACCAAATTGTGCTGGTTGAGCTGGACGGCGAGCAAATAACTGAGATTGAGCCGGTATTTATTCCTCGGGTGGTAGATATGTTGAAGGTTCCAGCTTCGCCGGCACCGCTGGAGCAGGTATTGGAAGAGCTTGCGGCCTTGGAGGCCGAAGATGTTCCTCGCGAGCAGCAGCCATTTCTAGAGGTACATGTGCTGCTTGATAAGCCGCAGGCGCTATTGCGAGAAAAGGTATTGCAGGCGCTGGAGGGTAAAGCGGTACGACTGGCTAAAATCACCCCTCACTATCAGCAGCAGGAGCAGCAAGACTCTTTGGGGCACCGCCGACTGTCAGAGGTTTCTCCCCAGCAGGTGTTTGCCCTGAGCTGGGCTAAAAAATATGACGGTGAACCGGACGAGGTAATGGCGGCAGCGTTCGAAAGCCTGCTGTGCCAGCTTGAAGATAGCGAAGTCTTAAGTAGTGAGAAAAAAGAACGATGAAAATTCAGGCGCTACGTGGTGAGAATCTTGCCAGTTTACAGCATAAGTTTGAAATTGATTTTGCCAATGGCCGGTTAGGCGAGGCTGGGCTGTTTGCGATCACCGGTAAAACCGGAGCGGGTAAATCGACCCTGCTGGATGCGATTTGTCTGGCACTGTATGACCGGATCCCCCGCCTGCAGTCAAACAAAAAAAATGACGCAGAAATTGGTCGTGATGATGATGCCAGTCGGATCAAAGCCAATGATGTCCGGAGTATTCTGTCTCGTGGTAAGGCAGAAGGTTACGCCGAAGTGGATTTTGTTGCCAATGATGGCAGCCACTGGCGGGCCCATTGGCATGTACGGCGTGCCCGTGGCCGGGCCGAAGGGCGTATTCAGGCATCGGAGCAGTGGCTGGAAAACATCGAGACCGGTCAGCGATTTGCCGGGAAAAAGCAAGAGCTACAGGCAGAAATGGAGCGCTTGATCGGGCTGTCGTTTGATCAGTTCCGCCGCGCGGTGATGTTGCCGCAGGGGGAGTTTGCAGCGTTTTTGAAAGCCGGAGCCGATGATCGTGCTGCTTTGCTGGAGCGGATGACCGGCGGTGAAATTTATGGCCAGCTTTCTGTAGCGGCCTATGAGCGCGCAAGAGAGGAAAAGCAAAAGCTTATCCAGCTGCAAGATAAGCTGGGTGAGATAGCGTTGTTGTCTGACGAAGAAAAGCAGCTATTGGTTGAACAGATCGATCAGCTGAAACAACAGATACAGCAATTTGAGGCTCAGCTCAATGAACTCAAGCAGCATCAACAAACTTTAAAAACGGAAAGAATGCTTGCTGAACGTGTTTCCGAAACCCTGGAAAAATGTACGCAAGCCAAGCAGCAAAAAGCCGCCGCACAGCCTCGTTACGAGCAACTCGCCTTGGTCGAAAAGGCTCAGCCGGCAAACCGTGATTACTCCATGCTGCAACAGGCCCAGTCACAGCTGGAAAAATTGGCTCAGATGCTGACTAAAGCCGAAGTGGCACTGACAGCCGAGGTGCAGCAGCTAACCGATGCCGATTCACGCGCCTCGACGGCCCAAGAAGTCTTAGCTCAGCTCAACCAGCAGTGGCAGCAACTAGAACCCAAACTCAAAGAGGCGGCTAAGTGGGAGCTGCAGGTTGACGGTTTACGCCTGCAGCTCGGTGAGCGAGAAAAGGAGGGGCAGCAACACAATGACTTTGCAACGGCGCAGCAGTTGCAGCTCCAGCAGGTTCAGCAGCAGCAACTGGTACAACAACAACGCCAGCAGCAACTGTCGATTGCCCTTGAGCAAAGCAAAGCCTTCAAAGCCGTGGCTGAACAGTATGCCTCGGTAAAAGATAACCTTGAGCAATACCTTTCAGCACACCGCACCCGCTCTAAGCTGAACCGAGAAAAACAGCAGATTAAGGTTGAACGGCAACATCACGGACGCCAGCAAGCTGATGTTGAAGAGCAGCTTAAAGTACTGCAGTCCAAGAAAGCCGACTGTGAGGTACAAAATCAGCAGTTGGATTTAGTTGCACTGGAGCAGCGGCAAACTCAAGAACGCAGCCAGTATGCAGAAAAACAGCAGTTGCGAGATGCCCTTCGACAGGCAATCTCTGGAGTCAAAGAGTGGACTTCGCTGTTACTGCAGGCCGAAAAGGTTAGTACGGAACAGCAAGCTCTACAGATTGTTGTTAGCCAGTCTGAGCAACGCTTGGCTGTACTGAGCCCTGAGTTGGATACCTTGATGATTCAACACCAGGAAGTTGAGCGCATGTTGCAGCAAAGCCGTGCGGTGATGAATCTGGAGGATTACCGTAATGAACTGAAACCTGATGAAGCATGTCCGCTGTGCGGGTCTCATGAGCATCCTTATGCCAGCGAAAACCCTGTTGCTGATGGGTTATTGCAGAGCCAGCAGCAGCGTTTGGATGCTTTAACCAAGCAGCTTCAGGATGGTGAAGCCGAGCGACGCCATTTGCAGCAAATCATCCCCAAAGATCAGCAACGTCTTGCCAGCTTTAATAATGAGCTACAGCAGCTGCATAGCAACGTTGAACATCTTTATCACCAAAACGAGACGGTACTGTGTTTACTGAGCGTGTCTGATTCGCTGAACGTAAAATCAGAGCTCTCAACTCTTAATCAGCAGCTAGCGCTATGGCAGCAGGATGTCGAACAGACAGAGCAGGCATTGAGCGCTCTGCAGCAAAGCGGTGAGCAGCGCCAGCAACAGATCCTTCAGGGGCGGCAGCTACAGACGCAGTTGCAGCAAATTCAGCAGCAGGAAGCCGGGCTGAAGGACCAGCAACATACATTGGCTCAGGCATCCACCCAATGGCAGGAGCGGCTGCAGTCACTGGAAGCCCAGGGGACGGTACAGCAAGATATTCTCACTGCGCGTGCAGGGGCTCTGAATGAGCAATATGGTTGTGACGTATGGCTAGAGCAGTTGAAGCAACTTGGTTCAGAGCAGTTTTTCGAACAGTTGGACACTGATGTTCGGCAGTTTACGGCGAACCAGCAGGCCCTGCAGGATGCCGAGAAGCAGCTGTCCGAGCTAGCACCTCAAGCGGCCGAGGTAGAAACATTGCTGCAAAATGCGCAGAAACAATGTGCTGAGATCGACGAGAAAGCCAAGCTACTAAAGGTAGAGATTCAAGAACTCTGGCAGAAGCGGGTTGCATTGGTCGGCGAGCAAGACCTGCAGCAGCTTGAACAACAGCATAAGCAGGCCTTGGAAACCCAGAAGAATACCCTCGCAGAGATCCAAGCGTTGCAGCGTAAATCTGCAGAAGCGAAAGCGGCAGCAGAGGCGGCACTCAAGAGTACGAAGCTGCAGCAGGTAGAAGCTGAAAAAGAACAGCAATTATTGCTTCAGCAGTGGATGGACTGGCAGCTGAAGCTAGGATTGAGTGAGCAACAGCTGACAGAATGCCTGAGCAAGGACGATGATTGGCTATCGCGTGAACGGAAAGCGTTAAGAGAGATAGAGCAGGCGCTGTCGTCGGTCCTGACTGTGCTGGTGGAGCGTGAGCAGGCGGTGATTGAACATCAGGAGACCGTTGCGCTTTCACGGTTATGGTTCAAGGAGCATGGCTTTGAAGATAATGGCTTTGAAGCCGGTCATTCAGAAGCTGATAGTGCACACCAGTTCGAGTTACTTCAGGCGCAATGGATCGCTGACTGGAATCAGCAAAAAGCGGATCTTGATGAACAATTTTACCAGCAGCGACAGCGTTTGGACCAAAGCTTACAAGCCGAGCAGCAGTCGGGCGAGTTGACCAAGCTGCTGGTGGCTCAGCAGGCTCAAACTGAGCTCTGGTTGCAGATGAGCGAGTTGATTGGCTCGGCCACTGGCAATAAATTCCGTACCTTGGCACAGGGCTTGACGCTGCAGCAGCTGGTACTTCTGGCCAATGAACATCTGCAGGATCTGGCTCCGCGTTATGCGCTTCAGCCAGTGCCGGGTAGCCCGCTTGCGCTGCAGGTTATCGACCATGACATGGGTGATGAAGTGCGTAGTGTCGAGTCCTTATCGGGTGGCGAGAGCTTCCTGGTGTCACTTGCACTCGCCCTGGCGTTAGCCTCGCTGGCTGCCGATACTCGCCAGCTGGGATCTCTGTTTATTGATGAAGGGTTTGGTACCCTCGATCCAGACAGCCTTGAGATGGCACTGGCCTGCCTGGACGCCTTGCAGGCTGACGGTCGTCAGATCGGTGTGATATCCCATGTTGGCACTATGGTTGAGCGTATAGGTGTGCAGGTGGCCGTTGAGGCACAGGGAGGCGGGAGAAGCCTGATTTCTATTCGTGGCTGATCTTGCTTCGCTAACTAACTGATACGATTACACTCGTCAAGGCGCGATAAGCTGTTTGTTGCATGACAAAATGAGAGACAAATGGTTACGCTTTTATCGCGCCGGGTCACAAAAGTGTCATAATTAAAACACATAATGACGCTCGACAGACAACAACTACTAGGTATATATCACTATGGTAAGACGGATTCTTGTTGTAGAAGACGAAGCACCAATCCGCGAGATGTTGTGTTTTGTTCTTGAACAAAAAGGTTATGAGCCCATTGAAGCGGAAGACTATGATGCGGCACTGGAAAAAATCTGTGAACCTTATCCGGAGCTGGTTCTATTAGACTGGATGTTACCCGGTGGTTCGGGGATTAACCTGATCAAACATCTCAAGCGTGACGAGATGACCCGCCAGATCCCGGTAGTAATGCTCACCGCCCGTGGTGAAGAAGAAGATAAAGTGCGTGGCCTCGAAGTCGGAGCCGACGATTACATCACCAAGCCATTCTCCCCTAAAGAGCTGATGGCACGCCTGAAGGCCGTGATGCGCCGTGTTTCACCGACTGCATTGGATGATGTCATTGATGTGCATGGTCTGAAACTGGACCCAGTCTCTCACCGAGTCACCTCGAATGAGGAGCCGTTGGATATGGGACCGACTGAGTTCAAGATGCTGCATTTCTTTATGACACACCAGGAGCGTGTTTATAGTCGCGAGCAACTGTTGAACAATGTCTGGGGTACCAATGTGTACGTTGAAGACCGTACAGTCGATGTGCATATCCGTCGCTTGCGTAAGGCGCTGGAAACAGGTGGCCACGATAAGATGGTACAAACCGTGCGTGGTGCAGGGTACCGTTTCTCGAGCCGCATGTAATCGGTTGGTGTGATACACATGAGTTTGAAAAGATAACGAAAGCGATCGGCGTTTTCGTTGAGATGGAGTGGTAAATGGTTGAACGGCTATCGTGGAAAAAGCTGGTTTTTGAGCTGGTATTTTTCTACATGCCCTGGATAGGATTGGGATTAGTTTTTGGCTACATGCCCTGGTTCTTGCTGGTCGCAACCTGGATACAATTGATCTGGCATTTTCATAACTTATTGAAAATGTCTGATTGGCTGTGGAAAGAGCGTAGTCTGACTCCACCATCTGGCTCAGGAAGCTGGGAGCCATTGTTTAATGGTATTTACCGTCTACAGCAGCGTAATCGACGTCGCCGTAAAGAACTCGCGACCTTGATCAGACGTTTCCGTAACGGTGCTGAATCCCTTCCTGATGCGGTTGTTGTCTTTCGCAGTGAAGGGAATATCGTGTGGTGTAACAAATTGGCCCAGCACCTGCTTGGCTTCCGCTGGCCGGATGATGCTGGCCAACCGATAAGTAACCTGCTCCGTAGCCCGGATTTTGTTCGTTACTTGGCGAAGCAGTCCTTTGACACGCCGTTAGAAATCACTTCGCCGCTTAACTACGACCGAACCCTAGAGTTGCGGATCATGCACTATACCGAGGGTGAGTACCTAATGGTGGTGCGAGATGTTTCTCAGGTGAAGCAGCTTGAAGGAATGCGTCGTAATTTCTTTGCCAATGTTTCACACGAATTGCGTACTCCAATGACGGTTCTGCAGGGTTATCTTGAGATGTCGAGAGAGCCTGAAATGCTGATAGGCCCGATGTGGGACAAGGCGCATGGGGTCATGACAGAACAGCTGTTGCGGATGAATTCACTGGTGGAGCAGCTGTTGACATTGTCCAAAATCGAGGCTGCACCCAATATTGAGTTGGATGAAACGATTGATGTACCTTCGATGCTGGATGTTCTTGAGAAGGAAGCCATCTCACTCAGTGGTGGCGATGCGCACCTATTTAAATTTGATATCGACAAGTCATTGAAAGTATTGGGTGATGAAGACCAGCTACGCAGTGCTATTTCCAATCTGGTTTATAATGCGGTGAAACATACGCCGAAAAATGCCGAGGTTTCGGTTCGCTGGTATTTGTCGACAGGTGGCCCAAGATTGGAAGTGACCGATAGCGGAGAGGGGATCGAACCGCAGCATATTCACCGTTTGACGGAGCGTTTCTACCGGGTTGATAAAGCCCGCTCACGAGAAACCGGCGGTAGTGGCTTAGGCCTGGCCATCGTAAAGCATGCGTTGAGTCATCATGACTCCCACTTGGAAATTGAAAGTGTAGTGGGAGAGGGCAGTACGTTCTCCTTTACCCTGCCACAGCGGTTGGTTGCTGACGCGGCCTAAAATAAATTGAAGCAAGCGGCCTTTTGGCCGCTTTCGCTGTTTAATACCTGATAGGAATAACCGTTAGATATGACAAGCATGTCCCGTACTCTGTGGTACTTGTTGGCACTCATTGGTAGCTGGAGCATTGTTGCCGATGAGACCGAGTTGGCGGAATACCATAAGGTCAGTGGTATTTCTGGCAACCTGAATTCAGTGGGCTCAGATACCTTCGCCAACCTGATGACCTATTGGTCTGAAGAATTCAAACGTCAGTACCCTAGTGTCAATGTCCAGGTACAGGCTGCCGGATCCTCTACGGCTCCGACGGCACTAACGGAAGCAACAGCCCAGCTGGGGCCGATGAGCCGGATGATGAAGGCGAGAGAGATAGAAGCCTTTGAACATGAGTATGGCTATGAGCCGACGGCGGTAAGGGTCGCGATTGATGCGCTGGCCGTTTTCGTCCATGAGGATAACCCGTTGCAGGGGATCAATTTTTCCCAGTTGGATGCGATTTACTCCCGAACCCTGCGTTGCGGTGGCACACAGCCGATTACTCGTTGGGGGCAACTTGGCCTGACGGGGAGCTGGGCAGACAGAGATATTCAGTTGTTTGGGCGCAACTCGGTATCGGGAACTTATGGATATTTTAAACAGCGGGCGCTGTGCCAGGGTGATTTTAGAAATAATGTCAATGAACAGCCGGGGTCGGCATCTGTCGTCCAGTCGGTGTCGAGTTCACTGAATTCGATTGGTTATTCTGGTATTGGTTATAAAACAACGGGGATCCGGGCGATCCCGGTAGCGCGTGAAGGACAAGACTATGTGGAAGCAACGATCGAAAACTCTCTCAATGGCCGTTATCCGCTAGCTCGATATCTCTATATTTACGTTAACAAGCACCCTAACAAGCCGATGGCACCGCTAGAAGCCGAATTTATCAGGTTCGTTCTGTCACGTGTCGGGCAGGATATTGTTGAAAAAGATGGATATGTTCCGCTTTCTGCATCGATTGTCGCTGCTGACCTGCAGTTGTTAGGTTTAGCTAAATAGTGCTTAGTGTCAGATAAGTATTGAGATTACTACTAAGCCGGGTATGACCCGGCTTTTTTGTCTTTACGGCTAGAGCCTAAGACACATTAACTAGTGATTGAAAGCTGCCAGCCTGCTTTGGCCCAGTACTCTTGCTCCTGCCGTAAATCTGCGGCAAGCAGCTTATTGCTCTCCTCCCAGTCGCTTGGCAAGGTTAGCTGCCACTCTTCTTTCTCAGCTTGGACCGAGATGGCCGGAAGTGGATCGTCGGTGCGTTGGCCATTAAGGGCTACCGCCAGGCGCATGGTTCGGATGAGTGGGTAGAGGTGTTTGCGTTTATAAATGCTTAGCTCCGGCATCTCTTCGAGCTTCAATGCTTTGCGTTGAAAGCGAACCAGTGTGGCCAGTACGGTTTGTTGCTCGAGGTTAAAACCTGGCATTGTACAGTAACGCAATAAATAGGCTGAGTGGCGATGGAAGCCCGGGTAGCTGATACTCAGCCCGACTTCATGGAGCAATGCACCCCAACTTAGTAATGTTGAGAGTTCGGCTTTTGCTAGCCCTGGCTGAGGGGCTATTTGGTTATACAGATACTCGGCAGTCTTTTTGACTCGGGTAGCCTGAGCCATATCGACATGATATTGCTCGGCCATTGCATTGGCGGTACGGGTACGGATATCGCTGTGGCGGAACCTGTCTTCCATCTCATACAGAAGCCCTTCGCGCAGGGCTCCATCGGAGTAAATCATTTCTTCAATTTTTAGTGATTTGAAAACGGCACTGAGTATTGCAACACCGGCAGCAAATACTGGCTTGCGATCCTCGCTTAAGCCTTCGAGATCAAGCTCGTCTGCATTTTTGTAAGTCAGGATTCTTTCTGTAAGCTGGCTTAAACGCTTGCTGGTGATCACACCGTCACTATGCCCTTTGGCAACCAGCACTTCTCGGATAGCCTTGATCGTACCGGATGAACCAATGGCGCTGTCCCATCCTCGCTTACGGTATTGGCTCGCAATGCTTTCCATTTTTTGCTGGGCAGCGAGTTGGGCTGCCGACATGTTCTTACTGGTAATTTTCCCCTTGGGAAAATAGTACTGATTATAGCTAACGCATCCCATATGCTTGCTATATAGCAGGTGAGTATTAAAGTCTTCGCCAATGACTAACTCGGTACTCCCGCCGCCGATATCAACAACGAGCTTGCGGCCATTTTCTGGTTGGGTATGAGCGACACCAAGGTAGATCAGGCGAGCTTCTTCAGTACCCGGGATAATTTCGATTGGATAAGGAATTATGCTCTCGGCACGCTTGAGGAATATATGGGCATTTTGGGCCTGGCGTAGGGTATAGGTCGCGGCGATACGAACATTATCATGCTCAAAGCCCTGCAGGCGCTCAGCAAACATCGCCAAGCACTCAAGACCTCGTTGAATAGCCGCCTGATCGAGGTTTAGCTGTTTATCCAGCCCCGAGGCCAGATGAACACGCTGTTTATGGCGGCTGATAATTTGCAGGCTGTGTCCGACGACGCGGGCAACAACCATATGGAAGCTGTTTGAGCCGATATCAATCGCTGCTATTTCTCTTGGGCGTGCATTCTCAATCATTAGGCATTATCGCTCTTTTCGGCTTTTTTCTTTAGCTGCTTTTCAGACTGCTTGAGGTAATCATAGATCGCTATTTGCGAGCGGATCTTACGCCGGTTACCCCGAGGCACATATTGGTTGCTCATTTCACTGTCGATGACTCTCGCTTTTACGGTGTCTGTTAGCTGAATATTCAAAATATCGATGATTTTCTTTTTCAGAGCCGGATCATGGATAGAGCATCCGACTTCTATACGGTTATCGATATTACGGGTCATCCAGTCAGCAGAAGAGATGATGACATCGGGATCGCCGTTATTTTCGAATATCACCACACGGGGATGCTCGAGGAAACGGTCAACAATGCTGATGGCGGTAATATTATCGCTTATCCCTTTAATACCAGGGATAAGTGAGCACATTCCTCGAACAATCAGCTTAATTTCAACACCGGCACTGCTTGCCTGGTAAAGCAGGTTAATCAACCCTTTATCGACCAAGTTGTTAACCTTAAGTGTAATACCAGCTGGCAGTTTTTGCTTGGCATGGGCAATTTCCCGATCGATGAGATCATATAACCGGGAGCGTGAGTTGAGCGGTGAAACGATCAACTGCTTGAATTTGACTGGGCGATAGGGGTTTTGTATGTAGTTGAATACCTGGCGGACTTCATCGGTGATCTCTATCTGGCTGGTAAGCAGCGAAAAGTCAGTATAGATCTGGGCCGTTTTCTCGTGGAAGTTACCCGTCCCGATATGGGCATAGCGTACCAGCTCACTTCCCTCGCGGCGGGTGATTAGGCATAGCTTGGAATGGATCTTCAGCCCCGGTACTCCAAATATGACATATACCCCCGCCTCGGTAAGGCGGCGGGCCCAAACAATATTGGCTTCTTCATCAAATCTTGCCTGAAGCTCTACTACCACAGTGACCTGTTTGCCATTATTGGCCGCATCGATCATCGACTCGATAATGCGGGAGTTCTTTGCTACGCGGTAGATGCTGATTTTGATACTGCGTACCTTGGGATCATAGGCGGCCTGACGGACAAACTCGGTCATATGATTGAAGGTATGGTACGGGTAGTAGAGCAGGATATCCTGCGCTTTGATCGCCTCAAACGCATTGCGGGAACTGGTAAAATGATAGCTTTCGATTGGTGGTAGAGGCTTGTTTTCCAGATAGTTTCGCCCTACATTCGGAAAGCCGATAAAATCTTTGAAGTTATGGTAGCGGCCGCCCGGAATAATACTGTCGTAGCTCGATACTTTCAGTAGTCCGCACAAAACGTCGATCATCTCGCCCGGCATATCCCGTTGGTAGACAAAGCGTACCGGCATCGCTGTTAACCTCTGGTTCAACCCCTCCGACATTTGTTCAAGCAAGCTGTGCTCTACTTCTAATCCGAGATCATATTCGGCATCACGGGTCATTTTCATCGAGTAGGCGGCAAGACTGTCATATTCAAAAAAGCCGCTAAAAATGTCATCAAGACAGAAGCGGATAATGTTATCCAGAAGGATCAGTGTCTTGTGACGTTTCCCCTTGGCCTCGGGGAGCAGAATAAAGCGAGGGAGCTGATCGGTGGGGATCTCTATTAGGGCATAGCCTTTTTTATCTCCCTGCTGCATTTCAACCGCGAGGTAGGAGTATTCATCCTTGAGGAAGTTGAGCAGATCGATATCTTCGGTAAGAAGGATAGGCATGATATGAGGCAGAATAGCATTACGAAAATATTTCCGTAGCCAAATCTGCTGGCGATTATCAAGCTGTTGGTCATTGACCAAAAAAATATGGCGCCTAGCCATCTCCAGCAAGATCTCGTTATAAAGGGTATCGAAATCTTGGTTTAACTTAAGCACCCGGCTTTGTATTTTACTGAGCAGGTGCTTGGCACGATCGTCGCCGCCTTGTTCTTCGTTGATCAGGATCCGGCGTTTGACATCGGCAAAGCGTACTTTGTAAAACTCATCGGTATTGCTGGAAAAGATACCGAGAAAGCGTACTCGCTCAATGAGCGGCACCGATTTGTCTGCCGCTTCCTGGAGTACACGTTCGTTGAATGATAGCCAACTGAGTTCCTTTTCAATATAGAGGGATTCCGTGTTCATTGCTGTCCTACTGCTGAAGCGAGGTACCTAGGCTATTGGACTGTCATGGATATCAACTGTGAGATCATCTGCTAACTTTTCCAGTTCTTCCTGAATAACACCAAGATTTAGTTCTGATGGCAATTCGAGCTGAAAGTGTGCGGTGAAAATGGGGTAACCCCAGTTGGGAGCACTCTGGGTATCGGTTTTTAGCTTGTTGATATTGATCCCCAACTGATTGAGCTGACGGGTCACCTCCTTGACAATCCCCGGACGGTCATTGCCGGTAACGGTCAAATAGTGAAGTGCTATCGATGGGGCACTTTTACTTTCATCCTCAACGATGTGAATTTGGAGCTCATCGATATGGGACAGAGCTTGGCCTAATACGGGAATATACTGGGAGGCGACTTCAACCTGCAGGATCCCGGCGAATTGCCCGGCAAGTTTGCTTAGGCTGCTGGCAAGCCAGTTTCCATGGTTCTGGTAAACCGTGTCAGAGAGGACCTCGACGAGGCCGGGACGATCTTTACCGATGACAGTAATAATGAGGTGCTTCATAACGACTTCCTTTTTCGTAATAGGCTTGTTCATTATGTGACCAAGAGCCTAAACTGTCCAGATACAGATATTGCATGCCGCTGAAATCTGTGCGAGGTCATAATTACTTAAATATAGTGATATTTTATTAAAAGGTTATAACACTCGATGGAATTGCCCCAAGTAATACCATGGCGTGTCATTATTTAGTCTACCTGCAAGGAAATGAGTTAGTCGGGGATAAATGAAAGGAGTATTGGCCTGAGCCCTAGCGGCTGTCATATAATTGTCATCTAAAAGAAATATTATTGATAAACGTATAAAATTTTTGAGGTAATAATGGCAGACGCCAGTGCATTTTTGAGCGGAGACAGTCCTGGCCGTCGGGTAAAAGACAAACTCGCACGCTATGGAGTGACTGCTGGCGGTATTTTTGTCCTTATTACTTTAGTGCTCATTTTCTTCTATTTGCTTTATGTCATTATGCCGATTTTCGCCTCGGTCAAAGTGACGCCTCAGCAAGCCTTTTCTCTGACATTTACTGACCAACCGGCCGCTATTCATCTCAGTGAGCAAAATGATATCGCTTACCGATTGTCGCGCCAGGGTAAGCTGAGTTTTATTCGCCTGGCTTCGCCGCAGCCTGGTGAGCTGATTAGCCAACATCGGATTATAGCCAATCCCGCGAGCTTTGCCCGAACCTTGCCCCGTGAAGAGATATTTGCCTACGGTGGTCGCTCTGGAGAGGTGGTAGTGTTTAAGCCGATGTTTCGAGTAACCTTCTCTGACAATAAGAGGCTTACGACCCCTGAAATTGCCTACCCACTTGGGCAGCAGTCTATTCAACTTGATCCCGAAGCTCAGCCTATTACTCAACTGGCGGTGTCGCTGCGTAGTGATCGGGCTTTAGTGATAGGTGTGACTGCCGATCATCGAGTAAGGGCGATGATTTTCCGTCATCAAGAAAACCTGCTCGGTCAGGAGTCAGCCTGGCTGTCTCAGTCATTTGTGATCAATGGATTGCCGGATGAACTCAGTACTCTAGCGGTTACGCCTGACGGACGAACCCTGTATGCCATGAGTGGCGAGAGCCTTTATGTCGTGACACTCGACGGTGAGAACTCAACAGTACGGGATGTAGTTGATGTCAGTACCGCTAAGGGAATACCGCAACAGCTGACATTGTTGTCGGGAGCAAATTCCCTGTTGATCACGACCAGTGACAATGTCGTTTCACAATGGTTTGAAGTATTGCGGGAGGGCAAACGTACACTGGTCAATGCCCGCAGCTTTAGTTTAACTGACAGCCCTGTTGTTCAGCTTGCTCCGGAGTATGCTCGGAAAGGTTTTTTTGCCGTTCAGCAAGACGGTACGTTATCGGCTTATTACACGTCGGTCAAAGGCCATATTTATCGTGAGTCATTGCCTGGAAATCCCCCTGACTGGCTTTCTATTTCACCTCGTGCGGATAGATTACTGACCGTCGATGATAATGAATGGCAGCTATATAAGGTTGATAATCGTCATCCAGAAATCGGCTTTGCATCTCTTTGGCAGAAGATCTGGTATGAAGGCTATCCCGAACCTGAATTTGTCTGGCAGTCGACCTCTGCCACTGACGAGTTTGAACCGAAGCTTAGCTTGGTTCCTGTTGTTTTTGGTACGTTGAAAGCGGCTGTTTACGCGATGTTTTTTGCCATTCCGATGGCATTGGCCGGGGCGATTTATACTGCCTACTTTATGTCATCGAAAATGCGTAGGTTTATCAAACCGACAGTTGAGATTATGGAGGCTTTGCCAACGGTTATTCTCGGCTTTTTGGCCGGGATTTGGTTGGCTCCGATAGTGGAAGAGTACCTACCGGGTATTGTACTGATCATTGTGATGTTTCCACTGACCATGTTGCTGGTGGGGGTTGGTTGGTCGCTATTGCCAGGGCAATGGCGGCACCGGTTGCCGAATGGTTTCCATATTATCTTGCTGATGCCGATGATAATGCTGCTCGGCTATGGTTGTCTTGAAATGAGTCCGTACCTAGAGCAGTGGTTATTTGCCGGTGATATGCGTATCTACCTCACCAATGAGTGGGGGTTCGGTTTCGATCAGCGCAATACGCTGGTGGTCGGCATTGCGATGGGCTTTGCTGTGATCCCGACGATTTTCTCGATTGCCGAAGATGCTATTTTCTCGGTACCGGGGCACCTGACCAGCGGTTCGCTGGCGCTGGGAGCTACCCATTGGCAGACCCTGACCCGCGTCGTGTTGCTGACGGCGAGCCCGGGGATTTTCTCGGCGATTATGATGGGGCTGGGGCGCGCTGTGGGTGAAACCATGATTGTACTCATGGCAACGGGGAATACCCCGATTATGGACTGGAACGTACTGGAAGGTTTGCGGACCTTGTCGGCGACAATTGCCATTGAGATGCCCGAAACCGAAGTGGGTAGTTCGCATTATCGGGTGTTGTTTCTTGCTGCGTTTGTTTTGTTTGTGTTTACGTTTTTCTTCAACACCATTGCAGAGCTTGTCCGCCAGCGGTTACGAGAGAAGTACAGTTCTCTTTAGTATGAATTTTTATTGTCGGCTAACAGATAAATGATGGGAAATTGGTTTAGATCAGGCTCGCCGTGGATATGGTTGACTGCAGGCGCGGTAAGCCTGAGCTTGGTTGCCGTATTAGGTTTGATATTACTGATAGGCTGGAAAGGTTTGAGTTACTTCTGGCCGGCACCCGTGTATCAATTTGATGTTGATCTTAATGGTCAGAAGCAGGTCATTATTGGTGAGATTTACGAGCAAAAATCAATCTCGGTAAAGCAGTTGGCTGAAGCTGGAGTTGATGTCTCTGCAATGGAAGGTGAGCGAGTCACGCGTTACCTGATCAAAACAGGCAACCGGGAACGGGTGGCGCTGGACTTTATTACCTTGCTTGAAACCCAAATTGACAGCCAAACGCTGGCCAATGAGATTGCGGTGATTGACCGAGTGAAAAACGGTAAATTCTACGGTTATCCTATTAGCTTTATCGATGATGGGGTGAGCAAGGATCTGACAGCTTTGCCGCAGGGGCTGATGGAAGCGGCTCAGGTCAGAAAAGAGATAAAGCTGCTGCAGCAGACCGAGATAGCATCGATTAACTATCAGTTGGAACAGTTGCGGCAACAGGAACGCAGACTTGGTATTCAGCCGGAATTAACGCTTCAGCACCAGCGGTTAGAGCAAGAGTACCTCCAGTTAGAGCAGCGTTTGTTTAGCTTGCGACTGTTGCTTGAAAAAGATGCCTTGCTGGTACGCGATATGGCGGGGACAACCGTCTCTTTACCACTCGAGCAAATATTGGATATCTGGTATCCGAATAACCTCTCCTTCGCAGGAAAGATCGTGCACTGGGGGCGACAGATTGGAAAGTTTGTTAGCGATGATCCCCGGGAAGCGAATACTGAAGGGGGGGTGTTTCCGGCTATTTTTGGTACCGTGTTCATGGTATTGCTGATGAGTGTGATTGTCACCCCGCTTGGGGTGATGGCGGCTATCTACTTGCATGAGTATGCGGGAAAGAATAGCTTTACCAAACTGATCCGGGTCGCGGTAATTAACTTAGCTGGTGTACCATCAATTGTTTACGGCGTATTTGGTCTTGGCTTCTTCGTTTATATGGTGGGCGGAACGCTTGACGAGATCTTTTTCTCTGATCAGCTGCCAGCTCCGACATTTGGTACGCCGGGGATATTATGGTCGGCACTGACGTTAGCGATCCTGACCTTGCCGGTGGTGATTGTCTCGACTGAAGAGGGGTTGGCACGGATCCCGAACTCGGTGCGTCATGGTTCTCTGGCGCTGGGGGCAACCCAGGCGGAAACGCTTTGGCGCATTGTGCTGCCGATGGCCAGCCCGGCGATTATGACCGGACTGATTCTGGCTGTTGCCAGGGCCGCGGGTGAAGTTGCTCCGCTCATGCTGGTCGGTGTGGTGAAGATGGCCCCGAGCCTGCCGGTCGATAGCCATTTCCCCTATTTACATTTAGACCGCAAGTTCATGCACCTTGGCTATCATATCTATGATGTCGGTTTTCAAAGCCCGAATGTAGAAGCCGCCCGTCCGCTGGTGTATGCGACCTCATTTTTGCTGGTGACGGTGATCGTCGGGCTGAACCTGACGGCCATTGGTATCCGAAACCATTTGCGGGAGAAGTACCGCTCTTTGGAACAATAACGAGACTTAGGAAGTTACATGTTTTCAATCAACTCGACCATGGGCCTATTTCAGCCGGTAGACTTAGCCTCGTTACCCGAAGAGAAGACTGCAATGTCGATTGAAGGGCTTGATTTGCATTATGGCAACCATCAGGCACTGTTTAATATCAACATGCGGATTGCCAAAGGGCAGGTAACCTCGTTTATCGGCCCGTCGGGCTGTGGCAAGTCAACCTTGCTGCGCTGTATCAACCGGATGAATGAGCTGGTGGAAGGCTGCCGGGTTGAGGGTAAGATCATGCTGCATGGCCAGAATATTTATAGCAATCAGGTCGATGTCGCTGCGTTGCGCCGCCGGGTAGGGATGGTGTTTCAGCGCCCGAATCCGTTTCCGAAATCAATTTATGAAAACGTGGTTTATGGCTTGCGTCTTCAGGGGATCAAAGATCTCCGGGTACTGGATGATGCAGTCGAAAACTCCCTGCGTGGTGCTGCGCTGTGGGATGAAGTGAAAGATCGTCTGCATGAAAATGCCTTTGGTTTGTCTGGCGGGCAGCAACAGCGCCTGGTGATTGCCCGTGCTATTGCCATCGAGCCAGAGGTCTTGCTGCTGGACGAGCCAACCTCGGCGCTGGATCCGATCTCGACGCTCACGATTGAAGAGTTGATCAATGAGCTAAAAACCAAATATACGGTGATTATTGTAACCCACAATATGCAGCAGGCCGCTCGGGTGTCGGATAACACTGCATTCATGCATATGGGGGAATTGGTAGAATATGCCAATACCAACGATATTTTTACCACTCCAAAAGAAAAACGTACTGAAGATTACATTACTGGCCGATACGGTTAAGGAATCAGAACATGTTGGATAATTTAAGTCTTGGCCGACATATTTCCGGCCAGTTTAACGCCGAGCTGGAAAGCATTCGTACCCATGTGTTGGCGATGGGCGGGCTGGTGGAGCAGCAGTTGGCTGATGCCCTGAAGGCAATGCACAAACAAGATGCCGAGCTGGCCAAGCGGGTGATTAAAGATGATCACAAGGTCAATGCGATGGAAGTGGCGATCGATGAAGCCTGTACCCGGATTATTGCCAAGCGCCAGCCAACGGCCAGTGATTTGCGCTTGGTGATCGCAATTATCAAGACGATTACCGACCTGGAGCGTATTGGTGACGTTGCCGAGAGCATTGCCAAAGTGGCGCTGGAGAATTTCACCAACAGGCAATATAACCTGCTGGTGTCACTGGAAGCGTTGGGGCAGCATGCGGTAAGAATGCTGCATGAGGTGCTCGATGCCTTTGCCCGGATGGATGTCAAAGCGGCGATTGCCGTCTACCAGGAAGACGATCGCATTGACCGTGAGTATGAGGCAATTATTCGCCAGCTAATGACTTACATGATGGAAGACCCGCGCTCTATTCCCAATGTGCTGCAGGTCATGTGGTCGGCCCGTTCAATCGAGCGGGTCGGGGATCGTTGCCAGAATATCTGCGAGTACATTATCTATTTCGTCAAAGGCAAAGATATTCGTCACACCAGCCAGGAAGAGATTGAGAATATTCTGAAATAGCTTAATCCTTGTCAAACCGATCCGGAACAAATGTCTGGCTGTCTGCAGGAGCCCGAACATAGCCTTCTTTATTGACCTCCGGTAGTTCGATATGCGGGTAGTGGATCTCTTCATAAGGAATGTGGGATAGCAAGTGTGAAATGCAATTAATCCGGGCTTTCTTTTTATTGTCGGCGTTAACTACCCACCACGGGCACTGCTTGGTATCGGTATAGGCAAACATGCGATCTTTCGCGGCGGAATATTCTGCCCAGCGGTCACGAGAATCAAGATCCATGGGGCTAAATTTCCAGCGTTTTATCGGGGTATGGATCCGTTCTAGAAATCGGCTTTCCTGCACTTCGTCAGAAACCGAGAACCAGTACTTCAGTAGGATAATGCCAGAACGTTGTAGCATGCGTTCAAATTCAGGGCATGAGCGAAGAAATTCTTCATACTCTTCATCGGTACAGAAGCCCATGACTTTTTCGACCCCGGCGCGGTTGTACCAGCTGCGGTCAAACAGTACTAGTTCGCCGGCAGAAGGAAGGTGGGCGACATAGCGCTGAAAGTACCATTGGGTTCTTTCTTTTTCGGTCGGTTTTGGCAAGGCGGCGATACGGCAAACCCGAGGATTGAGTTTTTCGATGATCCGTTTAATCACCCCGCCTTTCCCGGCTGCATCCCGGCCTTCAAAAATAACAGCCACTTTCAGCCCGCGGTGCTTAATCCATTCCTGCAGTTTGACTAGCTCAACCTGCAAACGCTCGAGCTCTTTTTCGTAGTCTTTCTTTTTGAGTTTCTTGTCGTGATGGGTAATGGCCATACCATACTCCGTCTCTTGGAACCTTCATTGAATTTCTTGTTTAATAGTAATGCCATATCGGAGTGATGACGAATTTAGTCTCTCTCCCATGATATCTTCTAGCAGAACAACACCAAGATGATTCTTTTATCGAGATATTAATTGTCATATAAATTTTTAAGTTGATAACTATTTGTATTAACTCTAATTGAACGCCGTGCTATTTTGTGCTCTTATGTGTCTGGTTGCGCTGGTGTTCATTGTCAGCGCCTCGTTTGGATACAAAGAACAAATACAATAATTAAGGACAGAAGATGTACAAATTAGCATCAGGACTTTTAACATGCCTGGTCTTGGCGGGTTGTAACAGCGGCGGGAGCGATGACAAGTTCTCAAAAATTGATGTAACCACAGCACAGAGCTGCCCATCAAATATGACTTGTGGCTTTATGTCGGCACCTAAAAGCTATGAGGATGGATCCAGTGAAATGGTTGAAATCTATTATGGTGTTCACAAGGCACTGGATCCGGCTAACCGCATTGGTGCGTTGATCCTTAACTTTGGAGGCCCTAGTGCTGAGGCTGTTCTTGGGGCTTCATCGATGGCGAGTTACGCATTACCCAAGGAAATTCTGAATCGCTTTGATATTGTCGGTATAGATCCCCGCGGTACAGGGCAGAGTGCTTTTGCCAAAGAGCTAACAGAATGTGCTGTTGCTGAATATAGAGGTGAAGGTGATTGTAATTCGACTTATCAACAAGTGGCACCTTACTTGGGCAGTAATACGGTTGTGAAAGATATTGATCGACTTCGAGAATTGCTTGGTGACGACAAGTTAACGTTCTTAGGTTACTCATACGGTACCCGTCTTGGTTCTTTATACGCCAAGACATTCCCTGATAATGTCCGTGCTATTGTATTAGATTCTCCAATGTCACCGACGAATGCGAACAATGTTGAAATTCGTGTTGGTAACACTGCTGGTTATGAAAAAATTGCAGACTTCCGGTTAGGCCACGATATTTCCCGTAATAATCGTTATCAGGATATTGTCGATAGTCTTTTTACTGGTCCGGATTATTCGTATCGTGCTAATGACGATACCCTGAGTTTAAAGGACGGGATATCAACATTAAACCTTACGGTAGCAAGAGAGCCATCTGGTGATTGGCAGGATATTGAATCTGGTCTTGTTAAGTTGCTAGATGAAGACTCTGTTTCTGCTCTGAATTGGTCTCTTCTACTTAAGTCGGGTGGTACTGGCTCCGTTTCTGATTCTGAATTGTATGATCAACTCAGAGGTAACGCACTATTCAAAGCGGTGGTTTGCACTGATGAAAGAGCTCCTTTGACGGATAGCGAAATTGAGGCAACAGAGAGTCGCTATACGCAGGCTTCTTCATTATATGGTTTATTGACTTACCACCAGACTGCAGAGTTGTGTAAGGGCTGGTCAGCACAGCGTGATCCAATTCCTGCGGTCACTGATATGGAGGCAGCCTTGGGAGGCCAGCAAATCCTAATCATCGGTGGTCAGTACGATCCGGCAACGCCTTATGTGTGGGCAGAAGAAATGGCGGCCAATTTCGGGGCGTCGGCTTCGTTGGTTACCGTTGATAACTATGTCGATCATGGCTTTAGCTACAGCGGAATTGGCTGTATCGATAAAAATACCACGGCTTATCTGCTTGACCCGGATTACAAGATTGCAGAGCAGACTTGTAATGCGCCTGTATCCACGTTTGGCAAGTCTTTTGCGATTGCACCGGGTGTTCCGCATCCAGCAAAAGATGTTATAGGCTGGTAATACTATTGGTCGCAATTGATATCTAAAATAGAGCCTGCTTTGTAGGCTCTTGTCTATCGGCAAGCAACAGCATGGATAACAGCAGCAACCTTCTCCGCTGAAGTGACGGGAATACTGAAATCGTCAACATCAGCATTGCCCATATGGGCCTGAGAGGCATAGGTAATCATATTGCTTGGGCGGGTGCTTTTACCTGACAGGTGTACTTCGTGCACGTTGGATTTCTGAATAATCTCGGCAACATTATCAGCGGTCACGCCAGCCCCGGCCATAATACTGAGTTTATTGCCACAATAGTCAACCATTCGTCTCAGCATCTCAGCGCCATCCAAGGCACTGGCTTCAAGCCCTGATGTTAACACCCGCTCGCAGCCCGCAGACATAATGCTTTCCAGTGCTTCAAAAGGCTCTGGACATTGGTCAATTGCGCGGTGGAAAGTAACCCCAAGACTCCCCGCTTCTTTGATAAGGCTGCGGAGGATCACTGAATCGACTTGGCCCTGGGCATTTAATACGCCCACGACGACGCCCTGTAATCCTGCTTTTTTTACCGCATAAATATCGGCGAGCATGATCTCGACATCTTGGTCGGAAAACAGGAAGTCGCCCTGACGGGGACGGATCATGGCATAGACCGGAATGGAGGCATGCTTGGCAGCTAATTGCATCAGGCCGAAATTGGGTGTCAGCCCACCGAGGGCAAGAGACGAGCACAGTTCAATTCGGGTTGCGCCGCCCTGTTGGGCATAGTGTAACGATTCGATGTTGTCGATGCAGACTTCAATATTGGTGATCATGATTATACGGAACAGTTGGGAAGGTGTTTGCAGTGTAATTCATCGCACAAGCAGTGGCGATATGGGAGCTTAAGATAATGTGATGGGATTCAAGGGACACACTCTAGAACCTAAATCCAGGTTCATTTTGATAGGGGAGTATAGTGTGAGGGAGGGTACGCAGATAAAAAAAGGGCCCGGTGGTCCGGGCCTCATCATTTTTTTTTGCCTATTGGCTGACTTTGGCTTTACGCTATTGCGTTTGTTGCCTCAACACCGTGAGCATGGTGTTGTTAACTCTTCAGAAGGTGAAGAATTATAGGTCTGCAGTGTGCTCAGATAGGTAGTCAGCAACGCCTTTTGGAGATGCATCCATACCTGCTTTACCTTCTTCCCACTGTGCTGGGCAAACTTCACCGTTTTTCTGGTGGAAGTTTAGCGCGTCAACCATACGTAGCATTTCGTCGATGTTACGGCCTAGAGGTAGGTCGTTAACTACTTGGTGACGTACAAGGCCATCTTCGTCGATTAGGAAAGAGCCGCGGAAAGCAACGCCTGCTTCTGGATGCTCTACATCGTACGCTTTGCAGATTTCGTGCTTAACGTCAGCGATTAGAGGGTACTTAACCTGACCGATACCGCCGTCTTCAACAGCAGTGTTACGCCATGCATTGTGAGAGAACTGAGAATCGATAGAAACGCCAATTACTTCAACGCCTTTAGCTTGGAAGTCTTCGAAACGCTTGTCAAAAGCGATTAGCTCAGATGGGCAAACAAAAGTGAAGTCTAGTGGGTAAAAGAAAACTACCGCTTTTTTACCTTTAGTGAACTCTGCGAAGTTGAAGTTATCAACGATTTCGCCGTTACCTAGAACAGCTGCAGCAGTAAAATCTGGGGCTTGACGACCTACTAGTACCATTTTGGTGCTCCTAAAATATTCGGTTTGTTGCCGACCGTTTCGGTTGGCTCCGTGTTTGGACGAGACAAACTATAGCGAAACTGTTAGATTGGAAAAAGCGGAATAAATAGATTGATGTAATCGAAAAATACGATGAACAAATTTCCTTCTCTGAAACAGCTGCATTATCTCGTTACTTTGTTTGAAACCCGACACTTTGGTGAGGCGGCCAAGAAATGCTTTGTTAGTCAGTCGACACTGAGTTCTGGTGTCCAGAACCTTGAAGAATTAATTGGTTGTCAGCTTATCGAGCGGGACAACAAATCGCTGGTATTCACCTCTATGGGTGAGGATGTCGTGGTTCGCAGCCGTGAGTTGCTGGCCCGAAGCCAGGACTTGATGGAACTGTCGAACTGTACCGGCGACGGTATGGATGGCCAGTTACGGGTTGGCTGCATCCCGACGATTGCCCCTTTCCTTCTGTGCGACTTAGTACAGGAGGTCAATCGCCTGCATCCGAATCTGAACTTGTTGCTACGCGAAGATACAACAACCAATTTATTGGCGGCATTGCGCAATGGCGAAATGGATGTACTGATCTTGGCATTGCCGGTCGAGATTAACGGCATGCATAGCCAATGTGTAGGGCGCGATGCATTTAAAATGGTGATTAGCAAAAACCAGGCTGAAAATGTCAATGTTCCTCTTCGTTACGCCGATTTGCCTGATGAGTCGGTCTTTCTATTAGAAAAGGAGCACTGCCTGACAGACCACGCTGTTTCTGCCTGTAAGCTAACGACTAAAGAGAAGATCAACCCGTTTACCGCGACCAGTTTACATACCTTAGTTCAAATGGTTGCAAACGGATTGGGTACCACTTTTATTCCACAGATGGCGATTGAGCACGGGTTGCTGGATAACCAGAACTTGGTGGTTATTGAACCTCCAGGCCAGGAAGCTTACCGTGAAATTGGCTTAGTCTGGCGTCCGACATCAAGCCGCGTTCGTACCTTCAATCGGCTTGCCGAGATTGTTGAGGGGCTTTTATAGCCGTTTCGACAGTGTGCTGGCAGATTTTCCATTCTGTCAGCACTTTATTCTACCCTGCCTTTTTATTTCAGTGTTTTCAAATAGCTACTTCCCGACAAGAAAGCTGCCGTTTTGTTGATTTATTCTGTTTCGCTTTGCGAATAAATGAAACTGATTGAGTAGCTTTACTTCTTTTCTACCGTATAAATTATAACCATGCAAAGGGTTTAACTGCTTGTTATTTAAGTATCACCTGCCGCGATAAAATCCTTTCATATGTTTGAAACGCATTTTTGTACAGTAGTTTGAATTCCTTATATATGTAATTTAATTACGTAACTACTTACATTTTTGCCTGAATTATTATTTGGCCGTCAAAACCGAGCAATTGCCTGAAAATTGTTTTAATTCAGTGTTTTGAGTTATTGCTCTATATCGCTTAACGTATTGATTTTAAATGGTTTGGTTGTGTGTCTCGTTTGTCTAATTGAACTGGGGGATTTGCAATTGTTGATTTGTTGCGGCAACGTAAACAAAGCGTTAAGACAACTGGCGACTGAATGACCCTGAAATGACTACTGATAAAAGTAGTGATTAAGTTACAAGCCGTAAGGGAGCGTAAGATGACGGATATACAGACTCTACCCAATCATGAAGTAAAATTATCTCTGCAGACACCGCTATCTGAGCAGCAGAAAGAGATTTTGAACGAAGAGGCTTTCCAGTTTGTAGAGCGACTCGTCCAGCGTTTTGCTTCGCGTATCCCCCAATTGCTGGCTGCTCGCGAACACCGCCAGCTGGCGGTTGATGCCGGGGCGTTGCCGGATTTTCTGGCCGATACGGCGCATATTCGTGAAGAAAGCTGGACGATCCGCAATATTCCTGCGGATCTTCAGGATCGTCGAGTGGAGATCACTGGGCCGGTTGAGCGTAAGATGGTGATTAATGCTCTGAACGCCAATGTAAAAGTCTTTATGGCCGACTTCGAGGACTCTTTTGCTCCAGCCTGGGACGAGGTAATCGCGGGCCAGCGTAACCTGCGTGACGCTGTAAATGGCACCATTTCCTATACCAATCCACAAACGGGCAAAGAATATCAGCTGAGTGAGGATCCGGCGGTGCTGATTTGCCGGGTACGAGGGTTGCACCTTCCTGAAAAGCACCTGCTGTGGCAAGGACTGCCTATCCCCGGATCTTTATTTGATTTTGCCTTGTACTTTTACCATAACTACAAACAGTTATTGGCAAAAGGGAGCGGCCCTTATTTCTATCTTCCAAAATTACAGGCCTACCAGGAAGCGGCCTGGTGGAGTGATGTATTTAGCTTTACGGAAGATGAATTTGGTCTGCCGAGGGGAACAATCAAAGCCACCGTGTTGATTGAAACTTTGCCTGCGGTGTTCGAGATGGATGAGATCCTGTATAGCCTAAAAGATCATATTGTTGGTTTGAACTGTGGGCGTTGGGATTACATCTTTAGCTATATCAAAACATTAAGAAACCACCCTGATCGAATATTGCCTGATCGCCAGGTTGTGACGATGGAGAAACCATTTTTGAATGCATATTCCCGGCTACTGGTTCGAACCTGCCACCGTCGGGGCGCATTTGCGATGGGGGGAATGGCTGCCTTTATCCCGTCGAAAGACCCTGAACGTAATGCATGGGTACTCAACAAGATTCAAACCGATAAATCACTGGAAGCAAGCAATGGCCATGACGGTACTTGGGTTGCGCATCCAGGCTTGGCCGATACGGCCCGTGAAATCTTCGATGAGGTTTTAGGTGAGCGCCAAAACCAGTTGGATATCACTCGTGAAGACGATGCGCCGATTACCGCAGAAGAACTTCTGGCCCCTTGCGAAGGCGAGCGGACCGAAGAGGGGATGCGCCACAACATTCGAGTCGCGGTGCAGTACATCGAAGCCTGGATCTCCGGGAATGGCTGTGTACCCATTTACGGCTTGATGGAAGATGCGGCAACGGCGGAAATATCCCGCGCTTCCATCTGGCAGTGGATTAAACACGGCAAGGCACTCAGTAATGGTGAGGTTGTCACCAAGGCCTTGTTTGAGCAGATGCTGAAGCAGGAGATGACAGTACTTGAACAGGAGTTAGGTACTGAGGTGTTTAAGCAAGGGCAATATCAGAAGGCGGCGGTGCTGATGTCGCAGCTAACGACCAGCGATGAGCTGGTTAACTTCCTGACATTGCCGGGATATGAATACCTGAAATAGCAGCAAGTAGAGGTAAGGGTAAGACAGGTAACTGCTTGTTTTGTTGTTGGCAGTGCCTGAAGAAGCCTGAGAAAAAGTTTACCGATAACGAATACGTTAAGCGGATTATCGCCAAATGAAACGAGGGACATCATTATGACATTGACTCGCCAGCAACAAATCGAAGCTATTGAAAAAGACTGGGCTGAGAATCCACGTTGGAAAAACGTAAAGCGTACTTATACCGCAGAAGAAGTTATCAACCTGCGCGGCTCGTTTGCCCCGGCTAATACGATTGCCCAGCGCGGTGCCGATAAGCTGTGGGATTTGGTTAATGGCTCGGCAAAAAAGGGCTACGTTAACTGTCTTGGTGCTCTGACGGGAGGCCAGGCCGTCCAGCAGGCGAAGGCTGGTATTGAGGCAATTTACCTCTCGGGCTGGCAGGTCGCTGCCGATAACAACACCGCTTCGACCATGTATCCGGATCAGTCATTGTATCCCGTCGATTCGGTACCGGCAGTGGTTAGTCGAATTAACAATGCGTTCCGTCGTGCCGATCAGATCCAGTGGTCTAACGGTGGTAGCCCGGAAGAGGGCATTGATTATTTCCTACCGATAGTCGCGGATGCTGAAGCTGGTTTTGGTGGGGTCCTCAATGCTTATGAATTGATGCGCAATATGATTGATGCCGGTGCCGCCGGGGTTCACTTCGAAGATCAGTTGGCTTCGGTGAAGAAGTGTGGTCACATGGGTGGCAAGGTGTTGGTGCCGACTCAGGAAGCGGTACAGAAATTGATTGCGGCTCGCCTTGCTGCTGATGTCGCGGGAACCACAACGCTGGTGATTGCCCGTACCGATGCCAATGCCGCGGATTTGCTGACTTCAGATTGCGACCCGTATGACAAAGACTTCATTGTCGGAGAGCGTTCATCAGAAGGCTTCTATCGCGTTCGTGCGGGTATTGATCAGGCGATTGCCCGTGGTCTGGCGTATGCGCCGTATGCTGATCTTATCTGGTGTGAAACAGCCACCCCGTGCCTGGAAGAAGCTCGTAAGTTTGCAGAAGCCATCCACGCACAGTACCCCGATCAGCTGCTGGCCTATAACTGCTCGCCGTCATTTAACTGGGAGAAAAACTTAGATGCCGAGACCATTGCCAAATTCCAGCAGGAACTGGCTAATATGGGCTATAAGTACCAGTTCATTACGCTGGCAGGTATCCACAACATGTGGTTCAACATGTTTGAACTGGCTCATGCTTATGCACAGGGTGAAGGCATGCGTCATTACGTTGAGAAAGTACAGCGTCCGGAATTTGAAGCGGCCGATAAAGGTTATACCTTTGTTGCTCACCAGCAGGAAGTGGGTACCGGTTACTTCGATAAGATGACCAATACCATTCAGGGTGGCCAGTCTTCGGTGACGGCACTGACTGGCTCGACAGAGGAAGATCAGTTCTAATTTAGATTTATCCTAGCAACTCGTTGTTATCTTTGGGTTATCCGTAGCTATTGCTACAGAGATTGATGTGACACATAACAATAGAAAGACCCCCTTCCTATGTTATGGCCTCGGGAGCGCTTAGCGCTCCTTTTTTTTGTTACTGCTGCGAACGGTAGGTCTGCGCTGCTTGGATGACTTGCGGGTAAATCTCCTGAAATCGTTGCTCTAGAGTGCTGTAATGCTTGTTTATCAGCGCCGGGCAATTTGCGAGCTGATGCAGCTTTGGGCGCCGGAGTGCCATGCGCTCCAGGGCCGTGGTGATCGTGTGTTGCTCCTGATATTGCAGTAACCACTGCTGCTGCCACATACGCGACATGGTCAGCCGATAGCTATCAGGCAAATTATCCTGATACTGCTCAACCTGCTGTTTGGCTTGCGAGACAAAATCAGTGAGGGAAAGCGTATGATAATGTTGCCAGTGCTTGGCAAGGAAGTGATCCCACGTGATATCGAGGGCAATTCCACTAACCCTTCTGGTGTCTGCGGTGAAGAGTTGCCGACACCGCAACACTTCAGGCATCGCGTCAATGTAGCTATCGACAAAGCGATGAAGTTTTATCCCATCTGCGACTGAGCGGGAGTATTGAGTATAAGGATCTCCGCGGACGAAATCAGCCAGCAGGTTCCCTGCTAGATGGCTGTTACAGCGATCAGCAAGATGCAGATGAGCAAGAAAATTCATACCCCCTAGTATAGGTTGGTATCACTCTCATCTGTTGGCTCAATTTCTTCTTGGATCTCCAGCAAGTTAATGGCTATCGCGACAAAATCGGAATCCGTAATAATTCCGACCAGTTTGTTGTGATTTACCACGGGCAAGCAGCCGATTTTGTGTTTTTGCATATAGATAGCGGCTTCTTTGAGGCCTGCATGGGGTTCAACAGTGCTGATGTTGCGATGCATACTTTTTTCTAGCGGAATATCCAGTGCGGAGATGAAGCTGTTTTTAGATAGCTGCTCAAAGCTGGACTCTTGAGCAGATAAAATATCCCGCTGGCTGATCAGACCGATGAGATGGTTGTCTCTGTCGGTAATCGGTACGTGATGGATCCCCATATCTTTCATAAGATTCTTTGCATCAGCCAAAGTATGGGAAGGCGTAAGAGTGTGTGGGTGCGGTGTCATCATATCTGCGACAGTAAACATAAAAGCCTCCGTAGCAACGGTTAATTAATCCATTTATTTTTCAACCAACTGGTTTCTCTCTGCTTACTCTATGTAATGTAGCTAATCCTGAGCTCACGACCTATGACCCGAGTCAAATATTTAAGTAGTTATTCTCATGTTGGAGACATGTTTTCAATAAGTTAAAACTGAGATCGTGTCATATAATTAATAAACAACATTCCATGTAGGTATAACTTGATGTGTAAGTTGTTGGTTAGGTTGTTGTTATTCATGATTTCAGGTGTTCCTTTTCTGGCTATTGGTTCAGAGGGGCAGGCAATCGATGCAAAGATAATTGGGGGGATACCGGCAGCAGAAAATGAGCTTCCCTGGCAGGCCTATTTGAATATGACCTTTCCTGATGGATCGGGTGGTGAGAACACATTTCTTTGTGGCGGTGTCGTGGTTAGTGAAAATGTAGTACTGACCGCCGCTCATTGTGTAAGGCATGACGGCGATACCGTAACACCTTCGAATATTAAGGTTTGGGCGGGCATTATTCATGTGTTTAGTGCCAATAATCTCAATACCATATCTGTTAGTGAAATTATTGTTCACCCATCTTACAACTCTTCCCGCTTTGCCAATGATATCGCAATTATCAAGCTTGATAGTGCGCTACCCGACGGGGCCAAGCCTCTCCGAATGGCAGACCGAGCTACTCAATCTCGAGCCGATAACGCTTTTGCTAATGGCTGGGTGGAAAATGGTGAACGGGAGCCTAATTTATTGGTCTCTGGCTGGGGAACGACAGTCCCAGTTGGCTCAGGCCAAGGTTCAACCATCTTACAGCATACGTTGCTCTCTGGAGTGCCAGATTCGATTTGTGGCAATAGCGACAACTGGGGCTCAAATATTCGTTCCAGTGATTACCCAATTTATCTCTGTGCCGGCTCGGTCTCGCCGGATAAGGGACGAGATAGCTGTTTTGGCGATTCCGGCGGGCCGTTAGTCTGGCAGGATCCCCAAGTTGCCGGAGATAGTGACTTTGGATTACGTTTGGTTGGCCTGGTGAGCTTTGGCGAAGGGTGTGCAGGGGCTCTGCCTGGCGTGTATACCGAAGTTGCGAATTACCAGGACTGGATTCAGGAAGAGGGGGGGGCGGTAGCTCAGACTCAGCCTGTATTTGAAATGAATCCGTTTGAGGCCGACTTTGGTGATGCCGGTGCCGGGCTTGTTGCTGCCGGCTCTTCCTCTGGCGGTAGCGGCAATGGTGGCAGCGGTGGGAATATGGGCTGGTGGACCATGCTAGGCCTGATCTTGGCTGGGTTCATGCGATGCAATATTAGTCGCTTCACCGTTAGTAGAGAACAAGGTTAGCTGAGATCAAGGAGATTATCGCTTCGGTGGCAATGGTCTCCATCTTTGCTTGATATTGCAGTCTGGCAGCCTATACTAGCTGCCTGCTGTAATTTAGGGCCCGAAAGATGCAAGTTTCTGATTTTCACTTTGACCTTCCTGATGAGCTGATTGCTCGTTACCCACAACCTCAACGCACAGCCAGTCGTCTGCTTCAGCTGACCGGCGATACCGGTGAAGTTCAGCACAAAGGCTTTAAAGATGTGCTTGATCTGGTTCAGCCTGGCGATCTGCTGGTATTTAACAATACCCGAGTGATCCCTGCTCGAATCTTCGGCCGCAAAGCCTCTGGCGGTAAATTGGAAGTGCTGGTTGAGCGAATGCTTGATGATAAAAGCATCTTAGCGCATGTGCGTGCTTCGAAATCACCGAAGCCGGGCAATGAGTTACTGCTGGGTGAAAATGACGAGTACCAGGCAGAAATGGTTGCACGTCACGACGCGTTGTTTGAGATCCGCTTTAACAGCGAAAAAACTGTACTGGAAATTCTGGAAGATGTTGGTCATATGCCGCTTCCTCCTTATATTGACCGCCCAGACGAAGATGCCGACAAAGAGCGCTATCAGACCGTATATAACACCAAGCCAGGTGCTGTTGCTGCGCCGACGGCCGGCTTGCACTTTGATGATGAGATCCTAGAAGCCATCAAGGCGAAAGGGGTTAACTTTGCGTTTGTTACCCTGCATGTTGGTGCGGGTACATTCCAGCCGGTACGTGTCGATAGCATTGATGACCATCACATGCACTCGGAGTATGTTGAAGTACCTGAAGATGTGGTTACAGCCATCAATGAAACCAAAGCCAATGGCGGCCGCGTTGTCGCTGTGGGCACAACCTCAGTTCGTTCTCTGGAGAGTGCGGCTCAGGATGCCGTGAAGAACGGTACTGAGCTGAAACCTTTCTTTGGTGATACCGATATCTTTATTTTCCCTGGGTATGAGTTCCAGCTGGTGGACGCACTGGTGACTAACTTCCACCTGCCAGAATCAACGTTAATCATGCTCGTCAGTGCATTTGCGGGCTATGAGCATACGATGAATGCCTATAAACTGGCAGTAGAGAATCAGTACCGGTTCTTTAGCTACGGGGATTCGATGTTCATCACCCGTAACAATAAATAAACTGAACTAACGCTGTTAAGTCAGTGTCTCTTAAGGCTGCTTTTGTTAAAATCGCAGCCTTTGTCGGCTTTATCGAGCAGACAACAGAGCATGGCAACTTATGTGGTTGAATTTGCCATGACTATTTATTTTCTTCCGCTAGGCTTTATGGCGTAGCAGAAAAATACTCTGAACAGGGTGTAATACCTGTCGGGATATGTAAGTGTACAAATACTTATATTGACTGATGCAGAGTAAAATGTGCAGTTAGGCAAGCGGCCTTTTGTACTTGAGTCCCGTTTTGGGAATTGACGTCAGATTGTTTCTCTGGCTTTTGGAGGCTTTGTGAAATTTGAATTAGATAAAACTCAGGGGCGCGCTCGTCGTGGTCGCCTGCAGTTTGAACGTGGAACAGTAGAAACCCCAGCATTCATGCCGGTTGGTACTTACGGCACCGTGAAAGGAATGACACCTGAAGAAGTAAAAGATACAGGTGCTCACATTCTGTTGGGCAACACTTTCCACCTGTGGCTTCGCCCTGGTCAAGAAGTGATGAAAATGCACGGTGACCTGCATGACTTTATGAACTGGCAAGGCCCTATCCTGACCGATTCAGGCGGCTTCCAAGTATTCAGCCTAGGTGCAATGCGTAAAATCACCGAAGAAGGTGTACATTTCCGTAACCCGGTAAACGGTGACAAGATTTTCATGGACGCTGAGAAGTCGATGGAAATTCAGAAAGATTTGGGTTCTGACGTTGTGATGATCTTCGATGAGTGTACACCGTACCCGGCAACACACGAAGAAGCGAAAAAGTCGATGGAAATGTCACTGCGTTGGGCACAGCGTAGCCGTAACCACTTTGATAAGCTGGAAAACCCTAACTCGCTGTTCGGTATCGTTCAGGGTGGCGTGTACGAAGATCTTCGTGATGTGTCTGTAGAAGGCCTGACCAAGATTGGTTTTGATGGCTACGCGGTGGGTGGTCTGGCGGTTGGTGAGCCAAAAGAAGATATGCACCGCATTCTTGAGCACACCTGTCCACAGCTACCTGAAGATAAGCCACGTTACCTGATGGGTGTGGGTAAACCAGAAGACCTGGTTGAAGGTGTACGTCGTGGTATCGATATGTTCGATTGCGTAATGCCGACCCGAAATGCCCGTAATGGTCACCTATTTGTGACCGGTGGTGTGATCAAGATCCGTAATGCGAAACATAAAACCGATACAACCCCTCTAGATCCGCATTGTGACTGTTACACTTGTCGCAATTACTCTAAGGCGTATCTGTATCATCTAGATAAGTGTAATGAAATTCTAGGTGCACGCCTTAACACAATCCATAACTTACGTTACTACCAGCGCTTGATGGAAAGTATTCGTAATGCGATTGAAGAAGATCGTTTCGATGCGTTTGTAGAAGAATTCTATGCGCGTCGCGACCGTGAAGTTCCACCGTTAAAAAACGCTTAACAATAAACGAGGACGTTAATAAATGAGTCTTTTCATTTCTCAGGCACATGCCGCAGCTGAAGGTGCACCACAGGGCGGCGGTATGCAGCTTTTCATCATGCTGGGTCTGTTCGCAGTTATCTTTTACTTCATGATTTACCGTCCGCAGGCGAAGCGCGTTAAGGACCATAAGAGCCTAATGTCTTCCATGGGCAAAGGTGACGAAGTGCTAACCAACGGTGGTCTAGTGGGTAAAATCACTAAAGTTTCTGAAGAGAACGACTACATTGTGATCGCACTGAATGACACTACAGAAGTAACAATCAAGAAAGATTTCGTTTCTGCTGTATTGCCAAAAGGCACAATGAAATCTCTGTAATTTTTGGCTTTGAAGGATCACAGCAGTGTTAAACCGTTATCCCTTGTGGAAGAACCTGATGGTGGTGTTTACACTGATCATCGGTTTGCTTTATGCACTTCCCAATGTTTACGGTGAAGATCCGGCAATTCAAATCTCCGGGGCGCGTGGCGCCTCGGCAGATATGTCTACGCTGGATGCAGTCACCGAAGATTTAAAACAAAATAATCTCTCCTATAAATCTGTCGCTTTCGAAAACGGTACTGTACTGGTCCGCTTTAACGACACTGATACACAAATCAGTGCTCGCGATATTCTTAACGAACAGCTTGGCGACGACTTTGTTGTTGCTCTCAACCTCGCAGCTTCTACTCCAGACTGGCTTGAATCCATCGGCGCAACCCCAATGAAACTGGGCCTTGACCTGCGCGGCGGTGTGCATTTCTTGATGGAAGTAGACATGGACGCCGCGATGGACAAATTGCTGGGTCAGCAGGAAGAGACTTTCCGTACTGAATTGCGCGAAGCGAAGATCCGCTACCGTGCGATCAGCAAAACTGATACATCAGTAGAAGTGCGCCTGCGTAATGCAGAACAACTGTCTCAGGCTAAAAATGAGCTGGCTAAACTTCATCCGGACATGCTGTTTAGCGACGATGACAGCAATAGCCGCTTTGTACTGAGCGCCGAGTTCACCGAAGCTCGCCTTCAGGAGATCCGTAACTACGCCGTCGACCAGAACATCACTATTCTGCGTAACCGTGTGAATGAGCTGGGTGTCGCCGAGCCATTGGTACAGCGTCAGGGTGCAAACCGAATTGTTGTTGAACTTCCGGGCGTTCAGGATACAGCACGAGCGAAAGAAATTCTGGGGGCAACTGCAACCCTAGAGTTCCGCGAAGTGGATAGTGTGGCTGATTTGGCTGCTGCGGCTGCTGGTCGTGTTCCGGCAGGCAGTGAAGTGAAGTACACGCGTGATGGTCGTCCTGCGGTACTGAAAAAGCGTGTGATCCTGTCGGGTTCGCACATCACTGATGCAAGTTCAAGTGCTGATGAATACGGTCGTCCGCAAGTTAACATCTCGCTAGATAGCGAAGGTGGCAGCAAGATGACTGCTTTCTCACGCAACAACGTGGGCAAGCTGATGGCAACGGTATTCACCGAGTACAAAGACAGCGGTGATCGTGATGCTAACGGCAAAGTGATTCTTGAGAAGCACGAAGAAGTGATCAACCAGGCCACTATTCAGACTGCATTGGGCCGTAATTTCCGTATTACCGGTATCGATTCTCAGTCTGAAGCGCATAACCTGGCTCTGCTACTGCGTGCCGGTGCGTTGATTGCGCCAATCTCGATTGTCGAAGAACGTACTATTGGTCCATCAATGGGTCAGCAGAATATCGATATGGGTATTCAGGCGATGATCTGGGGTATGATCGCGGTAATGCTGTTTACCCTGGTTTACTACCGTCGCTTCGGCCTGTTTGCCAACATGGCATTGCTGATGAACCTGGTGATGATTATCGGTGTGATGTCGATGATCCCGGGTGCGACCATGACCTTACCGGGTATAGCCGGTATCGTATTGACGGTCGGTATGGCTGTCGATGCCAACGTTCTGATTTTTGAGCGTATCCGTGAAGAGCTTCGTGAAGGGCGCAGTCCTCAGCATGCGATTCAACAGGGGTATGCGAATGCATTCAGTACCATTGCCGATGCCAATATTACTACCCTGATCACGGCGATCATTTTGTTTGCTGTGGGTACCGGTGCTATCAAAGGTTTCGCCGTTACACTTTCTATCGGTATCTTGACGTCGATGTTTACGGCGATTGTAGGTACTCGTGCCATGGTTAACCTGGTTTACGGCGGCAAGCGCGTCGATAAACTGTCGATCTAAGGAGACGCTGACATGTTTCAAATAATGAAAGCGGATAAAGTGATCGACTTTATGCGTTGGTCGAAATGGGCATTTGTTCTTTCGATTATTATGATTATCGCGGCAATTGGTACCGTTACCACTCAGAAACTGAACTGGGGACTGGATTTTACCGGTGGTACGCTGATTGAAGTGGGTTTTGAGCAGCCTGCCGATTTGGTCCAAATCCGTGAATCGCTTGAAGGTGCTGGTTTTGGCGATGCGATTGTCCAGAACTTTGGTACTGCCCGTGACGTGATGGTTCGTCTGCAGCCGCGTGAAGATGCAAAAGGTGAAAAACTGGGTAACCAGATCATCGATGCATTGAAGGCGGGTACTGGTCAAAATGTTGAAATGCGACGTATCGAGTTCGTTGGTCCGAATGTGGGTGACGAGCTGGCGGAAGCGGGTGGCCTGGCAATTCTTGTTTCGCTGATCTGTATCTTGCTTTACGTTTCGATGCGTTTCGAATGGCGTCTGGCAGCCGGTGCCGTATTGGCTTTGGCGCACGATGTGATCATTACCATCGGTATTTTTTCGTTTACTCAGATTGAAATCGACCTGACGATCGTGGCGGCGCTGTTGACCGTTGTCGGTTACTCGCTCAACGATACCATCGTGGTATTTGACCGTATTCGTGAAAACTTCCGTAAGATGCGTAAGGGCGAGCCGATTGAGGTGATGAACAATTCAATCACCCAGACGCTTAGCCGTACGTTGATCACCTCTGCAACGACTTTGTTCGTGGTTATCGCCCTGTTCCTGAAAGGCGGTAGCATGATCCACGGTTTCGCTGCGGCGTTGCTGATTGGTATCACTGTCGGTACTTACTCTTCTATCTATGTGGCTTCGGCTCTGGCGCTTAAACTGGGCATTGTCCGTGAGCACCTGATGCCAACACCGGTAGAGAAAGAAGGTGAAGAGTTTGACGCGATGCCGTAAGGGCAGAGTGTAAATTCACTGAATAAAAAACGGAGCCGTCAGGCTCCGTTTTTGTATCTGTTGATCGTTGTTTAGTTTGGTATTACTTAGTTTGCCACTCACTGACCGGACGTTGCTTACCGCCATTCATAGGATTTCCTTGCTCAAGCAGCTGGCGAAGCTTGGTATTGTGCGAAAGATCCAGCGCTTTCAAGGCGTTGTTTCTGACATTGAGCTCAGTTAGCGCTGGATTGCGAGACAGGTCCAATTCAGTAAGTTCATTGTCTGCGACAAACAATGCGCGCAGCTTGGGCAGCTGGGAAACATTCAATGTCTCGAGTTCATTATTGGTCAGGACCAGTTTTTCCAGGCGTTCGGCCTTAGGGAGTGTCAAGGTGTCAATTTCGTTATGGCTAAGACGTACTTCACGGAGGTCATGGTTTTCTGACAGGTCTAGTGCGCTGATCTGGTTATCACTTAGCTTGAGATAGCGTAGTTCTGGATTGTCAGACAGCTCCAGGCTTTCTAGCAGGTTATCATCGAGAGATAGTTTACGAAGGTTTTCGAAGTATTTCACCTCGGCGGCGGAGCGGATATTAAGGTCTTCACAGTCCAGTTCGGTAATATCGTCGGGGTAGGTTTCGCCTGTCTTCAGTACGCAGGCACGGAAGTTCAGGTCGGCGAAGGGAATAGCTTCAACGGTATCGTAATGTTGTTCGCAGCCGTTTAGCAACAAAGGGAGCGAACAGGCCAATAGGGTGTTGATAAACAGAGGGCGTATCTTGCATGCGGGCATCAATATCACCTAAAAAGAATGCAGTTTGGTATAAATGTGCTTTTATACGGTCTATCTAACTGTATTAAAATAAGAAAAAGCCCCGACATCGCTGCCGGGGCTTTCACATCATCGAACCGTTATTAACGATTACTTAGTCAGTGCTTCGCTACCGTGTTCACGGATCTTAGCAAGCATTGGCTTAACTACGCGTGCGTTACCAGCAACGATGTTGCCAGACGTCAGGTAGTTAGTGTTGCCAGTAAAGTCAGTACAGATAGCACCTGCTTCACGTGCGATTAGTTCACCCGCTGCCAGTTCCCAAGGCTTCTGGCCAAGTTTGAATACACCGTCAACACGGCCAGCTGCCAGGTAGCAAAGATCCAGTGCAGTTGAACCACACTGACGCATGTCATCACATTCGATGAATAGTGCGTTTTGGATCTTCATGTAGCTTTCAGCGTGTTGCTTAGCAGCAAAAGGAAGGCCAGTTGCTAGCGTAGTACCGCTTAGGTCGCGAGGCTGGGAAGCACGAACACGCTGGCTGTTAAGCTGAGCGCCTGAGCCACGAGTTGCAGTGAATAGTTCGTTACGAGCAGGATCGTAAACAGCAGCAACTTCTGTACGGCCACGCATGCGTAGGGCTACAGAGATTGCGAAGTGAGGTAAACCGCGAACGAAGTTTTTGGTGCCATCCACTGGGTCGATGATCCACTGACACTCTTTGTCTTTACCTTCTTTGTTACCAGTCTCTGCACCAATAATGCAGTGATCAGGGTAAGACTTAAGAATAGTGTCGATAATGATAGCTTCAGCTTCTTTATCGATATTGGTAACAACATCATTACCTTTGTTAGCAACTTCAATAGATTGAGGTTTTTCTAGAGATTTAATGACATGGTCACCAGCCTTTCGCGCAGCGCGAATGGCGATATTTAGCATCGGATGCATAGGATCTTCCCAACGGATGTTAAAGAACTAAAAAGCGGCGGCGAGTATATCAGAGCTAGGGCAAAAAGGAAGTGGTTATTTTTTGCACGAGATAACTTTTACACAAACGGGTAATGTTTTTACATGTTTTCTCCATTTTTAAGATGGCTGTGTTAAAATCCATACGCTTTAAGAATTAGTCGGAAAATAGCGTCTTCATGTTAGATAAAATCAGTGTTGTTTTAATTGGTACCTCTCACCCGGGTAACATCGGCTCAGCGGCACGTGCCATGAAAGTAATGGGCTTAACGAACCTTGTCTTGGTTGATCCTGCGTGTGAGATTGATGAAAAAACTTACGCTCTGGCTGCTGGTGCGGCGGATGTTGTCGAGAATGCCAAGGTTGTATCAACACTGGATGAGGCTATTGCTGACTGCGGCCTGGTTGTTGGCTCGAGTGCACGCTCCCGTACACTGGAGTGGCCACAACTCGATCCTCGCGAGTGTGGTATTAAGTCGGTTAACGAAGCAAGTGCGCATAATGTTGCGATCCTGTTTGGCCGTGAGCGTACTGGCTTGACCAATGAAGAACTGCAAAAGTGTCATTGCCATGTGTATATCCCAGCCAACCCTGAGTATAGCTCTCTGAATTTGGCGATGGCGGTACAGACTGTCAGCTATGAAGTTCGCATGGCCTTTCTCGAGCAGCAAAAATATGCCGGCGAAACCAAGGTAGAAGAGTACCCACGTACAAAAGAACTAGAAATGTTCTACGAGCACCTTGAAAAAGTAACCACCCAGACCCGATTTATTAATAAGAACCATCCGGGTATGGTGATGACCAAGTTGCGTCGCCTGTTTACCCGAGCTCGCCCAGAGCAGCAGGAGTTGAATATTCTGCGTGGTATCTTATCCTCAGTCGAAAAATCGCTAGAAAGTCGCGACAAATAGACGTATAAACCTTATGGTTAAAAGCTTGACCAAAATGGTCAGGTAAATACTTGACCGTTTTAGTCGGGTATGCGACACTCCTCCCATACATATAAGTGGGTAGCGGTGTGTTATGAGATTGACATCAAAAGGAAGATACGCAGTTACAGCCATGCTGGATGTGGCTCTGCATTCTCAAGACGGTCCTGTTCCTCTGGCTGATATTTCAGAGCGCCAGGGGATTTCACTGTCTTACTTGGAACAGCTTTTCTCTCGCCTGCGCAAGGCTGGCCTGGTAGCCAGTGTTCGTGGTCCGGGTGGTGGTTACCGCCTCGGTGAAGACCCGAATGATATTGCCGTAGGGATGGTTATTGCAGCTGTTGATGAATCGGTCGATGCTACCAAGTGCCACGGAAAAGGCGATTGTCAGGGCGGCGTGCGTTGCCTGACACATGCCCTGTGGCGCGATTTGAGCTCCCGCATCAGTGGCTTTTTAAACAACATCACTCTTGGTGAGTTGATGCGAGACAATGACGTACAAGAAATCTCTGATCGTCAGGATCAGGTATTACATAAAACGTCATTTGGAAATAATAATACACACGACAGCGCCCCGATAGGTGTCGATGTTCGCTCCTAGAGACTAGACGTCCGTGTTTTCGGAGATGAAGATGAAACTGCCAATATATTTTGATTATTCCGCTACTTGCCCAGTAGATACCCGTGTTGCTGAGAAGATGATGCAATGCCTGACTATGGATGGTAACTTCGGCAACCCGGCTTCTCGTTCTCACCGTTATGGTTGGCAGGCAGAGGAAGCAGTCGATACGGCACGTGAAAATATTGCTGATTTGCTTAATGCAGATCCTCGTGAAATCGTCTTTACGTCAGGTGCTACTGAGTCTGACAACTTGGCGATTAAAGGTGCGGCACACTTTTACGGCAAGAAAGGTAAGCACGTTATTACCTGTAAGACAGAGCACAAAGCCGTGCTGGATCCATGCCGCCAGCTAGAGCGCGAAGGTTATGAAGTGACCTATCTTGAGCCAGAATCAAACGGCTTGATTGATTTGGCAAAGCTGCGTGATGCCATTCGTGAAGACACGGTTCTGGTTTCCATCATGCATGTGAACAATGAAATTGGTGTGATTCAGGACATCGCGGCAATTGGTGAAATGTGCCGTGAGAAAAAAGTGATTTTCCATGTAGATGCAGCACAATCTGCTGGTAAACTGCCTATCGATGTTCAGGAAATGAAAGTTGATCTGATTTCCCTGTCTGCGCACAAAATTTACGGACCTAAGGGGATTGGTGCTCTTTACGTTCGTCGTAAACCACGTATTCGCCTGGAAGCACAGATGCACGGTGGTGGTCATGAGCGTGGTTTCCGCTCTGGTACGCTGGCGACACACCAAATTGTTGGTATGGGTGAAGCATGCCGTATCGCCAAAGAAGATATGGACAAAGACTACCAGCATGCTCTGGCGTTGCGTAACCGCCTGCTTGAAGGTCTGAAAGATATCGAAGCAATGACGATCAATGGTGATTTGGAGCAGCGTCTACCAAACAACCTAAACATCAGCTTCGCTTTCGTTGAAGGTGAATCACTGCTGATGGCGCTGAAAGATCTTGCGGTATCTTCAGGTTCTGCTTGTACTTCAGCCAGTCTTGAGCCTTCGTATGTTCTTCGTGCGCTGGGTCTGGATGATGAACTGGCACATAGCTCAATTCGCTTCTCTTTCGGTCGCTTCACGACGGAAGAAGAAGTAGACTACGCAATCTCGCAAATCCGCGGTGCGGTTGAGAAATTGCGTGAAATGTCTCCTTTGTGGGATATGTATAAAGAAGGTGTTGACCTAAACACTGTCGAGTGGGCACACCACTAATCTTGCGGTCATAACGTATCCGAGGAAATTATCATGGCATATAGTGAAAAAGTCATCGATCATTATGAGAACCCGCGTAATGTGGGCTCATTTGACAAAAACGACAAAAACGTTGGTAGCGGCATGGTGGGTGCACCGGCTTGTGGCGACGTAATGAAACTTCAGATCAAAGTGACTGAAGAAGGCATCATCGAAGATGCGAAATTCAAAACATACGGCTGCGGCTCAGCGATTGCTTCAAGCTCGCTAATCACCGAATGGGTGAAAGGCAAGAGCCTGGATGAAGCGGCTTCTATTAAGAACTCAGCGATTGCTGAAGAGCTTGAGTTGCCTCCGGTAAAAGTTCACTGTTCAATTCTTGCAGAAGATGCAATTAAAGCGGCAGTAAGCGATTACAAAAAGAAACACGAAGATAATTAATTCCTAAAGGGTTGCTGTATGGCCATTACGATCACTGAAGCGGCGGCAAGTCGCGTAGCTACTTTCCTAGAGAATCGAGGCAAAGGCATCGGCCTGCGTTTAGGTGTCCGCACTTCAGGATGTTCAGGAATGGCTTATGTCCTCGAGTTTGTTGATGAACTCAATGAAGGGGATCAGGTATTTGAAGAGAAAGGTGTAAAGATCATCATTGATGCTAAGAGCCTTGTTTATCTCGACGGTACCGAGCTGGATTTTGCCAAAGAAGGGCTGAATGAAGGTTTCCAGTTCAACAACCCGAACGTATCAAGCGAATGTGGTTGCGGTGAAAGCTTCAACGTCTAATTGCTGTTTCAACTGAGCCTGATCACTGTGCTTTCGCATAGGAATCAGGTTTAGTTTTTTATAGATACGAGAGCCTGTTTATTTTTCAAAGCCACACCTGTAAAGAGTGAAAAAAGCGTCAGACAAGGCACGAAGAATGTGGTTTAGCAGGCCTAAATGAATTCTGAGTAACGCAGTATGACGCTTTTTTAGCCTTTCGCCGAAGGGCTGGGGCTATTTTCCCCGCTAACTACGTTGTCAGAATGCCAAGATAGCGGGCTATGATTGAACTCTTCTGCCTGTTACCAGAGAAAATAGCCATCAGCAGTTGTGGCGATGAAAAATAAACAGGCTCTATACGATATGAATCATTTCGAATTATTTGGGCTACCTTTTCAGTTTGAGCTGGATGGTGGCCTTCTTTCAACTCAGTTCCGGGAACTGCAACGTCGTTTCCACCCAGATAATTTCGCAACAGCTTCCGAACGTGACCGCCTCATGGCTGTACAGAAAGCCGCGCAAATTAATGATGCCTTTCAAACGCTGAAAAACCCGATTTCTCGAGCAGAGTACATGCTGTCTGAGAAAAAAATGGATATTCGCGGCGAGCAAAAGACGTTACAAGATCCTGAGTTTTTAATGCAGCAGATGGAACTGCGTGAAGCTCTCGAAGAAATCCCTGAAGCCAGTGATCCAGAAGCCGCCCTGTTTGACTTTGAACAGCAGGCATCGGCGCTTTATAAATCACAGCTGGTCGATCTCGAGCAATTATTAAATCAAGAAAGCTGGGAGCAAGCGGCAGATGCCGTGCGTAAACTTAAGTTTATTGTTAAGCTGCGTGAAGAAGTTGAGCGTCTTGAAGAGACCTTGCTTGATTAATCTTTTCCGACTCCAGCACTAACTCCACAGGAACGATAATGGCACTGTTACAGATTGCTGAACCGGGTCAAAGTGCAGCACCGCACCAACATAAACTGGCGGTGGGTATTGATCTGGGTACTACAAATTCTCTCGTTGCTGCTGTTCGCAGCGGCGCTACGGAAACGTTAAAGGACGAGCAAGGGCGTTCGATTTTGCCGTCAGTTGTGCATTATGGCGAAGACGCCGTACTGACAGGCTATTCAGCTAGGGAACTGGCTCAACAAGACCCTGAGAATACGATCTTTTCCGTGAAACGTATGATGGGGCGCTCGCTGGCTGATATTCAGCAGCGTTACCCGCAGCTGCCATATCAGTATCAGGCAACCGACAACGGTCTGCCTCAGCTTGTCACCCGTAGTGGCTCGGTAAATCCTGTTCAGGTCTCGGCAGAGATCCTGAAGACGTTGACTGAGCGCGCAACAGAAACTTTGGGCGGTGATCTGGAAGGTGTGGTTATTACTGTTCCTGCCTATTTTGACGATGCCCAGCGCGCGGGTACCAAAGATGCAGCGAAACTGGCGAATCTGAATGTTTTGCGCCTGTTGAATGAGCCAACCGCAGCGGCGATCGCCTATGGCCTAGACTCCGGCCAGGAAGGCGTGATTGCGGTTTACGACCTTGGCGGCGGTACGTTCGATATCTCAATTTTACGCCTGTCAAAAGGTGTGTTTGAGGTAATGGCAACCGGTGGTGACTCTGCACTGGGCGGAGATGATTTTGATCACTTGCTTGCTGGCTGGATTGCTGAGCAAGCTGGATTGGAAGCTAACCTATCGGCACAGCAGCTACGTGCCCTCCATGATGCGGCGACAGCCGCCAAAATTGCCCTGAGTGACGCGGATGAAGCCAGCATTGATGTTCTTGGCTGGCAGGGAGCGGTTAGCAAAGAGCAATTCAATACGCTGATCCAGCCACTGGTGAAGAAAACCCTGATGGCCTGCCGTCGAGCGATCAAAGATGCTGGTATCGACATTGACGAAGTGATTGAAACCGTGATGGTCGGTGGTTCGACCCGCGTACCGCTGGTGCGTGAAATGGTGGGTAATTACTTTGGCAAAGAGCCATTAACATCGATTGACCCGGATCAGGTTGTCGCTATCGGCGCGGCTATCCAGGCTGATATCTTGGCGGGCAACAAGCCAGATGCTGATATGTTGCTGCTGGATGTTATCCCGCTATCTCTGGGTATCGAGACGATGGGGGGGATGATTGAAAAAATCATTCCTCGAAATACTACAATTCCTGTGGCCCGTGCCCAGGAGTTTACTACCTTCAAAGATGGCCAGACAGCAATGTCTGTTCATATTGTGCAGGGCGAACGTGAAATGGTGAGTGATTGCCGCTCACTGGCACGTTTTACACTGCGTGGAATCCCGGCAATGGCTGCGGGTGCCGCACACATTCGCGTGACTTATCAGGTTGATGCTGATGGCTTGCTGTCAGTGACCGCGATGGAAAAAAGCAGTGAAGTGCAGTCGTCGATTCAGGTGAAGCCGTCATACGGTTTAACCGATGACGAGATCGCGACCATGATCAGTGACTCGATGGCCTATGCACAGGAAGACAAAGACGCCCGTACCCTGGCTGAGCAACAGGTTGAAGCGGACCGTGTTTTGGAAGGCTTGATAACAGCGCTGGCGGCAGACGGTGATACGTTGCTGACCAAACAAGAGCGTGACGAGCTGGAAGCAGTCATGATGGAACTTGTTCAATTACGTCAGGGCACCGACCCGCGTGCGATTGAAGAAGGTATTAAGAAAACAGATAAAGCCAGCCAGGAATTTGCCTCTCGCCGAATGGATCAGTCCATTCGTCAGGCGCTGGCCGGTCAATCGATTGATGAGGTTTAGGCATGCCTAAAATTGTTGTACTACCCCACGAAGAACTTTGCCCAGAGGGTGCAGTATTGGAAGCCGAAACCGGCGAAACCGTACTGGATGTGGCGCTAAAAAATGGTATTGGTATTGAGCATGCTTGCGAAAAGTCATGTGCATGTACGACTTGCCATGTTGTTATTCGTGAAGGTTTTGATTCACTGGAAGAGAGTGATGAGCTGGAAGATGACATGCTGGACAAGGCGTGGGGGCTTGAGCCTGAGTCGCGTCTAGGATGCCAGGCGAAAGTGGCTGATGAAGATTTGGTGGTCGAGATCCCGAAATATACCCTGAATCTAGCATCTGAAAACCACTAAGCTAGATAGCTGTCTGCTCATTGCTGCTTCAGGCATGGGCAGACCAGCTACAATAGGTAATACTATTTAGGTGAAGTTAGTAAGGAAATAGCATGGGCTTGAAATGGATTGACTCGCGAGAGCTCGCAATTGAGCTGTCTGAACACTACCCTGAGATTGACCCCAAAACCATTCGTTTTACCGACCTGCATGACTGGATTTTGCAGTTGGAAGATTTTGACGATGATCCCGAACATTGCAACGAGCGTATTTTAGAAGCGGTGCAGATGTGCTGGATAGAAGAAGCGGACTAACGCTACCGTTTAACCCGACACCACCGATTTCCTTATTTTCCCCTTATTTCCCCCTTCCAAGTGCAGGATGACTCATTAACTGCTGAGTTTCCCTGTAATTCGATCTTGCTCTTAGTCTTGATGTAAACAGCTTGTTTGTTTTGACTCCAACGTGCAGAGTAACAATAATCTCTGAAATTTATGTTGATTGCGATAGGATCAACTTCATTTTTGCTTTGTTAGCAGGCGATTTGGCCTGTTTCGTTGGTCTTCGGCTTGTTATTGCCTTGTAATGCCCGATTATGCCCCCATAACTTCTGATATATGTGGTAACAATGATGTCATGTGTTTGTTACTGTTGCCCGATATAGAATCATAGGGTGAGTCGGCTCTCTAGACGGCTGAAACCTAATCTTAGTATTTACTGCACAATGAACTAAGCATTGGAGTGAATACCAAACCCAAGGAGAAATTCATGTCTGCCAATATGTTCGTATTCTTATCTCAGGAAGTTGCCGATGAGAAGTGGGGTAAAAATGCGTTAGTGACGTTTGAAGCGAAAGGTTCAATGATTCACCTGACGGACGAAGCCCCGTTGGCTGCTATCCAGCGAGCTGGCCGTAAATTGGATGCACAAGGTATCAAGCAAGTAACGTTGGCAGGTGACGGCTGGGATCTGGAAAGTATCTGGGCATTTATTCAGGGACACCGTAATGCCAAGCCGGGTAATGAAGTCTGCTGGACGGGTCTAAGCGAAGACGATGAAGCCGAGCTTCAGGCTCGCCTGAAAGCGACTAATTGGGTACGTGAAATCATTAACCAGTCAGCCGAAGTGGTTCGCCCGTCACAGCTGGCATCCCGTGCCGGTGAGTTTATCAAGTCACTGGCCCCAGAGCATGTTACCTACAAGATCATCAAGGGTAACGATCTGCTGGACGAGGGCTGGAACGGTACCCATACCGTCGGTCGTGGCTCGGAGCGCTCTGCCGCGATGCTCCGTTTGGATTACAACCCGACTGGCGATGCGGATGCGCCGGTACATACCTGCCTGGTCGGTAAAGGGATCACGTTTGATTCTGGTGGCTATAGCATGAAGCCCTCTGCTGGTATGACTGCGATGAAGGCTGATATGGGCGGCTCGGCACTGGCGACGGGTGGGTTGGCGCTGGCTATTGCTCGCGGAACCAACAAGCGTATCAAGCTGATCTTGTGCTGTGCCGAGAATATGGTCTCAGGTCGTGCCTTCAAGCTGGGTGACATCATTACCTACAAGAATGGCAAAACGGTTGAGATCCTAAATACTGATGCTGAAGGCCGTTTGGTACTGGCTGATGGCCTGATTTACGCGAGTTCTCAGAACCCTGAAGTCATTATTGACTGCGCCACCCTAACCGGTTCTGCGAAGAATGCCCTGGGCAATGACTACCATGCCCTGTTTAGTTTTGATCATGGGCTGGCCCAGCAGGCACTAATGGCGGCAAGTGAAGAGCATGAAGGCCTATGGCCACTGCCATTGGCGGATCACCACCGCGCCATGATGCCATCCAACTTCGCCGACTTGTCGAATGTGTCTATGGGCGATTTCCTGCCGGGGGCGAGCACTGCAGCGGCATTCCTGTCTTATTTTGTTGAAGACTACAAGAATGGCTGGATGCATATTGATGCCAGCGGTACTTACCGTAAATCGGCGAATGACAGATGGGCAGCCGGCGCAACGGGGATGGGAGTACGCACCCTGGCCAATATTCTTTGCGACGATGAACAGTAAGCGATTGAGCTTAGCTGAACTGAACGAATATAAACCAATCACCGCCGGATTGTTTCGACGGTGATTATTTACTGAAGATGGAAAAGATTACTGATGTTAAGGATTACGCTATCGGCGGAGCCGAGCACGGGGGCATGGGGCGAGAAGGCGCTGCTGGCATATAGCGAAGCGGGGGCCGCTATCCATTTCGCTGGTGACTACCCGCTGCGCCGTATTCAGCAGGCAGCTCGGCAGTTGCAATCCCAGGGGGCTGCTCAGGTAAGCCTTGAGGGGGAAGGCTGGAGCTATGAGCGCCAGTGGGCGTTTTATTGTGGCTTTGCTGCGACTATGAAGTCCGTTGAACTGAAGTGGGCATCCATTGATGAAGACGAGCTTGAGCTGCTCAATGCCCGTCGCCGTAGTGCCGACTGGGTTCGCCTGGTGGTCAATGCAACGCCGGAAGATATGTACCCGGAAAAGCTCGCCAATGATGCTATCGAATACCTCTCAACGATTGCGGGCGATCATATTAGCCATGAGCTGCTGGTAGGTGATAAATTACTGGAACATGGCTGGATCGGTACCCATAGTGTTGGCCGTGCCAGCAGTCGTTCGCCGGTGATGCTCACGCTGGACTATAACCCGACAGGAGATGACGATGCGCCGGTTACGGCTTGTCTGGTCGGCAAGGGGATCACTTTTGACTCCGGTGGCTACAGCCTGAAATCCAGTGCCGGCATGGTTACCATGAAATGCGATATGGGCGGTGCTGCTACGGTAACCGCGGCGTTGGGGTATGCAATTGAACAAGGTTTGCGTCAACGTGTGAAGTTGATCTTATGTTGTGCAGAAAACATGGTCGCGGGCAACGCCTATAAGCTCGGTGATGTGTTAACGTACAAGAATGGCGTGACGGTAGAAGTGGTAAATACTGACGCAGAGGGGCGTTTGGTATTGGCCGATGGCCTTATTGCCGCAAGTGAGACTCAGGCTCCGCTCATTATTGATGCCGCCACACTAACGGGGGCTGCGATGATGGCCGTTGGAACTGACTACAATGCGTTGTTTGGCCTCGACAAAGCCTTGTTGCTTAAAGCGCAGCAACTGTCTGAACTTGTAAACGAGCCAGCCTGGCCGTTGCCGCTGGAAAAGTGGCATCAGGCTAACTGCCCGTCTTACTATGCCGATACGGCTAACAGCCGGGCACAGAAAGGTGGCGGTATGGGAGGGGCGTCGAATGCAGCTGCCTTCCTGTCACGCTTTGTTGATACTGAAGCAACGAGCTGGATCCATTTCGATTTGGCATCGTGCTTTAAAGATAGCGCAGACAGCCGCTGGGCTGCCGGTGCGACAGGGCTGGGTGTTGCGAATATTGCAGCGTTGCTGCTGTAGTTTGTGATGGTAGAGCAGGTTGTTCTGGCCTGCTGTTATTTCACGTCACAAAGATAAACTGATTCAAGAGGAAGAATAATAATGACAATCGAAAGAACGTTTTCAATCGTTAAGCCAGATGCAGTGAAGCGTAATCTTATAGGTGCTATTTACCAGCGCTTTGAAAATGCAGGTCTTAAAATTGTTGCGGCTAAAATGCTGCAGTTGAATGCAGAAAAAGCGCAGGGCTTTTATGCCGAACATGAAGGGAAACCATTTTTCGGTGAATTAGTAGAATTCATGACATCTGGTCCGGTCATGGTACAGGTGCTGGAAGGGGAAGGTGCTATTGCTCGTTACCGCGAGCTGATGGGCAAAACCAACCCGGAAGAAGCGGCATGCGGAACAGTCCGTGCCGACTTTGCATTGAGCATGCGTCATAACTCGGTTCATGGTTCTGATAGTCCGGAATCGGCAGCGCGAGAAATTGCGTATTTCTTTGCCGATGATGAGATTTGCCCTCGCAGTTAACGATGCTGGTTAAAATTTAGTCGAAACAAATTATTAACGGGAAGCCAAGGCTTCCCGTTTTGCTTTTTGCTGTTAAATAGAGGCCGTTGCTAAAATATCCTTATAGGCGATACCCTGAAGTGGTTTGGGTATCCGAGTGGAAACTGAGTAGTAAAGGCTGTACAATTTCGCGCCTTGAATTGTCCTGTTACATGCAATCATCCTTTATCGATTGCCAAGGCGCAGAATCAGTCGTTTTTTAGTGAGGCAACAACCGATGACAACAGTCAAAATCAATCTGATGGATTTCGATCGCAAAGGTCTGCGTAAATACTTTGCTGACGAGTTGGGCGAAAAGCCTTTCCGTGCCGATCAGATCATGAAATGGATCTACCATTTCGGTTGTGATGACTTCGATCAAATGACTAACATCAACAAGAAACTACGCGAGAAGCTTAAGCGCGTTGCCGAAATTCGTGCGCCATACGTATCTGAAGCCCAGCACTCATCGGATGGTACGATTAAGTGGGCGATGCGTGTAGGTGATCAGGATGTTGAAACCGTCTATATTCCTGATGAAGATCGTGCGACGCTGTGTGTCTCTTCGCAGGTAGGTTGTGCACTGGAGTGTAAGTTCTGTTCAACTGCGCAGCAGGGGTTCAACCGTAATCTCCGTGTTTCGGAAATTATTGGCCAGGTTTGGCGTGCCGCAAAAGAGATCGGTATCGAGAAAGAGACGGGTCGCCGTCCGATTACCAACGTGGTCATGATGGGAATGGGTGAGCCGCTGCTTAATATGAAAAACCTGATCCCGGCATTGGAAATTATGCTTGATGACTTAGGTTTTGGCTTGTCCAAGCGTCGCGTCACTGTGTCTACTTCCGGTGTGGTTTCTGGCCTTGACCAAATGACCGGTAACATCGATGTGGCGTTAGCCATCTCTTTGCACGCCCCAACGGATGAACTGCGCTCGCAGATCATGCCAATCAACGATCGCTTTAATATCGAGACGTTCCTTGATTCTGTGCGTCGTTATGTTGAGTCATCAAATGCCAACCGCGGCCGCGTAACCGTAGAATATGTTCTGCTCGATCATGTGAATGACGACATGGATCATGCGCGTCAGCTGGCTGAAACCTTGAAAAATACTCCAGCGAAGATTAACTTGATCCCGTTCAATCCATACCCGGGCTCGCCATACAAGAAGCCAAGTAACTCGCGCATCGATCGTTTCATGAAGACCTTGATGGAATATGATTTCACAGTGACAGTGCGCAAGACCCGCGGTGACGATATTGATGCGGCTTGCGGACAATTGGTCGGTGATGTGATTGACCGCACGAAACGAACCCAGGCTAAGCGACAAAATGATGAACAAATCCCTGTAAAAGCAGTCTAAAAGCTTTAGGTATTATACCCAGCTGCTGTGGGGCCGTTGGGTATCAGCGAAACATGGATGTTGGCGTGGGGATTGTATGCAACGATGGACGATGTATCCTTTATTGTGTAGTTTATTAGTCGGTTGTGTCACCGTCGACGAAGCTGGCAATAAGACGAAAGAATTTGATAATGTTGAAGCTGCCGAGGCCAGGATTTCTCTTGGCCTTAGCTATTTGGAATCCGGGCAATGGCAACGCGCCCGTGATAACCTAGAGCTTGCGCTAGATTATGCGCCGAAATATTATCGAGCACAAAATGCGATGGCTTATTACTACCAGCGCGTCGATGAACCCGATGCCGCTGAGGCGATGTTTAAGCAGGCGTTGCGTGACTCTCCCAAAAATGGCGATGTCCAGAATAACTATGGTGTATTCTTGTGTAGTCAGCAGCGTTATGATGAAGCCATTGCTGCTTTCGAAAAAGCCATTAAACAACCTTATTATTATCTGACTTCGGCCAGTTACGAGAACGCCGCGCTGTGTAGTCTCAAGAGCGGTCAAAAGCCGCAAGCTCGCGACTACTTTGAAAAAGCGCTGGCTTATGATCCGTATCGGCCGAAATCAATGTTACAGCTGGCGCAACTGGAAATCGAATCCCAGAATTTGAAAGACGCACGCGTCATGTTGTTTAAATTTAATAAGAGGTACGGGTATAGAGCAGACAGCCTATGGTTGTTGATCCAGCTTGAACATGAAGCCGGACGTTTAACCCAGGTTGAAAAATATGCAGGCCTGCTTGAAGAGCAGTTCCCGACCTCCCAGCAATATCAAAAATATCTAGCCAATGAATACTGAACAGAACGAAGATCGATCAACAGAAGAAGTCATTCGTCCGGGGGATATGCTACGTCAGGCCCGTGAGCAGCATGGCTATTCGCAAGAGGATATTGCCAGCCGCCTGAGGCTCCGCCTTTCGGTGATCAATGACATTGAAGACAATAACTTTGAACAAGCTCAATTGGCCACCTTTACCCGTGGCTATGTGCGCTCCTATGCCAAGTTTGTTGGCCTGAATGTGGAAGAAGTGCTGGCTAAACTAGATCAGCATGGACACGCTCAGCCCCAGGCTCAACAGATGCAGAGCTTTTCGCGCCGTACCAAGCGTGAAGCTCACGATAACCGTATTATGCGCCTGACATGGGCGCTGGCGATTATTTTTGTCGGCCTGACCGGTGTCTGGTGGTGGCAGAGCTTACAAATGGAGCCTGAAACCGAGACTCTAGATCCTGCGTCTCAACAAATTCAGCCGCTGGATGAGTCTTTGGCTAACGCGAATACATCCGCTGAGATGCAAAATGGATTCTCGGCAACTGAGATCAGTGCAACAGCAGAAGGCAGTGCCTTGGCTGCAGTTGAGGCGGAGATTATCGAAACCAGTGTTGAACCTGAACCGGTCGAGGCGTCAAGTTTCGAGGATAGCTTCAGCACCGAAGCGGAGACTTCTGCGCTTATCAGCGAAGAAACAGACAGTGCCGATAGCCTGGCAGCACAGCAGGCTCCCGATGTGATTACAGAAGCCGAGTCTGTTGCAGTGGAATCAGATTTAACGCTTACTTTTAGCGGCGACTGTTGGGTCGATATTCGTGATGCCAACGGCAAACGACTGGATACCGGAGTCAAAAAGCCTGGCGATGTGCTGAATTTAGATGGAGCGGCACCATTTAAAGTGGTGCTAGGTGCTCCTGGTGTTGTTAAAATGAGCTATAAAGGTGAACCGGTCGATCTAAGCGGATACCCGGTTGGTAAAGTCGCACGATTGAAGCTGCCGCAGTAAACAGAGTGAATGTAATGCATAACGAGTCTCCAATTAAACGCCGTCAGTCCACCCGTATTTATGTCGGGGATGTTCCTATTGGTGATGGTGCGCCAATTGCCGTCCAGTCGATGACCAATACGCGTACGACCGATGTCGAAGCAACTGTGGCGCAGATTAAGTCATTAGAAAATGTCGGTGCGGATATTGTTCGTGTATCTGTACCTACTATGGATGCCGCTGAAGCATTCAAGCAGATCAAGCAGCAAGTGAATATCCCGCTGGTGGCGGATATTCACTTTGACTATCGTATCGCTCTGAAAGTTGCGGAGTATGGCGTCGATTGTCTGCGTATCAACCCGGGTAACATCGGTCGCGAAGATCGTATTCGTGCTGTGGTTGATTGCGCGAAAGACAAAAATATTCCGATTCGTATCGGGATCAACGGCGGGTCGCTGGAAAAAGATATCCAGCAGAAATACGGTGAGCCAACGCCGGATGCCTTGGTTGAATCTGCGATGCGTCATGTCGAAATTCTGGATCGTCTGAACTTTGACCAGTTTAAAGTCAGTGTTAAGGCATCGGACGTATTTTTAGCGGTAGAGTCTTACCGCCGACTGGCGGCTCAAATTAAGCAGCCGCTGCACCTGGGTATCACCGAAGCCGGTGGTTTGCGTGCCGGAGCGGTTAAATCAGCTGTTGGCCTGGGTATGCTGCTTGCTGAAGGTATCGGTGATACCTTGCGTGTTTCGCTGGCTGCCGATCCGGTTGAAGAAATTAAAGTTGGCTTTGATATTCTGAAGTCTCTGCGTATTCGCTCCCGCGGTATTAATTTCATTGCCTGCCCGACTTGTTCGCGTCAGGAGTTTGATGTCATTGGTACGGTGAATGAGCTTGAACAGCGCCTGGAAGATATTACTACTCCTATGGATGTTTCTGTGATCGGCTGTGTGGTAAATGGCCCCGGCGAGGCAGAAGTATCACACCTTGGTATTGCTGGCGGTAACCGTAAGAGTGCATTCTATGATGACGGTGTCCGCCAGAAAGAGCGCTTTGATAACGATAACGTTATTGATCAGCTAGAGACCAAAATCCGTGCGAAGGCATCAATGCTAGATATCAATAATCGCATTGATATAGCGGAAAAATAGCAAAATAACCGCGAACCACGCCTTGATTGCCAAGGCGTGGTTCACTATTTCTGCTAGAACCTATATATTCGATTCAATTCCCCATCGGTTAACGAGAACAAACGTGGCGAAACAAATTCAAGCAATTCGAGGCATGAACGACTGCCTACCAACGCAATCTCCTCTTTGGCACAAAGTGGAAGGTACCATTAAGCAAGTAGTTAGCGCATATGGCTACAATGAAGTTCGTATGCCAATCGTTGAATCTACGCATTTGTTTAAGCGTGCAATCGGTGAAGTGACGGATGTAGTCGAAAAGGAAATGTACACATTCGATGATCGCAACGGCGACAGCCTGACTCTGCGTCCAGAAGGGACGGCAGGTTGTGTTCGTGCTGGTATCCAAAACGGCCTGCTGTACAACCAAGAACAGCGCCTGTGGTACACCGGCCCAATGTTCCGTCACGAACGCCCGCAGAAAGGTCGTTACCGTCAGTTCCATCAGTTTGGTGTTGAAGTCTTTGGCCTGAATGGCCCGGATGTTGACGCCGAGCTAATCATGATGACTGCCCGTATGTGGCGTGAGCTGGGTATCGACAAGCATGTACGTCTTGAGCTGAACTCAATTGGTTCGCTGGAAGCACGTGCTAACTACCGCGAGGCCCTTATCACCTTCCTTGAGCAGCATATGGATGTTCTTGATGAAGACTGTAAGCGTCGTATGCACACGAACCCGCTGCGCGTCTTGGATACTAAGAATGCTGCAGTACAGGAAATCTTGGTGGATGCACCGAAGCTGTCTGACTACCTAGACGACGAATCTAAGCAACATTTTGCCGGATTATGTGAACTATTAGACGCTGCTGGTATCGAATATCAAGTAAATGAACGTCTTGTACGTGGTTTGGATTATTATAACCGCACTGTTTTTGAGTGGATCACTGAAAGTCTAGGTGCCCAGGGCACGGTATGTGGCGGTGGTCGTTACGACGGTCTGGTTGAGCAACTTGGTGGCAAGGCAACCCCGGCAGTTGGTTTTGCGATGGGTCTCGAGCGTCTGGTACTGATGATGGAAACCCTGGAGCTAACTGATGTACGCCGCTCGGTTGATGTCTACATGGTAACCGCCGGTGAAGGCACCATGATGGCAGGCATGAAGCTTGCTGAGAAACTTCGCGAAGAAGTACCGGGCCTGCGCGTAATGAACCATTTCGGTGGTGGTAACTTCAAGAAACAGTTTAAACGTGCCGACAACGTTGGCGCTGCTATTGCACTGGTACTTGGCGAAAATGAAATTGCTGAAAATACCGTGGTTGTCAAAGATCTTCGTGGTGGTGAGCAAACTACCATGGCACAGGACGACTTAGCAGCGAAGCTTGCAGAATTGATTTAAGAGAGGACAGGAAGTGGACGACAACATCACAGAAGAGCAACAGGTTGAACAGATTAAGGCTTGGTGGAAAGAGAACGGTAAAGCCGTTGTTCTGGGTGCTGTGATTGGTCTGGGTGGTTTGTACGGTTGGCGTTACTACCAGGGTGAAGTTCAGGCTGCCAAAGAGCAGGCTTCTGAAGCTTATACTCAGGTCGTTAATAGCTTGGAAAGCGGCAACGCTGATGCCGCTGCCGATGTACAGGCATTCATCACTGCCAATGAAAGCAGCCAATACTCTGTATTAGCCGCACTTCAACTGGCCAAAGCTCAAGTGAAGGCGGGTGATCTGGATGCTGCTGTCGAACAGCTAAGCTGGGCGGTTGGTAATACGCAAGACGAAGCGATTCTGCCGATTGCACAAACTCGCTTGGCGCGAATCTATGCTGAACAGCAGAAGTTCGATCAAGCGCTGGCGGAGCTAGATAAAGTTACTGCTGAAAGCTGGAAGGCTAAGGTCTCTGAGCTACGTGGTGATGTACTGTTGCAAAAAGGCGATAGTGTCGCAGCCCGCGAAGCCTATGTGAGCGCTCAGCAACTTGGCGCGTCGCCTGCTCTGCAGATCAAACTTGACGATCTGGCTCAGTAAAGGTTGATACGTATGCAGAAGGTGTTGAAGCAAGCCGTATCCGTAGCCCTGGCCGTTGGCATTCTTGCTGGTTGTGCCGGAGAGGAGGATACTATTCAGATGGCACCGTTGCCTCAGGTCGAGAGCGCTTTTGCCCCAGTGCAGAATTGGACTCAGACTGTTGGTGATGGCGTCGGACACTATTTCTCTAAACTGACGCCAGCTGTGGGTTACGGCAAAATTTTTGTTGCCGACCGCAATGGTGTTGTTAAAGCATTGGATCCTGCGGACGGGAAAGTTATCTGGCAGCAGGATCTGGAAGTCGATGTGACGGCTAAGCTGGCTGGTGGTATTGCACTGTCCTACGGCAAACTGTTTATCGGCTCAGAGAATGCAGAAGTGATTGCTCTTGACGAGGAAACAGGCGAGGAAGTCTGGCGTACCACGGTTGAAGGTGAAGTGCTTGCCAAACCTCTTGTAGACGAAGGCTTGGTTGTGGTTAACACCAGCCGCGGTATTCTGCAGGCGTTAGATGCCGATAGCGGTGAACCCAAGTGGCAGCTAAGCAGTGAAGTCCCAACCTTGACATTACGTGGTGACAGCTCACCGGTTGCGATTTCTGGCGGGATCTTCTGGGGGCAGGCCAACGGCCGACTGGCTGGCGCATTGATGAATAACGGACAGATGTTGTGGCAACAGCCGATTGGTTCGCCAAAAGGAGCCACTGAAATAGATCGTCTGGTTGATGTCGATGCTACTCCGGTGATTGCCGGTGATCGTTTGTTTGCGATTGGCTACAACGGCAGTCTGGTTTCTATCGAGCTGCGTACGGGCCAAGCGGCCTGGAAGCGTAATTACTCGTCTGCGACAGATTTTGTAATTGATGGTAGTCAACTATATTTAGTTACAGATAAAGATCATGTTGTTGCGGTTGATACCCGAAGCGGTACCGAGCTGTGGCAGAATCAAAATCTGGAGTACCGTCTGTTAAGCGCGCCGACGGTCGTCAACGGCTACGTGGTGTTGGGTGACAGCGAAGGCTACCTGCACTGGCTTGATCCGAATACCGGTGATTTTGTTGCCCAGCAGCAAACTGACGGAAGCGGCATTGCGGTTCCGCCGTTGCCGGTGAGTGATGGTTATCTGGTCGTGACACGGGATGGGCGTATTAACAAAATGCAAATGCCGTAAATAGTCGGTATAATACCCAGCATTAAATTTTGTCGGCTCCTGCTGTGTTATACAGTCAGGAGCCGTTATCGTTATATCCATTCACTATATTATTGTCGGATGAAGGTGGTCAAAAGGGCTGCTGGAGGCAAGAATGAATGGGGAAATAAGTCATTAAGACTATGAAAAGTAAGAGGTAGTTATGATTCCTGTTGTTGCCCTTGTCGGGCGCCCGAACGTGGGTAAATCGACGTTATTCAACCGTCTTACCCGTACAAGGGATGCGCTGGTTGCAGATTTTCCTGGCCTAACAAGGGATCGTAAATACGGTAAAGCTCAGCTCGATGAGCACGAATTTATTGTTATCGATACCGGTGGTATTGACGGTACCGAGGAAGGTGTTGAGACCAAAATGGCTGAGCAGTCACTGGCCGCTATCGAAGAAGCAGACGTTGTGCTGTTTCTGGTTGATGGCCGCGCAGGTCTGACACCGGCCGATGAGGGTATTGCCAAGCATCTTCGCAGCCGTGAGAAGCCGACTTTCCTTGTCGTTAACAAGGTTGATGGTATTGATGCCGATAGCGCATGTGCTGACTTCTGGAAGCTAGGCGTTGATGAAATGTATCAGATGGCAGCTGCTCAGAACCGTGGTGTAACGGCACTGATGGAGCGGGCACTGGCGCCGTTTGCTGAGTCTCTGCAAGAGTCTGAGGAAGAAGGCGATGAGATCGTTGATCTTGACTCGGTTGAAGACATTGAAAAAGCGAATCTGTCGGAAGCTGACGCTGAAGCGGCATATAAGCGTCTGCAAGAGCAGCCGATTAAGCTAGCAATTATCGGTCGTCCAAATGTGGGTAAATCAACCCTGACCAACCGCATTCTCGGTGAAGAGCGCGTGGTTGTTTACGATATGCCGGGTACGACTCGCGATTCTATCTATATTCCGATGGAACGTGATGGTCAGGAATATGTTCTGATTGATACTGCAGGTATTCGTCGCCGTAAAAATATGCACGAAGCCGTAGAGAAGTTCTCTGTGATTCAGACGCTGAAGGCGGTTGAAGATGCTAACGTGGTATTGCTGATCATTGATGCGCGCGAAAATATCTCAGATCAGGATTTGAGCCTGCTGGGTTATGCCCTGAATGCCGGTCGTTCGCTGGTGATCGCGGTCAATAAGTGGGATGGTCTGGATAACGAAGTAAAAGAACGCGTGAAGTCTGAACTGGACCGCCGTCTTGGTTTCGTCGACTTTGCCCGTATTCACTTTATTTCAGCATTGCACGGTACCGGTGTTGGTCACCTGTATGAGTCTGTACAGGAAGCTTACCAGTCTGCAACCAAGCGAATCAGCACTTCAATGCTGACCCGTATTATGCAGATGGCTCAGGATGATCACCAGCCACCGATGATCCGTGGCCGTCGTGTGAAACTGAAATATGCGCATGCTGGTGGTTATAACCCGCCAATCGTAGTTGTGCATGGTAACTTGGTTAATGAACTTCCGGGCTCTTACAAGCGTTACCTGATGAACTATTACCGTAAATCTCTGGAAATGATGGGTACGCCGATCCGTATTCAGTTCCAGAGCAGTGAAAACCCGTTTGAAACGAAGAAGCAGAAGCTGACCGTTTCCCAGGAACGTCAGCGCAAACGCCTGACAAGCGCGATTAAAAACCGCGATAAGTAATCGTTTTGTCAGATAATATCGCTTAGTAGCGAGATAAAAACCCAGCCACTGGCTGGGTTTTTTTATATCTGCTCGCATGAGTATTCCGAGGGAGATGGTTCGTTTGAGCCTGTTAATTGGTATAAAATACGGCCATCGTTGTTATACCAATTCCACTGATTAGGTAATTAGTGAATTTGGTATTAATCCATAAGGAAATAAGATGTCAGGTGTTACCCCTACTCAAGTGCTATTTACCGAGCAACAATGGCAGGTATTGGCTGATCTTCAGTTATGTGCTCTAGCCAAAGAGGGCGGTAGTTGGCTGGTAACCAATCAGACCCCTTTCCATCCTGTCAGTCATATCTGGCCGGATCATCCCGCCGATCGCGGTGTGATTAAGGTCGATGGTAGCCAATATCCGGTTACCGGTTGCTTTACTGGCGCGGTTGAACTGGCAACGAATGAGCTGCACGTAGACACGGATATCCCGGTAAAACGTGATGAACCGGGTTGGGTGTTTGTTGTCGTACATTATATCGAGCAGGAACTGGCTCTATCGACAGGCTGTCAGGTAGAACTGATTGTCGATAAGATCTATCAGCAGGCGTTAAGTCGTGGTCACAGCGGTGGTCACCTCTCTTCATTGGCGCTGAACAAGGTACTGCACCATGATTTTTGGCGCAAAGATGCCTCACGCAAAGATGAGATGGGGCATTATGACTTTCACAGATATGCTCAGATCAAAAGCCGGGTGTCTGAAGACTGTAGCACCGATACCTACCGCCTGGGCAAAACACTGCGCAAGCGCGGCTTGAACAGCGCCGACTTATTGCTGCGACTGGATGAGGTTGCCGATAGGGTAAACCAGCAACTTGAGCGATGGCGTCAGGCTGGCGCGGCGGTGACAATGCATCGTGAGGGCACGGCACTAACCGATTCCCGTTATTGGCAGTGTGATCTCGCAGAAGGGCCGCTGATTGAGATCCCCTGCGGCGGCACGCATATTCAGTCTTTGGCTGATTACACCCAATTGAGTGTTGAATTTCAGTTGGTCAGCGAGCAAGAATTGGTAATGGTCACAAAAACCATCTCCAAGTAGAGAGCGAAAGTTATCACTCAAAAAAATCGCCATCATGGCGATTTTTTTGTATCTGTTGTTGCTGGTAATACAGCTACGATGGCTTTCGGCATGGCGACAGTAAGCCCTGTCCCTAAGCAGAAAAGGAGGCAGAGCAAGTGCTAGGAGGTGAGTCAGTTCGGATTTATATATCGCTTGATCTTTCTCTATATCACGGAAGCATTGAAGTTATATCCTGCTTAAAATCCAAATACAGAATATGTAACTTATGCTTTCGGGATGTGTATTGATAAATGTTCTTTTGATACCAGATCGCTGATCACGATGGTTTTTAAAGTTGATCAACAGATTCTCGTATGATCAAGCTACCTGAAAATAACTCGACGGGGCTGATCTTTTTAGCTTCAATCAAAGCAAGTGCTTGTTCAACAGCTGCTTTTGCCATGGCTTCCACCGGAAGCATGATCGTCGAGAGGCTGGGCACTAAAAATGCCCCGGCAGGATCATTATCTATGCTGATCACCGAAACATCTCCCGGTACTTTCAGTCCGGCTTCGAACAGGGCTCGAATTGCTCCCATCGCCATATTGTCATTGGCGGCGAACAGGGCAGTGAAGTGCTGTTTGCTGTCTAGCAGTGCCTGGCAGGCATGATAACCGCTTTGGATAAAATAGTTGCCGTGATATACCCCGCAATGGCTTAGCTGATGTTGTGCCAAGGTATCGTTGAAGCCGCGAAGCCGTATGCCGGAGTTAGTTGAATTGTCAGGTCCGGTAATGCAGGCAACTTGCTTGTGGCCCTGGCTGAGCAAAAAAGCGGTAGCATCACAGGCTGCCTGATATTGATTGAAGCATATACAGCGGGACTCGAAGTTTTCGACCATCTGGTTAATGGCAATTAATGGCACCGGGAGTGTTCTCATCAGCTGTGCCAGCTGCTCAGTTGATAATTGCCGAGTGTAGATAACTATCGCATCGACCTTTCGTTCAACCAGGCTGTGAATGGCTTGGAGCTCAGACTCCTCGCTATGACCACCATCCATGATAAGTAACTGTTTACCGGCATCTGCTGCTGTTTCCGATGCCTGACGCATCAAACTGCTGAAATAGGCGCCTTCAAATGCGGAAACCACTAGTCCGATGGTATTGGTGCAATTGGTTGCCAATGCTCGAGCTAAACTATTTGGCTTATAACCAAGTGTCTCCATGGCCTGGTATACGGCGTCTGCGGTAGATTTCTTGACTTGTCCGGTATTGTTGAGCACACGGGATACCGTGGCCTTAGATACGCCGGCAAGTTTACATACGTCGTTAATGGTTGCCATTGGTATATTGGTTCCTGAAGCTGATAACAAACTAAATAAGAAAATGCCCGAGCAATCCCCGGGGGGATATTGTCGGGCATGATCGTATACTGGATCAACTGTTTCGGAGGCTCTTAGCGGATCGCACCGTTCGAGCTGATCACCCCTTGGTACCAGTAGAATGATTTCTTGCGTTTGCGGGCCAAATCGTTGTCACGGTCAATATAGACGAAACCGTATTGCTTCTGGTAGCCATTGAGCCAGCTGAGCAGGTCGATGAAAGACCAAGGATAGTAGCCACGGACATTGATACCTTGTTCTATAGCAGATGCTGCAGCATCAATATGGCCGGATAGGTAATCAATGCGCGGGTCATCGACGATCTCACCATCGACGATCGGATCCTTGGCTCCGAGTCCGTTTTCGGTAATGTAGAACGGAATATCACCATAGCGATCTTTCAGGCGCATCATCCCGACGCAAAGCCCTTCCGGGTAAATCTCCCAGTCCCAGTCGGTATAGGTTGATTCCGGGTTGCGGACGAACTTGAAAAGCCCTTTGAAACCAAATTCTTTCCCTGAGCCTTTTTCACCTGTGGTGTTAATTTGGGTGTTATCGACATCGGGGTTGGCGGCAATCCACTCGCGCTTATAGTAGTTCACCCCGATAAAGTCACAGATATTTTCTTTGAGAAGGTCTTCATCCTCGGGGGCAAATTCAGGCACACCCCAAGTGAGTTGTGCCATGTTGAGGATATGGGCAGGGTACTCGCCTTTGAGTACCGGATCATAGAGCCAGTGGGTCAACAGATCGTCGGCCATTTTGCATGCGGCAATATCTGCCGGACTGTCGGTAATGGGATCGTGTGGCTGCATGACATTAACAAAGCCGATTTGGCCACCTGCCGGAATTCGGTTCTCTGCCTGATAGTCACGGAATGCCTTTACGGCTTTGGCGTGGGCGATAAATACATGGTGGCAAGCCTGAATCCCGCGTTTCGGGTTACGTAGGCCAGGAGGATGGGCACCGGTAAAGTAGCCCATTCCGATGAAAATCAGGGTTTCATTGAAGGTTGACCACAGCTCGACGCGGTCGCCGAACTTTTCATAACACAAACGGGCGTATTGCTCGAAAGCATCGACAGTTTCCCGAGACTCCCATCCGCCGATATCTTGTAGAGCCTGAGGTAAATCCCAATGGTATAGCGTGATCATGGGTTTGATACCGTACTTGAGCAGTTCGTCAATCAGATCGCTGTAGAATTGGATACCGGCAGCATTGGCGGTTCCGCGTCCTTCTGGCAACAGTCGCGGCCAGCTGATTGAAAAACGATAGCTTTGCAATCCGGCTTCTGCCATTAGCGCGACATCTTCTTTGAACCGGTGATAGTGATCGGCTGCAATATCCCCATTGGTACCTTCGTGTGTAGTACCCGGCTGGTGGGAGAAGACATCCCAAATTGATGGCCCCTTGCCATCGGCATCATGGCCGCCTTCTACCTGATAGGCCGCAGATGCCGCTCCCCATAAGAAGTCGCTTGGAAAGGTGCTTGTCTTGTTGTCGCTCATCATGGCTGGATTACCTTTAGGTCAGTGAACAGAGAACACGAGCACTGTAAGTTAAAAATGAAACCGGTTACAGTAACCGGTTTCATTTTTAACTTGTTGTGTGATCGAGGTCGCAAGCAAGTCTGATCTGAGACGGATCAAAGGATCCTGAGATGAGCGGCATTTTTCGTTGCGCTCACGTATATAATCACCGATGATTTCTGAGACCAACTTAGCTTTCATCAAGTAGTCGCGATAGAAAAAGTATCTGAGCAGATTGGTTTTCTATCGATATTTGAATTACTGAGAGGGAATAACGATGAGCGACAATATTTGCCCTGATTGCCAGTGCGAACTGAGCTGGAAGGAAAACCGATATTACTGTGAAAGCTGCCAGCATCCGGTCAATAAGCGGGCGTTTTGTCCAGACTGTGATGCAGAGCTTGAGAAACTGCAGGCCTGCGGCTCAGCCAGCTATTTTTGTAATAGCTGTAATGAGCTGAAGTCGAAGTCCCGGGTTAAGGTAGTGTTTGAAAAGGCTTAATTATATTTGCCAGTACTGGTGATAAACGGTATCTCCAGTATTGGTTTATCTTCCCTTTTTAGCCTTCTCTGGCTTAATCAGCTAAGCAAGCTAATACTTAACAGTGGTAAATCGGGGGCAATCACGCTAATCTTTAGTGATAATAATTATCATTACGGTATCGTGTTCACTAATAGGGATTATTGGTATGACGTCTCGTTCTCCACTTCTGCAAGTTCGCAACCTTTCTGTATCGTTTCGGATGGAAGATGAAACCGTCTTGGCGGTAAAAGATATTTCCTTTCAGCTTGAGAAGGGGCAGACACTGGCGCTGGTCGGTGAATCCGGATCGGGAAAGTCGGTCTCCTCCAGCAGTATCATGGGGTTGCTGCCGGCCAATGCTGCAATTGATCCCGAAAGCTCTATTTGCTTCCAGCAAGAGGAATTATTAGCGATGTCAGAAAAGTCGCTGCGGCGCGTTCGTGGTGATCGCATTGCGATGATTTTTCAAGAGCCGATGACTTCTTTAAATCCATACATGCCGGTAGGGGAGCAAGTCGCCGAAGCGATTATTTGCCACCGCAACGTATCGCGCAAGCAAGCCTTTGTCGAAACGCTAGCACTGTTTAACAAGGTGCAGCTTCCCGATCCGGTTAAGCGTTTGAGACATTATCCTCATGAGTTTTCCGGCGGTCAGCTGCAACGCATTATGATCGCCATGGCACTGGCTAATAAGCCTGATATTCTCATTGCCGATGAGCCGACTACGGCGCTGGATGTTACGGTACAGGCAGAAGTCCTGAAACTGTTGAAGAATATCCAAGCAGAGATGGGGATGGCTATTTTGTTCATCACCCATGATCTGGGGGTTGTAAAGCATTTTGCCGACGATGTCGTAGTGATGTGCAAAGGCGAAGTGGTTGAGGCCGGGAGCGTTAGCCAGATTTTCACCCAACCGCGTCACAGCTATACCAAAATGTTATTGGATGCGGAGCCCAAAGTACATGTAGCTTCCGAGGTGAGCCCGTCACCCAATGTGCTGGAAGCCGAGAACATCAAAGTGAAGTATGTGTTGAAAACCAACTGGCTAGGTATGGAAACCGAGTATCTTGAGGCGGTAAAAGGGATCAGCCTTGCTGTACGCCCGGGGCAGACCGTCGGGATTGTCGGTGAGTCCGGCTCCGGAAAATCAACCCTTGGCCGAGCCTTGATGCAGTTGATCCCGTCGACTGGCAATATTCTGTTTGAAGGCCAGAGTATCCGTTCAATGACGGCTGGCGAGCGCTATCAACTGAAGCGTAATATGCAGATGGTATTTCAGGATCCTTATGGTTCACTGTCACCAAGGATGACTATCGGCGAGATTATCACTGAACCGCTGACCGTTTTTTCTGAACTGACCAAACAGGAGCGGATGCAGCGAGCCCGGCAAGCTTTGGAAGAAGTCCGCCTGGAGCCAAATTGTATTAACCGTTATCCCCATGAATTTTCGGGGGGACAACGACAACGGATTGCCATTGCCCGGGCATTGATCATGGAGCCGCAGTTTATCTTGTTGGATGAGCCAACCTCTGCGCTCGATCGTTCGGTGCAGTTAACCGTGTTGGAGTTACTCAAAGATATCCAGCAGCGTCATAATATCGGCTATTTATTTATCAGTCATGACTTGTCGGTGATACGGGCTATATCGGATGAAGTCATCGTGATGCAGCGTGGAGAGGTCGTTGAGAGGGGGACGGCGCAGCAAGTGTTTGAAGCTCCGAAGCAGGCGTACACCCAGCGTTTGATAAATGCCTGTATGCTGCTTGAAGATGCCGCCTGATCGGTACACGATTGCCTGTAACCAGAAAAAACGCCACATAATGTGGCGTTTTATCTATTCAAAAGGGGACTATTCGCTGACGACAGAGCGAACTTCACCATCTGCGAGCTTGGTATGCAAGGTATCGCCAGTTTTTACTTGTTTGGCACTGCGGATCACTTTGCCTTTATCGTTGCGGGTAATGGAATAGCCGCGTCCAAGGGTTGCCAGCGGGCTGACCGTTTCCAGCTTTTCCGCGGCCATGGCCAGTTTGTGGCTGGCGTTAAGCAGACGGCGATCCATGGCATCCAGCAATCGGTGCTGCGCTTTTTCCAGTCGGTTGTTCTGCAGTTTGAGTGTCTGGGCCGGGGAATGCAGGGCCAGCTTATAATCGGCACGGTTGATGTGCTGCTGGTGGTTGCTGAGCAACTGGTGCATAGCCCGTTCCATTTTGTTGGACAACTCATCAAGATGCTGTTGCTGCTGGTTCAGTCGCACCTGCGGGTGCTGGCGGTCCAGTCGATGCTGTAGGTTCACCACTTTCGCCTGACGACCAGCCAGATAGTGGCGCATAACATGGCGAAGTTGTTGGGTTTTCTGGCTGATCTTCTGAGTCTGGTGGGTCATATCGCGGCTGATCAGCTCTGCGGCTGCCGACGGAGTTGGTGCCCTGACATCGGCAACGAAATCGGCAATCGTAACATCCACCTCATGGCCGACGGCACTGACGACCGGGATCTGGCTGGCCACAATGGTGCGGGCAACAATTTCTTCGTTGAATGCCCACAGATCTTCCAGCGAACCGCCACCACGGCCAACGATCAGGACATCACATTCCTGGCGGGCATTGGCTCGGCCGATGGCCTGGGCAATGGATATTGCCGCGCCTTCACCTTGTACCATGGTCGGGTAAATCACGACGGGCAGGCTGGGATCGCGCCGTTGCAGAACATTTAAGATATCGTGCAAAGCTGCGCCGGTTTTCGAGGTGACGATACCGACCCGCTTCGGCTGTTCCGGCAGCGGCTTTTTCAGCGACTGGGCAAATAAGCCTTCGGCTGCCAGTGACATTTTCAGTTGCTCGAATTGTTGTTGCAGGCGGCCGTCACCTTCGGGCTGCATGTTCTCGATAATCAGCTGGTAATCACCACGCGGTTCGTACAATGACAACCTTGCCTTCACCAAAACCTGGGTGCCGTTTGCCGGCTTGAAAGTGACCCGGCGGTTACTGCCCCGGAACATGGCGCACTTCACCTGGGCGCGGGAGTCCTTGAGGGTAAAGTACCAATGGCCGGAAACCGGCATGGAGAGGTTCGACAGTTCACCGACGAGCCAAACGACGCCCATTTCATTTTCAAGAATGAGGCGAACCTGTGCGTTAAGGCTGGAGACGGTATAGATACGATCGTTGGATTGGGTCTGTTGAGCGAACATTGTCACGAGGCGAGACACCTGTTATCGAGAGGTTAAGTAGTGTGCGAGAAAGTGTTGAAAAACGAGAAGGCAGATCGTTGGACAGATCTTGGCCGTATTTTTATGACCGCAGCACCGGAAACTTAACCGAAATATATTACGCATCAAGCAAAAAGTGTCAATAAAAAAAATTAATTTTTTTGTGGCCAAACGATTGCTCCCTCCGTATAATTCGTTCGCAATATTTTATCCTCCTTTAAACCACAACTTGGTGTGAGATATTGCAATGTTACGAATCGCTAAAGAAGCTCTGACTTTTGACGACGTTCTACTCGTCCCTGCCCATTCAACTGTTTTACCTAACACTGCCGATCTGCGCACCCAGCTAACGAAGAAAATCACGCTAAATATCCCAATGGTTTCTGCTGCAATGGACACAGTCACCGAAGGTCGTTTCGCAATTGCGTTAGCTCAGGAAGGTGGCATCGGCTTCATCCACAAGAACATGTCTATCGAACAGCAGGCGAACCAAGTTCGCATGGTGAAAAAGTTCGAGGCTGGTGTGGTATCTGAGCCTGTGACAGTGAAACCAACTGCAACAATTGCAGATGTGAAAGAGCTGACAATCAAAAATGGTTTTGCTGGTTACCCAGTAGTGACAGACAACAACGAACTAGTGGGTATTATCACTGGCCGTGATGTGCGTTTTGTGACTGACCTTTCGATGCTGGTTGAAGAAGTGATGACGCCAAAAGGTAAATTGGCGGCAGCAAAAGAAGGCGCTTCCCGTGAAGAAGTGGAAGCCATCATGCAGCAGCACCGTGTTGAGAAAGTGCTACTGATCAATGATGAGTTCCAGCTAAAAGGTATGATCACCGCAAAAGACTTCCAAAAAGCAGAGCGTAAACCAAACGCATGTAAAGATGAGCTAGGTCGTCTGCGTGTCGGTGCCGCTGTTGGTGCTGGCGCTGGTAACGAAGAGCGTGTCAAAGCGTTGGTTGAAGCAGGCGTTGATGTACTGCTTATCGATTCTTCGCACGGTCACTCTGAAGGTGTGCTACAGCGTATCCGCGAGACCCGCGAAGCCTTCCCGGATCTGCAAATCATCGGTGGTAACGTGGCGACAGGTGCCGGTGCACGCGCACTGATTGAAGCCGGTGTAGATGCCGTTAAAGTGGGTATCGGCCCAGGCTCTATTTGTACAACCCGTATTGTTACCGGTGTGGGTGTGCCACAAATTACGGCTATCTCTGACGCGGCAGACGCGGCGGCAGAATTTGGTATTCCTGTTATTGCTGATGGCGGTATCCGTTTCTCTGGTGATATGTGTAAGGCTATCGTTGCCGGTGCATCTTGCGTGATGGTTGGCTCGATGTTTGCCGGTACCGAAGAAGCACCGGGTGAAGTTGAGCTGTATCAGGGCCGCGCATACAAATCATACCGTGGTATGGGCTCGCTGGGTGCGATGTCCCAAGGCTCTTCAGACCGTTACTTCCAGTCTGATAATGCAGCTGACAAGCTGGTGCCTGAAGGTATCGAAGGCCGTGTTGCCTACAAAGGTCACATCAAAGAAATCGTTCACCAGCAAATGGGCGGACTACGTTCAAGCATGGGCCTAACCGGCTCTGCCACCATTGAAGCATTACGTACGAAGGCTGAGTTTGTACGTATCTCAGGTGCGGGTATGAAAGAGTCACACGTTCATGATGTGACGATTACCAAAGAAGCACCAAACTACCGTATGGGTTAATTTTCGCCAGGCACACTGATGTCGGACGAAAACGTTTGCCTAAACGGAAAACTTATATAAAATCGGGGGCGTTTTAAGGCCCCCCAATTTCACTTTTTTGAGACAGCTCGATAATGACCACGACCACAAATATTCATGACCAACGCATCCTGATCCTGGATTTCGGTTCTCAGTATACTCAGTTAATCGCACGTCGAATCCGTGAAATCGGTGTGTATTGTGAGCTATGGAGCTGGGATGTTGATGAAGCCGACATTCGTGACTTCAACCCTAACGGTATCATTCTTTCTGGTGGTCCGGAGAGTGTTACTGAAGAAGGCTCGCCGCGTGCCCCACAATACGTATTTGAAGCGGGTGTACCAGTGTTTGGTGTCTGTTACGGCATGCAAACCATGGCTGAGCAATTGGGCGGTAAAGTTGCAGGTTCAACCCTTCGTGAATTTGGCTACGCTCAGGTAAAAGTGGTTGAGCCAACAGATTTCTTTAAAAATATTGAAGACGAGATCTCCGAAGACGGTAAGGCACTGCTTGATGTCTGGATGAGCCACGGTGACAAAGTGGTCGAGATCCCGTCTGACTTTGTCAAAGTTGCTGAAACGGATACGTGTCCGTATGCGGCTATGGCTAATGAAGAGAAGCACTTTTACGGTGTTCAGTTCCACCCGGAAGTTACGCACACTCGTCAGGGCATGCGTATTATCGAAAACTTCGTATTGAACATCTGTGGCTGTGAGAAGCTATGGACATCAGCCAACATTATTGATGACGCGGTTGCTCGTATTAAAGAGCAGGTCGGTGACGATGAAGTGATCCTTGGCTTGTCTGGTGGTGTTGATTCATCGGTAGTGGCAATGCTTATTCACCGTGCGATCGGTGACAAGCTGACCTGTGTATTTGTTGACAACGGCCTGCTTCGTCTAAACGAAGGCGAGCAGGTAATGGAAATGTTCGGTGACCACTTTGGTCTGAATATTGTTCACGTGAAAGCGGAAGACCGTTTTCTTGAGGCTCTGGCCGGTGAAGCGGAGCCAGAAGCCAAGCGTAAGATCATTGGTCACGTATTTGTCGATGTCTTTGATGAAGAGTCGAAGAAGCTAGAAAATGCGAAGTGGCTGGCACAGGGAACTATCTACCCGGATGTGATCGAGTCAGCGGCATCTAAAACGGGTAAAGCACACGTTATCAAGTCTCACCACAATGTGGGTGGTCTGCCAGACGATATGGCTATGGGCTTGGTTGAACCGCTAAAAGAGCTGTTCAAAGATGAAGTTCGCAAGATCGGTTTGGAACTTGGTCTGCCTTACAACATGCTTTACCGCCACCCGTTCCCAGGGCCAGGTCTGGGCGTACGTGTACTGGGTGAAGTGAAGAAAGAGTACTGTGATCTGCTGCGCCGTGCCGACGCTATCTTCATCGAAGAGCTGCACAATGCGGATCTGTACCATAAAGTCTCCCAGGCATTCACCGTATTCCTACCGGTACGCTCGGTTGGCGTTATGGGTGATGGCCGTAAATATGATTGGGTGGTATCTCTACGTGCCGTTGAAACAATCGACTTTATGACCGCGCATTGGGCACACCTGCCGTATGATTTCCTTGGCAAGGTATCTAACCGTATTATCAATGAAGTCGATGGTATCTCACGTGTGGTTTACGATGTATCGGGCAAGCCACCAGCAACCATTGAGTGGGAATAAATTTTCTCTGCTCGTTCAGGGATGAAAAAGTCTTGAGCTTGTAATGGCCAAGACGGAGATTGTTAAAAAGCACCTTCGGGTGCTTTTTTGTTTTCTGCTAAGCCGTGGCTCTTACCCTTCAGCGGACTTGTGGCTTGAGGTTATGAATGTTGTGCCTGGTATTTTCTGGGCTTATGCCAATATCATCGCATGAGAACATATTGTTATGCAGTTGTTGGTATGATGTTTTGTATTAATATTTATTTACAATATAACCTTATGGTTTTTGGTTATTAGCTAGACCAACCTGCGTTTTGTGTTGGGCTTTTTATTACAATCTTCTGCATGATTTCTCTGTACAGAAATCTCTGGATTGACTGGCGATAAAACTATTAATGCACCGCCGCAAATTTACAACATCATCAATGACCATGGAGTTCCCATGAGTAATCAAGCAGTAACAAAAGCCCCTGACGCCCCATCGAGCGCGATGGATAAATTCTTAAACTTTATCGAACGAGCAGGTAACAAGATCCCCGATCCCGCTTTGCTTTTCTTCTGGGGATTGGTCATCGTTTGGGCCTTGTCAGCACTACTTTCTCAGTTCGAGTTCGGACTGATCCACCCTGTTACCGGACAAGCCATCGAAATCAACAACCTTCTGACCGGTCAGTCACTGGCTGGTTTCCTTGCTGGTATGGTGAAAACATTCACCGGTTTCGCACCTTTGGGGATCGTATTGGTTGCGATGCTAGGTGTTGGTGTTGCTGAAGCATCCGGCTTCATCAATACCGGTCTGAAGAAGATGCTGAACTTCACGCCTGCCAAGCTACTGACACCGATGCTGATCCTGGTTGCTATCGTGTCCCACACTGCTGCCGATGCAGGCTACGTGCTGGTTATTCCTCTTGGCGGTATCATTTTCCACGCGGCGGGCCGTCATCCGCTAGCGGGTATCGCAGCAGCATTCGCCGGTGTTTCTGGTGGCTTCTCGGCTAACTTTATTCCTTCTGGTATTGACCCGTTATTGGCTGGTTTTACTCAGTCGGCGGCACAGATTCTGGACCCGGAATATATTGTCAATCCACTGTCTAACCTACTGTTTACTGGCCTGTCTTCCATCGTTGTTGTCGGTATTGGTTGGTATGTGACAGAAAAGATCATCGAACCTCGCCTGAGCAATACGCCGATTGATGACGATGCGGAAGAAGCACCGGATCTGGGCTCGTTCACCGAAATTGAGTCAAAAGCTTTCAACCGCGCAGGCTGGGCGATGGTTCTTGGTATCGTGGCACTGGTTGCGGCAGTATTCCCTGAAACGTCGCCACTTCGTTCGCCGGAAGGCCAAATCACTGCCTTCACAGCACCATTGATGCAGTCTATCGTACCGTTGATCTTCATCTTGTTTATTATTCCAGGTGTGGTTTACGGCCGTGTATCGGGCACCTTCAAGTCTAGTGACGATATTATCAAGGCAATGTCGGCGACCATGGGAACCATGGGCGGCTACATCGTAATGGCATTTTTCTGTGCGCAGTTCCTGGCGGCATTCAGCCAGTCAAATCTGGGTACGCTACTGGCGCTATCAGGGGCTGATCTACTGAAAGCCATGAACCTGCCGGGGCAAATTACCATTGTCGGGATGATCCTGCTGACTGCATTCGTTAACCTGCTTGTTGGTTCGGCGTCTGCGAAATGGGCATTGATTGGCCCAATTCTGGTGCCAATGCTCATGGCGGTAGGTATTTCTCCTGAGCTGACTCAGGCGGCATACCGTGTCGGTGACTCTGTGTCTAACATCATCTCACCACTGATGGTGTTCTTCCCACTGGTAGTAGTTTACACCCAGCGTTATATGAAGAGCTCTGGTATTGGTACCCTGGCGTCACTGATGATGCCGTACTCAATTGCGATGCTGATTGGCTGGACTATCTTCCTACTGGCTTATTGGGCTGTTGGTATCCCTCTGGGTATCCAGGCTCCGTACACTTATAGCATGTAATTGTTACTGAATTAGCTTCAGCGAATAACAAAGGCCCCGCATTGCGGGGCCTTTTTGTTAGCAGCAAAACTGGCAAAAGAGCGAGTCACGGGAAACGAGCAACGCCGGGATGAGCCATAAACTGGCTGAGCTATTTGTCAGGCCAATACTAAATGTCGCACCCGTATAAAATATTAATAAATTGAATTAATTTGAAATTTTATTTTGAAAAAGTTTATTTTGTACTAGTTGTCTAGTGTGGTTGTTAGTTTCACACTCTTGATGCAGTGATTACATTAAATGCTAAATTTTACTTGTTATTTGGTTGTTATATCTGTTTTGTGTTGTTTTTGGTGGTTTTACTGGCTGGTAGCGATTTGTTACTTTCGTTGGCTAACACAACATAAAAACTCAACCGATGTAGTAAGGAAGTACGAGTATGAGTGAAACCATTGCCCCCCTCCCGCACAAAAGGGCTTGATTGCGTTTATTGAGCGCGCCGGTAAAAAAATTCCCGATCCTGTTATTATCTTCATGTTCCTGTTCACCTTCTCTTTAGTTCTGACTGGCCTGATTGGCGGCTTGCAGTTTGAGACGACAGGGGCCGATGGTGGTGCCGTTACCCATAGCATTAAAAATATGCTGGCAACAGAAAATGTCCGCTGGATGTTCGATAATGCCCTGCTGACCAACTGGCTGTCATTTGGTGGCGGTGTACTGGGTGTGATCCTGATTGTTATGCTGGGGGTTGGTATTGCCGAGAACTCCGGCTTACTGTCGGCGGTAATTAAGAAAGTCGGTTTGCGTATCAATGACCGCTGGCTACCGTTGCTGGTCGTTTTCCTCGGGATTATGAGTTCCATCGCGACAGATGCCGGTTACCTGATCCTTATTCCGCTGGCAGGTCTGCTCTATGCGGGCTTGGGTAAAAATCCACTGATCGGTATGGCTGCCGCGTTTGCTGGTGTGTCGGCAGGTTTTAGTGCCAACTTGATCCCAGCTACGCCGGTTGATGTGATTTTGGGAGCCAATGCACGGATCTTTGCCGAATCACAGGGGATCCCGTTTGAAACGGCTGCCGGTGAAGCGCTTAATCCGGCGACTATGCACTATTTCTTCATCTTTGTTTCGACCTTCCTTCTTGCCGGGCTGGGTGCTTGGGTAACGACCCGCTTTGTCGCCCCGCGTCTTGAGAAAATGTCTTACCAACTGCCTGAAGATCTTAACCTGGATGATTTCCAGGTCTCAGATGCAGAGAACAAAGGCCTGCGCGCAGCGGGGATTGGCTTGGTTCTGGCGCTGCTGGCTGTTTTCGGTCTTGCTGTCGGGCCGTTGGCGACCTATACCAATGAAGCTGGGCGCGAAGTAACACCGTATCTTGATAACGTTATCTTGTTGATCGCCATGGTCTTTGCCGTTGTAGGTATCTTCTTTGGGGCAGCGACCGGTAAGTTCAAGTCTTTGCAGGATGTGGTGAAGGCGATGGTGAAGCAGATGAACACCATGGGCTACATTTTGGTTCTGACTTTCTTCTGCTATAACTTCTTGGCCCTGCTTGGTTTCTCTGGACTGGGTACTTATGTGACCTACCTAGGCGCGACCTTCCTCGGTTCGTTGGGCCTACAGGATTTTCCAATCTTGCTGATCATCGGCTTCATTCTGACAACGGCGGTGATTAACCTGTTTGTTGGTGGCCTGACCTCAAAGTGGATGCTGCTAGGGCCGATTTTCGTACCTATGCTGTATCAGGTTAACCCGAACATGACACCGGATCTGGTCACTGCAGCCTACCGTGTGGCGGATTCGTCGACCAATATTATTACGCCGATGATGAGTTATGCCGGTGTTATTCTTGCGTTTATGCGTAAATATAAGCCGGAGCTGACTTTTGGTGATGTGATTGCGATGATGGTGCCATACTCGCTGGCATTCCTGACCGTATGGACCACGGTGCTGGTTGGCTTCTTTGCTTTCAGTATTCCACTCGGTTTTTAATCGCTCAATGTGCTGTTACACATACAGTCAAGCCCGGCACTATGCCGGGCTTTTTATTGTCAATTTTATTCTGGTGTGGTTTTACACTTCGAAATGGCTGGCATGGAAGCGCAGATGATCTTCGATAAAGCTTGCCATGAAATAATAGCTATGGTCGTAGCCTTCCTGCATCCGCAATTCTAGCGGGTAGCCGCTTAGATTTGCTGCAGCCTGCAGCATCTCAGGTTTAAGCTGCTCGGCCAGGAAATCGTCCTTGGTGCCTTGGTCAACCAGTGCCGGAATGTGCTGGGTTGACTGCTTCATCAGCTCAGAGCTGTCATACTGCTTCCAGCTTTCGGTATCATTGCCTAGGTAACCGGCAAAGGCTTTTTTGCCCCATGGGCAGTTAGCCGGGTTGCTGATTGGGCTGAAGGCCGATACAGAGGTGAAACGCTCTGGATTATGCAGGGCAATCATCAGGGCACCGTGTCCTCCCATTGAATGGCCGCTGATTGCACGTTGCTGGCTGACCTGAAAAGTGCTTTCGATTAGCGCGGGTAGCTCGTTGACCACATAGTCATACATCTGATAATGACGATTCCATGGTTCACGGGTCGCATTGACATAAAAGCCAGCACCCAGGCCGAAATCATAGCTGCCTTCCGGATCTTCGGCGACCCCTTCGCCACGTGGGCTGGTATCTGGTGCAACAATCGCAATACCGAGTTTGGCGGCGATGCGTTGCGCGCCAGCTTTCTGCATAAAGTTCTCGTCAGTGCAGGTTAGTCCTGACAGCCAGTAAAGAACTGGTACCTTGGTGCCCGTAGAGGCCTGAGGCGGGAGGTAAATGGCAAAGCGCATCTCGCAGTTCAAAGTGCTGGATTGATGGGTATATTGTTTGTGCCAGCCACCAAAGCTTTTGTTGGCACTGATATTTTCTAAAGTCATTGGTTTGGTTATCTCTTCAATATTAAAAAAGCGCTGCCGGAGCAGCGCTTATCAATGACGCCGATAGCTTGTGTCGGTATCAGATTATTTATCTAGGTGAATAACCGTACGGATACTCTTGCCTTCATGCATCAGGTCAAAGGCGTGGTTCAGATCTTCAAGGCCCATGGTGTGGGTAATGAAATCATCCAGCGCGAACTCGCCTGCCATGTAACGCTCAACGATTTCTGGTAGTTCAGAGCGGCCTTTAACACCACCAAATGCAGAACCACGCCATACACGACCGGTCACTAGCTGGAACGGACGGGTAGAGATTTCCTGTCCGGCACCGGCAACACCGATGATCACAGACTCGCCCCAGCCTTTATGACAACATTCTAGTGCCGAGCGCATGACGTTGACGTTACCGATACACTCGAAAGAGTAATCCACGCCGCCGTCAGTCATTTCAACGATCACTTCCTGAATCGGCTTGTCGTAGTCGTTTGGATTGATACAGTCAGTCGCCCCAAGCTTTTTCGCCAGCTCGTACTTGCTTTCATTGATATCGACACCGATGATACGGCTTGCACCTGCCATTGTCGCACCGATGATCGCTGACAGACCGATACCGCCTAGGCCGAAGATTGCCACTGTGTCGCCTTTCTCAACTTTAGCTGTGTTAAGCACGGCACCCATGCCGGTAGTTACCCCACAGCCTAGTAGGCAGACTTCTTCTAGCGGCGCTTCTTTGTTCACTTTTGCCAGTGAAATCTCTGGTAGTACAGTGTACTCAGAAAATGTTGAGCAGCCCATGTAATGGTAGATAGGCTGGCCATCTTTATAGAAACGGGTTGTACCGTCAGGCATCAGACCTTTGCCCTGAGTTTCACGAACGGCCTGGCACAGGTTAGTCTTGCCTGACTTACAGAACTTACACTCGCCACATTCTGCGGTATAAAGTGGAATAACGTGATCACCAACTTGGACACTGGTAACGCCTTCACCCACTTGTTCAACGATACCGCCGCCTTCGTGGCCTAGGATTGATGGGAAAATGCCTTCAGGATCCTCACCGGAAAGGGTGAAAGCATCAGTGTGACAAACACCGGTTGCAACGATGCGTACCAGTACTTCGCCAGCTTTCGGAAGCATGACATCGACTTCTTCAATCGATAGGGGCTGGTTTGGACCCCAGGCAACAGCAGCTTTGGATTTGATAAATTGCTCAGACATTCTGTTCTCTCTTATCTTTAATTTAATACCTACAGAGCTTTGCCTAACCGCAAGCTTCGGAAATATGGCTCACTGAGTTGGTTGCTCTGTATTCGAGTTATGTCATCGACAGCGTCTTGTCTTCGTGGCGTTGTCGTTGTGATGGCGAGTATTATATTTATTTCGATGTACTTGATAATTACCCTGCAGTGCAAATAACTTTTACTATATGGTAATAATAAGGTGAGGGGACTGGATAGTAAGCTACTGATCTGGCAGGTAGCCGATGCCGCCAACTCTGAACCGGTTGGAGCCAGGCGAGGTTGGCATTATAATGCGCCTCCTAATTACGAAATCATGATTTGAGAAACCACGTGACCGATCAGAGCCAAGATGAACTGTTTATGCGCCGGGCGATTGAACTGGCAGCCAAAGCCGAGGAAGAGGGTGAAGTGCCTGTCGGTGCGGTGGTGGTGTATAACGGTCAGGTAATCGGGGAAGGGTGGAATCGTTCGATTGGCCAGCATGATGCAACAGCCCATGCGGAGATTATGGCTCTCCGCCAGGCTGGCAAGGTGATCCAAAACTATCGCTTGCTGGATGCTACTCTGTACGTCACCCTTGAGCCCTGCCCGATGTGTGCCGGGGCAATGGTGCACAGCCGTGTTGGTAAAGTGATTTACGGGGCATGTGATCTGAAGACCGGTGCAGCAGGCAGTATCATGAACCTGCTGAGCTACGATCAGGTCAACCACCATGTTGCTTGCGAGTCAGGTTTGCTGGCAGATGAGTGTCGGGCGCAATTGCAGGCCTTCTTCAAGCGTCGCCGGGCGGAGAAGAAAGCCGAGAAAAAAGCACGCCAAGCGGCATTGGCTGATGAGTCAAGTAAAGCGTAAGACCAATCGGGATAATAGTGAAAGAAGACAAAAGCCCGACGATATCAATCGTCGGGCTTTGCTTTTGATACCTGTATGTATTAACTGACAATATTGGCTGCAACAATATAGCTGCGCTGGCGCCACAGGATCTTTTTTCGAAGATTGGCGTTTAAGCGCTTACGTCGGGTCGCGATCGATGTCATTCGTTGCTTAATGCTTTTGATCGCTTTCTTTTGTCTTGAGAATCTCATCGTTCCTCCCTTATATGCAATGCTACTGGTGAACTAATCAATAACGGTATTGTACCTTGATCAAGGCACAGGCTATGACTTGATTGTTACCTAATTGCGGCACAATAGGAATGAGCCCAGTCGCATATTGCGATATGCCATTACAAATATCCGGGGTGTGAGTGTGATTTACCTTCAGATATGCAATAGCCCTGCATGTGCAGGGCTATTGGGAGTGGGATATAGACGATTTAGTTGCTTACTGTCTTGGTCGAGATTGCATTGCTGGCCGTCTCGTTTTCTGCCGACGGAAGGGGGGCGTCAGCGGTGACAGGCGGCGGTGTGATCGTGTGCAGGCCATCAATAACAGCGATATCCTGCTGTTGAGGGTGCTGATTGTGTGCCTGCTCATAGCCAATGATACTCTGGTAGTAACGGCGGATATTTTCGACATAATTTAGCGCCTCATCGCCACGGGCATAGCCGTAGCGGGTCTGCTTGTAGTATTTCCGCTCGCGAAGCAGAGGCAGGCGCTGTTTGACATCGCTCCAGGCATCTGGGTTACCGCCTTGCTTTTTGGTCAGGCGACGGGCATCCATCAAGTGGCCGAAACCAACATTGTAGGAGGCAAGGGCAAACCAGACTTTCTCGTGGGTCTCGATGCTATCGGGGATCCGCTTGATCATCTTACGCAAATATTGAGTCCCGCCGCGGATGCTTTGTTCCGGATCAAGGCGGTTATTCACACCAACTGATTTCGCTGTCGGGAGCGTTAGCATCATCATGCCACGGACACCGGTTGGCGATACTGCCCGAGGATTCCAGTGCGACTCCTGGTAGGACAGGGCGGCAATCAGGCGCCAGTCGAACTCATCAGCATACTTCTTAAACAGAGACTCCCAGCGAGGTAGTTTCTTTTCGATTGCCCGAAGGAAGGCACGGGTATCGACATAGTCAAACTTATCGACATGGCCGAAATATTTTTCTTCCAGTTTGGCAAGTTCACCATTTTGCTGAATCTCGCCAAAAAACTCGATCAATAGCGCATATAGGCTGTCATCAGCCGTCTGGTTGACAAACCAGGCAATAGGTTCATCTTCCGTCAGCTCAAGGGCAATTGTAATATCGGGATGAATGCGCTGGTTGAGGGCGACATCGACAGAATCGGCAACCGTGTAATCCAGCTCGCCTTTGGCGACCATACGGAGCAACTCATCGCTGTCGGTCTCTTCTACCGCTTTCCACTTCAGGGTTGGGTAGGTCTCTTGCAGCGAGATAAGGCTCTTTTCATGGCTGGAGCCTTTAACAACGGTGAGTGCCCCTTTGTTTCGGGCGAGATCTTCGGTATCTCGCGGGCGCCACTGACCTTTTTTATACACGACGATCTGACTGGCGTAGTAATAGGCCGGTGCAGCCCGAAATGCCGCCAGGCGATCTTTGGTCATGGTCAGCCCTGCTGCAATCATGTCGACGTCACCGCGCTTCAGGGCCGGAAATAGGCCTGACAGGGTGAACATCGGCTGCATTTCCAGCTTAACACCAAGCTTGGCCGCAAAACGCTGGGCCAGCTCGTAGTCAAGGCCGGTAGGACCATCACTGCCGATATAATAAGACAGTTGGTTGTTTAGCGTGCCGATACGGAGTACGCCATTTTCGCGAACCTTCTCCAGATCACTGCGTGTGTCTTCCTGCCACTTACATCCGCTAAGTAGCAGTAAACTCAGCAAGATGGTAAAGACATACCTGAGGTTCGTGGTTAATCGAATATTGCTCAACAATATATGCTCATCATTATAATTAGGTGTTCTTTATACCAAAGCTCGGGATATCAGCAAAGTCACACAACCGTTTGATCTTAGGAATTTTCGGTTGATAGACATAAAAAGGCTGATGGTTTATCTGCTCGTTATGAGCCGGTTCAGTGCAGTGATGGTGGTTAATGATAGCCATGAATGAAGAAAACAGCACTTTTTTCGCTTGAATGAAAAAAAAACACGCAAACGGTTGCGTCGGGTGTTACGTCACAAAAAAAATTCCCTTATACTACGCTCCATCGTGAGTTACTCGCTTCGGTTTTATCAGATCTATTTGGTGAAAAAGGTGGCATTGACGTAATTAGCCCAGTGATAGAACTGGGTGTTAGGCCAATATCACCTTCATTCAACTGCTAATCGAGAGACGTACGCACATGGAAATTTTGCGTGGTTCACCCGCACTGTCTGAGTTTCGCGTTAACAAGCTACTAGAGCGTTGCCGCGAGTTAGATCTGCCTGTGTCAGGCATTTACGCTGAGTTTATGCATTTCGCTGATGTATCGGCTCCCCTAAATGCTGATGAGCAAAGCAAGCTGGCAAGCCTGCTAACCTACGGTCCGACGATTGCTGAGCATGAGCCGACAGGCACCCTGCTACTGGTTACCCCTCGTCCGGGAACTATCTCTCCATGGTCATCAAAATCGACTGATATCGCCCACAACTGTGGGTTGGCTCAGGTTAAGCGCCTTGAGCGAGGTACGGCATACTATGTTGAGACGATAGCAGAGCTAAGCGCTGATCAGCTCGCTGCACTAAAAAGCCTCATCCACGACCGTATGATGGAAGTGGTCTTTACTGAGCTGGAAGCCGCCAGCGCGCTGTTTGCCCAGGCTGAGCCGGCACCGGTTCAGAGTGTTGATATTCTGGCTGGTGGCCGCAAGGCACTTGAAGAAGCCAACGTTAATCTTGGTTTGGCGCTGGCTGAAGATGAAATTGACTATCTGGTTGATAACTTCACTAAGCTGGGGCGCAACCCGAATGATATAGAGCTGATGATGTTCGCCCAGGCAAACTCCGAGCATTGTCGCCATAAAATCTTTAACGCGGACTGGACGATTGACGGTGTCGATCAGAAGAAGTCGCTGTTCAAGATGATCAAGAATACCTACGAGAAGAACCACGACTACGTCCTTTCTGCCTATAAAGATAACGCCGCGGTGATGGAAGGTTCAAAAGTTGGCCGTTTCTTCCCGAACCCAGATTCCCGTCAGTACAACTACCACCAGGAAGATGCCCATATCCTGATGAAGGTAGAAACCCACAACCACCCGACGGCAATCTCGCCATGGCCGGGAGCCTCAACAGGCTCGGGCGGTGAAATTCGCGATGAAGGGGCAACCGGTATTGGCGGTAAGCCAAAGGCTGGCCTGGTCGGCTTCACGGTTTCAAACCTGCGTGTACCGGGCTTCGAGCAGCCATGGGAAACGGACTTCGGCAAGCCGGACCGTATCGTCAACGCGCTAGATATTATGCTGGAAGGCCCATTGGGCGGTGCGGCATTCAATAATGAATTTGGTCGTCCGAACCTGCTTGGCTACTTCCGTACCTACGAAGAAAAAGTCAGTTCACACAACGGCGAAGAGATCCGTGGTTACCACAAGCCAATTATGATCGCCGGTGGTATGGGTAACATCCGCGGTGAGCATGTCCAGAAGAAAGAGATCCCGGTCGGCGCCAAGCTAATTGTATTGGGTGGCCCGGCGATGAATATCGGCCTCGGAGGGGGGGCGGCGTCGTCAATGGCGTCCGGCCAGTCGGCTGAAGACTTGGATTTTGCCTCGGTACAGCGTGAAAACCCAGAAATGGAGCGCCGTTGCCAGGAAGTGATCGACCGCTGTTGGCAGATGGGCGAGAACAACCCGATTGCCTTTATCCACGATGTCGGTGCGGGCGGTATTTCCAATGCACTGCCTGAGCTGGTCGATGATGGCGAGCGTGGCGGTAAATTCCAGCTACGCGATGTACCAAACGATGAGCCGGGTATGAGCCCGCTAGAAATCTGGTGTAATGAGTCGCAGGAGCGCTATGTGATGGCGGTCGCGCCGGAAAATATGCCGGCCTTCGATGCAATCTGTAAGCGTGAGCGTGCACCGTATGCGGTGGTGGGCGAAGCCACGGAAGAGCGCCATCTGACGCTGGAAGACAGCCATTTCGACAATACGCCAATTGATATGCCAATGGATATCCTGCTTGGCAAGCCGCCGAAGATGCACCGTGATGTGACCACGCAGAAAGCGGAAGGGCAGGCGCTTGACCGCTGCGGCATCGAGCTGGAAGAGGCGACACACCGTGTCCTTCGTCTGCCGGCGGTTGCCGAGAAAACCTTCCTGATCACCATTGGCGACCGCACCGTAACCGGTTTGGTGGCTCGCGATCAGATGGTGGGGCCTTGGCAGGTGCCGGTGGCCAACTGCGCCGTCACCGCGGCAAGCTATGATACTTATCATGGTGAGGCAATGTCGATGGGTGAACGTACGCCGGTTGCCCTGCTTGATTTTGGCGCCTCGGCACGCCTGGCTGTCGGTGAAGCTATTACCAATATTGCCAGCGCCGATATTGGAGACATGAAACGCATTAACCTGTCGGCAAACTGGATGTCGCCGGCCGGTCACCCAGGTGAAGACGCCGGTCTGTACGAAGCCGTTAAGGCGGTGGGTGAAGAGTTGTGTCCTGCCCTTGGCCTGACGATCCCGGTGGGGAAAGACTCGATGTCGATGAAGACCAAGTGGGAGCAAGATGGCGAGCAGAAAGAAGTGACTTCGCCACTGTCGCTGATCATTACTGCTTTCGGTCGCGTCGAGGATGTCCGCAAAACCGTGACGCCTCAGCTACGTACCGACCAGGGTGACTCAAGCCTGGTACTGATTGACCTGGGCTGTGGTAAGAACCGCCTGGGTGCGACAGCGCTGGCGCAAGTTTATAAGCAGCTGGGTGACAAGCCGGCTGATGTCGACAGCCCTGAGCTGCTGAAAGGTTTCTTTAACGCGGTGCAAAAGCTGGTACGTGACAAGCAAGTGCTGGCTTACCATGACCGTGGTGATGGCGGCCTGTATGTGACACTGGCTGAGATGGCGTTTGCTGGTCATACGGGGATTGAAGTTGATATCAATACCACCGCAAATGACGAGTGTGATGATGTACTGGCAACACTGTTCAACGAAGAGTTGGGGGCGGTGTTGCAGGTGCGTACCGAAGACTTGGATGACGTGCAATCGGTCCTTGCGGCGAACGGTTTAGAATCATGCAGCCATATTATTGGTACTGTGGTTGATGAGGACGTGGTACGTATCTGGAATGGTAACGACCGTGTCTTGGAGCAAAACCGTACCGAGCTGCGTGCTATCTGGGCGGAGACGACTTATCAGATGCAGGCGATGCGTGATAACCCGGCAGGCGCCCTGCAGGAGTTTGAAGCCAAGAAAGACAACCAGGATCCAGGCCTTAACACTCAGTTAAGTTTTGACATCAACGAAGATGTGGCGGCGCCATTCATCTCGACCGGCGCTAAGCCGCAAATGGCTATCTTACGTGAGCAGGGTGTGAACTCCCACGTTGAAATGGCGGCAGCGTTCGATCGCGCTGGCTTTGATGCAAAAGATGTCCACATGAGTGATATTCTGTCTGGCAATGTGAAGCTAGACGGTTTCAACGGCCTGGTTGCCTGCGGTGGTTTCTCGTACGGCGACGTACTTGGTGCGGGTGAAGGCTGGGCGAAGTCAGTGTTGTTCAACAACATGGCCCGCGATCAGTTCGAAGCATTCTTTAAACGTAACGACACTTTTGCATTGGGTGTGTGTAACGGCTGTCAGATGATGTCGAACTTGCGTGACTTGATCCCGGGCGCAGAGCTGTGGCCTCGCTTTGTGCGTAACGAATCGGAGCGCTTCGAGGCCCGCTTTAGCTTGGTTGAGGTTCAGCAGAGCGACTCGCTATTCTTCAACGGCATGGCAGGTTCTCGGATGCCAATTGCGGTTTCCCACGGTGAAGGTCGTGTCGAGGTACGTAATGGCGAGCATCTCAATGCGATTGAGCAGTCGGGTACGGTTGCGCTGCGTTACCTAGATAACTACGGTAATGTGACCCAGAACTATCCGGCCAACCCGAACGGTTCGCCAAACGGCATTACCGGTCTGACAACGCAAGACGGCCGCGTAACGATCATGATGCCTCACCCTGAGCGTGTGTTCCGCACCGTGGCAAACTCTTGGCATCCGGATGACTGGAATGAGAACAGTCCGTGGATGCGTATGTTCCGCAATGCCCGCGTGAATATTGGGTAATTGACGCAAAAACAGGCATCGGGCAGCTTTTTTGCCCGATGTCTTTTTGTTTATATGTGACTGCTTTTTTATTCACCATTTCAATATGCACCTCCGACCTCTCTGCTAGGCATAGTCTGTATAATCGCGCCCCTTTCGTTAGAAGCACATTTGTATGACTATTCATTGCTAATCATATTAACGCGTTGAATCTGAAATTCTTTCGCTTGATTAGTGTCTGCTTTTGCTTCTCTTCTTTGCTACATAGTGCCACAGCCGAATCTTGATGGATGTTGACGGTGACAGGGTTTACCCGTTGCTGACTTTGTTTATTTCAAAAGTGCGGATGTGGTGGCTGTATTGATTTATTGGTGTCTAGTGTTTGGTAATTCATTTCAATCTACAAACCGACCTCATCGCCTTTCTTTGAAAGGTAGTTTAGTGATTCTGGCGTTGAGTGCGTCTGCTACAGGCTGTTTTGACCACTCATCTTCCAAGGCGGATACCGCGCCTTATCAAGCCGGAGAGCGGCCGCATGTTATGTTTGCGCCGCGCAGTCAGCAAATGGATTTGGTGAATGACTTACGCTTTGGCTCTCGTTTTGTTCGCGGTATCGATTACCAGACCGCGGATGACGGAGTCGTAAGCATCAATGGCCGTCGCGGCCTAACAATAGCGGATAGCGATGGCTTCTCGACCAGTGCGCAGTTTGACGTGACGTTTAGCCAGCCGCTGGATCCTGGTAGTGTGTCATTTTCAGGCCCAACCCAGAATATTTTCCTGTTACCGCTGAAACCTAACGGCAATGACTACTTCTCTCTGGAGCGCTATCCGGGCAACGGCAGCAAGCTGATCGATGAGACTAAACTGGCGCAGCTGCAGTTCCGTGCCAATGTCGTGACGTTGGACGGTGAGGCCAGTGTGTTGCGAATCAGTCCGCTGGTACCACTGGCACCTAAGACCAAGTACTTGGTGATCCTGACTAATACCCTGCGTGATACGGAGGGGCGGTCAATAGTTGCAGCCGATGATTATTACCATCTGAGTCATCCCGCGGAGCTAGCAGCAGATACCGCGTTGAAGGGCGTAGTTTCCCGTTGGCATGATATGGCTGGCGACGCCCTGGTGGCGATTGCGGGCGGTTTTGCTGCCAACGGCAAGCAAAGTTATCTGTCGAGCGACAGGAAAAAAGCGGGTGAACAAATCGCCCATGCCTTTACCTTGACGACGACATCCGGAACCGAGCAACTTGAGGCACTTGCCAGTCCCAAGGCTGCGTTGATCAACCAAGGGATGACTGCGCAGGAAGCTGATGCCATTTTGACGTCGGTTTCGAGCGGGCATGAAATGCCTCATTCGCGCAAAGTCGGCATTATTCGCCGCGATTTGACGATTGGCGATATGCTGGATCCGTTTCTGCAACAGCTGGGGGGGATTTTTACTGCACTGGACAGTGAGTCTCTGGCATTGCAGTTTGGCATGACAGTAGAACAAGTTGACCAGCTCAAGCAGCAATATGGTGACTTTACCTTGAGTGGCTCGCTACTGGATACCTTGCTTTATAATGGCTTCGGTTTTGATTACCCGAGCGTTAAGTTTGTTCAGGGCCATATTACCCTACCGTACTTCCTGGCGGCGCCAGAGCTCGATCAACAAGGCCACATTGATCAAGCCTCACTGGCTCAATTTTCCAATGATGAGTGGAAATTTAATGCACAGGAACTTGCAGCGACAAGCAATAATTCGAAAGCGGCGTTTCCGTATCCTGAGCAGCAGGCTGAATATAAAGTACCATTCTTGGTGACTTTGCCGGAAGCACAGCACAAACCCGAGCAGGGTTGGCCGGTGGTGATTTTTCAACACGGTATCTTAGGTGATCGTAGTAACAGTTTCCCAGCGGGGATGGCCCTGGCGTCTCTGTGTGATAAGGAACGTCCAGAAAATGACTGCTTTGCGACGATTGCGATGGACTTGCCGCTGCATGGTATTTCGCCGCAGTTGCTGGTTGGCAGCGCTGCTCTTCCATCTCCGTTTATCGGTTTTGGTATGGACTCGCTTCGTGCGGAAACGAATGCCAAGCTACAGGCTCTGGATCCATCCTTAGAATCTTATCAACAGCAAAAAAATGAACTGGACACCCGACTTCATGAAATGGACGGTATCGTCGAGCGTCATTTTGGGGCGACCCGTACCCCGGCAGGCCACCTAGCGACAATGCGTTGGCAGAGTAATGATCTCTTCGGTAGTTCGGGCTCTACCTTTATGAACTTCAGTAATGTGCTGAGTCAGCGTGATCGTATGCATCAAGCTATTTCAGATCTGCTTAACCTGAATGCAAGTTTGGCGGATATCGATCTTGATGGTGACGGTGAAGGTGATTTTGACACTAGCCGGGTGTACTTTGTCGGCCACTCGCTGGGTGGTGTACTGGGTATGCCGTTTGTTGCGGTGAACAATGATCCGCAAGTGCAGCAGCATAATGTGAACCTGCCAAAAATCCAGGCGGCAGCACTGTTGACCACAGGTGGCGGAGTGCCGAAATTGCTTGAGCACTCTCCAGGTTTCCGACCAGAAATTCTGGGGGCACTTCAGCACCTGAGTACTAAGCAATCACTGAATTTGGGCTCCAAGGCATTCGAACACTACTTCTATACTCTGCAGAGTGTGATTGACGGTGTAGATCCAGTGAACTTTGCGGCCAAGTTGAAAGCGGGCGATACCGGTATTTATATGGCAGAGGTTGTTGGTGGCGCACCGGTTATTGACGGAAATGGTTACCAGCAATACACCGCGGAAGGTGAACCGTTGTTCACGTTGCCGGATCAGACAATCCCCAATAGTGCCGATGGCAAGCCTGTTGAGCCTCAAGAGGGGAGTATTGCCGCTCCGTTGGCTGGCACCGAGCCGATGATTAAACTGATGGGGCTGCAGTCGCTTAAACCAGGGGCTGAGTCGGTCAATCAAAGCTTTTCGGCTAGTGCTGAAACCGGCGAACCGCTGAAGGTGGTTGCTCGTTTTAACCGTGGTAACCATGTATCGCCGGTGATGGCGCTGGAGAATATTCAGCGTCTCTTGGCGGATAACCAGGAACTCGTGGCAATATTGAAATCATCAGGTATTTCGCTGAAGCACTACCCGCTGGTTCACCTTGCGGCGGATTCGCTTAAGCGCTCGGGCGGGCTATTCCTTGAGATGACCGGCCATGTTAGTGATTTCTTTACTCACAACGGTATGAAAGTTGCGGTGAACGATGCTGGCCTCTTAAGTCGAATTGACCCGCATGACGGGGATATCCCACAACCACTGATAACCTTGGCCAAGCGAGCGCCGGTCACTTGCCTGTTGGGTGAGGAATGTATCATTGATAACGACGACGGTGCATTTGAACGAGTTGGTAAAAGCTGGACTGCTGTAAGTGATCGGGCTGGTGATACCCATGGAGAGACCTACGCCTATGCATCTGATTATGATGATCATGCCGCATGGTGGTTCCGTGTCGATAAGCCAGGCACGTATCGGGTGTTGATGCGTACGCCGTCTGATTTTGCTCAGGGGTGGACAACACACTATGCGACAACTGGCGCCCGATATAACGTGTTCTCGTCTGCCGGTGAATCTGGCGATAAGCTATTTAACCTGGTCAAAGGGGTAAACTATGAGGCACCGTTTGACTATCCGCTGGCACCAAACGGTGAATATGTCGAGCTGGGTGAGTTTGTCTTTGACGACTTGAATCGTGACTACAAAGTGACGTTGCACAACCGCAGTGCAGAATACAGCATGACAGGGCCGCTGATTGCCGATGCTATCAAGATTGAATATGTCTCGGCCAATACCAATATGTCGGCGGCAGGTGAGCTGCAACGACTTGTTGAGAAAGCGGAAGATATTGTGAGTTCAGTGTTGGTGGGCGAGCTACCTGGTCAGTATTCGCAGCAGGCTGTGGATGCGCTGAAAGTTGCGCTGAATGAGTTCAAATTGACTGCTGCTAATGGTGCGATGTCGGTGACAGAGATGCAGACCTTGAAGCAACAGCTTGAAGCGGATTTGGCCTCCTTTAAGGATGGCATGGTGCCAGATTTAACATGTGTCGCTCCAAGCTGCGTTAGCATTGACCCAGCAGGTACGGTAATGGATCATCGATCTGTTAACTTTTCTGAGGCTATTGCTGGAGTACTGAAAACTTCGGATTATGGACAGGCTGGGGAGGACTATATGTTCTACACTGATTCATCCGCGGTTGCAGAATGGCATTTTGAAGTGGCGCAAACAGGCCTGTATCAGGTGACATTCAATTCTCCTGGTGGTTTTGGCTATTGGCATGGTTATGGCTCTGATAAAACACAGTATCAATTGCTGCAAGGTGAGCAGGTTTTTGCAACGATAACTGCTGATTTATATAATAATAGTTATGCTTTTTCTCCACTGTCTACGTCGCAGTTAGAAGCGGGGAAGCAATATACCGTTAGAATTACAGGTGCCTATTCTGGTTATGGTATTGCTGCTGATACCATTAAAGTGACTTATCAGTCAGAGTAATAGCAGAAAAGTAACTCAAACGGTCAAGCAAACCGCCCTCCGGGCGGTTTTTTTTGTTCTCGGGAAAGAGGCGCTTACAAATTAAACACAACTGTTGGCAAAATTTGTAACAGCTAACTATTTTCACTAAATATTCTCGCCTTTGTGGATAAAGTGTGGTTAAGCTGAGGGTATGATGTTTGAAAATGGAGGGGCTGGATGATTTTCTTCGACCTTGATAATACCTTGCTTGATCATGACGGTGCTGAGCAAGATGCTATCCGGAGCTTTGTTGCACGACATCAAAATGACATCATCCCCTATGCTGACAAGCCAGAAGATATTTGGCGCGAGATCACGGACAAGCACCGGGCGCGTTGGCGTGCCGGCGAACTGAATTTTGAAGAGCAGCGCCGGGCTCGGATCAGCGAGCTGTTCCAGCGACCGCTGACAGTGGCAGAGGCTGACCGTTTGTTTGCGGAGTTTTATGCCATTTATCGTCGGCACTGGCGGCTGTTTCCTGATGTGAAACCGGCTCTCGAGCAATTGCGTAATGTGTCACCGCTGGCGGTGATCACCAATGGATTTAGCTGTCAGCAGGAAGCCAAGTTAGTCAGTACGGGGATCCGAGACTACTTTAGTATGGTGATGACCTCCGAGCAGGCTGGTTTTGCCAAGCCCGATAAGCGTATTTTCCTCGCGGCACTGCAATCGGCGAAAGTCAGTCCTGATGAGTGCTGGTTTATTGGTAATCACCCCCAAAATGATGCACATGCCGCGCAACATGTTGGCATGAAAGCGGTTTGGCTTAACCGCTTTGGACGGACACAAAAAGTCAATACGCGAGTTGTCCGTTCGCTGAGCGGTTTTGTGGATCTGGTGAAGACACATCATTAGCACCAGTAATACAGGCTGAACTTTTTAGACAAGGAATGTCAAAAAACAGTAATCAAAATGGCTTGAGATACATTGATTTGTTATCAGCTATTTCAGTTGAGTCTAAATCTAATCACACATAAACTATGTGGTTTATTTTTGAACAAGCGGCTCCTCTGGCACTATTACTTTCATGGAAGAGAGAAGAGAATGGGATACCTCAAACGTAACGGAATGGTAACGGCCGCCCAAGGCTTGGCAGCGCTTGTTATTATATGTTTGCTCAGGTACTTCGATACCTTTGCGGTTATTTTCAGCTTTAAACAGGTCGGTATAGTGCCAAGTATTATAGCCATGCTGGTCTTATTATCCGGCTTGTCTGCCATTGCGGGCTTGATGCGTGGTGATAAGTGGGGGTTTATCCCTTTGTACTTTTTTATCCCGGCCGCCACGATGTTTTTCGGGTTCAGCCTGATCCCTTACATACCGTCCTTGATCGAACCCGAGTACCGGCGTTTGGTGATTATCGCGATTAACAGTAGTGTATTGATTTACGCTGTATTTCTGTTACTCAAAATGATGGATTCTAATGTCATATTACGTACTGAAAAGTATTGATAGCGGTAACTACACATTGAGCTTACCGCCTTAGATCTGTGATAATGCAGCTAATATTAATCAGGCCGTTGGTGTCGCCAAGGCGCGCCAGAGACCTCTGCTCAGCAAAGGACGATGAAACATGAAAAAAATTGAAGCCATTATCAAGCCATTCAAACTTGATGATGTTCGTGAAGCTCTAGCAGAAGTAGGCATCACGGGAATGACCGTGTCTGAAGTGAAAGGTTTCGGTCGTCAAAAAGGACACACCGAGCTATACCGTGGCGCAGAATACATGGTGGACTTCCTGCCGAAAGTGAAGTTGGAAATTGTAGTAGCAGACGAAGTGGCCGAGCAATGCATCGACACCATCATTGAAACCGCTCAAACCGGTAAGATTGGTGACGGTAAAATCTTCATGTTCGACGTTGAGCGCGTAGTGCGTATCAGGACTGGCGAGGAAGACGAAGACGCTATCTAAAAATCCTTTTGCTTTGCTGTTTCATCCTCTCGCTGCATCAGAAGTGCTCATTTATGCTTATAAACTCCGCGCTTCTTCTTTGCTATAGAATGAAACAGCTTTGCCAAAGAGATTTTAATCAGTAGCGTAACGCTCAATAACAGCATCGGGAGTGCTCATTTATGCGTATAAACTCCGCGCTCCCTCTTTGTTCTTGAGCGACAGATTTCGCAATAAAAAAGGCTTGCCGAACGGCAAGCCTTTTTTATTGTGTCTAGGTTCTAGGGTTAGCTCGTGACTGCCTGGCCGCTGTAGCGTCCCGGTTTGTGGTTCATGGCTAGTACCAGGTTCAGTATAACGGCACCAAGTACTGACAGAAACAGTACCGCCGGGCTCACCAGGAAGAAAGAGGCGACCAGAATACAGGTATCAATTCCCATTTGCAGCTTGCCGGCCGACAGGCCAAATTTTTCCTGAAGGAACAGGACTAATACGTTGAAGCCGCCAAGACTGGTCTGGTGGCGGAATAAAATTAGCATCCCCAGTCCCATTAGCAGGCCGCCGATGACGGCACAGTAGAGAGGTTCAAGGCGACTAATTTCAAGTACGTAGTGAAGGTTGTCGGTAATGACGGAAACCAAGCCACCAGAAATAACACTGGTTACCGCAAAGGTTTTGCCCATTCGGAACCAGGCCATAAGGTAAAACGGCGTATTGAGCAGAAAATATAACTGACCAAAGGAAAGATCGACAAACTGGCTTAACAATAGGGCTAATCCAGTTGTCCCGCCAGTTAATAGGTCAGCTTGCTGGAGAAAGAAAACACCTTGAGAAACGATGAACGTACCGGTGAGAATAGCAATAATATTTTCTTTCAGTGAATGATGATAACCGCTCAAGATAGCACTCCTTATGTATGAGGCGTGCATGATAATTGGGAATACCTTCAAAAATGAAATCATGTAGATAAAGAGTGAAAAGCCAAGTGTAATCCTATGTTTACGGAGTTGTAAATCAACATTTTTAAATTTAACTTGTAATCTGAGAGTTGACTTAAATTAGGTTGCTGGCCATTGTTCCACCAAGATGAAAACAATTCATGCCGTCATTGAAAATAAACATGCAGAAATGGTAATAAAAAGTTATTTGAGGACTATCTGATTTAGATCAATTTCTGTAAAATACACCGTTAGATACTGGTCTGACGAAAACGTTTGCGTCCTTGTGGCGTCTAGCGTTATGCTTTTTTCGTTTTTGCCCAAAATATGTGTTTACCACCAATTCACACAAGGATCTGAATATGTCAGGTTCTTATGTGAATTAGTATGAGAACAATCTGAGTCAGGAGATACAGATGCTAAAGCGCGACATGAATATTGCCGATTATGACGCAGAACTTTTTGCAGCCATTCAGGAAGAAACTGCGCGTCAGGAAGAGCACATCGAGTTGATTGCTTCTGAAAACTACACCAGCCCGCGTGTAATGGAAGCACAAGGTTCTCAGCTAACGAATAAATATGCTGAAGGTTACCCAGGTAAGCGTTATTACGGCGGTTGTGAGTATGTAGACAAAGCTGAGCAGCTGGCGATTGACCGTGCTTGCCAGCTTTTTGGTGCTGAGTACGCGAACGTTCAGCCACACTCTGGCTCACAAGCGAACAATGCTGTTTATATGGCGCTACTGAATGCCGGTGATACGGTACTGGGTATGAGCCTGGCACATGGCGGCCACTTGACGCACGGCTCACCGGTAAACTTCTCTGGTAAGCTGTATAACATCATTCCATACGGTATCGACGAGAACGGTCAGATCGATTATGAAGAGATGGAAGCATTGGCTCTTGAGCACAAGCCAAAGATGATCATTGGTGGTTTCTCTGCTTACTCTCAAGTTGTTGACTGGAAGCGCATGCGTGAAATCGCAGACAAAGTAGGCGCGTACTTCTTTGTCGATATGGCGCACGTTGCTGGTCTGATTGCAGCAGGTGTTTACCCGAACCCGGTTCCGCATGCCCATGTTGTAACGACTACGACGCATAAGACACTGGCTGGTCCTCGTGGTGGTCTGATCCTGTCTAGCGAAGGTGAAGATCTTTACAAGAAACTGAATTCAGCAGTCTTCCCAGGCGGCCAGGGTGGCCCGCTAATGCACGTTATCGCGGCTAAGGCTGTAGCATTCAAAGAGGCAATGGAGCCAGAGTTCAAGGAGTATCAGGCTCGCGTGGTTGAAAATGCCAAGGCGATGGTCGGTGAGTTCCTAGAGCGCGGTTACAACATTGTTTCTGGCAGCACAGAAAACCACCTGTTCCTGGTTGACCTGATCAACAAGAACATCACTGGTAAAGAAGCGGATGCCGCACTCGGCGCTGCAAACATCACTGTGAACAAAAACAGTGTCCCGAACGACCCGCGCAGCCCGTTTGTAACTTCTGGTATCCGTATCGGTACGCCGGCAATTACTCGCCGTGGTTTCACTGTGGAAGATACCAAGCAGCTAGCCGGTTGGATCTGTGACATTCTTGATGATATCGAGAACCCGGCAGTGATCGAAGCGACTAAGGCGAAGGTACTAGAGATCTGTAAGCGTCTACCGGTTTACGCATCATAATTGCGCCTCATCTCTTTGCTGTTGAATGAAATAGCATTGAGTTGAAAGACTATATGATTAAGCGGTGAGTACAGTACGCTGCTAGGATCTGAGAAAACGGCACCTTTTTGGTGCCGTTTTGTTTTTGAAGGGCAGAATTAAGAAGAAAAACTATTCTTAAACTCTCTATAAAGGATTGAAATGGGTTACACTGAGTCGACGAAAATTAGGAGGCGAGATGCATTGTCCTTTTTGTGGTGCAAATGACACCAAAGTAATCGATTCCCGTCTGGTTGCAGATGGCCATCAAGTCCGTCGTCGTCGTCAGTGTTTGGCTTGTAATGAGCGTTATACGACGTTTGAAACTGCTGAATTAGTCATGCCTAGGGTCATTAAAACCAATGGCAACCGTGATCCGTTCAACGAAGATAAGCTTCGTGGCGGTATTCAGCGCGCGCTTGAGAAGCGCCCGGTGAGTGCGGATGATATTGAACGTGCGATTAACACCATTAAGTCCCGTCTCCGCGCAACGGGTGAACGCGAAGTGCCATCGGAAATGATTGGTAACTTAGTGATGGAAGCGCTGAAAGAGTTGGATAAGGTTGCCTATATCCGTTTTGCTTCTGTCTATCGCAGTTTTGAAGATATTCGTGAATTTGGCGAAGAGATCGCCAAATTAGAAAAATAAGTGAGTCAGTTTGTTTTTTCTGACTGACTCTGTGAAGTGAATACAAAGCCAGATGTTCTCATCCATTGATCATGCCATGATGCTGCGTGCCATTGAGCTGGCAAAACGTGGCCGTTTTACTACTGCTCCGAATCCTAATGTTGGCTGTGTCATCGCTCACGGCGACGATATTGTGGGTGAAGGTTATCATTACCAGGCTGGCCAACCGCATGCTGAAGTGTTTGCATTGCGCGCTGCCGGTACTCAGGCACAAGGTGCAACGGCCTATGTGACGCTTGAACCCTGTTCCCACCATGGGCGTACGCCTCCGTGTGCAGAAGCCTTGGTTAAGGCAAACGTTGCGCGGGTTGTGTGTGCAATGGTTGATCCCAACCCGAAAGTCGCGGGACGTGGGATTGAGATATTGCAAAGTGCGGGGATTGAGGTGCAAACCGGTCTGCTAGAAGCCGATGCTCAGGCACTGAATCCCGGCTTTATTAAACGAATGAAGACTGGCCTGCCATATGTTCAGCTAAAATTAGCCTCTAGCCTCGACGGCCGGACGGCTTTGTCAAATGGCGAGAGCAAGTGGATCACCGGGCCTGCGGCCCGTGCAGATGTTCAGCGTTTCCGTGCAAAGTCAGGTGCTATTCTTTCGACGAGTGCCACGGTGCTGGCAGATGACCCGTCGCTGAATATCCGTTGGAATGAGCTCGGTGAATCGGTACAGAGCGAGTATCCGCAGCAGTCACTGCGTCAGCCGGTCCGGGTCGTCATTGATAGCAAGAACCGAGTTACGCCTTCTCATCAGTTAATCAACCTGCCGGGCAACACTATTCTGGCTCGAACTGAGCGTGGGATGGAAGCGTGGCCGGATAACGTGACGCAATTGCTATTACCCGCGAGTGATGAAAGTGATGAGAAGCAAGTTGATTTGAGTGCTTTGATGGCGTCGCTCTCACAGCAGGATATTAACCACCTTTGGGTCGAGGCCGGTGCCGGGTTGGCGGGGGCCTTACTGTCAGCCGGACTCGTAGACGAGCTGATTATCTACCAAGCTCCTAAACTGATGGGGAGCGATAGCCGCGGGTTGATTGATCTACAGGGGCTGACGGCCATGTCACAAGTGCCTGAACTGGATATTACCGATGTCCGTATGGTAGGGCCGGATATCCGAATTACCGCCCAAATCAAACAAGTTTAACGAGCAAAGGAATTTGAATTCATGTTTACTGGCATTATTGAAGCTGTAGGTACGATTACAGCACTGACACCGAAAGGTGCAGATATCGCTGTCACAGTAGATTCCGGCAAGCTCGATTTATCCGATGTAAAATTGGGTGACAGCATTGCAACCAATGGCGTGTGTCTGACGGTGGTTGAGTTAACCGGCACCGGTTACGTCGCCGATTTGTCGCTGGAAACTCTCAAACGCACTGCTTTTGCCGACTATAAGGCAGGGCAAAAGGCTAACCTGGAAAAAGCCATGCTGCCGACAACCCGTTTCGGTGGCCATATGGTATCAGGCCATGTCGACGATGTGGCCGAGATTATAGAACGTACCCACACGGGGCGGGCAATTGAGTTTTGGGTCAAAGCGCCCGAGCACTTGGCGAAATATATTTCTGAAAAAGGCTCAGTCTCTGTTGATGGTATCAGCCTGACCGTCAATGCCATTCGTGGCAACGAGTTCAAGCTGACGATTGTGCCGCATACCGCGGCAGAAACCACCATGGAGTCGTTTAAAGCGGGTCGCAAAGTTAACCTCGAAGTCGATGTGATAGCCCGTTACCTTGAGCGTTTGATGCTAGGTGAAAAGGCCGCAGAGAAGAAATCAGAAGTCACCATGGACTTGCTGGCAAAAACCGGGTTCTTAGGATAAAGAGTTAGAATAAGGGTATTGTTATGGCGTTAAGCAGTGCAAAAGAGATCATCGAAGACATCCAGCAGGGCAAAATGGTCATCCTGATGGATGATGAAGATCGTGAAAATGAAGGCGATCTGATTATTGCCTCTGAAAAGATCACTCCTGAAGCAATCAATTTTATGGCCACCAACGGCCGAGGCTTAATTTGCCTGACGTTAACTCAGGCTCGTTGCAAGCAGCTTAACCTACCGTTGATGGTGCAGGATAATACCGAGCAGTTCAGTACCAACTTTACCATTTCGATCGAAGCGGCTCAGGGCGTGACGACAGGGATCTCGGCGGCAGACCGCGCCCGTACCGTTCAGGCCGCCGTGGCACAAGATGCAAGCGCCGCTGACATTGTGATGCCGGGGCATATCTTCCCGTTGATGGCACAGGAAGGCGGAGTACTTGCACGCGCTGGTCATACCGAAGCTGGATGTGATATTGCACGCCTGGCAGGTCTTGAGCCGTCAAGCGTTATCGTTGAGATCCTGAATGAAGACGGCACCATGGCACGTCGTCCGGATTTGGAAGTGTTTGCCGAGAAACACGGCCTGAAGCTGGGTACCATTGCTGATCTTATTGAATACCGTAACAATAACGAAACCACCATCGAGCGTATTGCCGAGTGCCGCCTGCCAACGGAGTTCGGTGAGTTTGATATGATCACTTACCGCGATACCATTGATAACGAAATCCACTATGCGCTGCGTAACGGCGATGTGACGGCTGAACAGCCGACGGTTGTTCGTGTCCATCTTCAAGATACCTTTAAGGATATTCTTCATTCCGGTGCTTCCCAGTGGACGCTACCTGCGGCGATGAAGCGTATTGCCGATGAAGGTGGCGTACTGGTGGTATTGAGCAAGCAGGAAAGCCAAGACGCAGTGATCTCCAAGGTGCAGCATCTTGCGGCAGAAAAAGAGGGCAAGCCTCTGGTGAAACTGAATCCGAAGGATCAGTCTCGTCAGGTTGGGATTGGTTCTCAGATCCTTTCAGATCTCGGCGTATCCAAAATGCGTCTGCTGTCATCAAGCAGCCAGCGTTATCATTCGCTGTCGGGCTTTGGCCTTGAAGTCGTAGAGTATATCTGCGAATAAACCAATTTGCCGGCAGGCGAGGTACTCGCCTGTCTGCCATTTTCCCTCTGGCTCCGGCATTCGTGGAGCTAGAGATATTTTACAAATATACGGGTGGGAAACACGGTCTGCTTACGCTGGTTTGGCAGTTTGCATCCTCAGGTGAAGTCTGGGTGAGAAGCGAATTGGTATAACTTTTAAAGTGTGGTAGACTCCCGCGGTTTCTCAAACCGGAAAAGACATAGTCACAGGAAGGCCCATGAAGGTAATTGAAGGCGCCATCGCGGCACCAAACGCAAAAGTTGCTATCGTAATCGCACGCTTCAACAGCTTTATCAATGAAAGCTTGCTTTCAGGCGCGTTAGACGCACTGAAACGTCAAGGTCAGGTAAGCGATGACAATATCACTGTTGTTCGTTGCCCAGGTGCATACGAGCTTCCGTTGGTTGCTCAGCAGGTTGCTAAGAGCGATCGTTATGACGCTATCGTCGCGCTAGGCTCTGTGATCCGTGGTGGTACTCCACACTTCGATTATGTTGCCGGTGAGTGTAATAAAGGTCTGGCACAGATCGCGCTTGAGTTTAACACTCCTGTTGCGTTCGGTGTTCTGACTGTAGATTCAATCGAACAAGCCATTGAGCGTGCCGGTACCAAGGCTGGTAATAAAGGGGCAGAGGCTGCACTAAGCGCGCTTGAAATGGTTAATGTCCTGTCCCAAATCGAATCCTAATGGGGGTTATTGTGAAACCAGCCGCACGTCGAAATGCACGTCAGTTTGCTATCCAAGCTATTTATTCTTGGCAAATCACGAAAGGTAATGTTGCCGATATCGAGCAGCACTTCCTTTCAGGCGAAAAATTTGAAGAAGAAGATCATCAGGCTGACGCGCCTGAGCTAGCAGCACCGCATACAGACGTTGCTTACTTCCGTGATCTGTTCACTGGCGTGGTTCTGAACCACCAGGAACTGGACAGCAAGATGCGTCCTTACCTGTCGCGTCCGCTACAGGATCTGGATCAGATGGAACTAGCGCTGCTTCGTCTTGCTATGTACGAGATGACTAAGCGTGATGACGTACCATACAAAGTGGTTATCAACGAAGCAATCGAGCTGGCGAAAGCCTTCGGTGCTGAGGACAGCCACAAATTTGTGAACGGTGTGCTGGATAAAGCTGCACCAACACTTCGCAATAAGAAGTAATCGAATACGATTCCAAAGGGCCAGCTTAGCTGGCCTTTTTTCTGTCTTAAGAAAATACTATGGCTAGTAACGAATTTGACCTCATTGCTCGCTACTTTGAGCACCAGAATGTAAATCGCCGTGATGTGGCTCTGTCTATCGGTGATGATTGTGCCCTGCTAGATGTGCCGGCTGGCAGCCAACTGGCGGTCAGTACTGATTCATTAGTAGCGGGAACCCATTTTTTGGCTGATGCCGATCCAGCATTGGTTGCCCACAAGGCTCTGGCTTCGAATCTCAGTGATTTGGCGGCTATGGGAGCGACACCTGCCTGGGTTTCGCTGGCGCTAACCTTGCCCTCGCCAGATGAAGAGTGGCTGCGCCAGTTTTGTCAGGGCTTTTTTGCTTTGGCAGATTACTATAATGTTCAGTTGGTTGGGGGAGACACCACCAAAGGGCCATTGAGTATTACTATTACCGTCCACGGCTTTGTCCCGCAGGGGAAGGCGCTCACCCGAAGTGGTGCAGGAGCCGGTGATTGGGTATATGTGACTGGTAACCTCGGCGACAGTGCAGCAGGCCTTGCCTTGCTGCTCGGAGAGAAAACAGTCAGTGATGAGCAGTTGCAGGCAACGTTGCTTGAGCGCCATTATAAAGCCCAGCCAAGGATCCTCGCCGGCCAGGCTTTGCGGGGTATCGCTTCTGCAGCATTAGACATTTCTGATGGCCTTATCTCAGATCTCGGGCATATCCTGAAACGTTCTGGGTTGGCTGCTGTTATTGAGGTTGATAAGTTACCGTTGTCCCCGGAGCTTTGCCGTTTTGAGGCGGATGAAGATAAGGCACGCAGGCTGGCGTTGATCAGCGGCGAGGAGTATGAATTATGCTTTACGGTTCCTGAGCAGAATCGAGGGGCGATTGATACGACGCTGGCACACTGTGGCGTAAAAGCTACTTGCATTGGTCAACTGCGTTCGGGTGCGGGCATTCAGCTGGTCAGAGACGACCAGCCGCTTGACTGGCAGTTACACGGCTACGATCATTTTGCGGAGTAATAAGTGGGAAATCCAAAAGATAATATTAACCTAAAAAATCCTTGGCACTTGCTGGCGACGGGCTTCGGTAGCGGTCTGTCACCTATTATTCCCGGAACCATGGGAACTGTTGCTGCGATTCCATTCTATCTGTTGATGGTTCAGCTTCCGTTTGCCGCATACTTGGCTATTACCCTGGTTGCCGCACTGGTTGGGATCACAATTTGCCAGAAAACGTCCGATGATATGGGCGTGCATGACCATGGCAGCATTGTCTGGGACGAGTTTGTAGGTTTCTGGATCACCATGGCCATAGCTCCTGTGGCGAGCTGGGAGTGGGTATTGGCCGGATTTATCCTGTTCCGCTTTTTTGACATGGTGAAGCCGTGGCCGATTAGCTGGCTCGACAAGCATGTTCACGGCGGACTGGGGATCATGATCGATGATATTCTGGCTGGCTTTATGGCGATGATTGCGCTGTGGGGCGTAGGCTACTGGCTGGGTTGGTAACGTGCAAGTTCTGTCTGCCTGATGAAAAGCCGCGCTATTGCGCGGCTTTGTTATATTTGCAATGAAATTCTACTGCGCCGGCTGCCTGGTTAATACCAAATCCACTAATTATCTGATCAATTCAGTGAGAGTTAAAACCCTTTTAGACAAGGCGATAAATTAAAAATCTAGTGGCTCTAAATTGAAATTTATTAACGTCGTATAAAAGGATTTTAAACTCGCCCAAAGGGAACGCCACTGGAAGCCCATTTCTGTGTCTAGCGATTTCAAAAGAGAACCACTCTTCTATCAATCACTATCCTTGAACTTGACTTCCAGTGGTGTTCTGAATGGTTAGATAATTAATGGAATTGGTATTAGTTTGGAAAAATCAACGTGCTAGGTTTGTTCGTCTTGGCTTTGTTCGTCTAGTCTTTATTAGACTGATAGAGCGAATAGATGGTGACGTATGCCGTGGCGTTGGGTGAAAGGACTACCGTGCTTGTTAATGGCGTTTCAGGTTTATGCGCAGGTTTATCCCTCGACAGGCACAGCCTGGGTGTTGCCGGGCTGGTGGGATGAACCTTTGGCAACCTCTCACTTTGATTCTGCTGCTGACGTCAAGGAGTGGGAGTTCCATCATGCTGATATCGTGTTTGGCAGTATGTTAGACGCCGGTATCAATCGCCAGACTGTTGCTGTGGGCTATATCTATACCCAGAAGCTTGATTGCCGTCCCGGGAAACAGACGGCATGGCTCAGTAAGCAGGCACACCAGGCTGGAGTTGATATCGAAGATGGATTCTTGCATTTTGCCGAGGACACCCGGCTTGCGGTTGATAAACCGAGTACCGGCCTTGACTACCTCTTGAAAGGGAAGCCCTATCACCTGCTGCTGGTACGCAATGGCCAGTTTTCGACGGCCCGCCTCCCACTGACTCTACAGCCGGATGATGAGATTATTCTATTTTCCTCTTACCCTTTTGACGCTCTGCAGTTGCAAGCCAGCGTAACCCCGCAAATAAAGCTCAATATGACTAACGCGCAGGGTAATATCAGTGGTTGGCGAAAGGCCGAGGTTAACTGGGAGCCTGCACTATCGGGAGTATTCCAGGAGCAATCGGCAGAGGTTGAACCCAAGCTAAAAAGTTTGACTGGACAGCTACTATTGGCCAAGCCATGGATAAGCGCCTTCCCCCAGTACCAAGGGAGAACGCTGAACAGTGGTGAGAAAGGCCTGGCTGGTGGGTTAAAAACCTGGATGCTCAAACTACAGTGGCCGAATGAAACCCGATTAAAGGCACTGAAGATCCGCCCTTGGCTGGAACTGGATAACCAGCAGCTTGAGTTTCCTGGTTGGGAGGCTGCCAATGATGTTAACGGCGACGGTTATGTTAGCCCGTCGGAGTTTGCACAACGTAAAAATACTGATGCCAGCGCGCGGTTTCGTCATCAGGCTCGCTTAATACCAGCCGGTCATATGTGGCCGGGTACTTGTTGGTATCGGATTAATTTTGCCAATGAACCCTTTAACAACTTGCGAGCCAGCTGGTATCGCGAAGATTGGCAACGACAGGGTTTAAGCGGTGCATACAATGATGATATGGCCAAATTATTGGGGAGAAACCAGTTTACGGTTATCTCTGGCGGAAAAATTAGCGAGCTACCGCTACAAGCCGGAACAGAGGAAGCGGCCTCTGAGTATGCGCTTCAGCTTGCTCGTTTTTTACTTCAGGTAAAGCAGACAACCCATACACATTGGCTGGCGGCCAATATTTCAGAGCTGAACCTTTGGCATTACTCGGTCTGGCCACCGCAACTGCGTGAAGTTATCGATCTGTGGCTGAGGGAGCATTACCTGAGTCCGGCGATGGGGTTGCAGCGTATGCAGCGTTCCTGGGATTCGTTTGCCCTGGCAAAAACCGGTGATAAAAGCCTGATCATGGCTACAGTCAAAGGAGGGCGGAGCGAGCTTTCCCCATCTTCGGCGCAAGCCTGGCTGCGTGATATTGAAACGGGTTTGGCGCTTTACTACTTTTTTAACCTGCCGGGTTATACCTATTTCCATAGCTGGAACCAAAGCTATATCTACGACAGTGGCAATACGACCTTACGTAATTGGTATCGGCAAGGCGTGCCTAAAAACTGGGTATATCAGCCGTCCGCAATGCTGGAAGTTGATATCGGCCGACCGCTTGCTGTACCGAAAGGTTATAAAGTCGTGAAGTGGGAGAACAAAGGAGACAAGGTCAAATCCACTTCATCCGCGATTTCTGGGATACCGATTCGGCCGGCCAACTGGTTCTGGCTGTATCGTACTGGCTGGTTCGGCGATCTCCCCAGCGAGGGAGTGATGGCAAGGTTGTATAGCGAAGGTCTGGTGCTTTATCGGGCTGTCAAAGAAAGAAATAACAAGGGGTTCTTGCTGGCCAAACCGTTGAGGGTTTCTTTGCCGGGCGAGTATCAGAGAGTGAATTATGATGGCTCATTGGGGGAGCCTATCCGATATATCGAGCTCGGGGGTTACGAAGGGGCGGTGTTAAAAAGGGTTCCTGGAACCTAGATCCTGGCTCCTAGAGGAAAAATCTAGGAGCTAGGATCTCGTATCTAGCCGATATATGCTCGGATTTGCTTCTCGATACCCGGACCGTCGATTTCTAGCAGGGCATGGAGTTCAGCTTGGGTGCCTTGCTCGATAAAACGATCAGGCAGACCGATGTTAAGCACAGGCTTGAGGACCTTTTGTTTCATCAGGAACTCAATAACACCGCTACCTGCACCGCCGGCAATGGCATTTTCTTCCACTGTGACCAGTACATCGTGGCTGGCAGCGAGTTCGAGAATCAAGGATTCATCCAGCGGCTTCACAAAACGCATATCGGCAACCGTGGCATTGAGGTTTTCTGCCGCTTCAAGGGCATAGCTCAAGGTTGTACCGAAGTTGAGTATGGCAATTTTCTCGCCTTCACGACGGATGATCCCTTTACCGATTTCCAGCGCTGTCATTTCGTGGGATGGTGTAATACCCGTTCCACTTCCCCGCGGGTAGCGGACGGCACTTGGCCCTTGGTGCTGGTGACCGGTATAGAGCATCTGGCGACACTCGTTCTCGTCACTCGGTGCCATAATCACCATATTCGGAATGCAGCGCATGAAGCTCAGGTCAAAGGCACCTTGGTGAGTCTGGCCGTCGGCACCGACTAGGCCACCACGGTCAATTGCAAACATGACCGGTAAGTCCATGATCGCAACATCGTGGATCAGCTGATCGTAGCCGCGCTGTAGAAAGGTGGAGTAAATTGCTACCACAGGATGGTAGCCGCCGATAGCCATACCGGTAGCCAGTGTTACGGCATGCTGCTCGGCAATCGCCACATCGAAATACTGCTCGGGGTACTCTTTCGAGAAGCGTACCATTCCCGAACCTTCGCGCATCGCCGGGGTGATAGCCATCAGCTTACTGTCTTGTTCGGCCATATCACATAACCAGTCACCAAAGATATTGGAGAAGGTTGGCTGACTTTTCACTTTTGGAATTGGGTTCTGGGCCAGATCGAACTTAGGTACGGCGTGATAATTGATGGGGTCGGCTTCTGCTGGAGCATAGCCTTTACCTTTTTTGGTCATGATGTGCAGGAATTGCGGCCCTTTCAGGTTGCGCATATTCTTCAGTGTCTTGACCAGCTCTTCGACATCATGGCCGTCAACCGGGCCTATGTAGTTAAAGCCCAGCTCTTCAAACATGGTGCCAGGGACAACCATGCCTTTAATGTGTTCTTCCGCGCGCTTGACCAACTCTTTAATCGGTGGCGCGCCTGCCAACACCTTCTTGCCGCCTTCGCGGATCGTGGTGTAGAGGCTGCCTGACAGCAATCGTGCCAGGTGATTATTCAGGGCGCCGACGTTTTCCGAAATGGACATCTCATTGTCATTCAGAATGACCAGCATATCTGAATGTACGCCCCCTGCATGGTTCATTGCCTCGAAGGCCATCCCAGCCGTTATCGCACCGTCACCGATCACGCTGACTACTTTGCGGCCGAGATCTTCTTTCTCAGCGGCTATCGCCATACCTAGGCCGGCACTGATAGAGGTCGAGGAGTGACCGACAGATAATACGTCGTACTCGCTCTCTTCACGCCATGGGAAAGGGTGCACCCCATCTTTTTGGCGGATAGTAGACATCTGCTCGCGGCGTCCGGTGAGGATTTTGTGCGGGTATGCTTGATGGCCTACATCCCAGATCAGATGATCGAACGGGGTATTGTAGACATAATGCAATGCAACGGTCAGCTCGACGGCACCCAGGCCGGAGGCAAAATGACCGCTGGTTTGACTTACCGTTTTCAGCAAGTAGGTACGTAGCTCATCACAAACTGCTGGCAAGCTGTCTTGCGGCAATAAGCGAAGTTCATCTGGGGTGTTTGCCAGAGCCAGATGAGGGTATTTTGAAATATCCAGTGTCATAACATTTCGGCGCTTTTACTGATTTTAGTTATTGCGCTCGATGACGTATCGGGCAAAAACTTCTAATTGGTCTGTATTGTAGGGTATTGCGTTCAATGCTTGTAGCGCTTCTTGATAAAGTTGCTGAGCTTTTTCTTTTGCACCCTCTAATCCAAGCAGTGCCGGGTAGGTGCTTTTTTCCATTTCAATATCAGAACCCTGCGGTTTTCCTAAGGTTTCCGTATCGCTGGTTACATCAAGAATATCGTCTTGAACCTGAAAGGCAAGGCCGATGGCATCTGCATATTGGTTGAGCTGTGGCAGTACTTCTGCCCCTTTATCACCTGCGGCAAGGGCGCCAAGGCGGATGGCACAGCGGATTAACGCGCCGGTTTTGTGCTTGTGGATGGTTTCAAGCTGCTGTAGCGATACCTGTTGGCCTTCGGCAGCCAGGTCGAGTGCCTGTCCCATACACATACCGGCAGCACCAGAGGCTTGCGCTAGCTCTCTGATCATCTGGATTCGGTACTTTTCACCGTGTTCGCTCAATGAGCCGGCAGCCAAAATCTCAAATGCCAGCGTCTGCAGGGCATCGCCAGCCAGAATGGCCGTTGCCTCATCGAAGGCGATATGACAGGTCGGCTGGCCGCGGCGCAGGGCATCATCGTCCATTGCCGGCAGATCATCATGGATAAGCGAATAGGCATGAATGCATTCTACTGCTGCCGCCGGAGTGTCAAGGTCGTCATAGCTGGCACCGAGCATCTGGCCGGTAACATAGGTCAGAAACGGACGAGCCCGCTTACCGCCAAGCAAGGTACCGTGCTCCATGGCTTTGATAAGACGCTGATCGGCAAAAGGCTGCGTTGCCAGCCATTGGGCCAACTGCTGGTTATTACGCTTAAGGTAATATTGCTGAGACTGTGACAGAGACGAGGTGTTATTCATTGCTTGGATCAAACTCAGTCAGAGGGGCTTCATCATCTGCCTGAAGCAGAATTTCTACTCGTTGCTCGGCCTGAGTCAGTTTTTGCTGGCTGCTACGGGCTAGCGCGATGCCGCGTTCAAATTTTTTCAGCGCATCTTCCAGCGCAATATCACCGGACTCCAGCTCGTTTACGATGCTGTCAAGTTCATCCAGTGCGGCTTCAAACGCCATATTTTCTGGTTTTTTAGCTGCCATAAAGGGTTCACTGTGATTTAAGTGCAGGAAAAATAACGTAGTGAGTATTCTGGGTCAAATTATCTCACAGGATTGTGTGTCTCAGAACAGTATTTTTCAGCTTTTATAGTTTCATCCCTAAATCAATTGATGGGGGTGCCGATATAGTAGGAGTTCGATAGAATACCCCTTGAATAGTTTAAGCTAAGCGGCGTAAGTGGAGAGTTTCTGGTGGATTTGGCTACCCTTATAGGTTTGATCGGCTCCTTCGCCTTTGTCGTCATGGCAATGGTGTTAGGTGGTAGCATCGGCATGTTCATAGATACACAGTCAATTTTGATTGTATTCTGTGGCTCGTTATTCGTGGCTTTGATGCAATACAACATGGGACAGTTCTTTGGTGCAGCTAAAATTGCGGCCAAAGCATTTATGTTCAAAACCGATAACCCTGAAGAATTAATTGCCAAGGTCGTTGAAATGGCCGATGCGGCACGTAAAGGCGGCTTCCTGGCTTTGGAAGAGATGGAGGTCGAGAATTCGTTTTTGCGTAAAGGAATTGATCTCTTGGTTGATGGCCATGATGCCGATGTCGTGCGGGCAACCATGCAAAAAGACATTGGCCTGACAAATGAGCGCCATGAGCAGGGCATTAGTATTTTTAAGGCGCTGGGTGATGTGGCACCGGCGATGGGAATGATCGGGACATTGATTGGTTTGGTTGCCATGCTGTCGAATATGGATGATCCCAAATCGATCGGTCCGGCCATGGCCGTAGCTCTTTTGACAACCTTGTACGGGGCTGTTTTTGCCAACATGGTTTGCTTGCCGATTGCCGCAAAACTGACTCTGCGTAAAGACGAGGAGAAGCTTAACCGTCGTTTGATTATGGATGGGGTGCTCGCTATTCAGGATGGCCAGAATCCACGCGTGATTGATGGCTACCTCAAAAATTACCTCAATGAGAAAAAGCGTGCGCTGGATCTAGACGGTTAAGGGGACGAGGATGGAAGAAGATGACTGCAAATGTCCCCCGCCGGGACTGCCTGCTTGGATGGGGACTTTCGCTGACCTGATGTCGTTGTTGATGTGTTTCTTTGTACTATTACTGTCATTCTCTGAAATGGACGTCTTGAAATTCAAGCAGATAGCAGGTTCTATGAAATTTGCTTTCGGTGTCCAGAATATGCTGGAAGTAAAAGATATTCCGAAGGGAACCAGTGTGATCGCTCAGGAGTTTCGTCCGGGACGCCCTGAACCCACGCCGATTGAAGTCATCATGCAACAGACCATTGATATGACGCAGCGCTCGCTGGATTTCCATGAGGGGGAATCCGAACGTGCCGGTGGTACCAAACGTGATGCCGGTAAGTTAACCGGGGGGCAGAGCGCGGAAGTCGCGACACAGCTCAATCAAAACAGTGAGTCTGAAATGTCAGAGTCGCAGGAACAACTACTGGAAGTGCTGCAAAAGGCGCTTGATCGTGAAATCAAAGATGGAGCGGTAGAAGTAGAAAACTTTGGTCAACAGGTGGTGATCCGGATTAAAGAGCGCGGCGCATTTCCTGCCGGTTCGGCATTTTTACAGCCGAAGTTCCGTCCTTTAGTGCGGCAAGTGGCTGACTTGGTGAAAGATATCCCAGGTGTCGTTCGCGTTTCTGGCCATACTGATAATCAGAAACTGGACTCCGAGCTGTATCGTTCTAACTGGGATTTGTCTGCCCAACGTGCGGTGTCGGTTGCTCAGGAGATGGAAAAAGTTGATGGTTTTGATCATAAGCGTCTGCGTGTTGTCGGGCTGGCCGATACTGCTCCGCTAAATGGTAATAAGACCGAAGAACAGCGTACTGAGAACCGCAGGGTAGAAATTTCGATTATGCAGGGCAAACCGCATTATACGGATGAAGTCACTAGCGCCGGAAATTAAGCCTACACTAAACCTATTAGTGGGATGATATACAAGGTGGATGATACCACCTTGTATATCCTTGTTTCAGCAACAGCCTGCTTGCTGTATAATCCGCGCCTTTGATTCCTTTTGGTTTTAATCCTTTTGGTATTGTTTGGCCCTGTGTAGCGAAGCGTGTTATGAAATTTATCGTTAAACCCCATCCTGAGATTTTTGTAAAAAGTGAGTCGGTTCGAAAGCGCTTTACCAAAATCCTGGAAAGCAACATCCGCATTATTCTTCAGCGTGTGTCTGATTCAGTGTCGGTTTATAACCGTCGAAGTCATATCGAAGTGTCGTCGAAAGATGATAGCCTTCGAGATCAGGTGTTGACGGTATTAACGCAAACGCCTGGTATTCACCATTCGCTGGAAGTGAAGCAGACTGACTTTACGGACATGCACGATATCTATGAGCAGACGCTAGCGCACGTCCGCGATGATATTGAAGGCAAAACGTTTTGCGTGCGTGCAAAGCGTGCCGGTAACCACGATTTTACCTCGATTGAGCTTGAGCGCTATGTCGGTGGTGGTTTGAATCAGGCTGTGGAGTCGGCGTCGGTTAAACTTAAAAAACCAGATGTTACGGTTAAAATCGAAGTTTCCAATGACAAATTGAACCAGGTACTGGCTCGTCATAAAGGCCTTGGTGGTTTCCCGCTAGGTACGCAGGAAGATGTACTAAGCCTGATCTCCGGTGGTTTTGACTCGGGTGTGTCGAGCTATCTGCATATCAAGCGCGGCAGTAAAGTTCATTACTGTTTCTTCAATCTTGGCGGCCCGGCTCATGAAATTGGTGTTAAGCAGGTTTCGCATTTCCTATGGAAAAAGTTCGGTTCATCAGCCAAAGTTAAATTTATCGCGATTGACTTTGAGCCGGTAGTGGCTGAAATCTTGGAAAATGTTGATGATGGTCAGATGGGCGTGGTGCTGAAGCGTATGTTTATGCGAGCAGCAGGTCAGGTTGCCGAGCGTTTTGGCATTCAGGCGCTGGTAACCGGTGAAGCGCTTGGTCAGGTATCTAGCCAGACATTGACTAACCTTCGTCATATCGACGGTGTAACCGAATCATTGATTCTACGTCCGCTGATCAACTGGGATAAAGAAGATATCATCAATGTTGCTCGTGAAATCGGTACCGAAGATTTTGCGAAAACAATGCCAGAGTTCTGTGGCGTGATCTCTAAAAGTCCGACAGTGAAAGCGGTGAAAGAAAAACTGGAAGCGGAAGAGGCTAAGTTTGATTTCACTGTGCTTGACCGTGTAGTTCAAGAGGCCCGCGTGATCGATATCCGTGACATCGAGAAAGAAAGCCAGGAGCAGGCTCCGGAAATCGAGTTGGTTGACCAGATCGATACGGGAGCGATTGTTTTGGATATTCGTAGCCCGGATGAAGAAGATGAGAGCCCGCTAGAACTTGAAAACGTTGAGGTTAAGCACCTGCCGTTCTACAAGTTGGCGACTCAGTTCGGTGATTTGCCGCAAGATAAGACCTATCTGCTGTACTGCGACCGTGGTGTAATGAGCCGCCTTCAGGCACTGTACCTGAAAGAAAATGGCTTCGATAACGTGAAAGTTTATCGTCCATAAGGGCAGATCCTAGTTTCTAGAGACAAGGTCCCAGATAAAAACGAGAGCTTTTGGCTCTCGTTTTTTTTACCTTCTAACCTATACCCTTGGCAACACGTCGTAGTGCATGTTCGGCCATACAACCATCGGCTTGGCAACCTCGGCGGCTTTCTCTTTGCCAACTAGGCGGACAATGATTTCCAGCGCAAACTCCTGCGAGGTGCCTGGCCCTTGGCTCGTTAGCAGGTTGCCGTTGACATCAAAGACGACTCGCTTGGTCCGTCGGCGATCTTCCGGGATCTGGTCAATAAATGCCGGGTGGGCGGTCATGATCGCTTTCGGGAACATCTGATGGTGCTCCAGAACGACTGCTGGGGCGGCACAGATCGCAGCGATTAACTTGCCGTCATATTTATGCTGATTGACAAATTCAACCAGTAACGGGCTGTCTCGGAAGCATTCGGCGCCGCCGAGGCCGCCGGGCAGGACGACACAGTCAAACGGGTCATCGGCAATAGCCACTAGCGGTACATCAGCAACCAGTTTGATGCCTCGCGAGCCTTCAACAATCAATGCGCCGTCAGATGCTGCACTGGCCGTGGTGACCTCGAAGCCGGCACGGATCAAGATATCAATAGTATTGATCGCTTCCATCTCTTCGGTACCGGGGGCGATACACACCGCCACTTTAATCGGACGTTGCTGCTGAGCGTCATTGGTCATTATAGTTTTGCTCCAGTTGTTTAATTTGTTGCCATACCCGGGTGTTCACCGGCACCTGTATCTGGTGTGCTTCTGCCCGAGCGATGAGGTAGCCAGTAATATAGTCGATTTCTGTGGTTCTTTGCTGGCAAATGTCTTGATTCATTGAAGAAAAATTTTCTGCGGTTGCCCTGATGACCTTATTCGCTAAATTCCTGAGATTACTTCCTCGGGTGGGATAGCCTTCTGCAGTCATGACTAAGGCCACTTCATTGCAGATCTGATCAAGCTGCGAGTCAAACTCCGGCTTTGCAAGAGCGCCATTACGGCATTGATGAATTGCGGTGAGTGGGTTGATGGCGCAGTTGATTGCCAGTTTTTGCCACAGTGGCGTATTAATATCATCATGCCATTGGCAGGGAGCAAGGACCTGATCGAGCAAGGTTGCGAGATGTTTATAGGCTGTGCCGGCAGGATTCAAAGCGCCGATCCAGGTTTGCCCTAACCCTGTGTGGTTGAGCAGCAGGTTGTCAGCACGGAAGGCACCTTGTGCCGTTGTCGCATAGAGAAGCGGATTATCCGGCAATAGCTGCAAGGCTAGTTGTTGGCTCCCCATACCGTTGTGCATAATAATTACTGGTATCCCGGGTGAAAGAAAAGGCGTGATGTCAGTAATAGCCTGCTGGACCTGAAATGCTTTTACGGTGATTAGAACGCAGTTTGCGGCCTTTAGCTGAACGGTATTATTGGTATCAAAATGATAGGTTTTCAGCTCTTGCCCAGAGTCGAGCGGAGTGAAATCAACGCTCAGAGTTGTGGCGGTGCTATCTCGGGTCCAGAATTGAACCTGATGTTTTTCTGCCAGTTTACATCCCCATAAACGGCCGATGGCACCGGCACCGACAATGGTAAATTTCACCAGGTATCCCCTTTAAACTTCTTTGTTGTGATTATTGGTTTGGTATTAGAGGCAGGATACCACTTTCTGTTGCGCTGTTTGAATGGTAACGAAAGGCACACCAAATGGTGTGCCTTTTAGAGTCGGTGGTGGAGGCTCCTCAGCTGTAGTTAAAATTTGTAGTTAACTGATAAGTAATGGCCCCAACCCGTTGTATCTCCGGCAAAACCGCCATCTTTGAACAGTGCCATATTGTGATAGTACTTTGCCCCATAGCCAAAGGCCCACTGTGGGGTGTGATAGTAGATACCGTTGAACCACTCGAGTGCTGTTGTTGTTCGATTGACATCGTCAGAGATTTTTGAGGCGCCGAACTTGTAATCGATATACCCCTGATAGGTAATGAAGTGGCCACCGCTTAGCGTATACCAAGGCTTGAACCAGTTGGTGGATACCATGTAGCCATCCCAGTCGCCTTCATTATCGGCACCGAAATTTTCCCGTACATAACGGGCATAGGTATTGAGTCCGATTTTTCCAAACCATGGTACCTGAACATCCGAGCCAATCCCGATATAGTGTTCGAACAATGCGTTATCACCCACATTGGTCACGGTGGAAATATAGAGCTCCTGTACCGGGCCAAAGGACAGATCTTTACCTGTCATACCATCAATGGAGAGGCGGGGAGCAAATTTGAAGAAGAAGTTATCAGCGAAATCATCACTGCCTTCAGGTTTGTTACGATCAGACTGACTGGAGTTAAACAGGTCAAACACGTCCAGATAACCGTAGAGATCAAGCCAACCAGAACGCCCACCAAATTCCATCTCGAAATAGGTATCGTCCTGGAAGCCGAAGGGGATTTTGTTATCGATACTCTGCATGACATTCAGGGTCATCCATTTGTAGTCATTTTTTCGGATGTCGTCAGAGTAATCGACGGCAAAACACGCACCGGACAAGGCCAGTGCCGAACTAATGCTGAGGGCTGTCAGTGTCTTATACATGATGAATTTCTCGCAAGCCATTTGCCATTGCTATTGTTCTTCTTTCCTTCACCCATAGGGGAGGGCGACTGAGGTCAGAAGTGTGAAATAAGTGCATTATGGGAGTAAAAATATGCGTTGCACTTATATAGCAAAGGCTAGCGTAAATTCTCAGCTCTGTTGTTTTGTCTTAAAGCTAAGCCGCCATTCTCAGTTGCTGACAGGAAATGGAGTAAAAATTTATGAATAAAATGAAGGAGAAGGCGGGGAAGGCTCGGAATTAATTTCGTTCTTAATTTTGAGAGTGGGGACAGATGAACAGCAAAAAGGCACCCGAAGGTGCCTTTTATCATGCCAAGTACTAATTAACTTAGAACTTGTAAGTAACTGCTACGTAGTGGCCAACACCTGAAGATTCTGCTTCTGGTGCCCATGGTAGAGCTTCACCATCTTCGAAACCGTATACGTTGTTGTATAGTTTCAGACCGTAACCTACCGCAAAGCGGTCAGAGTGCCAGTACAGGCCATTGAACATCGCGCCGCCAGTGCTAGATTGGAAAGCTGCGTCATCTTCTAGACCAAATTCGTAATCGATGTAGCCCTGGTAAGACAGGAAGCTGCCGTTGTCGAAGAAGTGGAATGGCTTGAACCAGTTAGTCGCAAGGTGGTAACCGTTCCACTCATGGTCGTTTCCGCGGTATGAAGCATATAGGTTCAGGCCAATTTTGCCTAACCAAGGAACCATTACGTCAGAACCCAGACCGATTTTCTGGTTGTTAACACCAGCGTTGCCGCCCCACTCCATAAGAGTTGCAATGTAAAGCTCTTGTACTGGACCGAAAGACAGGTCTTTGCCAGTCATTGCATCAAGAGATACACGTGGTGCGAACTTCATGAAGATTTTTTCAGCGCCAGCTTTGTCGCTGTCTTTGTCGCTAGTCAGGTTGAATACGTCAACGTAACCGTATAGGTCGAAGATACCAGAGCGGCCGCCGAATTCCATTTCTAGGTAATCGTGGCTTGATTCTGCACCTGCGCCTTTTTCGTCGATAGCATACATTAGGTTGAACTGTGACCAGCTGTAGTCATTCTTGTGAATGCCATCAGAATAGTCTGCTGCATTTACTGCTGCAGGTAGAGCTGTTGCTGCTAATACGCTTAGTGCTACTAGTGATTTACGCATGGTTAACTCTCGCTAATTGTATTTAATAATTGGGCTTTTTTGGGGTGCCCTTATTTATGGCTGCAATTCTATTGCTTTATGTCACCCTTGTGAATGTAACGATTGCGCAATCCTTTCCTAAACGTGAGCTTGATCTTCTGTAATCGATTACAAATCAGGATATTGGTGATCTCGATCGGTATTTTTTGTGTTATTCCTGAATGTTTTCTGAACTAAGTGTTAAACCACACATCTAACCGTGCTTTTTCGATGCTTCTTCAGAATGAAAAGGTAGGAAAATGACAACGGGAAGTATTCTGTATCAACAGAATACTTCCCGTTTTTGTTACAGGACGCTAACAAATAGCTTGTAGCCGGTGATTAGCCCGCTTGTGAACTGATTTCTGTCGATGATTTTGAGTTTCTGTCGACCGCATAGATGAGCAGCAAAACAGGCAAACCAATTAATGCGGTGGTAAGGAAGAAAATATTATAGCCAAACGTATCAACATACAGGCCGGAGAAACCGGCAATGAATTTAGGGAACAACAGCATGATTGAGCTGAACAGGGCATACTGAGTCGCTGAAAATGCGACATTGGTCAAGCTAGACATATAGGTAATGAAAGCGGCGGTGGCAATACCGGCACTTAAGTTGTCAACCGAGATCACCAGTGTCAACATTGGCAGGCTGTTTCCTATATAGGTAAATAGCATAAACAGCAGGTTAGTTGCTGCAGCCAGGATTGCACCTAACGCTAAAATACGCAGTGTATTGAACCGGCTAACCAAAATACCGCCTAGTCCGGCACCGAGTAATGTCATGATCACACCATAGATTTTCGATACTGAAGCTACCTCTGTTTTGCTAAAGCCCATATCGACATAAAAGGCATTGGCCATCACTCCCATAACCACATCTGAAATACGGTAGCAGCCGATAAGTACCAGAATGAGTAAAGCATCACGCCCGTAGCGGGAGAAAAAATCTTTGAATGGCATGACAGCCGCGGTATAGAACCAGGCAATGAGTCTTGCTTGCTTGGGAGGCATCCCCTTGTCGGTTAGCTGTTGGCGGTAGCTGCGCTCTGCATTGTCTATCTCAGAGCTGTCGATTTCCGGTTCATGAATGCATAGTGCCGTGATCAGCCCAACCAGCATCAGGGCCGCCATGATGAAGTAGGCATGTTTCCAGCCGTTGACATCATAACCGCTGTCGGAGCCAAACCAGGCCGCAAGCGCTAGCGCACCGGCTCCCGCCATAATCATCGCTAACCGATAGCCGGTCATGTAGGCCGCTGCCAGTGCAGCCTGTAGCCTTTCCGATGCCATTTCAATTCGGTAAGCGTCAATAACGATATCTTGCGAGGCGGAGGAAAAGGCAACAATCACGGCAAAGATAGCCAGTTGTACCAAATCGATTTGCGGGTTGCTGATCGCCATGCCACAGAGTGAGGCTATGATCAGAAGCTGCGAGAATACCATCCAGCCGCGACGACGACCCAAAAGGTTTGATAACAAAGGAATAGGAAACCGGTCAATGAGCGGTGACCAGATCCATTTAAAGCCGTAGGCTAACGCCACCCAACTGAAAAAGCCGATATCCGTGCGGCTCACCTCGGCTTCGCGGAGCCAAAATGACAGGGTGCCGAAAACCAGTAGCAGGGGAAGACCGGAAGAAAAACCCAGTGCTAGCATGATCAGCACTTTCTTTTCAAAATAGACCCGCCACCCCAACTTGTTGTCTTCTATCGATTGCTCCATGGTTTCCTCAAAATCATTATGCATGCCGCTTGATTCTCGATTATAAGACTAAGCGACTGCGAACTTCAGTAAAAAAACAGTAAAAAGATGTGCGACGCGAGTTGCTGGTTCCTAGAACCTAGTTCCGAGGAAAAGCGAAGAAGAGCGGAAAGCTTGAGGTTTGAAGAGTCTGTGTGCTGGTGCATCAAAACCAACAAGCTTGAATTGTAATAATCCAGGCTCTAGGAACGAGGAGTCAGAAGCCTATCTTTTATTACGGCCTAATTCCCTGCATATTTTTCTGATGACTACTGAGGCCAAGAAGATACTGAGCTGTCGCGGTGACTTTGAATTGAATAAAGTTATTGCCGAGTAATTCGTGTTCTTCAAGAGACTCAAGGAGATGAAGGAGATACCAGTAGGCTGACTCATAGCTGTCGTCGGGAGTGCCAGAGGGGACAGAGAGTTTCCACCAGTCATGCAGGTGTTCGGTGCAGGTTTTTGTCATGGAGTCGTAGCTGACATCGCCAGATAGGGTCGCGAGAGCGCTCAATGCTAAGGCTGGGGCATAGTCAGCGATATGCTGATTGACCAATTCACAAGAAACATCTGGCCGAGATGAGATGAGTGTAAGCATAGCAGTCACCTGGGCGTAGGGTAACGACCAGGTGACGTTAGCCTACTTTTTAATAATATTAATAGCTTTAATAACTATAGGCTGCTGTGGAACATCTTTCATACCCATTGATCGGATAGTTGTAGTAGGAATTTCAGCCATTTTTTCAATAACTGAGAAGCCCTTCACAACTTTACCGAACACCGCATAACCAGGGCGGCTACCTTGCGCGTCAAGAAACCCATTATTTTGGTAGTTAATGTAAAACTGACGTGTTGCCGAGTCTGGATCCTGGGTGCGTGCCATTGCAATAGTTGCACGGGCATTGCTAAGGCCGTTGGTTGATTCATTTTTAATTGCGTCATACGAAGGGCGACGCTTTAGATCTTTGTCAAAACCACCACCCTGAGCCATAAAGCCGGGGATCACACGGTGAAAGATAGTGCCGACATAGCTGCCATCTTCCACATAGCGCAGGAAGTTTTGGCTTGATACTGGCGCGCTTTTGTCGTCCAGCTGGATGGTAAACTCACCTAGATTTGTGGTCACCAGTACTTGTGTTGCAGCACTGACCGGCAGCGCAAAGCAAAAAAGTAAAGCAAGAAGGTAGCGACGCATTACAGGTTCTCCTGCATATAGGTGTTAAGCTCAGGATCGGCGTAAATGTCTTTTAGAACAGCTGTGATCAGGTTGTTCAGCGCCAATTCCATATCTTCCACTGAAGCACTCATTGCCCCGGTACGGTCCGACTTACCAGCGTAACGCTTCACGAATTTTCCTTTTGGTGATTCAATCACTAACTGCAATTGTAGCTTGCTGCTTAACTCATGGCTCATCACGCTGTGCTTAACATTCACTAATGCTTCCAAAATATCCAGTCGTAACGTGCCCTGGCTTTCTTCGGTCACGGTATAGCCCTGGGAACGAAGTTGGCGTGACAAGGCTTCTTCGAGTGTAATGCGCAAGTTTTGCGTTGCATGTAGCGGCTGTACATTCTGGCGACCGCTATCCACGACAGCGACAAATTGCGCAGTACGCAGATCTCGGCTTTCAATACTCAGCGCTTGTCCGTTTGCGGTAGGTTGAGTAGCAATCACCGGTGATGGCGCAATAGTTAGCTGAGGTTCGGAAGGAGCCGAACATGCAGTTAGAGCCAAAACAGAGGCGGCAATAAGAAGTTTTTTCATACTGATTTTATCCTTAACAAAAAAGCTGCTGCGGGCAAACAGCAACTCAATAGTACATATAATTATTTACCAGATTGATAAACAACAAATTTATTGTTCCGGGCGATGACCGATACATTACCGAATAAGCGCTTAAGCTTGTCATCGTAGCCCAGGTGGCGGTTACCAATCACGATTAACTGGCCTTTAGCTCTGAGAACTTGCTTTGAGTCACAAAACATTTGCCATGCAATATGATCGGTGATGGCGGTTTGCTGGTGGAACGGCGGGTTACATAAGATGAGATCGGCACTGTTTGGCTGAGCTTCATCAAGACAGTTTGACACCATGGCCGTCAGCTGTTCCGGAGTTTGAAGGTTCAGCTTGGCGTTGGCTTCACAGGAGGCGACAGCCATATAGCTTTCATCAACACAGGTAATGTTGGCATGTGGGTTCAGTCTCGCGGCTTTCAGGCCAATGACACCGTTGCCACAACCTAAGTCGATAATATCGGTATATTTGTCGTTCTGTGGAATGTGCTCTAGCAGCAAGCGCGCGCCAATATCCAAGCTGTCACTTGAAAAGACATTGGCATGGTTGGTCATTGTTAGGTTATGTTCAGGCACATCCCATTGCTGAGGGGCTGGCATCGGCTTTGCTAGTGCAGGGTTTGGCTGGCAGAAAATCAGGCGTGCTTTTTTGACCGCCAAAGAGGTTTTGGTCACACCAAGGTATTTTTCAAATAGCTTCAGCGTCGAAGTATGGATCTCTTTCACTTTTGCAGCGCCAATTACCACACAGTCTTGTGGTAGGAGATTGCAAAGTTGCTGCAGTTGCCAGATCAGCAGGCGGTTATTTTTTGGCAGCTTTACCAAAACCAGCTGCGGGTTTTCTGGCAGCTCCGCCAGGCAGTCAATGATTTTGATTGGCGGCAACTGGTTGGCTTTGAGGTTGGCGATGCAGCCTTGTTTGGAGATATACGAGTCAGTCACACTGGTGACTTTACCTTTCTGAGCAAACCAGCAGCCTAGCGCACCGAAACTGTCATTTATAATCAGGATCGGCCGTTGGGGATCCAGTTCCATGTCGTGGACATGGTTGATGAGGTATTCATCTGCTGCATCCCATGCTTGCAGGGTTTCATTTTTTCGTACTGGGTAGCGCTGTAGCTTTAGCGTACGCTCGTGCAGGGTTAGCTCAGGTTTCATTACAGAGTACTTTAAGGTATGTTTACAATTCAGTTATCTATTTTCGCAGAACATGCCTGCGCTGCAAACTAAAACCCGGCCTTTGCGGCTTATTTATTACAGTCCGCTGACTTGCGGCCTGAGATACAGCCCAAAAATCTGCAGTGTTTCTTGTTTAGCGGCTACGAGGGTGAGAGTTATGATCCAGGAACGTATCAACGAGAAACTGCAGCAAGCATTTTCGCCATTGCATCTTGAGGTGGTGAATGAAAGCTATATGCATAATGTACCCGCAGGCTCGGAAAGCCATTTTAAGGTGGTGATTGTGAGCGAGCAATTTGAAGGCGTTAGGCTGATTGGCCGTCACCGGGCGGTAAACAGTGTGCTTGCCGATGAGTTGGCAGCTGAAGTCCATGCGTTGGCCATGCATACCTATACCGAGAGTGAATGGCAGAACTTGTTTGATGGGGCACCTCTGTCGCCGTCATGCCGTGGAGGCGCTAAATTAGTCTAATTCAGTTTCTTAATGGCAACTGAAATGAATAGAAACCGCACATTGTTGCGGTTTTTTTCGTCATAAAGTTTGAATTAACGAGCATCATTATCATCGGGTATCACGTATCATTGTCTACTTCTTCTAAATGGATTCGGAAGGCATACCAATTAGTTAACAGTCATGATTGGTATAAGTAGAAGTTGGTCATACAGCTATACTTTGAGGACTTGGTTTTCTGCTAGTAATGGCAGGAGGCGGTTCTGCAATACAAGGATATTGGATGATAAAGCGTAGTGGCAAAATTGTCGTAGGGCTTTTACTTGCTGTCGGCCTGTTAGCGTGTGGTGATCAGGGAAGCAGTGACCAAAAGCAAGTCAAACCTGTTGAATGGAAGCTGGTTACCTCGTGGCCAAAAGGTTTTCCTGGCTTAGGGGTGGCTCCTGAGAGGTTTGCGGAAAAGGTTGAGCAATTAAGTGATGGTAGGTTAACCATTCGGGTTTATGGCGCCGGTGAGCTGGTGCCAAGCTTTGAAGTGTTCAATGCTGTTTCGAAAGGAACTGCTCAGATGGGCCATTCGGCGGCTTATTATTGGCAGGAGAAAATTCCAGCTGCCCCTTTTTTTACCGCTATTCCGTTTGGTATGACAGCCCAGGAAATGAATGCCTGGCTACATTATGGTGGTGGCCTGGAACTGTGGCATGAGCTCTATGCTCCCTATGGAGTTATCCCGATGGCGGGGGGGAACACTGGTGCCCAAATGGGGGGGTGGTTTAATAAAGAGATTAATAGCCTTCGTGACCTGAAAGGGCTGAAAATGCGTTTGCCCGGCTACGCGGCTGATGTACTGAAACGCTCTGGAGGAATTCCTGTCAGCTTGCCCGGCGGAGAGCTTTTCACAGCATTGGAAACTGGAGCCATTGATGCGACCGAGTGGGTTGGCCCTTACAATGATCTCGCATTTGGTTTACATAATGCCGCCAAGTACTACTATTATCCGGGGTGGCAGGAGCCTAGTGCCTCAATGGAGTTCCTCATTAATAAAGGGGCCTTTCAGGCGCTCCCGGAGGATTTACAGTTGGTTGTGACAACTGCAGCCAGGGCAATCAATCAAGACATGCTTGATGAATATACAGTCAAGAATTTACAGGCGCTGGATGTCTTGATCAACGAGCATGGTGTCGAGTTGAGGCTGTTTCCTGAAGATGTTCTGTCGGAATTGGAGCTTTTGACATCACAATTGCTGGCAGAAAAGAGTGAAGCAGATCCTGATATAGGGCGTATTTATTCAGCCTACAAGCAGTTTCTTGCAGACATCCGGCAGTATGGGCGGGTGTCAGAAAATGCAGATGTGAATATTAATTAACACCGCATGACAAAATATAAACAAATATGATGGGGCATTGCTGCCCCATTGTTGTGACTGTGCGAATGCTATTGATTTTTTGTTAAAACATCGCTTCAAGTGCAAATGTTTTGATAAAACAACTTGTTTTCCACAATTGTGCGTTAGCTCAAAGATATAACCTAACAAATGTATTGCGTTTGAATTGTTCACTGATTTTCGCCTCGTTTAGGACGGTTTGGCATAGTAAAAACCCGTAGTTTAATGCTAGAATCGCGGCCTCAAAATTACTCGTCATAAAATCTGTGACCAGTAAGTTAATAGGATGTTGCGGTGCTGGTTACGGATATAAACCGGCTTCGGACGAAGGAAAGTCGTGTCTTAATTGCGCAATAGAAAATTCTTTTTTCCCGTTAATGTAGTGCAAGTGCGTATGATTACAATAAAAAAGGGTTTGGATATCCCAATTTCAGGGACTCCTACCCAGGCGATAAATGATGGCAAGACCATCACTCGAGTCGCCTTGCTTGGCGAAGAATATGTTGGTATGCGTCCTACAATGCATACTCGCGTAGGGGATGTAGTGAAGAAAGGTCAGGTTCTTTTTGAAGACAAGAAGAACCCTGGCGTTAAGTTCACTGCTCCAGCCAGCGGCAAGGTTGCAGAAATCAACCGTGGTGCGAAGCGTGTTCTACAATCCGTTGTGATTGATGTAGAAGGCGATGAGCAAATAACATTCAACAGCTATGAAGCTGGCCAGCTTGCTCAATTAGAGCGTGCTGCAATCGTGGATCAGCTAGTTGAGTCTGGTATGTGGACAGCGCTTCGTACGCGTCCTTTCAGCAAGGTTCCTGCAATCGACGCTGAAACTCAGGCTATCTTTGTTACAGCCATTGATACCAACCCTCTGGCTGCAAACCCAGAAATCATCATTAATGAGCAAAGCGACGCTTTTGTTGCCGGTCTGACGCTTCTATCTCGTCTGACTAGCGGTAAGGTGATGGTTTGTAAATCTGGTGCTAGCCTACCGCGTTCAACTGAATCTAATGTTGAAGAGCACGTATTCAATGGTCCGCACCCTGCCGGTCTTGTTGGTACGCATATCCACACATTGTTTGGTGCGAACCTAGAAAATGTAGCATGGCATATCAACTACCAGGACGTTATCGCCTTCGGTAAGCTATTCCTGACAGGTGAACTATATACTGACCGTGTTATCTCACTGGCAGGCCCTGTAGTTAACAACCCACGTCTGGTTCGTACTCAGATCGGTGCATCTACTGTTCAGATTACTGACTCAGAAATGATGCCAGGTGAACTGCGCGTTCTTTCAGGCTCTGTTCTGAATGGTCTTCATGCAATTGGTCCACATGCCTACCTTGGCCGTTACCATCTACAGGTAACTGCGCTTCGTGAAGGTCGCGAGAAAGAATTCTTGGGCTGGATCGTACCAGGTAAAAACAAGTTCTCTATTACTCGTTCTTTCCTAAGCCAGTTCTTCCCTGGTCAGTTGTTTAATATGACAACGACGACGAATGGTAGTGAGCGTGCGATGGTGCCAATCGGTAACTACGAAAAAGTTATGCCGCTTGATATCGAGCCGACACTGCTGCTTCGTGACCTATGTGCTGGTGACGTTGATAGTGCACAGCAGCTAGGTGCGCTAGAGCTTGATGAAGAAGATCTGGCTCTATGTACATTTGTTTGCCCAGGTAAGTATGAGTTCGGCCCACTTCTACGTGAGTGTCTGGACACAATTGAGAAGGAAGGGTAATTCATGAGCCTCAAGAATTTCCTAGAGCAAATTGAACACCACTTTGAGCCGGGTGGTAAGCACGAGAAGTGGTTTGCGCTTTATGAAGCGTTTGCAACTCTTATGTATACGCCGGGTCAAGTGACTCGTTCAGGCTCTCACGTTCGTGATAGCATCGATCTGAAGCGCATCATGATCATGGTGTGGTTTGCGGTATTCCCAGCAATGTTCTGGGGTATGTACAACTCTGGCCACCAGGCAATTGTTGCGCTAAACCACATGTATGCTGGTGATCAGCTAACTGCGATTATCGCAGGTGACTGGCACTACTGGCTGACTGAAATGCTAGGCGGCACAATGTCTGCAGATGCAGGCTGGGGTAGCAAGATGCTACTGGGTGCAACCTACTTCCTACCTATCTACGCTGTTGTATTTGCAGTAGGTGGCTTCTGGGAAGTGCTTTTCTGTATGGTGCGCAAGCACGAAGTGAACGAAGGCTTCTTTGTTACTTCTATCCTGTTCGCACTGATCGTTCCACCAACACTTCCACTTTGGCAGGCAGCCCTAGGTATTACCTTCGGTGTTGTTGTTGCTAAAGAAATCTTTGGTGGTACTGGCCGTAACTTCCTGAACCCTGCACTAGCAGGCCGTGCGTTCTTGTTCTTTGCATACCCAGCTCAGATTTCTGGTGATGCAGTATGGACAGCCGCTGACGGCTTCACTGGTGCGACGGCGCTAAGCCAGTGGGCACAAGGTGGTGACGCGAAACTAATCAACGTTGTTACTGGCGACGCGATTACTTGGATGGATGCATTCATTGGTCGTATCCCTGGTTCAATCGGTGAAGTTTCGACGCTAGCTATCATTCTTGGTGGTGCAATGATCGTGTTCATGGGCATTGCTTCATGGCGCATCATCGCGGGTACCATGATTGGTATGATTGCGACAGCGACTCTGTTCAACATCATTGGTTCTGACACGAATGCAATGTTCAGCATGCCTTGGCACTGGCACCTAGTTCTGGGTGGTTTTGCATTCGGTATGATGTTCATGGCAACCGATCCTGTGTCTGCATCATTTACTAATAAAGGTAAATGGTGGTACGGCGCACTTATCGGTGTAATGGCGGTGTTGGTTCGTGTGGTTAACCCAGCTTACCCAGAAGGTATGATGCTGGCGATTCTATTCGCTAACCTATTTGCACCTCTATTTGACAACCTAGTGGTTCAGGGCAACATCAAACGGAGGCTCGCTCGTCATGTCAAGTAATAACGATAGCATTAAAAAGACGCTGATTGTTGTTATCGCGCTGAGCCTAGTCTGCTCTATCGTGGTATCAATGTCGGCAGTGAGCTTGCGTCCGCTTCAGCAGAAGAATGCTGTGCTTGACGTTCAGCGCAACATCCTTTCGGTTGCAGGCCTGCTTGAAGACGGCACTAACGTAACTGAAGCTTACCAGCAGTTCATCGAGCCTAAACTGGTTAACCTTGAAACGGGTGAATTCGTAGAGACAACTGAAGCAGGTCAAACTGCAGCAGAGTACAAGCAACGTGTTGCTGCGAAAGATAACAACCAGTCTATCAAGCTAGCAGCGGATCAGGATAAAGCCAAGATCATTCGTCGTGCGAATGTTGCAACGGTTTACCTGGTTAAAGATGCGAACGACAACACTGAAAAGCTGATCCTGCCTGTTCACGGTAACGGTCTGTGGTCAATGATGTACGCGTTTGTTGCGGTTGAGACTGACGGTAACACAGTATCGGGTATTACTTACTACGAGCAGGGCGAAACTCCTGGACTTGGTGGTGAGGTTGAAAACCCGAGCTGGCGTGCTCAGTTTGTTGGCAAGAAGCTGTTTGATGACAGCAACAAACCAGCAATCCGTGTTGTTAAAGGTGGCGCTCCTGAGGGTGATATCCACGGCGTAGACGGTCTGTCTGGCGCAACTCTAACCGCTAATGGTGTTCAGCACACCTTCGACTTCTGGTTGGGTGACATGGGCTTTGGTCCATTCCTAGCTAAAGTGCGTGAAGGAGGCCTAAACAATGGCTGATACTAAAGAAATGAAGAAGATTCTGTTTGCGCCTTTTATCGATAACAACCCGATTGCGCTGCAGATTCTTGGTGTGTGTTCTGCGCTTGCAGTAACCACCAAACTGGAAACAGCATTCGTAATGACCTTAGCGGTAACATTCGTATGTGCGTTCTCTAACTTGTTTGTATCTCTGATCCGTCATCACATTCCTAACAGTGTACGTATTATCGTGCAGATGGCGATTATCGCCTCGTTGGTAATCGTGGTAGACCAGGTGCTGAAAGCGTTTGTTTACGATATCTCTAAACAGCTTTCTGTATTTGTTGGCCTGATCATTACTAACTGTATCGTAATGGGTCGTGCAGAAGCGTATGCAATGAAGTCAGCGCCGCTACCGTCGCTAGTTGACGGTCTCGGTAACGGCCTTGGCTACGGTTTTGTACTAATCACTGTAGGCTTCTTCCGTGAACTACTAGGTGCAGGCAAACTATTCGGTGTTCAGGTTCTACCGCTGATCTCTGAAGGTGGCTGGTACCAGCCGAACGGTATGATGCTACTAGCACCATCAGCGTTCTTCCTGATCGGTTTCATGATCTGGGCTATTCGTATCGTCCGTCCTGAACAAGTAGAAGCGAAGGAGTAAGGGGACCATGGAACATTATCTAAGCCTATTGGTTCGCTCGATCTTTATCGAGAACCTGGCACTATCGTTCTTTCTAGGTATGTGTACATTCCTGGCTGTATCTAAGAAGGTTAAAACTTCTTTCGGCCTGGGTGTTGCGGTTACCGTTGTACTGGCTATCGCCGTACCTGCAAACAACCTGATTTACAACCTACTGCTGAAAGACGGTGCGATTGTTTCAGGTGTTGACCTGAGCTTCCTGAACTTTATTACCTTTATCGGTGTTATCGCGGCACTGGTACAGATCCTGGAAATGGTTCTGGACCGCTTCTTCCCGCCGCTATACAACGCACTGGGTATCTTCCTACCGCTGATCACAGTTAACTGTGCAATCTTCGGTGGCGTATCTTTCATGGTACAGCGTGATTACAACTTCGCTGAATCTGTGGTTTACGGTGTCGGTTCTGGTATCGGCTGGATGCTGGCAATCGTAGCTCTTGCGGGTATCCGCGAGAAGATGAAGTACTCTGACGTACCTCCAGGTCTGCGTGGCCTAGGTATTACATTCATCACCGTTGGTCTAATGGCGTTGGGCTTCATGTCCTTCTCCGGTGTTCAGCTGTAATCAGGATATTAAGGAATAATCAATGGATATTATTCTTGGTGTAGTTATGTTCACCCTGATTATCCTGGCTTTGGTATTAGTGATCCTATTCGCTAAATCTAAGCTAGTACCATCAGGTGACATTACTATCTCAGTAAATGGTGATCCGGAAAAAGCAATTAAAACTGCTGCCGGTGACAAACTACTAAGCGCTCTTTCTGCAAATGGTATCTTTGTATCATCTGCATGTGGTGGCGGTGGCTCATGTGGCCAGTGTCGTGTGAAAGTAAAATCTGGCGGCGGTGACATTCTGCCGACAGAGCTTGACCACATCACTAAAGGTGAAGCACGTGAAGGCGAGCGTCTTGCTTGTCAGGTTAACGTGAAAACCGACATGGATATCGAGCTGCCAGAAGAAATCTTCGGTGTTAAGAAGTGGGAATGTACTGTTCTTTCTAACGACAACGAAGCAACCTTCATCAAAGAGCTTGTGCTGCAGATCCCTGAAGGCGAGGAAGTTCCTTTCCGTGCAGGTGGTTACATTCAGATTGAAGCTGAACCGCATCACATTAAATATGCTGACTTCGATATTCCTGAGGAATACCGTGAAGATTGGGACAAGTTCAACCTGTTCCGTTATGAGTCAATCGTAAAAGAGCCTTCAATCCGTGCTTACTCAATGGCGTCATACCCAGAAGAGAAAGGCCTGATTAAGCTTAATGTACGAATTGCAACACCGCCGCCAAATAACCCTGACGTGCCACCGGGTGTGATGTCTTCATACATCTGGTCACTGAAAGCTGGCGACAAGTGTACTATTTCTGGTCCGTTCGGTGAGTTCTTCGCGAAAGAGACTGATAACGAAATGGTATTCATCGGTGGTGGTGCCGGTATGGCTCCAATGCGTTCTCACATCTTTGATCAGCTTCTACGTCTGAAGTCTAAGCGTAAGATGACTTACTGGTACGGTGCGCGTTCTAAGCGTGAAATGTTCTATGTAGAAGATTTCGATACGCTTGCAGCGGACAACGAGAACTTCGAGTGGCACGTAGCCCTGTCTGATCCACTACCAGAAGATAACTGGGATGGTTACACAGGCTTCATCCACAACGTGATCTACGAGAACTACTTGAAAGATCACGAAGCACCAGAAGATTGTGAATACTACATGTGTGGTCCACCAATGATGAACGCAGCTGTTATCGGCATGCTGAAAGATCTTGGTGTTGAAGACGAAAACATCCTACTGGATGATTTCGGTGGCTAATTAGCTACACACTGAAAAACTGGCTGATCCCATCTGGGGTCAGCCTTTTTTCGTAATAAGCGCATAATAACGGTATGTAAGCTAAGGTTTTTCATACCATAAAAAATGACTGTCTTTCATTTGGGGAGTAGTTGGATGAAGACATTGCTACACCGCGCATTGATGATGTTTGCGTTGGTTTTTACCCTGTCGGCCTGTAGTGATCAGCGTGAATTGATTCACCTGAATGGCTCAACCATGGGAACCTACTATTCAATTAAGTTGATTAAGCAGGAAGGCTTGCCATCTGCAACTGATATGCAGACCGAGATTGATCGTCGCCTGGAGCTGGTGAACGATCAGATGTCGACTTATCGTAAGCATTCCGAGCTCAGCCAATTTAACCAGCACCAAACCAACCAGCCATTTGAGGTATCTGCCGATACCGCCAAGGTCGTGAAAGAAGCAATTCGCTTGGCGAAGTTAACGGATGGTGCATTGGACGTGACCGTTGGCCCGGTTGTTAACCTATGGAGCTTTGGCCCTGAGGCCCGTCCGGAGAAAACACCGACGGCAGACGAAATTACCGAGCGCAAAAAGATAGTGGGTATTCACCATCTTTCGGTTGAAGGCAATACACTTAAGAAAGATATTCCTGAGCTATACGTTGATCTGTCTTCGATTGCCAAAGGTTTTGGTGTCGATGTGGTGGCGGATTATTTTGAAGAGCTGAATGTTGCGGACTACCTGGTCGAGATTGGCGGTGAGCTTCGTTTGAAGGGTAAGAACCTGGAAGGCGTGTCATGGCGCATTGCTATCGAGAAGCCGACAGATGACGGTAGCCGCTCGGTGCAGGAAATCATTGAACCGGGTGACATGGCTGTGGCAACATCGGGTGACTATCGCAATTACTTTGAAGAAGACGGAGTGCGTTATTCGCACCTGATTGACCCTAAAACCTGTAAGCCGATCTCGAACCACGTGGTGTCGGTGACGGTTTTACATCCATCAAGCATGACAGCGGATGCACTGGCAACGGCTTTTTCTGTGATGGGTGAAGAAAAATCACTGGAATTGGCGCAACAAGAGAGCTTGCCGGTTCTACTCGTTGTGAAAACCGAACAGGGCTTTAAAGAATATACCTCTGATGCCTTTGTTCCTTATATGCAGAAGAAGTAGAGAACTATCATGGTCGTATATTTAACCACCTTCGCAGTCTTTTTGCTGGTTATCGTCGCAATGGCTGTGGGATACATTTTCCAGCGTAAAACGGTAAGTGGTAGCTGTGGTGGGCTGGACGGTATCGGTATTGCCAAAGAGTGTGACTGCCCGGAACCTTGTGATGCCCGCAAGAAGCGTGAAGCGCGTGAGGCGAAGCATGCCGAGTGGAAAAAGAACCAGATCATCTAGCTTAACACGTTGATCTGAATGTAAAGCCTGAGCTAGCTCAGGCTTTTTTATATGCTATATTCGTGGTTATACCAAACTGAGCAATTATCTGATCCAATCAGAGCCCTACCAGCCGGTTACGACCGCCTTGCTTGGCTCGATAAAGCCGTTCATCGGCGTCTTTGAGCAATTCACCAAGGGGCTTCTCCCCGCAAGTGACACCAATACTAATTGTGACCTTAATCGACGATTGTTGGTAGGTGATCACTAACTTTTCTATGTCTTGCCGTAACTGACTAAGCTGCTTGATAAACTGCTGATAGCTTGCACAGCTCTGAATACAGAACTCCTCGCCGCCAAACCGGGCCACCACGGCATCGGGGCAGTGTGCCTGGAGCTGCTTGCTGATTTGAACCAATACCTCGTCGCCGGCGTCGTGGCCGTAGGTATCGTTGACCCGTTTGAAAAAATCGATATCGATCATTGCGATATTACGGTTTTGGCCACAATCGTTACAGCCGCAGTCACTTTGGCTAAAGAAATAGCGCCGGTTCCATAGCCCCGTCAGCGCATCCTGGTTGGCCATTCGGTAAAGCTTGTCGGCGGTATCTTTCATATTCAGCATATGGTGAATACGGCAGTAAAACTCTTCTTGGTTGAACGGCTTGTTGAGAAAATCATTGGCTCCAGCCTTGAGGTATAGTGCTGTCATCGCGTTGTCGTTACTGCCCGACAAACCCAGTATGGCAATTTGGTTGCGGTTATGCTGTTGCCGGATCTCCCTGATCATGGTGATACCGTCTTTTTCGGGCATGTCATGGTCGGTGATCACGAGGCTGATATCAGGATGCAGCTCTAGCTGCTCCAGAGCCTCCTGCCCGTTGTTGGCGGCAATTACCTGCAGGTTTTGCCTTTCAAGCAGGTTGATAAGGTGATGGCGAACCGTTGACGAATCTTCTACAACCATGGCTTTGTGATAATTGTTTGCTTCAAGCCGCTGCAAAAGAGGAATAAGGTAGGCAACGGAGGCCGGGCTGTCCTTAAGTAAGTAATCAATCACTCCCTTAGACAGCACCGCCTCCCTAACTTCTGTGCTGAATTGGGCGGTCAGGACAATAACCTTGAGCTTGTAACTGAGTACCAGATCGATAATTTCGCCATCTTGGCCGTCAGGCAGACAGTAGTCGAGCACAGTACAGAGGAAAGGGGATGCATCGGTATTGTTATCGACAATCAGCTGTTTCGCCTGGGCAATACTCTCGGCAAAAACGGGTTCAAAGCCTGCTGCTCTCAGCTGACTATTGAGGTAGTTACGGAAGGCCCTGCTGTCTTCTACGATCAGAACTTTATTTGGCGACATCTTATTCCTTTAATCAATACCTGTTGCTGGGTAGGTATTTATACGCTGATTGTTTTCATTAATAACACTTTTGTAAGTTGCGCGACAAGTATGTGAGAGTAAATTTTGGACCAATAACGATGGTGCAAATAATTAAGCGACATACCCCAGGGTTCACACGCGGGTAATTGGCCCCTATAATAGGCACTGTATAAAAAAACAGTTAATCAATTGAGCAGCTGACAGCAGCTGAGAGAACCGATAACCGAAATCATGCAGCAGCCAACGACTCCTTTGCCAGTTCAAAGAAAAATCATCCATGTTGATATGGATTGTTTTTTTGCGGCGGTAGAAATGCGTGATAACCCTGAGCTAAAGGGGATCCCTATTGCGATCGGCGGACGCTCGGAGCAACGTGGCGTAATTAGCACCTGTAACTATCTTGCCCGTCAGTATGGGGTGCGCTCAGCGATGCCAACAGCCCAAGCCATGAAGCTGTGCCCGCATCTGACTTTGGTCGCTGGCCGGATGGGGGTGTACAAAGAAGTCTCTCAACAAATCCGGGCTATCTTTCAGCGCTATACCGATAAAATTGAGCCGTTGTCACTGGATGAAGCTTATTTGGATGTTACGGAGTGCGAGTTATTGCATGGCTCGGCCACTTTGATTGCTCAGGATATTCGCCGGGCAATTAAAGAAGAGCTGGATCTAACAGCCTCCGCAGGCATCGCGCCGGTAAAGTTTATAGCCAAGATTGCGTCTGATCTGAATAAACCGGATGGTCAGTATGTTGTTACTCCGGCTGATGTTCCTGATTTTGTTGCCGATTTGAAGTTAGAAAAAATACCCGGGGTGGGTAAGGTGACAATTCAGAAACTGCATGAAAAAGGATTATATGTCGGTAAGGATGTGCAGGCCTATGATCGTCACCTTCTGCTGCAGCAGTTTGGTAAGTTTGGCCATTCACTCTGGTCCCGTGCCCATGGGGTTGATGACCGTGAAGTTGTGGTTGAGCGGGAGCGGAAGTCGGTGGGCGTCGAACGTACCTTTTCAAAAAATATCAGTAGCTATGATCAGTGCTGGTTAGTTATTGAAACCTTGTTTCCAGAGCTGGAAAAACGACTTAAACGTGCTCGTCCGGAGCTGAATATTGCCAAGCAGGGGATCAAGGTCAAGTTTGCCGATTTTCAGCAAACGACGGTAGAACATAGTCAACCGAGACTCGATAAGGCTCAGTTTGTCGGCCTGCTCAAAGAAGCACTGAGCCGGCAGAAAGATCGTGAAATCCGGTTGATAGGGATCAGTGTCGGGTTAGAGCAGGGGCTGAAGGCGCAGCAGCTGTCGTTTGAGGGATTTTAGATACATAAAAGCGAGTCCCTATGAACTCGCTTCGTATCACTCGTATCTTTTTATCTGATACTTAGAAGTTTATTACTTCTTCACCGGAATATTCTTCAGGATCGCAACCATCTGCTCCCAGAATAGACCAACGGTCTCGATGTTCACTTTCTCGTCTGGCGAGTGCGGGAACTTGATGGTCGGTCCGAAAGAGATCATATCCATTGTAGGGTACGGTTCTTTGAACAGACCACACTCTAGACCGGCATGGATAACCATGATATTTGGTGTTCGGCCATAGATATCGTTATAGGTTTCACGGAACAGGTGCATCACTTCAGAGTCGGCATCTGGTTTCCAGCCCGGGTAAGCACCAGAGAATTCACACTGGGCTCCTGCTAGTTCAGCAACCGCTTTTAGCATGCCTTCGACATTGCTGCGACCAGAGTCGATCAACGAGCGGATCAGACATAGAATCGTGATCTTGTCAGCTTCAGTGGTGATCACACCAACGTTCAGTGAAGTCTCAACCACACCTTCGATGTCATCGCTCATGCGTAGCACACCGTTCGGGCAAGCATTCAGAACCGCATAAAAACGCTTCTGTGCCGTGGCGGTTAGTACATCAGCAGGTAATTCAGCTGGCTCGACAAACAGGTTGATATCGGTTTCAACTTTACCTAGCTCGGCAACCAGAATTGACTGGTAGTGGGTGAACAGTTCGTTCAGCTTGTCGACGTTGGTTGCCGGAAGTGTCACAAGAGCGAATGCTTCACGTGGAATCGCATTACGCAGGCTACCGCCGGTAAGGTTAGTCAGGCGTAGACCAAGCTCTTCTGCGTGGGCAAATAGGAAGCGACCCAGCAGTTTGTTGGCATTGCCGCGGCCGGTGTGAATATCACAACCTGAGTGGCCGCCTTTTAGGCCTTTAATTACCAGTTTAACGGCTGCGTGCTTAGCCGGAACGGCTTCACGCTCGATATCGAGGGTGATAGAGCCATCAACGCCACCAGCACACCCCATGTACACTTCACCTTCTTGCTCGGAGTCAGTGTTTAGCAGGATGTCACCTTCCAGCCAGCCTTCTTCAAGGCCGAAAGCACCTGTCATACCGGCTTCTTCGTCGATAGTCAGCAGTACTTCCAATGGACCGTGCTCAACATCTTTTGCCGCCAAGACAGCAAGACATGCAGCCATACCCATACCGTTGTCAGCACCCAGCGTTGTGCCTTTTGCCGTAACCCACTCACCATCAATGTATGGTTGGATAGGATCCTTGGTGAACTCGTGATCGGTATCTTCATTCTTCTGTGGCACCATATCGATGTGCGCCTGCAGTACGACACCTTTACGGTCTTCCATACCCGGAGTTGCCGGCTTTTTGATAAATACGTTGCCAACCGCATCACGGCGTACTTCTAGGCCTTCACCTTCAGCAAATTTGATGATGTGCTGAGCGAGTTGCTCTTCATGCTTGGATGGGTGAGGAATAGAACAGATTTGATCGAAGAATTGCCACACAGGTTGCGGTGACAGTTGACTGATTTCAGACACAGCAGTCTCCCTTATAAACTATTGGGCTAATGCGATTCATTAGCTGAATATCAGCAAATGAGCGAGTAAATCTAGCAGAATAAACTATCGCGATTGCTTCAAGGATACCACTGCGTCTGAAACGGGGATAGCTAAATCTTAAAATGCGAAATATGGGCGCCAAGAGTGTGACCACTAGCAAGAAGTTGTTCGCTTGCGGCTGCGATTTGTTCGCCCTGCAGCACGGTTTTATGGCTGTAATCGGTGAGCTGCGCAGGTGGATATTGCTCTTTGCCTAATGACTCTCTCTATCGTGATCGCTTGTTGGAATTGACAGCTGGTTGTATATGCGCGTGTTGAATATTGTATGTTGCAGTAGCGTAATGGTTTAAGTAAGGCGGTGTTAAACGTTAGTCGCGAGAGGGTAAACCTGGGATAATCAAAGCTGTAATTAAATTACAGAAAAGAGAGATCTGTAGCACGCAAAATCAAAAAGTGTGACGGAGTTAAAGAAAAAGCTTGTAATTTAATTACGTGGTGGTTATAGTTGCACCATCTTCTGTTGAAGAACAAACAACACAGCAAACCGCTCAGGATGAGCCCGAGATATCGCCTCCAAGGAACTGAGATTAAGTCAAGCCATGAAGGCTGAGCACTAAACGTTTTATGTGTTTTGATAACTTAATATTTAAGGTGATAAAGATGAAAGTATTTAACTCTGTAACAAACTTCTGGAATAACCGTTCTGTTTACACTGGTAACTTCCACTACCCGAGCTCTTTCGGCTACTAATTTCTGATACTGTGCTCAATACTTCGATGGTATTAGGGCATGGTATTTTGAACAGTATTGTTCACCCCCTTTGTTAAGAATTTAGAATACCCATTATTTGGTTGTTCATCACATTCTTCCGCCACTCCCACTTGGAGTGGCGTTTTTTTATCTCCCTCCTCACTCTCTGTTACAAACCCCTAACAGGTTAATATCACCATGTACTCGATTACATACAATTCTAAGCGATAAATCCAACATTAACTTGATGCATATTATCGTTTGCGTCGAGGGGAAAAATGTTGAATGGTGAAAAATTCATCATAAGAGGACTTGCTTAACATGTTGATTTTTATTGATTTATTTTTATGCTGATTTGTGGTTGGTCGGTTTTTTATTCGGTTAGGCAAATGTGCTGCTGATAGTTGCGTTATTTTCTGGAAATTGCTGGCTAAGCAACATATAATCGCCCCCCAAAAATGGAGGACGCAAACGTTTTCTATTTTTCAAGATTTTTGATGCTGCGTATTATCTCCAAGGAATCGAGAGCAATGCTTGAGAAACTATTCAAACTGCAAGAGCACGGTACGGATGTTCGCACCGAAGTGTTGGCGGGTCTCACCACCTTCCTGACCATGGCCTACATCATCTTTGTCAACCCGACGATGCTGGCAACCACAGGGATGGATCAGGGGGCTGTTTTTGTCGCAACCTGTTTGGCTGCAATGGTCGGCTGTTTTATTATGGGTTTTGTTGCAAACTATCCTGTCGCTCAGGCGCCGGGGATGGGGCTGAATGCTTTCTTTACCTATAGTGTTGTTTTAGGTATGGGGCATACGTGGCAGGTAGCACTGGCCGCTGTATTCTTATCTGGTCTTTGCTTTATCGCTTTGAGCGTGTTGCGGGTACGCGAATGGATTATTAATGCAATACCAATGGCACTACGTACCGGGATCTCGGCGGGTATCGGTTTATTCCTGGCATTCATCGCGCTGCAGAGCTCAGGTATTGTGGTTGATAACCCTGCAACATTAGTCCATGTCGGCGACTTGACCAGCTTCCCTGCTGTGATGGCGGCATTAGGCTTTTTCCTGACAATTGCCTTGGTTCACCGTGGTTATAAGGCAGCGGTACTGATTGCTATTTTGTCAGTGACAGTATTGGGCGTGCTGTTTGGTGAGATCACTTATGGCGGTGTCATGTCTATGCCACCAAGTCTGGCACCAACATTCATGCAGATGGATTTTAGCGGGGCACTGGAAGTCGGCCTGGTCTCAGTCGTGTTTGCTTTCCTGTTTGTTGACCTGTTTGATACTGCAGGAACATTGGTTGGTGTCGCGACAAAAGCGGACCTAATTGACAAAGAGGGTAAGCTTCCACGCCTTAACCGCGCGTTGCTTGCTGATAGTACGGCAACATCGGTTGGAGCCGTTCTTGGTACTTCCAATACGACATCGTTTGTTGAAAGTGTGTCGGGAGTTGCAGTCGGTGGCCGTACTGGTTTGACAGCCGTGACGGTGGGCGTACTATTCTTTTTGGCATTGTTCTTTGCTCCGCTGGCGGGTATGGTTCCGGCCTATGCGACAGCGGGTGCCTTGTTCTATGTTGCCATTCTGATGATGTCAGGTTTGGTGAGTGTAGACTGGCGTGACTTAACAGAAGCCGCCCCTGTGGTTGTAGTTTGCCTGTTAATGCCGCTAACATACTCTATTGCTGAAGGTATCGGCCTTGGCTTTATCACTTATGCTGCCGTTAAGGCTATGAGTGGCAAGGGAAGAGATGTAAATGTTAGCGTTTGGGTTATTGCTGCCCTGTTTCTTGCTAAAATTATCTTCTTATAACAGTTTATAAATATACCCAGCGACAATTTCGCTGATTCAGAGGTTCATCGGATATGAGTAATAAATTCGTCATCACTTGGGACAACATGCAAATGTACACTCGTCAGCTGGCAGAGAAACTGCTACCTGCTGATCAGTGGAAAGGTATTATTGCTGTTAGTCGTGGTGGTCTAGTTCCTTCTGCGATCCTGGCTCGTGAACTAAATATCCGTCATGTTGATACGGTATGTATTTCAAGCTACGACCATGACCACCAGCGTGAAATGAAAGTGCTGAAGAAGGCCGATGGTGATGGTGAAGGCTTCATCGTCGTCGATGATCTGGTTGATACTGGCGGTACGGCTGAGATGATCCGCGAGATGTACCCACGCGCCAAGTTTGTAACTGTGTGTGCCAAGCCAGCCGGTAGGCACCTGGTTGATGACTACGTCGTTGATATTGCTCAGGACACTTGGATCGAGCAGCCATGGGATATGGCTGTGACTTATGTTGATCCTATCGCTAAAAAATAATGGCGATAATAGACGCATAAAAAAGGGAGCCGGCGGCTCCCTTTTTTTGTTGCTAGTCAATGGCTAAAAGAGGTTAGCGCATCGCGCGGATATCAGACAGTGATTCGCCATTGGGCTTGTTTCGGTAATAATTATTGTAGTTAATCAGGTCAATCATATCTTTACCGGTTAACTTACATTTTCTATCAAGCTTGGTTTGATACGAGTTCGCAATTTGTTCGCCGGATGCATCTAGACATACGGCTATCTTGGCATTGACGGCACCTGATGCTTCTCCGGGGTTTCCACCGAGAACGCCACCACTGCCGAAGGCGAGCACCGACGTTGACATAAACATCATGCTGCAAAAAAGAAGTATTCTGCTCATATGTATACCACCTAACGGACTACTGATAGTAGTATCAGCATAGCTCAGGATGATAAATCAGTAGAAAATATTGGGCGTGTATAGGTGCTCTGTCTTATTCATAAGACTCAGTATCTTGACGTTATAGGAGAGGTGCTAGTCTGAGTTTTTGCCTGAACATTGTTTTCCCCAAACTTTTTTTGTTTTTTTGCGCACACTGTAACTGATTGTTGGGTGGTATACTTTTGGTATAAATATCTTTGCGCTAGTTAACAGAGCCCTTTGGTGTCAGCGGTTTTTCACTGACCTTCGTGTCGGATTCAGGGGGCGTTATGCGTGAAAATGTCAAATGATTGGAGCTTACTGTGTCTGAACCTTCCAAAACTAACTTATCTGAAAAGCTGTTTGCACCGCGGCAAACTTCGAAAGAAACCTCCAGTTTGGTGAAACTGGCCAATGTTTCTTCAACGCCGATGCATAATGCAATTGATGGTGATAGCGAACTGGGCTGGTATCGGGTACTAAGGCGTCCGCAATGGGCGTGGCAGGGAATTGATCCAATTGAAATGGAGGCGATCTTTTCCCGTATGGCTAACTCGGAAGCACCGCGTACCAATGATGAACTGCTTGATACCGTGATCGGCTACAAGCCAGGTAACTGGATTTATGAGTGGTGTCAATCCGGGGCGATGTATCAGAAAGCGGCCCGCGAGCTGGTTAATGCCGGAAAGGTTGATAAAGCGGCGGAAGTACTGCTGACTGCCAGCATGTATTACAGTGTGGCTGCTTATCCGCACCTGAAGGGGGATGCCCTGGCTGCGCAGGCCGAGGTACAGGCGAACCAGACTTACCGTGAAGCCATGGAACATATGTCCCATAAAATGAAAACGATTGATGTGAAGTATGAAGGCAAGACTTTCCAGGCGTTTATTCACTTGCCGCGGACTGATAAATTGCTGCCAACAGTAATCGTCAGCGGTGGCCTCGATACCCTTCAGTCGGATCTTTGGCGTTTATACCATGATTATCTAGGGCCGGCAGGTTTTGCAATGGTGACTTTGGATATGCCCTCTGTCGGACATAGTGCCGCATGGCCACTGACTGAAGATACCAGCCGATTGCATCAGGCATTGGTACAGCAAATACGTGATGTGCCGTGGGTTGATAATACCCGAGTCGCTATGCTGGGTTTGCGCTTTGGCGGTAATGCGGCTATTCGCTTGGGCTTTCTAGAGCCAACCCGGCTTAAAACCTGCATCAGCCTTGGTGGTGCAATTCACTCGGTGCTAGCTGAACCGAAGCGCCTTGATGCGATGCCTAGAATGTATCTTGATATGATCGCCTCGCGTATGGGCAAGAATGCGGTTTCCCGGGCTAGCCTGACATCTCACCTGCCGGCTTGGTCTCTCAAGCAGCAGGGGCTGCTTGGCCGTCGCAAGACAGAAGTACCGATGCTAGGTATCAGCCTTCGAAATGATCCTATCTGTACCGAGTTTGATAATCAGCTGATTGCGATGTCTAGCCGAGGCGGTAAGGCAATGACATTGCCAGAAAAGCCGCTACATGATGGTTACCATCGTTCTTTGGTGGCCGTTGTTGACTGGCTGAAAGAAAAATTAGCATAAAGCGATATTGTGACGGTTGCGCTTGAATGTAAATAATTTGTTGCTATCTCTTGGCTTTATGGCTTAAATGGAATAACTGCAGGCAGAAACCAAGTTGTTATTGTGTTTTGGGGCTGCTGAGCACCTGTTATTGTGTTATTGACTATGGATGGAGATACGCTATGACTACAAATATTACATTTCCGCCTCATGGCCGCTTGATGACTAAACTGACGGCGTTGGGGCCATACTTGCGTCAGAAGCAGTCTTCAGAAGGTCATTTCTTTTTTGATTGCCTGGCCAGTTGCATCAGTGCTAAGAAGGCGCCGGAAGAGCGTGAGTTCTGGGGCTGGTGGCTCATTCTGACGGCTACAGATACCGGCTTTGAATATCGCTATTATTTTGGTCGTTATGACAGCAAAGGGGATTGGGTTAAAGAAAACCTTCCGGCCAAGCATGAACAGGCGGTGTTGCAGACACTCGATGACTTTTATGCCAAGCTGACTGAACTACTGAATAATGAGTTTGAACTGGATGTCTCGGCTGCGGGAGAGCTCGAGGAAGCAGAACTCGGAACCGTTGCCTGATCCTCTCCGAACCGACAGTCCTCAGCTTGATGAAAGATTAATGCGCTTTTATAGCGCATTTTTCTTGTGATCTACCTAGGGGATTGATAAAACATCTGGACATAAATTTATTCATCACAACTGTTTAATCCCAATGGCAGATACCAATCACTTGAATGCTACAGAGCAGGACCTCGCGGGAGCTCAGTCGACTTCCGAGGCCAAGGCCCAATTCCATCAGACCCAGCAGACGATTGTCGTGAAGCTGGGTACCAGCGTGTTAACTGGCGGTACGTTACAACTAGACCGTGCCCATATGGTTGAACTGGTTCGACAGTGCGCCTTGCTGCGCCGTCAGGGCCATAAGGTCATTATGGTCACCTCCGGTGCAATTGCCGCCGGCCGCGAGCATTTAGGCTATCCCGAACTGCCCAAGAACATGGCCAGCAAGCAGCTACTGGCTGCGGTTGGCCAGAGCCGCCTGATCCAGGAGTGGGAAAGCCTGTTTGGTATTTATGGCCTGCATGTCGGCCAGATGCTGCTTACCCGGGCGGATCTTGATGACCGAGAGCGTTACCTCAATGCCCGCGATATGATCGTCGCGCTATTGGATAACGGCATTATCCCGGTGGTTAACGAGAATGATGCGGTCGCGACCACTGAAATCAAGGTGGGTGACAATGACAACCTGTCAGCGTTGGTCGGGATCCTGGCAAGTGCCGACAAGCTGTTGTTATTGACCGATCAGCCGGGACTATTTACGGCCGATCCCCGTAACAATCCGGACGCAGAACTGATCCGTGAAGTTCATACCATTGATGAAACGCTGCATAAATTGGCGGGTGGCAGTGTTGGTGGTTTGGGTACCGGCGGTATGGCGACCAAACTGCAGGCCGCCGATGTCGCCCGACGAGCGGGTATTGAAGTAATTATTGCCGCAGGTAGTCGTCCAGATGTGATTGCAGATCTGGTCAAAGGTGAGTCGGTGGGAACACGCTTCCTTCCGCTGGAGTCGCCGCTGGAGAGCCGTAAGCGCTGGATCCTGGCTGGCCCTCCGCCTGCGGGTGATATTGTGATCGATGACGGTGCGGCAATTGCCGTGCAACAACGAGGTAGTAGCTTGCTGTCAAAAGGGATCACCGAAGTGAAAGGACAGTTTGAACGTGGCGAGGTGGCTCGGATCTTCAACACCAAAGGGGTGTTGTTGGCTCGTGGTATTAGCCGTTACTCAAGTCAGGATATGGCTAAGATAGCCGGAAAACACAGTCAGGATATTTATCAGGTCCTGGGCTATGAATACGGTCCGGTCGCGGTGCATCGTGATGATTTAGTGATCATCTGATCCAGCATACTGTGACTTACTGAAAATATTTTGATGATAGGGGAAGATTGTGAATCTTGAAATTATGGGTAAAGCAGCCCAGCAGGCTGCTTTCGAGCTGGCTACAGTCGCAACCGCGCAGAAAAACCAGGCGCTGGCAATTATTGCCGATGAACTTGAAGCCAACAGTGAAGCTATCCTGGCAGCCAATGCCAAAGACATTACTGCGGCACGCGAATCAGGTATGTCCGATGCCTTGGTCGACCGTTTGCTTTTGAACGAAGAACGTTTGGCCGGCATTGCCAGTGATGTACGTAATGTGATCAGTCTTAACGATCCGGTTGGTGCCGAGCTGGACAGTAAGGTACTAGAAAACGGCATGCGTCTTAGCCGTCGCCGTGTACCGTTGGGTGTTGTCGGGGTGATTTACGAAGCACGCCCGAACGTCACGATTGATATTGCCGCATTGTGTCTGAAAACCGGTAATGCCAGTATTTTGCGTGGTGGCCGTGAAACCTTCTACTCCAATATGGAGCTCGTTAAGGTCATTCAGGTGGCTTTGGAAAAAGCTGGCCTGCCTGCCGCCTCGGTACAGTATATTGAGAAACCGGATCGCGAGCTGGTTTCTCAGCTGCTTAAGCTGGATCAGTACGTTGATATGATTATTCCGCGTGGTGGTGCTGGCCTGCACAAAATGTGCAAGGAAAACAGCACTATTCCGGTGATCATCGGCGGTTTCGGGATCAGCCATGTGTATGTCGACCAATCAGCGGATCTTGCACGAGCACTGGATGTAGTCGAAAACTCGAAAGTTCAGCGTCCGTCAGCCTGTAATGCGCTAGATACGCTATTGGTCAGCGAAGAGGTTGCCGAGGCATTCCTTCCTCGCCTGGCTGAGCGCATGAACAACAGCAAAGTTGCCTTGGTGGCCGATGAAATGGCCTATGCCCTGCTGGAAGGCAAGGCGGCAGAGCTGCGCAAAGTCGCTGACGGTGATTTTGATACCGAATGGTTGAGCTACACCCTTGGGGTGAAAGTGGTGAAGGATGTCGATGAGGCTATCGCGCATATGCGCAAGCACAACGCCAGCCATTCAGACTCGATTCTTACCAATGATATCCAGTCAGCAGAGCGGTTCGTGAACGCTGCAGGTTCAGCTGCCGTGTACGTGAACGCATCCACCCGATTCACCGATGGTGCCCAGTTCGGTCTTGGTGCAGAAGTGGCTGTCTCGACCCAGAAGCTCCATGCTCGAGGCCCTATGGGGCTGGAAGAGCTGACAAGTTATAAGTGGGTAGGAGTCGCCAATTACCTCTGCCGTTCTTAATTTTTGATTTCTTTGTTTTTCGCCTGGTATCGGCATCAAAAGTGCTTATTTAAGCTTATTAATTCCGTACTTTCTTAAACCGCCAAGTAGAAAAAAGCTGCCCAAGGCAGCTTTTTTATTTGATCTATTTTTAGAATCATATCCTGCACAGAACAGGTTAACTATCTAGGAACTGGATTCGTCCTTTTTCTCTTCTTCTTTCAGCGCTTCTTCCCGCTTGTGCTTTTCCTGCATATATTTGACTTTGTCACGGTAGCCAAACTTCATATTTGCCGTGTATTTCAAGGCCGCAATGTTACTGACAACAACGCTGACGACGATGATGCTGATAACCCAGGGGTTGAGTAGCCATTCCATTTAGACCTCACAGATATTCTCTATGTACTTACTATAAAGACTATCAAGGTTTGTCAGAATCTGCGACTTTCCAGCAATTTGGCTTGCGCTAAGTGTGCTGTGAAGCAACTCGGGTGTGAGTTGCTTGAGCAACGGCTGACTGAGCGGGTAATAACTGATGTGCCAGGGTTCAATCGCGACCCCGTTTCGGTCTTCGGCGTAGGGAAGGTAGAACTCAAAGCGTTTGATATTTTTATTGAGCCAAACACTGAACTCTGCCTGATGGCCGGTTTCATATTCCCACGGTTCCAGCTGAAGTTGGATGCCTTGTGGCAGACAGTTGGCTGCATACACATCGACATCCGTTCCCCAGTGGTGACGGCTGGCACCGGGTAGGGCTGACCAGCGCATGATGGCATGGATTTTTTCCAGCACCGTCAGTTCGTCAGGATCCAGCAGGTGGCAGTGGCTGTCTAATATCGGCCGTATTCCGTTGAACTTGTTATTCCAGATCTGAAGCTGGCGGTCAAAGGAGCGAAAAGCACTGGCGAGCTGTAGATCAAAGCCAGCATCTGCCGCTGCCTGCTGCAGGGAAACAAAGGCTGGCTGCATGTCTTTGTGCAGCAAGTGCTGCTGGTGGCTGACTAAATGGCTATCAGTCTGGCCGGTAAGTTGCCCGGCGGTGAGCTGCCGGGTTATCGTTGAGTTTGTCATTAAAGCGCTTTTTCTAACACTTTCTGGTACATGTCGGTGAGCTTTTCAAGATCGGCAACCTTCACGCACTCGTTAACTTTATGGATAGTGGCATTGACGGGGCCGAGCTCAACAACCTGAGCGCCGGTACGGGCAATAAAGCGTCCGTCAGAAGTACCACCGGTCGTAAGTAACTCCGGCTTACTATGGTTTACTTCCTCGATAGCGGCAACAACAGCATCGAGCAAGGTACCATGGTCGGTTAGGAATGGATGTCCGCTGAACGTCCACTTAAGATCATAGTCCAATCCGTGGGCATCGAGTACCGAGTGAACTTTTCGCTTGATATCGTCAGCGGTAAGTTCAGTACTGAAACGGAAGTTAAATTGAACATGAAATTCGCCCGGAATGACATTGGATGCACCAGTTCCGGCATGCAGGTTGGCAATTTGGAAACTGGTCGGCGGGAAATAATCATTACCGTTATCCCAGGTTGTTGCCGCCAGTTCAGCCAAGGCCGGCATCGCACGGTGCACGGGGTTGTCAGCCAAATGAGGATAGGCTACGTGGCCCTGTACTCCCTTCAGCGTGACATCACCGGTGATAGAACCACGGCGACCGTTTTTAACCACATCACCGACGGCATGGGTACTTGATGGTTCGCCAACAATACACATGTCGATTTTCTCGTTACGGGCTTCCAGGGTATCGATGACCCGGGTTGTCCCGTTGATAAATGGCCCTTCCTCATCGGAAGTGATCAGCAGTGCTATGGAGCCGTTATGCTCGGGGTTTTCTGCCAGAAAACGTTCGATAGCGACAATGAAACATGCCAGAGAGCCCTTCATATCCGCGGCGCCACGACCATGCAGGTAGCCGTCGATGATGGTTGGCTCAAAGGGCGGGGTGTGCCATTTATCCGATGATCCTGCTGGGACAACATCCGTATGTCCGGCAAAAACCAATAGTGGTGCTTCGGTTCCACGACGGGCCCACAGGTTCGTCGTATCTTCAAATACCATGGTTTCAATCTTGAAGCCGAGCTTTTCAAGACGAGCAATCATCACATCCTGGCAGCCTGCATCTTCCGGGGTTACCGATATGCGGCCGATAAAGTCTTTCGCCAGAGCGATTACCGGGCTGTCTGACATCCTTGTATCCTTAATTATTTATCTGCAGATGATTGGAAAATTTCTTGGTATTGGGCCGGCTTGAAGCCCAGATAGTAGCTTTCATTATGAACCAGTAGCGGGCGCTTGATCATCGCCGGATACTCCAGCATCAGTTCGATAGCGGTATCACGGTTTAGGCTAGCTTTTTGCTCGTCACTCAGTTGACGGTAGGTGGTACCGCGTTTGTTGACCATGGCTTCCCAGCCAAGCTGCGCTTCAAATGTTTCCAGCATCGGCTGATCTAAACCGTCAACCCGGTAGTCATGGAAGCGGTATTCAATGCTTTCTGCTTCCAGCCACTTTTTCATTTTCTTGATGGTGTCGCAATTTTTGATGCCGTAGGCAATTGTACTCATGGTAATACTGACTTACTTATCGTTTGAATTAGCTATCCTTTATAGCGAGATTACTCAGGCTTCGCAACGGTATTAGCTATAGACGATCGCCATTTTGATCAGCCAGCTACAGGCAAACAGCCCGACGGCGAAAATAATTGTTCGCCACGGACTGAGCTTGCAGGCATAACACACCATATACAGTGCCCGGGAAAGGATAAACAAGTAAGCGGGGAGGGCGGCTTCTGCTTCGGGTACCCCTGCAAAGTGGGCAATAAAGACGCAGATGGCGAAAACTGGTGTCACTTCCCAGCCGTTGGCTTGAGCGGCTTTAACTCGGGCCGCTGCACCGGTTAGTTCCCTTTCTTGAATTCGGGGCTGGTTGATATCGAACCGACCGGTCTGGCGGACTGTCAGCCAGCCCCCGAGCCCGGCCAGCAGGTAGTTAAACAGTATTGATATAATGATGCACCAGAAAGCAGGCGTCATAGTCAGTCCCCCTGTTTGTCGGTTCTGGTATTTAGTGTAGAACGGATTAACTTGGAGTGAGCTTGTCTTGAGAGAGGTCTGATAGACGCTAGCGGTAGAAAGTGCAAGGGGGGATTATGCTCTCTATTCATCGGGAAAGCCTTTGATGAACCGTCGTTATGTTTTCAACTTATTGAAAAATATAGATTTGTTGCTTAAATGTTAGTGCTTGTAAATAGACTGTTCGGGCCAGAAAGTGAGATCATAGTCACTGATTTGTGCTCGGGTTAGCTATAAATCATCACCCTCCTTGATCAAACTCAACATTCCTTTTGTAGAAGACGGAATAATGAAACTTCAAAATTATGGAGGTCTCAATGGAATTGAATCCGGTTTTTGCCCGTCGTCTTTATTTAGCATTGCTTGTTGAACAACTTGAACGCCCTAACGTTCCTAAGCTCATTGAAATTACTGGTTGGCCACGTCGTACTATTCAGGACGTGTTAAAAGCCTTGCCTGGTTTCGGTATTGAGCTGGCATTTATACAGGATGGTAAGCGCCATAATGACGGTTATTATCAACTGAGTGACTGGGGGCCGTTCGACCTGCAATGGGTTGAATCTAGAGAGCAGGACATCATTACATCCGTATCTTGTTAATAAAAAACCGCAGTCATGCGGTTTTTTATTGGATTTATACGGTAAGTCAAGCGCGTGGTGGTGGCGGTTACGGGCAATGATAGGCATTGCCCATTAGGGTGACAGAAGTGCCGAATGGTTTTGGGCTATAAAGGTCAACCGTATTTGCACCAAGCTCGGCCGCCTGATTTTTTAAATCATTGAGCGCCCCGTCAGTTAATGCTTTATTGCTGATAAACCAGAATGAATACCAGCTTCCCTCTGAGCCGATAACCGTCCCTTTATCAATACAGCTTTCGAGCCTCTCCGAAGCATCCCAGCGAATGCGAACGTTTTCGCTATGACTATATAGCTCAGTCGTTTCACAACCCATTAGCAGTAATGACGCCAGTCCGATTAGGGCCTTATATTTCATTATTGCCCCTGAGATTCTAGATATAGCACGGTCGCGGCGGTTCGAGATTTAACCTGGAGCTTTTTCAGCAGGCTCTTCATGTGAACCTTCACCGTAGCCTCGGAAATAAACAGTGAGTCCGCAATCTGCTTGTTGCGGTAGCCTTTAGCGACTTCTTGCAGGATTTGCATCTCCCTGTCGGTCAGAGAGTTCAGTAAGGAATCCTGTTCGGAGCTGTCCTCTAGGTGTTCCCGTACCAAGTCACTGTAGGCTTTACCGCCGCAGAGCGCCTGTTTAAGCAATTCAATGAGTTGCTCTGGCTCGGTGTCTTTGAGCAAGTAGCCATCGGCCCCGGCATTAACCAGTGCTTTGATATCAGAGCGACTGTCAGATACCGTTAACACCACGATGCTTGATTGAATGCCCTCGGCCCGCATGGCATGAAGGGTATCGAGCCCCGACATTCCCTTCATGTTTAGGTCAAGCAGGATCAGATCTGGATCTTTCTCGCTGGCCAGCTGGACGGCATCGGCACCATTGCTTGCTTCGCCCACGATTTCGAAATCTGGCTCAAAGCTGAGCAGCTGGCAGATCCCCCGTCGCATTAACGGGTGATCATCGACAATCATTATTTTCCAACACGTCATAATTCTATTCCTTAAGGCTCAAGAGTGAAGCTCAGAGCCACTTCACTGCCTGAACCCTGAGTTGTATTTATCGTCAATTCACCATGAAGGCGTGACGCCCGTTCTGTCATTATTGCCAGACCATAGTGGTTGAGTTTTTCATTGGTTGGGTCGAAACCCTCCCCGTCATCGTTGATCCGGATGTTGACCTGGTCACCGTCCTGCTCACAAGTAACGATGATCTCGTCAGCCTTTGCATGCTTGATGGCATTGAGCACGGCCTCTCTTATCAACTGTAATAAATGCACCTGATGGTGGGCATCTAAATTCAACGATGATAAATGGTTATCAATGATGAGCATGGCATCGGTCTGCTCATCAAGCGGTTTAAGCATTTCGACCAGCGCCTCACCAAAATTGGCTTCTTTAATCGTCAGGCGGAACGTACTTAGCAACTCTCGTAGCTGGGTATAAGCCCCTGATAGGCCGCTATCTATATCGGTGATGATCTGCATGGCATTGTCCATTTCATTCTTGCTCAGCTGGCGTTTCAGCAGTGTCATTTGGATCTTCAGGTATGACAACGACTGGGCAAGGGAATCATGCAGTTCTCGGGCAATCGTAGCACGCTCTTCCATCAATAATAACTGTTCAGCTTGTTTCTGCGCCCGGTTGTAGTAAATCGCCCGGGCCATGGTACGGGCAATATTATCGATCAGACTCTTATCTGGGCAGGGCAGGGTATATTGCCACCAGAGCTGCCCCAGAACCTGACCGTCGAGTTCTAAATCTTGGTAATGCCAGGGTTGCTTCGATGAGGCTCCGGCGGTGATTTCTGTATTGACGCCATTGCTTTCTTCAATCACCAGCTTGGTGGCCGTCAATCCTTCAATTGCAATCAGGGTATCGAGCATGGCGGAGAAGTTCTGTGATGACAGACGGCTTACTGACAGTTCCTGCGAGCAGTTATAGAGCACCTGCAACGATTCGTTGGCATGGCGCAGACGGCGGGTTTTTTCATCGACGGACTTTTCAAGATCCCGATACAGCTTGCCAAGCTCTGAGGCCATTTTGGAAAAGGCCCCAGCCAGAATGCCTAATTCGTTTTCGCTTTTGACATTAAGGGCGAGGTCAAAGTGCCCGTTTTGTACCTGTTCACTGGCGGCAACGAGTTGGTTCAGTGGCGAGACAATTTTCCGCTGGGTAAAGTGTATCGTGTACAGCGCTGCAATGAGGATTAGGCTAAGCCCAATACCGCCTGTGATAGAAAGTACCTGCAACTTGATAACCGAAAATTCCTGCAATTCGAAAACAAATCCGTCAATCCTGTCGACAAAATTCGCAACTTCGTCGAGAAAACGCTGCTTTTCTCCATTGTGAAGTAACGGATGAAGAGTCTCCCAGCGCCCGATTAGGTTGTAGTAATGCACTTTGATATCTGTCGGTACTGTCCAGTGCTCCAGTGCAGCCATCGAGGGCGAAAATAAAGACTGCTCAAACTGGTCAAGATGTTCAGTGATCTGCGGAGAGTTGGTTTGGATATCATAGGCCAGGCGATAGCTCTGCATGCGCAGGGAGCCCGAAACGTTAACCGCCTCAGCATCGTTGAGGCTCGATGCGAGTGTCAGCAGGGCGAAGCTGGTCGTGGCAACTGATAGCAACAGGATCACCAACATTGTACGGGCGATCGTCGTGGTAACGGGCTTGAGCGGCCGAGTCTGCACTGAAAATCCTTTCTTTGGAATACTAATAATATTGATGGAAAACCAAGCGTTTAGAGTGTTTGTTGAGCTATGGTTTTTACGGCTATAGTAAATATTGTGAGGGTTGTCATTTCTCTTTATTGATCCAAGACAATTTTACCCCCTATTTAGCCCTTACTAGGTATTTAAGCATTTATTACGGGATTTACACTTGTCGTGTCAAAAAATGACGGTTTGTGAATGGTATTTGAGTCCAAATACCATTCGACGCGAAAAGTACAACCCGTGATATGTATTTTATTCATATTACTTAACGAAAGGGAAAGCTAATGTTCGATCGTTCCCGCCGAAATCTACTTTCTCGGCGTCGTACTCCAGCATTACAGCGGATGCCCTGGGTTGTCGACGAAGATACGTTTGTTGATCGCTGTACGCGCTGCAGCAAATGTATCGATGCGTGTGAAACGCAGATTATTGTAAAAGGCGACGGCGGATTTCCTACCGTCGACTTTACCCGAGGTGAATGTACTTTCTGCACCCGTTGTGCAGATGCCTGTCCTGAAGCGCTGTTCCACCCTACATCGGAGCAGCCTTGGGGACTAAAGGCACAAATCAGCCAAAACTGTCTTGCTCACCACAAAATTGAGTGCAGAAGTTGCGGTGACATGTGTGAGGTACAGGCCATTCGTTTCAAGTTACAGGCTGGAGGGGTAGCACTGCCTGAGCTGGATTTGGATGCATGCACTGGTTGCGGGGCTTGCTTGTCGGTTTGTCCTGCATCTGCCATCACGATGGTCACCAAAGAATTAGAAGAGAAATAATTTATGGCACAGGAAGAAGTACATATTTCGAGCCTAGTTGTTCATGTGAAGCCTGAATACCTAGACGAAATTAAAGCTCAAATACTTGAGTTGCCAAACACAGAAATTCATGGCGAAAGTGAAGAGGGGAAAATCATCGTAGTCCTTGAAACCAAAAATCAAGGCTATGTGACGGACACCATAGATAAAATCAATAACTTAGAACATGTACTAATTACTTTTTTAGTGTATCACCAAATTGAACACTTTGATTCGCAATCTGAGGATGATTCATGAAAATGACAAGACGTGCGTTTGTGAAAGCAAACGCGGCTGCATCGGCAGCAGCTGTAGCTGGTATTACGCTGCCAGCATCAGCAACTAACTTAATTGTTAGTTCTGATGAAACCAAAATTAAGTGGGACAAAGCGCCTTGTCGTTTTTGTGGTACAGGTTGTTCGGTACTGGTTGGTACCCAAAACGGTCGTGTAGTAGCAACTCAGGGTGATCCGGAAGCGCCGGTCAACAAAGGCCTGAACTGTATCAAGGGCTACTTCCTGTCGAAGATTATGTACGGTAAAGACCGTCTAGAAACGCCGATGCTGCGTATGAAGAACGGTAAGTTCGACAAAGACGGTGATTTTCAGCCAGTTTCTTGGGATCAGGCATTTGATGTTATGGCCGACAAATGGAAGGCTGCACTGAAGAAGCACGGTCCATCTGGCGTCGGTATGTTCGGTTCGGGTCAGTGGACGGTAATGGAAGGCTATGCCGCATCAAAAATGATGAAGGCCGGTTTCCGCTCTAACAATATCGACCCGAATGCACGTCACTGTATGGCCTCGGCGGTAGGTGCCTTTATGCGTACCTTCGGTATTGATGAGCCTATGGGGTGTTATGATGACTTCGAGCACGCTGATTCATTCGTGCTGTGGGGCTCGAACATGGCAGAAATGCACCCGGTACTGTGGACTCGTATTACTGACCGCCGTCTAAGTAACCCTCATGTTAAAGTAAACGTACTGTCTACCTACTACCATCGTTCATTCGAGCTGGCTGATAACGGTATGATCTTCGAGCCGCAAACTGACCTTGCGATTGCGAACTTTATTGCCAACTACATTATCCAGAATGATGCGGTAAACTGGGATTTCGTAACTAAGCACACTCACTTCAAGCGTGCGACAACGGATATCGGCTACGGTCTTCGTGATGAGCACCCGCTACAGAAAAAAGCGGCAAATGCGAACTCGGGCAAGCTGAACCCAATGAACTTCGAAGAGTACAAGGCATCTGTTGCTGAGTACACGCTAGAAAAAGCCTCGAAAATGTCAGGTGTTTCCGAAGAGAAACTGCTTGAGATGGCGAAGCAATACGCAGATCCTAACACCAAAGTGATGTCCCTATGGACTATGGGTATGAACCAGCACACTCGTGGTGTATGGATGAATAGCCTGGTTTACAACATCCACCTGCTAACCGGTAAGATTTCCCAGCCGGGTAATAGCCCATTCTCGCTGACTGGTCAGCCGTCGGCATGTGGTACCGCTCGTGAAGTCGGTACGTTTGCCCACCGTCTGCCTGCAGACATGGTGGTGAAAAATCCTAAGCACCGTGCTTACGCCGAGAAAATTTGGAAACTGCCGGAAGGGACGATTCCGCCAAAACCGGGTTACCACGCGGTACTGCAGGACCGTATGCTTAAAGACGGCAAGATGAATGCATATTGGGTGATGTGTAACAACAATATGCAGGCAGGTCCGAATATCAACGAAGAGCGTCTGCCTGGCTACCGTAACCCAGATAACTTCATTGTATGTTCTGACCCGTACCCGACGGCGACAGCCCAGGCTGCCGACCTGATCCTGCCGACAGCAATGTGGGTAGAGAAAGAAGGTGCCTACGGTAACGCCGAGCGCCGTACCCAGGCTTGGTACCAGCAGGTTGAAGCTCAGGGTGACTCAAAATCTGACTTGTGGCAGCTGATGGAATTTTCCAAGCGCTTCAAGATTGAAGAAGTGTGGGGCGAGGATCTACTGGCAAAAGCGCCTCAGTACCGTGGCAAAACCATGTATGACATGCTGTTCCGCAACGGCCAGGTAGATAAGTACCCACTGTCTGAAGCGCAAGAGCTGAATGATGATGCTAAAGCACAGGGCTTCTATGTTCAGAAAGGCCTGTTTGAAGAATATGCTGCCTTCGGTCGCGACCACGGTCACGATCTGGCCCCATACGATGTTTACCATCAGGTACGCGGCCTGCGTTGGCCGGTGGTTGACGGCAAAGAAACCAAATGGCGTTTTGTCGAAGGTTCTGATCCGTATGTACCTGCTGGCGAAGGCTTCCGCTTCTACGGCAAGCCAGACGGTAAAGCAAACATTATCTTTGCACCGTTTGAGCCAGCACCGGAAACGCCAGATAAAGACTATGATATGTGGCTGTGTACTGGCCGAGTGCTTGAGCACTGGCACACAGGCACAATGACTCGCCGTGTTCCTGAGCTATATAAAGCGGTTCCGGATGCAGTGTGTTTCATCCATCCGGATGATGCCCAGTCACGTGGCCTGCGCCGTGGTGACGAAGTATTGCTGGAATCTCGTCGTGGTGAAGTTCGTTGTCGAGTAGAAACCCGAGGCCGTAACCGCCCACCAGTTGGTTTGGTTTTCGTTCCTTTCTTTGATGCTCGTATTTTGGTTAACAAGCTGATTTTGGATGCTACGGATCCGCTGTCTAAGCAGACAGACTTCAAGAAGTGCCCAATCAAGATCACCAAAGTGTAAATAACCGAATGCAATTAGGTGGTTGATTGCTCTCGACAGGTTCGAGAGCAACCAATCGCTTGACTCGAATTTAGCCATTAGGCGGAGAATACAATGAAACGATTAGTTTTAGCGGTCATGGCGATGGGCATGTTGGTTGCCGGTGCCGTACAGAGTGCAGAAGAACTTCACAATCCAGGCGGTATCGGCGGGGTTGAGTCATTACGTGGTGCCAGCGAGCTTGAAGCGACACGCGCTGCCGATGCTTTTAAGCGCTACCCGCGTGATCAGGGCACGATTGACAGCGACTATGTCTACCAGCCACCACTGGTACCGCACACAATCCGTAACTACGAAGTGTCACTGAATGCCAACAAGTGTCTAGCCTGTCACAGTTGGAAAAATGCCAACGAAATGGGCGCGACCAAGATCAGTGTAACCCACTACCAGACGCGTGAAGGTCAGGTGCTATCAGATGTTTCACCTCGCCGTTACTTCTGCTTGCAGTGTCATGTACCTCAGGCTGATGCGAAGCCATTAGTTGAGAATGACTTCCAACGTGTTGATGCCCTGCGCTAGTTATAGCCAATAAATAAAGAGAGGCTATAGATGAAAATTTTAAAAGCATTTTGGCGGAGGCTAACATCACCGAGCAAGGTTGCGGTTGGTCTGGTACTGTTTATGGGTTTTATGGGCGGCCTGTTGTTCTGGGGCGCTTTTAACACCGGTATGGAAGCAACCAACACCGAAGAATTTTGCTCTGGCTGTCATGCGCCGATTGTAAAAGAGATCCGCGAAACGGTTCACTTTGCCAACCGCTCAGGGGTACGTGCGATTTGTTCTGATTGCCACGTACCGCATAACTGGACTGATAAGATCGTACGTAAGGTACAGGCATCTAAAGAGCTGGTGGCCTTTGCAATGGGGACCATCAGCACTGAAGAAAAGTTCAAAGAGCGTCGGGGCTATCTGGCTAATAGGGAATGGCACCGGATGAAAGAAAATGATTCACAGGAATGTCGAAACTGTCATAACTTTGAATACATGGACTTTTCAGAGCAGGGGCCTAGAAGTGTGAAACAGCACTCGACGGCACTGGCTTCTGGTGAGAAAACCTGTGTTGACTGTCATAAAGGTATTGCACACAAGCTGCCTGACATGAAAGACGTTGAAGGCTGGCAGTAAGGCCTGACTATCCGGCAATAATATAAAGGTAGGTATACGATGAGTGCATTAGAATCGCTTATCTGGCACACGATGGGCTATGCCGCAATGCCAGTGATTATCCTGACAGGTTTTGCCGCAGTTGCTGCAATATCAGTAGGGCTTCTGTCTTTAGGTAAAGACAAAGACGTCTGAGTAAATTCGGACTGATGCTGAACAGAAAGCCATGTCGAAAGACATGGCTTTTTTATAACTCAGTTCGGAGTATAGACCTAGCGGTAACAATTACTCCGATGCGCGCTTAAACAATCCAATAAATAACATACTCATCCAGACGAGATACAGTGGAAACCATTCCAGCAGGAACTCTGTCAGTGATGTCCCCGAGCCGAATAGCCACACTTCGCTCAGGTGTAGGATGACCATACTCATCATGCCAATGAAGCTAAATACCAGAAATGACGGCTTGTCCATATGACTTCCTCCAGCGCTATATTGATAATATAGATCTAAATGGTAATCATTATCAACTAAAAACTATTCCTAGCCGTCATAAGTGATGTTCGAGTGCTAGTGTTTCAGGTATCCCGCATCATTAAGGTACTGGCGGAAAAGATCGGCGCGTTCACGGTTAACACCGAAGTCCGAGTATCCCGTTCGTGATTCGGAACGGACGACAGCTTCTTGTCCCTGAAGTCTTACCTCAAAGTCATCGACAAACTGGAAGAATTTGCTGCGGCATTCAACTCGAATGTAATTGTCACTTTGCTGGCCAAGGCTGGCACCGGGTAGCGCAAGGGCAAGCTCTTTTATGGCCTGCCAGTTTTGCTGCCCGTTCAGGGTGAGTTCGAATCGAGCGAGTTGGTGATCTGCTCGTGTGTCGATGGTAGAAACACAGTTGGGTTTATCACCACAGGTTTCTCCGGTGCGGTCTGGCTGAATGGAAGGGAGGCTATCTCCATTGGTGCAGCCGAACAGAGCTAAGCTGGTGAGTGCAATAAACGCGTTTTTCATATCATGTCCTTGATAAACAGGCCCTAGCAAGCTCAATATGGTTAAGTCTCGCCACTTTTTTAGCTACTGGCTGGTACCGTTACTTCAGCAGGAAAGCGGCAAACCCAGCCCATGACAGAGCAAGTAACAGCCAGGGTAGCCAATGTTGCTTGTAGACCTGCTGGATTTCGACTTCTGGTGCTGAGGTTTCCTGTGCTTGCGGAGCCAACTTTTCCTTGGTTTGTTTCTTGCGCTGTTTGTCCCGCTCCCGCGCTTTTACTTTTTGCTGGCGCTTGTATTGCTCGATTCCTTTTTGGATTCCCTGGGCGATAAGCTTAGTTTGCTCTTTGGTTTGGCCCGGTTTCTGAGTCGCCCGGGCAATTTTCATCGCTTCGGCCTGGGTTTCCGGTGACGGGGTATTCTGCTGTTTTTTCGTCGTCATACTCGTTCCACTGAGGATCTGCTAGTAAATGCTTTTATTGGGATTATACCCTGACTGAGGTGAGTTGCGAGCTCACAGAGAACATAAATAGCCCTAACATATGTAGGAATATTTCATCATGTGAATGATGAACGTACAGTTTGTTTAAAACTAAAGTATTAGTCCTAAAGCCATGATACATCTATATTTGAATGCTGTTTTTATAAAATTTGCCGAGTTCCGTTTCAGTTGTGAGGTATGTAATAAAATAAGAAAAAACACGTTTTTGTTGGAACGAAACGTGATCTTGGCTACAAGATGAACAATTGAAAAGTGCGGTGAGCCACAGAATTAATCACTATCAGGTTGTGATTAAAACAAGATGAATTATGGTGTCTACACAATAAATTTGGTGTGCTACTTGGCTCTTGGTTGAAATTGCCGATCTGAACCTCCATTGCTTAAAGAGAAAGAGTATATGGGGAAATGGTTTGCTTTATCCGATAGATGCTTATGACAAGCATGGTTTGCTAAAGCCCTCTGCAATGCTATGGCTCACGCTAGCCTTTAGTGCCAAGGCATGGGTTGTCTTCGTGATGGCCGGTGCCAGCCGAGAGCAGGGCGCGCAAATTTTAGAGGTTTTATATCCATTGCGGGATAATTTGTATTTCGGAATGGCGATCGGTCTGCCGGCATTGTTTTTAATGTGGCTGACGGGTCAGCGATACAAAAACAATAAACTAATAAATACATTATGGCAGCAGGGCAAGACCATATTGCTTGTTGCCTATATGGCAGATTGTGCTTTGCAAGTGTATCAACTGTCTCTTATACACGGTGCCTTCCGGTGGACCCAAGCCGTCACTCTTTTACTGACCTTGTGGTTGATCGTTTATCTGGTGAGGAGCACCCGAGTCAGGAATACGTTTGCGGATAAGCCTTTGGAGAGGTAAAGCAAATGAACGAATGGGGTAAAGGGTTAGTCCTTTTTAGTGCCTTTTTAAGCCCGCTAGCCATGGCAGACTGGCTATTGGATGTAAATTTTGAGCTATCAAGCGCTGGTGGTACACAGAGTGTAAACACATCACTGTCTCTGCTTCCGGGCGAAGAAACCGTATTTTTTGGTACCGTCGACGAAAGTACTCACCTGCGTGAACTCGTGGGCAGCGCCGAGTTGCTCGAAGTGTCAGCCGAGGAGGTTAAAATAGCCTTCAAGGTTCAAGAGCGGCTGGATGATGGAGCTTGGCGTACTATTATTTCGCCAACGATATCAACAGGCCTTAATTCACCGGCCTCGTTTGAAACCGTTGATGGTGATGCTGACGAGCAGGTAAAGCTTCAGGTTGAAGTCACTTCGGTTTGATGCTTAGTCGGTACTGACAAGAGATTCAAAGCGCTCCTTTCGGGAGCGTTTTTTGTTTCGGTACATTTTGGTATCTGCCCGCGACAAGAAATAATCGGGGGTATCCCCACAGCGATAGAAAGTAATACCAACACTGGCGCCAATCTGAATTTTATTTTGGCTGACCGTAAAGGGCTTGCTGGCGAGCGCCGAGATCTGTTCTGCCTGGGCCATTGCGTCGCTTGCTGAGGTGTTTTTCAGCAGAATAACAAACTCGTCTCCTGCAAGCCGGGCAAAAAAGCTGCGTTTATCTGTTAGCTGAGCCTCGACTCTAAAGCAAAACTGTTGCAATACGCGATCACCGACATGATGGCCATAGGTATCATTGACGGCTTTAAAGTCATCAAGATCTATAAATAACAAGGCAGGGCTCGCCTGGTTCGGTTTAATGTCGTTGACTGTTCGGTGCAGTTCTTTAATCAGTGCGTAACGGTTGGCAATACCGGTGAGCGTATCTTTCCGGGCCATCTCTTCGGCCTTTCGTTCAGCCTTTATCCGACGCGAGACTTCTTGTTTGAGTTGTCGGTTAACATAAGAGAAGTAACCGGCAGTCAAGGACGTTACAGTCAGTAGTAAGGTGCCGATCTGTATCCAAAATTTCAAATCCTGCCATTTTATTTCTTCACGTTGTGAATACAGGAAGTTGCCATCGATCCTTGTATGGGGAATGATATTAAGTTGCGTTAGCTCGTCGGCAATTATTTGCCAGCGGCTAGGGTTCATGTGTCCGACTTCTATTAGCTCGGGCATGATCATTTTTGCTGCCGTTTCTAGTTCGAAAGCAAGATGAGCGCGGGTTTTTTTAGGCCGGTACTGTTGCTCTATGACATCCAAGGTTTCTTCAATATGACTGAGCGCATAATACCAACCCTGAATGCTCGCTGCGATAAAGCGCTCGACAGTTTCTGGCTTGTTATCGACAAAGTTCTGATGGGTAAATAACACATCACTGTAAAAGTTGATGCCATAGTCAGCGGGTTTGAAGAGCAAGGCTTCTTCGCTGCGTTCTTGCAAATAGTAGGGCTCGTTAGTCAGGTAACCATTAAAGACATCGACTTTGCCATTAAGTAGATCATCAATGTTTGCCGATGTCGTTACCTGCTCAAGATCGGACAGAGCGATATTATGATGGGAAAGTAATACTATCAGTTCGGCATCTTCAGTCCCCGAGAACATCATCACACGCTTGCCGACCATATCATGAATTGTTTGGATATCGCTGTTGGCTTTGGCTATAAGCACAGAGGGGGAGTTCTGGAAAATTGCAGCAAGGGCAACGAGAGGAAAGCCATGGCCGTATGCGACAAGCACCTCGGTATTGCCCACGCCAAAATCCGCTTTTTTCTCCAGGACTTCATTGATCGGAACCTTGTTATTTCCACCGGGCCTGATGGTGACATTGAGTCCGGCATCGTGATAAAAGTCTTTCTCTTTTGCCATATAAAAACCGGCAAACTGTGCCTGGTGCAACCAACGCAGCTGAAGCGACACGTTTTCCAGTGCCAGGGCTGGCATAGTCAGTATCATTAGAATCACGGATGAGAACAGGTAAAGTGACTTCTTCACGTTATGCAATTGTATGCCATTTAGTTGCGTCCGAAGATATTCTGGTAAACTAATATCCTGAAGTAAAGGAGGGATGTTGTTTATTGAGAGCAGTGACCATGATCTATTTATGGAGATAGAAGAGCGGTATAATTAGCTAATAATATTGTGTTCAATTGACCAATCAGGAGAATAATATGACTATCGCGCAACCTGCAATCTTACCGGAAGCCGGGCCGTTTGCCTTGTATGTTGTTATGAAGGTTGTAGGAGATAAGCGAGCTGTTATTTCGCAGTGTCAAACCTTTCACCAGAAATTGACATCATTGAATGAGCAGCAGTCAGACGCGAACTTACGTGCGAGTGTTGCTTTTGGTAAGTCTTTCTGGCAATCCCTCGACAAGGGCTGCCCTGCTGAGTTTGAAGATTTCCGTGCCCTGGGTGAGGGTGATATTACAGCCCCTGCAACCGGTGGTGATATTCTACTGCATGTCAACTCGAGCCGTCACGATTTGAACTTCTATGCATTACGTCAGTTCTTGCAGCCTATTGCCGAAGAGGTTGAGGTTCTGGATGAAACGTACGGCTATAAATACCTAGACTCCCGCGACATGACGGATTTTATCGATGGTACCGAAAATCCGAAGACACTAGAATCACGCAGCGATGTGGCCTTAATTAAGGAAGGCGACTTTGCTGGCGGTAGTTTTGTGATGGTACAGCGCTTTGTTCATCGCTTGCCTGCATGGAACAAGCAGACTGTTCAGGCGCAGGAGAAGATTATTGGTCGTACTAAGCCTGACTCTATCGAACTCGATGATGTACCGGCAACTTCACATGTTGGCCGTGTTGATATCAAAGAAGAAGGGAAGGGGCTTAAGATTGTCCGCCATAGCTTGCCATATGGCTCTGTAACGGGTGATCACGGCCTGTTATTCATTGCTTACTGTAATACCCAGCATAACTTCAATGCGATGCTAGAAAGCATGTACGGGGAAACAGACGGTAAAACCGATATGATGCTGCGCTTTACCAAAGCGGTAACCGGAGCTTACTTCTTCGCGCCGTCGGTAGAGATGTTGAATTCGTTGTAAGGTATTGAGTTCCTAGAGGAAGAGCTTGAGAGTTCCTTGAAGCTTCTGAATTCTGCCAGCAGGATCCAGAACCCTAAATAGAAAAGCGAGAGCCAATTGTTCTCGCTTTTTTGCTTTTTCCAGGAATTAGGTGCCAGGAACTGGTTTCGCAATTTCAGGTATAAAAAAACGCAGCCCTTGGGCTGCGTTTTTATTAAGATTTAAACAATCTTACTTTTTGATGCGAAGAACTGGAGTTTCACCCACAATCGTTGCACCAGACAGTTTGTTCAGCTCTTTGATTTCGTCCATGTTAGAGATAACAACAGGAGTCAGAGTTGATTTCGCTTTCTCTTCTAGAAGAGCTAGATCGAATTCAATGACTGTGTCACCAACTTTAACTGTTTGGCCTTCCTCAGCGACGCGAGTGAAGCCTTCACCTTTCAGTTCAACAGTGTCGATACCGAAGTGAACGAATAGTTCGATACCATCGTCAGACTCAATAGAGAAAGCGTGGTTAGTTTCGAAGATCTTGCCGATAGTACCGTTTACTGGTGCAACCATCTTGCTGCCAGCAGGTTTGATAGCGATACCGTCACCAACGATTTTCTCAGCGAAAACAACATCTGGCACATCTTCGATGTTTACGATTTCACCAGAAAGTGGTGCGATAATTTCGATTGCACCAGCTTCGTTGCTGTCGTCAGAAACCAGCTTCTTCAATTTGTCAAACAGACCCATATCGTTGCTCCTAAGCGTTGTTATTCTATCTGCAGCTATATTAGCAGATGGTCTTTTCTGCGATGAATTTTTCTACGTGTGCTTCGATTTCAGCTGCTGTTGGCATAGCAAGTGCTTGCTCGGCCATAGCTTTAACATCAGCAAAGTTAGCGTTACGGATAACTTTCTTAATGCGTGGAATTGAAATCCCGCTCATGCTGAACTCGTCCAGACCCATACCTAATAGCAGTAGGGTAGCACGTTCGTCACCAGCAAGCTCGCCACACATACCAGTCCACTTACCTTCTTTGTGAGAAGCATCAATAACTTGCTTAATCACAGTAAGTACAGCCGGCGATAGCGGGTTGTATAGGTGAGAAATCAGCTCATTACCACGGTCAACTGCAAGAGTATACTGGGTTAAGTCGTTTGTACCAATACTAAAGAAGGCAACTTCTTTCGCAAGGTGGTGAGCGATAGCCGCTGCAGCCGGCGTTTCAACCATCACACCAATTTCAATGTTTTCATCGAATGCTAGGCCTTCAGCGCGAAGTTCTGCTTTGTACTCTTCGATAGCTGCTTTTAGTTCACGGATTTCTTCAACAGAAATAATCATCGGGAACATGATACGGATCTTACCGTGCGCAGATGCACGTAGGATACCGCGAAGCTGATCACGTAGGATCTCACGACGATCTAGGCTGATACGAACTGCGCGCCAGCCCAGGAATGGGTTCATCTCTTTTGGAAGATCCAGGTATGGTAGATCTTTGTCACCACCGATATCCATAGTACGGATAATCACTGGCTCGCCGTGCATTGCCTCAGCAACTTCTTTGTAAGCTTGGTACTGCTCTTCTTCGGTAGGAAGAGAATCACGATCCATGAACAGGAACTCAGTACGGTACAGGCCAACACCTTCACCGCCGTTACGGTTTATGCCGTCACAGTCTTTAACTGTACCGATGTTACCGCATACTTCAACCTGCTTGCCGTCTAGCGTAATTGCCGGAAGATCTTTCAGTTTAGCCAGTTCTTCTTTTTCAGCAATGTGAGCGTCACGGATCGCTTTGAATTTGGTTAGCTCTTCTTCGGTTGGGTTGATAACAATCTGATTGTTGATTGCATCAAGAACCAGCATGTCGCCGTTCTTAACCTGAGCTGTAATGTCGTTGGTACCTACAATTGCAGGTAGTTCTAGAGAACGCGCCATGATAGAGGTGTGCGAAGTACGGCCACCGATATCTGTAATGAAGCCAAGAACGTAATCTAGGTTGATTTGTGCAGTCTCTGAAGGCGTTAGGTCGTTGGCAACCAGAATCACTTCTTCATTGATAGCACTTAGGTTAACGATGTTGATACCCAGCGCGTTTTTAACAAAGCGGTTACCGATATCACGGATGTCCGTTGCACGCTCTTTTAGGTATTCGTCGTCTAGAGATTCTAGTGTAGATGCCTGCTCTTCAATAATTGAATGAATTGCCAGGGCAGCACAGGCATTGTTGTCTTTAATGAAGGCTATGATTTCTTCTTCAAGCTCTTCATCTTCCAGCAACATGATGTGACCTTCAAAGATCGCTTCCTTCTCTTCACCGAAGGTGACACGTGCTTTTTCTTTGATTACTTCTAGTTGCTCAGAAGATTTTTTTCGAGCATCGAAGAAACGTTGAATTTCGCTCTCGATTTGGTCTGCAGCAATTGGAGCCTTGTCTAGAACAATCTCTTCTTCCTGCAGCAGTAGTGCTTTACCAAAAGCAATACCAGGAGATGCCAGGATACCTGAAATCATAGCCGTACCTTAAATTAACTTAAACTAGGGGAAGTAGTAATAAACGAACTGCGAATTAGTGCAGTTCATCCATTAGAGCTACAAGGTGATCTACAGCTGCTTGTGCCTGAGCACCTTCTGCAGAGATAGTCACTAGTGTGCCTTTAACTAGACCTAGAGTTTGTAGTTTGAACAGGCTTTTAGCGCTTGCACTCTTACCGTTTGAAGTCACAGTGATGTCAGCGTCGAAAGCTTTAGCTTCTTTAACGAACTGAGCCGCTGGACGAGTGTGTAGGCCGTTTTCTGCAGTGATCTCAACTTGCTTCTGATACATTTTTCACCCCGATGTAGATATAGTATTTATTTAATATTAACGTAACTGAAAGAAAGCTTAACGTGGATAACGTATGCTTGCTAATCTGGAGTATAAACTACCCAACAGTTCGGCGTTTTTGCTTAATCCAAGTCAAGTTTTTGTGACATTTCTTGCTTTGGTTGCATCAAAATGGTCGATTGTTGACCTTTTATTTCGACGCTAAAAATAAAACGCAACGGATTTATATTAAAGCTAGGATTAAAATGCAACAAAAAAGCCCCCTCTGGGGGGGCTTTTAAGCAACAAAAAGCAATCTATCATTATAAAATGTGATCACTGTTGGGTTTCTTTTTCTGTGAAGATACCCGCAAACAGAGCGGTTGATAGGTAACGCTCACCTGAACTTGGTAGCACTACAACAATGTTTTTGCCGGCAAACTCAGGTCGTTCTGCAATGCGGTTGGCAGCCACAACGGCGGCACCGGAAGAAATTCCCGCCAGAATACCCTCTTCATCCATCAGGCGACGTGCCATTTCGATGGAGTCTTCAGAACTAACACGCTCAACCTCATCAATTAGAGCTAGGTCTAGGTTGCCTGGAATGAAGCCGGCACCGATCCCCTGAATCTTGTGCGGAGCAGGCTGAACCTCATCTCCGTTTAGTGTTTGGGTGATAACCGGAGACTCAGAAGGTTCAACGGCAACGGTAGTGATCGATTTGCCTTTCTGCTGTTTGATAAAACGGCTGACACCGGTTAGCGTACCGCCAGTACCCACACCGGAAACGAAGACATCAATTTCACCATCAGTCGCATCCCAAACTTCAGGCCCGGTTGTTTTCTCATGAATTTCCGGGTTAGCAGGGTTGTTGAACTGCTGAAGTAGCAGATACTTTGATGGCGCAGATGCAACAATTTCTTCGGCTTTTTCAATCGCGCCCTTCATGCCTTTTGGTGCTTCAGTCAGTACCAAGTTTGCACCTAGAGCTTTAAGCAACTTACGACGTTCCAGGCTCATGCTCTCAGGCATTGTTAGGGTCAGCTTGTAGCCTCGTGCAGCAGCCACAAAAGCCAGGGCAATACCTGTATTACCACTGGTTGGTTCTACAAGCTCAACACCTTCTTTCAAGATACCTTTTTTTTCTGCATCCCAAATCATATTTGCGCCAATACGGCACTTAACACTGAAGCTAGGGTTGCGAGCTTCAATTTTGGCTAGGACATTGCCTTTACTAACACGGTTAAGACGAACTAGCGGGGTGTTACCAATCGTTAGGGAGTTATCTTCGTAAATCTTGCTCATGCTTGTCGTTCCTTCGTGACACGTTTTCAACAAATGACAGATTAAGCATAAACGGTGATTGATATTTGGAAAGTAATTAATTGTTATATCTTATTGTTATATAAGAGGGCGAGATCCTATAACCTGGTTTTTAGAGGAAGGGCGGGCTCGAAAAAAAACGGGTCCTTGGAAGAGCTGGTCTTAGGAAGGAGCAGGGCTTGACACTTACTTGAGGCCTTTGACCCAGGCCCCAAACAAAAAGCGAGAGCCATTGGCTCTCGCTTTCAGGTTTACGCTTTATCTAGGATCGTATCCCTACCGGATCCGGTACTGCTCCCGGTAATGATCGACCCACATTGCCGTTGCACCGCAAACCGCGATCGGCATAACGACAAGATTTAGTAGCGGGGTCATGGTAAATAGCATTACCAAGCTACCGAAACTTAGTGATTTTCCACGTTTGACCTTAAGGGCATCGCGCATGGTAGTGAACGGTACCTTGTGGTTATCAAATGGGTAGTCAGCATATTGGATACTCATCATCCAGGCGCTGAACAAGAACCACAGCACTGGTCCGACGGTTTGGCCGATTGCTGGGATCCAGAGCAAAATAAACAAACCGAGTGCTTTTGGCAGGTAGTATTTTAGCTTTATCCACTCCCGGTGCATGATACGTGGCAAATCTTTAAGAATATCTTTTAGTCCCGCATCCGGTGTGGGCTCGCCGGTTAACTTGGCCTCTAGGTGTTCGGCTAGCAGTCCGTTAAACGGCGCTGCAATCCAGTTGGCAATGGTACTGAACAGATAGGAAAAGGTAACTAGGGTCGCAATGGCCAGTAGTGGCCATAGTAAGTATGACAACCAGTCAAGCCACTGTGGCAAGTAAGCCATCCAACTATCTATCCAGTCACCCAGCTGGCTCAACACGAAGCCAAAGGCACTGCCGAACAGTACGATATTCACCAGCAGGGGTAAAATGACAAAGCGGCGGGTACCTGGTTGCAGCGCTAATGACATTCCTTTGAAAAAATAGCCGGCTCCGCTGACCGGGTTTTGAATTGCTGGCGATTGGTACATCTGATTCTCCTTCATGCACTTTTCTCGCGAGGGATTTTCAATCCGAGAAAAGAATAGTAAGTGCATGTTAACGGCGGATGGTGCATCGAATCAAATATCATCTGAATGGTATAGAAGAATAAAGCAGAAAAAGTGCGCTATTCTGTATTAATTTTGCTCGATTTTGTGCTCGGCAGCACTATCTTGCACGAATCACGATAATCATCTTCTCATTCTGATTTGAGATTTGGTACATTAGAGGTAATTCCTTTAATTATCTGCCTTATTGTATAGCAAGATAATTAAAGGAATTGGTATAGAATTATTAGGTTTAGTTCAGAACTCGACATATTCGAGCCTGAGCTGCCCGATGAAACATCGTTTGTCATTAGTCCCGTTATGGGTAACGAGTAAATTCAGAGTATTCATATGCAGGAATTGCGTCTGGTTCTTATTATTGTCGGCGCGCTGGCTATTGCAGCGTTACTGTTGCATGGCCTGTGGAGCAGCCGGAAGGAAAAACCCGCTAAGTTTGGTGAAAAGCCTCTGGGCAAGTTGGATGAATCTAACAATGTCGATGCGGATGGTTTTGATCAGGATGGAGTTGGTAGCGTTAGGGTTGTTAACGGCGATGAACCAATTCCGGAAAAAGCCCGTCCGTCTCGAAAAGAGCCAGAACTTCACTTTGGTGGCAAGATTGAGGCCGATCCTTTGATGGAGCCTGCTGAAGAAACCTTCACTGCAGAACCAGCATTAGATCTGCCGAAAATGTCGGCTAAGCCAGATGTACAACTTGGCACGAGCCCTGACGTTGAACCCGTTAAGCCAGCCGCCAAGCAAGCAATAGCTGAACCGAGCCCGACAGTTATGGTGTCAGAGCCGGTGACTTCAGAGTCTGTTGTTTCAAAAGCAGAGAAAGTCCCTGCCCAACAGCCAGAGCCTATCCAGCCTCAAGTGTCTGAGCCAGTAACGGCGAGCGTTGAGGGTGAGTTACCGGCACCGGTACTGACGCCAACCGAAGAAATGATTGTGGTAGAACCAAGCGAGCAGCCTCTTCGCGCTGAGATCGAAGAGCCGCTACTAGAGATTGAACCTGTTATTGAAACAGCAATCATGCCAGAGCCAGAGCCAGAGCCAGAGCCAGAGCCAGAGCCAGAGCCAGAGCCAGAGCTAAAACCTGATTATCTTGTATTGAATGTCCATGCACGTAATGGTGAGAACCTGCGCGGTACCAAGCTGTTTAATAGCCTAGAGCAGAATAACCTGTACTTTGGCGAAAACTCGGTTTACCACCGCCATGCAGACGTTGCCGGTACAGGCCCCGTTATCTTCTCTGTAACCAATATGGTACATCCGGCGCATTTCCCTGAAGGCGGGGCTGACGCTTTTGAAACTCCGGGCATTGCATTTTACCTGATGCTACCGTGTGAAGGTCGGGCGGATTACAATTTTAATCAGATGCTTCAGACGGTACAACGTGTCGCTGATGAATTGGGTGCCGATGTGCTCGATCATGAGCGAGCAATGATCACCCCTCACCGTATTGATGAATACCGAGAGAAAGCAAAGCTTTATACTCGAACGTAACGCGGGTTGCGAAATAAGATATAATTTGGCCCCTTTCAGGGGCCTTATTTTTATACGATAGGAAGAACAATGAGTCACGACATCCAGCAGCAACTGACAGTGTTGCGCGAACAACTTGCATATCATGGTCACCGCTATTACGTCGAAGATAACCCTGAGATCCCTGATGCTGAATATGACCGAATGATGCAACAGCTGCTGGCCCTAGAAGCTGAGCACCCAGAGCTGATGACGGTTGATTCACCGAGCCAGCGAGTGGGTGGTGCGCCGCTGGATGGCTTTACACAGGTTACCCATGAACTGCCAATGCTGTCGCTGGATAATGCGTTTAACGATGAAGATTTACAGGCGTTTGAGAAGCGTATGCTGGATCGCCTGCTATCTTCTTCGGCATTGAGCTATTGCTGTGAGCCCAAACTCGATGGTTTGGCTGTCAGCTTGATGTATGAAAATGGCGTGCTGGTACAGGCGGCAACACGAGGTGATGGTACGACAGGTGAGAATATTACCGCCAATGTTCGCACTATTCGCTCGATCCCGTTAAAGCTACAGGGCGAAGGTTGGCCGAGGCGCCTGGAAGTACGTGGTGAAGTCTTTATGCCGAAGAAGGGCTTCGACGAGCTAAATGAAAGGGCGCAGAAGAAAGGCGAAAAGACCTTTGCCAACCCGCGTAATGCTGCTGCGGGCAGTCTGCGTCAATTGGATTCTAAAATAACCGCAACCCGGCCTTTAAGTTTTTATGCCTATTCTGTCGGTGTTGTTGAAGGCCTTGAGCTGGCTTCTAGCCAGTATGACCGATTGGTGCAGCTCAAATCTTGGGGCGTACCGATGTGTCCTGAGATCCGCCAATTGGATCAGTTGAGTGATGTGATTGCCTACTATCAGGATATTGGCGAAAAGCGCCAGGCGCTGCCATACGAGATTGATGGGGTGGTGATCAAAGTTGATGATGTGGCTACTCAGGTTCAGCTGGGATTCGTTGCCCGAGCACCGCGTTGGGCCATTGCCTATAAGTTCCCGGCACAGGAAGAAATGACCCGACTTAACAATGTTGAGTTTCAGGTTGGCCGTACCGGCGCGATTACCCCGGTGGCGAAGCTGGAGCCGGTCTTTGTTGGTGGGGTGACTGTGAGTAATGCCACACTGCATAATGCCGATGAAGTCGAGCGCCTGGGCGTTATGGTTGGCGATACGGTGATCATTCGCCGTGCCGGTGATGTGATCCCGCAGATTGTCTCGGTGGTGAAGTCCCACCGTCCCGATGATGCTGAAGCAATTGTCTTCCCGACAGTGTGTCCGGTGTGTGAGTCAAAGGTTGAGCGTATTGAAGGCGAAGCCGTAGCCCGTTGTTCTGGTGGTTTGTTCTGTCAGGCACAGCGCAAAGAGGCCTTAAAGCATTTTGTTTCACGTAAGGCGCTTGACGTCGATGGCTGCGGAGAAAAAGTGATAGAGCAGCTGGTTGATCGGGAAATGGTCGCAACACCAGCAGATTTGTTTAAGCTTTCTGCTGGCGTCGTCACGGTACTTGATCGGATGGGGCCTAAATCTGCTCAGAAGCTGGTGGATTCGCTCGCTAAGTCAAAGCAGACCACATTACCACGTTTCTTATACTCGTTGGGGATCCGTGAAGTCGGGGAGGCAACAGCGGCGAACCTGGCCAACCATTTCGAAAACCTTGATGCAATCAAAGTGGCCAGCAAAGAGCAGTTGATTGAAGTGCCTGATGTGGGTGACATTGTTGCGGCCCACTTGTACAACTTTTTCCGTGAAGAACATAACCTGGCGGTAATAAACGATTTACTCGAGGTGGGTATTCACTGGCCAGCGATTGAAAAGCCTGAAGAAGGCATCGAATTACCGCTTGAAGGTAAAACAGTGGTGTTGACCGGTTCATTGTCGCAGTTAACTCGCTCTGATGCTAAAGCGGCACTTCAGAAGCTAGGCGCTAAGGTAACAGGCTCTGTGTCCAAGAAAACAGACTTGCTAGTTGCGGGCGAAGCTGCTGGCTCAAAACTGGCAAAAGCCCAAGAGCTGGATATCGAAATCTGGGACGAGCAAGCTCTGGTTGACCTTATCAATCGTTAATTAATTCAACCAATCAATTCGTCGTGATTGTTTGATTGGCTACTTTTATTGTTTGATGGTTTCAATATTATATAAATAAACTACGGTGGTACTCTGTTTCTGCAGAGTGCCATATATTCCTCGCTTCATACCTTTCCTCGATTTATACCTTTTTGATATTTTTCATATCTCAAATAGTTCCATTTTATTTTTGTTAACGTGACGCTCGTTACAGTGAAAATCGAATTTCATCCATTTTGTTTTTTAGATCGAATTCACACATCTCATTTTTAGGTTTTTTTAAGCTTCTGTTTTTATTCGGTTTGTTTGTTTATTTATATTTATATCGGGAAAGGTTTGAGCTGGATCACTGTAGCGGTGGAAATTTGCACTGAGTCATATTTTTCAAAGAATAAATTAAGTTCTCATTGATGTTTTGCGCCGCGAAAGTAGTCTAATAGCTGAAGTTAATCAGCGGTTCTCAAAGAACTAAAAAAATATGATTTAGCTGAATTTAGTTTTCGGCTGACATATTGGGAGTTTTACTCGGTGTCTTCGGCGGCCAACCATAAAGACATCGGTATACAGCTAGTATTTTTAGGAGTTATTCCATGGAAAACATGTTTAAACGCTCAGTGCTTAGCGCAGTAGTTGTCGGTATTATGGCAGGTTCTGCTGTTGCAGTAGCCCCATCGGCTCACGCGAGCGGTTTCTTCGAAGATTCATCTATAAATGGCGCCATGAACTTCATGTTGCGCGATCGTACTCGTGCAAGTTTTGATGCGGAAACCGGCGAAGATGGGCCGAAGAGACCAAACCTAGACCACGGTTCAATCTTTACTAACCTGGGCTTCAATTCTGGCTACGCGGGTGATGTATTTGGTGTCGACCTGAATGTTTATGCAACATATGATATGTGGCAGAACGCTTCAGCAGATCATGAATTCAACTTTTGGAATGTAGATAACCCGTTTGGCGGTACGAATCCAAGTACTGGTGACTGTCTAAATGCTCAGGGTGAGGAAGGTTCTGAAAGTAAATGGAACGTTGACTGTAATGATAATGGTATCAGCTACCAAACGGTTGCAGCCAAGTTCAAGTTAGGTGAAGACGGTACTGCCAAGCTTGGTTACTTCCAGCCATCTGTACCTTCAGCAATGGGAGTTAACTGGAGTTTTGCTGCCGGTACTTATTTAGGTGGTGAAGTCGGTTATAAGTTTGGTGACTTGGACTTAGGTGCAGTGTATGCAACACGATACAAGGCTCCCTGGTTTAAAGATACATATGAATTACAAACCACTAACGGCGAAGATGCTGGTGATGCATACTCTATTGGTGGCCGCTATACCCTAGCTAATGGCCTTTTGTTTGATGCTGCATATGCAGGCCTAACAGATGGCGACCGTAAGAATGCCCACTTCAAAGTGAAGCATACACTAGACAGCGGCCTGTATCTTTCTGGTCAAGTGTACGCGGTAGATGATGACGAGCAGTTTGACAGCACTGCATACCAGTTTGCGTTCCTGTCAGCGAAATCCTTTGGCCCTTATTCATTGCGTGGTGAGGCAACTTACACCGTTGCTGAGTCTGTAGATGAAAACAGCATGGGTAACATGGCCTACCGTCTGACTGCTCAGTACGGTGGTTCAAATGGTACTTATGATATCTGGTGGAACAACCGTTCAGATTTCAACCATGATGGCGAACTTGCAGTGTTTGGTTCATTATCTCGTGATTTCAATGACTTAGGTGCTCCCGGCCTAAATGCTGGCTTGTCTGCAGCAATGGGTATTGCCTCTTCTGATGTTGCAGGACTTGATGACCTAACAGAATATGCCGGTAGTGTGTTTGTCAGCTATGCTATCCAGAATGGTGCGCTAGAAGGTGCTAATGTTGGTTTCCATTACACTGAGTACGTCAACGACACTGATACTGATAACTGGGCTGGTTGGACTAACTTGTTCCAAGATGAGACAGACATTAAAGTAACACTAACAATTCCTTACTCTATCAAGTAAGTCGATTCTGCTTTAACTCATTTAATAAATAGCCGGGTAAATTACCCGGCTTTTTTTATTTAGAATTTCTTCATTGGCCATTTGTGCTATTGCTTCTTCTGTATTGATTCCTCTTTTTTTTAACTTGATATACCTCTTTTATTTCTGGCGGTTTGATTCTGCTTTACCGTTATCAGCAGTGACAGGTGTATTCGCCGACTTAACTATGTTTTGCTCTTGAAATAATCTTGAATGAACTCTGTCTCTAGCGATTTATCCAGCACGTTTAGGTGAGACGGATCACTTTTTTGAGTTTAAAAAAAATCAAAAAATAAATAGAAAACTGAATGGTTATAAATAGGGGAGGGTTTATGGATTCTATGGGCTTATGTATTGCGACTCTGTGCACATAATATGGCTATATTTTGCTTTATGTTTTCTTTTGTTTTTCGCTTAATGTAATGATTTGTAAGTATTTATTGTTTTTTAGTTTTCGCTGATTTGAAGGTCATCATAGTTTTCCCTGGACTATCTTCACGAGGCGAAAAAAGCGGTTAGGCTTGTCTGTGTTTGAAATAACACAAATACAAAACTGTGTACGAATCCTCCGGCGGCCAACTTGAGGTTAAGTACACAAAACAGCTAGTTTATTAGGAGTATTTCCATGGAAAACATTTTTAAACGTTCAGTACTAAGTGCGGCAGTACTGGGTATCGTTGCCGGTGTTTCATTGACTGCAGCACCATCTGCGCATGCTGACGGTTTCTTCGAAGATTCCTCAATCAATGGTGCGATTAATTTCTGGATGCGCGATCGTACTCGTGGTGGCTTTGATGCTGATACCGGTAAAGATACACCAAAAACAACGAACCTCGACCATGGCTCTATCTATACCAGCCTTGACTTCAATTCAGGTTATGCCGGCGGTGTCGTTGGGTTAGATCTCAACGTTTATGCGACCTTTGATATGTGGAATAACGGCTCGCCTGATCATGAAATGAACTTTTGGAACGTTAATAACCCATTCGATATGGATCCGGACACCAATACTGGTTGTGTGAACAATGATGGTGAATCGGCTGGTGCGGAGTGGGACTCTGATTGTACCGATAACGGCATTAGCTACCAGACTGTCGCCGCCAAATTCAAGTTGGGTGAAGACGGAACAGCAAAACTGGGTTATTTCCAACCGTCAGTGCCATCAGCAATGGGGGTTAACTGGAGCTATGCTGCGGGTACTTACCTTGGTGGTGAAGCGGGTTATAAGTTCGGTAACTTAGACTTAGGTGTGGTGTACGCGACACGCTACAAAGCGCCTTGGTTCAAAGATACATACGAATTACAAACCACGAATGGCGAAGATGCCGGCGATGCTTACTCTGTAGGTGGCCGCTATACGTTTGGTAATGGTCTATTGGTTGATGTTGCTTACGCTGGTTTGACCGAAGGTGATCGTAAGAATGCCCATGTAAAAGTGAAGCACACATTGGATAATGGCTGGTACCTATCTGGCCAGGCTTATGTAGTCGATGATGACGAGCAGTTTGACAGTACGGCCTATCAGTTAGCATTCTTGTCGGCGAAAACTTTTGGCCAATACTCTGTTCGAGCTGAAGCGACCTATACAGCAGCTGAAAGTATTGATGATAGCCTTGTTGGCAACATGTCTTACCGTTTAACAAGTGCATACGGTGGCTCAAACGGGGCTTACGATATCTGGTGGAACAACCGTTCTGACTTTAACCATGACGGGGAATTTGCCGGTTTTGCATCACTATCTCGTGATTTCAGCGACATAGGTGCTCAAGGTTTCAGTGCTGGCGTATCTGGCGCATTCGGTATTGCTTCTCCAGATATCAGCGACGTGGATGACCTGTTCGAGTACGCAGGCAGCATCTTTGCAAATTATGCAATTCAGGGCGGTGCGCTGAAAGGGGCTAACCTAGGCTTCTATTACACCGAGTATGTGAACGATACCGATGCAGGTAACTGGGCTCCGTACACTAACTTGTTCCAAGATGAGTCAGATATCAAAGTAACGCTAACCATTCCATTTACCGTTAAGTAAAATCAGCGGGTTACAGATTTATAAATAGAAGCCGGGCAGTTGCTCGGCTTTTTTTATTGTGTTCTAAATCGTCTTTTATCAAGTGATATCTCAATTAACGTATCACTTCTGAGATGAACTATTTCTTTGTTTCAAAAAATAATTCCAGCTCGGTCAGCCACCTGTTTCGCTGTCCTATACTCAAATTTAGATGTAAGTCACATTAATGAGAGGATGTATGAAAACGTTATTTGCAGCAATTGTTGTTATGATGATGTCGCTTTCTTCTAGTTGGGTGATGGCGAACAATGGTTCAGGAGGCGTTCCTGGTATGCCGATCTATCGCTGTGTACTGGATAATGATGGCAAAGTGACTGAAGAATGGGTCCCCCATCATATTTGCCAGCAGAAAGGCGGTAAAACTATCTTCTGATCACCAATGTTGTTGTTTGAAAGCAACTTTGCTTGCTTTCAAACGACTCGTTTGGTACTAAATCAACCTGCATTTTTTCCCTCAATCTCTTCTGCCGCTTTGTTGTATTTGTACAATTGATTCACAGTGCTAAAATAGCAGCCAATTTGTTGTTAGGCAGCTGCATTTGCTGTCGGACTCTTCCTTTACATTTAGGTAATTTCAGATGACGGTTAAAACTCGCTTCGCACCGAGCCCAACTGGCTTTTTGCACGTCGGTGGTGCTCGTACTGCACTTTATTCTTGGTTGTTCGCTAAACACATGGGTGGCGAATTTGTTCTTCGTATTGAAGATACTGACCTTGAACGCTCTACACAGGAAGCGATCGATGCCATTCTTGAAGGTATGGAATGGTTAGGTTTGACTTGGGATGAAGGCCCATACTACCAAACCAAGCGTTTTGATCGTTATAACCAGCTAATCGATCAGCTACTTGCCGAAGATAAAGCGTACAAGTGCTACTGCCCTAAAGAGCTGCTTGACGAGCTTCGTGAAGAGCAGATGGCGGCTGGTGTTAAGCCTCGTTACGATGCTAACCACCCGAAAGTTGTTGCGGCAAACGGTGCTGCGACGGAAGAGTCTCCGTTCGTGATCCGTTTCCGTAACCCGAAAGAAGGTTCTGTGGTATTTGATGATCACATCCGTGGCCGCATTGAGATCGCGAACAGCGAGCTGGATGACCTGATCATCCGCCGCACTGACGGTAGCCCAACTTATAACTTCTGTGTAGTGGTTGATGACTGGGATATGGGGATTACTCAGGTAGTTCGTGGTGAAGACCATATCAATAACACTCCTCGTCAAATCAACATCTATAAAGCACTTGGCGCGCCAGTTCCTGAGTTCGCACACTGTGCAATGATCTTGGGTGATGATGGTGCTAAGTTATCTAAGCGCCATGGTGCGGTAAGTGTAATGCAGTACCGTGACGAAGGTTATTTGCCTCAGGCACTTCTTAACTACCTTGTACGTCTGGGTTGGTCTCATGGCGATCAGGAAATCTTCTCGCTAGAAGAAATGATCAAGCTATTTAGTCTTGATTCAATCAGCAAGTCAGCGTCTGCATTTAATACCGATAAGCTATTGTGGCTGAACAACCATTACATCAAGACGGCTGAACCTGAGTATGTGGCTGAGTATCTACAGTGGCATCTTGATCAGAAAGAGATCGATATCACTAGTGGCCCGGCAATTACTGAGGTGATTAAACTGGTTGGTGAGCGTTGTAACACCCTGATTGAACTTGCCGAGCAGTCTCGTTATTTCTATCAGGATTTCAGCGAATTTGAAGCTGGCGCTGCGAAAAAGCACCTTCGCCCAGTGGCGAAAGATGCGCTGGCATTAGCACTGTCGAAAGTAGAAGCGCTAACTGAGTGGACGACTGAAAACTTGCACAGCGTGATCAAAGAAACTTGCGAAGAGCTAGAGCTTGGCATGGGTAAAGTAGGCATGCCGCTGCGTGTTGCTGTTACTGGCCAAGGTCAATCACCATCTGTTGATGCTGTGATGCAGCTGGTTGGTAAAGAGCGTGTTGTTGCTCGTATCCAGATGGCGCTGGCGTTTATTGCTGAGCGTGAAGCGAATAGCTAATTTTTAGTAATAAGATCGCTAAAAGCGGAAGATGTTTATCTTCCGCTTTTTTTATTCACTTTTTTTTCATTCGTTCATAATCGCTGATGCAAACCCAGAAACTGGGTGCTGTTGCACAGTACTTCATCGCATCTTGCGGGATCACAACTTCTTTTCCTTCCAATGTAAAAGCAGAAACGCCAAAGCTAGCCGTTAGTAACATTGCAGAGCAAAATGCAGCGAGTTTTTTCATTGGTCTTACTCCTCGGTCGTGGTTTGATTATTACCATTCAGCACAGTAATCAACTGCTATCAATACAGTCATTGACCTCTAGAGATTAGGACAAAATCATAATCTTAAGCGTATTATCTTACTTGATTAGCAGATTAAGCTTCAGGAGCTCTGAAAATAGCTTTTGTGACCATGCTCACACAAAGTGTTTTATTGGGCTTTTTTGAACGCACATCTATTGACATGAATTCATTAAGTTTTTATTATCAGCTCCAGATTTTGGGGCTATAGCTCAGCTGGGAGAGCGCTTCGCTGGCAGCGAAGAGGTCTGCGGTTCGATCCCGCATAGCTCCACCAAATTCCTCGTATTTTCTTAACCTTGAGAAGATACGACAGACAGAAAACCTCGCATTTATGCGGGGTTTTTTGCTATCTGGCGTTTATAACTTGATGGGCGAGAAAGGTTTTTTCGTGATGCTAGGATCTTATCGTGAGAGGATCTGTAGATGAAATATTTGTTGTAATCAGTCGAAAGAATACGGTGAGGCAGATAATTGCTGAAGATTGGACTTGTTACTAGTAGGGGAAAATGGCGCTCCCTGCAGGAGTCGAACCTGCGGCCTTCCCCTTAGGAGGGGGACGCTCTATCCAGCTGAGCTAAGGGAGCATCAAGTAGAAACTTGAATAACCATTATACCTAAAATCTTACTGATTTTAAGTAATTAGTGTTAACGAGGTAGCTGCTTGGTCAGTAAATCACCAGGTTGAATGCTGCTAGCCAGATCGGCCTGCTCGACAGAAAGCTCTGTCGACTTCTCATATACACGTTCTACGGTCAGGGCGATATCTGTCTGTACCATGCGGTTGCGCGGTATTCCCTGTTGGTCGATGAAGCCGGCGCTATGCCAGAGTTTCAATTTATCACCACGCTTAACGCCATGAATTCGGCCAATATTGATCTGGACCGTATTGCCGTAGACATTGACGACTTCTGGTAGGCTAGTGCGGCATGAAAGCGAGGTCTCTAGGTCCAGCATCATGTTGCGGCTAACTCTTAGTAAAGCCTGACCATAGCTGGATTGCCAGAACCGGGCGCTTTGGGTATCAACGTTGCTGACTCGAGAAAACGGCCATTCCGCGACTTCTCGGTAATTGTTCTGAACCAATACTTCGCCTGTTTTTCCGTCCATGATTTCCAAAGTGGCGGCAAATTGACGGTTTATTTTGTCACTTCGGATCAGGTTGCTGTCGAGGGTGGAAGTGAGGTCAGTAATTTGACCACTGACGATGTATTGGGCGTCATTGTCTTCGGCCAGCATCATCATTGCGGCTGGTTGGCCGGCATTCACGGGGACGCGTGTCTCACCTGACACCACAAAACTTTGTGACTTACGTTCAATCTGGCGTTTGAGTATCGATGTGAAATGATCCCCGAGCTGGTAGATCCCCCCCATCGAAGCATGTTGCGGAGAGGTAATCGAGAATCCCCCCAACAAAACACCTTTCTTGTATTGGATCTTGTGGCAAGTATTTGCCGATGGATAGATATCAATTCGTGCCGTTAGGTAATATTTGCCGCTTTTCTTGCGGGTTTTTAATACCATAACATGACGAACTTCACTGCCGCTGAACTGATATTCCTCCCGCTCTGACGATAGGTAGGGCTGGAGGTGAGAGAAACTGGCAATGTCGGCACCGGCATAGCTTATTGCCTGATATACTGCATCCTCAAGTGCATTGGTTCTGGCTGTGCTTTCACTTTCAAGCAGCACGGCTGATCCAGTCACTTCCAGCCAGGCGGCATTGAGCTGGAATGAAACAAGTAAGCACAGGCTGCTAAAGGTTTTAAATAGTTTTCTATTCATTGTTTTCAACTTAGGTATGAAAATTGCTTACTCAGTGATTAGCTGAAGATAAACTTGCCGTTTCTAATATTAAGTATGTAAGCGCCATGCAAAGAATGTTCCTAAAAGTATTATTGACGGCGACAGGGAATTAACAGGTAAAGTTTTTCTGTTTTTGAACGATAACAGGCTACAAGTCTCTTTTCATCCGGAGCTGGCTAGAATGAAAAAATGGATAGTCCTGATACTGGCAGTGATGACTGTATCTTGCTCATACTCTCCGATTTATAATGGTAAAGAACCCTATACGGGAAGTTCTTTTCTATTAACGGAAACTCCTCGTCATACGATGGACTTCTTTATTGAAGGTCTGACTGAGCAGCTAGTGGTCTCGAATCAGTACCTGAGTGCGAAAACGCCGCTGGCCGTAACTTCATTTGTTGACTTGCAAGAAATGAACGAAACCAATTGGCTGGGCAATACTGTCACTGAAGGCTTTATGTATCAGATGCAGCAGCGGGGTTATACCGTTGTCGATTATAAAGCGACAGGCGCCATCAAAGTAACCGCCGACGGCGATTTTGCCATTAGCCGTGATTGGCGAGATCTTGCCGCCGAACAACCTGTTGACTATGTGCTAACGGGGACGATGTTACGTCAGGGCGGTGGCGTGCTTGTGAATGCCCGAATTATTGGTATGCGTTCACGAGTCGTGATTGCATCGGCGCAAGGCTTCTTGCCTGCCGATAGGATTGGACGTGATCTGGATACATTGAATAAAATGCGGATCCAAAATGGTGTGATCATCCGTAGCGAAGCCACTAGTTTTGATCGCAATACCGTGGTGTTAAAACCTTAGTGCTAGTTACTAGCACTGCGAATGATAGATTTAGTTTTAGGAGTTATTATGCGTTACTGGTTTCTGTTAGTTCTTTTTGCGTTGGCGGGCTGTCAGCCTCTAACAGAGATGCGTAACGAAGATCTGCTTACTGCGGTGGGGTATGCCTCGATCAGTGAACAGCGCGGCCGTACGATAGAAGAAAAACGAGTACGAGCGATGCGGGCTTCGAAAATTGATGCTTACCGTGAGCTAACTGAGCAAGTCTATGGTATGCGTATCAGTGCCCGAGCTGGTATGGAAGATCAGCAATTGGGTGTGGAAAATACTGATGGTGCTGTTGATGGTATTATCCGAGGCGCAGAAGTGATTCGAAGCTATCCGGTTGGTGACAGCTTTGTGACTGAAATGCAGTTGGATTTACGCAAAATGGATCGATTGAAGCAGCATGGTGAAGTCTTCCACGTGCCAACCAACCAAGAAACGATCTTTTAAGTAAAGAGTAATTAGCTATTCTGGAAGAACGGGCGCTTTAGTTTGAAAGCGTCCGTTTTTTGTTATCAGGCGATAGTACTTAGGCTTTGATATTTGTGCCCAACGAACGGATGTTTTGGGCAACGCCCTCGCTGTTATAAGTCATCTGCTGTTTGCCACGGCTTTGCTGGAATAAATTGTTGAGTTTATGAAAGCTAAGCTGGGCGCGTTGCAGGGCTTCACCATTCACTTCATTGAATTCCTTGCAGCGATTAACCTCGGCTTTTATGGATTCAACTTTTTGAGCGAGCTCTGGGTTTTCCGTTAGCTGCTGGCGATGGGCATGGCTGGCAATCAGGTGATCCTGCTGCTGAACCTTATTGATCAGGGCGAGTTTTTCGGTAGCGAGTGTACCTATATCAGCGGCTTTGCGTTCTACAATCGCCGCTTTTTCTTGTTCCAGTAGGCGGGAGAGAGAAACTAGGGTCGCCAGTTGCAGCTCTAGTAACTGTTCGATAGTGTGGGACATTCGCTTCTCTCTGCTACTTGGTTAACGAGCAATATGGTGGTTACAGACCACGTAGCTCATCTTCAAATTTCATCATGTTAGATGCCAGCTTTTCAGCATCAACGACATAGGAGCCATTCGAAATCGCATCTTTGATAGCAGCAACTTTGGCGCTGTCAAAGCTTGGCTCGGCGGCTAGCTGCTGGTGGATTTGTCCCACCGCTTTACCTTGCGTGCTAAGCGAGACGGCATCACCTTTACTGCCACCAAGTGACGTAGGCTGCTGATTTTTTGCTGCTCCTGATGTAGAGCTCGACACATTGCCTTGATTGCTGCGTGTCGTGGTCATTGGCTGACCGGAGCGTAGCTGATCAATACTTGCCATATTTTAAGCCTTTGAACAATAAACTAGAGACAGCCATTATTTCGGCAGGGTCTGTAATAACTTTAGCATTTAATTAAAAGTTTACAGTTACCTCACCAACACCGGTAATAATACCATCGACAACCCGTTTCGACTTAGTGTTTTGTACCCTAATTTGCTCACCGAGGGAGCCATCGGAGAGGGCAGTGCCTTTGGTGACAATATTCAGTCCGCCGCCGCCAGCTTTGATCAGTACCGAGTCATTGCGACAAACGAGACAGATATCATTGCCTTGAATAGCTTCCCCCATATTAACAGCGCGCTTCACTTTGGAACCAATGATCTGCTGAGGAAGTTCAAAGACAACACCACGTTGAAAGCGTGTTTCAACCATACTGACGGCCAGATCGGGGGCGGATAGGACAACACCACGGGCTAACGGCTTTGCGGCAACGACGCGAGGAAGGAGCAGCCGGGTACGAACCGGGACATAAACCTGCCAGTTATTTGGTTCACAACTGACTAATACCGTGACGTTACCCGACAGAGATTGCTTCCCGGGGATCGTGCTTTTGAGTGGCGCTGAGCAGGGTGTCAGCTTGAGTCGGGAGTCTAAATTAGCGGCCTTGATGGTCAGCTCTCCCTTGGGCGGAGTGTCGATAATATTTTTGACGTATTCCACCGCAGTATGTTGTACCATATCAAGAGTGGCTTGCGGCGTTGCCGATACAATTGTGCTAAAGAAAAAAGCCAGCAGGCCGTTAATAATGGGTAAGAGTGTTAAATGTGTTCTTTGGGTCACGGTTTTTACTCTTTAATGCAAAGTCTTAAGAGCTACAATTAGCTCTCAAAGCTCATAATAAGTGATTTACGGTGATAATTTCCATCGTACACCTATTGAACTATAAAAAACGCATAACATGGAGTCACCTTTATGTCGGGGATACTTGATTCAGTGAATCAGCGCACCCAGCTTGTTGGTCAAAACCGCTTGGAGCTTTTAACCTTTCGTCTTCTAAGGCGTCAGCGCTATGGAATAAACGTATTCAAAGTCAAAGAAGTTCTTCAGTGTCCGAGACTGACGACAATGCCAAACTTGCACCCCTTAGTAAAAGGCATTGCCCATATTCGTGGACAGACAATCTCTGTTATTGATATGAGCCTGGCAACGGGGGGGCGTCCAATCGAGGATTTGGACAACTGCTTTTTGATCATTTCGGAATTTAACCGTTCGATCCAGGGCTTCCTTGTGTCATCTGTTGAACGTATTATCAACATGAACTGGGAGTCGATTTTACCGCCACCGAAAGGTGCCGGCAAAGAAAACTACCTGACTGCCGTGACTGAAATCGACAACGAACTGGTCGAAATCTTGGACGTAGAGAAGATTCTCGATGAGATCTCTCCTGTCAATACGGATATTAGCGGTACGGTACTTGAGGAGCTGATTGATGATACTCCGGTGATCCGACGTGTTCTGGTTGCTGATGACTCGAGTGTTGCACGTAAACAGGTTCAGCGCGCCATTGAGGCAATTGGTTGTGAGTGTGTTTTGGTGCAAGATGGTAAGGAAGCCATTGAAAAGCTGCGAGAGATGGCCAAAGACGGCAGCATCTATGATCAGCTTGCATTGGTTATTTCAGATATTGAAATGCCAGAAATGGATGGTTATACCTTAACAGCAGAAATTCGCAATGATGCCCATTTAAAAGATTTACATGTTATCCTGCACACCTCGTTAAGCGGTGTATTTAACCAGGCAATGGTTGAGCGTGTAGGTGCCAACGCATTCATCCCTAAATTTAACCCGGATGAGTTGGGGGCTGCGGTGAAGGCCGCAATGCCAAAATAATCTGATAAAGAGAAGTAGATGACAGCCATAACAATAAAAGACCAGGAATACCGTGATTTTTGCCGCTTTTTAGAAGCGCAGTGCGGGATTGTACTTGGCGATAGTAAGCAATACTTGGTGCGTAGCCGCCTGAGTCCATTGGTCAGCCGATTTTCGCTATCATCTCTTTCTGAGTTACTGCAAGTTGTGAATAGCGGTCGCAATCGCGAGTTACGCGTCGCCGCCGTGGATGCCATGACAACCAACGAAACCTTATGGTTTCGTGACTCCTATCCGTATACGGTGCTGGCCGATAGAATCTTACCGGAATTGGCTGCCAACAAGCGGCCGATTAAGATTTGGTCATCGGCAAGCTCGTCTGGCCAGGAACCGTATTCGATAGCGATGACGGCGCTTGAAACACAGAACCGTCGTCCGGGGATGTTAACCAGTGGTATTCAGATCACGGCAACGGATATCTCGCAGACGATGCTAGACACTTGTCGTGCAGGTGTTTACGACAATTTGGCTCTGAGCCGTGGGCTTTCACCGGAGCGCCGCCGAATTTTCTTTGAAAATAACGGCGACGGACGAATGAAAGTAAACGATAAAGTGAAGCGGATGGTTAACTTCCGCCCTCAGAACCTGAAAGACAGCTATGCGCTTCTGGGTAAGTTTGACGTGATCTTTTGTCGCAATGTATTGATTTATTTCTCTCCTGAGATGAAAGCAAAAGTCCTTAACCAGATGGCTGCAAGCCTGAACCCTGGAGGCTACCTGCTGCTTGGTGCATCTGAGTCGCTGACTGGCCTGACTGATAAGTTCGAGATGATCCGCTGTAACCCAGGGATTATCTACAAGCTCAAATAAAACCTAGATTCTAGGATCTAATGAGTAATCGAGGAACAAAACCTAGTTCCTCGATATTCCCTCCTCTTTTCACGTCCCTTTCTCTATCTTATTTCAAACTTGGCATACCCTTTGCTTATATATCCGTAACGATTTATGGAGGCAGCTATGTCCATCTCTTTTGATAAAGCATTAGGTATTCACCAGCACACCGTCGGTGTCCGCGGAAAGCGTGCGGAAACACTGGCCAGCAATATTGCCAATGCGAATACACCTGGCTACAAAGCAAAAGATATCGACTTTAAGCGCGCCCTGAATGCGGCAACGTCGGAGGCAAACATTGGCCTGAGTCGTACCGATGGTCGGCATATCTCTGCCTCCACAAAAATTATGGGTGAGCAAAAGTACCGTGTTCCTAATCAACCGGATACCGGCGACGGTAACACCGTGGATGCACAACTTGAGCAGAACCTGTTCATGCAGAACTCGCTGGAATATCAGGCATCACTCGATTTTCTGGGCTCAAAATTCAAAAACCTGAGCAAGGCATTAAAAGGGGAATAATAAATGAGTTTGTTTAACGTTTTTAATGTCACTGGCTCGGCAATGAGTGCGGAGTCAGTCCGCTTGAATACGACGTCTAGTAACCTGGCCAATGCCAACAGCGTAAGTAGTTCTGCTGAAGAAACATATAAAGCGCGTCATCCGGTGTTTGCAGCGGCTCTGCAAAGTGCCAGTTATCAGCGTGAAGAAAGCGTACCTGTTCAGGTAAAAGGTATTGTTGAGAGCCAGAAACCGTTGCGTGCCGAGTATAACCCGGAGCACCCGCTTGCGAATGCGGAAGGTTATATCTACAAGCCTAATGTCAACGTAATGGAAGAAATGGCCAACATGATTTCAGCTTCTCGTTCCTATCAAAGTAATGTCCAAGTTGCAGATGCCAGTAAGCAGATGCTGATGAGCACATTACAGATGGGTAAATAAGGGTAAGGAGTGACTGTTATGACCGGTATTAACGGCGCAGGTCAAAGCAATTTGTCCTACCTTGACAAGCTCAAGGGGATGCAACAGGAAAAACTGCAGGAAGAGCAGAAAGTCACAACAGGTCAGACCCAGCTGAAGCAAGAAGATTTTCTCTCGCTGCTGACAAAGCAGATGGCTCAGCAGGATCCGTTCAAACCTGTTGGTAACGACCAGATGATTGCCCAGATGGCATCATTTGCCACGGTTGATGGTATTAACCAGATGAACGAGCAATTTGGCAGCCTGAACTCGGCCATGACCTCGAATCAGGCCCTGCAGGCCTCTTCATTGGTAGGGCGTGATGTGCTTATCCCAAGCTCTACCGGGGTTAAGCAAGCCGAGGGCGGCATGGCCGGTATGGTCAAATTACCTGAGGCTCTGAACAACATGATGGTTCGAGTTGAAAATGAACAGGGCCAGTTAATTAAAACCTTCGACATGGGGGCTAAACCACCAGGCGAACACCGCTTTGAATGGGATGGTACCGATGAAAGTGGCAAAGTGTTGCCGGAAGGTCGTTATAAACTCAAAGTAGCCGGGCTAGTTGATGGTGAAAGCCGTGAGTTTGATGTCTCTACCTATGCCAATGTCAACAGTGTGTTGCTTGGCAATGGGGCTGGCGATGTCATGCTTAATCTCGCGGGCTTTGACTCGCCATTCAAACTTGCTGAAGTGCTTGAAGTCGGCAAGGTATAACAGGTTTTAGGAGATTCACAACATGGGATTTAATATTTCATTGAGTGGTATTGGGGCATCACAGAAAGACCTTAATACCACAAGTAATAACATTGCCAACTCAAACACTTACGGCTTTAAAGAGTCGCGTGCGGAGTTTGGTGATGTCTATTCAAGTTCGGTTTTTTCGAATGCCAAAACCACGACTGGTGGTGGTGTTCAGACATCTGTGGTAGCACAGCAATTCCATGAAGGTTCAAGTATTTATACTAACAACCCGATGGATCTCCGTATTTCCGGTAGTGGCTTTTTCGCCGTTGCCGATGAAAAACTGCAGCCGCAAAATAATAGCCTGACACGAAATGGCGCGTTCCACCTAAACAAAGAGAATCACATTGTGAACTCTGAAGGTCAGTACCTGCTGGGTTACCAGGTTGACCAGGAAACCGATCAGGTGATGTCTTACGAGTCGCAGGCATTGAAAGTGCCGGATCAGTTTGGTCAGCCTCGCGCCTCAACCAATATTGAAATTGGCGTTAACCTACCGGCTAATGGTGATACAAAAGACGCAAAACTGTTTGATTTCAATAACCCTGATACCTATAACAAGTCAACATCGGTGACTATTTATGACTCGCTGGGTCAGCCATACAAGATGTCGACTTATTATGTGAAGGATAATACGGCACCCAACCGCTGGGCGGTGTATTACACGGCAACTGATGCCACAGGCGAGAAGCCGATCAATGTGACCAATGGTGGCTCTGCAACGGCAACAGGGGTACAGGGGAGCTTTATTGATTTCAATACTGATGGTTCTGTGGCCTCGGTTAACGGTGGTAACCCGATCGTAACTGAACCGCTAGGTGCAACCGGTGCCGGTCTTGACCTGAATGGTGCTGACGAGAACCAAGTGCTGAATGTGAATATTGAAGATCCTACTCAGTATGCTGCGCCGTTCGAAATTCGTCGTTTTAACGAAGATGGTGCGACTACCGGTTATCTGGCGAAAGTCGACATCGATGCCAAGGGCTCGATTGTAGCCACCTACAGTAACGGTGAAAATGTCACGCTAGGCCGTGTCGGTATGGTGCGCGTACCGAACGAGCAGGGTTTGGTTTCGAAAGGTGGTACTCAGTGGGTTGTAAGCCAGGATTCTGGCGCGGCAATCTGGGGCGAGGCGAGCCAGGGGGCGTTTGGTGCCGTTAAGAGCGGTACGCTGGAGCAGTCAAACATTGACATGACCCAGGAGCTGGTAGACTTGATCACCGCTCAACGTAATTTCCAGGCGAACTCTCGTGCGCTGGAAGTTGATAACCAGCTGCAGCAGACAATTCTGCAAATCCGCTAAAGCCTAAACTCATGGCTATTTCGCTTAATATTTGCATCGAAAGTGCTCATTTATACTTATAAACACTGCGCTTTCTCTTTGCTCTTAAACGAAATAGCTGCGAGTGCATCTGCTCTCAATTTAGCATGAATTTATGGTTTTGCCGCTTGATTGACCCTTGTGTTGAAAAAGCGGCAAAAGTTGTCCAGCCCCGTCATAAAATTGTCTCTTCATTGCCATCCTCTCGGCATTAAAAACATAATCATTTGATTTATAAAGATATAATATTGGTGGCATAGTTATTGCTTAAAGATTGCTAGATTGTGATTGGAGAGTCGATAATGGATCGTTCACTATATTTGGCCATGAGTGGCGCTAAGCAAGATATGTATGGCATGCAGCTCCATGCCAACAACCTTGCCAACGTGAGAACAACGGGTTTTCGCGCCGACTTGGAGCAGGCTCGCAGCATGCAGGCTTATGGTGAAGGTTTACCATCGCGGGTATTCGCCATGACTGAGCGTCCGGGACAAGACTTTTCTCAGGGCTCAGTAATGACCACTGGACGTGATTTGGATGTTACCGTAGAAGGTGACGGCTGGTTGGCTGTATTAGATCCTTCGGGTCAGGAAGCTTATACCCGTGCCGGGCACCTAAAAATCGATCAGACCGGGATGCTACAAAATAGCAATGGCAACCTGATGCTCGGTGAAAATGGTGGCCCGATTTTTGTTCCACTCCCAATCAGCAAAATTGAAATCGGCAACGACGGAACTATTTCGGTACTCCCTCAGGGAGCGCCACCGGAAGCGATGGAAGTCGTTGACCGTCTGAAATTAGTGCGACCAGATAACCGCGATCTGTACAAAGACGTCAATGGTTTGTTCAAGTCAAAAAATCCAGGTGAAGTGTTTGATGCCGATGCTGGCGTGACCTTGCTAAACGGTGCACTGGAAGGCAGCAATGTTAATGCCGTGGGCGAAATGACCAGCATGATCGATCTGCAGCGCCATTTTGAAATGCAGGTCAAGTTAATGAAAACCGCAGAAGAAATGGACGCCGCTTCATCTTCCCTGCTGCGTTTAGGCTAAACCGATAAAAGGAAAACAACATGCATCCAGCTTTATGGGTAAGTAAAACCGGTCTTGACGCCCAGCAGACAAATATCTCGACCATTTCTAATAACCTGGCCAATGCCTCAACCGTGGGCTTCAAGAAAAGCCGAGCGGTATTCGAAGATCTGTTTTACCAGAATATTAACCAGCCAGGCGGCCAGTCATCACAGGATACCGAGCTGCCATCAGGCTTAATGCTAGGTGCTGGTTCTAAGGTCGTAGCAACCCAGAAGGTATTTACCCAGGGCAATACGCAAACCACCAATAATGCGATGGATATGATGATTGAGGGAGATGGCTTCTTCCAGATCTTAATGCCGGACGGCAATATGGGGTATACCCGTAATGGTCAGTTCACGATTAACGGTGAAGGCCAGTTGGTAACTACCGGTTCTGGCTATGTTTTACAGCCGGAAATTGTGGTTCCGGAAGATGCTGTTGGTGTGACGGTGGGGACTGACGGTGAAGTTTCAGCCCGAATTCGTGGCCAGCAGGAAAATCAGGTTTTGGGACAGATCACGACGGTTGATTTTATTAACCCTGGTGGCCTTGAACCGATCGGTCAGAACTTGTTCTTGCCAACTGGTGCGAGTGGCGATGCCCAGGAAGGTGTCCCTGGTCTGGATGGTTTAGGTTCTATTCGTCAGTCGATGCTGGAAACATCCAACGTCAACGTAACGGAAGAGCTGGTAAACATGATTGAAGCGCAGCGAGTTTATGAGATGAACTCTAAAGTGATTTCAACCGTTGACCAGATGCTGAGCTACGTTAACCAACAGCTATAACAGGGTATTAGAATGGCGATGAAAAAAATCATAGCAGGTCTGGCTATTGTACTTTCTGGCTGTGTACAACTGCCGCAGGAAGAGTCGGATATGGCTCAGGCCACGACAACGGTGGATGCTGTTGAAGGGACAACGGAGCAAAGCTCTGGGCTGATTGACATGATGCGTCGCCGTGAAGATCCTCAGGCTGGCGATCCTGCGTGGGCGAGTATCCGTCCGCAGGAAAAGCCGGAACATTATGCAACGGCAACGGGGTCTCTGTTTAACTCGTCGGCGGCTCAGGATCTGTATGACGATACCAAGCCAAGAGGCATCGGCGATATTGTCACTATCTTGCTGGAAGAGAAAACCCAGGCCAAGAAAAGTGCCAGTTCGGATTTAGATAAGTCGACTGATATGTCGATGGATCCGTTAGCGCTTGGTGGTAAGCCTGTCACTATCGGTGACCGTGATCTGTCTTATGAAGTCAGTAACGCCAATAAATTTGCCGGCAGTACATCAGCCGATCAGAGCAACAGTATCAAGGGTTCAATTTCCGTAGAAGTGATTGATGTGCTTGCAAACGGCAACCTGCTGGTGCGAGGTGAAAAATGGTTAACACTGAACACTGGTGATGAGTACATTCGAGTCAGCGGTACGATCCGCCCTGATGACATCAGCCAGGAAAACACCATTGCCTCAACACGTATCGCTAATGCTCGAATCCAGTATTCGGGAACTGGCGACCGCCAAGATATCCAGGAGCAGGGCTGGCTGGCTCGCTTCTTCAATGTCAGCATTTAACGGAGCGCTGAAGTGAGAGTACAGAGTTTTTTCATCAGCCTAATGTTGCTGCTGGCACTGCCGTTACAGGCAGCCCGAATCAAAGATGTGTCGGAAGTGGCCGGGGTACGAAGTAACCAGTTGGTCGGCTACGGTCTGGTTGTCGGCTTGCCGGGGACTGGTGAGACAACGCCTTTCACCGATCAGAGCTTCAACGCCATGCTGCAGAACTTTGGTATTCAGCTGCCGGCGGGTACTAAACCTAAAACTAAAAATGTTGCCGCGGTTGCCGTGAACGCAACATTGCCGCCGTTTACCAAGCAAGGCCAATCTATTGATGTCACGGTTTCATCCATTGGTTCGGCAAAAAGTTTGCGGGGTGGCACCCTGTTGCAGACTTTCTTAAAAGGTTTGGACGGGAAAGTGTATGCGATTGCACAAGGTAGCCTGGTGGTGGGTGGCTTCAGTGCGACAGGGGCCGATGGCTCGAAAGTGGTTGGTAATAACCCAACGGTTGGCCGGATCTCAAATGGTGCGATGGTTGAGCAGGAGGTTCCGAACCCGTTTGGTCGCGGTGATTTCCTGACATTCAATTTGTTTGAATCTGATTTTACGACAGCTCAGCGTATGGCTGATGCAATCAACCAGTTCCTTGGCCCACAAATGGCCGCAGCGGTGGATGCGACTTCGATTCGCGTACGTGCGCCTCGTGATGTGAGCCAGCGAGTGGCTTTCTTATCCACTATCGAGAACCTTGAGTTTGATCCTGCCGATGGCGCGGCAAAAATTATTGTGAACTCCCGTACCGGTACGATTGTCGTCGGTAAGAATGTGAAGCTGAAACCTGCTGCGATCACTCATGGTGGCATGACGGTATCGATCAAGGAAAATTATTCGGCCAGCCAGCCAAATGCTTTTTCTGGCGGCGAAACGGTGTTGGTACCTAACTCTGATATTCAGGTTACCGAGGAAGATTCCCGAATGTTCAAGTTCGAACCGGGAATAACGCTTGATGAACTGGTACGTGCAGTTAACCAAGTTGGCGCAGCGCCTTCTGATTTAATGGCTATCTTGCAGGCGTTGAAGCAGGCTGGTGCGATTGAAGGCCAGTTGATAATTATTTAATGGGATCGACGATGAAAACAGCCAATCCGGGATTTATCCATGATATTTCCAACCTTGACCGGTTAAGGGCAGGGATCAAGGATGATGAAAGCCAGTCTTTGCGTGCTGCCGCGCAGCAGTTTGAGGCTATTTTCACTCAGATGTTGTTTAAGTCGATGCGTGAGGCCAATGAGGCGTTTGAATCTGATCTGATGAGCAGTAGCAATAGCAAGTTCTTCGAGCAGATGCATGACGAGCAGATGGCTAGTGAACTGAGCGCTACGGGCTCGCTGGGTTTGGCTGATCTGATTGTCTCTCAATTGGGAGGCGAAGAGGAGGTGCCGGCTTCAGAGCAGGACATCCGCGATGCTGTCAGTGATACTCCATTACGTTTACCGTTTGATACCCAAGGAAAGCAACCCGATAAGGCTATGGTGGAAAAAGCTGCCGATGATGCTCTGCAGGTGATGCAACAGGCTGAGCCTGTTACGTTTACGGCTCCAGCGTCGCCGCTACCGCCGCTTAAGCCTCTGGTTAATGACCGGCCTTTTGATTCTCCTCAGGATTTTGTCACCAGAATGCGTCCCTATGCGGAAAAAGCGGCTCATGCATTGGGAACTGAACCGTCAGTGTTGATCGCTCAGGCTGCGCTGGAGACCGGCTGGGGGAAAAAAGTCATCAAAAATGCCGCGGGCAACAGTAATAACTTGTTTAATATCAAGGCTGATCCGCGTTGGTCTGGCAACAAAGTCGCGACCAATACCCTGGAGTTCCATAATGGTATCCCGGTACAGGAAAAAGCCGCGTTTCGTTCCTATGACAATTATCAGGATAGTTTTAATGACTATGTGCGCTTCCTGAACGAGAATCCACGTTACTCTAAAGCACTGGAACAGCCAGCTGATCCCGTCCGCTTTATCCGTAATCTGCATAAGGCGGGTTATGCCACCGACCCGCAATATTCCGATAAGATTATCGGGGTGATGGATACGGTGAAGCGGCTGATGAAATAGGAGCTAGAGCCTAGTTCATAGATGCTAGTTCCTAGAGAATGAAACAAAGGTTCTAGGTACTGGGAAGAGCCGGTTCCAGGGAGAGCAAAAGCTTGAGCCTGAGAGCAATTTGTAGAACTGTCTCGCCAGAACCCAGAACCCAGAACCCAGAACCCAGAACCCAGAACCCAGAACCCCTATTGATACTCAGCTCTTGCCGTTTCTAGGAGCTAGCAACCAGGAACCGGCCTCTCGTTCCTCCTCGGCAACCCTTTGCCTCTATTCACAAAAACAATAACTTACCAAAACAAAAATAATTGCAAATCAACCATTTAACCTCGCTGTGAGATCTGGAATGATTTTTGCTTAAATGTCTCTGTATGATTTATCCCCTTAACTCACCGGAGGCATCATGGGGTTTGACCTGCTCAATATGGGCACTCAAGGTCTGATGACTGCACAACGACAGTTAAACACGACCAGCCACAACATTAACAATGTTAATACCGAAGGCTACAGCCGTCAGTCTGTTGTGCAGCAAACCAACGATCCTATTTGGTGGGGAGGCAGCCAGTACGGTACCGGTGTCCATGCGGCAGAAGTTCGCCGTGGGTACGATCAATTTGCCACCAACGAATTAAATCTGACGACCACCAATCTTAGCTATGCGACAGAGCGGGAAGGACAGCTTGGTCGCTTAGATAACATGCTCGCCAACAGTGCCAAGAAGATCCCGGAAGACATGAACCAGTGGTATGACGCGGTCAAGGCGCTGGCAGACAGCCCGAGCGATATGGGTTCGCGTAAGGTCGTGCTGGAAAAAGCCAAAATGGTCGCCTCCGGATTGAATGATAACCATGCAATATTGGCGCGTCAGAAATCAGAAACCAATGAAGTGCTATCACGAACCCTGAATCGCGTAAATGATATTGCCAAAGAGCTGGTGGACGTACATAAGGCATTGGTAAAAACACCGGCCTTAGGCCATGACAATGACTTGCTGGATCGCCACCAGAACTTGGTCAATGAGCTGTCGGAATACACCAAGGTTACCGTGACTCGCAAGAACGACGAGAGCTTTAATATTATGATCGGTAGTGGTCATACACTGGTTTCCGGTACCGAAGCCAGTGAACTGCGGATGGTCGGCGGTCAACCCGATCCGCAGCAGACCCGGTTGGCAATCGTGGAAGGTAAATCGCTGAAAACCATCCAAAATGACGATATTGGCGGCAAAATGGCCGCTATGTTCCAGTATCGAGATGAAACACTGTCCCATGCAATGGATGAAATGGGACGGATTGCAATCGGCTTTTCCCACTCGGTCAATGAATTACAGCAGCAGGGGCTGGATCTTAACGGCCAGGTCGGTGAAAACATGTTTCGTGATGTTAACGATCCGGCGATAGCCGCTGCCAGAGCCAAGCTGCCGGTAGGTTCGACGGCTGATTTGAAAGTTTATATCGAAGATTTAAGTGAGTTGAAGATTGGTGAATACGATCTGACGTTTGATGGCAGCCAGCATACCTTGGCCCTGCCTGACGGCTCACAGCAGAAGGTGATCCCTAGCGGTAATCCGCCGGCATTCTCAATGGATGGTTTTCGGGTCGAAATGGATGCGCCGATGAAGGCTGGTGAGCGTATTGTATTGCGTCCGACCCGCTCGGCGGCGGGAGAAATCAGTGTCAGCATTGCCGATCCGGCAAAAATTGCCGCCCAGAGTTACCTGAGTTCGGCCAGTACCATGCAGGGACAGGCCGAATTTAGCATTACTAGCCCGGGTAACCTGACTGAGTTTCAGGTCGCGGTCTCGCCCGATGCCAGCCAGTTTGCCGTGTTAGACATGAAGGGCAATATTTTACGGCCGCCGCAGCCTTATCCGCCATCAGGCGAAGTGGTTGTCGGGGGCACGGGCTTTACGCTGGGGAAAGGCGCTGTCGGTGGCGACGTTCTTGCCGTCAACTTAAATCCGGCAGACGGTGATAACGGTAACTTGATCAAGATGCAGACCTTGCAGGCTGACAAGATGATGGATGAAGGGCGTTCGACGGTTATCGATGTTTACCAAGGCTTGAACACCGAGATGGGGGTACAGAAAGCTTCAGCAGCTCGTCTGAAAGAAGTCGGCCTCGTCGAGAAAGACGCCGCCGAAAGCCGAGTCGCAGAGATTGCAGGTGTGAACCTCGATGAGGAAGCGGCAAATATGATGAAGTTTCAGCAAGCCTATATGGCCTCGTCGCGGATCATGACGGTGGCCAATGAGACTTTTGACACTTTACTTAATGCATCACGCTAGGGAGACTGATTATCATGATTAGCCGTATGGCCAGCTTCCATAATTACCGCTCGGTAGCGAATGACATGAATCGCCAGCAGGTCAAAGTGCAGGAGAACCAGGAGCAACTGGCTTCTGGCAAGCGCTTGCTGACCGCGGGTGATGATCCGGTCTCCTCGATTTATATCCAGAACTTTGATCAGCAAAATACCCAGATCGAACAGTCGATCAAATCGATCACTCTGGCACGAAATCGCCTGAACAATGAAGAAACCGCTATCACGGAAGTTGAAAACCTGCTCGATGAAGCCAAGCGCAAATCGATGATGATGGTAAACGGCTCGCTGTCCGGTGATGACCGGATTGCCCATAAGCAAGATATGCAGGGCTTGTTTGATTCTTTTATGAACCAGGTAAACAGCCAAGATGAATCGGGCAACTTTATTTTTGCCGGCACGCAATATAGCAAGCAGCCGTTCTTCCGTGACAACAACGGCAATGTTAGCTATGTGGGCGACAGCTATCAGCGCATGGCCAAAGTAGCCCCGGCAGTTGATGTTCCGTTAAATGATGCCGGTGATAAATTATTTATGGAAGTTGCTAACCCGTATGGTGACTACCAACCTGATTATGATCTGGAAAGCGGTTCTTTGTTATTGCTGTCGCAGGCACGTAATAGTAATGATGCCGATCAGTCTGCTTACCGGATTGAGTTCTCGACGTCCTCTGCCGGCACGGCCTATGAGTTGTTCCAGAACGGGACGAAGGTTAGCAGTGCGTCATTTGATCCTAAGGTTGGCATTCAGTGGGGAACCTTGCAGGTTGATCTGGAAGGGGAAATTAAAGATGGCGATATTATTGACCTTTCTCGCCAGGATACGGTGAATGTGTTTGATGCCTTTAAGCGCAGTATCGACCTGTCAGACAGTGATGTATCTGATGCCTCGGCAACGGCTGAGCTACACCAGGCCGCAGCTGAATTGTCAGAAGGGTTCAAGCATATCAACCGGGCGCGTTCAGAAATTGGTACCCGGCTTCAGACTTTAGACCGTCAGGAAGATATGCACCAGGACTTTAAGATCGTGATGAGCCAAGCGCGCGGAACCTTGGAAGACCTGGATTATGCAACTGCCGTTATTGAGCTGAATGAGAATATGATGGCATTGCAGGCCTCTCAGCAGGCTTTTGCCAAGACCAAGGATCTGAACTTATTTAACTACATCTAGCGATGACACATAGTGTAGTCATCGACAGAAAACCTTTGTTGCGGCAAAGGTTTTTTATTGCTACGGCAATAGCGGTAATACGCGAAGGCATCGAGTTGCCGCTTGGTGCTGAATATAATAATTGCTAGGTGTAAGTGATTGTAAATAAATGGTTTTATTTTTGGCATGATGATTGCTAATAAGATATCGGTGGCAAATCAGTGGCAAACTGATTGCCAATACAAATTAATACTATATATAGCTGGCCCCGCTTCACTGTCTTTAGTTTTGACTGTTGCGGGTAGGCTGTTTCGCTGACCAAGAGCGAAAGTCAAAGGAGAGCAAAATGGGTGTAACAGTAAACACCAACGTGTCTGCCATGACTGCGCAGCGTTACCTGGGCAAAGCAACAAGTGATCTTAGTACCTCGATGGAACGTCTTTCTACGGGTAGTAAGATTAACAGTGCTAAAGACGATGCTGCGGGTCTGCAGATCTCGAATCGTTTGGTGGCGCAGACGCGTGGCCTGAATGTGGCGATGCGTAACGCCAATGATGGTATTTCAATTGCACAGACAGCAGAAGGTGCAATGCAGGAATCAACCAGTATTCTGCAACGAATGCGTGATCTGTCGCTCCAGTCTGCCAATGGCGCGAACTCGGATGATGACCGTGTGGCCATTCAGGAAGAAGTCTCTGCACTGCAGGACGAATTGAACCGTATCGCCGAAACAACGGCATTTGGTGGCCGTAAACTACTGAACGGTACATTTGGCGAGGCTGCCTTCCAGATAGGTGCCGATTCTGGTGAAGCGATCATTATGGGAATGGACAGTGTCCGTGCCGACTATGAAGAAATGGGCGGTAGCCTGCTGGTATCTACCAACAAAATCGCCCCAGGCGCAGAGCTGAATGCCAATGCCACAGTTAGCTTCTCGGTTACCGACAAGCTGGGTAATAAGACCGATGTCAGCGTTGACCTTCTAAAGGGCGATGACGTTGAAGAAATCGCGACACGTATCAACGGCCAGAACTCTGCGGTTAATGCTTCGGTAAGCGAAGAGGGCGAGCTGCAGATTTTTGCCGGTGACGGTGATGTTGCGGTAACTGCTGGCGCGATGCAGATGAAAAACACCGATGGCACAGTTGTGGCGGGTGATATTGCTGGTGCAGCAACAGCGGTATCTGTTGGTGATATCGATGTTGAATCTGTCGGTGGTGCTCAACAGGCCGTGCCAATTATTGATGCGGCACTGAAGTATATCGACAGCCAACGTGCTGACCTGGGTGCGAAGCAGAACCGTCTTGGCCATACCATCAATAACTTGGCGAACGTGTCTGAAAACGTATCGGCTTCTAACAGCCGAATCCGTGATACGGACTTTGCCAAGGAAACCACGGAAATGGCGAAGAACCAGATCCTACAGCAGGCAAGTACCTCTATTCTTGCCCAGGCCAAACAGGTTCCGCAGGCGGCAATGAGCCTGCTGCAATAATTTTCCGTTTCCCGGAAACATCGATAAACGGCAAGAGGCAACCTCTTGCCGTTTTTTTTTCTAAGGGACGAAAACCTAGTGCTGGAGTAAGGGCGGGCATAACGCGGGCCCTAGGCTCTAGGAAGAGCCGGTTCAAGGGAGGAGCAAGTGATTGATACTTCCTTGGGGCTTTTGAACCCAGCATTACCGTTGAACGCTTTGTTACGCGTGCCATTTCCCTTCCTGCGCTTCACTTTATCATTTTGATTTTTATTAACTTGATCACGTTTTAATCAGTTTTAAAAAAATTCCAAAAAAAATCTTAAAGGTTTTTCGAAGCATGCCGTTACAACTCATGTACGAAGAATAACAAGGTTTTACCGGCTGGGCTGGTCAAGCCATTTTGAATACTTAAGGAGATACATTATGGCAGTTACAGTAAATACTAACGTTTCTGCAATGACCGCTCAGCGTTACTTAGGCCAGGCGACTGAAGCTTCTGGCAAATCGATGGAGCGTCTTGCAACTGGTAGCAAGATCAACAGTGCTAAAGACGATGCAGCGGGTCTACAGATCTCTAACCGTTTGATGACACAGAGCCGCGGTCTTGACGTTGCAGTACGTAACGCCAACGACGGTATCTCAATGGCGCAGACAGCTGAAGGTTCGATGCAAGAAACAACCAGCATCCTACAGCGTATGCGTGACCTATCACTACAGTCTTCTAACGGTTCTAACTCTCAGGAAGACCGTGACTCAATCCAGGAAGAAGTGACGGCGCTTAACGACGAACTAAACCGTATCGCTGAAACGACCTCTTTCGGTGGTACTAAGCTGCTAAACGGCCAGTTCGGCTCACGTTCTTTCCAGGTTGGTGCTGATTCAGGTGAAGCGGTTCAGATGAACTTCAACAACGTTCGTTCTGATGAAACTAAAATGGGTGGCAGCATGTTGGTTTCAACCAACAAGGCGACTGCAGACTCAACTCTGAATGCAGATACTGCGATTGAGCTAAGTGTTACTGACTCTGCAGGTACGGCAACTGCAGTAAAAGTTGACCTGGTTAAGGGCGATGATATCGAAGAAATCGCGACTCGCATCAACGGTCAGAACGACCAGATCAATGCCTCTGTGTCTGAAGATGGCGAGCTACAGCTATTCTCTTCTGAAGGTGCGGTTGGTGTAACCACTGGTGGTATCGCAATGACAGATGGTGCGGGCAACGCCGTTGATGCATCAATTGCCGGTACGGCTGCGAACACCACAGTGTCAGAAATTGATGTAACGTCTGTAGGTGGTGCACAACAAGCGGTTGCCGTTCTTGATGGCGCGATGAAGTACGTTGACTCAGAGCGTGCTCAGCTAGGTGCATCTCAGAACCGTCTGAACCACACTATCAACAACCTGAATAACGTTAACGAGAACGTGTCTGCATCTAACAGCCGTATCCGTGATACGGACTTTGCGAAAGAGACAACGAACATGACGAAGAACCAGATCCTGTCTCAGGCTTCTACGTCAATTCTTGCTCAGGCAAAACAGGCACCACAAGCGGCACTAAGCCTGCTAGGTTAATACCTCGTAATAACGGCAAGGGGGAAACTCCTTGCCGTTTTCTGCTATCAGAAGGTGAAAGAATATGGATGTCAAACCTGTTTCTACTTCTTCACTTCCCCCCCGTTCTTCGACGAATGGCAACCATGCTTCTGCTGGCACAAATATTGCTAATAAATCTACTAGTGATTCTCAGGCTTCACCATCTGCCGCTAATACTCCCAGCCAGCAGACTGCAATTCCGAGCAGCGATAAGGGTAATACCGATGTCCGCCGGGTTGAGCAATCCGCCAATGTTGAACAACAGCATCAGCTGCAACGTGAACAACTGGAAAAAGTGGTAGAGCGCATCGAAGAATTTGTCGGTAGTACCCTGAACAAAGGGCTGGCATTTCGAATCGATGAAGATTCGGGTAAGAATATTGTCACCATTTACGATAAGCGAACCGGTGATATTGTCCGTCAGATCCCTGATGAAGATATGTTAGCACTATCCCGGCAGTTGGCAGCCAATTCGGGAGGGCTGGTAACGACGAAAGTGTAATCCATCATTCGAGGTAGTCAATGAACATAGGCGCAGCGGCCACCGCTTCCGGTCTTGATATTAACAAAATGGTTAATACGATCGTCGAAGCTGAAAAGGCACCGAAAGAAGCGCGGATCAATCAGCAGCGAGATAACATTGATGTCAGTATCAGTGCTTACGGCAAGCTGAAGAGTTCGTTAGACGAGATGAAATATATGATGTCAGATTTTCGTCGCAACCATACCATGTCTTCGCGCACAGTCTCTAGCGACAATAGTGATGTGCTGACGGCTTCAGCTTCCCATGAAGCGATCCCTGGAAAATACAGCGTGAAGGTTGAGCAGCTGGCTCAATCGCATAAAATCGTGTCCGGCACCTTCGATGAAGATGACAAAATGGGCGCAGGCAAGCTGGCAATATCTTTGGGAGCGAGCTCGTTCAATGTCGAGATCCCCGAAGATGAAAGTAAAATTATCGATGTTGTTCGCCTTATTAACCGTCATCCGTCAAATTCCGGGGTGATGGCCTCGGTCATTAAAGATGATGTCGGTGCGCGCCTGGTACTCTCGGCAGACAAGAGCGGAGAACAGAACAATATAAAAGTGCGGGTCGATGCGCCTATCGCCAGTACTCTGCAAAAGTTTGGCTTTAACCGCAACAACGAGATTAACTCGATGAGCGAGATGCAGGCCGCCGGGGATGCCAAAGTGGTTATCGATGGGCTGGCGGTGGTCACCAGCGATACCAATGTTATCGAAGATGCAATTAAAGGGGTTGACCTCAATCTCGTGGCATTGAGTGACAATGCAGACGGTAAAGAAAGTAAAAAAGATGTTTTGGTTGATGTAGCCTATGATCGCAATGCAGTTGGCGGTGCGGTTGAACAGTTCGTCAATGCCTACAATCAGTTTTTTGACGTATCTCGCGAACTCGGCAAGTTTGATCCTGAAACGCAGGAAAAAGGCCCACTGGTGGGCGACAGTATTATTCGTACCGTCGATAATCAGCTCCGAGCGGCATTTTCGTCTCCGATAGAAGGGGCGCCGGAAACGGTTAAAACCCTGAGTGAGCTTGGGATAACCAGCACGATGGCAGGGCGACTCGAAATTGACTATGACATACTTGATAAGCAGCTTGAGCAGAACTTTGCTGATGTCGGGGAGTTCTTTGGCAGTCGTGACGGTTTTGCCCGCAAGATAGAAGACTTGATCCATGCTCATACCGGTATTACCGGCAGTATCAAGGGGCGCCAGAATAGCCTAAACGAACAGGTGATGCGCCTGAATACCGATCAAAGCAATTTAGATCGAAGAATGGAGAGCGTTCAGAAGCGTGCCCATGATCAGTTTACGGCGATGGACAATGCCATGGGGCAGATGAAAAGTCAGCTCAACTCTATGATGAGTATGATGCCGCAGTAATTTTTTGGAATTTCATGTAAGAGAGTCGCGAATGCAGCGTTTAAATCAATTAGACGATCAACTGGAAGCAATGCTAGCCGTTGAAGGGGATATTGATTCTGATCGTTTGCAGCAGCTATTACAGCAACGTGATGAGCTTTTACAACAGTTAATGGCTCAGCCTGAATGCTTGGATAAAACCGAGTGGCAGGCAGCCGTAGAACGTACGTCGTGTTTACTTGCGCGTATCCGTCATCATCGTGATATGTCAGCAGGTCAACTCCAGCGGCTACAGCACGGGCAACGCTCGATGCAGGCTTATAATAAATTTCGGTAAGGTTTAAGAAAATGGCAATGAGAGGATCTCTACAGGCTTACAAACGAGTCTCAGTGGATAGTCAATTAACATCAGCATCTCCGCACCGTGTGATCTCGATGCTGATGGCCGGTGCAATTGAACGCCTGATCCAGGGCAAAGCGGCTATGGAGCAGGGATCGATTGCCGTTAAGGGCGAGCGCTTAGGCAAGGCTCTGGATATCGTGATCAGCTTACGCAGCTGCCTGTCGATGGAAGACGGTGCTGATATCGCATCAAATTTAGATGCTCTGTATGACTACATGATTCAGCAGATTTATAAAGCGAACCAGGATAACCTTGCCGAACCTATCGATGATGTTATCGAAATGCTTCGTGAGATCAAATCAGCCTGGGATCAAATTCCTGCTGAATATCATAATATGACGCAACTGGATGTATAATCCCCGCTAATTGCACATGCAATTCGTTGGTTAATGACTTTTCTCGCACGCGAGGTCAAAAAATTAGCCATAATGATTTGATTTGCACTTTCCTTTGTACTGGGGTCACAGCTTTTGGGTGTCCCTAGTTGCCTTCTCCTGTGCTTTTATTACAATGGGCGGCAATAATTTTTGGTTGCTGTATATCAGCCATACTAAATTCAACAATTTTTGACCGGATTTGATAGTTGTTCAATTTGGTATAAAAGCCACAGAATAGAAAATCCTATAAAGGCAGGCAATATCTCTCCTATGCAAGCTTTAGCTAAGACCCTCGTTATTGATGACGATCCGCAGCACCGTCATGACCTTAGTGTCATCCTGAATTTTGTTGGTGAACAACACGAAGCTGTTACGACAGACGAGGTAGAAAATTCGCTTTGGGAAAAGGCTTGGGGTGCTTGTTTACTGGGTAATATCAGTACTGGTAAATCACTGAACAAGATTCTGGACTATCTGCGTATTCATAACCATATTCCTGTTATTGCACTGTCAAACCATGCCAGTGAATTGGCGGGTTTGCCGAATTACGTGGGTGAGCTTGAGTTGCCTTTGCACTATGGGCAATTATCGGATGCTTTGCGTCATTGCCAGGAATTTCTGGGCAAGCGAGCATTTCAGATCCCTCAGCTCGGACGAAAAAATACCTTATTTCGTAGCATGGTTGGCCGCAGTGAAACGATCAGCCAGGTGCGCCATTTGATTGAGCAGGTATCCGCAACTGATGCCAGCGTATTAATTTTGGGTGAGTCAGGCACGGGTAAAGAAGTCGTAGCCCGTAATATTCACTATCACTCATCCCGCGGAAAAGGTCCGTTTGTACCGGTTAACTGCGGTGCTATTCCACCGGACTTGCTGGAAAGTGAATTGTTCGGCCATGAAAAAGGGGCATTTACAGGCGCGATAGCTGCCCGAAAAGGTCGTTTTGAATTGGCGGAAGGCGGAACGCTTTTCTTGGACGAAATCGGCGACATGCCAATGTCGATGCAGGTGAAGTTACTGCGTGTCCTGCAGGAACGTTGCTTCGAGCGGGTCGGTGGAAATGGCACTATCAAGGCCAATGTCCGCATTATTGCCGCGACGCACCGCAATCTCGATGAAATGATCCAAGATAACTCTTTCCGTGAAGATCTGTATTACCGCTTGAATGTCTTCCCGATAGAAATGCCGGCACTGCGCGAGCGTATCGAAGATATCCCGTTATTGCTGCAAGAGCTGCTGGCAAGAATGGAAGCCGAAGGCGCAAAACAGATCCACTTCACACCACGAGCCATTACATCGTTGATGGATCATGACTGGCCAGGCAATGTTCGTGAGCTGGCAAATCTGGTCGAGCGGCTAATTATTCTTTACCCAGGTGAAATGGTGGATGTAAACCACTTGCCGATGAAGTACCGCTATAGTGAACTGCCTGACTTCCAGCCCGAGGAGCATTTCCTCTCGACGGAAGATCAGGAACGTGCGGCCTTGGCTGATATGTTTGCTACCACTTATGTCGAAGCGGAAGATCAGGCGGGCATGAGCGATTTGCCACCTGAAGGGGTAAATCTAAAAGAGATGCTGGCAGAGCTGGAGGTGGAGATGATCCGCCAGGCGCTCGAAGCACAGACCGGTGTCGTGGCACGTGCTGCTGATATGCTGGGAATGCGACGCACCACTTTGGTGGAGAAAATGCGTAAGTATGGTTTGAGCAAGGAAGACCTACGTTAAGCTGCCTTACTCCTCCCTTCAAAATCGACGGTGTCATTTTCCTGACGCCGTCAAAATCCCTTTCTTTGCGTTAACCCATTGATTATAATTGTTTATTTTTTGGCATAAAATGTGCTTGTTTTACGCCATTATGTATTTTTGACAGGTATCTCATGGGTGACAATGAATCTCCGCTTGGCACATTAACACAGCAGGTGAGCCGGTATCAGCAGGTACTGGATGTCATGCCGTCAGGGGTGATTTTTCTCGATCCGATGGGACTCGTCTGTGAAGCCAATCCCGAAGCCCACCGTTTATTGGGTGAACCGCTTCAAGGAGAACGCTGGTTTTCCGTCATTCAGCGGGCATTTGCACCGCAAGAAGATGATGGCCATGAGGTCTCGCTGCGCAATGGCCGTAAAGTTAAGCTCGCTATTTCAGCTTCGGATAGCGGACAGTTGATTTTCATTACCGATATGACGGAAACGCGCTTGCTTCAGTCACGGATCAGTGAAATGCAGCGACTTTCCTCGCTAGGTAAAATGGTCGCTTCACTGGCCCATCAGGTTCGTACCCCGTTATCGAGTGCGATGCTCTATGCTTCCAACCTGTCGGCACCGAACCTCAATACCCAGACCCGCCAGCGTTTTCAGACCAAATTAGTTGATCGCCTACATGATTTGGAAAAGCAAGTTAATGATATGCTGTTGTTTGCAAAGGGCGGCGACAATAAGGTCGTTGAGCCGTTTACTCTGGAAAGTTTGTTAAACGAACTTGATAGCATGGTAGAAGCGCAAGTTGTGGCTAATCAAGTGGATTTTAGTATCGACTGTGATGACGAAAGTCAGGTGATTCTGGGTAATGCCAATGCCTTGGCCAGTGCGTTGAGTAACTTGATCACCAATGCCATTCAAATGGCGGGTAAGCAGTGCCAAGTTGCCTTGAGCTGTGTCCTGAAGGATGACCTGATACATTTGTCCGTTCGTGATAACGGTCCGGGTATTGCGCCGGACATGCAGGCGAAAATACTGGAGCCGTTTTTTACGACCCGACAGCAGGGAACCGGTCTCGGCCTGGCAGTGGTCCAAATGGTGGCCTCAGCGCATAAAGGGCGTTTGCTATTAGAATCTGAGCTAGGAAAAGGTGCTTGCTTCACCTTGGCTTTACCTTTGGCTGACCGTCAGGCGATTTCGTCTGGATCTGCCCAACCCCATAACAATACAACAATTGGAGAGCAGCAATGAATCAAAGCCGCGTACTAGTCGTAGAGGATGATGAAGGGCTACGTGAAGCTCTGGTTGATACGTTAGCATTGGCGGGTTATCAGTGGCTAGAAGCGGAAAGTGCCGAGCAAGCTTTGTTATTGTTGAAGTCTGAGCCGGTGGATATTGTTGTTTCTGATGTTCAGATGGCAGGCATGGATGGATTAGGGCTACTACGCAGTATAAAACAGCACTGGCCAAAGTTGCCGGTGTTGCTGATGACGGCCTACGCCAATATTGAAGACGCAGTATCGGCGATGAAAGAGGGAGCCATTGACTACATGGCTAAACCTTTTGCGCCGGAAGTTTTGCTTAATATGGTAAGTCGTTATGCACCGGTGAAAAGTGAATCAGGCCGTGCTATCGCGTCGGATGAAAAATCACTCAAGCTGCTTGCACTTGCGGAAAAAGTGGCGAAAACAGATGCCAGCGTGATGGTGCTGGGGCCGAGCGGTTCGGGTAAAGAAGTGATGTCGCGTTATATTCATGAGCATTCCAATCGTCATGATGGTCCGTTTATCGCCATTAACTGCGCTGCGATTCCGGATAACATGTTGGAAGCGACCTTGTTTGGCTATGAGAAAGGGGCGTTTACCGGTGCCGTGCAGGCCTGTCCGGGGAAATTCGAGCAAGCGCAGGGCGGTACCATCTTGCTTGATGAAATCAGCGAGATGGATTTGAACCTCCAGGTAAAACTATTACGGGTGCTGCAGGAACGCGAAGTTGAACGGCTGGGCAGCCGCAAGAGTATCAAGTTGGATGTTCGGGTTCTGGCAACCAGTAACCGTGATCTGAAGCAGTATGTGGCCGAGGGGCACTTCCGTGAAGACTTGTATTACCGCTTAAACGTCTTCCCGCTGGTATGGCCGGCGCTTGCCGAGCGCAAGGGGGATATTGCTCCGCTTGCGACCTACCTGACTGAGCGCCACTGCATGAAGCAGGGGCAACCTGTTCCTAAGCTGAGTCCGTTGGCGTTGTCAAAGTTGCAGCAGTACCCATGGCCGGGTAATGTACGTGAGCTAGATAACGTTATTCAACGGGCACTGATCCTGTGTGATGGTCACAGTATTGAAAATGACCATATCTTGTTAGAAGGTTTGGACTGGCTTGATGCACAAAGCTTACAAAGCGCGGTAGAATTGACAGCTTCCGCTCCGAGTGTTGATCCTGTCCAGGTTCCGGCTTCAGCAGATGGACTTGGTAGTGAACTTCGGGAACAGGAATTCTCCATTATTCTCGATACCATTCGAGCCTGCGAAGGGCGTCGTAAAGATGTAGCAGAGAAGCTGGGGATCAGCCCGCGGACACTACGTTATAAGCTCGCGAAAATGCGCGATGCGGGAATTGAGATCCCAGTTTAGGGTAAAAGATCTATTTTACTGGTCTTTTTAGCCATACTGACGTTAAGCTTGCAAGTTGCAGTAAGAACAAACATCAAAAATGAACAAAAATCGTCACTCAATTTCTCTGGTGACAATTTTTTGACTGTGCGGGGAAGAATATGAAAGTCAATGGATTACAGGCTGAAATGCAGGCAATGCGTTTGGAAGCCCAGAGTGCCACACGCCCGGCGACTGGCCAGCAGGTCAGTGCTGATTTCGGTGCCGTGCTGAATGATGCCGTTAAAACGGTGAATAACCTCCAGTCAGAATCTAGTGAGCTGGCAACCCGTTTTGACCAAGGAGACCGTAGCGTCTCGCTTTCGGATGTTATGATTGCCCGAAATAAATCCAGTGTGGCTTTTGAGGCGACTGTTCAGGTACGCAACAAAATGGTCGAAGCGTATAAAGAATTAATGAACATGCCAGTGTAATTCAGGAATTAGTAAGTGTCGGAACAATCTTCAAACAACGAATTAGCCGTTGCAGGTAATGCCCCGACTCCGGTTGTCACTGACAGTGAGCTGGAACTGCAGAATCCTGATACAGAAGAGAAGAATGCCTCTCGTGTCGATAGCATGCTGGGTAACCTCGATCTCCTGCGCCAGGTTATTCTGGTGCTGTCTGTTGCTATTTGTGTGGCATTAATCGTCCTTGTGGTCGCCTGGATCAAAGAGCCAGAGATGCGACCGCTGGGTTCCTATCCGACCGAAGAACTGATCCCAATTCTTGATCATTTCGATCAGAAAAAAATTGAGTACCAGCTGGACGGCAATACGATCCGCGTTGCTGCAGATAATTTCGCGTCTATCAAGCTTGAGATGAGCCGCGCAGGATTGAATAACGTCGTTGCCGAAGGCGATGAGATTTTGCTGCAGGATATGGGCTTTGGTGTTTCCCAGCGTCTTGAGCGCGAGCGTCTGAAGTTGAGCCGTGAACGTCAGCTTGCCCGGGCTATTGAGCAAATCCGGCAGGTTCGTAAGGCCCAGGTGCTACTGGCTATGCCTAAGCAGAGCGTTTTTGTCCGTCATAACCAGGAAGCATCAGCGACAGTATTCTTAACCTTAGGAAGCAGCGGCAACCTTGGGCAGCAGGAAGTGGATTCGATTGTCGATATGGTCGCCACCGCGGTGCCGGGGCTTCGCCCGACCCGAGTTACCGTGACCGATCAGCATGGCCGCCTGTTGAGCTCAGGTACGGAAGATCCGAGTGCAACCGCACAGCGCAAAGAATATGAGCTAGAGCGAAAACAAGAACAGGCGCTGCGAGAGAAAATCGATGCCATTCTGATCCCGGTACTGGGCCTGGGTAATTATACTTCACAGGTTGATGTCTCAATGGACTTCAGCGCCGTTGAGGAGACCCACAAACAATATGATCCGGCGACGCCTTCGACTCGGAGTGAATATACGCTGGAAGATTACAACAATGGCAATGTGGTTGCCGGTATCCCGGGAGCGCTAAGTAACCAGCCGCCGGCGGATGCCTCTATACCACAAGACATTGCCGATATGCAGTCGGGCAAAGGTTCAAGTAACGGTTCGGTGCACCGCGAGTCAACCCGCAACTTTGAGCTGGATACCACGATTAGGCATAAGCGTGCCCAAACTGGCATTGTTAGCCGTCAGACGGTATCGGTCGCAATTGATTACAAGCAGGTCGTGAACCCTGAAACAGGTGAAATTACCCGTGTTCCGGTGAGCGAGGCCGAACTGGCCAAGATCAGCCGACTGCTGAAAGGTGGGGTGGGTTTCGCTGCCGGCCGTGGCGATCTGCTGGAAGTTATTTCTGTACCGTTTGCTCTGCCAGAAGAAGAGTTGGTCGCGGATTTGCCAATTTGGGAACACCCGAACTTCAATACGTGGGTACGTTGGCTGGCTGCGGCACTGGTTATTATTGTGGTGGTGGTGGTACTCGTCCGCCCTGCGATGCGCAAACTACTGTACCCGAACCAAGCTGCCGACGGCACGCCATTGGATGAGAATGGTCTACCGGTCGTTACTGGTGGCGAAGACGGTATTGATTTGATTGGTGCTGAGCTGGATGGGGTCGATACCCTTGAGCTGAGCAGCAGTAGTTTAGATTTGCCAAATCTACATAAAGATGAAGACTTGCTGAAAGCCGTCAGGGCATTGGTAGCTAATGAACCAGATCTGGCTGCGCAAGTTGTGAAAAGTTGGGTGAATGAAGATGGCTAATGAAGTCGCAACCACAGAAGATAAAAAATTTGATGTCACGACTTTAACCGGCGCGGATAAAGCCGCGATCCTGTTGCTTAGCCTGAGTGAGCAAGATGCCGCGAGCATTATCCGTCACCTTGAGCCGAAGCAGGTTCAGCGAGTCGGTGGCGTGATGGCCTCGATGGCGGACTTAAGTCAAGACAAGGTGTCTGCTGTTCACCGTCATTTCTTGGAAGATATTCAGAAATACACCAGCATTGGTATGGGCAGCGAAGATTTTGTCCGTAATACGCTGGTGGCGGCGTTGGGTGAAGACAAGGCCAACAACCTGGTTGATCAGATCCTGATGGGCAGTGGCTCCCGTGGCCTAGATTCGTTGAAATGGATGGATCCCCGTCAGGTGGCCAGTATTATTCTTAACGAGCACCCGCAGATCCAAACGATTGTACTTTCCTATCTTGAGCCCGAGCAGTCAGCAGAAATCCTGGCGCAGTTCCCGGAGCGAGTACGTCTTGATCTGATGATGCGTATCGCCAACCTGGAAGAAGTCCAGCCAGCGGCACTGCATGAGCTTAATGACATCATGGAGAAACAGTTTGCTGGCCAGGCTGGTGCCCAGGCGGCGAAGATTGGTGGTACTAAAGCTGCGGCTGAAATCATGAACTACCTCGACAATAACGTTGAAGGTCTGTTGATGGATCAGATCCGCGAGAACGATGAAGACATGGCTACTCAGATTGAAGATCTGATGTTTGTGTTCGACAACTTGGCAGAAGTGGACGATCGCGGTATCCAGACCTTGCTGCGTGATGTGCCACAAGAGCAGCTGCAAAAAGCCCTCAAGGGTGCTGATGATATGCTGCGTGATAAGATCCTGCGTAACATGTCGAAACGTGCTGCCGAAATGCTCCAGGATGATCTTGAGGCGATGGGGCCAATTCGGGTTGCCGATGTGGAAGCGGCACAGAAAGAAATTCTGTCGATTGCCCGTCGTCTGTCAGATGCCGGTGAGCTAATGCTAACGGGGGGAGGTGGTGCGGATGAATTCCTATAACCCTCAGTTTGCCTGTGGCTCTCTTAGCACGATAAGGGCTCGTTATGTCCATTGAACGTCGTCGAGGCTTTTTACGGGTTGCTGAACATCAGGCACAGGAGCTTGAGCGTTGGGCCTACCCGGAGTACGCCAATGAACATGATGCGCCGGTAGACAATGCCATCAACTATGATCCGCAATGGCAGCCTGAGCTTCTCGAAGAAGAGGAAGAGCAGGGGCCGCCGCCATTAACGGCAGCTGATCTGGAAGATATCCGCCACTCGGCCTATGAAGAGGGGCTGGCTGAAGGTCGTGCGGCCGGGCACGCTGAAGGCTTTGAGGCCGGCAAGGCCGAAGGGCTGGAAACCGGACAGCAGGAAGGCCTGCAGCAGGGACTCGAGCAGGGCCTTGAACAGGGCCAGGCGCAGATCTGCGAGCATGTCGGGCATTTGACCCAACTGATTGAAAAGCTGGCAACGCCGTTGCAACAGGTCGACAGTGAAGTTGAAAGCCAGGTGGTTAATCTGGTGACCAGCTTAACGCGTGAGTTGATCCGGGTTGAGGTACAGACCAACCCGCAGTTTATCCTCAATACCATCCGAGAAGTGGTTGGCGCATTACCGATAGCAGGCCGTCAAACCCAGCTAAGTTTGCATCCCGATGATCTGGCTTTGGTCAAAGAGGCGTATGGTGAAGAAAACCTGGCCGAACGCCAGTGGACACTTCAGGCCGAGCCGGCACTGAACCGGGGCGACTTGCAGGTGCAGTCCGGCGATTCAAGCGTTGACTACTTTGTCGAGGATCGTATCCGCAATCTACTGCAACAATTCAACGGTGCCAATAGCCAGCAGAATATCGGAGGCCAGTAATGTCTTCGTCGTTGGCTGAGCGCCTATCACGCTATCAAACCCAGAATACGGCCTGCCGTCCGGTCGCATCAGGCCGCCTGGTTCGAGTGGTTGGCCTGACTCTTGAAGCGGTCGGCTGCAGGGCTCCGGTCGGCAGTTTGTGCCGGGTCGAAACCCTTAATGGCGACATGGAAGCAGAAGTGGTGGGTTTTTCCGGCGATACCTTGTTTCTGATGCCCAGCGAGCAACTGGCCGGTATTATGCCGGGTGCCAAGGTAACACCTCTCCTTCATGATAGCGGACTTCCCGTCGGCCCTGAATTGCTGGGCCGGGTCATTGACGGGGTCGGTAACCCGTTAGACGGGCTTGGCGAGATTTATACCGCCAATCGTGCCTCATTCAATGCCGAGCCTATTAACCCCTTGGCGCGTAAACCGATCAAGGAGCCGCTGGATGTCGGCTTGAAGGCAATCAATGGCTTGCTGAGTGTGGGCAAAGGCCAGCGGATCGGGCTATTTGCCGGCTCCGGTGTCGGTAAGTCGGTGACGCTGGGGATGATGACTCGCGGAACGACGGCCCAAGTTGTCGTTGTTGGCCTGATTGGTGAGCGAGGCCGCGAAGTTAAAGAATTTATTGATGAAATCCTCGGGGCTGAGGGACGCCAGCGTTCAGTTGTGGTTGCAGCGCCCGCGGATGCCTCGCCGTTGATGCGTTTGAAAGGATGTCAGACCGCCCTGACTATCGCGGAATATTTCCGTGATCAGGGGCTGGATGTACTGCTATTAATGGACTCTCTGACCCGTTTTGCCCAGGCGCAACGTGAGATTGCGTTGTCCGTCGGTGAGCCACCTGCCACCAAAGGTTATCCGCCATCAGTGTTTGCCAAGTTACCGGCGCTGGTAGAACGGGCAGGCAACGGCGGCGAGCATCAGGGATCGATTACGGCCTTCTTTACTGTATTGACGGAAGGGGATGACTTACAGGATCCGATTGCCGATGCCTCCCGAGCGATTTTGGATGGCCACATCGTACTGTCGCGTGAGATGGCCGATGCCGGCCACTATCCGGCAATCGACGTTGAACGCTCGGTCAGCCGTGTAATGCCTGCGATTGTCAGCGAAGAGCATATGCTGATGTCGAAGGCGGTTCGCCAGATTTTGTCGATATGCCGTAAAAATCAGGATTTGGTTTCGATTGGTGCTTATAAGCCGGGTACTGACCCCAATATTGACCAGGCTTTCACGTTCAAGCCGAAGCTGGATGCCTATTTGCAGCAGAGCATGAAGGAGTCTGTGCCCTATGACATGTGCGTCAACATGCTGCGTTCTACGTTGGGTGGATAGCCAATAAGTACTGAAGTCGATTGGTACGATTAGAATAAACCGGAGCAACAATGGCAGACAGTGCATTAGAGCTGATCCTAGAAAGAGCCAAAGATGATGAGCACAAGGCCTCGCTGGCGCTAAACAATGCTCGTATCGAACGGGAAAACTATTATGAACAGCTTAAGCAAATTGAACAGTACCGGTTGGATTACTGTAAGCAGCTTTCTGCTCGTGGTCAGCAAGGTCTTAGCGCCAGCTCCTATGGCCATTTACAGAAATTTTTAAGCCAACTGGATGAAACGTTGGTGAAGCAAAAAGAAGCCGGTACACAGTTTGAGCAGCAGGTAGAACAGTGCAGCGACTACTGGAATGAAGTCCGGAAGAAACGCCGCTCGATTGAGTGGTTACTGGAGAAGAAGCAGACTGAACGTCAGCAGCTACGTGATAAACAAGAACAAAAAATGATGGATGAATTTGCCACCTTGCAGTTTGCCCGTCGGATGAGTCGCTAGGGGCTTTGCACTTTTAGCCCATTGCTGTGTTGTTGGTGTGTTTCTTGCATTAACAACGGTAATTATTATTCCAGTACCAAGAGCCATTATGTTTTCATCCAGCATACTGACAGCCGAAACCCCACCGCCAGCTCACACCAAAGCTGGTAACGCAAAAGCCGCTCCAGATCGGCTTGCTGAAGGCAACTCTATTGAAAAAGAAGAATCGGGTTCTTTTGCGAAGGAGTTTCAGGCTGTTGTAAGCGATGAGCAAACAGGTAACAGCAAGCTATCGGCTTCGGAGCCTCAAGTTAAATCCGATAATGATGCTCAGCTAGCTGAAGGCACGACCGAAGGGAATGCAGAGGCGGAAGAACAAGGCTCTGTGTCTGAAAATATGCGTTCGGAAGAGCAGGTGTCCAAGCTGGCGGTATCGGAAGAAGAGTTAAGTAACTCTTTGATTAAAAATGCCAAAGGTGATGCAGAAACTGGCAGTAAACAGGCGATAAACCAGCAGGGTGCACAAATCTCGGCCAGCCAGGAAGAGGACGGTGACGCCGAGCTTGATTCGAAGAAAAAGCAGCAGATAATGAGCGACGGTGAAGAATTACTAAGCCGGCTCTCTGCATCGAATAAGCAACTGGCGGCCGATACTGATGGAGAAAGTGTGCCAGAAGGCAAAAAGTTGCCGCCTGAGCAAGCAGCGCATCAATCTGGCCAATCCCAGGTACAGCAGCCTACTGATGTTAAGATAAGCGTTAACGAAAACACTGAAGTTAGTACCAAGGTCGACACAAACGTCAGTGCAGATAAAACGAAAAACGGTAACCTTGTGGCTGGTGATGTCATTGCTCAGAACGCTGAAACTCTGACACAAGCCGGACATAAGGCGGGTATCCTGCCAGCAGCACAGGCTTCTGCTCCAGCGAGCACCTTGGAGGCTGTGGCGGCACAGCCTACCGGACTGAGCCAGGAGGAGCTGGCGAAAGTATTTGCTGTGCCAGAGGCTCAGCAGTTGAGTTCCGATGCGGAATTGGCTGATGATCAAGAAGCCAGTAATACTGATGCTACCGTCATGGCTATGGCATTAGCTTCTGGGGGGGCAGCGCCAGTAACCAGTACCGAGGTTAAAGGCGCTCAGTCTGACCCATTGCCGTCTGATGCCTTGCAGCAGTCGGCAGGTTCTAAAAATGCACAGTTAGGCAAAGAGCTGCTAGGTAAAGAACAATTAGTTTCGGCGGAGTTGTCCTCGTCTGAGCTGCCAGATGGCAAAGGAAAGGGCGGCAACCTGTTTGCTCAAAGCGCGTTGGCAACAGCAACAGCTGCTGGTGTGGCAAGCAATAGTTATGGACAGCCTCAGTCGTTGGCTACCGATGCCAACCCGGCCTTGGCTGCCGGTAGCGGAAATCCGGCCCTGTCTTCAGCGGCATCCACTGTAGCTCCGGGCATAGTGGCACCTAATGCCGGAACAGTAGAAGCTCAGATGGCGGGGGCTGTAGGTGTTGCAGCCGGTGCTGCCGGTTTGACGACAGCATTGAAGCGAGCTGCGACAGACAATGGAGCCGAAGCGAAGGGCTCAGAGGTGACTCACTCGCTATCAGGCCTGACAACCCAGCAGGGATTGACAGCTACGGCTCAAGCCCGTGCTGACGCGGCGTTGGCCCAAAGTCCAATGCAGTTGAGTAAGGAGCAGGCCGGAGAGCAAATTGCCGAGCGCATGCAGATGATGATGTCGAAGAACCTTAAACATGTCGACATTCGATTGGATCCACCAGAGCTCGGTAAGTTACAGATTAAATTATCGCTGAACCAAGATCAGGCTTCGGTTCAGTTTACGGTCGGTAACCAGCAGACGCGTGACTTGGTTGAACAGGCCATGCCGCGACTGCGCGAGTTGCTTAACCAGCAAGGGCTACAACTTGCGCAAAGTTCGGTTCAACAAGATAGTTCAAGGCAGCAGTTTGCCGGACAATCGAATCAGCAAAACCAAGGCCAGCAGGCTGATAGCGGCGGCCAGCAAAATAGGGGATCGTCCCAAGGCCAGGATGTTGGTGTAGGGGGCGGCGAACCTGTTGATATGTATGTGAGTCAGTCAACTGACCGCGTTGATTATTATGCATAAGGCAACGATTTAATCATGGTTGCCAGATAAAGAGAAAGGATTGTAATTACGATGGCTGAAGGCGCAGAGAAGACAGGCGGCAAGAAAAAACTGATTATTATCATTGTAGCCGTACTGGTGCTACTGCTCGGTGGTGGTGCTGGCGCATGGTTTATGCTGAGTGATGACGCTGCCGAAGCTGACGTTGCTCAGGCTGAAACGGCATCAAAACCGGTCAAAGTTGAGCAGGCTTATTATGTGATCCTGCCGCAGCCATTTATTTTTAATGTTACTGGCGACAAGCGCGATCGCCTGGTACAGGTGAAAGTGCAACTGATGGTACGTGGCGACAGTAACGAGTCAGCGGCCAACCAGCATATCCCATTAATCGAGAGTACACTGCTACAGACATTTGGCGCCGCGACAGTAGAACAGTTACGGACTTCGAACGGTCGTGTAGACTTACGACAGCAGGCACTGTCAGCGGTTCAAGCTGCAATGATGAAGGTGTCCGGCAAACAAGTTGTCGAGCGTGTACTCTTTACTGGTTTTGTAATGCAATAGGTTTAATGTGAGTGACTTATTAACTCAAGACGAAATCGATGCCCTGTTACATGGTGTCGATGACGTAGAAGATGATGAGGATTCCGGACAGTCCGACACGGGTGTCGTACAGTTCGACTTTTCGTCGCAAGACCGGATTGTGCGTGGGCGTATGCCCACGCTGGAGTTGATCAATGAACGCTTTGCGCGGCATATGCGGATCAGCTTGTTTAACATGCTGCGCAAAACCGCCGAGGTATCGATTAACGGCGTACAGATGATCAAGTTCGGCGAGTATCAAAATACGCTTTATGTGCCGACCAGCCTGAATATGGTGCGTTTCCGCCCATTAAAAGGTACGGCACTGATCACCATGGAAGCCCGCCTGGTCTTTATTCTGGTTGAAAACTTCTTTGGTGGAGATGGACGCTTCCACGCCAAGATTGAAGGGCGGGAGTTTACGCCGACTGAGCGCCGGATTGTCCAGATGCTGCTGAAACTGGTGTTTGAAGATTATCGTGAAGCCTGGTCGCCGGTGATGGGCGTCGAGTTTGAGTATTTGGACTCAGAAGTGAACCCGACCATGGCCAATATTGTCAGCCCGACGGAAGTGATTGTTGTCAGTTCGTTCCATATCGAAGTTGATGGCGGCGGTGGCGACTTTCATGTCGTGATGCCGTACTCGATGGTAGAGCCAATCCGCGAACTGCTTGATGCCGGTGTCCAGAGTGACAAGATGGATACCGATGTACGCTGGAGTAAAGCCCTGCGCGACGAGATTATGGACGTACCGGTTAATATCAGAGCCAAGCTGATGGATGTTGATTTGTCGCTGCGTGATTTGATGGAACTGCGCCCCGGTGATGTGATCCCGATTGATATGCCGGAGGCTGCCACGGTGTTTGTAGAAGATCTGCCAACCTATCGTGCAAAAATGGGTAAATCAGGCGACAATATTGCCCTTAAGGTGACCGAAAAACTCAAGCGGCCGGATATGGTGAAAACCGATTTGGCTTTCCTTGACCGCGATGAATTAGGGTCGGCGTTACTCAATATCAACGACGACTCAGACGAATAATTAACAGGTGTAAGTTATGTCTCAGAATGATCAACAAATTGCCGATGATTGGGCTGCTGCACTTGCAGAACAAGCGATTGAAGAAAGTGCTCAGCCAGCGCCGCTGGAAGAGCTGACCGATGAAAGCGCGCCGATTAGCGAGGATGAGCGCCGCAAACTGGATACCATCATGGATATCCCGGTTACCATTTCGATGGAAGTCGGGCGCACGCAAATTAGTATCCGTAACCTTTTGCAGCTAAACCAAGGGTCGGTGGTCGAGCTAGACCGCGTCGCCGGTGAATCTCTGGATGTGATGGTCAACGGTACCTTGATTGCCCATGGCGAAGTGGTTGTGGTCAATGACAAGTTTGGTATCCGCCTGACTGATGTGATCAGCCAGACTGAACGTATCAAGAAGCTGCGCTAAGGTTGAGCATGAAGTTTTCCCTGGCTAACACTTTGATTGGCACTCTGATACTGGCAACAGTCAGTATGCCGACATTTGCTGCCCCGGCAGCCGATATGAATATCGCCACCACACTAGCTGCATTGGTGCTGGTGGTCGTATTGATCCTCTTTTTGGCCTGGCTGCTAAAGCGGATGAAATTACCGGGTCTACAGGGCGGCGACTCGTCGATGAAGATCCTCCGTCAATTACCCCTTGGACAAAAAGAACGGATAGTCCTGTTGCAGGTTGGTGAAGAGCAAATGCTGGTCGGAGTGACGCAGCAGAACATCTCTTTGCTGAGCAAGTTGGAGCAGCCGTTGTCAATGGACGAGACGCAGGGTGGTGGTGAATTTGCCAGCCACCTGAGCAAGTTACTGAAAAAAGATGATAAGAAATAGTCTTATTGCCGCCGTTCTGGCGGCTTTTAGCTTTTTACTGGCATTGCCAGCCTTCGCCGAAACCGCTGATCCTGCACTGTCTGCTGCATCGGGCGGGAGCGTAACGGTCAGTGAAATGCAAAATGAAGGCGGTGCGACCCGTTTGATGACGACGAATGGCGGTGGCGGGATCCCTGCTTTTTCCGTGACGGTCAACCCGGATGGTACTGAAGATTATTCGGTAACGTTGCAGATCCTGGCTTTGATGACGGCGTTGGGCTTCCTGCCGGCGATCGTGATCCTGATGACATCCTTTACCCGTATTGTGGTGGTGATGTCGATCCTGAGGCAGGCGATGGGTTTGCAGCAGACACCGTCTAATCAGGTGATCATCGGTATCGCCATGTTCCTGACTTTCTTCATCATGTCGCCGGTACTCGACAAGATCAACACTACGGCAGTGCAGCCGTATATCAACGAGCAGATCACCGCCCCCGAAGCCTTGTCTGCCGCACAGGTCCCGCTACGCCAGTTCATGCTCAAGCAGACCCGGGTCAAGGATCTGGAAAGTTTTGTCAATATGTCGGGCTCGGATGCAACAGACCCGCAGGAAGTGCCGATCACCGTACTGATCCCGGCGTTTATTACCTCGGAGCTAAAAACGGCTTTCCAGATCGGCTTTATGCTGTTCCTGCCATTTTTGATCATCGATCTGGTGGTCGCTTCGGTTCTGATGGCGATGGGTATGATGATGCTGTCACCGATGATTGTGTCGCTGCCGTTTAAGCTGATGCTGTTTGTGCTGGTGGACGGCTGGAACCTAATCCTGTCGACCCTTGCCGGCAGTTTCGGTACCTGAGTGCCGAAGAGGATAGCCTATGACACCTGAAGCTTTTGTCGAAATATTCCAGGAAGCGCTGTACATGGTCCTGCTGATGGTTTGTGCCATCGTGATACCGGGTTTGCTGATCGGCTTGGTGGTTGCGGTTTTCCAGGCGGCTACTTCCATTAACGAGCAGACCCTGAGCTTCCTGCCGCGTTTGATTGTTACCTTATTGGCTCTGATGTTCTTCGGCCATATGATGACCCAAATGCTGATGGACTATTTCTTCCGTATCATCGAGCAGATCCCTCAACTGCTGTATTAGCAGTGACAGTTTTGCCGCGCCGGTATCGACGCGCAATTATATCGATAAAGGTGAGTGAGTAACCCGATGTCCTACCCATCTGCAGTGCTATTGGATTGGATCGCCAACTATTTCTGGCCGCTGACGCGGATTTCAGCAATGATGATGGTGATGACATTTTTTGGTGCCCGCTTTGTCTCGGCAAAAATTCGCCTCTATTTGGCCGTTACCATGACCTTTGCCGTGATGCCGGTATTGCCCAAGGTACCGAGCGAGATCGAGCTATTGTCGCTTTCCGGTTTTCTGGTCACGGCGCAGCAACTGGTTATCGGTATCTCGATGGGGCTGGTGACACAGTTTGTCACCCAGACTTTCGTATTGCTCGGCCAGATTTTGGGTATGCAGTCGAGCTTGGGTTTTGCCTCGATGGTTGATCCGGCCAATGGTCAAAACACCCCGGTACTCGGCCAGCTGTTTTTGTTTTTGGCAATAATGTTGTTTCTGGCCACCGACGGCCATCTCACCATGTTGAACATGGTGGTACTGAGCTTTAAAACCTTGCCGATAGGCGAGGGGGGCTTAAGGCCCGTCGATTTTTATCAGCTGGCTGGTTGGTTCGGTCATATGTTCAAGGCCGGCCTGAATATGGCGCTGGCCGGGATCATCGCGTTGCTTACTGTCAACCTGTCTTTCGGGGTCATGACCCGTGCTGCTCCCCAGCTGAACATTTTCTCGTTGGGCTTTTCATTCGCTCTGCTACTTGGCCTTTTGATCTGCTGGTTCTTGGTGGCAGGAATGCTGCCGCAGTATGAGTACAACTGGGAGCTGGGCTTTGGCCAGATTTGTAGTCTTATAAGAGTGGATTGTTGATATGTCAGATGCTGACGGTCAGGAACGTACCGAAGACGCCACGCCCCGAAGGCTTCAGCAGGCGCGGGAAAAGGGGCAAGTACCGCGCTCAAGAGAATTAGCTTCCGTTGCCGTATTGGTGGCAGGTGCCGTCGGCCTGATGTGGTTTGGAGAAACCCTCGGTAAGGGCCTGGCTGAAGTCATGACGAAGATGTTTTCGCTCAGCCGCGAGGAGGTTTTCGATCTTAATAAGCTGTTTGCCGTTATTACCTCATCGGTGTGGCATGTGGTTCTGCCGCTGACCTTGGTGTTGGTGTTCCTGTTTGTTGCCGCACTGGTTGGGGCTGCAGGACTCGGTGGCATCAGTTTTTCTGCCGAGGCGGCCAGACCAAAGCTATCAAAAATGAATCCTATCAGTGGTTTTCAGCGCATGCTGGGCAAGCAGAGTATTGTCGAGCTGATTAAGTCGATCCTGAAAATTGCTCTTGTTGCCGGGGTTGCCATCTACCTGATGCAGTCGAACTTGGACGACTTCTTCCAGCTAAGTATTGAAGTTTATCCGCGGAACTTGTTTCATGCGCTCGATATCCTGATGGGATTTGTGTTGCTGATCTGCTGCTCCCTGTTGATTGTCGTTGCTATCGATATTCCCTATCAGATTTGGCAGCACGCCGAGCAGCTGAAAATGACCAAGCAGGAAGTCAAAGACGAATACAAAGACAGTGAAGGTAAGCCGGAGGTCAAAGGGCGGATCAGGATGTTGCAGCGTGAGATGGCACAGCGCCGAATGATGGCAGATGTTCCCCAGGCTGATGTAGTGATCACTAACCCGGAGCACTTCTCGGTAGCACTGCGCTATGATCCGGACATTGATTCGGCACCGGTTGTGATAGCTAAAGGGACCGACCACCTGGCATTGAAAATTCGGGAAATTGCCAACAAGCATGAAATTGATATTGTGCCGGCTCCCCCACTGGCACGTGCGCTGTACCATACCACAGAACTGGAGCAGCAAATTCCTGATGGCTTGTTTACCGCTGTGGCCCAGGTATTGGCTTATATCTTCCAGTTGAAGCAATACCGTAAGGGTAAGGGCCAGAAACCTGAATTATCGAAAGAAGCTATGAATATTCCGCCGGACCTCCAGCATTGATCATGCATCTTCTGCTAATGAATCGTCATTTTTATGACGATAGAGAAGGTATGATTATTGCTTATGTGGTTCCTGTTTGGGGGCTAAGGCGATAAAATGCTCAGCTCTCACTATTTATCACCATACCAACCACAATAAGATTGAATGAAGCTTTCGATACCTTTTGCGGATAAATTACCCTTATCACGCTTACAGTCTATGCCAGCAATAGGCGCACCTGTCATGGTCCTGGCGACCCTGGCAATGGTTGTGCTGCCTATGCCTCCGCTTTTGCTGGATATGGCTTTCTCTTTCAATATCGCTCTGGCACTGGTTGTGCTGCTGGTAACGGTTTACACCCGGCGCCCACTAGACTTTGCTGCCTTCCCAACGGTGCTGCTGATCGCGACCTTGCTCCGCCTGGCCTTGAACGTAGCGTCTACCCGAGTAGTGCTCCTGTACGGGCACGAAGGGTCGGATGCGGCTGGCCAGGTTATTGACGCCTTTGGTTCTGTGGTGATCGGTGGTAACTATGCTGTGGGCTTGGTGGTGTTCCTGATCCTGATGATTATTAACTTTATGGTCGTCACCAAAGGTGCGGGGCGTATTTCCGAGGTGAGTGCCCGCTTTACCTTAGATGCCTTGCCCGGTAAGCAGATGGCGATTGACGCGGATTTGAATGCTGGTCTGATTGACCAAGAGCAGGCAAGAACTCGCCGTTTCGAAGTGACCAAAGAGGCAGACTTCTATGGTTCGATGGACGGTGCATCCAAATTTGTAAAAGGGGATGCCATTGCCGGTATCCTGATCCTGTTTATCAACATTATCGGTGGTCTGGTAATTGGCATGGGCCAGCATGGCCTGGGCTTTGGCGAGGCCATTGAAATCTACAGCCTGCTGACCATTGGTGATGGCCTGGTTGCCCAAATTCCATCGCTCTTGCTGTCCATCGGTGCGGCAATGATGGTGACGCGTCAAAATACTGACGAAGATATGGGGCAGCAGCTGATTTATCAGATGTTCAATAATCCCCAGGCCCTGATCATTACCGGTGTGATCTTATTTGTGATGGGTATTGTGCCCGGAATGCCACATATACCGTTCTTGCTGTTGGCCGCAATGATCGGCGGTTTTGCCTATTGGCGGATTAAGAAAGAAAAAGCGGCGGCAGAGGCTGAAGCTGCAGCACCATCGACTGAGCTGGCGGTGAAACCGACTCAGAAAGAGCTGTCATGGGATGACGTCCAGCCCGTCGATATTATCGGCCTTGAGGTCGGCTACCGTCTGATCCCGATGGTGGACAAAGAGCAAGGTGGTGAATTGCTTGAGCGTGTTAAAGGCGTGCGAAAAAAACTATCGCAGGACTTTGGCTTCTTGATCCCGCCGGTTCATATCCGTGACAACCTTGAGCTGCCGCCCAATACCTATCGTCTGAGCCTGATGGGCGTGGCCTGTGGGGAAGCCAATATTCACCCGAATATGGAGTTGGCGATTAACCCGGGCCAGGTATTTGGCTCGATTGACGGCGAGGCAACCACCGATCCGGCTTTCGGCCTTGAAGCGGTGTGGATCATGGAATCTCAACGCGAGCATGCGCAGGCCCTGGGCTATACCGTGGTGGACTCGGCAACGGTGCTGGCAACACACCTCAGCCAGATCCTGACCAATTGTGCCTCTCAGTTACTTGGCCATGAAGAAGTGCAGAACTTGCTTGAAATGCTGGGCCAGACAACGCCGAAGCTGGTGGAAGGCTTTGTGCCTGAACAGCTATCGCTGGGTGTGGTGGTGAAAGTTCTGCAGAATTTGTTACATGAAGGAATCCCGATTCGTGATGTCCGCACTATCGTTCAGACACTTTCGGAGTATTCTAGTAAGAGTCAAGATCCTGACATCTTAACTGCCGCGGTACGAATTGGCCTGAAACGATTAATTTGTCAGGAAATCAATGGAATAGAGCCGGAGTTGCCGGTGATTACATTGGTTCCAGAGTTGGAACAGATATTGCATAAAACAATGCAGTCTGCCGGAGGAGAATCTTCCGGTATAGAGCCAGGGTTGGCAGAGCGTTTACAACGCTCATTGACCGAGGCCACTCAGCAACAAGAGCTGAAAGGGGAGCCTGCCGTATTACTGACTTCCGGTGTATTACGGTCAACGCTTGCTAAGTTTGTCAAAAACACTATTCCATCACTGCGAGTACTTTCCTATCAGGAAGTACCGGATGAGAAACAAATACGTATTGTCAATGCAGTGGGTAACTAAGACGGAATCGAGATTGTTCGAAATGGCTGGCTTGGCGAGAGATGCCGTAAGCAATAGCGTGATTTAACGGGAAGACAAGATTGAAAATAAAGCGATTTTTTGCCAAGGACATGCGAACTGCACTGAGCGAAGTTAAAGAAGAGCTCGGCGCGGATGCAGTGATCATGTCCAATAAAAAAGTGACGGGTGGCGTCGAGATTGTCGCCGCTGTGGATACCGATGTTGCCAATGAACCGCCGAAAGCATCGCAGGCCACTCGCGATGCCTTAGCTTCTCGGTTAGGTCAGGCCAAGCGCAAGCTGGTGGACGACAAAGTCCAGCTGAAGCAGTCTGCTGCCAGCCGTTTTGCCAATGTCTTGCAAAATTATACCGGTGACCATGATCAGGACGAGCCGGCAGAGACCGAGGTGGACTCGCTCTCTGCGTTGCTTAAGCGCCAGTCAAAACAGAACGGTGCAGGTTCTGAGCGAGGTTATGGCGAAGCTGAGCGTCCGGCGCTGAATACGCGTGCCGCGCAACCGTCGCGTCAGTCACAGCCAGAGCGCCGTTCACCGCGTGATGGCTATTCGCAGCGAGAAGGGCCTTATGGTGCCGGTCGTCGTCAACAAGGTGGTCAACCTGAGTCCTCACGCTTTGGCCAGCGCCAGGCGAAACATGCCCTTGATATCGGTGACTACCGCCGACCATCAATACAAGGCAAAGAGGCCAAAAAAGAATTACCTCGTGGCGGTAATCGGTTAGATCCAAGTCGTTACGATCCCAAAGCCATCCATGGCAGCGAAGACATGGACTCGATGCGCAATGAAATGGCATCGATTCGCCGTTTGCTGGAGCATCAGCTTTCCGGCCTGATGTGGCAAGAGGTGGAACGCCGTGAACCCATGCGGGCAATGATGATCAAGCGATTGGAAAAGATGGGGTTATCCCCCGAACTCTCTGATCAGCTGGCGAGTTATATTCCGGAAGATGTACCAGCCAATGAAGCCTGGCCAGCTTTACTGGATTTGCTGTCAGATCAAATTATTACCACTGAAGACTGCATCCTTGAAACAGGTGGGGTTGTGGCATTGCTGGGGCCGACGGGAGTGGGCAAAACCACCACTATCGCCAAACTGGCCGCCCGTGCGGCTATGGATTTTGGCCCGGAAGAAATTGCCTTAGTAACAACAGATACTTACCGAATTGGTGCCCATGAACAGCTGGCAACATACGGCCGAATTATGGGTTGTCCGGTAAGAGTGGCTAAAGATGCTGAGGAACTTGCCGATATACTGCATCAGTTACGGCATCGACGCCTGGTACTGCTAGATACCGCAGGTATGGGTCAGCGTGATATTCGGCTGTCAGAACAGTTGGATACCCTGATGCAAAATAGTGGCTCACACATTCGAAGTTTTCTGGTACTGCCGGCAACCGCACAGCGACGTGTTCTCCATGAGACGATAGAGCATTTCCGCCGCATACCGTTGTCGGGCTGTGTTTTGACCAAGCTGGATGAATCGCTCAGTTTGGGGGAGGTCATCTGCGTATCGATTCAGAACGCCTTGCCCATTGCCTATTTGGCTGACGGGCAGCGAGTACCGGAAGATATTAAAGTAGCGACAGGTAACTATATGGTTGCACGTGCTAATGAATTATTAGAACAAGAATTAAGCCAGCAATCTCATTTCTGGAGTAGCGATAGTTCAGAGAATCAGGCGGCAGACTTTTATGATTGAGAACGCAATGTACGATCAAGCGAGCGGTTTACGCCGTATGACAAAACTATCATCCACCAAGGTTATTACTGTCACTGGCGGTAAGGGCGGGGTGGGTAAAACCAACGTAACCCTGAATATGGCTATTTCCATGGCCAAGCAGGGGAAGCGTGTGATGGTGCTTGATGCCGACCTCGGGCTTGCCAATGTCGATGTCATGTTAGGGCTGCGAGCCGGCCGTAACCTGTCACATGTGCTGGCTGGTGTCTGTGATCTTCAGGATATTATTATTGAAGGTCCGTATGGGGTGAAGATCATTCCTGCATCGTCAGGTACCCAGACGATGGCTGAACTGACCGCAGCTCAGCATATGGGCCTGATCCGCGCCTTTAGCAGCCTGGAAGATGATATTGATGTCCTGCTGGTTGATACCGCTGCCGGGATCTCTGATATGGTGCTTAGTTTTTCTCGTGCCGCTCAGGATGTGCTGGTGGTTGTCTGTGATGAACCGACATCAATTACCGATGCCTATGCGCTGATTAAAATTTTAAGCCGCGAATATGATGTACAGCGGTTTAAGATTGTTGCCAACATGGTGCGTAGTTACCGTGAAGGTCGGGAATTGTATGCAAAACTGACACGTGTTACCGAGCGTTTTTTACAGGCTAACCTCGAATTGGTTGCCTGCGTTCCTCTTGATGATCGGGTTCGTCAGTCGGTGAAGCGTCAAAAAATTGTGGTTGACGCCTTCCCTCGTAGCCCGGCAGCATTAGCGCTTACTTCTTTGGCATCGAAGGCGATGACTTGGCCGGTACCTCACAGTGCTGGCGGGCATTTAGAGTTCTTTGTCGAGAAGCTGTTGGTTAAGCAAGCAGCTGACGAGGTCCCAATTGGTGAATAAAGCACTGACATACGGACGCTATCAGGAGAGTCCGCATGCCTTTATTGAGCGTTATTCATCGTTAGTAAAGCGCATAGCCCATCACCTGATGGGGCGTCTTCCGCCCAATATATTATTAGAAGATTTAATTCAGGCTGGTATGATTGGCCTGCTTGAGGCGCAGCAGAATTATGATCCTAGTAAAGGGGCCAGTTTTGAAACCTTTGCCGGGATCCGAATTCGGGGGGCGATGCTTGACGATATACGACGTGGCGATTGGGTACCGCGTTCGGTTTATAAGAATAGCCGTCGCATAACCGAGGCCATCACTATTTTGGAAGGTGAGCTGGGGCGGGACCCGAATGATCAGGAAATCGCTGAACATCTCGAAATGACACTCGAACAGTACCATCAGGCGTTAAATGATGTTAATTGTGGACGTCTTATTGGTATGGATGATTTGGGGGTATCGGAAGATGCGGTCGCAAGTGAGGAATCACTTGAAGAAAATCTTCCCTTTCAGGGTGTTGTAGATGATAATTTTAGTCATTCCTTGGCTGATGCAATTAAAACCCTGCCTGAAAGAGAGGCCTTGGTCTTGTCTCTTTATTATGATGAGGAACTCAATCTTAAAGAGATTGGTGCCGTAATCGGGGTGAGTGAATCCCGGGTTTGCCAGATTCATAGTCAGGCTATGCAACGTTTGCGATCCAAGCTGAAAGTTTGGACTGCTTAATACACTTTAGATAAAAAACACTGTGACCTCAGTGGAGGCAACTTTGAATAAAAACATGAAAATCCTCATTGTTGATGATTTCTCAACAATGCGCCGTATCGTTAAAAACTTGCTACGTGATCTGGGCTTTAACAACACCCAGGAGGCGGATGATGGATTGACTGCGCTACCTATGCTAAAGAAGGGTGGGTTTGATTTCGTCGTGACAGACTGGAACATGCCAGGCATGCAAGGTATTGATTTGCTTAAGCACATTCGAGCCGATGATGAACTGAAGCACTTACCGGTACTGATGATCACCGCGGAAGCAAAGCGTGAGCAGATTATTGAAGCTGCACAGGCAGGTGTTAACGGTTATATCGTTAAGCCGTTTACCGCCGCGACGCTAAAAGAGAAATTAGACAAAATCTTCGAGCGTATGCAGTAATCACTACCGTCAGACGCTAAAAGGGTAATAACAAATAATGATTTCACTTGAACAGGCTAAGCAGCTTGTCACTCTGCTCGAAGAAGGGAAGCAGGATGAGGCAGATGTACTGGTACAGACATTAGTTTCTGACAGTCGTGACCCTGTTTATGCTGAAGTAGGCAAGTTGACTCGACAACTGCATGATTCGCTGGCAAATTTCCGCCTTGATCCCCGTATTAATGATCTCGCGAAAACCGAAATTCCCGATGCCCGTGACCGTTTATCTTATGTCATAGATAAAACGGAGTCTGCTGCCAATAAAACCATGGATGCTATTGATAGCATCGAGCCACTTGCTGACAAACTGAACAATTCTTTGCTTCAGGTTCATCCGCAGTGGAGTCGCCTGATGAGTGGACAAATCGAAATCACCGAATTTAAGTCACTATGTCATGATATTGACGGCTTGTTGAAACAAGTTGAAAGTGACGGCAGTGCATTTCGTAGCCACTTGACAGAAATATTGATGGCTCAAGACTTTCAGGATCTGACCGGACAGATAATACGTCGTGTAATTGAACTGGTACACGAAGTGGAAGATCAATTAGTCGAAATCCTTAAAGCCTTTGGCATGGAACAAGAAGACAGAACAGAAGCCCTGAGAGAGGAATGCGTACTTTCTCCGGAAGGACCGATCGTTAACAGTGAAGAACGTGTCGATGTGATGTCGACACAAGATGATGTTGACGACTTGCTGTCTAGTCTTGGATTTTAGGGGAAATATATGAGCTTTGATTTAGACGAAGACATCCTGCAGGACTTTTTAATTGAAGCAGGAGAAATTCTAGAGTTGCTGTCTGAGCAGCTAGTAGAGCTTGAGCGTAGCCCTGAAGATTCAGAGTTGCTCAATGCAATATTCCGAGGTTTCCATACCGTAAAAGGCGGTGCAGGTTTTCTTTCTTTGACCGCGCTAGTTGATGCCTGCCACGGGGCAGAGAACATCTTTGACTTGCTGAGAACCGGCAAGCGTAGCGTGACACCCGAATTAATGGATGTGATCCTGGAAGCATTGGACACCATCAACGAGATGTTTGGCCAAGTTCAGGAGCATGAACCGATTGTACCTGCTGAGCAGAGCCTACTTGATGCCCTGCATCGCTTCAGTCAGCCGCCGACAGCCGATGAGCTTGCTCAAGCTGCGGCACCGCAGCCAAGCCCAGAGATAACGCCAGAGCCTGTTGTTCCAGCGCCTATAGCTGTTCCTGAGCCAGTTGTCGCGCCGGAGCCTGTTGCTCCTGTTACGACCTCTTCGGCAATTGCCGGCGGTTCTGTCGATGACATGACTCAGGATGAATTTGATCGTCTACTTGATGAGCTTCATGGCTCAGGCTGTGGCCCGTCGGCAGGATCTGCCGAAGCGCCTGCTGCACAACAGCCTGCGCAAGCCAATACCCCTGATGTCGTTTCTCAGATCCAGTCTGAAACCGGTGATATCACCGATGATGAATTCGAGCGTTTGCTAGATGAATTGCATGGTGCGGGCAAGGGCCCGGGCACTAATGACGTGGTAACCGCTCAGCCACCTGCTGCTGCGCCTGAACCTGTTGCTCCTGCGGGCTCCGTACCGAGCGACACTGGTGCCAGTGCTGGCGACGATGACCTGATGACCGACGACGAGTTTGAGCGTCTGTTGGATGAATTGCATGGTTCAGGTAAAGGGCCGACAGCCGAAGAGCTGGAAATGGCCACCAAGCCTGTTGCCGAGATGTTGGCAAATACCGTTGTCGATTCAATGGCACCGGCTACACCGGAACCTGTCGTGGCTTCTGCACCCGCAGTTTCAGCTCCGGTTGCGGCTGCCCCAGCACCAACTCCAGCCCCTGTTGCCGAGCGTAAAGCCAAGCCTGCAGCTAAAGACAAAGCCAAGCCATCAGCAGAGGCGACTGTCCGAGTGGATACGTCGACGCTGGATACCATTATGAATATGGTCGGTGAACTGGTGTTGGTTCGTAATCGCTTGGTCAGCCTAGGGCTGAATACCAACGATGAAGAAATGTCGAAAGCCGTTTCCAACCTAGATGTCGTGACAGCTGACTTGCAGGGTGCAGTAATGAAAACCCGCATGCAGCCAATCAAGAAAGTTTTTGGCCGTTTCCCTCGCGTTGTCCGCGATTTGGCGCGTAGCCTGAAAAAAGACATCGTCTTGGAAATGCGTGGTGAAGAGACCGATCTGGATAAGAACCTGGTTGAAGCGCTGGCCGATCCGCTGGTTCACTTGGTGCGTAACTCGGTTGACCACGGCATTGAAATGCCGGATGTCCGTGAGAAAGCCGGTAAGCCGCGTGTTGGTACTGTGCTGTTGTCGGCATCGCAGGAAGGGGATCATATTCTGTTGACCATCGAAGATGATGGTGGCGGTATGGACCCAGATAAACTGCGTAAGATTGCCGTTGACCGTGGCGTGATGGATGCGGATTCAGCCTCTCGCCTGACGGACTCTGAGTGCTACAACCTGATTTTTGCCCCTGGTTTCTCGACCAAGAAAGAGATTTCCGATATTTCCGGCCGTGGTGTTGGTATGGACGTGGTGAAAACCGGGATCAGCCAGCTTAATGGGTCAATCAGCATTGACTCGGCGCTTGGCAAAGGCACCCGTATTGATATCAAGGTACCGTTGACGCTTGCGATCCTGCCGACATTAATGGTCGGTGTGGCCGAGCAGCCATTTGCTCTGCCACTGGCGAGCGTGAATGAGATCTTCCACCTTGATCTACGTAAGACCAACAACGTCGATGGTCAGTTGACCATTATTGTCCGTGACAAAGCTATTCCGTTGTTCTACTTGCAGGACTGGCTGTCAGGTGTCGGAATTCCGAAGCGCGAACGCGAGCATGGGCATGTGGTTATTGTTCAGATTGGTCATCAGCGCATTGGCTTTGTCGTCGATACCCTGATTGGTCAGGAAGAGGTGGTGATCAAGCCGCTTGATGAACTGCTTCAGGGTACGCCGGGTATGGCGGGTGCAACCATTACCAGTGATGGTCATATTGCCCTGATCCTTGATGTTCCAAACTTGCTTAAGCACTATGCAAGCAGCTAAAAGCTAAGGCGTTAATTTGGCTTAGCGGCCGTAGAAATTGTGACGAGCCCTTAAGGTTCGGGAAGGTTTGGTCGCTAATTACCAGAACGACAATAAAAAAGTTAGGGGGCGCAAGCCCCTTAAATAGCAAACTAAATCATTACCTGGCGTACGGTATTCATTCTTCGTGGTGGTAGGCCAGGTAATTGTTCAGTTTGTTATGGCTGGGTAACTAATAGATACGGGATAAAGACGACATGGCTGTAAAAGTATTGGTGGTGGATGATTCAAGCTTTTTTCGTCGCCGCGTCAGTGAAATAATTAACTCTGATCCTCGTCTTGAGGTGATTGGCAATGCCGTCAATGGTAAAGAAGCGGTTGAACTGACTAACAAGCTTCAGCCTGATGTCATCACCATGGATATCGAAATGCCGGTGATGGACGGTATTACCGCTGTGCGTGAAATCATGAAAAGCGCACCGACTCCGATCCTGATGTTCTCTTCTCTCACCCACGAAGGTGCGAAGGCGACACTGGATGCCTTGGATGCCGGTGCCTTGGATTTCTTGCCGAAGAAATTTGAAGATATCGCCCGCAACCGTGATGAAGCGGTTGGACTGTTGCAGAAGCGAGTGGGGGAGCTGGCCCGTAAACGCGTGTTTATGCGTCGCCCTGTACGTCCGGCAGTCTCCCCGGCAGCCTCCCGAGAGGTCAATAAGCCCCTGGCTGGCCGAACGACGGCTGCTACCACTGCCGCACCGGCACGTACCGTTTCTCGCCCTGCTGCTCCGGTCAAGCCCGCAGCACGCTTTAAGGCATCGGGTAAGAAGTATCAGCTGATGGCAATTGGTACCTCAACGGGGGGACCAGTTGCCTTGCAGAAAGTACTTACCAAGTTGCCTGCGAACTTCCCTTATCCGATTGTGCTGATCCAGCATATGCCTGCAACGTTTACCGCTGCTTTTGCCGCTCGCCTGAATAATCTGTGTAAGATTGGTGTTAAAGAGGCGGCTGATGGCGATGCCCTCAAGCCGGGTATGGCGTACCTGGCCCCTGGTGGCAAGCAGATGATGCTGGAAGGACGTCCGGGTTCTGCTCGGGTACGTATTATTGATGGCGGCGATCGCATGAATTACAAACCATGCGTGGATGTCACCTTCGGTTCGGCGGCAAAAATTTACCATGACAAGGTGTTGTCGATGGTGCTGACCGGTATGGGCGCCGATGGGCGTGAAGGCGCGCGTATGCTGAAAACCAATGGCTCTACCATTTGGGCTCAGGATGAAGAAAGCTGTGTTGTCTATGGGATGCCGCAGGCTGTTGCCAAAGCAGGGATTTCCAGCGAAGATTTACCGTTAGATCGGATTGCCGAACGCATCTTGGTTGAGATCGGGCAGGCGTAGGGAGTTTGCTTTGATCGTCTGGAGTATTGCCAACCAAAAAGGTGGCGTCGGAAAAACCACAACGACGGTGTCGCTTGCCGGTTTATTGAGTGAGCGCAACAAGCGTGTGTTGCTGGTCGATACCGACCCGCATTCTTCGTTGACGACCTACCTTAATTTTGACGCAGATGAAGTGCCGGCCAGCTTATTTGACCTGTTTCAGCTTAACGAAATTACTCGGGATTCGGTGCGTCCATTCATTTTGGGGACTCAGTTTAAGAATATTGATATCATTCCGGCTCATATGTCACTGGCCACCCTTGATAGGGTAATGGGCAACCGTGGCGGTATGGGGCTGGTGTTGAAAAAGGCTTTGAACAGCCTGGCTGACGATTATGACTACGTTCTGATCGACTGCCCGCCTATCCTCGGGGTGATGATGGTCAATGCGCTTGCTGCCAGCGACAGGATCCTGATCCCGGTGCAAACCGAGTTTCTGGCGATGAAAGGCCTGGAACGGATGATGCGTACCCTGCAGATCATGCAGAAATCCCGTCCGTCTGGTTTTCGGGTTACGATTGTACCGACCATGTATGATAAGCGGACGCGGGCATCATTACAGACGCTGCAGGAGCTGAAAGTCCGGTTCCCCGAACAGGTCTGGGCTTCGGCCGTACCGATTGATACCAAGTTCCGTGATGCCAGTATCAAGCATATGCCGCCATCGTTGTTTGCACGTAACTGCCGTGGTGTCTTTGCCTATAAAACGTTATTGAACTACCTGAATCGGTTGGACCAAGATGAACGATAAGCGTCGCCTTTCCAGCGAACAGGTGCTGGATGATTACTTTTTCGATCTGCTGGCCGAGCCAGAAGATACAGAAGATCTTGAGTCTGCTGAAAAACCACAGCCGCAGAGTGACGTTGATGCGGCTGTTGAAGCCGATATCGAGCACGGTGATGATGACGTATCATTGGAACAAGAGCCACAAGGTACGGACTCTGCGCCAGATCTGGATATAGGGTCAGGTGAAGCTGTTTCTGATGATAAGCCTTCTAATGACAAGGCCGACGCAGAGCAGAAACCTAATGACGACACTGATGCAGAGGCATCGATGTCGGATGGGGCTGCTACAGATGGCGTGATTGAAAATGATGTTGTTGAGGCTGCGACAGAAGATGAATTTGCGATAGGCTCCAAAGTACCAGTCGGCGAAGGCGCATCGCCGTTTGATTTTGAGCAACTGTCAACGGCCGCTGAGCAACCAAGTGAAACAGAGGTTTCCGTCGAGCTGAATTTGTCACCACCGACCAGTAAACTGTCTAGTTGGTTGCCTCAGGCCCAGGACGTGCCTCGGGAAAGCATGTCACTCGAAGCAATGTCCGCAGAACCTGTGCCACTTGATGCCATGCCGGTGAAAATCACGCCGCATGAAACCGTGCAGAATGAATCACTACCGTCCGTTTCATTTGCCGAGCATCCGCAAACCGAGCTGGAAGGGGTACAGCGTCTGCTCAGCCAGATGAGCCAGATGCAATCAGACATTCAGCAGGAAAGCGAGGCGCTGATTGCTGCACAGACAGAAGCTGATTTTCTTGCCGCTTCTTATCAGGAGAGTCAGCAAGAAAGCCATCCAGCGCCGCATGACAGTTTGCTGGTAGCGGCAGAAACGGTTGCTGAACCAAAGTCTGCCGAACTAGAACCAGTGGTACAGGCAGAGGAAGAGGCCGTGCCAGAGGTCGCGAAGGAGCCCGTCGACCTTGAACCAGAGCTGCCTGACCCTGACGTGCAGGTGGCGCTGGAAACACAAACGGGCGGTGATGAGCCGCCGGATGTATGGCAGCAACAGCCGGAAAGTGGGGCGGAGTTTCAGGCCCTGTTCTTCGAAGTCAATGGTGTCACTTTTGCCGTTCCATTGACTGAGTTAGGCGGGATCCATCAGTTGGGTGAGGTAAACCACCTCCTTGGGCGACCAGCATGGTACCTGGGACTGATGACCAACCGAGAGCATCAGCTGGATGTGGTGGATACTGCCCGCTGGGTGATGCCGGAAAAATTGAGTTCTGATGAACATCAAGAAGAATATCGTTATATCGTGATGTTAGGGGAAAGTAAGTGGGGCCTGGCGTGTAATGTGCTTCATGGTACCGAAACCCTGACAGAGCTAAGTGTTCGCTGGCGGGAAAAGGCGGGGAAACGTCCTTGGCTTGCCGGAATGGTTAAAGAAAAAATGTGTGCTCTCATTCATGTTAGCGAACTAATATCTATGCTAAATGCAGGATTAGATGTTAAGAGTGTAATGTAAGCAGGGCCAAATAAGGAAACAACATGTCTCAGGTTAGTGTAGCCGAAATACAAAAAGAAGACGGTAACGATCAAGTACTGCAGTGGGTGACTTTCCAGTTGGAAGACGAGACCTATGGCATCAACGTGATGCAGGTACGCGAAGTGCTGCGTTATTCAGAAATTGCCCCAGTACCTGGTGCGCCAGATTACGTTCTGGGTATCATCAACCTGCGTGGCAATGTCGTTACAGTTATCGATACTCGCTCTCGCTTTGGCCTGATGCCTGGTGAGATTTCTGATAATACCCGTATTGTTATCATCGAAGCAGAAAAGCAAGTGATTGGCATTTTGGTCGACAGTGTTGCGGAAGTGGTTTATCTGCGCAGTTCTGAAATCGATACCACACCAAGCGTGGGTACCGAAGAGAGTGCCAAGTTTATTCAGGGCGTAAGCAACCGTGATGGCGAGCTGCTGATCTTGGTTGACCTGAACAAGCTGCTATCTGATGAAGAATGGGATGAGATGGCGTACTTGTAATGCTTAGCCTGCTGTTGCAATGGTTGCCGGTTGCTGTCGCGATACTCGCTGTAATTATCGCGTGGCTGATGGTGCGTCGCGAACGTAAGGCGCGCCAGGCACTGGAAGCGAAATTTGCGGCGACCGAGCTGGTATTGAAAAATGCACGGCACCAGCATGAAAGCTTATTGAAGCAGTTTAATGAGCTCCGCGCCGGCACCATGGGCATGAGCCAGAAATTGGCAGATATGGCCAATCACCTTGAGCAGATCGCTGATCGCCAGGGGGAAATGGCAATGCATGATCCCGATGGCAAACTCTACAGCCGAGCCAGTAAGATGGTCGAGCTGGGTGCCGATGTGAACGAGCTAATGGAAGAGTGCGACTTACCGAAAGCAGAAGCCGAGCTCCTGTTGCGTTTGCAGCAAAAGATGGCTCCGCCGAGACGACGTTAACTTCTTCTCTTACACTTGCTCGTCAATACCCGTAAGCCCTTCCCATCCGGGAGGGGTTTTTCCGTTTAGCAGCCAAGAAAATGCAATTAATTCGGCAATGATCCGATAGAGGTTCTCTGGGATCTCGTCACCCACTTCTAAGTTGTTGAGGTACTCGCTCAAGGCCTCGTCCTGGTGGATCAAGCCACCTTGTTTTTTGACCTGCTCAATAATGTGCTCGGCAAGGTGGTTATAGCCTTTGGCTGCCACATTGGGAGCTCCCTGCCCGTCGTAATGCAGGGCGATAGCGCGTTTGTTGTTCATTCTTTATTGGCTCTCATTACTCATCCCAATTGGTATTTTCGCTTATCGTGGCCGATTGCTTCTCTCCGCCAGCTTCATACCAAAATTGATAGCCCTTCAACTTTTTGCTCTATTGCGTTGGGTTGGCGGACTTTAAAAGTCGCCGGTTCACAGCGGATCCCTAGTACCGCTAATCGATCGTATAGCAAGGGGGAGAGAGATTCGGTGCGCTTTAGTAGGTGGGCATTCTCAGTTTCAAAGCCAAGCACCAGTTTATGCTGATCCCAGATTGCCGCTGCATGCACGACATCGTGTTGGCCAACAGGCAGGGCTAATTTGATGGTCCACTGCGGACGGTTTCCAGCTTTATTCTTTGCGCCGGAGTAGGGATCCCTTTCAACCGACAGTTTCAGCTCCCGGCCATTAGGCTGCAGCAGGTTCAACTGCAGTAGAGTCTGTTCACTGTCTTTGATGTTGAGTTCTCTGGCACTCGGATCTCTGACGGTTGGCTCTTTGGCGGCCAGAGCAAGCCGTTGTTCGGCCGCGAGCTTGAGCAGGGCCTTAAATTCTTCTCGTTTATCGGCTGGCATCTCCTGCAGCCACTGCTTCAACGGGCCGTCAGCCTGGGTGGATTGCTGAAGCAGCTGAGCTAAAGCCTGCTTTCCGGCACCTTGCTGCAACCACTGGATGAGTACGGATTGGTTTTGCGGCAGTAGCAACTGCGACCATAAATTGGCGACAACCGTGGGAACCGGAGAGGTTGAAGTCGATGAATGGGCTGTGAAAGTTGTAAAAATTCGTTGCAGCACATTCAATTGCATTAATATTTGATTTAGCTGGGGTTGCTGGCCCTGTAACTGTGGGGTGGAACTAACTGGTTGAGATAATTTATGATTTGTCTCATTCTCTGGCACTTTATTAAGATGAAGTTGTCCATTCTTAGTTAAAGCAGACGGTTGCGGGTTGTCGATACGTATGGAGGTCACATTTACCTGCCTAAGTGATGAATCTATACAACTGGGTGTCTAACAAAATTATAAGCCAGTGTGGTAATATGCGAGCTTAATTGTGTCACCTAGGATACATCATTTTATATGTTGTCTGTAGAAGATTTAAGCTGTGTCCGCGATGAGCGGCTGTTGTTCGATGAGCTGAACTTTTCCGTCTCCTCTGGAGAACTGGTTCAGATCGAGGGACATAACGGCGCAGGAAAGACGACCTTGCTTAGGATTATTGCAGGTCTTGGACGAGCAGACAGCGGTACCGTGTGCTGGAAAAAAGAGAATATTGAATCAGCACGGGAAGATTATCATCAGGAGTTGCTGTTTCTTGGTCACCAGACCGGTGTTAAGCGCGAACTGACAGCGTTTGAGAACCTGGCATTCTTTCAGGCTATGCATACTGACGCCGAAGAAAGTGATTTGACCGGAGAACCACAGGTAACGGGGGACGATAGCTTATGGCAGGCACTGGCACATGTCGGCCTGGCGGGACGTGAAGATGTCCCTGCCGGTCAGTTGTCCGCCGGCCAGCAGCGCCGCGTTGCCCTGGCGCGCCTGTGGATCAGCAACCATAAGCTGTGGATTTTGGACGAACCTTTGACGGCGATTGATAAACAAGGCGTCAAAGTGCTGGAACGGTTATTCCTGTCGCATGTCGAGCGGGGCGGTATGGTGTTGTTAACCACCCACCAGGACATGTTTACAGATAGTAACCATTTACGGAAGATAAAGTTGGGGCAGTAGTTCAGAATGCTAAGCGCTATTATTCAGGTCATTCGACGCGAACTGCTGATTGCGTTTCGTCGTCAGGCTGATGTATTTAACCCATTGTGGTTTTTTATTATTGTGATCACCCTGTTTCCATTAGGGGTAGGACCGGAGCCTAATTTGCTGGCTCGTATTGCACCAGGCATTGTCTGGGTGGCTGCATTGCTGGCGGCGCTGTTATCGTTGGAGCGGTTGTTCCGGGATGACTTTGTTGATGGCTCGCTGGAACAAATGCTACTGATGCCGACACCGTTGCCGGTACTGGCGTTTGCTAAAATGGTCGCGCACTGGGTACTGACCGGCGTGCCGCTGTTAATTATCAGCCCACTGCTGGCGATTTTGTTATCGCTGGACTGGGCAACCTGGAAAGCGGTGGTACTGACCTTGTTGATTGGTACGCCAACGTTAAGCTTTCTCGGAGCGATTGGGGTCGCTCTGACTGTGGGGCTAAGAAAAGGCGGGGTATTGTTGAGTTTGCTTATTTTGCCGCTCTATATACCTGTGCTTATCTTTGCTACCTCGGCGATAGACGCAGCCAGCCTGGGCATGGCGTTTAACGGACAGCTCGCACTAATGGGGGCGATGCTGGTGGGCTCGGCGACCTTGGCGCCGTTTGCCGTGGCAGCATCATTACGCATCAGTGTGCAATGATTAGGCGTTAAGCCTAGTATTAAAGAGCCTTTTCTTGAGTTAAAACAAGAACAGGTTAATCAGAAGTGTAAATAACCAAACAGGGGTATTTATCTTTTGAGGTTGAAAATCAATGATGATTTTCTTTTTACTACCACCGTTCGATAACGAATGAACGATGGTATGAAGTTAGACGAATTTACAACTATTACACTGAGTAGAGCAGAACTATGTGGAAGTGGTTACATCCCTACGCGAAAGCTGAAAATTGCTACCGTCTATGCGGTACCTTGTTACCTTGGTTCTCCATTATTGCCTTATTGGGGATCATTGGTGGAACGATCTGGGGATTAATGTTTGCCCCGACGGATTACCAGCAAGGTGATAGTTTCCGGATCATTTATCTGCATGTTCCTGCCGCCATTTGGTCGATGGGTGCCTACATGTCGATGGCGATTGCGGCTTTTATTGGTCTAGTCTGGCAGATCCGCTTGTCGGACATGGCTGCTGCTGCAATGGCGCCGATTGGTGCTGTTTTCACGGTAATCGCTCTGCTAACCGGTGCTATCTGGGGCAAGCCAATGTGGGGTGCATGGTGGGTATGGGATGCCCGTTTGACCTCTGAGCTGATCCTGCTGTTCCTGTACCTGGGCGTCATTGCCCTCTACAGCGCGTTCGACGATCAGAAAACCGCGGCCAAAGCGGCGGGTATTCTGGCGATTGTCGGGGTGATCAACCTGCCAATTATCCATTTCTCGGTTGAGTGGTGGAATACCCTGCATCAGGGCGCGACGATTACTAAATTTGATAAACCGTCAATGGATAGCTCGATGCTGTGGCCGCTGCTATTGAATATTGTCGGCTTTGCCTGTTTCTTTGGGGCGGTGACGCTGGTGCGTCTTCGTAACGAAATTATTGCCCGTGAAAGCCATCGCCCTTGGGTACGCGAATTAATGAAGTGAGGCCATCATGCATTTTGAATCTTTCAGTGACTTTTTAGCCATGGGTGGCTACGCCTCTTACGTATGGGGAGCCTATGGGATTTCCTTTGTTGCCCTGTTATGGATTTTATTTTCAAGCCTGAGTAAAAAACGCCGTTTAGCGGCAGAGATCAAGAACAAAATCGCTCGTGAGCACCGTATTAAAGAAGCGAAAAAACTGGAGAACACACTATGAACCCGAGACGTAAAAAACGCCTGACGTTATTATTGGCGTTGGTTCTGGGCCTCGGCGCAACCGTTGGTTTGATGCTGTATGCGTTAAATCAGAATATGGACTTGTTCTATACTCCGACTGAACTGGTACAGGGCAAGCCTGATGGTACCAAGCCGGAAGTAGGCCAGCGTCTGCGTATTGGCGGTATGGTTGTTGCCGGTTCGGTAAAGCGTGATCCTCAGTCACTGGAAGTTCGCTTTGATGTGGCCGATGTGGGCCCAGCCGTTACCATCAAATATGACGGTATTTTGCCGGATCTGTTCCGTGAAGGTCAGGGCATCGTGGCGCAGGGTGTGTTGGTTGACCCAACAACTATCGAAGCGCACGAAGTACTGGCTAAGCACGATGAAGAGTACATGCCACCTGAAGTGGCTGAAGCGATGCAGAAAACCCATGAACCTCTTCAATACACTGAAGAACAGAAGCAGGGTAGTGTTCAATGATTGCAGAAATAGGCCATTTTAGCCTGATTGTTGCGCTGGGTTTATCAATCCTCGCAAGTATCTATCCATTGTATGGAGCCTCTGTCGGTAACCAGTCGATGATGAGAATGGCGCGCCCGCTGACCTATGGTGTCTTCGGGATGCTGCTGACCTCGTTCGTTGTACTGTGCTGGGCATTTTATACCAACGACTTTACGGTCTCCTACGTGGCCAGTAACTCCAACAGCCTGTTGCCGTGGTACTACCGCATTACGGCCGTCTGGGGTGCACATGAAGGTTCACTGTTGCTGTGGGTACTGATCCAGGCAATGTGGGCGGCGGCAGTTGCTATGTTCAGCCGTGGTATGCCGCTTGAGTCGGTGTCTCGTGTATTGGCCGTCATGGGCATGATTTCAGTGGGCTTCCTGCTGTTTATTATTGTGACGTCTAATCCGTTCCTGCGTACTTTGCCTTTTTTCCCGGTTGATGGCCGCGACCTCAACCCACTGCTGCAGGACCCGGGTCTGATCATTCACCCGCCAATGCTGTACATGGGCTATGTCGGTTTCTCTGTGGCCTTTGCTTTTGCGATTGCTTCGCTAATGACAGGCCGTCTGGATACGGCTTGGGCACGCTGGTCTCGTCCATGGACGATTGCGGCTTGGTCATTCCTGACGCTGGGTATCGCACTGGGTTCATGGTGGGCCTATTACGAGCTTGGCTGGGGCGGCTGGTGGTTCTGGGATCCGGTCGAAAATGCCTCCTTTATGCCTTGGCTAGCCGGTACGGCACTAATGCACTCATTGTCGGTAACCGAAAAGCGCGGCACGTTTAAGGCCTGGACCGTATTGCTGGCGATCTCTGCTTTCTCGCTGAGCTTACTGGGTACCTTCCTGGTGCGTTCTGGCGTGTTGGTATCGGTTCATGCCTTTGCCTCTGATCCGGCACGCGGTATGTTCATTCTTGGTTTCCTTGTGGTTGTTATTGGTGGCTCTTTGCTGCTATATGCACTTCGCGGTGGTCAAATCCGTGCACGCGGCAACTACAGCCTGTTTTCACGTGAAAACCTATTGCTGGCCAATAACCTGTTACTGGTTGCAGGCCTGCTGGTCGTACTGATTGGTACCTTGCTACCGCTGGTCCATAAGCAGATTGGTTTGGGCTCGGTGTCTATTGGCGAACCGTTCTTCAATACCTTGTTTACCTGGTTGATGATCCCGTTTGCCTTCATTCTTGGCATCGGTCCGCTGGTTCGCTGGAAGCGTGACAATATGTCGAGCATCCGCAAGCCGATGATTATCTCTGGTGCGATCACTCTGCCGTTCTCATTCTTGGCAATTATGTTATTTGCCGACACCCTTGAGCCGATGGCGGTGCTGGGGTTGGTGATGGCGGTCTGGATTGTAATGATGCATGGCTTTGAGCTGTATCAACGTGCGACACATCGCCATACACTGATGACGGGTTTAGGTAAACTAGGTCGTAGTCACTGGGCGATGGTGCTGGGTCACATTGGTCTGGCAGTATCTGTGATCGGTATGACGCTGGTTTCTAACTATGATATCGAGCGTGATGTTCGTCTGGCACCGGGTGAAACCATGCAGGTACAGGGTTATGATTTTAACTTTGCTGGCCTGCGTGATGCCGATGGTCCGAACTATGACGGCTATATTGCTGACTTCAATATCACCCGCGATGGTAAATATGTGACCACGCTGCACGCCGAGAAACGCTTTTATAGTACAGCCGGCTCGATGATGACCGAAGCGGCTATCGACAGTGGTGTTACCCGCGACTTGTATGTGGCGATGGGTGAGAAACTAGGCGATGGCGCGTGGGCGGTCCGTATCTACTTCAAGCCGTTTGTTAACTGGATTTGGTTTGGTTCTGTGCTGATGGCGCTGGGCGGTGCCTTAGCGATCAGTGACAAGCGCTACCGTTTCCGTAAGAAAGCAAAAATTGCCAGTGGCAAAGCAGTTGCGAAGCAGGCTGAGGTTAACTGATGAATAAGAAATTGTTGTTTGTACCATTGGTACTCTTCCTGGGCTTAGCGATGGTCTTTATGGTTCAGCTGACCCGCAATGCGGACGGTGATGATCCAACTAAGCTGGAATCTGTGCTTGTCGGTAAGCCGGTACCTAATTTCAAGCTGGAAGATTTGGTCGAGGCGGGCAAGCTGTATGAGCAGGATATCTTCAAAGGCGAGCCGCTGCTGCTTAACGTATGGGCAACCTGGTGCCCGACTTGTTATGCTGAGCATACCTATCTTAACGAATTGGCAAGCAATGGTGTGAAGATCATCGGTCTGAACTATAAAGATGATCGCCTGAAAGCGGTTCGCTGGCTCAATGAATTGGGTAACCCGTACATTCACAGCCTGTTTGACGGTAACGGTATGCTAGGTATGGATCTGGGCGTTTACGGTGCACCGGAGACGTTCATGATTGATGCCAATGGCATTGTTCGCTATCGCCATGTTGGTGATGTGAATGAGCGCAACTGGGCTGATACGCTCGAGCCGATGTACCAGGCTCTGCTGGAGGAAGCGAAGGGATGATGAAACGAATTAGTGCCATGTTACTCGCGGTAGGGCTGATCTTTGCTGCTGCACTTCCGGTGATGGCAGCAATTGATGTCTATGAGTTTGAGTCGGCTGAGCAGGAAAAAGCATTCCGCGATTTAACGGCGACGTTGCGCTGTCCGAAATGTCAAAACAACAATATTGCCGACTCGAATGCCGAGCTAGCGAAAGATATGCGCCAGAAGGCGTTTGACTTGCTGAGTGAGGGAAAGAGCGAGCAGGATGTGATTGATTACATGATTGCCCGTTACGGTAATTTTGTCACCTACGATCCACCGATGACGGTCTCGACAGTGATCCTCTGGGCAGGTCCGCTGCTATTTGTTCTGATTGGCTTTACGGTATTGGTTATGCGCTCTCGTAAAACGGCAGAGACATCTGATAAGGCCGAGTTGGCCGCCGATGAAGAGCAACGCCTGAAATCGCTGCTGGAAGAAATTGAACAGCAAAAACCAAGTCAAGACGGGAAGGTGAAGTAATGACGTTGTTTTGGCTAATAACCGTTGTATTGGTTCTGATTGCTGCTGCTATTTTTGTTGTGCCAATGTTGTATGGCAAAGCACAAGATGATGTAGCAAGCCGAGACGAGCTAAACAAAGCCTTCTTTAAAGATCGTATTGACGAGCTACAGGAAGAAAGCAACGAAGGTCTGGTCGTAAACCAGGACGAATTGGTTTCCGAATTGCAGAAGTCTTTGCTTGATGATGTGCCCGAGCAATCTGTACAGCAGAGCACCAAGGTCAGCACCGCAATGTTGATCCCGGGTTTGATTATGCTGGTGGGTGTTTGTTACGGGATGTACTTCACTGTCGGTAATCTTGATAAGGTCGAATCCTGGCAGCAAACGGTAGAGCGCCTGCCTGAGCTATCCAAGCGCCTGATGGATGAGCAAAATGCCGAGCCGCTGAGCGATGACGAGATGAACGATCTGACGCTGGCACTGCGTACTCGTTTGCATGACAACCCTAAAGATGCCACAGGCTGGTTGCTATTGGGTCGTATTGGTATGGCCAACCGTGATGCCGATACAGCACAGGGCGCGATGAAGCGTGCCTATGCGCTAGAGCCGGGTAACCCTGAAATTCAGCTAAGCTATGCTCAGACACTGATGATGATTGGCGATCCCGCGCAAAGCGACTACGCGCGTCAGTTGCTGCGTAGTGTGATTAAGCAGGATCACACCAATATTCGTGCGATGTCTTTATTGGCGTTTGATTCCTTTGAGCGTGGTGATTATGCCCAGGCCGTGTCTTACTGGACCATGATGAAGCAGATGATCGGTGAAGATGATCCTCGTGCGCAAATGCTGAACCGCAGTATTGAACGAGCGCAGGCACAGCTCTCTCAGGCAACCAATCAGGCGGCTAATACGGCGTCTACCGTATCAGTGAATGTAGAGCTGGATCCATCGGTTACCTTGCCTTCTCAGGGGATCGTGATTATTTCCGTTCACTCGGCAGATGGTGCGCCGATGCCAGTGGCTGCGCGCCGTATACCGCTATCTCAGTTCCCAATGGCGTTAACGCTGAGTGACAGTGACAGCATGATCCCGGAACGTCTGATGTCGTCGCTACCAAAGATGATTGTTAAAGCACGCATTGATACCGACGGTAATGTGATGACCAAGCAGGGCGACTGGTACGGTCAGAGCGATGTGATTTCGTTAGGCAGCTCCACAAATGTTGTGATTAATAAGCAATACTAATTGCATAACTGATTACAACACTGGAACAAATACAGCAGGCTGGATAATATAATACCAAGCTATACAACTATTTGGACGAATCAGAACCAATCAGCGAGTTTAGAACAAATCAAATTGTTGAAGATATAGTAAGTTACATTGAAATGATTTGAAGCTGTTATTAACTTGCTGATTGATTCCCGTAGGGCGAGTTTAAAGTGCTCAGATACATCGTTACTTGATTTTGTTGGATCGGCATCCAGCTGCAATCAAGTGCCTTGTCTCTGAGCCTTTTAATTCTCGCTGATTGGTCAAATAGTTGTATAGCTTGGTATCTTGTCTGCTTTTCTATTTCTATGGAATAACCTTTTGAAAAGAATAACCCTTTTATCTCTGTTTCTTGTTTTAGGTCTTTCTGGCTGTGCCGAGACCCCTAAAAGTGAGACATCTTCAAGCCAAGACGCGACTCACCAACAAGAATTTACGGAGACGAATGCTGAATACGCCGAGCAGGACGCTCAGTATAATGTCAGCGGCACCTACGACCCGTTTGAAGGCTTCAACCGGGCAATGTGGGAGCTGAACTATGATTACCTCGACCCTTATCTAGCTCGTCCTGTTTCTCTGGCCTATGTTGACTATGTGCCATCACCAGTTAGAACCGGCATTCGTAACTTCCTGGCTAACCTTGATGAGCCGGCGAATATGGTCAACAGCATCATCATGCTGGAGGGCGAGCAAGCTGTTACCCACTTTAACCGCTTTTGGATCAACACCACCTTTGGTTTGGCCGGCTTGATCGATATCGCCACCGCGGCAGATATCACCAAACCGAGCAATCGTGCTTTTGGCGACTCAATGGGCTACTACGGTGTCAGCAACGGGCCGTATTTCATGGTACCGCTCTATGGTCCCATCACCCTGCGTGAAGGGGTCGGCGATACCGTTGACGGTCTGTATTTCCCGCTTAACTTGCTCACCTTCTGGCAGAGCTTAGGTAAATGGGCCTTCGAAGGTATGGAAGATCGCGCTGCGCTGGTGAACCAAGAAGGCATATTGCGTGACTCCCCGGATCCGTACATCTTTACGCGTGACGCTTATATTCAGAACAAGAACTTCCGTGCCACCGGTGGTAAACAGGTCGCTGAAGAGCCGGAAGATGAAGAGTTTATGGATGACTTCTTGGACGAGGTTGATGAGTACTAAAGCTTACTAGAAGCTGGCTCCAGGGGATCTGGTCCCCTGGAGGCAAGTTTCCTATATAATCCTCTCATCTTCAGAAATACATAATTTAAGTCATGCCCCATAACTACAACGATCTTATCCAAGTCTTCAATCAAACCTTCTTAACAACCTTTAACACCGAGCTGCTGCTTGGTGGTGATGAACCCATTTATTTGCCAGCGGATAATGAGCATCAGCATCACCGTATCATTTTTGCACGAGGCTACTTTGCCTCAGCGTTACATGAAATCGCTCACTGGTGTATTGCTGGGCCGAAGCGTAGGTTGCTTGAGGATTATGGCTACTGGTATGAGCCGGACGGCCGTACCGAAGAAGTGCAGGCCGAATTTGAGAAAGTCGAAATTAATCCTCAGGCTGTTGAGTGGATCTTGTCGGCCAGTTGTGGTTTTCGATTTCAGGTGAGCTGTGATAACCTGAGCGGCAATTGTGAGCCTGACCGAATCGGCTTTACCAATAAGGTACGAGAGCAGGTATTGCTCTATCTCGCGCAGGGTATGCCAGAGCGCGCAAAAACTTTGTCAGACGCGTTACGTGAGCATTACCAAATCGCCCCCCTTCAACCAGCAGACTTTCGTGAGTCGCAACGAGTTGAGTGGTGCGAGTAAAGATATTGAGCTTCTAGTGCCAACCGCTTGGTTCTAGGATCGAAACCCTAAAAGATTGATAAAGAGTAAAAATATGATCCAGCAATATGAAGAGAAGCTGCTAACCCTGATTGATCAGATGGTTGAAACTGCATCAGATGATGAGCTATTTGCTGGTGGTTACCTACGCGGACACATTTCACTGTCAGCGGCCAACTGCGAGATGGAAGGGATCAGCTCATTAGAAGCGATGAATCAGGCTGTTGATGCCAGTTTGACACAAGCACAATCAGAGCTTAATCCCGCTGATCAGTTGATAGTCAAAGAAATGTGGACTCAGCTACAGCAGGACGCGTTATAGGCGTATTATCCCCCGTCGCTCTCATTGAACGCCGTGGATGGGCTGGGTATATAATAATGAGCTTTATAAGTCATTATTATTTAAATACTTATAAATAAAGCATCAAAAAAAGATAATAAAAAAGGCGCCATCGTTATGGCGCCTTTTTTTTGTGAATGTTTTTGCATACTTGGTGTTAATATTTTGCGTCTACTTATCTGAGCCTAAGTATTTACGTTTATAATCAGATGATTTCGCAAATATAAAAACGGGAAGCATGACTAATATAAAGCCAGCAGCATATTCAATATTTTCATTGGCAAGTAGTTGGTAACAACTAATTGCAAAAATTCCAAGAACTATCAGTAAGTTAGCCTTGTGCATAAAAGGGTGGTTCACTGAAAAGTGAGCATAACTCCTGAACATGCTCTTTAACCTCGTCTACAAAGTTGTTGTGAGTTTGAATATTCTTATTTTTATAATTTTGTCGTCATCATTAATTAATGACAAAGTGGTTATTAGTTATTTTAGAGCAAAATTAGAATATGTCTGCAAAAAATTGTTTTTTTTTCGCACAAAGTCACTACTTTGAGTGTGATTATTAATTGAACATTGTAGAGAATGGTTGTATAGGGAAACAAGAATCGCTCTCGCTGTATTGAGACTTATCATATTCAGTACGATTAGCTTTTCGGTCAACATATTGTCTTTTAACCGGTAAAAATCATCACCGAGTGTCTCTCTTGAAGTGGGCGATAACTAAGTCCTTACATTTCAGCTTATTACGCTTAGCTCTATCCTTGGTTAATGGGCCCAGCTATTTGCACAATCGGTTGCAATGATGATTGAGGTGAGGGTTGGGACGATGCTTGAGGCGTGGGTGAGAGGAATGCAGAATAGGGCGGTTTGAGGTGTGATTCTCCGGGTGTTATTCAACTTGGTGACACATTATCGATAGATAAAAAACGGCTCGAAGATGACAGGCATCTTCGAGCCGTTTTGCTTTAAACCTTTAGCCTTAGCGGTGAACGGTTAGTTCAATGCCTTGCGACCGTACCACGGTGAGCGGGCATCGGTCACGCTATATAGGCTGTATTTGCGGTTCAGCATCTGACCGCCATCACGACTCAGCGGTAGCCAAGAAATCGTTGCACGGTTGGTACTTGGTTTCACGGTCATGATGTCAAACGGAATCGACACGTAGAAGCCTTTGTTGTAGCTGCCTTCGCCGAACTCTTCCGCAGATAGGTTGGTTTGTGCCACAAAGGCTCCAGCAATTACACCGCTGTCGAATTGCTTCGAGAAATCTACCGTGAAGCCTTTATCTTCAGTCAGGTACTGGCCGGCACTGACTTTGAACAAGGTGTTCGGTAACCATTCCCACTGTGGTTGATAGTAAGCCGTCACATGGCCTGTCATCGCCCCGGTCTGAACACGATAGTTACGACCTGTCAGCGGGTCAAACTGCACTTCTTCAGTGAAGAAGCCGAACTGTGAATCCGGATCACGTTGGATGACGTAGTTGGCATCCATCCCGATAGCCCAGTTGCTACCTTGCGGGCGGTAAAGCACTTCGCCACCGACGCCCCCGAACATCATCTCCAGGTAGCCACCATAGGCCTGGCTGTACCAGTTGTCGCCCAGGTGATCCATCCAAGTCAGCTGAAGGTTGTCCATCCGCACCGGGTTATCGTTGATGTACTGGCGCACCAAAGTACGGACACGCTTGAGGTCGGTACCATCTGGCGGGACTTCGTACAGGAACTTGTCATAGTTGTCATACAGATTGAAGTAGACCGAGCCACCGACTTCCACATTATCGCCAAACCAGTAGTTCGCGCCGGCGTTGATGCCGATGTTAAACATGTAGAAGTTCTCGGAGCCCCCAATCGATTGTTGCAGGGTAGGCGCGACACTGACATCCCACGCTTTATCCGACCTGGCCATCAGAGCACCTTGTGGGGCTTCTGGTGTGCTGACATTTGAGCTGTCTTCGACTTTGGCACCAAAGTACTCATACTGGGCCACTTTGGCGTATTGCTCGCTGTCGATGCGGGTTTCGGTAATGGCCTGATGATTTGAGGTTTCAATCAGGCGGTATTCATTGGTATTGGGCGCTTGGTTGGCGATTACCGTGGCAGCGCGCTGATGTGCCTCGTTGCGGTCACGGTATTTAGTTTGCGGCGCCACGACCGTGATGGTGTCATCATTGGCGTAAATGGTCGGATCTTCATAACCGGCAATTTGATGAAGATCTTGGGCCAGTTGTTGCCAGTCAGTATTGCTCAGTTCGCTATCACCGGATTTACTCTGATAAGCCGGCATCGGTTCGTCACGCCAAATCGCTTTGAGATCATTAAAGTTGGTATTGAGGTTAAAACCGAAAGTCCAGGTATTTCCACGCTCATAGCTCAACCGTAAATCCCCCCAGTTGCCGAGACGATACAGTGCACCGTAGTTGAACTTGCTGTCTTGCGACATATCGATGCCGCCACGGGTCACTGGGAAGTCACTGGCATAGTCATTACCGTCGTATTCGGCTTTTAGGCGCAGCGGTGCCCATGGAGTTTGATATTCCACCCCTCCAAAGATGGCACTACAGCCACTGAACCAGCGGTCAAAATCAACACTGCCACCTTTACCCTTGTATTCGGTATTTCGGTTACAGTCAGCACTTGTCGATTTATTACCGGTTAAATTCGCGCTATTACCCATATAGCCCCAACCGACACCGACAGTGAAATCAAATGGGCCCACATGTTTACTCGCCGCAATGTACTCGCCGTCAAACAGACCGGTCCCCCCAAAGTCACGGACGCCAATGGAGGTTTCAGGGAGCCAGTAACTTTCTTCGAGCAGGCGGATTTTAAAATCGATACCTTTATCGGTGTATTTGGTATCGCCACTAAAATCAGGATCGTCACTATAAAATAGATCCTGTACCAGCGTGTATCGAATAGTCGTTTCTAGCCACGGCAGCAGTTGTAGCGAAACGGCATAATGATGGTATTCATCATTATAGGTTGCACCTGCCGTGAACTCGCCTTCAGTGGCGACTCGCCCTGATGGCATTTGGATTAAACCCACCCCTCCAAAATCAGACTGGGAGGGGGTGAATTGTGGGTAACTAAATTCATCTGCCTGACTGTTGAGCACAGGCAGCATGGCCAGTGTGATGGCCGATAAAGAGGTTTTAACAGCAGGGTGCATCACAGGGCCCGGTTCCTTAGTAAGTTGATGATGGCATCATTGAGATCTTTATAACCTGACGGTAAAGATGAAAAGCCCAGGTAGACAATCGCACCTGGGGCGATATCTCTATGGTTATGGTTCCAATAGGCAATCGGGTGTTGTTCCACATTGCCGTCAGGCTGGATCACGGTCGCGACACTGTTATCTGCTATATCAGCAGGTTGTGCTTGCTTTAGGTAATCATCAGCACCCTTGCGCGTTTGCCACGATAAATATTGAGGTTTGTGAACAGCCCCTAACACGAGAACAGTAGATGGGCGGGGAGGTAATACCAAAGTCAGATTCTGCTTAACAAGTGGGTTATCCGCTTTATTGATCCGCACGTGGTCATAATCGAGAGGCGTGAAAACACGCTGGCCGATGGCTAAGGCGTCTAGTGTGTTCTTTAAGCCTACCAGTACCTCACGTTCTGCTTGCTGGACGAGGGTGTTCAATTGATTAAGGACATTTGCTTTATCAGGGTGTGGGAAAGCAGTAAATACACCTGCACCTGTCCAATAAATAGGCCTTCCAGTTTGGTCAGAGTTAACAAGAAGTTGCGATAGGTTGGCTTGGCTATCAGCCAGAATTTGCTGTAAACGCACTGGCGTTGGATAATGCAGCTGTAATTGCTGAGACTGAGATTGTGAGCTGGTCAGCATCACAGTAACCGAATTAATTTTTGCTTCAGTTGTTATTGCTTCGGAAGTAACAGTGTCAGGTTTTGCAGCCACTACTGAACTAGTAAAGATGTAACATGCGAGACTTAACCCAAGAACTACTTGCCTAGTTAGGTAAGATGACTTTAGGGCAGTGAAAGATAGTAATTTCATTTAGCGTCCCTTAACTCATGAATACGGTTTTAGCAGGGTGATATCGATAGAAGGCAACCCTGGCGCAATTTTCTGGCGTGATTTGAGTACTTTCCCGGTTTTGGGATCGAGCCAGAATTCATTCTGGTAGTTGATATCAAGGTCATTAACCATGACTGTTTCAGTAACGTAAATCACTTCCACAGGGTGTTGGTTGATCATCACAACTGCGTCATCTTGGCGGGTAAAAGTTGATGTCAATGTATAGCCATAATGATAACCCGGTTGCCAATCAATTTGTCGTTGCCAGGTTAAAGGGGTCGTACTTAAATGAAGGCCTAGCTGAAGTGGATCAGGCTGAATGCTCTCGGTCTCTATCAAGTTGCCTTGTGGCAGGTTTAGGGTTTTGACCAAGCGGCCATGTTCGGTGACCAGCATACCGCTGTCAGATGAAAGCCATTTTAGTTGAGTAACTGTAGGCTGAATAGATTTCGGATTGGTTGGTTTTTTACCAAAAGCTGGCGATGGTTCTGCTAGTGCAAGTACCATGAAAGCTTGTGGGCCATCATCAATACGAGCATAGATACTGGCATAGGGAAGGCTAGTAATATCATCAGCATTGAGCTCGGCATCAGCATCACCAAGGATAGCGAGCTTCATGGTGTCATTGACATCATTGAATTTTTGGCTGCAACCGGTAAGACTTGTCGAAATGAGTACCACTGAGACAAGAAGAATTAAGCGTTGTAGTAACTGCATCCTAGCGGTGAACTCCCTGCAAGGGCAAATAGTGAGAATTTGTGGTTTTTTAGTGGTTTAACTTAGCACGTTAAGTGTAAAAATAACCGCACTGAAGTGCGGTTATGGAATACACAGCTATTTCTTAGTTTTTATTGCTTAAAGCGTATTAGCTTTGAGCTGCAGAAACAGAAGTTGTTGTGTTGTTGCTGCTACCTGAATCAGCAACAGCTACAGCAGCTACAGTAACAGCTACACCTGCTGCTACTGCGGTAGCAGTGATACCGCCAGCCGCTGCAGCAGTAGCACCAGCAGTACCTGCTGCTGCACCTGTTGTACCAGCGGTCGCTGCTGTTGATGTTGTTGCACCAGCAGTAGATGCTGATGAAGTAGCGCCTGCTGAACCTGCTGTTTCAGTAGCAGCAAACGCAGAGCTAGCCATTGACATTGCAGCTAGCAGAGCAATTGCGGTCTTTTTCATCCTATTCCCTTTTTTTTATAAAAAAACATAAAAAGAGTGAATAACACTCTTAGCTATAATGATATGGCCAAGCGAGGTTGATAGCAATGGATCAGTACAAAGAGTCATAGAAGTAATTGCGCTTAGTTCAAAAAATGAACATTCGTAATGCTGTGAAATTTCATAAAAACATGATGATTAATATTGAATGTTAAGTTTCAGACCAATACCGACAGTTCTTGCATAAAAACGTCTAATTCAATTTATAAATGATAAAGATCAATGAATTACAATCAGGCGATGTTTTTTGTTGTGAAAATCACATTAAAAATTGAGTTCCTATCAAGAAGATTTTTGTGTAAAATAGCCGCTGTTTTTGTGTTGGCGAATAATATTTTCATCCAAATTTAGTCGCTTACGATGGTATCTTTTCGGAAACTGCTTTTAGCAAGTTATGAAAGGGCATCAACATAAATGATACTCAGTAAGTTCGAGCCATAGTGACGTGACTCGCTAATCTAAAAATGGAAAATTAAGCACATTGGGAGCTATAACCTAAGGGCGGTAGCGTGTGAAAATTCCAATATTCCATCAAAAAGTGCTTATCTTATAAAGGTGTTTACTGAAGCATTTTACTTAAAAAAAATTCCAGTACCTAACAGGTAACGAGCACCTAGAGAATAGAATGAATTCTCAAAACACAATACTAATACTTAGGAACTATGATCTAGGATCCTGCTTCCTCCCTTCGCTGCATCTGCAGTCCATCAAACCTTTTAATTTGAATCTTTATAAATATGGATTTCACAAAGAAGTTTTTAATCACTGCAATGGCCTCTGCCATGCTGGTAGGCTGCACAGTGCCCGGCTCTCATTTTTATGTTGATGACAAGAACGTTGTCAACATTCAAAGCGAAGAGAGTGATATTTCTGAACAAATTAACGTGTATCCACTCACTGCGAGTGTCGTAAATCAGTTCAAATCGCCTCAAGCCTTTTCAAAAACTAATCCTAGTTTAGATGCTGAAGTTGCCCGCTATCAGTACCGTGTCGGTCCTGGTGATATACTTAACGTGACCATTTGGGATCATCCAGAATTAACCATTCCTGCAGGTTCTTATCGCAGCTCAAGCGAATCAGGTAACTGGGTTCATGCAGATGGTACGATCTTTTATCCTTATATAGGGCTTGTTAAGGTTGAGGGTAAAACTGTTACGGAAATCCGTGATGAAATGGCAAAGCGACTGAAAGAATATATCGAAAGCCCGCAGGTTGATGTTAATGTTGCGTCATTCCGTTCACAAAAGTCATATATAACAGGCGAAGTGAATAAGCCTGGTCAACAACCGATTACTAATGTGCCGCTAACATTGCTTGATGCCATTAACCGTGCAGGTGGTCTTGGTGCAGATGCTGACTGGCGAAATATCACATTGACGCGTAACGGCATAGAAGAAAAATTGTCACTCTATGCGTTAATGCAACGTGGTGATTTAACACAAAATCGTCTGTTACGCCCTGGTGATATCGTTCATGTTCCACGTAATGATGCACAAAAGGTTTTTGTGATGGGAGAAGTTAATGATCCTAAGCTACTAAAAATTGACCGTGCAGGCATGAGTTTGACTGAAGCACTGAGCAATGTAGGTGGGATTAATGAGATATCTGCTGATGCAACGGGCGTATTTGTTATTCGTAGCAATAACATCGAGTCAGGTATAAATTCAAGTGCATTGGCTGATGTTTATCAGTTGAACATCAAAGATGCCTCTGCCTTGGTTATTGGTACTGAGTTTGAGTTACAACCTTATGATATTGTTTATGTGACAGCAGCTCCAATCGCACGCTGGAATCGTGTTGTTCGTCAGCTATTACCGACAATTTCAGGTTTCAATGACCTGACTGAAGGCGCGTTACGATTGAGGAATTGGTAAGTATGTTTAATCGAATTCTTGTCGTTTGTGTTGGCAACATTTGTCGCTCTCCGTCTGGGGAGTATTTACTAAAAGGATTGTTGCCAAATAAACATATAGCGTCCGCGGGTGTAGGCGCATTGGTTGGAAAACCGGCTGACAAAATGGCGGCAGAAGTGGCGCTTAATAATGGTGTTAGCCTTGAAGGACATGTTGCTCAACAATTAGATAGCAGTTTGTGTCGTGACTATGATCTGATTTTGGTTATGGAAAAAGGTCATATCGAAGCGGTAACCAATATTGCCCCTGAAGCTCGTGGCAAAACTATGTTGTTCGGTCAGTGGATCGGCCAGAAAGATATCCCAGATCCATATCGGCAAAGCCGTGAGGCCTTTGACCATGCATACTGTCTCATTGCAGATGCCGCTAAAGCATGGGCAAAGAAGCTATAACGACAGTTTAAAAGATTTAAGCTTTTCTAGGAACTAGGAATTAGGAACTAGGAATTTCCTTAACCCTCTATTTTAGTAGAAAATTTATGAGTGTGTCCCAAAACCTTCAAACCAAACAGGACTCAGATCAAATTGATCTGGGGAAGATGTTTGGAATACTACTTGATAATCGTTGGAATATTATCGCAATTACTTTCATCTTTGCCTTTATTGGTATAGCTTATGCCTTGTTGGCTACACCAATATACAAAGCTGATGCGCTTATACAAGTTGAAACAAAAAGTTCAGGAATGCCTGCTTTTGGTGACATGGGGGAGCTGTTTTCCAGTGAATCATCAGCCACAACAGAAGTTGAAATTATCAAATCAAGGATGGTTTTGGGAAAAACTGTTGAAAAACTGAATTTGACTACCGTTGTAACACCACAGTATATACCTATTATAGGTAAGGGATTGGCACGTATTCAGGGCAATAAAATTGACTTGGATATATCACGTTTTGAAGTGCCGGGTCATATTGTAAAGCCGGCGTATACTTTAACGGTATTGGATTCAGAAACCGGTACATATGAAGTTGTTGATAGTAATGACAACCAAGTGTTGCGGGGCAAAGTGGGTGAATTAGGACAAAAGGGTGATTTTAAACTGTTTGTAACTCACTTGAGGGCAGAGTCTGGAGACTCATTCACTATTGAAAAACGTTCTCGTCTCGAGGCTATCCAGTGGGTACAAGATAACTTATTAGTTAGTGAACGTGGCAAGCAAACGGGTATTTTACAGCTCTCTCTTACTGGTGAAAATCGTAACGATATCGAAGATATATTGGATGACATTAGCAAAAATTACTTCCTACAAAATGTCGAGCGTAATTCTGCAGAAGCTGAAAACAGCTTGGAATTTCTTCGTTCTCACTTACCTGATATACAAACCCAATTAACAGCATCTGAAGATCAACTAAATCGATATCGTCAAGATAATGAGTCGATTGATTTAGGCTTAGAGGCTAAATCAACGCTAGATGTTATGGTAACTATTGAAGCACAGCTAAATGAGTTGACTTTTAAAGAGAGTGAAGTATCACAACGATTTACAAAAGAACACCCTGCATACATATCGTTATTAGATAAGCGTAAAACTTTGCTGAATGAACGTGAGCGTCTGAATAATCAAATTCAGAAATTACCAAAAACACAGCGTGAGATTTTGCGTCTTACTCGTGATGTTGAAGTTAATCAGCAAATATATGTGCAGTTGCTCAATAAAGTACAAGAGCTGAACATCGTGAAAGCCAGCACCGTTGGCAATGTGCGTATTTTGGATGCCGCTCAATCCTACACAAAAGCAGTAAAGCCTAAGAAACCGTTGATTGTTGTATTGTCAACGCTTTTGGGCGGTATGTTGGGTGTTGCTATGGCACTGGTTCGTTCGATATTCCACCGTGGTGTGGAAAACCCGGATGAAATAGAAGCCATTGGGTTACCTGTTTATGCAAGTATTCCTATGTCTGATTGGCAAATTGAGTTGGAAAAGAAACAAAAAGGTAAGAAACAGTTAACGGTAGAAGAAACTTTACTGGCGGTTTCCAACCCTGCAGATTTATCGATTGAAGCTCTTCGTAGCCTTCGCACTAGCTTACATTTTGCTATGATGGAAGCAAAAAACAATATCATAATGATTTCTGGACCAAGCCCTGGTATTGGTAAATCATTTGTATCAGCTAACATGGCTGCTGTTATCGCAAAATCTGGTCAGAAGGTATTGGTTATTGATGCTGATATGCGTAAAGGTCGGATGGAAAAACAGATGGCAATTAACCCTAAGCCTGGTTTGTCTGATTTCCTGAGTGGTCAAACATGTATTGAAAGTTTAATTAAAAAGCCGGGCGTTGAAGGTATGGACTTTATCGGTCGAGGTGAAGCCCCACCAAATCCGTCTGAACTTTTAATGCACCCTCGCTTCAAACAGTTGATGGATTGGGCGTCAGAAACCTACGATATTGTAATCGTTGACACTCCTCCTATTTTAGCTGTTACAGATCCAGCTATCGTTGGTGTTCACGCGGGAACTACATTGTTAGTCGGTCGTTTTGGTCAAAATGCGCTGAAAGAAATTGAAGTTACCAAGCAGCGTTTTGAACAGAACGGCATTGAAGCGAAAGGCTTTATATTGAATGCGGTAGTACGAAAGGCAAGTAGTTATTATGCTGGAAATTATGGGTACTACAACTATAATTATAAGTCAGAATAACTTTTTTGATTAATAGAACAATTTAATGATTAAAGGCGCAAATTATTGCGCCTTTTTAATAGCTGAATATAGTAAAGTTATATTTTGTCTAAAAATGTATGAGCGATTTAGGTTAGTTTACTTATTCTTTATTATACATGATTTGATGATTTGGTGCCTTAATGTTGATGTAACCCTCCATTAGTCACTAATAATAAACGTAAAAAGTTGGATATATATATGCTAAATAATAAAACGGTATTAATTACAGGTGGTACAGGTTCTTTTGGTAAGCAGTTTATAAAAACTATTTTAGAAAGATATTCAGATGTTAAGAAAATCATCATTTATTCTCGTGATGAGTTAAAACAATCAGTTATTAAGCAACAATACCCAGCATATGATTATCCTCAGCTTCGCTTTTTTATTGGAGATGTACGTGATAGAGAACGATTAAAGCAAGCATGCGAAGGTGTTGATGTTATAATTCATGCTGCTGCAATTAAGCAGGTTGATACAGCTGAGTATAACCCAACAGAATGTATTCGAACCAATGTAGATGGTGCGGAAAATGTTATCCATGCTGCACTTGCATGTGGCGTAAAAGATGTCGTAGCTCTTTCTACGGATAAAGCCTGTGCTCCGATTAATCTGTATGGCGCAACTAAGCTGGCATCTGACAAATTGTTTGCAGCTGCTAATAATATTCGTGGCTCAAAAGATATCCGTTTTAGTGTTGTTCGCTACGGAAATGTTATGGGTTCGCGTGGATCCGTTATTCCTTTCTTTATTAGCAAGAAGGCTGATGGTGTGTTGCCTATCACACATGAAGAAATGACCCGTTTTAATATTTCATTACAAGATGGTGTAAATCTTGTGATGTTTGCGCTCGAGAATCATCTTGGCGGTGAGATTTTTATTCCAAAAATCCCGTCTTATAAAATCTTAGATGTTGCAGAAGCCGTTGGTCCTGAGTGTGATAAACGAGTTGTGGGTATTCGTCCGGGGGAAAAGCTACACGAAGAAATGATTACTGACACGGACTCGTTGAACACGATTGATTTAGGTCCTCACTATGCGATTTTGCCTTCAGTATCTTTCACTTATACAGAACAAGAGTACATGGATCACCATAAAGCAGAAAAGGTACCGTTTGGGTTTAAGTACAATTCTGGAACGAATACAGAGTGGGAAACGGTTGACTCCCTCAGGGATCTAATCATAACTCACGTTGATCCAAACTTTGAAGTGTGAGTAGCAACCATGATCCCATATGGCAAACAAGAAATTATCCAGCAAGATGTAGATTCTGTCATTAGTGTTCTACAATCTGATTTTCTTACGCAAGGCCCTCAAGTTCCTGCATTTGAAAAATCACTAACGGACCATACTGGTGCTGAACATGCGATAGCCGTTAATAGTGCAACTTCAGCACTGCATATTGCCTGTCTTGCTCTAGGGTTAAGTGAAGGGGATTGGCTATGGACTACGCCTATTACGTTTGTCGCTTCTGCTAATTGTGGGCTTTACTGTGGTGCACGGGTTGATTTTGTTGATATTGATCCAAAAACATACAATATGTGCGCTGTTGCTCTCGAGGCTAAATTGAAGCTAGCGCAGCAGAATAATTGTTTACCTAAAGTTGTTGTTCCTGTTCACTTATGCGGTCAACCGTGTGACATGAAAGCGATTCGAGGCTTAGCAGAACAGTATGGTTTTGCGATTATTGAAGATGCATCCCATGCCATTGGGGGCAGATATGAGGGTGACCCTGTAGGTAACTGTAAGTACTCAGATATTACGGTATTCAGTTTTCATCCAGTAAAAATTGTCACTACCGCAGAGGGTGGTGCGGCATTAACTAATAGTGCAGAGCTCGCTCAAAAAATGGATTTGCTGCGCAGTCATGGGGTCACGCGCGATGAATCTTTGATGACGATAGAGTCTCATGGAGGTTGGTATTATCAACAAGTCGAGCTTGGTTACAATTATCGGATGACTGAACTTCAAGCTGCCTTAGGTGTCAGCCAAATGACACGTTTGGATGATTTTGTTGAAGCCAGACATCGCTTGGCTAAACGCTATAATCAACTGTTGGCTGAGCTTCCTGTTACGCTCCCTTATCAGCTACCTGGAACCTATTCAGGCTTGCACTTGTACGTAATCCGTTTAGACCTTGATAAAATAACGAAAACGCATCGCGAAGTATTTGATTCACTAAGACAGAATGGTATCGGAGTGAACCTTCACTATATTCCAGTGCATACTCAGCCATACTACCAGGAAATGGGCTTCAAGCTTGGTGATTATCCTCACGCAGAGCACTATTATCGTGAAGCGATTTCTCTACCAATGTTCCATTTAATGACTGAGCAGCAGCAAGATGAGGTCGTTCGAGTTCTTCGTCATGTATTGGAGGTCGAATAATGCGAGTTGCGATTATTCCTGCTCGAGGTGGAAGTAAACGGATCCCAAAAAAGAATATTAAGCTTTTTCATGGGAAGCCAATGATTGCTTATTCCATAGAAGCTGCGCTTAAATCAGGTTGTTTTGATCAGGTGATTGTCTCGACGGATGATCAAGAGATCGCTGACATTGCTAGACAATGGGGGGCGGATGTCCCCTTTCTTCGTCCTTCTGAAATTGCAGATGATTATGCAACTACAATGGATGTTATTAACCATGCATTGAATTGGTACAAGCAGCAGGGTGACCTTATTGAGTATGCGTGTTGTATTTATGCAACAGCGCCATTTGTTAAGCCTGAAGCGTTAGTTTCTGGTCTCGAGGCATTGAAAAGGGGGAGGTACGATTATGCATTTAGCGCAACATCTTTTCCATTCCCTATTCAGCGCGGCCTCAAGCTGACTAACGAGGGAACAGTTGAGATGTTTATGCCAGAACATATCAATACTCGTTCGCAAGATCTGGAAGAAGCGTACCACGATGCAGGACAGTTTTACTGGGGGACGGCAGATGCTTATTTAGCTGGCCTTCCTATTTTTTCCAATCGGTCATTTGCCGTTCTTCTACCTCGTAATGAAGTTCAGGATATCGATACGCTGGAAGATTGGACGAATGCAGAAGCCTTGTACACAGCTTTTCTGTCTAGGGATGGTCGATGAAAATAGCAATAAGAGTTGATGCATCGTTTCATATAGGCAGTGGACACGTGATGCGTTGCTTGGTGTTGGCAAATGCTCTTCGTAAAGAGGGGCATAGTGTACAATTTGCCTCTCGCGCGCAGAAGGGAGACATGATTGAGTTTGTGCGTAGGCAAGGATTTAGCGTCTGTGAGTTGATCCAACCTGAACAATGGCAAGAACCAGCCCATACTGCAGATTATAAGGCTTGGCTTCAAGTATCGGAACTGGATGATTCTCTTAGCTTTATAGAGCAGGTTGAGGCTGTTGATATTGTTGTCGTAGATCACTATGGGTTGAACAAGCTCTGGGAATCGCAAGTTCGAAACCATTATAGCTGTCGAATAATGGCGATAGATGATTTGGCTAGAGATCATGATTGTGATCTTTTACTAGATCAAACTTATGGTCGGACTGGTGGATCGTATCAGCATTTATTCGTCTCGTCTGCAAGATTGCTATTGGGTTGCGAATATGCGCTGTTAAACCCTTTTTTTGCACAATCACGTGAAAGAGCCATTGAGAGGACTGAGTTACCAGTTCAAGCGCACCGAGTTATGGTTTCTATGGGAGGGGTAGATAGTCCCAATGCAACACTTGCGGTGCTCCATGCGTTATCTGCCCGAAAAAAACTAATTGAGTCTGTAACTGTCATAATAAACCCCCAAGCGCCACACTATGGTGAGGTGCTTGATTTTGTGACTCAGCATAGCAATTGGATTAAACAGTGTGATTTTGTCGATAATATGGCTCAGCTGATGTTGGATCATACTATTGCTATCGGTGCCCCTGGAACGACCTCTTGGGAGCGGGCCTGTATGGGATTACCAAATATCATTGTCCCATTAGCCGACAATCAACAAACTATTTGTCAGAATTTGACTGATGCTGGTGCATCTATTGCTGTTGAACTTGACAAAATAGTTAGTAGGTTGCCTGTAGCCTTGGATATTCTGTGTAACAACTATGAAGACTATCTAATTCGCAACCTTATGTTATGCGATGGCTTAGGTCTTCGTCGTGTTGTTAGTGAGATCCAGTCGTTGGTAGTGAATTCAGATAACGGCGAACGAAACGGGAAAGTCACAGGGAGGCTTGCAACTGAATGTGATATAAAGCTAGTTTTTGATTGGCAACAAATGCCAGAAACTAGGAAATATGCATTGATACCATCGATACCTACTTGGGAAGAGCACCTAGATTGGATGAGAAAACAGCTTTCTGATCCAAGCCATTTTTTTTACATTCTAGAACATGAAAAACAAAATGTTGGAATATGTCCTGTTGGTGTTGTTCGTCTTAATAGGCAATGTCACGGCCAGTATATAGTGTCTATATTTATTGACCCTACTTGTCATGGACAAGGACTTGGGCTTAAGGCACTTGAATACCTTGATACTATTCATCCGGATATCACACTTAATGCGACGGTACTTAAAGCAAATACGGCCTCACAGTGCTTATTTGCTCGCGCAGGTTATATGCAGTTATCAGATGAGCAGTTTCAACGTTTACCCATCAATTAATCATCAGGAATTAAATAATGTCGTTTATTACCATTGATGGCCGAAAGATAGGCCCCGAACATCCCCCGTATATTATTGCTGAACTGTCAGCTAACCATAATGGCGATATTAACCGAGCATTTCAAATCATGGAAGAAGCTCAAAAGGCAGGAGCTGATGCGATAAAGCTTCAGACCTACACTCATGAAACAATCACTATAAATTGTGATAGTGAAGACTTTCAGATCCACGGTGGATTATGGGATGGACAAACGCTTTATGAGCTTTATAAAGGAGCTCATATGCCATGGGAATGGCATAAGCCACTATTTGAGAAAGCCAAAAAGTTAGGTATTACTATCTTTAGTTCTCCATTTGATTTTACTGCCGTGGACTTATTGGAAGAACTCGACGCTCCTGCTTACAAAATAGCATCATTTGAATTAGTTGACTTACCTTTGATTGCTCGGGTTGCTCAAACTGGCAAACCAATGATCATGTCAACAGGGATGGCAAATGAAGATGAGATTGCTGAGGCCATTAAAACGGCAAAGGACAACGGTTGTGAAGAATTGGTTGTTCTTCACTGTGTAAGTGGGTATCCGGCACCGGCAGAACAATATAATCTCCGTACTATCACGGATATGGCTTCTCGCTTTAATGTACTCTCTGGGTTATCCGATCACACCATTGATAATGCGACAGCGGTTGCTTCTGTAGCATTAGGGGCGTGCTTGATAGAGAAACATGTTACATTAGATAGGAATGGAGGAGGGGCTGATGATAGCTTTTCACTGGAGCCAAAAGAACTTGCTCAACTTTGCATGGATAGTAAAACGGCGTGGAAGTCATTAGGTAACGTTAATTATGAGCGTACTGAAGCTGAAAAAGGGAATGTAAAGTTCCGTCGTTCGCTTTATATTGTAAAAGATATGGTAGAAGGCGAAGAGTTTACAAAGGAAAATGTGCGAAGTATACGACCAGGTTTGGGATTGGCACCCAAGGAATATTGGAATGTTCTTGGTAAGAAATCGAACTGTAATATTTCACGCGGTACTGCCTTAAAAGATAATCTGATTAAGAAGCAAGATGTTTAGTGTTTTTTAATGAAACCTACCGTAATATATCTAATGAAATTTTTTTGTTATGTGCTGTTTTAAATGTTACATAATGAATCTTTTTCTTGTAAATATTATGATTATATTATCCAAATTATCAGCTAGCATGTGAATAACTTAATTATTAAACATATATTATGTCTATAAAATGAAAAAAGAGAATAAAGAGTTTATCTCTAATACATTAGTTTATTTTGTGTCGAATATACTTAATGCTGCAATTCCATTTATTCTTTTGCCTATTTTAACAAGAAGTCTAACACCAGCAGAGTATGGCCAAGTTGCTATTTTTCAGGTGACAATAAGTGCGCTATCTGCTTTTGTTGGGTTCAGTGTTAATGGTTCTGCTGTAAGAAAGTTTTATAGCAAGGAAATGCAAGAAGCTGAATACAAAAAATATCTTGGCGCTTGTTTTCAAATTTTATTATTCAGCTTATGCGTAATATTGTCTATTGTTGTATTATTTTCAGAATATTTAGTAAGGTGGATAGGTCTTAGTCTTGATTGGATAATTCTAGCGGTAATATCATCTGCTGCATTATTCTTATTGCAGATGAGACTTATGCAGTGGCAAGTTAGAAAAAAAGCAAAACGATATGGTGCTTTCCAGGTTTCATATAGTTTGACAAATTTATTAATATCGCTTTTTTTAGTGTTTTCTCTTTACTATGGAGCGGAGGGAAGGATTGCTGGAATTGCCATTTCATCAATAATATTTGCTCTACTTTCATTGTATTTTTTAAAGCGTGAAAAGTTAATTATATTTTTTACGTGGAATAAGAGATACATCAAAGAAGCAATTAATTATGGCGTCTATCTTATACCTCATGTGTCTGGAATATTTCTTTTAAGTTCAGTCGACAGAATTGTTATCAATTCAAAATTAGGAATGGAACAAGCTGGTATTTATATGGTGGCTGTTCAATTATGTGGGGTATTTACAATATGTTTTGATGCAATAAATAAAGCATTTGTACCTTGGCTATTTGAGCGTTTAAAAAGAAATCTGGTAAACGAACTAGCTCAAATCGTTAAGTTTACATATATATATATGTGTGTATTGAGCTTTTTATGTATTGTTGGATATTATGTCGCACCACACTTTATAGGTATTGTTGCAGGGGATGAATATTTAGCTGCTGCACAAGTCGTTGGAATACTCTGTGTTGGACAAGCATTCAACGGTATGTATCTAATGATGACTAATTATATACTCTATAAAAAGAATACAGGTGTTTTATCCTCTATTACGATAAGTTCTGGATTAATTAATGTATTACTATCAATACACTTAATTGACTCTTATGGTTTTCAAGGGGTTGCTTTATCATTTGTAATTTCAATGTTATTTAGATTTATAACGACATGGTGGTTTGCTAGTAAAAGCTATTCAATGCCATGGCTTTCCTTTTCAACTGTAAAATAATATCGATACGACTGTTAATAAGTTAGGAAGATTTGTGAAAAAATACGTTATTGTTAGTACATACCCAGAAACTGGTTCAAAAAACATTGGTGATCAGCTTATTACAACAGCTTTAGTTAATTTACTGAAATTTGTCAAAGGAGATGAAATCAGTATTTCAACTGTCTGGCGGGAACAGGATTGGGACGAAATAAAAGAAGAACTTAACAATGCAGATGCAATAATTTTTGCTTGCTTAGCTATAAGAAAATCAATGCATTGTAAAGAGTACCCTTATCTAGATAAAATCATAGAATTAAATACGCCTGTTGCAGTAATTGCTGCTGGTACATCTTTAGATGTAACTAAGTCAAAAGAATCGGCTTATGAAGACTTCTCAAAGGAAACGTTGTTACTACTAGAAAAGCTAGATAAAAAGTGCCTATTTTTCACAACGCGAGGTTACTTAACACAAGCATTTTGTGAACGCATTAATATGAATAATACACACTTTTCTGGTGATGTGGCGTTTTTCGATGAAACTTATGGGGCTAAGAAATTTGAGCCAAATAAAATCATTAAGAAGATCGTTATATCAGACCCCCATAGAGCAAAAATGTATCTTAATTCATTTGATAGTCTAGTAAAAGGTATGAGAGAGCTCTATCCAACAGCGGAAATAACAGTAGCTCTACATGGTAATGAGCCTACCATTGAAGCTTATGCTATAAGAGAAGGACTTAAAGTAAGTAAAATATACGAAAATAGATATGAAGGTCTGCGGATCTATGATAATGCAGATTTACATGTAGGTTATAGAGTTCATGCACACGTTTCAGCTCTAAAGCGCAGAGTTTATTCCTATCTATTAGAGCAAGATGGAAGAGGGTGTGATTATGGATTGACGTTAGAAAAAAAGATATCAGTACCAAACTATTTGCCAAGTTCTAGATTTAAATTATTAAACCTTGCTGATAGGGTGATGTTGAAATTTTTTGGCTTTAACACTTGCAAAGCATCTACGGTGGAAGTTGAGGAGATGATTGCATTGATAAAGAATGATAGTAATTATGGTTTTATTAAGTTTAATAAATTAGAGGAACAAATATGCGGTTTCTCAACAAAATTAACTGAATCTATTAAGCAATTGCCTTAGTAACTATTGTATTCATGAGGAAGTATGAATTTCTTTTATACATTATTTAAGTTGAATATTGTTGATTACAATTTCGACCTTTCATCTGAAGAAATAAAGCAAGTCGAAAGGCTAAACTCAGGCAAGTTCGGTTTGCTTGAAGGGCTTGCAAGGTACTTTTATAATTTATTGAAGTCATTAGTTTTTTTGCAATTTAATTGTTGTAAGCATACGAATAAAGTGGTTTTTTTTGCAGGTTCTAAAAATCAGTTTATTCCGCTAGAGAAGCTTAATAAAAAAATTGACGAAACGAAATTTATTTATCATGGTTCATACTCTGACTATAAGTTTTTTTCTAACGCAGAGTTTTTCTCATATTTTATATCCTTGTTTTTTTTGCCTATCTATATATATAGATACTTAAAGACATCATCATCCTATCAAAGGAAAATGATGAGATGTAGGTTTGATAGATATATCCATACATACGGTCTTTTTTGTTTATATGGTTTTAGTTTTAAAGGCTCTCGTACTAAATATGTCTTTTTTAGTAATGACCATACAGTTTGGACTAGAGTCGCCAACTCAGTATGTAGACTAAATGGTATTGAAACAGTGTATATTCAACATGCTAATGTCAGCAAAACTTTCCCAAAATTAGAGTTTGACTATGCATTTTTGGATGGAGAGTATTCTGAAAGCGTTTATGAACGACAGAAATATACTAAGGTTTATAAAGTAGGTTGCTTAAGATTTGAAGGTGAAATCTCGCTTACTAAACCAGAAGATAAGCTGAATACCATATTATGTTTTAATAGATTAGACTCGGAAGAGTTTATAGTTTCATTGTGTGGGAAAATACTTGAAAAAGTAGGCTTACAAATAGTCGGCTTTAGATTGCACCCTGCAGACCGTCGGGTTCACTTAGCAAAAAAATTGGAAAGTATGGGCCTTAAAAATGAAACAAAAGGGTCTTCAATTTCGAGTCTCTCCAAGTATAAATTTTGTTTTGCTGGGAATTCATCAGTATTCCTAGATGCATCTATAGCTGGTTGTAAGAGCATTTCTTACGAAGGTTGGTTTGGGACTGAGGATTATTATTCATTTAAGAAAAATGGAATAGTAAATGTTTTTTGTGACCTTAATTTACTACTTTCTTATTTAGGTCAAATTGATGATAGCTCTATCGAAGTTTCTTCAATATATAATTCAGTCGATCCTGAACTAATCTGTTGTCAATACCCATCAGAGAGAATAATGAAGGTTTTGAAGCTATAGCGTTAATCTAGTGTGTTTATCTTCTCGTAAATAAGAATGAGAACTTAATAAAGATAAAATATCTTATACTGTTTAACTCCTATAATTATATGCCGGGAGGCTATTTAATCATTTACTCTGACTTAGTATTTAGCATAATACACTAAGTTCATTAAATGCTTGATACAACGTGGCCATCCTATTGTATGATTGCTAGGGATTGTCAACGTACTCCCGGTGTACATTTAATTACTTTTTATTGATATAGGAACTATGTTCACTTACTTCTTCTCACTAGAGGGAATTCAGTTTGTAAGTTTCTACATATCGGGTATCATTGGTGCTTTATGATGAATCTTCAAATGATGGTACATCATGCCGGTTAAATGAATTTGTTTTTTTGGGTGTAAATTTGTCTGCCATTGTTAACAGAAAGTTAATTGTTGAGTTTTTGGGTATATCCCTACTACTAACACTATTTGTTATTTCGAATCAGTTGGAATCAGCTGAATTGAAATTTGCATTACTTACGGCTATTTATGTACTTTTTTCATGTTTATTATTTGGAATTAGTAGGAACAAATACATTATAATGTTGTCTGTTTTTTCGGCTATATTGTATATTCCAGTTGTAATATTTAGCAATAATGCAACGACAATGCCCGTATTAATATATCAATATTCTTCATTGATTTTTGGATTTTCATTAAGCTGTTATCTGTATTCTAAACCTGATTTGTTTTATAAGGTTTCTAATTTTAATTTGTCATTTTTCACTTTATTTTTGACAGTCCATTATATAATTAGTCTTCAGTCAGGCGCCCCTTTTTATATTTATGCTAATGATATATTTGCAGGTTTAAGCAGAAATGTTGTTAGCTTTTACGCCATTTTCTCAATGGCTGCATATTTGTTTTCATGTAAACTTTATTCTCAAAAAATAAAATATATAAGGCTTTTTGCACTTGTTGTTTTTTGTGTTTTACTTTTTGGAAGAAGTGGAATTGCAATATCTTTGGCGGTGTTACTATTAGCCCTATTTCATGGTAGTTTAAAGAAAGGCTTTATCATATTCATTGTGATATCCCTATTTGTGTTGGTATTTTATCATTCGTTAGAATTATCATTGATGGAGACCAACTTTTCTAAGGGGGTTGAATCACCAAGAAGCTCAATGAACGCGGAGTTTCTCGGAATGTTAGATTTGAAAACCCTTTTATTTGGTGTGAAACTTTCAGATATGCCAACTGTAATGCTTTTTGAAGGAAATCCACATAATTCATTTATATCAGTCAATATGAAGTTTGGCTACATTCTTTTATTTTATATTGCAATGATTTTATTTTGTCTAGTGGTTTTTGCTTTCTTTGACTTGTTTTACTTTATTCTTTTCACGTTACTTATATTTCGGTATTCTTTAGACACGGTTGCATTTTTTGGCCAATTTACTGATTTGATTTTATATTTGCACGTCATTCATGCTTTTAACTTGGTTTCAAAGAATACTATTATAATTAACAAGTTAAGCAAAAGGTTGTGATATTGGGTGCTAAAAATATAAAATCCACTTGTAGCAATTTCCATGCGATTTTATTCAGCATCATAATTTTATGTTGCAATTATTCACTATTTTAAAGTTGTAACAGTCACTACTCAAGCCTGTAAATTAATATAGGTATTAAGTAAAAAGCGCTATCAATATGCTATTGCTTTCCATATTGTAAATTTAGTTATTATTAGTTAGAAAAATATAGATAGAAAAAGTATCGAAATTACAATTCTTAATTTATTGCATTTAATGTTCAAAGATATAGCTTATATTGAGTATGTGAGTGATGATAAATCCATATGGATTTAGTGAAAGTTCAATATTAAGATCTTTGGTGAAAATTAGTTGATAGCAATAGAGGTTGCTCGAGTATTATTATTAAGGTTCAGTCATTTATATTTGAATATATTAATGATTGATAAACGTTTAGGAGTGTAAATTTAGTGTAACGTAACGAAGTGGATCCTTAACATTACAATGTTATTACGGTTTCATAAGCTATGTTTAAGAGTGAGCTTTCTGTGACATTGATTTAGTATATAGTTATATCTCTAACTTTTTTCAAATTAATTATGATGTGGTCGTTTCCCTTTTAAAAGTTCATTTTTTAAATTAAGAACGAACTATTTCGAAATAATATTTTTGTGTACTAAAATTTGATGGTCATTTTTAATGATAAAGAATAATTTTATTATGGTATTGACATTATGAATAAACAGCATTTGATTTCAATTATTACACCATCCTATAAATCAAAAAGATTTATACAGGAAACAATAGACAGTGTTGCTTCACAGTCATATGATAATTTTGAAATGCTTATCGTCGATGATTGCTCTCCTGATGGAAGTGCGGATTTCATTAGCTCGATTTTACCAGATGCTCGATTTAAGTTGATTCGACTAGCTGAAAATGTTGGTGCGGCTGAAGCTCGAAATGTTGCATTAAAGCATGCGAAAGGTAAGTTTATCGCATTCTTAGATGCTGATGATCTCTGGATGCCTGATAAATTAGCTAAGCAAATTGCTTTTATGAAAGCGAAAGATATTGCTTTTTCTTATACATCTTATGATCTTATTGATCAAGGTGGGAACGATCTCAATAAAACTATTCGAGTGCCTGAATCTATTTCTGCACATGATTATATGAAGAACACCATAATTGGTTGTTTGACTGTTATTATTGATCGAGAAAAAGTAAAAGACTTTATAATGCCAAACTTGAAAAGTAGTCATGATATGGCTTTATGGATTGATATTATGCAAGATAATAATGTTCTTGCATATGGTATAGATGAAATTTTATCAAGATATCGCTTGGTTTCAACGTCTAATACAGCAAATAAATTTAAGGCTGCAAAAGATGTCTGGAAGGTATATCGTGACTATCTTGAAATTAACTTTTTTAAATCTTCTTGGCTATTTCTAAATTACGCTATCAATGCAACAATTAAAAGAATTTAAGGAAGTGTTTTGACCGCTACTCAAAATATATTAAAGAGATTGCTTGATTTTTCACTTTCTCTAATAGGTTTGTTAGTTCTTTCGCCAATTTTAATTATTGGCTGGATTTTAGCAAGTTATAGTACGCGCTCTAATGGTTTTTTCATTCAAGAACGAATTGGGTTGTACGGTAAAAAGTTTAAAGTTTTCAAACTTAAAACAATGAAAGATTCTAATTGTTCTCATAGTTCAGTTACAGCATTGAATGAAAATAGAATTACTAGAGTTGGTCTTTTTTTAAGAAAGACAAAAGTTGATGAACTTCCTCAATTAATTAATGTGCTTTTTGGTCAAATGAGCTTTGTCGGACCTCGGCCGGATGTTCCTGGTTTTGCTGACATACTAGAGGGTGATGATAGAGTCGTTTTACAACTTCGTCCAGGGATTACTGGTTTAGCAACAATTTACTTTAGATACGAAGAAGATATTTTAAATAAAGTTAGCAATCCTGAAACTTTTAATTCTGAAATAATTTTCCCATTGAAGGTTATTTTAAACAAGCAGTATTTCAGTACATTTTCATTTAAACAAGACGTTGATTGCATTCTACAGACAGCTTGTGGTCTAACTATTTTTTCAAAGTCTATAGAACCGATTAAAACACCTGAAGAATGCGCAAATATGTTGGATAAGTATAATGTTAAAAACTAAGTTTTCCCCTTGGCCTTCTTTTTCTGAAGAGGAAGGTAACGCTGTTCGTAGTGTACTTATGTCAAATAAAGTAAATTACTGGACAGGACAGGAATGTCGTGAATTTGAAAAAGAGTTTGCTGCATGGGTTGGTTGTGAATACGCCATAGCATTAGGTAATGGTACGCTAGCACTTGATATTGCTTTAAAGGCATTGGGTATTAGTGATGATGATGATGTGATTACAACGCCTCGTACATTTTTGGCTTCTGCTTCTTCAATCGTTACTGCTGGTGCGAATCCGGTTTTCGCGGATGTAGACTTAAACACCCAGAATATTACTGCTGAATCGATAGAAGCGGTTTTAACTCCGAAAACTAAGGCTGTAATTGTTGTTCATCTAGCGGGTAGGCCTGCAAACATGGATGATATAATGGCTTTGTCTGAGAAGTATGGTTTCTATGTTATTGAAGATTGTGCTCAGGCACATGGTGCTAAGTACAAGGGGCGTAGTGTTGGTACAATCGGTCATATCGGTGCTTGGTCATTCTGTCAAGATAAGATTATGACCACAGGCGGAGAAGGTGGCATGGTGACAACCAATGATAAAGCACTCTGGTCTAAGATGTGGAGTTACAAAGATCACGGTAAAAGCTATGAAGCGATTTATGAACGTCAGCATCCGCCGGGATTTAGGTGGTTACACGAAAGCTTTGGTACCAATTGGCGTATGACTGAGATGCAGGCAGCTATTGGCCGTATTCAACTAAAGCGGATGCCTGAGTGGACAGCGAAACGTCAGGCTAATGCGAAACTTATTGATAAAGCAGTATCGGATTGTTGCCTTATTCGTACCTCAGATGTACCAGCTGATGTTGAGCATGCCGCATATAAGCACTATGTATTTATCCGGCCTGAACAGCTAAAGGAAGGTTGGTCTAGAGATAGGATTGTTGAAGCTATTGTTGATCATGGAGTTCCTTGTTTTCAGGGTAGTTGTTCCGAGGTTTATTTAGAAAAGGCATTTGATAATACGCCTTGGCGTCCTGCCAAAAGACTCCAAAATGCAGTTGAATTGGGTGAAACAAGTTTGATGTTTTTAGTTCACCCTACTTTGACGGATGAAGAGATAGCTAAAACATGTAAAGTGGCTGAAGCTGTCTTTTCTTTAGCATCAAAATAATAATTGATACAAAGCCATCAGCTTTTTTGAGGCTTAGACAATAAAGTGAATGCAAACTATGAAAATTGCCATTGCTGGTACAGGCTATGTTGGCCTGTCAAACGCAGTACTATTAGCTCAACATAACGAAGTGGTTGCAGTTGATATTATTGAAGATAAAGTTAATATGTTGAACGATCGTATTTCACCTATCGTTGATGCTGAAATTGAAGATTATCTTAAAAATAAATCGTTAAACTTGATTGCAACACTTGATAAGGAATCAGCTTATACAAATGCTGAGTTTGTTGTTATTGCAACGCCTACTGATTATGACGTAGAAACTAATAACTTTAATACTTCGTCAGTTGAAGCTGTAATCAAGGATGTCATGAACATTAATCCTGATGCGGTTATGGTTATCAAGTCAACAGTGCCGGTTGGTTATACACAACGGATTAAAGAAGAGCTTGGATGTGAAAATGTAATATTTTCACCTGAGTTTCTCCGTGAAGGGAGAGCTTTATATGACAACCTTCACCCGTCTCGGATTATTGTTGGTGAAAATAGCGTTCGTGCTAAAGTTTTCGCGGATTTACTTATTGAAGGGGCAATTAAGAAAAATATTGAAGTTCTGCTTACTAATTCTACTGAAGCAGAAGCTGTTAAATTATTTTCTAACACCTATCTTGCAATGCGAGTTGCATATTTTAATGAGTTAGATTCTTATGCTGAATCGCATGGTTTAGATGCGCGTCAAATTATAGAGGGTGTTGGTTTAGATCCGCGTATCGGATCTCACTATAACAACCCGTCATTTGGCTATGGTGGGTACTGCCTACCTAAAGATACCAAGCAACTTCGTGCAAACTATCAGGATGTACCCAACTGCCTTATTAGCGCAATTGTTGATGCTAATACAACTCGGAAAGATTTCGTTGCTGATTCAATCTTGAAGCGTAGACCCAAGTGTGTGGGTATTTATCGTCTTATCATGAAGTCAGGCTCTGATAATTTTCGTGCGTCTTCTATTCAGGGCATTATGAAACGTCTTAAGGCCAAGGGCATTGAAGTCGTAGTCTACGAGCCTGTATTAAACGATAAAGAGTTTTTCAACTCCATCGTTATCTCTGATATTAAACAATTTAAAGCGATGTCCGATGTCATTGTTTCTAACCGTATGGCTATTGAACTTGAAGATGTAGCAGAAAAAGTGTACACCCGTGATTTATTCGGTAGTGACTAACTTTTGGTAATTATGTTTTGCTAAGAGTTTGTTTATTAGAAAACTGTAGCTGGCTTGCATTGGCCCGTTTTTCACCCTAATGCATTTGTAGGTGTATTGCCTGAGCCAGCTTAGGGACATGTCGTTGTCTTGGTAACGTAACAACAGATAGTATTTATATTTTTTTGTAATACTTGCGGGTCTTGCTGATTGGAGTTATATCTGCTATCTGCTGAGGATTTATAATCACTTTGTCGTATCTATTAAATTACGGCGACAAGGTGGCAGTTTTGATTAAGGACTTGTATGAAAAAAATAACAAAAGCCGTCATTCCTGTGGCAGGGCTAGGTACGCGTATGTTGCCAGCGACAAAGGCTATCCCCAAAGAGATGTTGCCTATAGTTGATAAACCACTTATTCAATATATTGTTAACGAGTGTGTTGCAGCAGGCATTAAGGAAATAGTGTTGGTCACGCACTCTTCAAAAAATGCCATCGAGAACCACTTTGATACGTCTTATGAACTTGAAGCAACCCTCGAAAAACGTGTAAAAAGGCAGTTGCTTGATGAAGTGCAGTCTATCTGTCCACCGGATGTGACAATAATGCATGTTCGCCAGGGGCATGCAAAAGGCCTTGGCCACGCGGTTTTATGTGCCAAACCATTGGTTGGTGATTCACCTTTTGTTGTCGTATTGCCTGATGTGATATTGGATGAGTTTACAGCTAACCAACGAACTGAAAACTTGGCTGCTATGGTTCAACGTTTTGAGAAAACTCATGCTAGCCAAATTATGGTCGAACCAGTGTTGGAACAAGATGTTTCTAAGTATGGAATTGTAGATTGTGGTGGTGCTGCCCTTACTGGTGGTGAGTCTCATGTGATGACGGCAATGATCGAAAAGCCTGCGCTTGAGGATGCACCGTCAAATTTAGCTGTTGTTGGTCGCTACGTGCTCTCTTCAAATATTTGGGATAAACTAGCCGTTACACCTCCAGGTGCTGGTGAGGAAATACAGTTGACTGATGCGATTGATATGTTGATGGTGGAAGAGACTGTTGAAGCTTTTCATATGACTGGTAAAGCCCACGATTGTGGCGATAAACTCGGGTACATGAAGGCTTTTGTTGATTACGGTCTTCGTCATAGTGAATTTGGAGTTGATTTTGCTAATTTCCTTAATGAAAGTTCAACGATTAACCCTTTAAAAGCGGTGAGTTGATTAGAACTAAGTTTTCTTCATAAAAATTAAAAATTAAAAATTAAAAATTAAAACAGGTGGGTAGGTAAATGATATCTTCAGAAGATTTTCTGAATTTCTCTCGGCCTAAAAAGCGCATTATAAGCATGTTTATTGACACGCTTTTTATTGCGATTGCTTTTTGGGGCGCGTTCGGTGTTCGTTATGGTAACTTTGAATCAATGGCCAGTGTTGAGATTTGGCAAACTTATGCCATATTGACCATTGTCACCATAACTTCATTTGTAAAGTTGGGTCTTTATCGTGCCATATTACGATATCTCAGTTTTCATGCATTGTTAGTTGTGAGTACCGGTGCGGCAATTTCTGCAGTGGCTCTGTCCGTATCTGGATTTTATCTTGATGATACCATACCACGGACAGTTCCTGTTATATATGGCGCCTTTTTGGCGCTGTTAGCCGGTGGCTCGCGCTTAATTATGCGTACGCTTGTTTTTAGTAAAAGAGCAAGTACTAAAAAACGTGTGCTGATTTATGGTGCAGGCTCTACTGGGCGCCAACTTTGTATTGCACTTCGTCAAAGCCAGGATTATCTACCTGTTGGCTTTGTTGATAATGACCGCAGCTTGTTTGGTACCTATATTCTTGGCTTAAAAGTACTTCCATCTAACAAGGTTGATTATTTAATTCATAGCCTTAAGTGTGACAAAGTGCTGCTGGCTTTGCCTCGGGCAAGCCGTTCAGAGCGAAAGGTTATTTTGGATAAGCTGGCTAATTTAACGGTTGAAGTGCTGACGGTACCAAGCATGGAAGATATCGTTAATGGTGATGCAAGAATTGATGAACTGCGTGATGTACCTATCGAAGATTTGCTTGGTCGTGATCCGGTAGACCCGCGACCTGAGCTGATGAGTGCAGATACAGCTGGAAAAGTTGTGATGGTAACAGGCGCTGGTGGCTCTATCGGCTCGGAGCTCTGTCGTCAGATTTTAATGCAGCGCCCAGCAAAACTGCTGTTGTTTGAACTATCTGAATATGGCCTGTATGCCATTGATAAAGAACTAACTGGTTTAGCGACGGAAAATGGTTTAGATGTTGAAATTGTACCTTTATTAGGTTCCGTTCAGCGTATGAATCGTCTTCAGGCGGTGATGGAAGCCTTTAAGGTTGAAACGCTTTATCACGCTGCTGCTTATAAACATGTCCCATTGGTAGAGTATAATGTGGTAGAAGGCGTACGTAATAACGTTTTCGGCACTATGTATACGGCACAAGCTGCGATTAAAGCCAAAGTTGATACCTTTGTTCTTATTTCGACTGATAAGGCTGTGCGTCCAACCAATATTATGGGTACGACCAAGCGGATGGCAGAACTGGTACTACAGGCACTAGCGAAGAAGAATACGGGTACCCGTTTCTGCATGGTTCGTTTTGGTAATGTACTGGGTTCTTCAGGCTCTGTGATTCCTTTGTTCAAAAAGCAAATTCTTCAAGGTGGCCCGGTAACTGTTACTCATAAAGACATTACTCGCTTCTTTATGACCATCCCGGAAGCCGCTCAACTGGTTATTCAGGCTGGTGCTATGGGCAAAGGTGGTGATGTCTTTGTGCTCGATATGGGTGAATCAGTCCGTATTGCTGACTTGGCTAAGAACCTGATCAACCTGTCTGGGTTGGATGTGAAGAGTGAAGCTAACCCGCATGGTGACATCGCTATCGAGTTCACAGGTTTGCGTCCTGGCGAAAAGTTGTATGAAGAGCTACTGATTGGTGACAATGTTGGAGAAACCAGTCATGAACGCATTATGACTGCGCAAGAAGTGAGCCTCACATGGGACGAACTGAATGTGATTATCAACGAGCTTGATGAGGCATGTCATGACTTTGACCATACACGCATTCGAGCTGGTTTGCTGAAAGCACCTACTGGCTTTAATCCAACCGATGGCATCAGTGATTTAGTTTGGCATGCCAAGCATGACGAAGAAAATGTAATAGAGATCGCAGCTAAGCAAGAAGCTCATACTGCTTAATGTGAATAAGGCTCGGTCTTTCTAAAACAGTAACAACCCCACCGAATTGAATTTTATTTGCCCATTACGTCACCGACGTGATGGGCTTTTTTATATTTCATCTCAAACAGGTATTTTGTCATGAATTTTAGTACGGTCATTCTTGCGGCCGGAAAGGGTACGCGTATGTACTCGAATCTACCCAAAGTGCTACACACCATGGCGGGTAAGCCGATGGTGAAACATGTCATTGATACATGTCTATCACTAAGCTCTAACCATATTCATTTAGTGTATGGCCACGGTGGCGAACAAATGCAACAAGCACTTGCCAGTGAGTCCGTAAATTGGGTGCTACAGGCCGAACAGTTAGGGACGGGTCATGCTGTTGACCAGGCCGCAGCACATCTTGCCGATGACGAAAAAGTGTTGGTCACTTATGGTGATGTACCACTGATCAGTCAGAAGACCATTGAGAACCTGCTTGAAGCGCAGCCAACAGGTGGTATTGCCCTTTTAACGGTATTGCTCGAAGACCCAATAGGGTATGGGCGTATTATCCGCAAAAATGGCCCGGTTGTTGCGATTGTCGAGCAGAAGGATGCTTCTGAAGAACAAAAGTTGATCAATGAGGTTAATACTGGGGTGCTAGTGGCCAATGGTGGTGACCTGAAGCGTTGGCTCTCCCTGCTTAGTAATGATAATGCTCAAGGGGAGTATTATTTAACGGATATTATTGCAATAGCCCACAATGAAGGCCGTGCTATTGAAGCTGTCCATCCAATGAATACCATTGAAGTTGAAGGGGTTAACAACCGTGTTCAACTGGCCAGGCTGGAACGTGCCTATCAGCAAATGAAAGCTGAAAAGTTGTTGGAAAAAGGCATCATGCTGCGTGACCCTAGCCGTTTTGATTTGCGTGGTGAATTGCAGTGTGGTCAAGATGTTGAAATCGACATCAATGTCATTATCGAAGGCAAGGTAACACTGGGTAATAATGTCATAGTCGGCGCTGGTTCGGTGCTAAAGGACTGTGTGGTGGCTGATAATTCGCTGATCCGCCCTTACAGCGTGATTGATAATGCGATTGTTGGTGCTGACTGTACCGTCGGGCCGTTTAGTCGTTTGCGCCCGGGAACCGAGCTATTAGATAATGCCCATGTTGGCAACTTTGTTGAAACGAAAAACACCCGCTTAGGCAGTGGATCTAAAGCGAATCATCTCACTTATCTTGGTGATTCAGAAATCGGTAATCGCACAAACATCGGTGCAGGTACTATCACTTGTAATTACGATGGTGCCAATAAGTTTAAGACTACGATTGGTGATGATGTGTTTGTTGGCTCAGACACCCAGTTGATTGCGCCTGTAAATATTGCTCAAGGGGCGACCATTGGTGCCGGTGCAACTATTAATAAAGATGTGGGTGAAAATGAGCTGGTCATTACTCGCGTCAAACCTCGCGCAATTACCAATTGGCAAAGGCCACAAAAACAATTAAAAAAGAAGTTAGCCTAATTTGTAATGCAAAGAGTGAGAACGTTTGACTTTCACCGAGTATAAAACGGCTATGTAGGCTCTTCTCACCTGTGACTCCTGACTCTCTTTTAGTAACAGAATTCAACATTCCACATTCAATATAGATAATAACTATGACTAGAAAATACTTTGGCACTGATGGTGTACGTGGAAAGGTAGGTGACTACCCAATTACACCAGATTTTGCCCTAAAGCTTGGCTGGGCGGCGGGACGTGTATTGTCTCGCCTTGGAACAAAAAAAGTGATTATCGGTAAAGATACCCGTATTTCAGGCTACATGCTGGAATCGGCATTGGAAGCCGGTCTATCCGCGGCGGGGATCAATGCGGTCTTAACCGGACCTATCCCGACACCGGCGGTGGCTTACCTGACCAAAACATTCCGCGCAGAAGCGGGGATTGTGATCAGTGCGTCTCACAACCCGTACTACGATAACGGTATCAAGTTCTTCTCGGCATCCGGCGAAAAACTCCCTGATGAGGTTGAGTTGGCCATTGAGGCAGAGCTGGATAAAGACATTGAATGTGTTGAGTCACATTTGCTTGGTAAAGCCTCACGGATGGATGATGCGGCTGGTCGCTACATCGAGTTCTGTAAAGGAACATTCCCATCATCGTTGTCGCTGGCCGGCTTGAAGCTGGTGGTTGATAGTGCAAATGGTGCGGCCTACCATATTGCGCCCGCGGTCTTTAGTGAACTCGGTGCCGAGGTTGTCGCGATTGGTAATCAGCCCAATGGCGTGAATATCAATGACAAGTGCGGCGCGACCTCGATGGCGCTGCTGCAACAGACCGTTGTTGAAGAAAAAGCCGATTTGGGCATTGCACTGGATGGTGATAGTGACCGAATCATGATGGTGGACAGTCAGGGTAATGTTGCCGATGGCGATCAGCTCCTTTATGTGCTGGCTAAGCAAGCGTTGATTGACGGCCAGCTAAAAGGCGGTGTTGTCGGCACCTTGATGTCTAACATGGGACTGGAAGTTGCCTTGGGCAAACTGGGAATCCCTTTTGTCCGTGCTAATGTGGGTGACCGTTACGTAATGGAGCAATTGTTAGAACGCGATTGGCTGTTGGGCGGTGAAAACTCCGGTCATGTGATTTGTCGCAAACTGGTGACAACCGGTGATGCCATTGTGGCAGCCCTGCAAGTCTTAGCCGTTGTCCAGCGTAGCGGTCAAACGCTGGATGAGCTGGTGGGTGACATGCCAATGATGCCACAGATCCTGGTCAATGTTCGCTTTAGTGGCGATTCTAAACCACTTGAATCTGATTTGGTTAAGCGTGCGGTTGCCAATGCCGAAAAGGCGATGGAAGTGGGCACCGAAACGCCAAGAGGGCGTATCTTGCTGCGTAAATCAGGCACCGAGCCTCTTATCCGGGTGATGGCGGAAGCCGAATCTGCCGATCTGGCGGTCGAGTGGGCAAACCATATTGCTGAAGCGGTGAAAGCGGCTTAAAACAAGTTAAAATCAAAAAGCGGTGTCTTCTCTCGAAGGCACCGCTTTTTTCGTTTTCAGGGGCAAATTTTCATATTATTCATTTCGATTTCTTTGAGTGACAGGCAAGCTTTTGCGCGAAAAGTCACAGATTTCCGCATTCGCATTGCTACCGATTGAGTATTGGCGTATCTCTTAATCACGATATTGGGATTAAGGGGCAGCGATGGACAAATGGGTGATCAAAACACTGCCTGTTCGCAAACTGGTATTATCGCCGTCACCATTGCGTGATGAGGTGCAGGTTGCCCGTCTGATGTTTGCTTTCCGCTCCGCGCCCGATGTGTTCCTGTCACGTCTGCTTGAGGCTATCACGCCCGTCCCTGTGCTGACATTTCACCGTCATTATTATCCCGTCCGACACCTCGCGGAGTTAGCCGTCCTGGCCCTGTATTACCCTGAGCAAAGACTGCCAATCGTGGTGAAGGGAAGGGCAAAGAGCTTGGCACAAATCCAGCAGCAAAGTGCGTCGGCCCAATGGATTGACTTGCTTCATAGCCATCATTGCCTGGATTTAGGGGGACTTGAGGTGGAATGGCAACAGGCTTTCGGCTACCCACCGATTTTTGCCCAGAAGGACCTGTGTCGTTTACTGGGATGTGAGCGTACGACGTTGTATAAACATCACCAGAAGGTTAAATCACGCTGGCACGCTGGCGAAGAGGAGCTGGTGGCTTCACCGTCACCAGTTGATTTGACGGCTTTGATTGCCCATATTCCCGACGAATAAGGTGGCGTATGTATCCTAGCCTCCATGATGCTACCGAGTGTCGCGACCTTCCCCTTGACGGTATCTATACCGATACCCCTGAGAGTGCCTTGCTGTGGTCGCTGTTTCGACTTCCCCCGGACTGTCCGTATGCCTCGCACGCGATCGTACTCTATCAGCAGTTTCATCATTGCTGCTGTGCCTTTGAACCCGAGGCCAATACCTATTACCGATGCCAGCGTGAGCGGTTGGCTTTGCAGCTTGAGACGCTGCTCCCCCTTGAAACCGCCACGTCTTCGCCGCTTCCCCAACACCGTCGCCAGCTTCATGCCTACCTGACACATTACCCGCTATTTTGTAGCCTGCTGCTTATGGGGAATGAAGAGCAAAAGAAGCAGAACGGTTGGTTGTGGTTACTGGTGCGGGTGTACCATGCGATGGGGCCTGATGTGTACGAGGCCTATCTGGCGTTTGACCGGCTGCGCGCCGCGTACCCAGCGGATGTTCCTTTTATTGAGCTGGGGATGCTGACGCAAGGTAGCCAGCATGCCTTGGCCCAAGCGCTCACTGAGCATCCCTATCTTGCGCCGTTAGCACCGTATGTAAAACGCCGCCATTCACATGCCCGACGACGTCCCCTGTACCAGGCGGCCAATGTCCATACCACCACGCGGGTGGAGAATGCCGTGCTGACGGCGACGGTCAAGACCACCAGTGATCAGGACGGTAATGCGGGCGAAAGCTGGTTGACGCTGAGCGCCAATCAGCCGCTGAGTGATCAGGCTGCCAAACGACAGTTTGCCCAGCAAAGTAGCGGCATGGCGCGGGCGATCGGCCGGGCGAATAAAGCGCTGCCCGCCAGTCAGGCCGTCTTGACTCCTGGCGAGTGTCGGGTCTTTCTTACCTTGGCGTGCCCACCACTATTGGATGGGGAGTGGTTAGCCATCGCCAAAACGGAGCGCAAGTATTGGCTGTTGTTCTGGCTTGCCCTGTTGGGTCACCCCTGTCGTGAAATCCCGCTGCATAACCGTCGCAGCAAATCGCAGAGTGAGCCGCCGACACTGTCGCTCCATTATGAATTTGATACACGCGAAGGGTGCAATGTGGTCTTGCAGTTGCCCGCGGATCTCGTTAAGGGCACGCGGCCTGCTGCTGGCGATAAGCGGTATTATACCCAGAGGCCGAGCTGGTCTCTCTCGCTGCCCTGGCCACTGCAAAGTGTGTTTAACCTCGTATTACGCGATCTGCCTAGCTCCCAGCGTCATGGTCTTCCCTTGGCCGAGGCGTTGTCGATTTCACCAACGCAATACCGTCAGTGGCTTAAGGCTCACATCAAGGCCGTACAGCCGCAGGTACCTTTCCACCTTAGTCCTACCGGTTTGCATCAGACGTTTCTCCACTTTGCGCGCGAGCAGGTGCCGGATACGGCGCTGGCCCTACTGACCGGCAAAGCCTGTGTTCAGTCACATTACGTCAATCAAGAAGCCGCCGCTGCCAGCCATCAGGTGCGGCGCTGTTGGCAGGCCTTTTTGGCTGAGCTGGGCGCGACGGAGGCACTGAATTCGAGCAGTGAAACGCACGTCAGCGTGACGTGGGGGATGCCGAGTTACCATGATCAGGTGGGATCGGCGTTGACGTTGCGCCAGGAGCTCTTAGCCCCGATCTTCTCTGCCATCTTGCAACCGCTGCAGCAACGTCCTTCACCTCATGCGTTAATCGACTCTCGACAGCGGCAGGTGTGGAGTGAACGTGTGGCGCTCTATCTTCATCTGCGTGCTGCCATGACCCTGGCGCTCAGACCTGTGAATCAGCCCTATCCGACGTTGGATCATATTGCGTTCAAGGCCGGGCTGCTGACCGTGCAGGACAAGCGGAGCCACCACCATGATGAGCGCCGGGTATTGGTGGCCGATCCGGTGTTGACGCGGTTGCTCGGGCTGTACCATAGCTGGCAGCAGCGCGCGTTGCCGCTTGAGCGGCTCCAGGAACCGGTTGGACTGAGTGTGTTTGATGGCCAGCAATGGCAGCCGCTCGAACGCAGTACGGTGCAACGACTGCTTGAAACGTATGTCGGGGATATGGTGCCCGGCGGTTTTCGCCACCTCAGTGCCTCCTTGTGGCTCGAGGCCAACCAGTCCCGACCCGAAGGTCATTTTGCACAAACTGACCTTAACCTGTTGATGAACCATTTTCTGCGCGGGCAAAGTCCGATTGGGCAGTACTCGCTGCTTTCGCTCACCCAGGCTGCCGCTCATCAGCAACAGCAATTGGCGCCCATGGTGGCAAAGTTTGCCGCCTATGATCGCCAGGCCGAAACGGCGCTGGCTTGGTTGTTGGGAACCTCGGTGACAGGGGATAGGCGGGGGGAGGAGGGCCGATGCGTGACTGGTTAGCCTATTTTGAATCGCGTTTGGCGCTCGAGCCTCGGAGGGTGCGTGAAGCGATCCCTGACGCCCTGGCATGGTTGACGCAACACGCCCCGAAAACCCTGGGCGCGGCGCCCTTGCCCGACAGTGCCCTGGCCCGAGTGGCGGGTAAGTTGTACCGCACGGCTACGACCCGGGATGCTCTGACCGCTTACCATCAGGTGCTGCTATTGCTGTGGGAGCAACAGGTGCTGAACAGTCCATCATTGCGTCAGCCTGAGGTATGGCGACCTTTGCCGCCGGATACGCCGACCGTGGCACAATATCACCTGCCCGTGGGGTGGGTGGAGCGATTAACCGCGGATTTATTGCGCCCGCCCGTGAGTAATGGATTTGTGGGCCATGACGCGCAGCAAGCGGATGCGGCGACGTGCGGGCGGTGGTTGTTAGTGGTAGCGTGGGAAAGCGGGGTGGAGTCGCTGGCGATCCTCAAGGCGATGTGCCAGGTACCGGTCTCAGAGTGGGTGGGATTTCAGTCTCCAGCCGCATTAAGCTTGTATTTACCCGATGAAGCGACCCGTATTTGGCTGGGGCCGGTTGGTAGTGCCCTGCTGAGCTATTTGTCTCCCCAGCCTATCTGGGCGACGCTCAAGCGCCACCCCGAGGCATGTATCACCGCTTGGCTGGAGCAGGTAACCCAATGCTACGTGGTCCCCTGGGAGGGGAAACAGTTAGCTGGCATTCGGATCAGCGAGCTGGTCAGGGATATCGGCTTGCTCGCACGCAGTATCGGTTTGCGTGGGATCTGGGCCAGTTACACACCGTTACCGGATCCGGTGATGATCCGCAGCTTTACCGGACATTGTTTACCGGTGTCCGCCCCGAAAAGCCATGGTCTGCCAATCATGCCCTTGCCTGCCACCGAGGGGAGGGCGACATTCCTTCAGGATGCGGAGCTGCATCGCCAACTGCGGGCATGCTTGTCAGAGTACCAGCGGGTCAATCCGCAAGATCGCCGCCAGCGACGGAGTTATCGACAGGCCCAGCAACAGCTTATGGCTTTGGCCCAACAGCCCATGTCACGAGCCAGCCTGCTGGCCGTCCGCTGGCTTGTTGCGTTGTTTACCCACGGTTCAGCATGGAAAGCGAAACTGGCCGCCAGTACCTTGCTGACTTACCATTCGAGCCTGACCCGCTTTATTAAAACGGCCTGGCCAGAGGAGGCGGTCTTTGCGCTACCGGCTGAGGCCTTTACGGCCTGCTGCCAGTCAGGGCTAGCCTCGTTTGAACAGGCCGAATCGCAGTATACCGTGCTGCGCTTTTTGCAGTTTTGCCAGCGCCATCCGGGTATGCCCACGCTGGATTTGGAAGAGTTGACGGTGTTGAGTGCGCAGGGGAGGGTGCGGGCCAATTATCTGGCACCGGCCGATTTTGACGAGGTGTGCCTGCGCTTTGCGCGGGGAAAAGGCCGCTTCGAGCAACAGATTGTCCTGTTTATGCAGCTGTGTTATTACGCGGGCCTGCGTGAAGATGAAGCACTGTCGCTGCAGTGTCAGGCGATCAGTTTTGATACCGGAATACTCTATATTACACCCGACAAGCGCCGCAAGACACCGCATGCGGTGCGTAAGATTCCGCTGGCGCTGTTGCCGCCCTCAGTGGTCAAAGCGTTGAGCGCCCAGTGCGATGCGCAATGGATCCGGCATGCCGCCAAACCGGCCCCGTTGTTTGATGACTGGCACTATGCCAGCCTTGAAACGCAGTTTATCAACTTTCTCCGCGAGGCGATGAATGATACGACACTGGTGACCCATAGCCTGCGTCACAGCTGCGCCAACAACTGGACCGTAATGCTGAGTATGCTGGCCTTTGATTATCACCCGGTATCCCGGCCGTATTTTCTCCGGCATGCCCTGTTTGAATCCGCCCAGCTAGGCGGGATACGGGCGATGTTGGCGGCACTGGGCTCGCCGGTTTCGTTGTATTTCCCGGTCCTGGAGTGGGTCAGCGAGCGGTTAGGGCATGCCGGGCCGGCGACGACCCTGACGATTTACCTGCACTTGCTCGACTGGCTGGTGCTGCAGTTGAGTGCCACGCCATGCCGACTGGTCAAACGCGATGTGCGACAATGGATAGCGAGTTCCAATTATTCATTTGAGCTGCAAAAACAAGTCTTTGTAAACCTGCCAACCCGTGAGGTTGATGCGTGTCGAACCGCGGGCTCCGAGCCCCGTTTCACTGAGCCTCATTATATCGAGGATAATCGTAGGGCTCTCCCACAAAGTGATAACAAAGTCGGGGAGATTGTTCCGGACGCCTTGCTGAGTATCGCGGTGAAACGGCTGGTGGGATGCCGACGATTTACCGTTATCGATAAGCCGCCTGTTCCGGTCGCGAAGAATACCGTCTTGTCCTTTAGTCTATTTGCTCTTGAAGTTCGCAATGCCTGCCAAGGCTCGGCCGATCGTGATTTGTTGCCGTGTTTTCTGGCTTGGTTGCAACAGTATGAGAAAGCGTTGCCCTTGTTGACGGTAACGGCCCGTCATCAGCCGGCTTGGCTGCGGTTGTGCCAATCCCTTGAAGGCGCCTGGCCCTTTAGGACTCGCTTGGCATTGCGCGGATTATCGACGTTGTACCATTGTTACCGTCGAGGAGAGCCCATTACGGCGATTCGGAACCTGAACCGCGTGTTGTATGGCTATCGGCTGTTGGGGTTGCAGGGGCTGACCATGGCCATCAGCGGTCACGATAGGCAGAGTGCAACGGCGCGTACGTGGCGGCGGGTGATTGAACGCCACGGTTACCAGGTAGAGTGGATATCGAGCGAGAGAAAACGTGTCAGTGCTGCCGTGAAACCGTATCGTTTTGCCTGGCCGTTGTGGAGCGCGATGCCGGCGATTTTGGATCTGGTGATGGCGTATGAGGACTACTGTCGCTCATTGCCTCAGATTTCCCCGTCATTAAAACCGGGGCTGTTGTTGCCGAGTGGGCAAAATGAGCATGATTAGGGGAAGAAATAATGGCAATCACACTGACGTTAGCCCCAGAGTGGGATGAGGGTTTACTGCATTTTCTGAGCCAAACGGTGACGGAACCTACTCATCCGTTTGTTATGCTGACGGTGGAACCAGGCAGTATGAAGTTGTCGGTGACTAGTAGCATGGGGGCTGAAACCGGGCTTCAGTTATGTTATTACTGGCCGTTACTGGACAACCCCGCCACCCAGGTCATGCGTTATAAAATCAAAGCCTTGGGACTAACCAAGATCCTCAAGCAGTTGCAGCATGAACGGCCAGTCGCGATGACGATTTCGGGTGGGAAAATCTATCTTCAGTCAACCGAGTTTGCTGATTTGTTGGGTGATTATTCAGCGGGGAAGGACGGTGCGAAATACTGGTTAGAGGTTGTTGCTGATGAGTATAGTCGGAATTTTGAGATGCTCTGTATCAATAAAGCCCTCTCGGTCAAACTCGTGGCGGCGGATCTGGGACGTCATTTGAAAATCGTCGAGAAGTATATCGATCTCAGTCCGCAGAATTATAAACAAGATCTAACCCTTCAGTTGTATTTTACCCCCGGACAAGTGTCGATTCAGGGACAGGTGTTGGCGGATTTCGTGGCCATCACCCAACCCTGGTGTTCGGTCCGATCGCAGCCGGAACCGTTTATCTCGTCGACAATAGCATTGGCTTGTAAGCTCGCCGTTAAAGTGGTGTCGCTATTGACGCGCTGTGCGGGTGAGGTCGCTGTGACGCTGTTGGGCAATGGCTTATTGATTGAACGTCCTGGCTGGGCACTATGGATTAAGTTGGCGACAGTGACGAGGGACGGTCAAACCCTCGAAAAGCAGCTTGAAGCAGGCTTTGTTGATACCGGATGTGAACTGCAGACATCCATATTGCTCAACCGGCTACCGCGAATAGCCATTGCTGATCATGTGGAAAAAGAGGAGCTGCATCTGATGACGCATAATAAGACACATCCCAATCTGCACGATGAGTTTATGCTCAAAATGAATCAGGATCATGTCGGGGCGGCCCTGACCATTCAAACGATTCATCCCCTAGCCCCAGAACTGGATATTTGCTGCAATCTTGGAAGTCTGCAGCTTGTACTGAACACCTTGCCGATGAAGTCACGCTGGATATTTCTCTCTCCCCAGCAAGCTTTGTTATTTTGTGATGAAGCGAAAACGATACGTTTTGTGATGGCATGTCGGCCGCCGAGGGTCAATTTTTGACGTAACGTATTGACCTCGATGTGATTGCATATGACAGGGGGACTCTGCCAATCCCTGGGGTATAGTGGCTCAGTCATCCTCGCTATCGTGGCTCAATGTCCGGATAGTTTGTTTTCGGTGATGATGAGTTTTGTTGTTTGTTTTTGTCTGATTATCGTGAACCAAACACCGTGTGCCCTTTTTTGAACGCTAGGCAGGCCCCTTTGAGGTGCCTGCCTATACGGGGCGTGAAGTTTTACAGACTATCGACCATTGTCTGCAGGATAAAGTGAGGACTCAACTGCCGCCACTCCTGGGCGTATTCCCGTTGATTGATGTCTTGCTGTGTTTCGCTGAGCAATAACCGTCCTTTCGCTTGGTGGTCAAGCGCCATCACGCCATCACGGCTGATATAGATCTCGTCCCACATCCCCGATTCAATCAGTACCTGCACGGCCATAAATGAGACCGTGCGATTGAGGTGTTGTTGCCATCGCTCCTCAATGGAGGTGGGCGAGTGGTTGAGAAGATGATCCGATACATCCAGGTAGTACACCAGCAAGGGCAGCTCGGGGCAGGTAGAAAGAAGCGATGTCCCTAAAATCGGCTCCCAACAGGGACGGGTAAAGCGCCACTGGCGGACAGCGTTGAGTAGTGGATAGCGGTGTGTCGACTGCGACAGCACTGAAAATCGCTGCTGGGCATAGAGACTCAGTTCGCATTGCAACCGGGGAGAGGGGAGGGAACCGAGAGGCTCCCCACTGGCTTTGAGGCGGTGGAGCAGTTCACCAGACTGGGCACCGAGTGCGACAAGGTGCACCAATGAAGCGGGATCCCCGTTGTCAGCCTGCAGGTGATGGCTCAAGGCGCGCAGGCTAATAAAATCCGTCATGCGTTCCCCTCCCTCATCATCGCTTCAAAGGCACTGCCGTCCTGGCGGGCGGCGTTGATGACGTACGGTGCGTACACTTCATACAGCATCCGGGTACTGCTGTGACCGAGCAGGCGTGAGACATAGAGCGGATTTTCATGCGCCGCGAGATGGAGCACGGCAGCGGTATGGCGGGTCTCATAGGGACGTCGCTTGGCTAGCTTTGCATTTTTGAGCGTCGGATACCACAGGTGCTTGTTCACGTAACGGGTATCGAGCGGACAGCCTTTGGGATGGGTAAAGACAAACTCACTGCGCGAATTCTCGACCGCACGGCGCAGTGCCGCTTCAACGGTGGGCGTCATGACGATTTCACGGTTGGATTTGGGGGTTTTGACATCGGTCAGGTCACCGTTCACCCAGTTGCGACGGACACGGATGAGGCCATGGGTAAAATCGACACAGTCCTTCATCAGACCATGGACTTCGCAGCTGCGCATGCCGGTATGGAAGCGGACCAAATAATAGTCGCGCCATTGCGGTTCGACCGTGGCAAGAAAGCGGGCCACCTCTTCTTGGGTCATCGGGTTGGGATCGCTGGGCTCTTCGCGTAGCGGCTTGAGACGCGCCAGCGGGTAGGGGAAATCATATTCGTCGGCCGCCATATGTAAGATGCTGATCAGCGGCACCAGAATGATGTTAACCCGTTTATTGCTCAGTTTGCGCTTGCCACTGTCTTTTGTCAGGTTGCACAGGTCACTGCGCAGGGTCTGGACGTCCTTGAGGGTGATTGTATCGATGATTTTGTTGCCGAAGGCCGGTAACAGGTAGTTGTTCATGATACTGACCACATTGATGCGATAGCTGTTTTTCCATTGGTGGGACTGGCGGGCCAGCCAGTCTTTGCTGAACGTATCAAAGTACGGGGTGGTGAGGGCGGGATTCTTGGCCCGTTTCAGCAGCTCGAACTTCTCGACCTTCTTGCTGTCGGGAAAGAACTCTTTGTAGTCAAAGGTGCCCAGCGCCAGCTCGGCATTAAGGCGCTTGAGGACGGCCTTGGTTTTCTTGAGGTTGGTCGGGGTTGCGGGCAGGCCGGAGGTTTCGCGGAACCGGACGCCATAGACACACACGTCATACTGGATCACCCCGTTGGGGCGGATACGCAATTTCGCCATCGGATATCTCCATAGAATAGGTTTTACCGACAGGCTCACGTATACTGTTCCCGTCGGCTGGGAGTTGCTTCTAAGGGCGAGGACAGCCGATACGGGCCAGGGTGGTTGCCGCCACCCTGGCCCAGCTGTATTATGCATCAAGCTTTCTATTGCTTGGCCTATTTACCATAGTAAAGTGCTGTGTATTTATCCAGTTTTTTTGTGGTGGTGTTTTTGGCGTGCTTGTCTTGTTCGGTGCTTAACTATTCTGCGTTAAGCACGAGTTTCAGCCATGGCCGTAGAGTGGGTAGCGGATGCGGGCAGGTAAAACGACCTGCCAAGAGTTAGTCTTAGTTTGTAATCTTTGGGGAGAAACATGAAGGTACTTGTCACTGGCGGAATGGGTTATATCGGTAGCCATACCTGCGTTCAAATGATTGAAGCCGGTATGACACCGATTATTATTGATAACCTGTATAACAGTAAGGAAACTGTGCTCGATCGCATTGAAAAGCTGACGGATGTGCGGCCTGTCTTCTACAAAGGTGATATTCGAGACCGTGCATTCCTCGATCAGGTGTTTGCAGAGCAGAGCATTGATTCGGTGATCCACTTTGCCGGGCTGAAAGCGGTCGGCGAATCGGTCGAGCAACCGCTGAAGTATTACGATAACAACGTTCATGGTACGTTAGTCTTGGTGGAAGCGATGCGTGCGGCCGAGGTAAACAGCCTTATTTTCAGCTCGTCGGCAACCGTCTACGGCGATCCGGCGTCTGTGCCTATTCGTGAAGATTTTCCAACCAGTGCAACGAACCCGTATGGGCGTAGCAAGCTGATGGTGGAAGAGTGTCTGACGGACATTCAGAAAGCTCACCCTGAGATGAGTATTACGATCCTGCGTTACTTTAATCCGGTTGGCTCGCACAAATCCGGTGAGCTGGGCGAAGATCCGCAAGGGATCCCCAATAACCTGATGCCGTTCATTTCTCAGGTGGCGGTGGGTCGTCGTGAGTTCCTGTCGGTATTTGGTAATGACTATCCGACCGTGGATGGGACAGGTGTTCGTGATTATATTCATGTGGTTGACTTGGCGGATGGCCACCTTGCGGCGCTGAATCATAAAGGCAAAACCGCGGGTCTGCATATCTATAACCTGGGAACGGGGAATGGCTATAGCGTCTTACAGATGGTAGAAGCGTTTTCCAAGTCATCGGGCGTTAATGTTGAGTACAAAATTGCCCCACGCCGTGCTGGGGATATTGCAGAGTGCTGGGCCGATCCGGCCAAGGCAAAGTCTGAGCTGCAGTGGGAAGCAACACATACCCTTGCCGATATGACGACAGATACCTGGCGCTGGCAGTCACAAAATCCAACTGGCTACCCGTCGAAATAAACTGGCGATGAAAACAGAAGCGATGTTGTTGGGCATAGCAAAGAAACGTTGCATGAGCCAACCGTCGCTTCTGAAAAAGCATCTATAGTCATTCTTGTGTCGCTCAAATTGACGCGCTGTGAAGCCTTCAAATTCTGTCAAGTTGCCAATTTTATTGGGCAGTAATGTTGACAAAATGCAACATCAAAACTCAGCTTAGTTTTGTCCTACCTTAAAACCCGCTTTGTCTCAATGAGCAGTGAAATTGGCTCATTGGAATTGTTGTTCCTCATTACCTCTTGTCTTTCAATTGCTTACGGTGGGTCTTGCCAGTGGTTAATAGCCCAGGCTGTTGGTTTATTTCTGTAAGAATCAGCTTAGGCGGTTGAACTAAAATGATAGGAAAAATGAAAAAAGGAGGATGCAAAAGGGGGGGGGGAACAGTTATGACATCAACGATATTGGCCCTTCATAAAGCGTAACTCTCCATTAATCGTCGGACTTTTCAAAGCTGTTATTTATACAAGAAATAATGCTACTAAATTGATATGTGTACTTATGCATTAAAGGTGGTGCTATCAGAAAAGTTCAAAGTGATTTAGTCAACAAAGCCAGATAAAAGTGTTAAAATTCGCTAATATAATTTTTGTTGAGCGGAGTCTTAATGAAAATAGATGAAATTCAACCACTTAAATGATGTACGCTTTGAGGGGGCGGTTAACCTCAGGGCGGTAGCGTGCTTTAATGCAATGCTGAAATTGTTCATTTATTGCACCAATAGTGTAGTTTGATGAAAAGTTGAACTGGGTGTTGATTGTTTCAATAGCTATAAATTGGCGGATGTAGTCGCCACAGTTTTGAAGTAGGTTTGTGGTCGGTTTTTTTGCTTATCCACCGGACTGGGATTAAATTGGATTATATATGTTAGTTGCTGAAGTTAAAGGTATCGGGTTTCCTAATAAAGGTGCAGAGTTGTTGCTTAATGCATCAATGGCCCGGTTGCGTGATAAAAATTACAAAGTATGTACGGAACCATATAGTTCCTATGACTACAAAGTTGCATATCCGCTCTATTCAAAAATGAGGATTGGCTACCGCGGCTTTAACTGCTTAGCACCGTTTAACTTACTTCCAAATTATGTTCGTTCCCGACTTGGCTTTATCAAACCTAGTGAAGTGAATTTGATCTTGGATGCTTCAGGTTACGCATATGGTGATCCATGGACGGTTTCTCTAGCAAAGAACCGCCTTCTACAAGACTCATCAGCTTGTAGTAAAGTTATCTTACCTCAAAGCCTTGGCCCGTTCACGACGAGTGAAGCACAGTGGGTTGCTAAAGAGATCGCAAAAAAATGTGAATTAATTTACGCCCGTGAGAAAACTGGTGCTAAGTATTTTGAAGAAGCAACAGGCAAAAAAATAAAGGTAGTGCCTGATATTACTTTCTGTCTAAAAGCGCCAAAAATCGAAGAAGAAAGAGATGTAATTATTATTCCTAACTTCCAGGTAGAGAAAAGGGAAGGGGATAGCTATGTTGATGTGCTCACCAAATTATGTGAGAAACTGCATTTGGCAGGTCGTAGCATTACAATTTTGAATCATGAAGGTATCAAAGATAAAAAGATATCTGAAAAAATTATTCGTGCATTAGAAGCTAACAATATTAATGTTGAGTATATCGAGCCTCAGACTGGCCTTGATGCGAAATCTATTATCGCGAATGCTAAATTTGTTGTAACTTCTCGTTACCATGGTTTGATAAGTTCACTTTCATCACAGGTTCCATGTATTGCGGTTGGCTGGTCATTTAAATATGATGAAGCAATGGCTTTATTTGATTTGAATGCTCCGAGTAAGTTTGATAAAGCTGATGATATTTTTGATTTTGTTACTTCAGAAGACTACACGAGTATTTTCTCATCAGAAGCATATGCAAATAAACTTAAAATGGTACAAGAAGATGTCAATGCTATGTGGAAAGAGGTCTTTGAATTAGCAAGCGATAAAAATTAATGATCAGATCATTACTAAATTCTGTCGTATTTAGTAAGATTGTAACAGCAGCATCACAGTTCTTAATTGTGATGCTTGTTCAATTTTACTTGCCTAAAGAAGAAACTAACTATATCTATCAGTTGCTTTCTTGGTCGGCAATTATCGTAGCCATGATATCATTTGGAGCAAATGCCGCATTATCAAAGTTCCTTCGGGATCATAATGGTGACCGGTCATTGAGATTTGCGGTTTTTTTACTGATTAAGAAAGTCGTTCTTATTAATATAATCTGTTTTATAGGTTATCGATTAAACATTTTTACTGAACTCGATTTTGAACAGTTAATGTTTATCTCACTATGCGCATCTTTGAATTTCGTTGATTATATTTCTGAGTCTGATGGATACAAAACTGTAAGATTTATTTCAATCCTAAAGATTTCCGTTTATATTCCAGCATTTGTAATCAAGTGGTATTTACTATCTATTGATAGCCATTATTTTTATTACTCTTTGTATATAGAGTGGCTAGTCGTATTCCTGGTAATGCTCTTTAATCCACAATCTTCATTACATTGGAAAGGTAAGTGGCTGTGTAATTATGAAGATGTTAAGGTGTTGTGGTCATTTTTGACTACAAGCTCCTGGGTATGGTTATCAGGTATTATCCAATTATCGTGGACTAGGGGAAGCTTTATTATCCTTAGCTCACAGATTGGGTTAGCAAGTGCTAATACTTACTTTATTTTTATTAGAGTTATTGAAGCCTTTTCATTTGTACCTAATGCTATATCAATGCGGTACTTTTCTAAAGTTCTTGCCTGTGAAAAGTCCAAAGTTGAACGTTTGAAGAAGCAATATATTAACGATATGGTGAAAATTTCATCATTAATATCTTTCGCAGTCTTGATTCTTACATGGGCATATGTAGGCATATATCTTAAATTAAGTACTGATTATACTCTTTACTTAATATCTATGCTGTCATCATTTTTCTTTATGCTAAGAATTTCATTGAGTCGTGAGATTGTGCTAAACGGAAAACTGCATTGGTCGCTAATTAGCTATTTAAGTGCATTTTTATTTGCATATTTAGCCTATGTTCTAATTTCGCCTGAAGGAATTATTGGGGCATTGGTTTGTTATCTAATCTATGTGCTTACATCATTTTTCTCACCAGTCATTTGTGGTTGGAATACATTTAAAGAGTATAGAAAGTGTCTAAATTTAAGATTAAATTAATGAATGCAATACGATTTGTTAGGCTACAAATGGTATTGCTATGTTCGAAAAATCGATTTTTGAGCCGATTGTTCTTCTTGTTTGAACCAAGCTTCGATCGTGAGTACGAATATACGTTAAAGGGGCGCTACGAGGCACTGACCTCTAGATATCAAAATGACTACTCGAATGCGAATTTGAGACGCTGTGTTCACCGTATTGAGAAAGGACTTTTCCATAAATATAGAAAAGATCAATTCGGAAAAGATTTGCTGACTGAATTATATCGCGAAGTGAAATCACTCGACAAGTTTCCTTTTGTTGATAAAAACGAAGTTGATTGGTCGATTAATACTTTAACTGAGTATAAATCGTTTTCTTATGATCAGAATAAAGTACAAGAATGTATTGATATCCTGACTGATTTGAAAACGAATGAGTTTGATATTGATAAATCTCGCCTAGAAATTGAAAAACAGAATCCGAAGTTTTCTGTATTATCAGAACTGTACCATGCGAGGAGTAGTGTACGATACTTTACTGAACAGAAAGTTGATTTATCTGAAGTTCAGGCAGCTGTTGATATTGCAAAGCTTGCTCCAACCGCATGTAACCGACAGCCTTTTAGTCTTCATTTTCTAGACACGAGAGAAGACATTGATTTTATCGGTGGTTTAGCTCCTGGCACTAAGGGCTTTCTAGAGAATATTCCAGCACTTGCTGTTGTAGTGGGTCATGCGAGCTCATTTAGGTTCACTCGTGATCGTCATTTAGTCTACACGGACTCAGCGTTGTTTCTTGGACACTTCTTGCCTGCCTTGAAATCGATTGGTTTATCTAGCTGTGTACTGAACTGGGTACCTGATTGGAACAATGATAGAAGTGGTGTTGAATATCTCGGATTAGATCTTAGCAAAACGATCATCTGTTTAGTGGCTATTGGCCACCAAGATATGGAGTGTAGCTCTCCGGTTTCGACGAAGAAAACATCTGGCGTTTTGTTACGTTATAAAGAGTCAGGTGAAACTAATGAAGTTTAGTGTAGTAATAGCTGCGTATAACGCATCAGATACAATTGCACGGACACTACAGTCGCTTCAGCTTCAATCATATAAAAACTTTGAAGTTCTTCTCGTGGATGATGCATCGAGAGATGCATCTGTAACGAAGGAGATTGCTGATGGCTTTTTTGCTGATGGCCTAGATGTTACGTTTATTCAGCATGAAACGAATAAAAATGGCGCAGCGGCAAGGAATACCGGAATTGAGGCTGCAACAGGTGAATATATCGCGTTTATTGATGCTGATGATGAGTGGGTGCCAAGCAAACTTGAAAAGTATAAAGACCATATAAATGAGTATGGTGGTGAATATTTACTTTACAGTCAAGTAACTGTATCTAACGAAGGTGGCGAGACATTCACTAGGCCTGAACGTGGTATTTCTGAGACTGAGCATGTAAGCGAATACTTGTTTCTGACTGGTGGCTTCATTCAAACCAGTGCGATCTGTGTCCCGAGTAAAGTGGCTAAGGAAATACAGTTTGATACTCGCTTTAAAAGACACCAAGATTATGACTTTTGCCTGAGGGTATTTAGTAAAGGGCTTCCGATAAAATATATTGCCGAGCCATTAACGATTTATCACATCGAAGGCGCTGTATATAAATCTAAACTGGAAGATTTCACTTACTGTTTCTGGTGGCTTAATGAAATGAAATCATTCATGTCTAAACACGGAGAAGCAGCCTATCAGTTTTATTTGATATCTGGTCGTTTATATTGTGCCAAGCTTTGGCCAAAGCTGTTTGTTAATGTCTTTACATCAGTATTCAAGCTAGGTCCAAGGGGGCTTTGGAAATCGAGGTTGAAACTAAAATTTATTTTGCGGAATCTTTTGAATGGATAAAATATCAGTAGATTTCGAAAGGACAAGAATTGTTTATATGGTTCTTGTTTGTGTTGTAGTTATTTTAGGCTTTACCGGTTTACTTTCATATGAAAAGTTAACAAATGTCTATTACCGGAATAATCTATTACCGGCTCAATCAATTTTTGAAATCTTACTGATAAGTATTGTGATTATAGGGTGTCGATTGAGGTTTCAAACTTATCAATACACCATATGCTATACAATGTTTGCTTACCTCTTTATTACCTTTGCTTTGTTTGTAATAAGGAATAAGGAAGGTTATGCATTAAGTGATTATCTGTTAATTTACAAAACATATTTTTATCTCCTTATTTTAGCAATACCTTCGAGGTTGAGTTTTACAAGTAAGGATCTTTTGAATGTTTTTTACCTTCTAATAACAGTTTTTTTGCTTAAATATTCAGTAGGAAAGTTCGCCTTTAACATATCAAGACCAGGTGTTTATACTGAGAACAACTTTGAATTATTAATGCTAGTAGCAATATACTTTGCACTGGTTTTTCATAAGGTCAAGGTATCTACAATTGCGACGTTATGTTTGTTTTATGTGCTAATAATTTCAGGTTCTCGATCAGCTTTAGCATGTTTACTTTTTTCTTTTTATTTTCTATATAAAGAAAGATCAATTGTGAAAACTGTCATTAAGTATGCAGTTTTGCTGTTTTTATTTTCTGTTTTCGCATACGTATTCGTCACGCGATTGAATGATACAGATATATACTCAATTGACAGAGTAAGGTTCCTATTCGTTTTCTTAGATGAATTTGAATCATTTAGCTTTAATGAACTATTATTTGGCCGACCTGTTATAACACCACTGTTGGTTTCATCTTGTGATGACCTCAGTTTCTATACAAGTTTGTTTAGTAAGGGAAGTAGCAATGATTGCTTTTCAGTAATTTTACATTCCTTTATATTGAGAACAATATTTGATCATGGAATATTGGGGTTGCTATTTATTTGTGGTAGTTATATTTATTTGCTAACAAAGAAAGGTTTTTCTTTGAAGTTTGCGCTAGTGCTAATTTCAATTTTCATTTTAAATGGTCTGTCAGTATCTTCATTCAACAGTATTTTCTTTGCACTTCCGATGTGCTTGATTTTGATATCGTCGGACTCATTATTAAAAAGTATGAAAAGTTTCCAGGTGAAGAATGAACTATTCAATAATTAATGCTGAACTTGAGAGTAAGATATTTGGAAAAGATACTTTTTTTTCTATTCTTCACTCAGCATTTCTTGATGAAACTATTGGTAATCCAATTGCAGTCAGTTTTGTAAATCCTTTCTCGTATTCTCAAATTGATGAGCACATAGTTAGGAGTATCGATTATTGGTTTTCTGACGGTGCTTTACTGTGTCGTTTGACAAACATGTCTAGAACGGTTCCAGTTGAACGATTGAGTTTCGATTTTTCCTCTATTGCTGGTGATGTATTTAGTTATGCAAATGAACATGATTTGAAGGTAGCTATTATTGGTGGTAATGCTTCTGAAATCGACAAATGTTCTGACTACCTTAAACAAAATTATCCAGGTTTGAAGCTTGTATATACCAGAGACGGTTATTTTGATAGTGCTAAGTTGCCTTTGGTGTCCAGTGAATTACTAGACTCAGAACCCGATATCGTTATAGCTGGACTAGGTACACCATTACAAGAACAGTTTATTCTGGATGCGAAATCAAAGTTGAATCGTGCATGCTTACTGTTTACTTGTGGAGGTTTTCTAACGCAAACTGCATCGCGTGGAGACTATTACCATCCAGTTATCAAGAAGCTTGGTTTGCGATGGATGCAACGAGCTGTGATGCACAAACATGTGCGAGATCGTTTATTTAGAGACTATCCGAAATTTGTTTGCAAATACCTTTTTGATTTAATAAAGAAAAAGATTGGCTTAGTAAAATAAGCTGATGTAAAAAGGCCAGACATTTGTCTGGCCTTTTTTTTACTTAAGTACTTGTCGGAATAACACTATTCCAACGCCAAAGATAAAACCAGCAAGGGTGCCGAATAATATGATTAGCGAGCGTTTTGGGCTGTCTCTGTAATAAGGTATCTCTATATTTTCTAAGTACCGATATACATCAAAGGAAATATCATTTTGTAAGTTGTTTCTGTTTAGTAGTGCTAACTTAGCATTTAAATCACCTAATTCAGGCTCTAAAATACTCAGTTCATCGAAATCATTTAGTACATTGCTTTTTGCATTTAATGCTTTTAATCCTAAGCTGACTGAAAAGAACTCATTATTATTCAAATTTTGAAGTGGTTCTTGAATACCCGCTTCTTTGGCAATTCTTAAGGCAAGTTTTGTTTTCTTTCTTTCAATCTCAAGCGTGTTTTTTGCTTTTGACTCAATAATAAATAGTTTATTTTCAAGTTCACTCTGTTTCGCGTCTATTGTTGCTTTGATCCCGGAAAGTAACTCGTCATGAACAATATTTGAAACAAAATTAACGTAGTCATTTAGCATTTCATAACTACTGTTTCTGGTATGGCTTTGCATCGTAATGATGAAAACACTTGGATTTTTATCTCTTTTATTTGCCGGCTTTGCCGTTAATTTTGAGTACCAGTTTGAGAGTGCTTTATCTGTATCTTGCTCTGAAATATTGTTAGCAGAGAGATATTGATTGAATTGCGGGCTGTTAAGAAGAAATCTTTTTTTGTTCGAGGTTGAGTTAAAAGCGAGAATGAATTGCTCAAACATTGCCTCATTGCCAATCAGATCTAACATATCATTATTCTGAATGATTTTTTCTTCTTCTTGTATTTCAAATGCGGGCTGAAACTTTCTGACTTGGTATGATAATTCTGAATAGTCTTGAATTTGAGGCTTTACAACTTTAGCGGTAGCTGACCACCATTCTTGAGCTAGCATTACATATGCAATTGACACTAGCATCAGTGCTATTGTGCAGGCAATGATAATTGCTTTGTTTTTGAAAAGCGCAGCCACAAGTTCTTTTATACTAAGGTCGTCATTATTAACAACTAGTTTTTCTCGCTGTGGCTGATGAGTTTGTTGGTTCGCAGTGGTTGAATTTTGATGGTTGCTCACACTTTTTATTCCAGTAAAAGTAATGGGACTTTAACACAAGAGGATAGTATATCATCGCCGTGATTATGATTCATACGGATTTTGAGAGTGTTCGTAGTTATCCTACATATAGATTAAATGATGTAGTTGTGACTAATCACTCTCTTTTATGTTGAGTTGTATTATGCTTTTTGAGAATTTAGCTTTCTATTAATAAATGCACTAATCTTCCATACGTTTGATAGAAACGTCAAATATATGAAGAAGCAGATTATAAACAACCAAAACATTAGATATTCAGGGATTTCAATGAATTCGCCATAAATCCCAAAAGCCGCAAAAGCGGTTGCGATGGAGCATATTGCTATTAGAGTTTGAACTGAGTTAAAGCCCATGCGCTGAAAAATATGATGTAAATGTTCACGGTCAGGCTTGAAAGGAGAGTCTCCTCGCCGAACTCGACGGATCATAATTGCAGCCATATCCATTAGGGGTACAGCAATTAGCCATAGAGCAGTGACTGGTCTTAATGGCGGGATAATACCATCTTGAGTGGCAACCAGTAACATCCAAATTACCGTAAAACCAATTAGCATGCTGCCTGCATCGCCCATAAATACTTTCCGTCTGCGTCCGAACGCTCCTAGATTGAGAAGGATGTATGGAATGATGGCGAAAATTATGACAAAGCAGAGGTAGGCTAAGTTTGGCTGGTTATCAAATGTGAGGATGATTCCAAGCCCTCCAAATGTAACAATCGACAATCCCCCCAATAGGCCGTCAATTCCATCAACCATGTTGAACGCATTAATTGCCCCGATAACTGCGAGTACTGTAACTAGGTATCCGAATAACCCTAGGTCAATTTTGCCAAAGCCAATCATGTTGCCTAAGTTATGTAACTCTAAGCCGGCAAAATAGATCATACAAATTGATAGCGCTCCCTGCAGCAGCATTCTGAGCTTGAAGCTGACATCATATTTGTCATCTAATGCGCCGACGATTGTAAGGGTGCTGATACAAAAAATGTACAATCCCGAGTCATCAAAGATTTGCGGGTTATAATAGAGAAACTGTGCAAGAGTAATGCAAATTGCGATTCCACCAACAAGGGGGATTGAGCCATTATGATGCTTACGCGCATTCGGTTGATCCACCAAACCGACTTTTTTTGCAAACTTCCTGAGTAAGAACAAAGCAGTAAGAGAAGAGAAAAATACAAAGAAAAAATCAGCAAACATCAAAATTACATCAAAAGTTGGATTTATCCCGAAACTATATCAAATTTCGACATACCACTAAAGCCTCAAGTTGTTACAGAAAGATTGAAGTTTGTTACCGAACGTTCACTTACTATTGTTTTCACTCTCAAATTCGTTTATGCGCAACGGTTTATATTTCTTGATTATGCAGGGTGGGGCGGATATTTTTTTTCGTGATGTCACTCTAGCAATATTACGACGAGCCTTAATCTTCTACGTTCCTTTGTCATCATCTTATTGATTGTTCAATCTAGGTGGAGCGCGAGCGTGCAAATTATACATCACGGTGCGCGTACTGGTGTGACAGGTTCTTGTCACGAGGTACGGATCAGTACTTATGGTTTACTGGTTGACTGTGGTCTCTTTCAAGGAGAGGAGGCCGGGCGGACACTCAACATTGAGTTTCCGATAGAGCATATTAAAGCGTTATTGTTGACGCACTGCCACATTGACCATGTAGGCCGACTTCCTTGGTTGTTGGCTGCGGGCTTTCGTGGTCCAATTTATGCGACCGAGGCTACGTCTGCATTATTGCCGCTGATGCTAGAAGATGGCCTGAAAATTCATCTTGGTCTGGATAAATCACAATGCGAACAATTTACTCGCCTGGTGAAATTGCTACTGAAACCTATCCCTTTTGACTGCCGTGCACAGCTGGTTTTGCCTGACGGTGGGCTGGTGAGTATTTGTTTTCGCCCTGCTGGCCATATTTTGGGTTCAGCTTACATTGAGCTTGTGCTTCCTGACGGAGAAAACGTTATTTTTTCAGGGGACCTGGGGCCCTATAGCACACCATTGCTGGTTGACCCACAGTCACCGAAACAGGTTGGTACGTTGGTTATAGAAAGCACCTACGGTGGTAAGTACCACCAACCTATTGACTACCGTGAGCAGCAGCTAGCCGAGATTATTGAGCGCTCGATGAACGATGGTGGGGCTATTTTGCTCCCGGCGTTTAGTGTTGGGCGTACTCAGGAATTGCTGTTTGATATTGAGAATATCATTTCCCGTACTCTGCCTTTGAAATCACGAAAAGAAGATGCAGCAACAAATTGGCACCAGTTGCCGGTGATTTTGGACTCCCCCTTAGCGATTGGAATCACCGAGCAATATATTACTTTTCAGCGCCTGTGGGCTAAGGAAGCCAAACAGCGACTGTTAAGCGGTCGCCACCCGTTGTCCTTTAAGCAATGTATTACCGTCAACCAGCACTCTGACCACTTAGCTATCGTCAATCGTATGAAAGTCACGGGTGAGCCAGCAATCATTGTCGCGGCCAGCGGCATGTGTGAGGGGGGGCGGATTATGAACTACCTGGAAGCATTGTTACCGGATTCCAGAACGGATGTGATTTTGGTGGGTTATCAGGCTAAGGGTACTTTAGGCCGGAGCTTACAGAGCCAACCGGATTCAGTTGAAATCCAAAACAAAAATATCAAAGTGAATGCCACTGTTCATACTATGTCGGGCTATTCAGCACATGCCGATCAATTCGATTTGGTGAAGTTTGTCGCTGGCATCGAGCAAGGTCCACAGCAAATTCGTATAGTCCATGGTGATTTGTCTTCGCAACGAGCATTGGCGAAAAAGTTGGCAGCGGTAAAGCCTGGTTGTGAGGTTATCATTGCTGCCGAAGAGGGAAGTTGACCAAATATTATTGGATGCTTGATGCGAATCAATAATAAATGATGCTTATTTGGCTGTTAAGCTACTCTACTGTAGTGATCTAAGGTAGTATTTTGTCAGTTTTGTACAGTGCTGGATAGGGGGATGTTCTGGCTTATTAAGAACTAATCTGAAATTGATTAGACTTTCTTTGTTACCCTGGCACTGGTTGTTGAATAGTTTGAGGTAGAGTAATGAAAATTACTGTTGCAGGAACAGGATATGTAGGCCTTTCTAATGCTGTGCTTTTGGCTCAGCATAATGAAGTGATTGCGCTAGATATTGTTGAAGAGAAAGTAAATCTAATCAATCAGCGTATTTCTCCTATCGAAGATAAAGAGATCACCGAGTACCTGACAAATCATACGCTAAACCTATCTGCAACGATTGATAAACAATGTGCCTATGAAGGCGCTGAGTTTGTGATCATTGCAACGCCGACAGATTATGATCCGGTGACGAACTATTTTAATACCTCGTCGGTAGAAGCTGTGATTAAAGATGTGATGGCCATTAATCCTGATGCGGTAATGGTTATTAAATCGACGGTTCCTGTTGGTTACACTCAGCGTGTTAGGGATGAGTTGGGTTGTGATAACCTTATCTTCTCACCAGAGTTTTTGCGTGAGGGGCGTGCACTGTTCGATAATTTGCACCCTTCCCGTATTATTGTGGGCGAGCGTTCTGAACGTGCCCAGCAGTTTGCCGAGTTATTGGTACAAGGTGCGATCAAAGAAGATATTGCTGTTTTGTTCACTGATTCAACAGAAGCTGAAGCGGTGAAGCTATTCTCTAATACCTACCTAGCGATGCGCGTTGCTTACTTTAACGAGCTGGATTCTTATGCGGAAACGCATGGTCTAGATAGCCGCCAAATCATTGAAGGCGTTGGTCTAGATCCTCGTATTGGTTCCCACTATAACAACCCGTCATTCGGTTATGGTGGCTACTGCTTGCCTAAAGATACCAAGCAGCTCCGTGCCAACTATGAGCAGGTACCGAACTGTCTTATCAGCGCGATTGTTGATGCGAACCGTACCCGTAAAGACTTTGTGGCAGACTCAATTATCAGCCAGCAGCCGAAAGTGGTGGGAATTTATCGCCTTATCATGAAGAGCGGTTCTGATAATTTCCGCGCCTCTTCAATTCAGGGCATCATGAAGCGTATCAAGGCCAAAGGCATTGAAGTGGTTGTATATGAGCCTGTACTCAAGGAATCTGAATTCTTTAATTCGAAAGTGATTACGGATCTCGAGCAGTTCAAGCAGATGTCTGATGTGATAGTTTCCAACCGTATGGCGGTAGAGCTGGAAGACGTAGCAGACAAAGTTTACACCCGCGATTTGTTTGGCGCGGATTGATCAAAAGCCGGTATTAGGTTCTAGGAAGAACTGATCCTAGGGAAAAGCAAAAGCTCGACTATTTCTTGGTGCTTTTGAATTTTACTTGCAGTGCCCAGTGCCTGTTTATTTCCCGAGTAACGAGCACCTTTCGTCTCGTTACTCGCTTCTCTCTCATTCTTATTTCTAATACTCTACACTTCACTCCTCAGATCTCGACTCAAGGTGCGAGAACCTCTCCTATACTTACTTTCATATCAATAAGCTCGCTTGTGGTTCGGGGAATGATATGAACAAAACAACAATTGCACTTTTTTGTGCCGGGATGATGAGTATGTCGGCCTGTGCTGCTGATGGTGCCGCCGTGCAGTCCGGAACGAGAACATCGACCAACCCTCCAGTTAATTCACAGTCGACATCTTCTGTACATACTGCTTCACACGCTGCGGAAGAAGCGAGTAAGAAAGGGACCGCTGCAGGTATCGATACGGCCATGGCTGCTTCGGCTGGTGGCTTAACTGCAACGGTATTGGCTGTCGGTGTTGCAGCTATCGTTATCGGGGTTGCGGTATCAGATACCGGAGGTGGGGACGATCCAGCACCACCGGTAACGGTTCAGGCGGAATAGGGAAGAGCCGGTGCGGGTTACTAGATCCTAGTTCCCAGGAAAAGTCGGTATTAGGCCTTTGGAAGAACAGGCCTTAGGAAGAGCAAGAGCTTGACCTAGCTTCAAGGTTCAGAGAATCAGTCTTGCAGGACCAAGGACCCCAACAAAAAAGCGAAAGGCTTACACCTCTCGCTTCTCGTTCTTATCTTGGTCTTAATTTCTAAGAGCTAGGATCTTAAAGCTGTTTGCCTTTAACTAACCGACGTACCCACATCCGTCCTGGATGCAGGGCATTTAGGACATCGTTAGGAAGCGGTAGAGGATCGCCGCAGATCTGTGATGCCAGCAATTCGCCTAAAAGAGGGGCAGAACTTAGGCCGCGAGACCCCAGCCCAATCATAGAGTACAAGTTCGGGTAAACCGGTACACTTTTGGCAGTGTCTTGGTTATCACGCAGATCTGCATACTGTTCAACTAATTGGCCGTAGATACAAACGTCACCGACAAATGGCAGGTGATCACGGCTGGCACAGCGGACGCCGACACGAGCCTGGTTGCCTGACACATCAATCTCAGCTGGCCAGTCAGTATCAGGCAGGCAGTTAACCAAGCGTTGTTTGTTGTCGGTTTGTTCTGCGTCGCTGAAGGTTAAATCAGTATTATTTCGTCCGTAGCTAGCTCCGATGCAGTGGCTCTGTGTTTGTTGGTTAACCGGGGTCAGATAACCGTCATAGCACAGTACGGTTTTAAGTGCCGATAGTGATTTGTTGGTTGGAATATGGCTCACCTGTCCGCGCACCGGAGAGGCCGGGATGGCTTTGGTCTGCTCGAATTCTGCAAAACGGTGGCCATTGGCCACAATCACGTTAGAGTGTTGGTATTTGTTTTCGTGAGAATCAGTCAGAGTCCAGCCAGACGTTTCAGCCTGTTGCTCTAGCTGACAAATCTCGGTGTCAGTTTTTAACGACAGGTGGCCGCTTTCCTGGGCAAGCTGAACCAATACGCGGGTTAGCTCTTGTGGGCACAGCCAGCCGCCGAGCGGGTAATTGACACTCGTGTGGCCAGAGGGAACACCCGTAATCTGCTCGGTTTGTGTTGTATCAAGGCTTCTGATCAAGGCTTCAGGGAAGCCACCGGACATCATTTTGTCCAGTTTGGTCTTGGCATTGTTATCCCAGGCCAATTGAGTAACACCACACCAATCATGAGCGAAAGTTTTCTTATTAGCAGCCTGCTCGACGAACTGGCGAGCATAGAGAAAAGCTGGGGCAAAGAAACGGGAGAGCGCATCGTTCGAGCCATTGAGCAATGGGTATACCGCACCCTGACGGTTACCTGAAGCACCCTCTGCCAGCAACGTATCGGCACAGTACAACGTGACATCGATACCACGGCGAACGAGTGACAGGGCTGCAGTTGCCGAGCCGACGCCACCACCGATGATCGCAACATCTTGTGGGCTTTCTGCGCTCGTACGTTTATACCATGGCTTGAAGTTGGCTTTGTGTTGTCGCTTGGTGACAGAGCCAGCCAGCATGTCCCGTTTGGTACCGAAGCCTTTCACTTTAGCCATTTCAAACCCGGCTTCAATTAATCCGCGGCGTACGAATCCTGCCGCGGTAAATGTTGCTGTGGTACACCCAACCCGAGCCAGTTTTGCCATACCGTTGAACAGATCCTGGTTCCACATTTCCGGGTTTTTGCTTGGCGCAAAGCCGTCAAGGAACCAGGCGTCCACAATACCGTCATCATTGGTCCATACTTGAGGCATACACTCTTTGATATCGCCAAACCACAAATCAAGGGTGATCATGCCATCTTCCAGCACGATGCGGTGACAATCCGCGACGGCTGATGGGTAATGGGCATGTAGCTGTTCGGCCAGCTCGGCGAGTTCAGGCCAAGATTGGTGGGCCTTGACCAAGTCGGCTTTGGTGACCGGGAACTTTTCAAAACTGATGAAATGTAGTTCTTTGGCCTGTGCATCGGGATTAGCCTGGCGGAAGGCTTTGAACCATTGCCACACGGCCAGAAAGTTCAGGCCGGTACCGAATCCGGTTTCGGCGACGACAAAGCGTCGACGGTCAAAGGTTTCCCAACGCTCGGGTAATCCGTTTTGTTTGAGAAAAACGTAGCGAGTTTCTTCTAAACCGTTGGCATTGGAGAAATAAACATCGTCAAAGTCATTGGATACCGGGGTACCGGACTCATTCCAGTCAAGAATGGCATTTTCAATGCGCTTGTTAGACAGGTCTGGCAAAGGGGAAACCTCATGTAATGGTGTAACAGGTTATCGTTATTGCTTGATTTTAGTTAGGTAACGTACCTTAACAGCAGTAATAACGATCAAATTAAGTGAAATTGACGGGGATTGTACCTGATAGTAGGGAAAGCTGACCACTTTCCGTGAATAAACCCGTTATTATCATCATCGTTAAATGACAGTAGGAATTCATCATGAAACGAGCCGTAATTACAGGCATGGGTATCGTATCCAGCATCGGTAACAACGTTAAAGAAGTGCTGGAGTCTTTGAAAACGGGTAAATCCGGTATCAACTTCTCTGAACAGTTCGCAGAAATGAAGCTGCGAAGCAATGTTTGGGGCGACTTAAAGATGACCCCGTCTGAACATATCGATCGTAAAAAAATGCGTTTCATGGGCGATGCCGCAGCATTTGCGTATTTGTCTATGGAGCAGGCAATTGAAGACGCAGGTCTTACTGAAGAACAGGTTTCTAATGACCGTACTGGCCTAGTGGCGGGTTCGGGTGGCGCATCCTCGTACAACCAATGCGCGGCCGTAGATATTCTACGTGAGAAAGGCGTTAAGCGTGTTGGTCCATACATGGTCCCTCGTACGATGTCATCGACGGTATCGGCATGTCTGGCGACACCATTTAAAATTCGTGGCGTGAACTACACCATGAGCTCTGCGTGTGCGACCTCTGCACACTGTATTGGCCACGCACTGGAGCTTATCCAGCTAGGCAAACAAGATGTTGTTTTTGCCGGTGGCGGTGAAGAGCTAGACTGGACTCTGACCATGATGTTCGATGCGATGGGCGCATTGTCGACTAAGTACAATGACGATCCAACTAAGGCGTCACGTACTTATGATGCAGACCGTGACGGTTTCGTTATCTCTGGCGGCGGCGGTATGTTGGTTGTCGAAGAGTTGGAACACGCTCTGGCTCGTGGTGCGAAAATCTACGGTGAAATCGTAGGCTATGGTGCAACTTCTGACGGCTACGATATGGTAGCTCCTTCTGGTGAAGGCGCGGTACGTTGTATGAAGATGGCAATGCAGGATCTTGATACGCCGGTTGATTACATCAACACCCACGGTACATCTACCCCTGTTGGTGACGTGAAAGAGCTTGGTGCGATTCAGGAACTGTTTGGTGAAAACAGCCCAGCAATTTCTGCAACTAAGGCTATGACAGGTCACGCACTGGGTGCGGCAGGTGTTCACGAGGCAATTTACTCAACACTGATGCTAGACAATGGCTTTGTTGCGCCAAGCATCAATATTGAAAACCTTGATCCAGCTGCTGAAGGCTTGGACATTGTAACAGAAACCCGTGAGCAGGAGCTGAAGACGGTAATGTCGAATAGTTTCGGTTTCGGTGGTACGAACGCTACGCTAGTGATTAAGAAGTACGAAGGCTAAGAATACGGGGCCTGGTCCCGGGCCTCCTGTTTAAAGCTATGAGTAACAAGCGACGAGATTCAAGAGACTCGACACTCTTTTCTCGCGACTGGTAACTTCTTTTGTCTTTGTCCGGGAGCGGCACTGACTAAGTGGCTAATCTAAGATGACTTTTCGCAGAGACTTCGGCAGATTAGTTTATCTATAGCCAGTGCCTATAAAACAGACGCTACATTAGCTTTTGTGAATAGTATTTTCTTTTGCGGGAGCTGTCTATCGCAGAAGCTAGTGTTTTTATATCCTGGATTTTTTTGCCCGGCTTTATGCCGGGTTTTTTTGTGCCTAAAACAGGAGCGGGTTCCTGGAATCTAGTTCATAGATAAAAGCTAAAGCTTGACTCTTACGGGAGGTTTTTTAGGGCCTAGGAGTTCTAGCCAACGTAGACACTTAGCAGTAAAATTAACGTTCTGAAATCAACACTTTCCCCGAACTAGTTCCTGGATTCAGCAATCTGGAAACTAGGTTCTAGGTTCTAGGAACTAGGAACCCCCCATGAAAATCCTCATAGATGAAAACATGCCCTATGCTGCTGAATTATTCAGCCAGCTAGGTGAAGTGGTGGCTAAACCGGGTCGTACGCTGACAGCGGATGATTTGATTGATGTCGATGCGCTGATGATCCGCTCTGTGACCAAAGTCAATGAGTCGCTTCTGGATAAAGCCAATACGCTGCGATTTATCGGTACGGCAACGGCAGGGCAGGATCATGTGGATCAACCCCTGCTGGCCGAGCGTGGTATTACGTTCACGGCGGCACCTGGGTGCAATAAAGTTGGGGTTGCCGAATATGTGTTAAGTAGCCTGATGGTATTGGGCCAGCAGCAGGGTTTTTCAATATTTGATAAAACCGTCGGTATTATTGGTGCCGGTAACGTCGGTACCTACCTCGCAAAGTGCCTTGATGCCCTGGGTATCCGTTACCTGTTGAATGATCCATTGAAAGAGCTGAATGGCGACAGCCGTGAGTTCCACTCCCTGGAAGAGCTGCAACAGCAATGTGATGTGATCACCCTGCATACGCCAATTACTCGTGATGGCGAGTTTCCTACCTATCACCTGGTCGATCAGGCATTTTTGAGCCAGCTTGTACCCAATGCGATCCTCATAAATGCGGCTCGCGGCCCAGTTGTTGACAATGCGGCGCTGAAATCGGCTTTGCTGCAGGCTCAGTCTGGTCAAGGCAAAGCACTAACGGCTGTACTGGATGTGTTTGAGTACGAACCCTTGGTTGACTTGGAGTTACTGCCGCTACTGGCTTTTGCAACGCCGCATATTGCCGGTTATGGCCTCGAAGGCAAGGCTCGTGGCACAACCATGGTGTTCAATCGATACTGCGAATTCCTTGGCCTAGAGAACCATGTTGCCGCATCAAGTTTGCTGCCGGTGGCTCCGGTGCCTTTTGTTAAACTGAGTAAGCGCTGGCAAGAAGAGGATTTATTTACCCTGATCCAGCTAATCTATGATGTTCGCAAAGATGACGCACTTTTCCGTCGAGAAATGGCTGATTCGGCGGGTGATGATGCTCGTATGGCTGCCGCTTTTGACCGGATGAGGAAAAATTACTGGGATCGACGTGAATATAGTGCGATTACGGTAGCCGGAGAGGCAGGTTTTGGGGTAGAGTCGCTGGCTGAATTAGGTTTTACAGTAGAGGAAACTCCATGAGCCAGGAATTTGATATTGCAGTACTCGGCGCAACAGGCGCTGTCGGTGAAACCATCGTAGAAGTCCTAGAGGAACGCAATTTTCCTGTTCGCAATCTATATTTGCTTGCATCTGAGCGTAGCGCTGGGAAAACCTTGCGCTTTAAAGGCAAAAGCGTTCGCGTTACAGATGTAGAAGAATTTGACTGGAGCCAGGTGCAGCTTGCACTTTTCTCTGCCGGTGCAGAAACGTCTGACCGCTGGGCACCGATTGCAGCGGATCACGGCGTGGTCGTTATCGATAATACATCACGTTTCCGTTATGAGTACGATGTTCCGCTGGTTGTGCCGGAAGTGAACCCGCATGCGCTGGCTGACTACCGTAACCGCAACATTATTGCCAACCCTAACTGCTCTACCATCCAAATGCTGGTAGCGTTGAAGCCGATCCATGAAGCTTATGGTATCGAGCGAATCAATGTTGCGACTTACCAGTCAGTATCTGGCTCCGGCAAGAAAGGTATTGATGAGCTGGCGGGGCAGACAGCGAAGTTGCTGAATGGCTTGCCGGCGGAAAACAAGGCTTATGATAAGCAAATTGCTTTCAACTGCCTGCCACATATTGATGACTTCATGGACAACGGCTACACCAAAGAAGAAATGAAAATGGTGTGGGAAACCCAGAAAATCCTGGGCGACGACAATATTCGCGTTAACCCGACCTGTGTTCGTGTCCCGGTATTTTATGGCCATGCAGAAGCAGTTCATGTTGAAACTTGCCAGCCAGTCCATGTTGAGGAAGCCATTAGTCTGCTTGAAAATGCCGAAGGCATCGAAGTGTTTCACGGCAACGAGTACCCAACTCAGGTAAGCGATGCTACCGGCAAAGACCACGTCATGGTTGCCCGTATCCGTGAAGATATCAGCCACCCATGTGGTTTGAACATGTGGGTTGTTGCGGACAACGTCCGCAAAGGCGCTGCTACCAACAGCGTACAGATCGCCGAGAAACTGATCGAAGAGTATTTGTAATACACCAAGAGCGGCTCTGTGGTTCAAGGGCCGCTCTTAATCATGATCTTTATAGTAAAACCCCACCGACTGTCTTGACATACATGTCAGGTGAGCAACAATCCTCATTTACCGCTCAAGAGTCTTGATGCAAGGCCGATAGATTCTTTATGCTAAAGCCACTTAATTGAATGTAGAGTCTAGTATTTCGGTGGTTTAGTCTAATTTTTTATGCTAAAGCCTTTATACTCGAAACTAAATTTCCTATCTCTGTCAGAGAGGACAGCAGGCAGTGTCTGACTTATCGACTATGATAAAACGTTTACTATTACCGGTTATTTTCACTACCGCAGCCTTTCATATGCCGGTACAAGCCAATACCGTACGTATTATTGGCCCTTCTGCTGATGAGCAGTCTGCCTTCGTTGCGGAGCGTACCCAGAGTGCAGCAACCCAGAATGGCGCTTCCGTGACCCGTTATGGACCGACAAGGGGCAATGAAACCTTGTGGTCAATTGCATCTCGTTCCCGCCCGAATAATCAAGTTTCTGTCTATCAGGTGATAGGGGCGATTCACCGCGCGAACCCATCGGCTTTTGAACAGAACAATATTCATGGCCTGATCCCCGACAGTACACTGGTGATGCCGACTCTGGCGCAGATCCGCCGGGAGGATGTTGATAGCGTAAAACGCCGCCTTGAGGCCGACAAGCGACGCCAGTCCCGTCAGGCATCGACACCAGCGCCACGCTCTTCAACTGCCAGCACACCGGCTCCCAAACCGAGAACGAAGCCGGCGCCAACGGTAGTGGCTGCGGCTCTTCCAAAGCCAGATAAAGCCAAAGAGCAACCTGTTAGCCAAACCACGACTAAGCCAAATGGTGAGGCCGTGAAGCCACCAGTCAGTGAGATTGCCAAGGGGGGGATCCCAGCCAAGCCCGTTGCCCTCCAGCAGCAGCTTGATGCCTCGGATGAGCAAATTACCAAGCTATTGGAAAGTAACCATTTACTGCGTGTACGTTTGTCGGAAATGCAGCATGAAGTGACGGCACTGAAAGACCAGATCAGTAGTGATGAAGTGCTACGTGAGCAAATTAAAGACTTTATCCAAGAGCAAAAAGTTCAACAGCCGCAGCCTGTTGCACCGCAGCCGTCATGGTTTGATAGTTTGATTGCCAGTCCTTGGATGTTAGCCGCGGTGGCTTTGATTCCAGGTGCACTGATCGCCGGCGTTCTTGCGTTCTTTATGTTAAGGCGTAAGAAAGAGGATGAGACTAAAGCGCTCGAAGGACCTGAAGCACAAGAGCCTGCAATGGTTCCTCCTCCTGTTAATAGCGGTGATGAGGCGGTGCCGGACCTACCTCTTAATGACGATAATGATATTGATGATCTGTTTGCTGATGACGGTGAATCGCTGTTTGACGAACCTGAAAATAGCCTGTTTTCAGCAGAGACATCGCTTGATTCAGATGAGCAATCTGATTCAATCGATATATTGGAGCTTGGTGATGACCATAATGATGAGTTTGAAATCGATAGTGGTTTATCGACAAGTAGCATATCGGTAAAAGGTGATGAACAGGCTATCGGGCTCCAAGATATGGAGCGAGCACTTGATGAAATGGAGCAGACATCAGAGCCTAGCTCTGATGAGGCTTTGGCTGCCATGTGGGAGCAGTCGCTTCAAGACGATGCTGATGATGAAGAAAGCTTTGACCTCTCTGATGATGGCTCGTTGAATGCGCTAGATGATGATTTGATGACAGAGCAGGAAATCGAGGATGGCCTGCTGGATCAATCTATTCTTGATGACCTGCTGTCTGAGGTCGAGGCTGAAAAACAGATGCAGGACAGCCAGAGCCTCAAGGAAGCCGCTGCTGATAATGATACTGCTGCAAGCGATGCATCACAGCAGGTCATTGCGCAAGATGAACTGGATTCATTGTTTGATTCGGTCGGGACGGCAGAGGTGGCTGAACCGCCAGCTAAAACCGTGATGACCGAGGGTGAAGACAAGGCGCAACAGGCAGCGATTGATCAGGCGTTAGCCGATGCCGATGCTATGTTTGCCGCTGAGGCGGAAGCCATATCAGAGGATGATATCGGTGCCGAACTTGATGCATTGTTTGATGAAAACAGTACCGCACTGCTGGACGAGTTGGTTGAAGAAGAGCCGCTGAGCAGTGATACCGGTGAAATAGAAGTTGAAGAAAATAGTACCGCACTGCTGGATGAGCTGATCGAAGAAGATGAACTGACCAGTGATATCGAGGTAGAAGAAAACAGTACGGCGCTATTGGACGAATTGCTTGATGGGGATGAAGAGGATAGTTCACTACTGAACCCTAGCGTATCAATTGATGAGAACAGTACGGCGCTTCTGGACGAGCTGGTTGACGAGTTAGATAGTGCAGCAGAAGACAACGCGGCGGGATTGGCTGACATTGCCGAAGAGCCAGAGCTTAACATCGATGATGTGGTGATCGATGAAAGCAGTACGGAGCTGCTGGATGATATTCTAGCCCAGCACAGTAGTCCGTTAGATGTTGCGACTCGTGATGATATGTTTGCTGAGCCTTTGACTTCGTCACCAGAGCTATTAGAGCCAGAGTCTACAGGTTCTTCGTTTATTGACGCTAATCAGTCAGAAGCCATATCTTCAGAAGAACAGTACCCAGAGCCACCGCTCGCAGAAAGCCAGCCCTCGGAAGATAACTTCTCTGAGCCTGAGTTTGAATCGGTACCAGAGAACGATGAGCTCCTGACCCAGCAGCCGGAAGATATCGCAGCCGTTGCTTTTGAGGAGGCCTTTTCAGCGCCTTCGCAGGAGCCGTCGTTAGAGACTGTTGATGATGCTGACTTCCCTGAGCTCGACAAGCCGGATTTTGAAGATATTTTCAATGATGTATTGGAAGAGCAGGCAAACCAGGACAGCGTTGAGCCTGTCACCGAGGCTTTACAGCCTGAGGTCGAAACGGTTTTGGAACCGCCACTAGAGGCTCCGCAGCAGGGCTTGAATGACTCGGTAGAAGCCGAGGATATCGATGCCTTATTGGCAGATGTCGAAGGCCTTCTGGACGAACCAGAAGTCAGTAATGATAATGATGTCGAAGTCATCGAGCGCAGCGTTGATGAGTTGCTTGAAAACATTGAGCATGAACAGGATTTGCAACCAGGGTTACAGGTAGACGAGCAGCAACATGAAGCGCCAGCTGCCGTTGATGAGCGAAGTGAGAAGGATGTTCAGCTACAACCAGAATCCGACTTAGAGTTAGGATTAGAGCAACCAGAGCAACCGGAGTTAGCTGTCGCTGTACCGCAGGATGATACATCTCGGGTTCAAACCGAACTGGAAGAAAGTGTATTGTCCGGTGAGGGTTTTGATGAGTTCCCGACGTTTGACGAGGAAGTGGCGCTTGCCGAATCAGAGTCGTTGGTTGAGCCTCAAATCGAACCGCTTGATGTTGCAGATGCAGAACCATTGAACCTGGATGATTTCCCTGAGTTCGATGAAGAGGCGGCATTCAATGATCCTGAAGCTGAAACCTTCGAGGAGACACCGGTTCAGCTGTCTGATGATGAAGAGCAGGTCGCGTTAGATAACATTGTCAAGCAGTTGCAGCAAGCCGCTGAAGCTGCTGAGAAGCCGCTTCATATTGAACAGCCAGATAATGCTGATCTTGCCTCTGAACCAGTATTTGACGAACAGGTTGAACAGCCTGAAGCCAGTATTTCTGAGCAACAGCCCGCGTCAATTCATGGCGAGCAGCAGATTGAGTTTGAAACCATTGACCCGAATTCATTGCCAGAGTTCAGTGAAAATGAAGCGCTTCAGGCTTCTTTTGAAGAGCAGCATGAGCTGGAGCAGTATGAGTTAGAACAAGGTCTGAATGGTCAGCCAGAGCCTCAGCCTACGGCGCATGAACCTCAACCGCCTGCTGACATGTTTGATGATGAGCTGGTTGATTCTGCCGGCCTGGATATGGCGGCGTTGTTAAGTGATCCTGATAGCGTTATAGATGATATTCAGTCTGACTCAGAGATGGTGCTGCCTGAGCGTGTGATTGAGTCGCCTGTTGCTTCTGAACCGGAGGTTGCCACTGAGTTTGATGAACCGGTGAAGCATGAGGTGGATGAAGCATCTATTTCGCCATTACCGGAAGATGTTCTGAGTAATGCTACCGGCGATGAAATCCGTGGCGATGAGCTTGCTGCCGACTCCGTGATTAGCGATGAAACGCTTTCTGACTCAATGGATAATGATGCGGCGGCGTTTGCAGAGGCTATCCTTGATGAAGCCGCTCCGTTTACAGCCAATACGGATTTTGCCATTCAGGATGAGCTTGATGCTGAGCGAGAGCAGTTGTTATCTGCTTCATTTGGTGAAAGCTTTGGTTCTGATGAGCCGCTTGCTGAACTGTCAGACTCTGAGCTTGGTATGCCAGAAGAAGACTCTGAAATTTGGGCGGCGAGCAGCCCTGAGCCGGAACTCGAAACCGAGGATTGGGCTGAGCAGCCGCAAATGCAGATTGAAGATGTCGATGCGTTTGATGCAGAGCTGTTGTTGGCAGAGGCCGAGTCACAAGGGCTACTTCAGGGCGAGGCGGGAAGCGAACTGGTTGATGAGCAGATCAATCCATCGTCTTACATTAGTATTGATGAATTGATGAAAGAGATGGAGCCGGAAAACTCGGTAGAAGTGGAAGACGAGCCACTAAATCTGGATGTCGGCCTTGATGAGTTTCCGGATGTACTGTCTGATGTTGCGGCGTTTGATGTCGATAGTCAGGGCGAGTACGCCAGTAAGTTAGACTTAGCCAAAGCCTACCTTGAGATGAATGACACCGAAGGTGCCGCAGATTTGCTGGTGGAGGTCGCGAATAACGGCGATGCCCAAAGTAAGCGCGAAGCAAAAGGGTTGTTGGAGAAGGTCGGCTTGCCTAGAGCCTAGAAGAAGCAGGACCCAAAAGCGAGAGCTATGGCTCTCGCTTTTTTCTTTTCGGGGCAGAAAATGTTCTTCTTGCTTTTTTAGGCACTAGTCACTAAGAGCTAGGAACCAAAATCTAGCAACGTGACTGTCAGTTTTATCCCCTAGGCTCTGCCGGCTTTTTTCCCTATAATCTCCTATCTCCTAGATAAACAGGCCAGCTGTGCCGACAGTAAGACGAAGTAAATTATGCGAATAGCTTTAGGTATCGAATACGATGGTGCCAAATATTATGGTTGGCAGCGTCAGCGTGACGTTGATAGTGTGCAGGAACGTCTGGAAAAGGCGCTGAGTAAAATTGCCAACCAACCTATCGAGGTTCAGTGTGCAGGCCGTACGGATGCCGGTGTTCACGGTACCGGACAGGTTGTCCATTTCGATGTAAATGTCGAACGTAAGATGGCGGCCTGGACCATGGGTGTTAACACGCATTTGCCGAAAGATATTACTGTTCGTTGGGCAAAGGAAGTGAATGATGATTTTCATGCTCGTTTTACGGCTACAGCGCGCCGTTACCGCTATATTATTTATAACCATGCGTTGCGCCCTGCGATTCTAGGAACAGGCGTAAGCCATTATCACGGTGAGCTAGACGTTGAGAAAATGCAGGAGGCAGGACAGTACCTGTTGGGTGAGAATGACTTCACGTCCTTCCGTGCCGTTTTCTGTCAGTCCCGTAGCCCGTGGCGTAACATTATGCACCTGAATGTTTCGCGCCAGGGAAATTTTGTCATTATTGATATTAAAGCCAATGCATTTGTTCATCATATGGTTAGAAATATCACCGGTAGTCTGATTAAAGTGGGACGCGGTGAAGAAAAACCAGAGTGGATGAAGTGGCTGTTAGAGCAGAAAGACCGTACCCTTGCAGGGGCGACGGCTAAGGCTGAGGGGTTGTACTTGGTTGATGTGGATTATCCGGAAGAGTGTGGGTTGCCAAGGGTGCCGCTAGGTCCGCTGTTTTTGGCAGACTAAGTAAGAGCAGGGTGCGTGTTCCTAGCTCCTAGGGAGAGAAAGAGCTTTACACGCTCTTGAGTCTCGGCAAGCCTGCCCAACAGGAAGCAGTCCCCAAAAAAACTGAATTTTGTAACACGAAACGAGCGTTCAGGAGCTAGAATCTAGGATCTAGCTCCCCTTTACCAACTAGTACAACCAGTTTTTTATCTACAGATTGACAACTTTGTGCTTTAATTCCACCTCGGTAAACTAACGAATTTATAATTCTCGGCTATTTAGGCGGGAAATAAGAAGATGAAAGGTCATTCATGAGCTGGCTTGAAAAGATTCTCACAAAAAGCAACATTGTTTCTTCTCGAAAAGCGTCGATCCCTGAAGGGGTATGGACCAAATGTACTTCATGTGAACAAGTGCTTTATCACGCAGACCTGGAACGTAGCTTAGAAGTTTGTCCTAAGTGTGATCACCATATGCGTATGAAGGCGCGTCGTCGCCTTGAAACTTTCCTTGATGCCGAAGGTCAAGTTGAAATTGCCGCCGAACTGGAGCCAAAAGATAAGCTGAAGTTCCGCGACTCGAAAAAGTACAAAGACCGTATCTCTACAGCCCAGAAAAATAGCGGCGAGAAAGATGCGTTGGTCGTTATGAAGGGTACCCTGCTAGAGCAGCCCCTTGTTGCCTGTGCGTTTGAGTTCTCATTTATGGGCGGCTCGATGGGCTCTGTAGTCGGTGCGAAATTTGTCAGTGCGGTTGATGAAGCTATCGCTAACAACTGTGCGTTGGTTTGTTTCTCTGCAAGTGGCGGTGCCCGTATGCAGGAAGCACTGATGTCGCTGATGCAGATGGCGAAAACCAGTGCGGCACTAGAGCGCCTGTCAGACAAAGGTCTGCCGTTTATCTCGGTGCTGACTGATCCGACGATGGGTGGTGTATCGGCGAGTCTGGCGATGCTGGGTGATATCAATATTGGTGAGCCGAAGGCGTTGATTGGCTTTGCTGGCCAGCGTGTTATCGAACAGACTGTTCGCGAGAAGCTACCAGAAGGCTTCCAGCGCAGTGAGTTCCTGCTTGAGCACGGTGCTATCGATATGATTGTCGATCGTCGTGAAATGCGTCAGCGTATCGGTGGTATCATCGCCAAGCTGACTCATGCAACATCACCAATGGTGGTACCGGTTGTGAAACCAGTACCTGCAGAGGTGAAAGCGGATTCAGATGTAGATAACGAACAGGAATAATCGTTTTTCTTATTGAATCGCGAAAAAACTGTCAATCATGCTCACAGAGTGGATTATCGAATAAATTAATTCGCTTGTGAGCATGAACTCTGACTCGGTTAAGTGGTAAATTAGTACTCATCATAGGTATTAATTTAGAACTATAAAGAATGTCCGGATTGACAGCACCATCAGCAACTGCCCCATTAGCCACCTGGCTGACTTATCTAGAAAATCTTCACACCAGCGCCATCGACCTTGGCTTAGATCGTGCTCTTGACGTCGCGACTCGCGGCCAGCTAACTAAACCTGCTCAGCGTGTTATCACCGTTGCCGGTACAAATGGTAAGGGGTCCTCCTGCGCCATTCTAGAAGCCATTCTACTAGACGCTGGCTACAAAACCGGGGTTTACAGTTCTCCGCACCTCGTGAGATATAATGAGCGAGTGCGAATAAATGGCAATGAGCTTGCTGATAGTGAGCATAGCAAGGCGTTTGCTGCTATTGAGCAGTACCGTGGCGAGGTGAGCCTGAGCTTGTTTGAGTTTGGTACACTGGCGGCTTTGCAGCTATTCAAGCAACACCAGGTCGACGTGGTGATCCTCGAGGTGGGATTGGGTGGGCGCCTTGATGCGACGAATATTGTCGATCATGATGTCTCTGTTATCACCAGTCTGGCAGTCGATCATGTTGACTGGCTAGGGGATGATATTGAGGTGATTGGCTATGAGAAAGCGGGCATCTTCAGAGCGCAAAAGCCTGCGGTATGTGGCCAGCCTAACCCACCAGCAAGCGTTCCGGCTCATGCCGATGATATCGGTGCCAAACTGTATCAAGTTGGCTACCAGTTCGATTATAAGCTACAGGATGATACCTGGAGCTGGCATTGTGGCGCATTTGATTTGGACAGGCTGCCGATACCCGCGTTGCCTCTTCCTAACGCCGCGACGGCTTTGATGGCGCTTGGGGTCGCAGAACTTGATGTGAGTGATGAGAATATTGCCAATGGCCTTGCGAAAGCTTCGCTGCCAGGTCGAATGGAACAAGTGTCTGAGTCGCCGCTGACTATCATGGACGTCGCCCATAACCCTCACTCAGCCCAGTATTTTGCCGCGCAGTTGGCAAAGGTGAAACAGCGGCAAAACAAAGGCCGTATCCATGCGGTCGTTGCGATGCTGCATGACAAAGATATTGCCGCGACAATTGCTGAAATGACATCAGTTGTGGATGTGTGGTATCCGGCATCATTAGAAGGCCCCAGAGCCGCAACGGCTGATGAGATCATCGCGAACTTACCCATAGATACTCTTTCTTTCCCAACCCCAGAGCAAGCTTATGACGCAGCGCTGACACAGGCCAGTGAGGAGGATATGGTAATCGTGTTTGGCTCGTTTTACACTGTTGGGCAGATTTCCAGCCATATAGCATCAACACAGGAGTAGACGTGGCGAGTAAATTCCAAAGCCGGTTAGTCGGAACCATTATTTTGGTTGCTATCGGAGTTATCTTTTTGCCGGATTTATTTGATGGTAAGAAGCAGCATTATCAGGAGCAGTTCGCCAGCATTCCTCTCCAGCCTGAGATTGGTATCGAAGACGAGTTTGCGACCATTCCCGAGCCTGAGTTTGCCGAGGTTGATTTGCCTCCGGAACCAGTCACTGTGGTTATCGATGAACCACAAGAGCAGGAATCAATTAGTGAGCCGGTTAAAGTTGCCCCGCAGCCTGTCGAGAAACCGAAGGCCGGTAATCTTGACAGTGGTTGGGTGGTACAACTGGGTGTGTTCCGTAATTTCGATAATGCCAACCAGTTGGTTGTTAAGCTGCGCGATGCCGGTTACCAGGCACATGTATTTCCCAAGCAGCCTCAAAAAGGCGATTTGGCGAGAGTGGTAGTCGGTCCGGATGTGTCGAAAGCGAAGTTGTCTGCACAGGTCAAAGATTTGGAAAAATTAACCGGATTAAAAGGCCGATTGCTCAGATTTAACCCACTTAACCCTTAGGTAAACGTTTGCGTTCTCATTTTTTCTGTTAGAATACGCATCAACAAGACGAATATAACAAATGATGATTTGGATAGATTACGTAATTTTAGGCGTAATAGGCTTCTCTGCGTTGGTCAGTTTGATCCGTGGTTTTGTTAAGGAAGCTTTATCACTGGTAATTTGGTTTGCTGCATTTTTTATCGCGAGTAACTTTTATAATCAACTTGCAGCATATTTTACAAATATCCAGGATGAGATGGTACGGAATGGTAGTGCCATTGCCGCATTGTTTATTGCCACACTGATAGTCGGTGCCGTGGTGAACTATGTGATAGGACAGTTAGTACAGAAAACGGGTCTGTCAGGGACAGATCGAGTTCTGGGCATTGTCTTTGGTGGAGTGAGGGGCGTGCTTATAGTGTCGGCCCTGCTGTTTTTTATCGATGCCTTCACGGGATTCTCGGACGCCGAATGGTGGAAACAGTCGGAGCTAATCCCGCAATTTGGCGTTGTAATAGAATGGTTCTTCACATACCTCAAAGACACATCAAGCTTTTTGCCCGGTGCCTTGTAGCATCGGTGTTTAGACGGTTTTATTGATTGATGAGCTTTCGGCGGGCATTCGGACACTTCGGATTCCCGCTGAAAATTATTAGTTAAATGAAACGGTTATAATTGCTATTTAATGCGTGACGAGGATTTAGGACATGTGTGGTATTGTCGGAATCGTGGGTTCAACCCCGGTAAACCAGTCTATCTATGATGCACTGACCGTGCTACAGCATCGCGGCCAGGATGCTGCCGGTATTGTTACTCTGGAAGGCAATCGTTTTCGTCTGCGTAAAGCGAACGGACTTGTGCGTGATGTATTTGAAGCGAGGCACATGCAGCGTCTGCAGGGAAATGTGGGGATTGGTCACGTGCGCTATCCAACGGCTGGTAGCTCAAGTGCCTCGGAAGCACAGCCATTCTATGTGAATTCGCCCTATGGCATATCGTTGGCGCATAATGGGAACCTGACCAATGCCGCCGATATTAAGGAAACATTGTTTGAGCAGGCCAAGCGCCACGTTAATACGACTTCCGATTCAGAAATACTCCTTAATGTTCTCGCCAATCAATTAGAAAACTCCCCAAGTTATCCGATTACCCCCACCGAAATCTTCTCTGCTGTTCGTGAAGTTCACCGCATTGTTTCCGGCGCTTATGCTGTCGTCGCGATGGTCATTGGCCACGGCCTGATAGCTTTTCGCGATCCGAACGGTATTCGTCCGCTTTGTTTGGGCAAGCGTGAGGTTGATGGCAAGATTGAATATATGGTGGCTTCGGAGTCGGTAGCTCTGGATGCTGTGGGTTTTGATTTTATGCGTGATGTTGCGCCTGGTGAAGCGGTTTACATCGATTTTGATGGCCAACTGTTTACTGAGCAGTGTGCAGAGAGCCCGGCTCTAAATCCATGTATCTTTGAGTTTGTTTATTTTGCACGCCCTGATTCTTTTATTGATAAGATATCAGTCTATGGTGCGCGTGTTCGTATGGGCACCAAGCTAGGCGAGAAAATCAAACGCGAATGGGACGACCTTGATATCGATGTAGTGATCCCAATCCCTGAGACATCTTGCGACAGTGCGCTGGAAATTGCCCGTATGTTAGATAAGCCCTATCGACAGGGGTTTGTGAAAAACCGTTATGTTGGCCGTACTTTTATCATGCCTGGCCAGCAAATGCGCCGTAAGTCAGTTCGCCGTAAGCTCAATGCGATCCGCTCGGAATTTAAAGATAAAAATGTCCTTTTGGTCGATGATTCGATTGTTCGCGGTACGACATCTGAGCAGATCATCGAAATGGCAAGGGAAGCAGGAGCCAATAAGGTTTACCTTGCTTCAGCTGCTCCAGAAGTTCGCTTCCCGAATGTGTACGGTATCGATATGCCAAGCGCAAATGAGTTAATTGCCCACGGCCGTGAAGTCGATGAAATCTGCAAAATGATTGGTGCTGACGGCCTGATTTTCCAAGACTTGCAGGATTTGGTGGCCGCGGTATCGGAAGGCAATCCTGATATCCCGCAGTTTGAAGCCTCAGTGTTCAGCGGAACATACGTTACCGGTGATGTGAACCAAGAATATTTGGAATATCTAGAATCACTTCGAAGCGAAGATTCCAAGACTAAGCGTGGGATCCAGCAGGATTTAGCGAACCTGGAGCTTCACAACGAAGGGGTTTAAGAACGGAGGGCTAGGAAAGGCAGGCTCTAGGGAGTAGCTAGAGCTTGAGCAAGTTTCAAGGTTCTGTCAGTACCCACTACCCAAAATCAAAAAGCGAGAGGTATCGACCTCTCGCTTTTGCTTTTTCTGGGAACTAGGGCCCCGCAACTAGCCTCTGTTTTTTAATGACTAAACTGCGGCCCTAGTCCCATATTCCAGAGAATGACGGAGCCGGCAATAATCGATACCAGCAAAACCAAGCCACAGGTCACAATTGAACTGGCGTAAATAAAGCCACGTTCTTCGGGAATGTGCATGAGGATCGGCACCCCGGTGTATAGAAGGTAGACTGAGTAGGCAATCCCGATCAGCCCGGCAATCATCAAGAACCATACTTGTGGATAGATAGCAGCAATACTGATCATAAATAACGGGGTTGCAGTATAAGCCGCAAGTTCAAGAGCTTGTGTATAGGTTGGCGTTGAACCAAATGTGTGGCTCATCCAGTAGGTTAGGTAGGCGAGGGCGAACACCCCTGCGACCAGGGCAATATACATTGCAATGCACATTCCTAAGGCACTGGACTGGGTTAAGAAAATAGGCTCACCGACACCAATACGCCAGCCAATGAATACACTGGAGATAAAAGCAAATATTGGTGGTAGTAAAGCGATCAGTAGAATGTGACTGAGGCTGCTTTGGACTCCTTCGTGTTCCTTGTCAATGGCACGCCACTCTTGTTTCGGATGCGTGTATAGTCCGAATAAATGTCCCAGAATCATAACGTTTCCTCGTTATCAGGTGCGAATTCCGCACGATAATGTCATTAGTCCAAAGAACACTTAGTGCAATAACCCAACCCACAATGGTGCTCTTTTGCGTAACCAAACAGAATAACTATCTGACCTTTCGTCTAGATGTCGTGTGCGTGAACTTGCTAGTTAGCATCGCATTCAAGATCACCTGTCCTATTTCAACGGTACACTCTTGCCATTAGGATTGTAGGTATTCGTGCAGAACAGATAATTGTTCTGTTTGGTATATTAACGTTTAGTCGGGGTTAACAGGCTTGGCAAGAAATTGGGAGTAACCAGCCAGAGAATCTGGCTGGTTGGAAAGCAGGAACGAGGGTTAGAGCTTGAAGTATTGGCTGGCAAATTCAATAAATAGGCGGAGTTTTTCTGGTTGATAATCACGGTGATTATAAAGCAGATAAACTTCACGCGGGTTAGCTGACCAGTTTTCTAAAATACGCACCAGCTCGCCGGAAGCGATATATTTTTCAAGCATAACATCTGGCATCAGGGTGATCCCGAGGCCGCTTACACAGGCTTTACGAACAACATTGAGTTGGTTTGCTTCAAAGCGTCCCCGCTCATTAACGGCAATGGTTTCTCCATTACAGTCGGTTAAGCGCCAGCGCAGTAAAGGTTTTCCCTTTAATAGCGAATGCTGGTGGAGATCCTGCGCGTGCTTGGGCTCAGCATTATTTTTCAAATACTCGGGGCTGGCTACCAAAATATCTTTGACAGCACTTATTCGTCTGGCAATCAGCGTTGAGTCACGTTGTGGCCCTACACGGAAAATGACATCCCAGTCAGTTGGGTCAAGCTGCTCTGGCTCACTGCTCATATGTAGCTCAATATTAATGGCCGGGTGATCCAGCATGAATGCGTTCAGCATCGGCTGCAGCATGACTTTTGTCAGGTTAGAAGGGGCAGCAATTTTAAGCTTGCCTGCAGCACCCTTGCATTCTTCACTGATTTGTTCACTAGTATCTACCAGCTGTTGCAGCAGTGGGCTGCAATCGTCGTAGAATTTTTGTCCAGCTTCAGTCAATGAAAGCTTGCGTGCATGACGGTTTAACAGGCGAATGCTGAGGCACTCTTCTAAGGCTTGGATCCGTCGGGTCAATGTGGCAACGGGTACCTGAGTTTTTCGAGAGGCGGCGGTATAGCTGCCATTTTCAACAACCATGCGGAACAAATTTAAATCGTCAAGCTTCATAACTATACATCACTGAAAACTTATAATTGGGAATTGTATAACAAAATATATTGAAATATGTCATTATCCTAACAAGTTTTGCTGTAAATCAATATCTCAGTCTTATTTGACGATGGGGAGTCATTAATTCTAAAAAGATCAATATTTGAAGTAGGTTGCATAATCGTACTCTTTCTGGTTTGAAAAGCTTGATAACCATGACGGAACATAAATTCCGACCTATGCTTTTGTTAGGTTGATCAGCAATTCAGGTATTCATGCACACTTTTTCAGATAAATTTGTCAGCTCCCCTGAGCAAGAGCAGGGTGTGGCAACTCATCATTCATGGAGGGCACAACCTTTGCTTGAGAATAAAGATGTTCTCGTTGTCGAAGACGATCCCGTGTTCCGTCTGATGATTACTGGTTTTCTAAAAAGCCAGGGATGTAATGTGCGTGAAGCGGAGGATGGTCTGGGTGGTTTGCAGGCATTAAGAGATAGCATCCCTGATGTGTTGCTGTGTGACTTGGCAATGCCGGTTTTAACTGGGATGGAGTTTGTTGAAGAAATCTCTTTGCAATATCCCATGGTACCGGTAATCGTTATATCTGGAACGGGTGACATGGCTGATGTTGCTACAGCACTTAGGCATGGTGTTAAGGACTTCTTAATTAAACCGCTTGATAACATCATGGTGTTGAAGTCTGCTATTTTGTCGGTTTTAAAATCACAAGACTCAGCCACAGAAACCAGAGATTTTTCTAGCCAATGGTTTGGTGTGGTTGAAGATGAGAGTGGAATTGATGAAGAGCTTGAGTGGCATATTGAAGAGCTAAAAGCCAACCCACGGGCAGCTCGTGAGCTGTTAATGGGGCTTATGCCTGATACCGAGTCTAAGCAAGGTGACTGGCAGTTAAACTACTGCGTTCTGCAGTCGGCGGATATTCAACCTGTATTATTGGATTACACTTGGCTGATTGACGGACGATTGGCTTTTTATCTTGTTGATTCTTCAGCTGGGGACGAAAATGGCACAGCGACTACGCTACTAATACGTGCTTTCTTTAATGACTATCTTCGTACCCGGATGTCAGATGAAAATAATATTGCCAGCCTTATTCAATTGATTGAGAAAGGAATAAAACATTCAGGTTATGCCTCACCCATAAAAGCACTATTTGGTATTTTTGATGCCTGTGATCGCAGTTTATCAGTGACATCAGCAGGCTTGTCCGCTGTACTTCAAACGAGTGAAGGGGATAGAGAGATTATTGCCCAGCCATGGCTAGGTATGAATGCTGGGAAAAATGATATTGTGAAGCTGCAGCTATCTGAATCTGGGGGGCGACTGTCGTTGAGTGAAATAGGCTCGGCCAGTTTTAGCCTAACATTGAAGCGATGTGGGTTTTAAAAGTAGGTTCCATCGCCCCGAGAAAAACAGAACCTAGGAAGAGCAAGAGCTTGATTTGATCCAATGATATAAAGAGCCGTTCCTGGACACCCAAAATAAAAAAAAGCGAGAACCCTAGGTTCTCGCTTTTTGCTTTATCCAGGAATGAGGAACCAGGATCTAGGTCCCCGCTCTTGGATTATAAAAATAATTACGCTTCAACTGGCTGCGCTTCAGCAACGTCATCTTCAACAACTTTACCTTCTGCACCGTGCATCCAGCGGATAAGTTGGTTAGAACAAAGTAGTAGAAGTACGCCAGCGATAGTAGCTGCAATTGCAATACCACTGAAGATAGCCATTGGGCCTGCTTCACCAACTTGCGCACCGACAATACCAGCGACATAGTTAGCAATGGCGTTAAAGCCGAACCATGCACCCATCATTAGAGAGGCCAGGCGTAGCGGAGCAAGTTTGGTTACCATTGATAGGCCGATTGGAGATAGGCAAAGCTCACCCAGAGTATGGAAGAAGTAAGCGCCAACCAGCCACATCATTGATGTCTTAACTGTGATGTCACCACCTTGCTGCATAACCGCACCAATCATGCATAGGAAGCCTGCTGCAAGGAAAAATAGACCCATTGCAAACTTGATAGGAGAGCTTGGCTCTTTAGGCCCCATCTTCACCCAGATAGATGCAATGATAGGTGCCAGTGTGATAACAAAGAATGGGTTCAAAGACTGGAACCATGCCGCAGGGACTTCAAAGCTACCGATCATACGGTCAGTATATTGCTGCGAGAAGATGTTCATCAGGCCACCGGCTTGCTCGAAACCAGCCCAGAAGATAACCACAAACAGACCCATGATCATGATGACTTTCAGGCGGTCACGCTCTTGTTTGGTTAGTGGTTCTTGTTTGCCAGACTTGTTCATCGCTGCGGCGCGCTTGGCTGCAGGCACTTTACCAATATCGCCTAGCAGGCGTTCGGCAAATACCATCTGAGTTACCAGGCTGATTAGCATACCAATACCCGCTGTCAGGAAGCCGGCTTTCCAGCCGTAAGCAGCAGAGGCAGTACCAGCGATGATACCAGCTAGTAGAGAACCTAGGTTGATACCCATGTAGAAGATTGTGAATGCACCGTCACGACGGTTATCACCTTCTTGGTACAAATCACCAACCATGGTTGAAATGTTTGGCTTAAACATACCATTACCAATGATCAGTAAACCTAAGCCTAGGTAGAAGGCGGTAACAGAATGCGGGTCGACCATGCTGTTAGGCAGTGCCAAGGTAAACTGGCCAAGTGCCATTAGGATACCACCGATGATGATCGAGCGGCGCTGGCCAAGGAAGTTATCGGCAATCCATCCACCAATTAGAGGGGTAATGTAGACGAGACCGGTGTAGATGCCGTAAAGGTTAAGTGCGTCTTGAGTCGACCAGCCAAGACCGCCATTGATGGTTTTATCTGTAAGATAAAGTACCAATATTGCGCGCATGGCGTAGTAAGAAAATCGTTCCCACAGTTCTGTTCCAAACAGTAAGAACAAACCTTTAGGGTGGCCAAGCAATGTACCACTTTTCAGATTGCTCATAATTATTCTCTAGTAATGAATTGTTTGTGTGTTTGCAAATTCGGTTCTTTTTATAAAGGACAAAGTTTTAAACTGCAAATTTTCACATTTGCAGAACAAAAGAAAAACACGCCAAGTTATTGATTTTAAAGTGGTTGCATATCTTTTATTCAAAAATGAAAACTCAGATTCATATGGGTGTTTTGGGGGGATTGTTTGGAATGCTGTTATTGAATGGTGTTTTAATTTGTTTTTTATGTAAATATTGGATTTTTAAACCATAAAAAATACTTTTTAATAGTTGTTACAATTGATGTAAGCATGTGAAGTGAAATTTTGCTCGATTACTTCAATGAAGTGGAATAAGTTGTTCTTTGTATGCCAGTATTTATAATTTATGGCAGATGTCAGTTGGCGGTGAATTGTAGAGAAAAATATGAAAGATTGGTACCTTCTATATTGCAAGCGTAGTGAGCAAGAACGCGCGGTGATCAATCTTGATCGTCAGGGGGTTGAGTGTTACTACCCACAGGTAACGGTACAGAAAATTGTGCGTGGTAAACGGGTTGAAGTGTCTGAGCCCTTATTTCCCAGTTATATGTTTGTTTACTTTGATCCTGAAACTATTAGCTATACAACAATACGTTCAACCCGAGGAGTTGCAGACTTTATCCGTCAGGGAGCGAGACCGCAGGTTGTCCAGCCGGATCTGATCTATGGCTTAATGATGAATGAAGATTGTGAAGAGCATCAGTCAAAACTGTCGAGCCTGCCGCGCCCGGGTGAGAGCCTGAAATTGAAACAGGGTCAATTTAAGGGCATTGAAGCTATTTATCAGGAACCCGATGGTGAGAAGCGCTCGTTTATGCTGATCAATTTACTCGGAAAACCCGTGAAAGTCAGTGTTCAGAACGAAGACATTGTAAAGAAGTAAATCCTACTGTTTATAACCAGCTCTTGTCTCGAAACTTCATGGGCTGTTTGCTATAGTCCGCCTGATTAGTGATTAATGGAATTAAAAATGTCTAATACTTCCCCTGTACGTAAAGCTGTTATACCGGTTGCTGGTCTTGGTACCCGTATGTTGCCTGCAACGAAAGCCATTCCCAAAGAAATGCTGCCTATTGTTGATAAACCATTGATTCAATATGTGGTGAATGAGTGTGTGGCGGCGGGTATCAAAGAGATCGTGTTGGTAACACACTCTTCGAAAAATTCTATCGAAAACCACTTTGATACTTCTTTCGAGTTGGAAGCGACGCTTGAAAAGCGCGTGAAACGACAGTTACTAGAAGAAGTGCAAAGCATCTGTCCGAAAGACGTGACTATCATGCATGTCCGCCAAGGTCAGGCTAAAGGGCTTGGTCATGCGGTACTTAGTGCTCACCCGCTCGTTGGGGATGAGCCATTTGCGGTTGTTTTGCCCGATGTGATTTTAGACGATGCAGCCAGCGATCTGCGCAAAGAGAATATGGCTGCTATGGTTCAGGCTTTCAACGAAACTGAAATCAGCCAGGTAATGGTTGAGCCTGTGCCGATGTCAGAAGTTTCTAGTTACGGTGTTGCCGATATCAATGGTGCAAATCTTAAGCCTGGCGAAACAGCACCGATGGCCAAGGTCGTTGAAAAACCAGCACTTGAAGATGCGCCTTCTAATCTGGCGATTGTCGGTCGTTATGTTCTGCCAGCCGAGATTTGGAGCTTGTTAGAAAGAACGCCTATTGGTGCCGGGGATGAGATCCAGCTGACAGATGCGATTGATATGCTAATGGAGTCACAGCAGGTGAATGCTTTCCACATGTCAGGCAAGAGCCATGACTGTGGTAGCAAGCTGGGTTATATGCAGGCATTTGTTGAATACGGAATGCGCCATCCAAGCCTTGGTGAAGATTTCACCGCATACTTGAAAGAAGTAGCGAAGACGCTTTAATTTGCTAGAACCCAAAATACAAAAGCGAGAGCCAGTTGCTCTCGCTTTTTGCTTTTTTGAGGAGCTCGGAACTAGGATCCCGTTTCGGCGGTTACTCCGAATGATATTGCTCACAAGCCAGCAGGGTATTTTCAATTAATGTGGCAACTGTCATTGGACCCACACCGCCTGGTACCGGGGTGATGTGGCGGGCTTTTTCTCGGGCAATATCATATTCAACATCACCTACTAGTTTACCGCTATCTAAGCGGTTGATGCCGACATCCACAATGGTGGCACCTTCTTTGATCCAGTCGCCCGGTATGAAGTTGGGCTTGCCTACTGCGATAACTAGAATATCAGCCTGACGAACATGGCTCTCAAGATCTTTGGTAAAGCGGTGACAGGTTGTTGTCGTGGCACCTGCCAGTAGCAACTCAAGGGTCATCGGGCGGCCGACAATATTGGATGCGCCGACAATCACAGCATGCTTGCCACGTACTTCAATGTTATAGCGCTCCATCAGTGTCATGATGCCTTTCGGGGTACATGAGCGCAGCTTAGGAATTCGTTGGCATAGGCGGCCGACATTATAAGGGTGGAAACCGTCGACATCTTTTTCCGGGTCAATTTGCTCAAGCACTTTCGTCGTGTCGATACCAGCTGGCAGTGGAAGTTGTACTAGGATGCCATCAATGTCGTTATCGCTGTTTAGTTCATTGATCAGGGCCAGTAGCTCAGTTTCAGAAGTTGTTGCCGGGAGATCAAAAGACTTGGAGACAAAACCGACTTCATCACATGCCTTGCGTTTGCTGCCGACATATATTTGTGAGGCTGGATCTTGTCCGACTAGAACTACAGCTAAGCCCGGAGCACGCAATCCTGCCTCTACCCGTGCTTTTACACGTGCTGCGACTTCTTGACGAACGGTTTGAGATATGAGTTTTCCATCAATAATTTGAGCGGCCATGTTTATCCTTTGGGCTGTAATTAACTGAGCAGTACAAACAGAGCAATTATCTTGCTGAAAAAGTCAGATCGTTGTTCTGCTTGGTATGGCATTGTCGCAAAGAATGTGAGTAAGATCTATAGCGCAAACGTTTGCCTTTTGCGTTTAAGTGAAAAATATAACAGCATGTTGAAAGGTTGTTATCGATTGATGGCTCTTCAACTAAAATTGCGAAATGACTAAGCTAGGGTTCTATGTCCGTTTTTAAGTTAAATTTGATACCTTTAGCAGTTACTTACTGAATTTAATGCAAATTGTTGTTAGTTTGAACACTTGGTGGGTATGGGGAAGAAATTAAGGGAAAAAGCGTTGACGTCCCTGTCAGGGAACGTATAATCCCGTCCCGTAACTTATCGTTACGCCTAATGATGCGCCCTTAGCTCAGTTGGATAGAGCACGTGCCTTCTAAGCATGTGGTCGCAGGTTCGAATCCTGCAGGGCGCGCCATTTCCTTTCCTAAAATCGAAAACACTCAATATACATTTTTCAATTTTGCTGATCTTGTGTTTCAGGCAACTGTTACATCTGCCTTATTGCCTTAACTCTAAGTACACTTAGCGAATAACTCGACCTGAATCTTTTCCGACTTTACCGGTACCACCTGGATGATGTTTAGGTTGTCCGCCAATCTCTTGTACTAGCAATGCTTTTAATGCTTCGGCTTCTCTTTGGTTGCTAGGTTGCCAACAAGCAATAACTTTTGCCTTATTCCTTCTCATTGGTTGTTCTCCTTGGGTATCTACAGTAGGGGGAAGTATGCAGCCTACAAATAATAAGGGTATTACTGTCTATTTTTTGTGCGTTCTGATGCGTATTTAGAAGGTTTTGTGTTTTTTCATTCTTCACTATCTTAATTTATCGGTTTGGCCTGAGTTCTGAGGGACCTAATGCCCGTTGGTAGCTGATAAGGCCATTACCATCCTAATGGTTGACCATCCCAGGAGAGGTAGTTGCCTGAGTGCTCGGAGGTTGCCTGCTCAACGATCGCGAGTATACGTTCGGCAGTTTGTTGGGCAGAGAACAGTTTGTTGCTGGTGAGCCTTTGCTGAAATGGCGCTGACAGTTTGGTATCTGTCGTTCCGGGGTGAATGGCTAGTACATAGGCATGTGGGAAGGTGCGATGCCATTCGATACTTAAAGTCTTGATGAACATATTCAGTGCCGCTTTACTCATGCGATAGCTATACCATCCTCCGGTGCGATTGTCGGAAATAGAGCCAATCATGGCTGATAATGTTACAAAGCCAAATTTTTCATTACGCAGATAGAGAGTGGATAAGTATTGGGCTATAACGATGCTCGAGAAGCAATTAACCTTCATGTTGTGTTGAAAAAAGCCATAATCAATTTGACTTAACTGTTTTTCTGGTCGCTTTAGTTTGTTGGACTGGGATGTTGAATCTATTGGCGGGGTATGCAGTATACCTATTGCATTGAAGGTAATGTCGGGCTTACCGAATGTGGTGCACAGTTTCTCCAGTTGTCGACTGTCCTTTGGCTGCCAATTCAAAACATCAGCTTGAAGCGTGGCCAGTTGATTGGGGTATTGTTGTGCCAGTTGGTCAAGCCGGGAGCTATGTTGGCGAGAAATCGCGGTTACAGCATGCCCATGTGTCAGGCACAGTTCTACTAATGCCGAGCCTATACCGCCGGAAGCGCCAAAAATCAGGTAGTTCATTAACCCTCCTACTGGTCGTTAAATAATCCAGCATGACAATGAGTGCTAGAACCTAGACGTAGTTATGCTCAAAATATAGTCACTTAGACCATGGGTTGCATTGTGCATTAAAGAAGCAATTACCGATTTTTGCCGGCTTTATTTCAATTCGTTGTCAAAAAAACAGAAAAGGGAGAGGGATTTTTACTATTTACCCTTGAAAATGGAATTTTTGCCCCTATCTTGTGTGAAAGGTTGAGTGCGGTAGCGGCGACTCTGTCTCGACGAGAGGTCACTGTCTCGCTATAATACCGCGTTTTAATTTCTGGCTCAGTGGCTTCAAAGCCGACAGAAACAGAAATTATCAGAATTAAGGCGTTGTGGTTTCGGCTTGTCCGCAAGCCATAACACGAAAGGATGCCACCGTCAGCGTATGACTGATCGGCAACATCACTCAGAGAATACTGAGTAAGTTTGAGGTTAAATAAAATGCAAGTTACCGTTGAAACCACTGAAGGCCTAGAACGCCATCTAACTATCACAGTTCCTGCTGCTAACATTGAAGATGCAGTAACAGCAGAACTGAAGAAAATTGCTAAGAATCGTCGTTTCGATGGTTTCCGTCCAGGTAAAGCACCGCTGAAAATGGTTGCTCGTATGTTTGGCGCTTCTGTACGTCAAGACATCCTTGGTGAAGTGATGCAGCGTCACTACATCGAAGCGATCGTTAAAGAAAAAATCAACCCAGCGGGCGCACCAACTTTTGCTCCTGTTGAGATCGCTGAAGGTAAAGATCTAGTATTCAAAGCTTCTTTCGAAGTTTTCCCTGAGATCGAACTATCTGGTCTAGACAAAATCGCTGTTGAAAAACCAGCAGTAGAAGTTAAAGACGAAGACGTAACAACTATGCTTGATACGCTACGCAAGCAGCAGGCGACTTGGTCTGAAGTTGACGCAGCAGCAGTTGCTGACAGCCGTGTAACTATCGACTTCACTGGCTCTGTAGACGGTGAGGAATTCGAAGGCGGTAAAGCTGAAGGTTTCGCTCTTGCAATGGGCCAGGGCCGTATGATCCCAGGTTTCGAAGACGGTATCGTTGGTAAGAAAGCGGGCGATGAGTTCACTGTAGAAGTGACGTTCCCTGAAGAGTACCACGCGGAGAACCTAAAAGGTAAAGCAGCATCTTTCGCTATCAAACTACACAAAGTTGAAGCGCAAGAGCTACCTGAGCTAACTGAAGAGTTCGTTGCTAAGTTCGGTGTTGAAGACGGTTCTGTCGAAGGTCTGAAAGCTGAAGTTCGCAAGAACATGGAGCGTGAGCTTAAGCAAGCAGTTAAAGGTCGCATCAAAGATCAGGTTCTTAACGGCCTAATCGAACAGAACGACATTGAAGTTCCTGCTGCCCTTATCGACCAGGAAATCAACGTTCTTCGCCAGCAGGCGACTCAGCGCTTCGGCGGTGATGCTAAGAACGCTCCTGAGCTACCACGTGAACTGTTCGAAGAGCAGGCTAAGCGTCGCGTAGTTGTTGGCCTACTTCTTGGCGAAGTGATCAAGTCTGAAGAGCTAAAAGCAGATGACGAGCGTGTTAAAGCGCTAATCACTGAAATGGCTTCTGCATACGAAGATCCAACAGAAGTTGTTGCTTACTACGAGCAGAACGAGCAGATGATGAACAACATGCGCAACGTTGCTCTAGAAGAGCAAGCGATTGACGCGCTTCTAGCGAAAGCACAGGTTTCTGAAAAAGAAGTTAGCTTCAACGAGCTAATGAACCAGCAGCAGCCTGCAGCTTAATTTGCTGAAATTACTGTAGAGATTTGACTTTGTTTCAAATCTTCTGCTAACAATGGTCCGTGTGAGAGTAATTTCATTCGGGCCATTTATTTTAGGGAAATAACGTTATGAGCTACCAAGAAAAAAACGCCATGTCGCCGATTATGGATGCGCTGGTTCCTATGGTGGTCGAGCAGACTTCTCGTGGTGAGCGTTCCTACGACATCTATTCCCGACTACTAAAAGAGCGTGTGATTTTTTTGACTGGCCAAGTTGAAGATCACATGGCCAACCTAGTGGTTGCGCAGCTTTTATTCCTTGAGTCTGAAAACCCAGATAAAGACATCTTCCTGTACATTAACTCTCCTGGCGGTTCTGTCACTGCAGGTATGTCAATTTATGACACCATGCAGTTTATCAAGCCTAACGTCAGCACAGTATGTATGGGCCAGGCATGTTCAATGGGTGCTTTCCTGCTAGCTGGCGGTGCGCAGGGTAAGCGCTACTGTCTGCCAAACTCGCGGGTGATGATTCACCAGCCGCTAGGTGGCTTCCAGGGACAGGCATCTGATATTCAGATTCATGCACAAGAAATTTTAACTATCAAGCACAAGCTAAACACTTTGCTTTCAGAGCATACTGGCCAGCCAATGGAAGTTGTTGAGCGCGATACTGATCGTGACAACTTCATGTCGGCAGAGCAAGCAGTTGAGTATGGCTTGGTAGATGCAGTTTTGAGTCATCGTGACTAACTCTGTTTTTTGGCTCCGTGACACAGGATTGCTGAGTCGCGGAGCAAAATGACTAGAGTTGTTATACACTCAAAACAAGGCAATGATGGGGTGAGACCCAAAAAGAGGTTAGCGAATGACAGATAAGCGAAAAGAGAGTGGTAGTGGAAAACTGCTGTACTGCTCTTTCTGCGGTAAAAGTCAACACGAAGTTCGCAAGCTGATTGCAGGCCCTTCTGTTTATATTTGCGATGAGTGCGTTGATTTGTGCAACGACATCATTCGTGAAGAAATTAAAGAAGTGATGCCAAAGCGTGACGGCAGCGAGCTTCCGACGCCACAGGAAATTCGTGCGAACCTGGATGATTACGTTATTGGTCAGAACCATGCGAAAAAGGTACTGGCAGTAGCGGTATATAACCATTATAAGCGTCTTCGAAATGGCGATACCACCAGTGAAGGTGTTGAGCTAGGTAAGAGTAACATTCTGCTGATCGGTCCGACTGGTAGTGGTAAAACGCTACTGGCTGAAACACTGGCACGTATGCTGGATGTACCATTTACGATGGCTGATGCAACCACGCTGACTGAAGCGGGTTATGTTGGTGAAGATGTCGAGAACATCATCCAGAAACTGCTACAGAAATGTGATTATGACGTAGCGAAAGCAGAGCGTGGTATTGTATACATCGATGAAATCGACAAGATTTCTCGTAAGTCAGACAACCCATCGATTACTCGGGACGTGTCAGGTGAGGGTGTTCAGCAGGCCTTGCTGAAACTGATTGAAGGTACGGTTGCATCTGTTCCGCCGCAAGGTGGACGCAAGCACCCACAGCAGGAATTCTTGCAGGTTGATACTTCCAAGATCCTATTTATCTGTGGTGGTGCATTTGCCGGTCTGGACAAAGTTGTAGACCAGCGTGTTGCAACGGGTACAGGTATCGGCTTTGGTGCCGATGTCCGCTCTAAGGACGAGTCGCGTACCCTGAGCGATCTGTTCGAGCAGGTTGAGCCAGAAGATCTGGTGAAATACGGTCTGATCCCTGAATTCATTGGTCGTCTGCCAGTGACAGCGATTTTGAACGAGCTCGATGAAGATGCATTGGTACAGATCCTGCGTGAGCCGAAGAATGCGTTGACCAAGCAGTACGCAGCATTGCTTGAGCTGGAAAACGTTGAACTGGAGTTCCGTGACGATGCGCTGGTTGCTATTGCCCGTAAGGCAATGCAACGTAAAACCGGTGCTCGTGGTCTGCGCTCAATCGTTGAAGCGGTTCTGCTAGATACCATGTACGAGTTGCCTTCAGCTGAAGGCGTGAGCAAAGTAGTGATCGATGAATCAGTAATTAAAGGCGAGTCTGATCCGCTACTGATTTATGAAAATACGGAAAATCAAGCAGCTGGCGCTGAGTGATTGTCTAATAACTGCTCATAATGTTTAAAAAAAGGAGGCTTTTGCCTCCTTTTTTATTTTCTGTTACTTATCCCGTTGAATCTTTCTGGTTTACCCCCATATACTCAGTAAAGAGATTGAACGGAAGAGAGAAGAATATGAACCTGGAGCGTTCGGAACGCCTTGAGATCCCCGTTCTGCCACTGCGTGATGTGGTGGTCTACCCTCATATGGTTATTCCATTGTTTGTAGGCCGGGATAAATCTATTCGTTGCCTGGAGTCGGCAATGGATGACAATAAGCAAATTTTGTTAGTGGCCCAGAAAGAAGCGGCCACTGACGAGCCTTCGATCGAAGACCTTTATGATGTTGGTACGGTTGCTACCATCCTTCAGTTGCTGAAGCTGCCTGACGGTACGGTGAAAGTGCTGGTCGAAGGCCAGCAACGCGCCAAAGTTGAAAACCTGAAGGATGACGAGTTCTTTACGGCTGATGCCGAGTTCCTGGTGACCCAGGAAATGGATGAGCGTGAGCAGGAAGTTTTGGTCCGTACCGCGATCAATCAGTTTGAAGGTTTTATCAAGCTGAACAAAAAGATCCCGCCGGAAGTACTGACTTCGCTCAATGGGATTGATGAAGCCGCGCGTCTGGCTGATACCATTGCTGCCCATATGCCTCTGAAATTGGCAGATAAGCAAAAAGTACTTGAAATCATTGATATCACTGAACGTCTTGAGTTCCTGATGGCAATGATGGAGTCTGAGATTGATTTGCTTCAGGTTGAAAAGCGCATTCGTGGTCGCGTCAAGAAGCAGATGGAAAAGAGCCAGCGCGAGTACTATCTCAACGAGCAGATGAAAGCTATCCAGAAAGAGCTGGGTGAGCTGGATGATGCACCGGATGAGTTCGAGTCTTTGAAAAAGAAAATCGAAGAGTCGAAAATGCCGGCCGAGGCTCGCGAGAAGACCGAGCAAGAGCTGCATAAGTTGAAAATGATGTCACCAATGTCAGCCGAAGCGACGGTTGTACGTGGCTATATCGACTGGATGCTGAGTGTGCCTTGGCACAAGCGCTCTAAGGTGAAGAAAAACCTCGCCAAAGCCGAGGAGGTTCTGAATGCAGACCACTATGGCCTCGAGCGTGTCAAAGAACGTATTCTCGAGTACTTGGCGGTACAGAGCCGTATCAATAAGCTGAAAGGTCCGATCCTTTGTCTTGTTGGTCCTCCGGGCGTGGGTAAAACCTCTCTGGGTCAATCTATTGCTGCGGCTACTGGTCGTAAGTATGTACGTATGGCCTTGGGTGGCGTACGTGACGAAGCGGAAATCCGTGGTCACCGCCGTACCTATATCGGTTCTATGCCGGGTAAGCTGATCCAGAAGATGGCGAAAGTGGAAGTGAAAAACCCACTGTTCCTGCTGGATGAAATCGACAAGATGTCGTCGGATATGCGTGGTGATCCGGCGTCGGCACTGCTAGAAGTGCTTGATCCCGAGCAAAACAACGCATTTAACGATCACTACCTTGAGGTGGATTATGATCTGTCCGATGTGATGTTCGTTGCGACGTCAAACTCGATGAATATTCCAGGACCATTGCTGGACCGTATGGAAGTGATTCGTCTGTCGGGCTATACCGAAGACGAGAAACTCAATATTGCCAAACGCCACCTGCTAGAGAAGCAGATCAAGCGTAACGGTCTGAAGCCGGGCGAGGTTGAGGTCGATGACTCTGCGCTAATCGGTATTATTCGCTACTACACTCGTGAAGCGGGCGTGCGTAGCCTAGAGCGTGAGATTTCTAAGCTATGTCGTAAGGCAGTGAAAGAGATCCTGCTTAACTCTGAAACCAAGAAAGTAACGATCAACCAGGAAAACCTGAAAGCTTACCTGGGTGTTCAGCGCTTTGATTACGGTAAGGCAGAAGAGAACAACCGTATTGGTCAGGTTACCGGCTTGGCATGGACAGAAGTTGGTGGTGACCTGCTGACTATCGAAACCGAGTCGATGCCGGGTAAAGGCAAACTGTCCTTCACCGGTTCGCTGGGTGATGTGATGCAGGAGTCGATCCAGGCTGCAATGACTGTGGTTCGTACGCGAGCAGAGCGTCTAGGGGTTGCTCCAGACTTCTACGAGAAGCGTGATATCCATGTTCACGTACCTGAAGGCGCGACACCGAAAGATGGCCCTAGTGCGGGTATCGCGATGTGTACGGCACTGGTCTCTAGCCTGACCGGCAATCCTGTACGTGGTGATGTTGCTATGACGGGTGAAATTACCCTGCGTGGTGAAGTATTACCAATTGGCGGCTTGAAAGAGAAGCTGCTGGCTGCTCACCGTGGTGGCATCAAAACGGTGCTTATCCCGAAAGAGAATGAACGTGATCTGGAAGAGATTCCAGACAACGTGATTGCTGATCTGGAAGTGCGTCCAGTACGTTGGATTGATGAAGTGCTCACCGTAGCATTGCAGAACAATCCGACAGGTATTGAGCTGGTAAACGCCGAAAACAGTGACATGCAGCAAAGTTAAGTAAAGAAAAGACGCTTTCAGGTGCGAAAAGCCTTGTCAGCGTTTTTTTGTATCGCTATAAGTTAGGTCTAATTCGCTGTAAGCTCAATAATATCAATACTTACCCGTATTTCTGGTGCTCTGTGCTGATATAATTAGGCCTGATACAAATTTTATTGTCCGTTACAAGTTCATGCTTGTTGACAAGGTTGCTTGCGGACAATGTTCATAGAGGGGATGAAATCGTGAACAAAACTCAGTTAGTTGATAAAATTGCTGAAAATGCAGATATCTCAAAAGCGTCGGCAGGTCGTGCCCTGGATGCATTCATTGACGCTGTTTCAGACACCTTGAAATCAGGTGATCAGGTTGCTCTTGTTGGTTTTGGTACCTTCTCTGTACGTGAGCGTTCAGCACGCACTGGTCGTAACCCGCAGACAGGTGAAGAAATCCAGATTGCAGCGGCAAAAGTACCTGGCTTTAAAGCAGGTAAGGCGCTTAAAGATTCTGTAAACTAAAAGTGGGCTTCTGCCCACTGTTTGTATTGAACAAACATCGATGCGGGTTGTCATAATCACTGGCAACTTGGCATGAAATGAGGGCGCATCGGGTTGATGCGCTTTTTTTACTTTGTATCAGTGTGATATTTTTCAGTACCTGGCATTTATTGATAGGTACGCGAAGGCATTCTTCACAACACCATGCCAGATCGAATGAGTAGGAGATACGGCAAATTATGATGGAGCGAATGCGCGAAGGCGCTAGCAGCATTTGGGTTAAGATTATTCTCGGCCTAATTATATTTTCTTTTGTCTTTGCCGGTGTTGGCAGCTACCTCGCCGGTGGCAGTCAGCAAGCTGCAGCAAAGATCGATGATCGTGAAATCAGTCAGCGTGAGTTTGAGCAGGCTTACCAGAATGAGCGTAACCGCATGCAGTCACAGCTAGGTGATTACTTTGCAACGTTGATGGGTGATCCGGCTTATGTTCAGCAGTTCCGTCGTAGCGTGCTAGACCGCATGGTTAACGATGTGCTGATTGAGCAACGTGCGAATGAACTTGGTATGCGTATCAGCGATGAGCAGATCCGTAAAGCGATTGTCTCGATGACCGAATTCCAGCGTGATGGTAAGTTCGACAACGAGCTCTACAATACTTTGCTACGTCGTTCTGGCTTTACACCAGATATGTTCGCGGAATCTATGCGTACTGACATGCTGCGCCAGCAGTTGCTTGTTGCGATCCAGGGCAGTGACTTTGCGCTGAGCAATGAGCTAACAGCCTTGACGAAGCTTGAGAAGCAGCAGCGCGTAATTCGTGATCTGACTTTGAATGTGGCTGAGTTCACCAAGAATGCTGATGTTTCGGAAGACGAAATTCAGGCTTTCTACGATCAGAACCCACAGATGTTTACTCGTCCGGATCAGGTGAAAGCCGCTTATATTGAGCTATCTGGTGAAGGACTGAAAACGACGCTTGAAGTCTCTGAAGAAGATGCGAAAGCCTACTTTGATGAGAACCAGCAGAAGTACGGTACTGCAGAGCAGCGTCAGGTTAGCCATATTCTGATTCAAGGTGATAGCAGCGATGCAAAAGCGAAAGCCGAGGAGCTACTGGCTCAGCTAAATGCCGGGGCTGATTTTGCCGAGCTAGCACAGTCTTCGTCTGATGATACGTTCAGTGCAAAAGATGGCGGTAAGCTTGATTGGTTCGAACGTGGTGTGATGGATCCTGCTTTTGAAGATGCAGCTTTTGTGTTGAATAAAGGTGAAACATCCACTGTTGTTCAAACGTCTTTTGGTTACCACATCATCAAGCTTGATGACGTTAAAGAATCTCAGGTTAAACCTTTTGCTGAGGTTCGTGGCGAGATCACTGCAGAACTTCGTGAGCAGCGTGCAGCTGAAGCATTCTACGACCTGCAGACTAAGCTAGCGGAAACTGCATTCGAGATGCCAGATTCTTTGGATGATGCAGCGGCAGCAGTGAATGCTGAAGTACAGCTAACGGACTTCTTCTCTCAGAATGATGCTCCGGGTGTACTGGCTACCCCTGCAGTAATGCAGGCGGTATTTAGCCCAGAGGTTCGTGAAGACGGTCTGAACTCAGATGTGATTGAAATTGGTCCAGAGCACGTTGTGGTTGTACGAGTTGAAGATGCTCGTGACGAAATGGTGCTACCGTTTGACGAAGTTGCTGGTTCTGTCAAGCAGCAGCTAGCTGCCCAGCAGGGTGAGCAGAATGCCCAGGTAAAAGCGGACGAAATTGTAGCAGCACTACGTGAAGGCAAAACAGAGATCCTGGACGCTGAAGGCCTGAGCTTCTCAGAAGCGCAGACCATCGGTCGTAGCGGTGCAGATCGTATGGTTGCTCAAGTAGCCTTTGGTCTTGCCAAGCCGGTTGACGGCAAATCCGTATACGGTATGACGCGCGACATGGAAGGCAATATGCTGATTATTGCGCTTGATGACGTTATCGAAGCGGATGTTGAGCCGGTTTCTGCCGATAGCCAGTTGGCGACTCAGGTTGAGCAAATGAATGCACAACAGGATGTTATGGCGACACTGAAAGTGCTGCGTAATACGGCTGAAGTGAGCTACCCAACGCTAGATACACCTGCAAACTAATTGTAATCTATTGATTAGTTAACGGGCCGCCATTGTGCGGCCCGTCGTTTTTTTGCTTTCCTGTTTTTCAATCTGGTTTACCTTCCTCTATTGGCCGATATGCTAATGGAGCTTAACAAGCTTCAGTTTTACTTTATTTGGTATTTATTTGGTATCTACAAATTTATGAATTGAGGGTGAGAATGAATTTATTAACGAAAGCCATGTTACTGATTGCTGCACTTTGTTTTGTTCCAGTGAGTCACGCAAGTGGGGATTCACATGAAGGGATCGAGATCACCGTGAACATTAATACCGCCAATGCAGAAGAATTGGATACGCTATTGGTTGGTATTGGCCCTGAGAAGGCGGAGAGAATTATTGCCTACCGTACTGCCAATGGTAAGTTTGCTACGGCAGACGATTTGGCGAAAGTGAAGGGGATTGGAGCATCGACAGTAGCCAAGAATATTGAGCGCATCAAGCTCTAGGCATTGCATCTAATTGGTCCTAAATGTAGTCACAAATCTTGAAGGAGAGAAGTCTGTGGTTCTCCTTTGTAACCTAACCTACCTAACTTCGATTCGATGCCTTCCATGGCGTTTTCATTCCTATATACCTTGCTATTTGTTCCTAAGCTATTTCTTTGTAGTAAATAGCGGTTGATCTTTTTTATCCCTTTCAGACCAAAAATTGATGTTGAACTGGGCATCCTCGGACAGCTCGATACGGTGCCAGTATTGTGGCGGGCTCGTGGCAAACTGTCCTGCGTTGATGGTAACTTTGATTTCAGGTTCTGTTGCGTTCTCGTCGGCAAAACCAAAGTAGGTGACCGTCCCCTCCATAACACAAAGCTGACCGAATACTCCTTCTGCAGTGTTGTGGTGTGAGAGCAGGGCGGCCGGAACATTACTTGGAGTGAAGAACGGTGTTGAACGCTGTATCGTCCAGTTTGCAGGAATTCGAAGGTGGCTCATAATCAATCTCTCTATAGGGAATAGGTTAAAGCTGTATTTAAAATACCACTTTGTGGTAGCTAATCAAGAGTGATTATCATTTAATATTGATGCGCTGAACTATTTTTTACTAAGGCGCTGTTTTTTTTCGTTATTATTATTTAGGAAGATTGCCAGCCCGGCGAATAGTAGGCCAGAAACTGCTCCGGATAGGTGGGCCTCGGTAGCAACACGAGCGCCGATAAGCAGCTCAGAGCTTGCCGAGCCGCCAAAGACTTGTTCCCAACTAACTTTGGCAATTAACCCGGCTAGTAGCAGCCAACCACCTTTGTGCTTGGCTTGAATATCTTTCACTGCTCCCCATCCAAATAGCCCGTGAAGTACGCCAGAAAGTCCAGCGTACCACTGGATCTCTGACGCAAAGATTCCTAAGCCCACCGATATTGCAAGTACCAGCAGCAGGTAGCTATATAAGCGGACGGAAAAATGGGTCCGGAAGATAAACGAGATGATTGCCAACGCCAGGCTATTCATTATCATATGCGGCCAATTGGTATGGGTCAGGTTTCCTGTTAGTATCCGCCAGACTTCGCCATCTTGAATCGCATTGCGGTCCCATGCCAGCCAGTCTTGGATACTTGGCCATTGCGCAATAAACATGAGGCTGATGGCAATTACTAAATATGTACGAATAGACAAGGTCACCTCGATGAGTCGATATTGTGAACAGTGCGGCAAGGCCAAGAAAGCCTGTATCTGCCGTTGGATTCAAGCTGTTGATGCTAAAACTGAATTGTGGATATTACAACACCCGTCAGAGGTAAAACGCGCAATTGGTACAGCACGCATACTGACATTGTCATTAGCGAATGCCCGTTTGTGGGTTGGCGAGGACTTTTCCCAGCATGATGAACTCAATGCCTTGCTGCAAGATCCGCAGCGTGAGGTTTACCTAGTCTACCCGGGTGAAGGTTCTCTTCCGATATCGCAGCTGGCTGTAAAGCCGCATACTTCAGATAAAGTCCGAAGTCTGATTTTACTCGATGGTACCTGGAAGAAAGCCTATAAAATGTGGCAGCTTTCCACCAATCTGCACGCTCTGCCAACGGTGAACCTTGATAATGTCGAACAGGGTAACTATCGGATCCGTAAGTCACCGAAAGAACAAGGTGTTTCGACGGTTGAAGCGGGCTACCTGGCATTGACAGCACTGGAAGGTAACAACAATAAATTCATGTCTTTGATTGATGCCTTCAACCAGATGATTGAATACCAGATACAGCAGATGCCGGAGGGGGTTTTCGAAAAAAATTATAATAACTAAAACCCATGGCCCTCGCTCCCCACTCCAACCGCAGCCATTGGCTGGAATAAGGTGCTGTATAGTCGCTGGGCGAAGCCGTCGGTCATGCCTGAGATATAGTCGGCAATGATCCGGTGGGCATTCTCGCCATTGCTGGTGGCCTGAAGCCACCGTTCGCGGGTATTGGCAGGAAGCAGACGCTCAGGATCCGAGGCAAAAGCTTCAAACAGCTCCATCACCAGTTGTTGGCCTTTGTATTCAACCAGTTGGATTTCCGGCTTTCTGACCACGTATTCGCTGACGAATTGTTTAAGGACTTCAAGCACTCGCTCCATGGACTCTGTTAGGAAGGCGTTCCATTGCAACAGAGGTTCATCAAAACTGTCGATCCCATTTTGAATGGCCGGGGCAATATGGATGGAAGTTAGCAGGGCATTCACCATCGCGCCAATGGCATCTTTTCTTTGATGATGGGTGCCAAAAAGTTGTTCGCTAAGCTGGCCAATACGCTCTTCCAGCCAAGGCTCGCCACAGTCGGCCAGTTTGCAGGCGACGGCTTCGTGCCACTGCTCGCGGGTGACAATGCCCATTACAATAGCATCTTCCAGATCGTGAACCCCGTAGGCGATGTCATCGGCCAGCTCCATGATCGAACAGTCGAGAGATTTGAAGCGGGTTTTTAAATGATCGGTCGGATTGCTGCGTTCATGGCGCATTTGGCCAAAAAGGGTTTTGTCGTGTTCCGACAAGAGTTTAAGGACCCAGTCAAAGGTTCTATTGTCGTCGTTATATACGCCTTTGGCTGGATGCCAGTCTTTGGCTTTAAGGTGGCGAAAGTTACTGACTTCGGCTGGCTGCTCTGTGGCTCGGGTATTGCTGATAAGAGCAGGGTATTTCAATAAGCCGAGCAAGGTACGACGCGACAGATTCATGCCGTAATGTTCGGTATAAGGTTCGAGCAAGGTCACAATGCGAAATGTCTGAGCATTGCCCTCAAATCCGCCATGCTCCCGCATCATATAATTCAGTGCCACTTCGCCGCCGTGGCCAAAAGGAGGGTGTCCGATATCATGGGCCAGGCACAGGCTTTCCATCAGGCTGGTTGAGGAGAGCAAGTCGCGAAACTTGGGCTGCTTGATTTTGAGCTGGGCGACGATACCAGTACCAATTTGCGAGGCTTCGAGCGAGTGCGTCAGGCGAGTTCGGTAGAAATCATGATGTCCGGCACCGTGGACCTGTGTTTTGGCCTGGAGCCGGCGAAAAGCCGCAGAGTGGAGGATCCTTGCCCTGTCACGCTGGAAAACCGAACGATGATCGTTGCGGCGTACTTTTTGCTCGTTACTTGTGCGACTTTCCCATTCGGGGTTAAGAATAAATTGCGTCATTAACTGATATCGTCCAGCGTTAAATTGAAACTCTCGACAAAGGTCGTTAGAAAGTATTCCATCTCCGGAGTTGAGCGTTCCGATAGCGTGTTATCCAGCCTCTTTTTGGCTTGGGTAAACTCGTGATTGCCGGCATTGAGTTCCTCCAGACACTTCAGGTATGCACAGAGGCTGTCTGCCTGTTTGACGATAGCGTAGTCGTCTTTGTTGATTTGGTGACTATCGAGCAGCGGGGCATAGTCATCCTGAAATTCTTTTGGCAGCATCGACAGCAGTTTTTGTTCCGCGGCAAGCTCTATCTTCTTGTATTCTTCGGCGATGGCTGGGTTGTAGTATTTTATTGGAGTGGGCATATCACCGGTTAACACTTCGCTGGTGTCATGGAACATACCGAGCAGGGCGATCCGTTCGGGGTTGGTGTTGCCGCCGAACTTACGGTTTTTTATCAGCGCCAGCGCATGGGCGACGAAAGCAACCTGCAGGCTATGTTCTGAGATGTTTTCTGTGGAAACACAACGCATGAGTGGCCAGCGTTGGATGAGTTTCATGCGAGCAAGGTGAGCAAAAAAATGACTTTTTTCCATATCGATACTTCTTTGCGGCAATAGGCGATTTTAACCAGCAGCAATGAGCAAGTGCGTATGCTGCTTGGTATAACTACTAGATAAAGGTAACAGAAATATCGGTGAGTTAAATGATTATTCTTTGGGTATAAAACAAAAGCCTCAGTAAAACTGAGGCTTGAAAGTGGGGCGGGCGAGAAATTACTGACGGTAACTGTGCAGGAAGCGCTCCAGGCGGCCAATTGCCATTTCCAGATCATCCACCCTAGGCAGGGTAACAATGCGGAAGTGATCCGGTTTCTTCCAGTTAAAGCCAGTGCCGTGGACGATCAGTACTTTTTCCTGCTGGAGGAAGTCTAATGCCATTCGTTGGTCGTCGACGATATTAAATTTCTTCTGATCCAGTTTCGGAAACAGGTACAGCGCGCCCTTCGGTTTGACACATGAGACTCCCGGGATCGAGGTGATCATGTCGTAGGCTTTATCGCGCTGTTCAAGCAATCGACCGCCTGGCAGAATCAGCTCATTGATACTCTGGTAGCCCCCAAGTGCCGTCTGGATTGCGTGCTGCATAGGCACATTGGCGCATAAGCGCATCGATGACAGCATCTCCAGTCCTTCGATATAGGCTTTGGCCAGATGTTTGGGTCCGGATAAGATCATCCAGCCAGCGCGGAAGCCGCAGACACGATAAGATTTTGATAGGCCATTAAAGGTGACACAGAAGACATCCGGTGCCAGCGGGGCGATAGAGGTATGCTGGGCGCCTTCATATAAGATTTTGTCGTAAATTTCGTCAGCAAAAATAATCAGGTTGTGCTGGCGGGCAATTTCCACTACTTCCAGTAAAAAATCACGGCTGTAGACCGCACCCGTGGGATTGTTCGGGTTGATTAGTACAATACCACGGGTATTCGGGGTGATTTTTTTGCGAATGTCGTCGAGATCCGGATACCAGTCTGCTTCTTCATCACAGACATAATGCACGGGGTTGCCGCCCGATAGTGAAACTGCGGCAGTCCAAAGCGGATAGTCCGGTGCGGGTACCAAGATCTCATCATTGTTGTTGAGCAGGGCCTGCATAGCCATCACAATCAACTCTGATACGCCGTTGCCGATATAGACATCTTCGACGTCTAAATCGAGCATGCCGCGCTTCTGATAATGCTGCACAACTGCCTTACGGGCCGAGTAAATACCTTTTGAATCACAGTATCCCTGCGATGTCGGTAAGTTTCGGATCACATCGACCAGAATCTCGTCCGGGGCATCAAAACCGAATGGTGCCGGGTTGCCGATATTCAGTTTTAAAATCTTATGGCCTTCTTCTTCCATGCGTTTGGCATGCTTAAGAACGGGACCTCGTATGTCGTAGCAAACATTATTTAACTTGGATGACATCCCGATGTTGTGCATTGCTGTTTTCCTGCAAATTATTATCTAATACCAACAAATTACACTATGAAACTGGATAAAATAAATAGCGAACAGAAAAAAATCACGAAGAATAGTGTTTTGTGTAATTAAATTCTATTTTAGGGAGTGCGATCCTCTGCTTTCTTATTTTGGGGTAAGCGATTCGTACCTTTATGAATTCTGCGGGTTATCCTGTAAGTTAACTTGCCGGAGGGGCGGATTTGGCTCGTTATGCGACGAGCGAAGATTAGTAAATATGTTGAGATATGAAGATTCGTGTTGAGTCATTACTTTATTAGTCAGATCGCTATTAGTGAGGTAGAATGGCGGATTCATTATGTGGTTAATTCTTTAACTAACATGAAGGTCGAACTATGTGCCAAGTGATTGGCATATTTACAATCAGCCAGGGACGAGCCGCTATGGTGCTTTAGAGCTGAGTGAGGTTATCTTGACCGCGTTACAAACTGCAGTTGAGTCTTTAATTGAAAAAATTCAACAAGCTACAGAAACAACTCAACGATTGATGGTGAAGCTGGATTTGCCGGCCAACACCGACCTTATTGACTGGATGGAATCCCAACCGCTCTTTCCGAAATTCTACTGGCAGTCCAGGGATAGCCGTGAAGAGGTTGTGGCGCTAGGTCAGATTAAAACATTTACTGATCCGATGGCTGCTGAGAAAGTGCTATCGGACGAACAGCGGATTTGGGGCGGACGTTCTTTCGACGGCCGTACCAGCCGTAACCGCCGTTGCCTTTCTTCTTTTTTCTTTTTGCCACTTTTGGAAGTAATCCGAATTGATGGCTGTTGGCAACTGGCCGTTAACCTTTCTGCTGATGATAAGGAAAAGGTGCTACAGGCACTTTCCCAGATCACATCGACGACATCTGAAGTGGCGGAAATAAAAAGCAAGATCTTAGGGCGCTCTTATGCACCAGATTTTGCTGGCTGGTCATCGATGATCAGTAATGCACTGGATGCAATATCCCAGAAAGTATTTGAGAAAGTGGTACTGGCCCGTAAGACCACCTTGAAGCTTGATGTACCAGTTGCTCCGGCACAGCTGCTTAAAGCCAGCCGTAGCAGTAACATGAACAGCTTTCACTTCATGATGGCGCTGGACGCGAAGCATTGCTTTGTGGGTTCGACTCCGGAGCGGTTGTTCCTGCGTCATGAGCGGGATCTGCTGACGGAGGCCCTTGCCGGTACGATTGGCCGTGATGACGATCCGTCGGAAGATAACCGCTTGGCTCAGTGGTTGCTGGATGATAACAAAAACCGTTACGAGAACCGTCTGGTGGTGGACGATATTGTCAGTCGTCTGGTTCCGCGTTGTGAGTCGATGAATGTGGCTCAGACTCCTGAGCTGGTTCGCCTTCGTAAGGTACAGCATCTAAAACGCAGCATTGATGCTCAACTCAACGAGCAAGTATACAGTGCCGATTTGCTTGATAGCCTGCAGCCGACGGCGGCTATCGCCGGACTGCCGCGTGACAAGGCATTGGATTTTATTACCGAGCACGAGCCCTTTGCCCGTGGCTGGTATAGCGGTGCGGTGGGCTTCCTCAGCCGTCAGCGCAGTGAGTTCTGTGTGGCTATCCGTAGTGCGTTAATCATGGGTGAGGAGCTGCACCTCTTTGCCGGAGCCGGAATTGTGCCGGGCTCAACTGCCGATAGCGAGTGGAAAGAGCTGGATCGTAAAACCTCGACGCTGTGCAGCCTGTTGGGTTCAGAGGAACCGGAACTGGAGCGCAAGACGGCATGATGAAAGCGCTACCGGACACCTGTGTACAGCTGCAATACCGTGCAGCCCTGAACAAGCTTTGGGCTGGATTAATGTTAGAAGAGCTTGCTCGGCTTGGTGTAAAGCATGTTTGTATTGCGCCGGGTTCGAGGTCAACACCGTTGACTTTGGCGGCTGATGAAAATGAGAAGCTGACCCTGCATACCCACTTTGATGAGCGCGGGTTGGGTTTTTTGGCGCTGGGAATTGCCAAAGCTTCACAACAGCCTGTTGCTGTCGTGGTCACATCCGGTACTGCTGTTGCAAACTTATTGCCCGCTGTCGCCGAAGCCGGCCTGACCGGTGAAAAACTGGTACTGCTGACCTCCGATCGTCCCGTGGAACTGATTCAATGCGGAGCCAATCAGGCGATCCGTCAGCAGGGGATCTTTTCTGAGCATGTTACCGAATTTAACGATCTGCCTTCACCCTCGCTAGATATCTCGCCAAACTGGTTGCTCACGACAATTGATGCAGCCATGTCTCAGCAGTCAGTACGAGGCGGGGCCGTGCATTTTAACTGTCATTACCCCGAGCCTCTTTACGGTAGCGATGTAGACTTTTCTTCCTACCTAACTCCGCTGGAAAGCTGGCTGAATGACGGCCTGCCATATACTCGGCACCAGCAAGCTGGCTTTGGCCCTGTGATTATTGATACAGCTGCCTGGCAGTCAATGACTGAACACAAGGGAATTATTATTGCCGGACGAATGGAGCCAAGTGAGCTACCTGCAGTGCAAGCTCTGGCGATGAAGCTCGGCTGGCCTTTGCTGGTGGATCCTCAGGCCGGGGGAAGCAGCGATTGGGCAGGGTATGATGTCTGGCTCCAGAATCCGCATTGCCAGCAGCAGATTGAACAGGCTGAGGTGGTGTTGCAGTTTGGCGCCCGCCTGGTCTCAAAACGTTTACTACAGCTTATTGCTGATCATTGTTGGCAGCAGTACTGGTTAATTGATCCCTTGTCTGGTCGGCTTGACCCTTCTCACCGACGTAGCCTGCGTATTCAGGCTACAGTGAAAAGCTGGGCTGATGAAGCTTCTCGGCTGGTTAGCGCGTTTAACCATTATGGCTGGGCTGATAGCCTAAAACAGGCTTCTGCTACCTATTTCGAGCTGCTGGCGGCACGTGATAACAGTCTTAATGAAATGACGTTGGCGGCGAACCTGATGCAGTGGCTACCTCAAGGCAGCGAGCTATTTTTGGGCAATAGCCTGATAGTCCGCCTGTTGGACATGTGCGGTAAGCTGCCTCAAACCGCGACATTTGCTAACCGCGGTGCATCGGGTATTGATGGCCTGATTGCCACGGCTGCCGGGGTACAAAAAGCCCGCAAGGCTCCTTTACTTTGCCTGCTGGGTGACACCTCGTTGCTTTATGATCTCAACTCCTTGGCCTTGCTAAAAACTATCACTGAGCCGGTGGTGGTGTTGGTGACCAATAACGATGGCGGGGCGATCTTTGACTTGTTACCGGTTCCGGAACAGCAGAAAGAATCTCTCTATCGCATGCCTCATGGCTTGGAGTTCCGCCACGCGGCAGCGATGTTTGGTCTGGATTATCAATGCCCGCAAACACTGGCAGAGGCTGAGCAGGCCTGTCGTCTGGGACTGCAGCACAATGGGGCGACATTGATTGAAGTCAAAACGCCTTCCGGCCAGAGCGGTGAGCTGCTGAAAGCTCTTTTTGCCGAGGTGAAAAATGCCACTTTACTCTGAAACTTATGGTCATCGCCTATCTGCTGGCGATGAACGACCGGTCTTGGTTTTCTTGCATGGCTTGCTGGGCTCCGGGCGTGACTGGCGTCAGGTGGTGAACGAGTTATCACCGTCTTATCTCTGCCTGACGATTGATTTGCCCGGGCATGGTCATAGCAACCTACTGACACCTTCTGGGTTCGAAGACGTTAACCAGCAAATTGTGCAGACGTTAAACCATCGTAATATTCGCCACTATGTGTTGGTTGGCTATTCTATGGGGGCTCGTCTGGCAATGTACCATGCCTGTTTTCCCTGCTCTGAAAGTCAAGCAAAGCTGGTCGGGCTGGTATTGGAAGGTGGGCATTTTGGACTGCCTGCCAAAGAGCGTGATTCTCGCTTAGCCAATGATGAGGAATGGGCAAAGCGCTTTGACTCTGAATCGCTAGAGCTGGTTTTGGCTGATTGGTATCTGCAACCGGTTTTTTCGTCACTAAATCATGACCAAAGACAAAGTTTGATCCAGAAACGCAGTGATAACCTTGGTTCTGGTATAGCACGTATGCTACTGGCTACATCGCTGGCCAAGCAACCTGAACTGAAGTCGAAGGTTGAGCAACTACCGTTTCCCGTTTGTTACGTATGCGGAGAAAACGATAACAAATTCAAATGTCTGGCTGAAAAAACAGGATTAGATCTTACCGTAATTCCGACAGCGGGACATAACGTTCATGTTGAACTGCCTCATGAGTTCAGCATGGCGGTCTCTCATTTTTTAGATAGATTGGAATAGGGCGTTCCAACGTAACTCTTAAGGCGAACATCGAATATGCGTAGCGCAAAATTGTATCAGTACCAGTTACCAATGGACTCAGGCGTGATCCTACGTAATCAGCGTTTGATCACTCGTGAAGGCTGGATTGTTGAATTACGTAGCGGTGATGCGGTGGGCTTTGGTGAAATTGCACCTTTGCCGGAATTTAGCCAGGAAACAGCAGAGCAGGCCGGTGAGCAAGCTCAACAGTTGTTAGATTCTTGGGTACAAGGTGATGAATGGGATCTGTCTTCTGCCCTTCCTTCCGTTGCCTTTGGCTTGAGTATGGCCGAGCTTGAGCTGGCGGGAGAACTACCGGCAGAAGGTAACTATCAGGTTGCACCGCTATGTTCGGGTGATCCGGATGACTTGGTCATCGCACTTAGCAAGATGCCGGGCGAGAAGATTGCCAAGATCAAAGTCGGCATGTACGAAGCAGTGCGTGACGGTATGGTGGCCAACATGTTTATCGAGGCGATCCCGGAAATTCGCCTTCGTCTTGATGCCAACCGTAACTGGACGCCGCTGAAAGCCCAGCAGTTTGCCAAGTATGTGAAGCCTGAACACCGGGCAGGGATCGCGTTCCTAGAAGAGCCGTGTAAAACACCGGCTGACAGTCTGGCTTTTGCCCAGGAGACAGGTATCAATATCGCGTGGGATGAAACCGTGCGTGATGAAGGCTTCGAGGTAAAGGCAGAACCTGGTGTGGTTGCTATCGTGATCAAGCCATCACTGATCGGGTCGGTACAGCGCTGTGCAGAGCTTGTTCAGCAAGCACACAAGGCTGGGCTGACTGCCGTGATTAGTTCTAGCATGGAGTCGAGCCTAGGCTTGAACCAGCTGGCTCGCTTTGCCGCTTGGCAAACACCTGCGGTGATCCCTGGCCTCGATACCATGCAGCTGTTTAAAGCTCAGCTTGAAACACCGTGGCCGGATTGTGAGCTGCCAGTGACTTCATTGGCTGATCTCGAGGTGGTATGGCAGAAGTAACGTCATACTTTGCCACATGGCCCTGGCAACATTGGGCAACAGAGCGGCCGTCAGCGGCCGCTTTGTGTTTTGGTGAGCAAACATTTAGCTGGGCGGAAGTTGCATTACGGGTTGATGAATATGCTCAGGGCTTAGTCGAGCAGGGAGTGAAGCGTGATCAGCTGATTGCTGTGGTTTCTACCAACTCGATTCAGGTTCTGTGGCTGATCCTCGCTACGCTGCGTGTTGGTGCCCGCTATGTTGGATTAAACCCGCGTAGCAGCCAGTCGGAACTGGATCAGCAACTAGAACAGCTTCAATGTGATTTTATTTGGTATCCTGCGAAGACTGCCTTTTCACTTGAACAATACACCCGGTTGCAACTGCTGCCTTCTGAGCAGAATCGCCTGGTGCCGGTGACTTGGCAACCGACACGCCCAGCGACTCTGACTTTGACATCTGGCTCGACAGGGCAGCCGAAAGCTGTGGTTCATTCTGCCCAAAGCCAGCTGGCGAGTGCTGCTGGACTACTGGAGTGGATGGACTTTGATGAGCAAGATAGCTGGTTGCTCTCCTTGCCGTTATTTCATATCTCGGGGTTAGCGATAGTCTGGCGTTGGCTGTATCGCGGTGCCAAGTTGGTCGTTGCTGGAGCTGCACAGCTTGACGGAGCACTGGCTAAGGTCACCCATGCCTCACTGGTCCCGACTCAGCTGCAGCGGCTGTTGGAGACTCGGGAGAAAGCACAAGCCCCCTCGTTGACACTGAAGCAGGTATTGCTTGGTGGTGCGGTGATCCCCGTTAGCCTGACCAAGCAGGCTGAAGCGGCTGGTATTCACTGTTGGTGCGGCTATGGTATGACAGAGATGGGGTCAACGGTAACAGCCAAGCGAGCAGATGCCAGTGCTGGCGTCGGCGCAGTATTGCCTAACCGGGAACTGACATTGAAAGACGGTGAGATCCTGGTAAGAGGTAAAACACTGTGCATCGGTTACTACCGTAACAAGACTATCTTCCCAGTGGCTGAGGATGAGTGGTTTGCAACCAAAGATTTAGGCTGCTGGCATGACGAGGAGCTGCATATTCTGGGGCGTGCCGATAACATGTTTATCTCAGGTGGCGAGAATATCCAGCCTGAAGAGATAGAGAAGGTGTTGCTAGCCCATTCCGACGTCAAACAGGCTTTTGTTCTGCCTGTCGATGATATCGAGTTTGGTCAGCGCCCGGTAGCGATAGTGGAAACCCAGCAAGCACTCGATAACGTTTTGCGTGAGGAGCTCCACAGCTATATGGAATCACGGGTTACTGGATTTCGCCGGCCGGTTGCCTACTATGTTTTGCCGGAAGCATTAGCTGCTGGTGGGATTAAAGTTTCACGAAAGCGACTGGCGGAGTGGCTTAAAAGAAGGGAGTGAGATCCTGGAGCCTAATACTTAGAGAAAGAATGGACATCAAAAACTGACCCTAGGTTCTAGGAAGAGCTGGTTCTAGGAATAGCAAGAGCTTAATTTTGTTGCAAGGTTTGGTGAACCTGTCTGCAGGACCCAAGACCCAGGATGGGACACCTATAAATATAAAAGCGAGAGCCACTGTCTCTCGCTTTTTGCTTTTCACAGGAACCAGGATCTAGGTTCTAGCCCTCCGCTCTTACCGGTTTTCTCCCCGCAATGCCATCACTTCTTCGCGTAGTTTCTCGCTACTGGCTTCTTTGGCATGGATCGGGCTACCGGCCACGATATTCACTTTAGACCAGAAACGCTTGGGAATTTTGAGTAAGGCGCGACCACCTTCACGGCTGAAGTAACTGCCCCATAAACCTTGCAACGCAACCGGGATCACCGGTACGGACGAACGTTTGATGATGAGATCGATGCCGCGCATAAACGGTCCGATTTCACCGTTGTGGGTGAGCTGTCCCTCCGGGAAGACACAAACGAGATCACCTTGCTCCAGGTAGCCGTTTACCTTTACAAAGGCTTTAAGGATTGATTTTCGGTCTGTCGCATCAATCGGGATCACTTTGCAGGCTTTGCAGAAGGATTTGATAAAGGGGATATTATAGATATCCCTGTCCATCAGAAAGCGAATAGGGCGCGGACATGCACCGGCCAGCAGCAGAGCATCCATATAGCTGACATGATTGCAGACAATCAATGCGCCGCCTGAGGTCGGAATATTGGTCAAGTCCTTATGGCGAACCCGATACATGGTATGGCTGACCAACCAGACAACAAATCGCCAGAAAAAATCGGGTACCTGGATGTAGATATACAGTACAACAACAAAATTAAGCAGCGAGAGGAACAGGAAGAACTGTGGAATCGATAGCTCTAACACGGCCAGAAAGATAATTGCCGTAACAGCGCTGGCTACCATGAAAATAGCATTCCAAATATTGTTCGCAGCAATAATCTGAGCCCGCTCTTCTTCTTTGGCTCGATGCTGCATCATGGCATAGAGAGGGACGATAAAGATCCCTCCCGATACACCTAGCATCGTCAGTGATACGAAGACCCGAAATAGCTCAGGGTGTGAGACAAATCCAATGATTGATTGGGTTGCCGGAATAATATCCGGTGTGGCGAACATGAGATCAGCCCCGAACACGGTGATCCCCAAACTGCCCAAGGGCACAATTCCTGGCTCTATACGGTGGCCGGACAAGCGGTCGCACAGCAGTGAGCCAATTGCAATACCAATAGAAAACAGCGTCAGCAAGAAAGAAACAGCTGCCGCATCGCCACCGAGGTGTAACTTGGCAAAGTTAGGAAACTGAGTGAGGTAACAGGCACCGAGGAACCAGAACCAGCTGATCCCTAACACACATTGAAAAACTGTTCTGTCACGTCGTGCAATCGACAGGGTATGCCGGGTCTGTCGTACCGGCCGCCATTTAAACGCAATATTGGGATTGCTTGGTTTTGCTTCCGGGATCCAGCGTGAACTTAAATAGCCGATCATTGCAAAACAAACGACACTGACGGCGGCAATGACTGTTGCATTCGACTGGTTGGCTATTACGCCAGCCAGTAAGGTTCCCAGTAAAATGGCAAGAAAGGTACCGGTTTCAACTAAGGCATTGCCTGATACGAGCTCCTCTTTTTTCAGATGCTGCGGCAGCAAGGCGTACTTGGCCGGGCCAAAGAAAGCAGATTGAGTCCCCATTAGGAACAACAGGACAAGCAGTGCCAAATAGCTTTCCGTGACAAAGGCCACAGCAGCTAACGACATAATGATGATCTCAGCCATTTTGACCACTCGCATGATCAGTGCTTTGTCATATTTGTCTGCCAGTACACCAGCTGAGGCTGAAAACAGGAAAAAAGGTAAAATGAAGAGGCCAGCAGCAAGGTTAATGATCAGATCTGAGTCAACGGGTAAGGTTCCGGGGGCGGCAAATGCGATAAGAATGAGCAGTACATTCTTATACACATTGTCATTAAAAGCCCCAAAAGCCTGGGTAAGAAAATAGGGTAAAAAACGCTGTTTAGTTAACAGACGGGATTGGGGCTTGGCTGTCATTATTCTCTCCGCTTAAGCACGCCAAGCGTTGAGATAAGTATTGATAAGGTTATCGATCAGTGCCTTGCCATCAACCGGTGTCGAGGTGAATAGCTTGTCATCCACAGTTAGCAGCGTGATCCCATGTACACCTGCCCACAATACACGGCTTGCTTCCAGGATCTCTTCATCCGATTTCTGCGGTGTGATTTGGCGGATCAGGGTTTCCAGCATACCTGTCATGCTGTCGATACGCTCTGATTGCCACTCAGGGAGCTCTTCACCCTGCATTGTGTGTTGGAAAATTAGTTGCCAGCGGTGTGGGTGCTGGGATGCAAAATCCAAGTAGCAGTATGCAAGCTTGCGAAGCGCATCTTCCGGAGAAGATACATCTTGCATTTGTGCTTCTGCCTCAGCAAATAGCTCATCCAAAGTCTGGGCTACGGCGTGTAACAAAAGTAAGTTATAGTTACCGAATACATTTACCAGCGTGCTTGGGACATAGCCAATCATAGCCGCGACTTTGCGTAAGCTCAGCTCATGGTGTGGGTGTTCATCGAGAAAGTTTTTGACCTGCTCCAGTGTCATACTTACCAACTCTTCACGAGTATGGTCATTTCGTCTTGCCATCGAATTTTACTCTTAATCGAAGATAGTCTTACTTAGCTAATTGTAATATGGATATCCACCGAGAGGTGGTTGCAAAGTAAGCATAGTGCTCTGACGGTATCCATCTAGTCAGAATATTATAGAACGATGTTCGATATTTTAGTTGTTCTGCCTCTAAATGGTCAAGCAGAAAGAAGGGTATGCCTGCTGTTAGTGAGTTTGTTGTGACTTAAATCATACATTCTTAATACATTTTCAGCGAGATTTAAGTCAAAATACTGCATAAAATCCATGCCTTGACCGGACTTATCCTCTGCGGTTTTCTGCATTACGTATTGATACCTGATCATTTAACGTCCAGAAATCGACCAAGATACCGATGAGGAAAAAGCCAAACGTACAGAGGTAGAGAATACCGGTCAGCCACTTTCCCATGTACATGCGGTGAACACCAAAGACACCAAGGAAAGTCAGTAATAACCAGGCTACCGTATAGTCAGTGTCGCCACTTTGGAAACGAATATCGGCCTCGCGATCCATCGACGGGATCAGGAATAAATCAATTAACCAGCCAATGCCGCAAAGCCCTAAGGTTAAAAACCAGATGGTACCGGTAACTGGCTTGCCATAGTAAAAGCGGTGGGCGCCGGTAAAGCCAAAAATCCACAGTAAATAACCAATTAGTTTGCTGTGCGTATCTTGCATAATGTTTCCTGTTGTTCACTTTGGGATTTATTTTGACACTCATTTTACTAATTAGTGCAGTAATACCAAATAGATAATAATGGCTTAAGGCATTTATTGCTGTGCGGAATAATAATTCTATGAACGATAACTCGACACCTGAGATAGAGTTGCTAAATATTAGTAACAATTTGCTCTTGCTGTTTAGTTGACATTCAGTCGTAGGCAGTTAGGATGCTGAAGCATATATTTGGCAAAGGTATTCACATTAATGAAACGCTTCTTCACGATATTTGCTTTGATCTTGACGGTGTCTTTTATGACTCCGCACGCCGAAGCAAAGAAATTTGGCGGTGGTAAGTCGTTTGGTAAAAGCTTTAAAACGGCACCGGTAAAACAACAGCCAAAACAGACTGATACTCTAAAACAACAAAATCCTACGGCAAATCAGGCCGGCAAGTCGAGCAAGAAAGGATTAATGGGCGGCTTACTGGGTGGTCTACTGGCGGGCGGCCTGCTAGCGGCTTTCTTTGGCGGGGCATTTGAGGGTATCCAGTTTATGGATATTCTGATCTTCGGCCTGATTGCATTTGTGATCTTCAAGCTGTTCAAGACGATGCGCGGTGCGAAAGGTACCCCGATGGGTCACCGAGATGCCTATGCCGGTAACTCACCACATCAGTCACAGCAACAGTATCGCCAGGCAGCGCCTGAAATGAACACAGCATCTGCGCAGCAAGGCTATGCATCTACTGATAGCGATGTACCATTTAATCTGCCTCCTGGCTTTAACATGAACGCTTTCCTAAACGGTGCACGTGATCACTATCGTGTTATTCAAGGCGCGTGGAATCATAATGAGCTGGAGAAGATTCGTGAATACGTGAGTCCTGCTCTGATGGCAGATCTGGCGGCAGAGCGTGCAAAACTTGACGGTGAGCAGCATACCGAAGTGATGTATGTTGACGCCGAACTGGTGCGTGCGGACTATGATGCGAGTACTGCGCAACTAAGTATTAAGTTCTCGGGCCGTTATAAAGATCGTAATGAAGGTGTTGAAGAAGATATTACTGATATTTGGCATCTGGAACGTGACCTACGTGCTCCAAATGCGCCTTGGCTGATTGTTGGTATTCAAGCTTAATATTTGAACAATAAGCAAAAAATTAAATTTAGCCGCTCTTAGGAGCGGCTTTTTAGTATCTGCTAATATGCATTTTTTTGAAGCACGTCTCTTTTTCCATCAAGTGATTGCAACGGATATGATCTCATCACCTACTTTTATTGTATCCAGCCGCTAGTATTAAGGCAGGCCAAAGAAATAAAGAGGTGACTATGCCATATACAGCTGAACTAGTTAATGAAATGAACTTGCTGGTTAAATTTCCAATGCACAGCGATATGGAAGGAATTAAGGTACGAAGCGATGCTGCGCCTGAGCTGGTGGAAGCGGCAAAACGTTTGTACGCAAAGGGGTTGGTAACAAGTGAAGATGGAGGTTACCTGACTTACTCTGGTCACCAGGCGGTCGAGCATGCCAAGTCAGTGTTACGTATCCTGACGGGTAAAGTAGCCGTTTAACTTAATTTCATCGGAAAGCATGGCTGCTTAGGTCATGCTTTCTAATTCAGTAATATTATCGATTGCCTGCTTGGAGGTTGTGCCGCACAGATCTGGGCAAGCTTTAAACTGAAGGCAGACGGCTGGACGCTCGGGTTTACCAAATAATTTGCATAGGTTGTCGTCGTTAAGCTGAATACAACGAACCCCTGCCGGCTTACCCTTCGACATTCCCGGAATTGAAGAAGAGATACTTGGTGCAATGCAGCAAGCCCCACAGCCTAATCGACACTCCATAACTTACCTATACTTTATTCATCACGCGAAAACGGGTGCGAAAGTTACCATTCAACGGTCATTGGATCAAAATTAATTACCCAAATAGGCTGTAAATAGTAATGACTATTATTACAGTGCTTTCTGATGCGAGATCCAGATGAAATGCTTGCACTTTACCTGCGAGGCGGCTATAAAACCGCCTTCTTAGCCATAAGGGTTAAGATAGTGTCACAGATAAGGCTGGGTATATGGTACGTTTTTGGCAAGAAAAAGACTTAAAGGCAATGACAGATCAAGAGTGGGAGTCACTCTGTGATGGCTGCGGAAAGTGCTGCCTGCATAAATTGATCGACGATGACACCGATGAGATCTACTACACCAATGTTGCCTGTAGCCTGCTGGATAATACAACCTGTTCGTGTAAAGACTACCCTAACAGGTTTGAATCAGGCGAAGAATGCCTGAAGCTAACACGTGACCGTATTGATGAGTTTGTCTGGTTGCCTGAAACGTGTGCCTATCGTTTGGTAGCTGAAGGCAAAGATCTACCGGAGTGGCACCCACTGCTGACGGGCTCGAAAGAGGCGATGCATAAAGCAGATGAATCCGTACGGGATAAAATCGTTTACGAGATCGACGTGATTGACTGGGAAGATCACATCCTGAATCATCCCAATCGATAATACAGCTGTTATTGTATGGACAGATAAACAAAGCCCCAGCCGATGCTGGGGTTTTGGCTATTTGGGTAATGAACTATTAAGCAGCTCTGTGTCGGTGGGCCGTTTGCAGCACCTCAACAATTGGCGCTGCTTTATTGAGGCGGCGAATATCAGCAAATAGCTCTTTGGCTTCCGGGTATTCATGACGCAGGTAGGCAAACCACTGTTTGACCCGGTTTGGATAGTACAGGCCTTTGTCCCCTTTGATTTCATACTGGGAGTAGCGCAGTAGTAACGCTAATACCTCCTCCCAGTTCATGTGCGCCTCGTTACGTTTAACAACATTGCACAGGTTAGGCAGATTCAGTGCGCCGCGGCAAACCATCAAGGCATCGACCTGCGTTGTATTAAGGCAATCTTGGCCATCCTGGTAGTTCCAAACCTCGCCATTGGCAATGATAGGGATTGATGTTTTTTCCTTGATCTGGCGGATATAGTCCCACTTGATGGTTTCTGCCTTGTAGCCATCGACTTTGGTACGGGCATGGATCGCGATTTCATCACCGCCAGCCTGGACGACGGCATCGGCAATTTCAAAGCAGCGCTCTGGATCATCCCAACCTAGACGAACTTTGGCTGTGACCGGCTTTCTCGGATCCGTTGCTTCGCGTACGGCTTTGACAATTCGGTACATCAACTCCGGCTCCTGGAGCAGAACAGCGCCACCTCGGCTTTTGTTAACTGCTTTTGCCGGGCAGCCAAAGTTGATATCAACGCCTGCCGATCCCAGGTGAACGGCGCGGTAGGCATTTTCAGCAAGCCAGTTTGGGTCCTGTCCCAATAGCTGAACCCGTACCGGTGTACCTGAGGCTGTTTTGCCCCCTTGGCGTAGTTCCGGGCATAGGCGATAGAAGACGCTACTAGGCAATAGCTGATCGATGACGCGCACGAACTCGGTGACGCAAAGATCATAATCATTGATTTCGGTAAGCATTTCTCGCATCAGATGATCGAGGACACCTTCCATCGGGCCTAATATTACTCGCATCGCTTTTGGCATCAGCTTTCTCGCACTGCACTATTGTCTATGTAAGGGGCGAGATTTTAGTGCGGAATGGCGAGATTGTCATCTAATACCAAACTGAATAATTATCTGGTCTATCAGCGAGATTGAAAAGGCTCAGATACAAGGCGCTTGATTGTAGGTGTATTCATATCCATCAAAATCAAGTAACACGGTAGCTGAGCCTTTGCAACTCGCCCTTTGGGAGCATGCCAGCCGCTCGATATCTGCCCCAAATTGCTTTGATGTAGAACCACTATATCTTTATCAATTTGGCTTGCTCTCAAACGGCTGGTCGTGCTCTGATTGGATCAGATAATTATTCAGTTTGGTATAATCCTCTAGCGGATATGGGGATCGGCCTGTAAAGCTTTGCCAGAAACCACGGTTACCGGTTCTGTATGATTGCTTTCAGCCAGTAATGAGAGTTCCAGCATTGACCGGGCAACACGTTCGGCTGGAATAGGGTTGAGGTGAGCCAGTGGACCGATAACGAGCGGGCGGAATAGGGTAAACACGCCCTGAACTAGCAGTTCGTCTTTACGCGGCTGGGCTCGCTCTCCTTTAAGCGGGCCTGGCCGGACAAAAATACAATGATCAAACCCCATCGCCCTGATGGCTTTTTCCATTTTACCTTTGCAGCGTAAATAATGGGAAGGTGACCATGGGCAGGCAAACAGGCTCGATATCACCACGATATGCCTGACCCCGAGCAAGTGCATTGTAGCTGCGACTTCTTTTACCAATTGGAAGTCGATGGCTTCTAGCGCTTCGTTACTGCCAGCTTGCTTCTTGGTGGTACCTAAACAGATAAAGCCCACTTGTGGGGTCGGATCGGATTCGCCCCAAGCAGTGACTCGAAGTTCTGGGTGGATAATCTGTACCAGTTTCTTACTGTGAAAAGGTAACTCACTGCGGGAAAGTGAATAAATGGTCTGGTAATGCGGGTGGGCAAGTAATTGGTGGAGCAATTCATCCCCGACTAGGCCACTCGCTCCTGCAATTATGGCGTACGCTTTCCCTTGAGGCATTATTTTCATCCCAGAATATGTCGTTAATTTCATTATTTTTGCGCTTATCGGCAGTAAAATTCAACAATAATTATTGGAATATGCTGAGTGAGTACGCACTTTGGTCTTCAGAGAGGGCGCTTTAATCACGGTGTAGAGAGATTAAAGCCTTCATCTTTCTCTCTGGTTATGGGCGATGGAATCGGCGGGAGAGCGAGGGAGCTAACAACTCGGTGTCGTTTGGGTATATAATTCGCGCCTCATTCAGTAACGCTCGAGAAAACCGGAAAACACGATGACAGAATTAATGACACTACCTGCAGATTGGGAAGGCATGCCTGCGACCTTTATTGAAGGCGCTTTGCTTGCGGCAAATGCAAATCCAAAACCGCTGGAACCTGAGTCCTGGATGTCTGTTCTGGTAACCGGAGGCGTCGCCGAAGATGAACAAGAAGCGATTTGTGAAGCACACAAGACCGCTATTCTGAATCACTTCGAAATGCAGTACCGCTATATCAAGGCTGGTGAGTATGAATTGCCTGCTGTACTAACTTGGCAAGAAGAATCGGGTATTACCGATGCGATGAGTGAGTTTGCCGAAGGCTTCCTGGCGGTTTGGCCATTTATTGAACCAAACTGGGCAGATCAGGCAATGTCAGACGGTACGATGCGTATGTTGTCGGCGTTGCTGACAACTTGCATGTTGTTACTTGATGAGAAAGCGACACTGGCTCAGATGGAAGAAGCCGGTGTAACCGGGATGCCTCAGCCAGAAGTGTTATACGTCCAGTTGCCTCTGATGCTGACTGAAGTCGTTATGGCGGCGGATGAACTACAGCAAGGGGCTGGTGCACAGGCGGTTAACCCGTATAAAGAAACGGGACGAAATGATGCCTGTCCGTGTGGTAGCGGCAAGAAGTTCAAGCAGTGCTGTGGTAACTGATGGCTGGTGGAAATCCTCTATCTGAACAACAATCAGCTCACAAGCCGGTGATCCTAGTGGTGGCCGGTGTTATCGAAAAAGCCGGTAAGTATCTACTGACTCAGCGTTTCGACCATGCAAGCCAGGGTGGTTTGTGGGAGTTTCCGGGTGGCAAGGTCGAGCCCGGTGAGACACCTGAGCAAGCTTTGGAACGAGAGCTTAAGGAAGAGTTAGCGATCACTACTGACACCGGCGTTTGGCTGGCGGACAGTGTGTTTGACTATGGTGATAAGGTTATTCACCTAAAAGGGTACTTGAGCCATTGGCGAGCCGGCGAGTTAGAGCTTCATAGCCATCAGGATGCGGTGTGGATCGATCATGCCGAGATGGCAACTTATCAGCTATGCCCTGCGGATTATCCGATTGTGGATGCGCTGGGAGGGACGAGTTCCTATATCCAAGTTCCTGGAAAAGCGGGGCCTAGGTCCTAGGAAGAGCGAAAGCTTGAAATATAGTTGAAAGTTTTAGAGTTTCTTGAAAGGCCTTGATGGCTTAGAGAGTCTGCCTGCAGGACCGAGGGCTAAAGAAAAAGCGAGAGCCATTGACTCTCGCTTTTCTATTTTTACGCTGTTGTCTAGGGGCGCTACTTCTTTCCACCCAGGATCTGCGCGACAACAATCACGGCTAAGACAACTAAGTTTGCTGTGAAAATAACAACCAACCACTGTGGCATAGACTGACCAAGGAAAGACCATACCACCTTGCTGCAATCACCCGTTGCTTCAAACATCCATGGAACCCACTTGTTGAGCGGAGCCCAGTCAGGGAAGGTAACGAACAAATCGCAGGTCGCAAATGGCGACGGATTAAACTGATAGCCGACATGTTCTTTGGCTAACTCCAGGCCGCGGTAAGCGCTGTATCCCCATGCGGCGAGGCCAGCCCAGCGGATAATCGCATTCTGCGGGGCAATCATCCCAAGTAGGGCCGCGAAACCAACTCCCATCATTGCTACACGCTCATAGATGCACATCACACATGGGTCTAATTTCATGACATGCTGAAAGAAGAGGGCGCAGGCTTCAAAAAAGATGATGGAAAGCAGCAGTAATAGCCACGATAGTCGGCTTTTGGAAAATGAATTCAGAAATTGCATTGAATGATCTCGTCTAAAGTTATACCAAGCGAAACTATTATCTGTGCCAATCAGATGTTTGTTCTGTTTGCTATTAAAACAAAGCCCCGATTAATCAGGGCTTTGAAGTTATCATTTCTGACCGTTATCTTTACGAAAGATTCAATTAATGTCCAGCGGCTGGTGCGATATGTGATACAGCTTCCGCAGTATGGTGTGCAAGCCACCCCATGTCATAGAACCAATCTGTCATCGGTACCAGCATAAACTCGATGCCGGCCAGGCCGACGATAGACAGTACGATGGTATAAGGCAGTGCCATATATACCATGCGGCCGTATGATAGGCGAATCAACGGCGCCAGTGCCGACGTCAAGGCGAATAGGAACGCAGCCTGACCATTCGGTGTTGCTACCGACGGTAGGTTGGTACCGGTGTTAATCGCGACAGCCAGCATGTCGAACTGGTCACGAGTGATCACGCCGTTAATTAGCGCTGTTTTCACTTCGTTGATATAGACCGTACCGACAAAGACGTTATCAGAAACCATCGACAGCAAGCCGTTGGCAATATAGAACATCGTCATTTGCGCGCTGCCTTCCAGGCTCAGCACCATATTGATAATTGGCGCAAACAGTTGCTGGTCGATAATGACCGCAACAATTGAGAAGAACACGGCAAGTAACGCGGTGAATGGTAGTGCTTCTTCAAATGCTTTACCTAAAGCGTGCTCTTCGGTTACACCGGTGAAAGAGGTGGCGAAGATAATGACAGTTAGACCGATAAGGCCAACGGCTGCAAGGTGAAGCGCCAGGCCGATAATTAGCCAGACGGCAATGATCGCTTGAATAGCCAGCTTGGCATAGTCAATATTGGTACGGCTTTTACGCTCTTCCTCGTCGAAATCGACTAGGATTTTGCGTACGTTTTCCGGCAGGCGGGTACCATAGCCGCAAATTTGGAATTTCTCCACCAGCACACAGGTCAGGATACCGCACAGGAAGACCGGAATGGTAACAGGTGCCATACGAATGATGAACTCGCCAAATAGCCAGCCAGCCTGATCGGCAATGATCAGGTTCTGGGGTTCACCTACCATGGTCATGACCCCACCTAGCGCAGTACCGATACCGGCATGCATTAGCAGGCTGCGAAGGAACGCACGGTAGTTTTCAAGGTCATTACGGCTTATTTCCCGAATATGTAAATCGGTTGTATGGTCGTGGGAAGCATGGGGCTCTCGGCCTGATGCGACTTTATGGTAGATGCTGTAGAAGCCAATCGTCACACTGATCACAACCGCGATGACGGTCAGTGCATCAAGGAATGCCGATAAAAATGCCGCCATCACTACGAAAGAAAGCGATAGCAGGGTTTTTGAGCGGATGCCGATCAGTATCTTGGTGAAGATGAATAACAGCAACTGCTTCATGAAGTAGATGCCGGCAACCATGAAGATCAACAGCAAGATAACTTCAATGTTGGCAACCAGTTCGTGTTTGACCTGCTCGGGGCTGGTCATTCCAATCGCAACGGCTTCAATAGCCAATAGGCCACCTGGCTGTAGCGGATAGCATTTCAGGGCCATAGCGAGGGTGAAGATAAACTCAACTACCAGCAACCAGCCTGCAACAAATGGGTCAACGAGAAAAAATACGAATGGGTTGATGACAAGAAAGGCAATGATTGCCAATTTGTACCAGTCAGGAGCCTTGCCTAAAAAGTTCTTTATAAAGGCGTTCCCTAGCGAAATAGCCATGTTCTTGGGTCTCTTTAAATACGCAGATTATTCGATGAGCTGGCGCTATCTTGCCTTTGTAGTCCTAGAGCAGGGTAACCATCTATTGATTGAGGTTAAGTGTTCTTATGAGACCCTCTAAGCTAAAAATCATTTCCCTGATGGTTTTTAACTTAAAGCAGGCAGCAGCATCCTTTTAGCTCCCAGTGTTTGATCGTGCTAACTGTACCGTGTGATCTAGATCAGTCAAGCTGAGATATGAAGGGATAATTCATTAACTGAACCTAAACCCCTAAACCGTACATTTGGCGAGCTAGATTACCACGCTCTGAAATATATTCTTACAATTCTCTGAAAATGTTGAGCGTAGTCAAATTTCAAACTGCAAAAGGAAACATCAGTTTTAGATGAATAGCATAGTTTCTCCTAATGCATAAGTAGTGGTATGATGAGTTAATAAAATATGAGCAAGAAGCAACTGGAAAAATAATCAGATGGTAATAAAGGCTGATAGCCCAGCAACATTTGCTGAGAAATATATTATTGAGAGTATCTGGAATAATCACTTTCCCCAAGGCTCTATTCTTCCTGCAGAGCGAGAGTTATCCGAATTAATTGGTGTGACACGGACTACGTTACGAGAGGTTCTGCAGCGTTTGGCCCGTGATGGCTGGTTGACTATCCAGCACGGTAAACCAACGCGTGTGAATAACTATATGGATACCTCGGGACTAAGCATTCTCGATACCTTGATCACTCTTGATGGACAGGATGTTCAGGGAGTACTTGAGGATTTGCTGTCTGCTCGTACTGATATTAGCAGCGTTTATATGCGCTACGCTGTTAAAGGTAATCACGAGGAATCGAGTCAATTGCTGGATAACGTGATTGATTCTTGTGAAAAACTTCTTAAGGCGGACAGCTTTGCAGACTTCGTTGAAGCGAGTGAAGAAAAAGCTGAACTGATGCAGGAAGTGAAGAAGATCGTTGATAAGTACGGTAAAGACCAGCCTGAGCTATGCGAAGAGATTTGTCGAGCTCGTGCGTTTAACTACTATGATTACCGTATGTTCCAGGGTATGGCAGCGAAATCTGGCAATACCTTGTATGTGTTGACGATTAACGGTTTGCGTAAGATTTATACTCGCGTAGGCGGTTACTATTTCATGTCTAAAGAAGCGTGCGAGCTTGCCCTTGGCTTCTATCGCGATATCAAGTCTTACTGCGACAATCATCAACCTGAGTTGGTTGCCGATCGTATCAAGAAGTATGGCCGCGAAAGTGGTGCAATTTGGTATAGCAACCGAATTGAAATTGCTCGCTACCTGTACGAAGAAGAGCAGTAAGCTTAAGAGTTACGTAATGTGACTCGTGAAATGATAATTTAAGAAAGGAGATGCAGAGGCATCTCCTTTTTTGTTTATTGGGAATACTGGTCATTGGAAGAACAGGCCCAAGGCCCGAAATAAAAAGCGAGAGGCTTGCACCTCTCGCTTTTGTTCTTACGTTGTGAATTAGGATTTATATCTCTGAATTGTACTGATTACGGATAGGGCAGGTACCGAGGATTTGGGTTCTGCCGTCTGGTTGTTCTTCTTCCAGAGTGACATCGAATCCCCATAGGCGGTACATATGTTTCAGCACTTCCGAATGACTATCGGCAAGGGGTATTCGATTGTGTGGTACATACCTCAGGGTAAGTGAACGATCACCTTTCAGCGCGACATTCCAAACTTGGATATTCGGTTCATTGTTACTGAGGTTATATTGCGACGAGAGCTTTTCTCGAATTGCCCGGTAGCCTTCCTCATTGTGAATTGCGCTAACCTCGACATAGTTGTGACGGTCATCGTCATCAACCGCAAAGAATTTAAAGTCGCGCATCACTTTCGGAGACAGATACTGGCTTATGAAACTTTCATCTTTGAAGTTTTCCATCGCGAAATGCACGGTTTCCAACCAGTCAGATCCTGCAATGTCAGGGAACCAGTATTTATCTTCTTCTGTTGGGTTCTCACAAATTCGGCGGATGTCCTGGAACATGGCAAAGCCCAGAGCGTACGGATTAATTCCGCTGTAGTAGGGGCTGTTGTATTCCGGTTGAGCCACCACATTGGTATGGCTGTGGAGGAACTCAATAATAAACCGATCCGTGACTAAGCCTTCGTCATACAGGTGATTAAGGATCGTATAGTGCCAAAAGGTTGCCCAGCCCTCGTTCATGACCTGCGTCTGTTTCTGCGGATAGAAATACTGGCTGATTTTTCGCACAATTCTTACTATCTCGCGCTGCCAAGGCTCTAGCAGTGGCGCATGCTTTTCAATGAAGTACAGGATATTTTCCTGAGGTTCGTGCGGATAGCGGGCTTCTTCTGTCTTTAGCTCCTTCTCTTCCTGCATCGGAATGGTTCGCCAGAGAGCATTTACCTGGGTCTGCAGATAGTCTTCACGTGCTTTCTGTCTGGCCTTTTCCTCAATTAGAGATATTTTTTGTGGGCGTTTGTAGCGATCAACGCCGAAGTTCATTAGCGCATGACAAGAATCAAGTAATCTTTCGACGTCATCAACGCCGTATTTTTCTTCACATTCGGTAATATACTTTCGGGCAAACAACAGGTAGTCGATGATTGAACTGGCATCCGTCCAGGTTTTAAATAGGTAGTTGCCCTTGAAAAATGAATTATGTCCATAGCAGGCATGGGCCATTACCAATGCCTGCATGGTAATCGTATTTTCTTCCATCAGGTAAGCGATACAGGGATCGGAGTTAATCACAATCTCGTAGGCTAACCCCATTTGGCCATGCTTATAGCCACGCTCCGTTTCGATAAAGCGTTTTCCGAATGACCAGTGATGGTAATTGATGGGCATGCCGATACTGGAGTAGGCATCCATCATTTGTTCGGCAGTGATGATCTCAATCTGGTTAGGATAGGCATCAAGCCGGTAATGATCGGCGACACGCTTAATTTCCTTGTGATATTGCTCCAGCAGGTCAAACGTCCAGTCTGGACCATCACTGAGTGTTTTTGACTTAGTGGTTGTTACCATAACACACTCCCCCTATAGCGCTTGATGACATCTAGCTGACTTGCTTTTTAAATAGCTCCCGGAAAACCGGGAAGATGTCTTCCACACTCCTTATGTTTTGCATCGCAAAATTGCTGTGGCTTGCCTGCAGTGCTTCATATTCCCGCCATAGTGTCTGGTGTGCCCGGCGGGTAATTTCAATATAAGAGTAATAGCGACTAACTGGCAGGATATGCTTATCAAGCAGCTCCCGACAACCCGGTGAGTCATCAGCCCAGTTATCGCCGTCTGAAGCCTGTGCGGCATAGATATTCCACTCAGCCGGTGAATAGCGCTTCTTAATGATGTCGTCCATCATCCGTAGTGCACTGGAAACGATGGTTCCCCCTGTTTCCTGTGAATAGAAGAACTCATGTTCGTCGACTTCCTTGGCTTGGGTATGATGGCGAATAAACACCACATCGACATTTTTATAGGTTCGGTTGAGGAACAGATACAGCAAAATGTAAAAGCGTTTGGCCATATCTTTGGTAGCCTGGTCCATTGAACCGGACACATCCATTAAGCAGAACATAACAGCCTGGCTTGTTGGCTGAGGTCGACGCTCGTAGTTTTTGTAACGTAAATCAAAAGTATCAATGAAAGGCACGCGGTTGATTTTTTCCCGCAGAGCCTGAATTTCCTGCTTCACTCTTTCTTCTTCAAGAGGTTGGGCTGGTTCAGTGTTCATTAAATGGTCAAGCGCTTGTTCCAGCTCCCTTAGCTGACGGCGTTTGGCTGCAGTCATCGCCGTGCGGCGGGCCAGTGAGTTCTGCAATGATTTTACAATGGCAATATTGGCCGGCACACCCGTCGATTTAAAGCCGGAGCGGAATGTTTTCCACTCGACAATTTTATTGAGTTGGTTTTTCTCAAGGTTTGGTAGTTCCAGATCTTCAAACAGTAGATCGAGATATTCATCTTTAGATATCTGGAAAACAAATTCATCCTGACCTTCACCATCAGGGCTGGCCTGTCCCTCTCCGGCACCGCCTTGTCCCGCCCCTCCTTGGGGGCGTTCAATGCGATCTCCGGGGCTGAACTGGTCGTTACCCGGGTGGACAACTTCACGTTGTCCACCTCGGCCTTGGTGAAAGCTCGGCTCGCGGATATCGCGGGAAGGAATGGTAATATCCTCACCGCTTTCCACATCGGTAATCGAGCGCTTGTTTACCGCATCAGCAATCGATTCCTTGATTTGCTGTTTATGACGGCGCAGAAAACGCTGACGATTTACCGTGCTTTTATTTTTACCGTTGAGCCTCCGGTCTATAAAATGCCCCATAAGCTCCCCCCTTATTCATCCCATAATTCCATGGCTAGCTTACGAAGACTTACGTACGCGCAGATACCACTCAGATAACAGGCGCACTTGCTTACGGGTGTAGCCTTTTTCCATCATACGAGCAACGAAGTCATCGTGTTTCTTCTGCTCGTCGGTGGATGTTTTGGCGTTAAACGAGATGACTGGTAGCAACTCTTCGGTATTCGAGAACATTTTCTTCTCGATCACGGTGCGTAGCTTCTCATAGCTGGTCCAGTTAGGGTTCTTGCCTGCATTGCTTGCACGGGCACGTAGTACGAAGTTGACGATCTCATTACGGAAGTCTTTCGGATTACTGATGCCAGCAGGTTTCTCGATCTTCTCAAGCTCGTTGTTCAGCGCTGAGCGGTCGAATAGCTGTCCGGTTTCAGGATCCCGGTACTCCTGATCCTGAATCCAGAAGTCGGCATAGCTTACGTAACGGTCAAAGATGTTCTGGCCATACTCAGAGTATGACTCAAGGTAAGCGGTCTGAATTTCTTTGCCGATGAACTCAACATACTTCGGAGTCAGATACCCTTTCAGGTGCTCAAGGTATTTTTCCGCCAACTCTTGCGGGAACTGCTCACGCTCGATTTGCTGCTCTAGTACATAGAACAGGTGAACCGGGTTCGCTGCGACCTCTGAGTGGTCGAAGTTAAAGACGCGCGATAGGATCTTGAACGCGAAACGTGTCGACAGACCTGCCATCCCTTCATCGACACCGGCATAATCGCGGTATTCTTGGTAGGACTTGGCTTTAGGGTCAGTGTCTTTCAGTGTTTCACCGTCATAAACCCGCATCTTAGAGTAAAGGCTAGAGTTTTCAGGCTCTTTCAAGCGTGATAACACGGTAAAGCGAGCAAGGATTTCCAGTGTACTTGGCGAACAAGGTGCAGCCGATAGTTCACTGTTCTGAAGCAGTTTTTCGTAAATCCGGATTTCTTCCGACACACGCAGACAATAAGGCACTTTGACAATATAAACACGGTCAAGGAAGGCCTCGTTGTTTTTATTGTTACGGAAGGTCTGCCATTCAGACTCGTTTGAGTGAGCCAGAATGATCCCGTCAAATGGCAGTGCTGAAAGCCCTTCGGTCCCGTTATAGTTGCCTTCCTGGGTCGCTGTCAGTAGTGGATGCAACACTTTAAGTGGTGCTTTGAACATCTCTACAAACTCCATCAGGCCCTGGTTGGCCTTACAGAGTGCGCCAGAGTAACTGTAAGCATCCGGGTCATCTTGAGCGAAGTGTTCAAGCTGACGGATGTCTACTTTACCGACCAGAGACGAAATATCTTGGTTGTTTTCATCGCCGGGTTCCGTTTTGGCAATACCGACCTGGTCAAGGATTGATGGGCGAACTTTGACGACTTTAAATTTGGTGATGTCACCACCGAATTCGTGCAGGCGTTTGGCCGCCCATGGTGACATGATGTTATTTAGATAGCGCTCAGGGATGCCGTATTCTTTATTGAGAATGTCTCCATCTTCATTTTTATCGAATAGGCAGAAAGGATGATCGTTAACAGGGCTACGCTCCCCGTTGGCTGTCAGTACATACACTGGAACTTTTTGCATCAGGCTTTTCAGTTTTTCTGCTAGTGATGATTTACCACCACCAACAGGGCCCAATAGATAGAGGATCTGTTTGCGTTCTTCCAGGCCTTGAGCGGCATGCTTAAGGTACGAGACAATCTGTTCGATGGCATCTTCCATGCCGTAGAAGTCTTCAAATGTCTTGTAGCGGGAAATGACGCGGTTGGAGAAAAGGCGGCTCAAGCGCGGATCTTGAGCGGTATCAATCATTTCGGGTTCGCCGATTGCCATTAGCAAGCGTTCTGCTGCATTAACATATGCACTGCGGTCATTACGACAGATTTCAAGGAATTCTTGCAACGAAAGCTCTTCATCCTTGGCTTCTTCATAGCGTTGACGATAGTGGTCAAAAATACTCATGGTATGCCCCCTGAATCGTTCTTCAATCAATTAGAAAGGACGAAAACAAATAACTTTCACATCCCTCATCTTTTAAGACTAGACCTAACTGATCAAATTGCTTCACTGAGTTGTTGGTTTATAAACTAAATTTCCTTTTTGTACCGGCCTGCGAGCTGAATGTTTTTTAAACATATTCTTACTATCCTCCTATAAATTACGTTGTGCAAGAGGGTTTTTTTAAAAAAAGCGCACAGTTTTGTTGCTGGATTGTGATGCGAACGGCTTGAAAAAATAATAAGTCATTAATTAGTCATATTATTGCAGGGGTAGTCTTATCGACTGAGTGAAAAGGATTTCATCAAGTTAAAGTCGAAGTAAAAGCACTTTCTTTAGCTTAAGATGTCTTTTTTAGGGGCGGGTGGAGTGAGTGATATGTTCGTGCTTTTTCAGTGTTTGATGCTATGGAAATATCGGCTTGAGTGTCAAATTAATGCGATAGGTGCTTTTTTTGTGAGCGAAATCAACACCCCTGACTTAAGCTAGAACTGTAGAGGCATTAGGGGAGAGCTTGTTTGATGGGTATTTCACGTGTTGATACGGTTTCAATACCGGTTTCTGACCAAAGCTTGGCATTGTCATTTTACCGGGATGCTCTGGGGTTTGAGCTGATTCGTGATCATCATGCCGACAACCATAAACGCTGGATTCAACTGGCGCCTAAGGGGGCTGAAACAACGATCAGCCTGGTGATACCGTTTGGCGGTATGGAAGCAGGATCTGTGCAGGGGCTGGTGGTGCAAACGGATGATATTCACTCGACGCACAGCGAATTGAGTAATAGGGGAGTCCCTTTGTCTGAGATTGTGACCATTATCGGGGGGCGTTTTGCCACTTTTGCCGATCCCGATGGAAACGGTTGGGTGTTGATAGAAGCCAACTCACAGATGATGGCTTAATAGGGTGTTGATGCTGAGGTGATGGCCAAGGTTGTTGGGATATGAAAACTGCCGCCAGTTGGACGGCAGTTTTTATTTAGATCATCTTTTTACTGAGATCAGCGTGCTTAAGGTGTGGGATTCACCAGGAGAGAGCTCTACACCATCACCGTGGATTGTTGACTCGACACACACCATGGTTTCATAACTATTGTCAGCCATGTCTCCCATACTGATTGACAGTTCTTGCCATGGATTCCAAATGACAGCAGCGTTATGGCCTTGGTTGTTCACCTGGATTTGGCGCTCATTGGGTTTGTCGTGAATCACAACAGGGTTTGCTGGCGCTGTATACACACGATCAGTTTCTGCTGCAAAGGTGAGGATATCCCCTCCCTCACAGACTTTACCAGCCTGCGTGCTATCCTGATACGTGTCGCCCATGCCGGTGATTTCAACCGCCTGAATATCAGCAATATCGAAATAGGTGTGGAGGGCACCGCTGAAAGACCATGGATGAGCGTCAGTATTTGTCGAAGTCAGGTGGACTTTGAGCTCTGCACCAATTTCAAAGATGATTTGGTTGTGGAATTTATGCGGCCAGATAGTGCGGCTTGCTTCGCTGTCTTCCAGCTCCAGGGCGACAATTACACCATTTTCATTTTCGCGGTGTTCTTGCAGCGCCCATTCACTAGTACGGGCAAAACCGTGTGAAGGGGTTCCTGCTTTGCCAAACCAAGGCCAGCATACCGGGATACCGCCGCGGATAGCTTTCGTGGTCGCGAACTCAGCCTTCTCGCTCAGCCAGATGATGTCTTTCTCTCCAGCCGGCTTATACCAGACAAGATGACCACCGTGTAGAGAAATACCTGCTTCAGCTGTATCGTGAATAACGCGTACAATTTTGATGCCCTGAAACTCGCAGATAGTAACAGCATCAGATAGAACAGAAATTGTTGAAAGGTTACGTAAATCCATCAAATTCTCATTCCTTACAGTATTTAATCAGTAAATTCTCATTTGATTGGTTTCTAAGCTATTTGAAAGGAAGCACCAATTAGATAAAAACTTATTTTTATTTAAAAATTATCCGTAAAAATTAAAATATATTTGTTAAATTTGTGACTTTAGTTGAAGCTGGTTTCTGGTTTCTGGTTTCTGGTTTCTGGTTTCTGGGAAGAGCAGGTTCAAGGCCCAGGGAAAAGTGGCTTTACCCTGTAAAGGTAAAACAATAGTGGAAGCCATTGACTATCACTGCTTCTTTTTTATCCTCATGTTTCACGCTTTTATCTAGGAACTAGGATCCAGTCTCCCTAAATCACACATACAAAAAAGGCGGCCATTAAGCCGCCTTTTATCATTCTAGCTAAAAGCTTACATTACTTAGAGATGTGAGCGATTAGGTCTAGAACTTTGTTTGAGTAACCGATTTCGTTGTCGTACCAAGATACAACTTTAACGAAGTTATCAGTTAGCGCGATACCAGCTTTAGCATCGAATACAGAAGTCTGAACTTCACCGATGAAGTCTTGAGAAACTACTGCATCTTCAGTGTAACCTAGAACACCTTTCAGCTCGCCTTCAGAAGCTTCTTTCATTGCTGCACAGATAGCTTCGTAAGATGCGCCAGTTTTTAGGTTAACTGTTAGGTCAACAACAGAAACGTTAGCAGTTGGTACGCGGAAAGCCATACCAGTAAGCTTGCCGTTTAGTTCTGGAAGAACAACGCCTACAGCTTTAGCAGCACCAGTTGAAGATGGGATGATGTTCTGAGAAGCACCACGACCACCACGCCAGTCTTTAGCAGAAGGACCATCAACAGTCTTCTGAGTAGCAGTAGTAGCGTGAACTGTAGTCATAAGACCAGATTCGATACCGAACTTGTCGTTAAGAACTTTAGCGATTGGCGCTAGGCAGTTAGTAGTACAAGACGCGTTAGAAACGATATCCTGACCCGCGTAAGTGTCTTGGTTAACACCCATAACGATCATTGGAGTAGCGTCTTTAGAAGGACCTGTTAGAACAACTTTCTTCGCACCAGCAGTGATGTGCTTACGAGCAGTCTCGTCTGTTAGGAAGATACCAGTTGCTTCAGCAACAACGTCAACACCGATTTCGCCCCACTTAAGGTCTTCAGGGTTGCGCTCTGCAGTTACGCGAACTGTTTTACCGTTAACGATTAGGTTACCGCCTTCAACTTCAACAGTACCGTTGAAACGACCGTGAGTTGAATCGTATTTTAGCATGTACGCCATGTATTCAACGTCGATAAGGTCGTTGATACCAACAACTTCGATGTCGTTACGCTCTACAGAAGCACGGAAAACAAAACGTCCAATACGGCCAAAACCGTTAATACCTACTTTGATAGTCATTACAGTTGCTCCACAACTTAATTTCTAATGAAAGATAACTGGTAGTAAAATTACAGAATACTTAGTGACCCTGCAAGCAAAAAACGAACTTAAATTGCGTAAGGTCAAAAAAAAGTTCGGATTTTTTTTACATTCCTACTACAACGACGCAAATTTATACAAACCCTGTATGAATTGTCACCATTGCCGTTGTTAACTTTTAATATCCACACTCAGTTCAACTAAAATATGCTTAAATGAGCTGAGTACATGTAAAATCCTTTCGAGCAGAAAGTATGTGCTACAGTTCGGTTAATTGGCAACTATATTTGTTGGTTAAGCTGGAAATTAAAACGAATAGGATGGATGATGTCAGTAAAATCAGATGCTTATTGGCGGGAGAGTTTAACTGCAGAGCAATATCGTGTTTGCCGCGAACGAGGAACAGAGCCTCCGTTTTCTGGTGTTTTGCTCCATAACCGTGAAACCGGGGTCTATCAATGCACCTGTTGTAAACAACCATTGTTTCAATCAGACAATAAATATGACTCCGGGTGCGGGTGGCCGAGCTTTGATGCGCCAATCAATGCTGATGCGATCCGTTACCTTGAAGATAACAGTCATGGTATGAAGCGGGTGGAGATCCGCTGTGCTAACTGTGACAGTCACCTTGGCCATGTTTTTCCTGATGGGCCGAAAACGACAGGGGATCGTTACTGCGTGAATTCGGTTTCTTTGATCTTTCAATCCGAAAACAGAGAGTGAATAGCTAAAGCCGAGCGTGCATGCTCAGCCCTGATTTAGAAGCTTGTCTCATTTTGGGGGGGAGAGGGGGCAATACCTCAGGTTAGTTGACCATACTTGCCCTGAATTTCCCGCGCTGAATAGCTGTTGCGACTTCTTCGGCTTTTTCATCTAACTTCTCGCGTTGTTCTTCAGGCATCGGGTAAAAGCTGATTAGCTTATCTTGACTGGCGACTGAGGTTTCCAGTTCAGTGCCTACTTTAGCCCAAAAATAAGCATTTTGGTTCGATTCCGTTTGATGAGATAGTGTCGCCAGAGATTGGATTATTTCTGGCTTTATCTTCTGTCCTCTTTCATACAGTTCTAAAGCATGCTTAAGAAGCCGGATTGTCTTTTCTTTATCTTTATAGGTATAGAAGGTTGCTAGGGCGAGTTGCAGATCGGGAGTCTCTAGTGCTGGAGTACCTTCGAGCATCAAAAACTGTCGTAGCGCTTTTTTGTCGCCTTGGCTCCAGCGGTAATAGATGATCTCAGGATCTTTGGACTGGCGAAGTTCTTCATTGAGCCGCTGAATTGAGGCGTAGCTTTTTAGCAGAGCATGATTCCGTAGTGTTTTTCGTTCTTTGAGTTCTGTTGGCTCTATCCGCGCTGCATACTCTAAGCATTTCTGATAATCATAAGTGAACTTCAGTTCTTTATATTTCTCATTATCAACCGGATTTTTCAACACATCGTATCGCTGCCAGATGAGGTTGGTGCGCTGAAGGCGGCATTGTCCATCATTTAAGTTGGTATCCTTACAGATCTCAGGGTATTTCTCACACAAGCTATCTGTGGAGCGATGGCGCTCGAAACACCCACTGAGCAGCGCAAGAGTTGCTGCTGCCAGTGATATTTTTATTAATGTTGATGATCTACGGGCAATGCTCATACAGGGTAATTGATAACTTAGAGTAGTTAATAGAAGCTTAGCGACTGATGTAAAGCTATCTTAACTGATGTTGATAGAAAAACAGCCAAAGGCTTAGTATTTTTTCGCATTGTGATCCAAGGAGCAAAAAAACAACGGCCAGTTGGCGTCTAAGAGCGAAATTGGTATTACTGCCACCTCTATGCTTGTATCGAGCTTATCAGAATACACTGATGATGCTCCCAAGACCGGACAGGAAGCCTGCAAATGGATCTCGAACAATTATTAAATGCAATGACCCCGGAAGTTTTTCAGCGGATCTCAACTGCCGTTGAAATTGGCAAATGGCCTGATGGTACGCCGCTGACTCAGCAGCAGCGAGACTCGGCAATGCAAGCGATGATGCTCTACCAGTCTCGCCATAATACCAATGCCGAGCATATGTCGGTTGAGGCGGGGGGAGAAATTAAATTTAAAACCAAAGCCGAATTCAAACAGGACTTCGGTATTGAAGAACCCGCTCAAGACGATATTGCCCGCTTTGACCACAACCAGTTCTGATATCTGAATTAAACCTCTTAGCCGACATGGTTGTTGAAGATCATGGGTTCGCAGTAAAAACTGCTGAGTTCGTGATCTTCTTGACTGATCAGGTTAGCAATCCAGGGCTCTTGCTCAATGTTAGTCAGATAGGCATGTAACTTCGGATAATGGGTAAGCCTCAATCCGGCCATCCACCCGCTACGAAAAATACTCCACAGGCTGATCTCGGCCATTGAAAAGTGACCGGCAACGTAGCCGTCGTCGGGTATTTGTTCCTCAATGTAACGTAGTACCTGAGGTAAATGGTGCTCAAGGCATTGCTTAATAGCTTGTTGGTCGACCTCTTTATCCAGCATTTTTCCCCGCATGATCTTTTGATAGAACAGTACGCCGCCAATTAGCGACGTCAGCCGGGTGTCGGCATATTCCTCTAACCAGCGAACTTGGGCACGTGAAGCTGCCGAGCCTGGATATAACGGAGGTACTGGGCAGATATCATCAAGGTAGTGGGCGATGACAGTGGAATCGATGATATTACTCCCCTCATGCTCAAGAACAGGAATTTTGCCCATCGGATGGCGCTTTTGAGCGAGCTCTTTTTCCAGATAGGGATTGAGCGGTTGCAAGTCATAGGCAATCCCTTTGTAAGACAGCGCGAGCATGATTTTTCTGACAAACGGAGAAATAGATGCACCGTGTAGAACCATAGTGTTATCTCGGACGAAGGCTAATAAGTCTGTTCCGCTACAGGCGTTAACAGATGAATGTTATAAAGTGTAGCTGATATAAAGGATTAGGAGGCGCAGGCACTTCGTTTCGGGAGGCGGGGAAGAGTAGCGTTATGGTTTTAAGCCCCGTGGAAAAGCAGACCCCGGACTCGATATAGTGTGCGGCCTGGTGTTCAGTCAGCTTGAAGTCTGAAACCTGAGAGCTACATTTAAACGGCAAGATAAATCACGGCTGTGTCTCTTAAGTCTTCCGCAATTTTCATTCACTGAGACACCGAGCCAGTATGAAGATAATGGAGGCGTAATCATGCCACTACGTATTGGAGATGTAGCCCCGGACTTTCAAGCAAATACAACTGAAGGCCCCATCAGTTTTCATGAGTGGATAGGAGACGACTGGGCGATTTTGTTTTCCCATCCGAAAGACTTTACTCCGGTTTGTACCACAGAGTTGGGTTATTTGGCCGGGCTCAAGGCCGAATTTGATAATCGCAATTGCAAGCTTATCGGGCTCAGCATAGATTCCGTCGATGATCATAATGCGTGGGCGAAAGATATTGAGGAAACCCAGGGACATGCACTGAACTATCCCCTGATTGGTGATCCTGAGTTAGCGGTTGCCAAGCTATACGATATGATTCATCCGAATGCCAGCGGAAGTGCAAAAGAAAGAACGGCAGTTGATAATGCGACTATTCGTTCCGTCTTTATTATCGGTCCTGATAAGCTTGTTAAACTAATGCTGACTTACCCTATGAGTACAGGACGTAATTTTGATGAAGTTCTGAGGGTGCTGGATTCTATCCAATTAACGGCGAAGCATAAAGTAGCAACACCGGTGAACTGGAAGCAGGGGGAGGATGTGATTATCGTACCTGCGGTTTCAGACGATGAGGCCAAAGAGAAGTTCCCCGATGGCTGGGAGGCACCTAAGCCATATATCCGGATCGTACCCCAGCCCAAGTAAATACCGTGTTATAGCAATCAGCATAAGTCTTTGATCACTTTCCTGCGCAATTATCTGAGCACTTACTTATCTCGATTGGTATTACACCGACATATACATGCCTTACTCAGGAGAAAACCATGAGATATGTTGTATTTTGTGGCTCTGGAGAGTTTCAGGGAATCGCGGATACCTATTCGCCCGCAGATGCTGCCTTGGAAGTCTTGCAGGAGCAATTGGCCGGAGTGGATTGTAGTAACCTGGAACTTGCTCCCTGTGATGATTTAGGTAAGGCAAGTTTATTGGTCTATGAGCTGACCGGTGATCTTCCAGCTCACCTGGCAGCAAGCGAAAAGCATGGCCTGGGTGATATCCCGACCAAAGGTGAACCGTATGCGTTTATTGAAGTTTAATGACGCAACTTAACCTAAGAGGAAAAGCCATACTCAAAAAGATCAAAGCCCTAATCACTAGGGCTTTGTCGGTATTCTCGAGCAAGAGCCTTTGACTCTCGCTTTTTCTCACATCCCAAAGCATTCTCGGAACGTCGTGTTACCCGCTTTCAGGGCGAGACTTAATGCGTTAGCTCACCACGCAAATTCTGTTGCATTTTACTGCGGATCGTCTCAATCGGTAGATCTTGGCTTAGCAGGTAATGCAGCTTGGCAAGTGTTGCTTCAGGGGTCATGTCATAACCACTCAGTACACCGGCATCCGCAAGTGCACAGCCTGTCGCGTAACCGCCCATGTTAACTTTACCGGATAGACACTGGGTAAGGTTCATCACAATGACACCGCGCTCTGTCGCTTCTTTCAGCTGAGCCAGAAGATCAGCATTCTGCGGCGCGTTACCGACGCCGAAAGTGAGCAGGATCATTGCGTTAACCGGTTGGCGCAATGTGTTACGAATAACTTCAGGCGAAATACCTGGGTACATCGTAATGACGCCGATTGGCTGCGGTGTAATGTTATGAACTTTAAATTCACCTTCAGGCTTTTTGTCCAGTTCGACATTGTTGAGCTGAATATTGATACCGGCTTCAAGCAGCGGAGGCAAGTTCGGCGAGATGAAAGCGCCAAAGCCATCAGCATGTGCTTTGGTGCTGCGGTTGCCGCGAATCAACTTGTTGTTGAAGAAAACCGTCACTTCATTGATTGGGTAGTTTGCCGCAATGTGAAGTGAGTTCAACAGGTTGCTTTGGCCATCAGAGCGCAGCTCAGCCAGCGGGATCTGGGAGCCGGTCACAATCACTGGCTTGTCTAAGTTTTCAAACATAAACGACAGTGCTGAAGCAGTATAAGCCATGGTGTCCGTACCATGTAGAATGACAAAACCGTCATATTTGTCGTAGTTTGCTTTGATATCATCCGCAATGCGCTGCCAATCCGCTGGCGTCATATCCGAAGAGTCGATAAGTGGTTCGTACTCGTGGATAGTAAATTCAGGCATTTCAGGACGATGGAATTCCGGCATGCTATCCAGTTGCTTTTGCATGAAGCCAGCTACTGGAACATAACCATGGTCTGACTTCTGCATACCAATGGTGCCGCCGGTGTAAGCAATGTAAATGTGTTTTCTTTCCATAATCGGGTACAGACTTATCGGTTAGGTGGGCGCATTATACGGTTAACGCGCAGTAAAAAAAGCCCGGCGTTTGCCGGGCCGATCTCACTTTTCAATATTGCTGCAATTTAAGCAAAAGGCATATTGGCCTTTTGGATCGTTAAAGTTACTGAGTGTAGTGAAATCTGTTACAACTTGTCGTGTAACAGGTTGAAGTGCTGCTGGTAATTGACCAAATACCATTGCAGAAAATTTACTGCTGGCCTCTGAGGCAAATTCTTGCAACAGCAACTGAGCTGGGCTTAATGGCTCCTCCATCCAGCGAAGCTCGTAGCTATCGAGTTTTGCCAGTTCTACGCTTGCTGCAACGGCATCATCAAAATCACCGAGTTGATCGATAAGACCGAGCTGCAATGCGTCCTGGCCTGTCCATACCCGGCCCTGAGCTATTTTGTCAGCCTGTGCGAGCGACATATTTCGGTATTGGCTTACCAGCCCGATAAAGCGCTGATAGCCGTGCTCAATACCGAGCTGGAAGACTTCGGCCACGCCCTCGGGCAGCTCACGCGTTACTCCGACACCTGAGAATGGGGTTGTACCGACACCATCACTGTAAACCCCCATTTTTTCTAGGCCTTTTTCAAAGGTGGTCAGAATGGCAAAGATACCAATGGAGCCGGTAATGGTTGTTGGCTGGGCGAGGATCTTATCGGCGCTGGCGGAAATCCAGTACCCTCCGGAGGCCGCAAGGCTGGACATCGACACGACAACGGGCTTGCCTGCCTGCTTCAGGGCATCCACTTCATTACGGATCACTTCAGAGGCAAAGGCACTCCCGCCAGGGCTGTCGACCCGTAAAATGACTGCTTTCACAGCATCGTCAAGGCGGGCTTCACGCAGTAAAGCTGCCGTTGAATCGCCACCGACTGTGCCTTGGCGCTGATTGCCGTCAACAATGGCACCGCTGGCAACAACAATGGCAACCTGGTTAGGGCTTGGCAGATCGGTATTGATCAGTGTTGGCTGATAATCGTAGTAGCTGATTTGGTTGAAACCGTTTTCACCGTCGCTGCCGAATTGTTCTATCAGTTTTTGATTAAGCAGTGGACGGTTAATCAGTTCATCAACCAATCCCATGTTTTTGCTCAGTTGGGCAAAGTCGCCATTGACGGCCTTGAGCTGCTCAACAAAGCTACTAAGTTCGGGAGTCAGTGCTGTTGCATCAATGTTGCGGTTGTCGGCAACATCTACTGTGTAGGCGTTCCAGAGTTGGTTTAGCCAAACAGTATTGGCTTCTCGGGCCTCTGCGGACATGTCGTCACGGGTATAAGGTTCCACAAATGACTTATAGGTGCCGACGCGAAATACATGAGTATTGATATCCAGCTTTTCTAGCAGGCTTTTATAGTACAGCGAGTAGCTGCCATAGCCAGTGAGCAGAACCCCGCCATCGGGTGACATGAAGACTTTGTCTGCATAGCTCGACAGATAGTATTGGCTTTGTTTGTAGTTATCACCTACCGCGAAAACCGGCTTGCCGGCTTGTTTGAACTCTTCAATAGCCTTGGCAATATACCGAAGCTTGGTCAGGTTGGTTTCTGACATGTCTTTAAGGTTCAGTACCAGGCCGGTGATACGGTTGTCCGTCGAGGCGCTACGGATAGTGTCAACGATATCGAACAGGACATTTTCCTGCGCTGGTGGTTGGCCCAGGGCATTACTCGCCAGTTTGTCGATAGGATTGACATAGGTGCGCTGCTCAACAATCGGGCCAGATAAATCTAGCACTAGAGCCGCTTCTTTTGGCAGCGAGGGTTGTTCGCCACTTTTGTTAAAAGTGAAGAAAAGCAGGCCGATAACCAATAAAAAAAGCAGATTGACTATCAGTTGCCGGGTGAAGCTGATCAGCTTCCAGATTGCTTGGAAAATTTTTCCAATTCCTTTGAGGACCATTTTCATGAACGTTCCTGATGTGATGCGATCGATATTATTTCTATCCTAACTTAGTAAACAAGGAATTACAGTAGTAATTCGAGCTTACAGTGTCTCTCTACCTTTGAGTATTGCGGTATTTGCATGGAGGGGAAAGTAAATATCAATCCGATTCATTATCTCCCTGACATCCAGCATTGATGGGTGAATGTTGTAATAATGTAAACAAGTGTTTGATAAAAGTTTGAGCAGTTAATATACTGGTCAGACCATAACAACAAAAGAATGGAAGCCATGGACGATAAATCTTACCCTCATTTGTTAGCGCCCCTAGATCTTGGTTTCACTCAGTTACGGAACCGTGTGTTAATGGGATCTATGCACACTGGCCTTGAAGAGTCGCGAGACGGCTTCAAGAAACTTGCTGCCTTTTATGCTGCCCGAGCCCGGGGTGGCGTCGGCTTGATTGTCACTGGTGGCTTTTCACCTAATTTTCGTGGTCGGCTACATCCGCTAAGCGCAGAGTTCAGTTCGGCCCGTGCAGCCCGTGCCCACCGGGTGATCACCGATGCAGTTCATGAAGCCGGCGGCAAGATTGCCCTGCAGTTACTGCATGCCGGCCGTTATGCGATGCATCCTTTTGCAGTGAGTGCTTCTGCGATTCGGGCTCCTATATCAAAGTTTACCCCAAGTAAAATGAGTACGCGTCAGATCAAGAAGACCATCGATGCTTTTGCCCGTAGCTCCGAGCTTGCCAGAGAGGCGGGTTATGATGGTGTTGAGCTGATGGGCTCGGAAGGCTACCTGATCAACCAATTTATCTGTAAGCGTTCCAACCATCGTTATGATGAGTGGGGAGGCAGCTACGAGAACCGGATGCGTTTTCCGCTTGAGTTGGTTAAAGCCGTACGCAAGAAAGTGGGGCGCGACTTTATTATAGTCTTCCGCCTGTCAATGCTGGATCTGGTGGAACAGGGCAGTACCCATGAAGAAGTCGTTCAGTTGGCAAAAGAACTGGAGGCTGCAGGTGTTACCATTTTAAATACCGGTATTGGCTGGCATGAAGCCCGGGTACCGACGATAGCAACCCAGGTACCTCGTGCTGCATTTACCTGGGTGACTGAAAAGCTTAAGAGCGAAGTCAATATTCCCTTGGTGACCTGTAACCGAATTAATACCCCTCAGGTAGCTGAAGATATACTGGCATCGGAGCAGGCGGATATGGTTTCTATGGCCCGTCCGTTTCTTGCCGATCCAGATTTTGTGGTCAAGGCGGAGCAAAACAGGGCTGACGATATCAATACTTGTATCGGTTGTAATCAGGCATGTTTAGATCATGTGTTTGTTGGCAAGCGAGCAAGCTGTTTGGTGAACCCACAGGCCTGCTATGAGACTGAGCTGGTATTGACTCCAGCCGCGACGAAGCGACGTGTGGCCATTGTCGGGGCAGGGCCTGCCGGTATGGCAACGGCGGTTGCAGCAGCTGAACGTGGTTTCGAGGTCGACTTATTTGAAAAAAATGACTATGTCGGCGGCCAGTTCAATCTAGCAATGCAAATTCCAGGCAAGGAGGAATTCAAGGAGACGATTCGTTACTTTACCCGTCGCCTGGAACAGACCAAGGTTAACCTGAAGTTAGGTCATGCCGTGGAGGTAGACGAACTAAAGGATTATGATGAAGTTATTGTTGCGACAGGTGTCCAGCCTCGTAAACCGAGGATCTCAGGTGTCGAACATGAGAAGGTCATCGACTATCAAACCCTGATCAGAGATAAAGTGCAGCTTGGTCAGAAAGTGGCGGTAATTGGGGCCGGTGGTATCGGTGTTGATGTATCAACGATGCTGACAGAGCCTGATCATCAGGATCTGGATAGCTGGCTGAAAGACTGGGGGGTTGATAAAACCATTGAACATGCCGGGGGTTTATATCCACACGAAGAGTATGTCAGTCAGCGCCAAGTTTGGTTGATGCAGCGCAAGCCGGGTAAAGTTGGTAAGGGGCCGGGACGAACCACTGGCTGGATCCATCGCAAGGTGCTTGAAAAACGCGGTGTAGAACTGCTCAGTGGCGTTAGCTATGACAAGATTGATGATCAAGGCTTGCATATTACGGTTGAAGGCCAGCCGCGTTTGCTGGATGTCGATAATATTGTGTTGTGTGCCGGCCAGACTTCAGTCGAAGAGCTATCAGACAAGCTCTCGGCCATGAATGTGAATGTTCATGTCATCGGTGGAGCCGATGTCGCAGGCGAGGTCGATGCCAAGCGTGTGATCCGTCAAGGTGTTGAGCTGGCAGCGAAGCTGTAGAAGCGCAGATAGGTTGCGGGATCCTAGGACTTGGTTACTTGGAATAGCTTAAAAGCGAGGGTTTTTGACTCTTGCTTTTGTTTTTTATGCTTTTATCGAGGAACTAGGTTCTTAGGTCCTATCCCCTTACATCTCCCATGGTTTTAACCAGCGCCATTTATGATACTGTAATAGCAATAATAATTATTATCATGAGGTTGTTATGGATGCTCTCTCGTTATTGCTAAACCGTCGTTCGTTACCCAAGTTGATGGAGCCTGCTCCACAGGGGGAAGAATTAGAGAATATTTTTCGTGCCGGGCTGCGCGCGCCGGATCATGCAGCATTGACGCCGTGGCGTTTTATTGTTTCTCACGGTGAAGGAATGCAAAGGCTGGCGGATATTCTGGTAGAGGCTGCGAAAGCAGACGGTGCCGAACCCGCTGTGGTTGAGAAAGCCGCCAAAGCGCCATATCGTGCCCCTATGGTGATCACTGTGGTAGCGAAAGTCACGGAGCATGATAAGGTGCCGGTAATAGAGCAACATTTATCCGCCGGCTGTGCTGTTCAGGCCATGCAGATGGCAGCTGTGGCGCAGGGCTTTTCAGGATATTGGCGTACCGGCAAGTGGGCTTACCATCCGGTTGTTCGTGAAGCCTTGGGTGTTCAGGGGGACGACTTGATCGCCGGTTTCCTATATCTTGGTACCCCGGGTTGCCGGGAAGCCAAAGTCTTTGAGCGTGATTTGACACAGTTTGTTGAGTACCTTTAAGCACTAGACCTAATTAATGCCAAGATGCTCTGAATCCTGCATATTGAAGTCGGTTGGGTATAAAGCCATAACTAAAACAGCTGAATAACATAAGAATTGGGGTTACTGAGCACGCTCAGTGACCCCTTTTTGATCCAGAGTGGTGACAGGATCTAGCCGCAGGAGTAGAATTTCTCGCTCTTCTCGTTATTCCGGAGCGTGTCATGGAAAATGTTCGCCTTACTCAATATAGCCACGGTGCAGGATGTGGCTGTAAAATTTCTCCTCAAGTTCTTGATACTATTCTCCGAACTCAACTTGCCCCATTTGCGGATTCCAACCTGCTAGTGGGTAATGAAAGCAAAGACGATGCTGCCGTTTATGACCTTGGCAACGGCAGTGCAGTGATCAGTACGACTGACTTCTTTATGCCTATCGTCGACGATCCGTTTGACTTCGGACGAATTGCCGCCACGAATGCTATCAGTGATATTTATGCGATGGGTGGCAAGCCAATTATGGCGATTGCGATCCTAGGCTGGCCGGTGAATGTTTTACCGCCTGAAATTGCCCAGCAGGTAATTGAAGGTGGTCGTTCAGTATGTCGTGAAGCCGGTATTTCGCTGGCTGGTGGCCATTCAATTGATGCCCCTGAACCTATTTTTGGGCTGGCTGTAACTGGTATTGTCGATACTGATCGCGTGAAGCGTAATAACCAGGCCGAGACGGGCTGTAAGCTATACCTAACCAAGCCATTGGGCATTGGTGTGCTGACTACGGCTGAGAAAAAGTCCAAGTTGGCCGAAGAGCATGTAGGCTTGGCACGTGACTGGATGTGTAAGCTGAATAAGCCAGGTGAAGATTTTGCCAACATTGCCGGTGTCAAGGCGATGACGGATGTTACCGGCTTTGGCTTGATGGGGCATCTGAACGAAATTTGTGAAGGTAGCCAGCTAAAAGCAAAAATCAATTTTGACCAAGTGCCGCACCTGCCTGGTGTATTCGACTATATTGCACAAGGTTGTGTACCGGGCGGCACCGGCCGCAACTTCGACAGCTATGGCCAAAACCTTGGAACGATGAGTGAACAGCAGAAAGCGTTGCTGTGCGATCCGCAAACGTCTGGTGGCTTGTTGCTGGCAGTAATACCTGAGGCTGAGCAGGACGTTCAAGCGATTGCTGCAAATCACGGTATTGAATTGAATGCGATTGGTGAGTTAATCGCAGCCGATGGCGATACCACTTTGATTGAGATTTGTTAATGTCCCGCCCAAATTGTGAAGATTTTCGACAGTTATTTGTCAATGATATACCGCTGATGGATATGCGCGCTCCTGTTGAGTTTGCTCAGGGCGCTTTTCCAACATCGCATAACCGCCCCTTGATGCAAGATAGCGAGCGTAAAGCCGTAGGTACCTGTTATAAAGAGCATGGCCAGGAGGCTGCTATAGCCCTTGGCCATGATCTGGTTAATGGCGAGCTTAAAGCGGAACGGGTGGCACAGTGGAAGGCCTTCTGCGAGGCGAACCCAAATGGCTATCTATACTGTTTCCGTGGTGGCTTGCGTTCGCAGATTACCCAGCAATGGCTGAAAGAAGCAGGAATCGAGTTTCCGAAGGTTATTGGTGGTTATAAGGCACTACGTCGCTTTCTGATTGATACTATCGAACAGGTTGCGCAGATGCCGATCACCTTGGTGGGCGGCAATACTGGCAGTGGCAAGACAATCATGGTCAATGAGCTGCCAAACGGCCTTGATCTTGAAGGCGCGGCGAATCACCGAGGCTCCTCCTTTGGCCGTTATGTTAGCGAACAGCGAACTCAGATAGATTTTGAGAACGTGCTTGCGGTATCGATGCTGAAGAAACTGGATCAAGGTTGCCAGCAGTTTGTACTGGAAGATGAAGGTAAGATGATTGGCTCGGCAAGTGTGCCGTTGGCAATTAACACTGCAATGCAACAGGCTCCAATTGCGGTTGTCGATGATCCGATTGAGACTCGTCTGGTACGTTTGTTAGATGACTATGTCGTTCGTATGCAGCGAGATTTTGTCGCTTTTCATGGTGAAGAGCAGGGCTGGGTTTTATTTGCCGAATATCTTGAACGCGGTATGTTCGGTATTCGCAAGCGCTTGGGTATCCAGCGCTACGACGAACTGTTGCAAGTTCAGCAAAAAGCCGTGCAGGTGATGCAGAGTACAGGTAGCCTGGCTGGCCACGAAGGGTGGCTCAAGCCGTTGTTGGAGCAGTATTACGATCCGATGTATACCTATCAGCTGAGCAAGAAAGCCGACCGTATCGTATTCAGTGGTGAATACGATGAAGTGAAAGCATGGTTGGCCGCTAATGCTAGAACCTAGAACCTAGAACCTAGAACCGAGTGGCGGGTGGAGTAATCTATCTCGCCTCTCGCCTCTGCCACCTGTATCTATATCCAGTATTTTCTTGTCCTCTTTCGCCTTTTTTCTTATAGTTCAGCTTAAAAGAACTAGCGAACCATCTTCATGACCCGTCTTTATATTGCTGAAAAACCAAGTTTAGGCCGTGCGATTGCCGCAGTGCTGCCGCGTCCCCATAAAAATAACAATGGTTATATTGAAGTGGGCAATGGCGATATTGTGACCTGGTGTATCGGGCATTTGCTCGAGCAGGTAGAGCCTGACGCCTATGATGAAAAATACAAAAAATGGAATATGATGGATTTGCCGATTATTCCGCAGCAGTGGCAGCTTGCACCCAGAAAATCGGCCAAACAGCAGCTGAGTGTTGTTCGCAAGTTAGCCAAGCAGGCTACGGAAGTCGTTCATGCCGGAGACCCTGACAGGGAAGGGCAGTTGTTGGTTGATGAAGTGATTGACTATGTAAAATTGGCGGCAGCCAAGAAAGCTAAGATGCAGCGCCTGTTGATATCCGATCTTAACCCTGCGGCCGTGAAGCGTGCGCTGGGCAAGATGCGCAGTAACCGCGACTTTATACCGCTGTCGGTATCGGCACTGGCACGTTCAAGAGCCGACTGGCTATACGGTATGAATATGACCCGTGCCTACACCTTACTGGGGCAGAAAGGAGGGTATCGTGGAGTGCTGTCGGTTGGACGGGTACAAACGCCGATACTTGGGCTGGTTACTCGCCGCGATGATGAAATTGCCAATTTTATACCCAAGCCATTTTATGAGCTCTTTGCGTTGATCCCATACCAAGATAATGTCATCAGGGCTCGCTGGAAACCCAGTGAGGCGTGCCAGCCGTGGCAGGATGAAGACGGGCGGATACTTAATCGAAAGCTGTGTGAAAACGTGGTCAACAGGATCAAGGGGCAACCGGCTGAAGTGACCGAATCGGAGCGTAAAGAGACTCGCCAGTCACCTCCTTTGCCCTATTCGCTATCGGCGTTACAGATTGACGCTGCGAAGCGATTTGGTATGAGTGCTGCTGATGTTCTGGCAACATGCCAGTCTTTATATGAGATGCACAAGGTGATCACGTACCCTCGTTCAGATTGCCGCTATCTACCGCTGGATCACTACAAGCAGGCGGGTGATGTGTGTCAGGCCGTGGCAAAGACGGCGACGGAGCTAAGCTCAGCAGTCAGCGGTGCTGATATGTCGCTAAAATCAAAAGCCTGGAACGATAAGAAAGTCGACGCCCACCATGCCATTATTCCGACCCCAAAATCGGTTAGCGGTAACGCCTTAAGTGCCAGTGAAAGCAAAATCTATCAGCTGATCGCCCGTCAGTATCTGATGCAGTTTTATCCTGCTGCGATTTATAGCGAGGCGAGACTGGTCTTTACCATTGCTGGTGGAACGTTTATTGCGAAAGGTCGCCAGTTGATGAGTACGGGCTGGCGGGAGCTGTTGGGACGAGATGACTCGGCCAAGGATCAGGATCTGGCGGACAAGGTACCGCCATTGGAAAAAGGAACTGTACTGACCTGCAGGGATGGTGAGATTAAAGACAAAATGACCGAGCCGCCCAAGCCGTTTACTGAAGCCACCCTGCTTCAGGCGATGACGGGGATCGCGCGATTTGTTTCTGATTCATCGTTGAAGAAAATCTTGCGAGATACCGACGGCTTAGGTACCGAGGCTACGCGTGCCGGTATTTTAGATATTTTGTTCAAACGACAGCTGCTGACCCGACAGGGAAAGAGCATTCATGCGACAGAGGCCGGCCGAGGTTTGATCTATGCACTGCCTGATGCGGCAACGTATCCAGATATGACAGCCCATTGGGAGCATCAGCTGCAAGAAATGGCCGAGAAGAAATGTGCTTATCAGCCATTTATGGAAGCACTACAAAGCCAAGTCCAGCAGATGATGGACAACGTCAAGCACAGCGAGGTACCGCCGAGTCTGCGCGAGTTGAAATCTCCCGAACCTTTCAAAGGCGGAAAAAAACGACGCTACAGCAAAGGAGCGGCTAAGACTGGATCAAAGACAGGTAGCCGCACTGCAACTGCAACGAAACGTAAATCAAGTAAGAAGGCGGGTTAGGGCAGCTCAAAATAGCTGTTTCGGCCTAAAGATTTTGCTTCGTACAAAGCGATATCAGCCTGTTTGAAGAATGTGGCGGGCGAGCTGTGGACTGAGGGAATAATCGTGCTGACACCAACACTGACGGTCACTATATCAGGGGCACTATCAGCCCCCTGTGTTCGGGGAAGTCTCAACGCCTGAATCGCATGTAGTGCCCTTTTGGCCGCATAGCTTGCCGCGCGCTTATCTTGCCCTGGCAGGAGAAGGACGAACTCTTCACCGCCATAGCGGGCAAACAGTGCCCCGGCGCGCTTTTCCAATGTTTCCAGGGTAGTGGCAACCTGCTGAAGGCACTGGTCGCCGGCGGCATGGCCGTAGGTGTCGTTATAAGCCTTGAAATGATCAACATCGATAATCAATAACGAAATAGGCAATTGATGTCGCTCGGCCCGGCGCCACTCCTCGATAATTCTTTCGTCAAAGACTCGGCGATTAGATACGCCTGTTAGCGGGTCAAGTTTCGAGATTTTTTCCAGCTTACTGTTAACCCTTTCTAGCTCTGCGGTCCGATCGGCGACCCGCTGTTCCAGCTCTTTGTTCAATCGGAGTAAATTCTCTTCGGCCTGACGACGCACAAGGTGCTGGGAGACAATAAAGCCAAATTGTTTGAGCAGCTGGTGGTGATAGTTATGTAGCGGCATACCGGTCAACAGGTTATCACAGGCAATCCAGCCTACCGGGGTATCTTCATCCCACAACGAAATATAGGCGCTCCAGCCAAAGCCCACCTGCTTCAAATCATGGTAGAGCGGGGTGCCGTCCTTTATCGCCAAATACTCTTTTTGGACTAACGTATGGATAGAAAACCATTGGTCAGGGATCTTGGACTCAAAATAATGCTCGTCTACGGTATTGCCGTGGATGTCAGTACCGTAAGTTCCCTGCTGCATCTGATAATTATCTTTGAACAAAAATATCGCCATGCGATCGATATGTAAGACTTTTTTTGCCTCGTCTACGGCAGTGAACAGCATGTTGTCCATCGACGTGGCACGCCACAGCTTAAAAGAAATATCATGCAGCGCCTGAAGTTGTTCTTTAAGGGCTTGCTGTTCATGCTGGCTTATTTCGAGCTCTCGCTCAGCAGAGCGGCGGCCGTAGTGCTCGAACTGGATACTTTCGCTAAGCAGGCAGGCATCCAGTTCGGAAGCCAATAAGGTGGCTAGGGATGAAAAATCATGGCTCTTAGGCTGCGGTTTGTCGGGAAAGTCAATAATCAGGCAGCCAATGATGTGAGAGCGGCGCTCCAGAGGTAGCCAAAGTCGCATGCCGGTTTCATTTGCCGTAAAGTGAGGCTTCTGCTGGCGGATTGCCTTGTTGATTTGGAAGAAAGGGATCCTGTTACTGTCCTCGATATCTACGGGCGGGAACTGGTAGTGGATCCCTGTAGGATCCATATTAAGCAGGGTCTTCCATCGAGATTTATAGGCGACAACTAACTGGGCGTGACTGACGGCAAAACTCTCGCAAAGATTTCGGCAAGTGAGTTCGCAGACCGTACGTAGCCCATGGGCTTTGCCCCACTGTGCCTGGATTCGTTGATAAAATTGCTTTAACTGTTCATCTAGAGCCAACTTCAGTCATCCATATCGATATTCAATTATGTGGATATCCTGTATTTTTATCGATCACAGAAAGAAAATTATGCATTAAACCCACACAATGATACGAAAATCACGGCACATTTATAAATTTGCGACTCAAAACACACCTATGCTCTATGTGTTTTGAGCTTTTTCAGCGCGGACATTAACTGGATTGAAAAAGTCGGCTTAGGTTAGATTACTTGTTTTTACCAGGCGATTGCTGAGCCATCATAGTTGTAAAAGCCCCCGCTGTTTTCGTGCGAAAGGTTACCAGTGACGCTTTTTAAACCAGCGGCTGACTGCTGACTATCTATCAGTGCATTTGGCCCGCCTAACCTGATATAAATATTATCACCTTCAATCAAGAGTTTGCGGTTACAGCTAGTTGGAAAATGGATTTTCTCATGCTTTAGATTGGGACAAATAAAGGATATAAATAACCTCAAGTTTTTCAACTTGAGGTTATTACTACGTTATCAGTAGGACTTTGCTGAAGTTACTTTGCTGATGAGTTACTCTCTGAGCTTTGTGCACCCCAAACTGGCGTACAGCCAGCGTGTGTGGCCGGAGACGCGGCAGAGCCCAACTGCTGACACTCAATCCCCGCGTATTGATGATTAGCTGTGGTTGCTTCGCAGCCTGTTAGGGCGGCAGCCACCACTAATAGGATTACTGCTGTTCTATTCATATTGTATCCTCTTTTCCTTGGATAAATTATCTCCCGAAAAAACAGAACAAAAGACAAGCGCTACATTGTCGTCTAGCAATGACATGACAATCACCAGATATTTAACCTTTTCATCGGCGTTGTTAATTGTACTCACCGATTAGTGGCTTGCACTCGTGTGCATATTTGATGATAGTACAAATCTGTTGGTGTTTATCAGGTCATAACTGGAACATTCTGAGTGTTTGATTTGAAGCAAGGCCATAGGATAAAAAACAAGAGGCGGTTGCTATCTTGTGCAAAATGGCATGCTTTATTCCAGCTTACTTGGACCAAATATACACAAGACAGCTAAATTAAATAGTCATGGTTGAAATCACCATGGGATCAGTGAACCATCATAGTTATAAAAGCCACCACTCTGTTCCGTGGTAAGGGCATCAATTACGGCTTTAAGCCCTTGCGCAGATTCAGGTGTAGATATTATGGCATTTGGTCCACCCATCTCGGTCTGTACCCATCCGGGGTGGAGGGCGACGGAGATAATTCCCTGGGGGAGTAAGTCATTGGACAAGCTCTTTACCACTGAGTTTAGTGCCGCTTTTGATGAGCGGTAGATGTAGCCGCCTCCGCTGGTATTTTCTGTCATACTGCCGACTTTTGATGACATGCAGGCAATGACACCGGGTCTGCCGGCTTTTAGTTGCGGATAAAAGGCTTCTGCCAGTTTCAAAGGTGCGATCGTATTTATTTCAAATACTTTTCTCCATTCTTCAACATCGGTATTACCGAAACCGTATCCTTTAGGGCCATAGTAGCCTGCGTTATTAATCAGTAAATCAAACGGAGTTTCAGCAAGTGCCTGGCTTAATTCGCTAATAGCTTGATGATCCGTTACATCCAGTTCCAATAGGGTTAAAGATTCGGTTGTTGTTTGTAGTTGCTTCAGGGCCTCTGCTTGTTCGGTCTCGCGGCAGCAGGCATAGACCTGCCAGTCATCAGTCAGGTAAGCGTTTACCAAGGCCAGGCCAATACCACGGTTCGCACCGGTAATGAGTACATTCTTATTCATCACTCACTCTTTGTGTTGTTTAGTTTGCTATTAATAGAATACGTATCGAAAGTAAGACAGCGCAGACTGACTAGATTAGCTAATTTTTTATGATATGTATTGAGTATATTCACCAATGTCATCGGGTGGTGTTATATGTTTCGCATTGCTAGGGAAGGTTGGATTGTCGGCTTGGCTGTATTACTTGTGAGTTGTGCCGATACCCGCCATGAGAGATTGGTTGATCTTGGTTTTACTCGAAATTATCTTGATGGTTATCAAGACGGCTGTAGCAGTCGCAAGGAAGAGGCACAGACTCACCTTGACGGCTTTCGTCGCGATCCGGAACGTATGGTTGTTGATAAGAAATATGCCAACGGTTGGACGGACGGTTTTGAGCAATGCTACGCCGACAATTCGGAGTTTTACTGATGCTGCCCGTTATCAGGCAAAAGAAAAGGCAGCCTGAAGGCTGCCTTATTAAAGGTTATTCCGGTTGATAGAAGCGTTTCAATTCATGCATAACCTGCATCAGGGTTGAAAGCTTGGGCTTCCCTTCGCCTTTGAGCTTATAGTTCTGATCATAAACTCGGTAGTTGCCATATTTGTCGACCACCGTGGTGGTGTTTTTTTGCAGCACGACAATATCTCGGCTGTCACCGGCTAGTACCCAACGGCGTTTGGGGTTTTTCTCGAACAGGCTGATACCGCTACTGTAGGTAGCCGGAGGCGCGGTCGTGCTTAGCAGCGATTCCATCAATGTCGGTACAACGTCAAGATGACTGGTTGCCCGTGTGGTTTCAACCGGAATACTGCCCGGCCAGTGAATTATCAGTGGCACTTTGAGCTGGTACTTGCTGTAGTTGCTGCTAGACCCCCAGCTATTGGTACCGGTTTCGTTGAACTCTGTACCGTGGTTGGAGGTAACAATAACGATGGTATTTTCCAAGTTGTTACTGGCGACTAACTGCTCGAAAATCGTGATCAGCAACTCATCGGTATGATAGGCCGCGTTACGATAGCTATTTTTTAACAACAGCTTGGTATCTGTATCAGTAGCACTTAAGTTAGTGCTGCCTAGCGAAGGCGTGAACTGCGGAACATAGTCTCCGCCTTCTTCAAAGTTTTCAACGGAAGCTAGCTCAATATAACCGAACCATGGGCTCGTGGCCTTCTGCTCGCTAAGCCAGGCTGCCCAGTCAGCGATTGCCTGCTCATCACTGTTGTTCTTGTCTGTATCGCTTGGTTGTTCAGGCAACGGTTTATCTTTAAAAACGGCTTCTGAATAGATAGGTGTGGCGAATGCATCGCCGCTAAACAGGCCAAACTCGTAACCACGTTTCTTCAGGGTGTCGAGTAAAACAGGTGAATAGCCTGCAGAGCGGACACTGTTGATGTAGCCGCCAGGCAAGCCGTAAAACAGGCCGAAAATACCGCCGGAATTTTCATTGCTGGCACTGTAGTGGTTACTGAAGTTGAGGTTTTGCTGAGCAAAAGCAGCCAAGTGTGGCATGGTTTCATTATTAACCATATCGCTACGTAGGCTGTCGACCATCACTACCAACAGGTTTTGTCCGGTACCGGGATCATTGAACGAGAGTGTGTCCATCGGGTAGCGGATACGTTCACTTTCCTCGATTCCCTGGGCGTCAAGACGTTTAGTATATTCTTGGCGATCCAACAAACCATGCTTTTCCATGAAAGTTTTGGCTGTCATTGGATAGGAGAGCGGGAAATTAGAGCGTTGTACGGTAACCGGGCGATATAAGTTAGCATCCGCCCAGATGTAAACCAAATGACTACTCAGGAAGCACAGCCCGAAAACGGCAGCGATAGGTACCCCGACATGTTTGCGGGTTAGCTTCCTGAGCTTGCGCCACAGCCATTCCGACAGAATTAACTGCATGAGGAATATGATCGGGACGACAACAAACAGGTATTGCCAGCGGGCATTTAGCTCCGTTCTTTCACCACTTAACAACAAATCCCAAACGAGTGGGCTCAGGTGTAGATCCAGAGACTCATAAGCATGAGTATCGAGTAGCAGTGCTGTCAGGCCGATAGTACCAACTAATACCGCAAACAAGCGCATTAAGCGCTGAGACGGGATCAGGAAGCTGGCCGGAAAGATAATAAGAATGTAAAAGCCAAAGACAAGAAACCCGAAGTGACCGACCCAACTTAATCCGAGATAAAGTTGCCCCAGTATTGTTTCAGGCCATTCAGAATGCACAATATATCGCGTACCCAACAGCATGGCTGCGATGATATTGAAAAAGCTGAACCAGTGACCCCAGCTAATGAGCTGGGATACTTTGTCTTTATAATTGTTACCGCCGGTGACCATAGATGTCAGTAATTCCCAGTCTTATATGCGACGCTTAAAAACAAGCTTAATCTTCTTTAATTGAGGATTGCAGAGCCTGTGCGAACTTCTCTGCAATGGCTTTCCTTTGCGATGCTGGAACGTCGGCATTAATGATGTTGGTAGCGATATTACCTACGATCATAAGAGCCAGTTCCGCTGAAGCATCATGCTTCTCTAGTACATCGAACACATCATCAATGATTTGTTCAACTTTTTTATTGGTGTATTTTGAAGTAATTGGCATAGGAAGTCTTGTTTAATGTTGAAGAAAGCGACTTATAATAACCTACACTTTAGATTTACTGAAACTTTTCCATTATGAGTCTTACGCTTTCTAACGTCATCCTTCACCAGTTGACTAAAAATGAACAAGATGAACTTGAAGTTCATCTTAGAAAACAAACACTTGAGAATAATCAGTCAACCGAAGACCTAGTTTCCGAACTGCACCGCGTCTATAGCAGCAAAGGGGCGAAAGGCTTTGCCCACTTTTCTGAAGACAGCGAGTTCAGTCATTGGTTGAAACAAATTCGATCTGGTGAGCTCGATTTCCTTACATTTTCTAACCAATCAGCACAGAAGCTGCAGACTGAGCTGGCGAAATATCCATTTGCCGAAGCAGGTACCCTTGTTCTGGCTGAGTACCAGTCGTTAGCGACTGATTATCTATTTATTGGTTTGTTACCAACCTGCCACAGTATGAAGGTGACTGAGCATTTGGATATCAGTGCGACAGATTATCTGGATGTCGGTAAGATGGATATTGTTGCTCGAATTGATCTGTCTTCCTGGGAAACCGATTCAGACTCAAATCGTTACCTGACTTTCATTAAAGGCCGTGTCGGTCGCAAGATTGCCGACTTTTTCCTTGATTTCCTTCAGGCGGAAGTCGGGCTGGATGTCAAAGAGCAAAACCAGGTTCTGATGCAGGCTGTTGAAGACTATTGCGCCGATTCTCGCCTCGAAAAAGAAGAAAAACAACAATACCGTAAGCAGGTTTACGATTACTGCAATAGCCAATTGCAGGCAGGTGATGAAGTCGCGGTGAAAGAGCTTGCCGGCGAGTTGCCAACCACAGAAGACGGTACGGATTTCTATCAGTTTGCTTCTAACCAAGGCTATGAACTGGAAGAAAGCTTTCCAGCCGATCGTACGGCTATGCGCAAGCTGACTAAGTTTGTAGGCTCCGGCGGTGGTATTTCAATTAACTTCGATAGTATGTTGCTGGGTGAGCGCGTATTTTATGATGCAGAGACAGATACACTGACTCTTAAAGGCATACCGCCTAACCTGAAAGATCAACTACAGCGTCGCCTGAATACCGATAACTAATTGATTGGGTAGCCTGGAACCACCTTTATCCTGGATGAAGGTGGTTTTTTTGTGCCTATAAAGCAATTATGCAAATGAGTGTATAATTCGTTGTGGAATATGTTTGGCAAGTTGACTAAGGTTATTGGTAATACTATTTGTCGATTAAGACGTTTTTTTATTGATTACATCGTATTACGGCTCACTTATCGGTTCTGCTGGCTTGGGTGATAGGATTTCGTTAAGCGTTGACAGGAGTTAATATGAATGAGTGTGTGGAAAAACAGAAGCTCGCTTTTACTCAGAAGCAGTGCTGGGTACGGCTATGAGCGAAAAGGTCGAACTAAGTTCTGATTGCCAGCGAAAAAAACTCCCTTCGGTTGTTTTACCTCTGATGTTGCTGTGCATTCTGGTTGGAGCTGGAGGTCTTGGCTACTTAACCTTTTTATCCTCGAATACCTTGAACCTTGTCCGCTCTATTTCCCAACTCGAACTTGAAACCGAGCAGATTAGGCAACAGGTTACGGCGGATTCCCTGTCTTCGCCAATAGAGGAAATATCAGCACCACTTCGACAGCGTTTACTTGAATTGAAAATAAGTGGGGAAAGCAACCAGTATGTGAGCCAAATCAATACCTTAGTTTTGAATGGCAGGCAGTTTGCAGAGCAGGCAGAACAAGCTTGGTTTACCCATAATATGCTTCAGCTTGTAGCTCGACGGTTGTCTGAGCGAATGCAAGACGGGGCGGGCAGTGTCGATAGCCTTAAGGTTTATCAGCAACTATCGGCTAATTACTTGTCCGCTTTACACACTAGCCCCTCGATTCCGGAGCAGCAGTTGTTGCATAGACTGGATGCGATACGGCTTGAGCTCGAGCCGCAGATCTCATCCCTTGGCGCTGAAGAAAAACAGCTGGTGATGGATGACACGAGATCATTGGTTGCAGCACTAGCACGTTATTTTCAGTACCGCTCAGTGATAGACGCGGTTATTCAGAGTGAGTTTTCTGATGAAATGCATGGGCTGAAAACGAGCCTGATCCAGTATAGCCATCAACTGATCCTATTTACGAGATTATTGACCCTACTCGTGGCTGCGATCAGTTGTTGCTGTATCGGCTATAGCCTTTTAAAAATCAGAAGAAAATCAGATCTGGCGGGGGCGTCCGTGGCTATGGGACTGCGGAATGAGGTAGCCCCACAGCCAAACGAATTGAGCCGTGCCGCTGAACTTGCGCCTCATGCCACTGTATGCGCCAATCTAGCTTCTGAAAAGCCTGTAACTGGCTCACTGGTTGAGGGAACGAGGAAGAAAGAGTTGGTACTGGATTCACAAAGCCTGCTCGATAACATGGACGGGGATTGGGATACCGTCGCCATGTTGTTGGAGATTTTCCTCAAGGAGCATGGCGATGATGCCGAGCGGTTTACAGCCTGTTTGAGTAATGGGCAAAGCCTTGAATTGGGCTTAATAGTCCATAGCTTGAAAGGGATTGCCTGTAGCTTCGGCGCTGAACCGTTACGGCAGGTTGCCGGAAATATAGAGCGTCGATGTAAACAAGGGCTGGCGATTAACCCGGATCATGCTCGTCAGCTCAGTGAGGCTATTGAAGAGTTGAAAACGGCGATCAATGAGTTCTTGCAGTCAGGTCCAGGAGGCGGTTGTCACGAGGAAATGCCGGTTGGTGATGATATAGATAATCATAGAGCCGATGCTTGTCTTGGCGTTACGACCGAGCAGCGGCCTGTGGGCACTGCTCCTCAAAGAGCTGAAAGAAACATCGAGCCGCTGGTTTTACTCGACATTGCCTATGTGCTGGGTACGATGGATGATGATGCCGACTCCGTCAAAATGTTGTTGCAGATCTTTATCGAGGAGCATGCCCACGATGCCAAGAAGCTACAGCAGTTGGTGTTCCGGTGTGAACCGGATGCCATCTGCGAGAATGCGTTGCGACTGGTTCACAGCCTGAAAGGGGTCGCGGGAAGTTTGGGGGCTGAAGCCTTGAAGCAGCAAGCAGAGTGCATCGAGTCTCGATATAAGCAGCAACAGGTTGTTTCTGATGCTGAGTATAGGAAATTAGCCAGTATCTTGGATGATACTGTTAGAGCGGCAACCGGTTATTTGGCAGAACTGCCTGCGGTGGTGGCTTAGAAGGAATATTGTATTACTGTACAGACTACTTTTCGACAGAATGGTCTATTCGTTATGCAAAATTGATCTTTATCAATGGTTGTTTTTGGCTGCGGTGGATAATACCGCCCCTATGATAGTTCAAACCAAACATTCAGTTCGTAAGCAGCGTGAACTGGACACCGCAAAAGCGATGATTCGCCTTTACTGTAAAACGCTGCACCGTGGGGCGGTTATTTGCCCTGAATGTGAAGGGCTTATTGAATATGTTGAAGCACGAGTGGCAGGCTGCCGCTTGGGTGAGAACAAGCCTAACTGTCTGCAATGTAAAAGCCAGTGTTACCACCCGGCCAAGCGATTGCATTTTTCCCATGTACTGCGCTGGTCTATGCCTAAGTTTGCTTGGCGGCGTCCTCTACAGGCATTGAAATTTAAGCTTGGCATTTTCCGTTCCTCGGATGCTGGTGATCCACAGTCGGCATCTGTCCGATAAGAAACGTACCGCCGAGGTTTTCCTCCTTGCTGGTTATAGTACATAAAACAAAGGCTGCGTAATGCAGCCTTTGTTGTTTTTAAGTTTACAGTCTAAGTCAATTTAGGCAGTAAGACCGAGGGTATTCAGCCAGGTGGCGATACGGTCATCGGTGAGCTCTGGCTGGCGATCTTCATCAAGTGCCAGACCGACAAATTTGCCATCTTTCACGGCACGTGAATCGTTAAACTCGTAGCCGTCAGTTGGCCATTGGCCGACTAGCTCACCACCTGCTTCGATGATCAGTTCGGCCAGGTCGCCCATTGCATCCTGGAAGCTATCTGGGTAATCCACCTGATCGCCTAGGCCAAACAGCGCTATTTTCTTGCCGCTTAAATCAGCATCTTCTAGCTCAGGCACAAAGCAATCCCAGTCTGGCTGCATTTCACCATAGTTGGCAGTAGGTGTGCCTAGGATAAGCAGGTTGAAGTCATCGAAGACCTCGTTGCTGCAGCCTGCAATATCATTGACTTCCAGTTCCAGCTGGGCCGCGATTTTCTCTGCCACTTTTTCTGTGTTGCCTGTGTCACTAGCGAAAAAAATACCAATGTTTGTCATGTTCATCTCCAGCTAATTGTTCTGCTGATGGTTAAATTCTGTTGGGTATAGAGCGTGGCAATTACTGCCACGCTTCAAGCTTTATTTCTTTTCTGGTTTCCACTGGCCAAGCTGTTCCAGTAGCAAGTGCTTATGGGCAACTTGCTGGCGCAGACGTTCCAGGTTGGCCTGATATTGTTCAGGGTTGCGACGCAATATCTGGGTAAAGCGGGCTTCACGGCTGATCAGTTCCTCGACGTCTTTTTTCGGTGTCTTGGAATCCATCTGCAGTGCGGCTCGACCTTTGCCCGTTCGGCGAGGGTCGAAGCGGAACAGCGGCCATAGCCCGGTTTCAACCAATAGCTGCTGGTGCTCGACGCCTTCGGCCATATCAAAGCCATGGGTAATACATGGCGAGTATGCAATCACCAATGATGGCCCCGGATAGGCCTCGGCTTCCTGCAGCGCCTTGATGGTTTGGTTCATGTTGGCACCCAGCGCAATCTTGGCCACATACACGTTGCCGTGCATCATCATATTCAGCGCCAGATCTTTGCCGTTGCTGGTTTTGCCCTGAGTGGCAAACTTGGCAACAGCACCCGTAGGGGTAGCCTTTGACTGCTGGCCACCAGTGTTGGAATAACCCTGGGTATCCATCACCAGTACATTGACGTTGTCACTACCTGCTAATACATGGTCCAGGCCGCCGAAGCCGATGTCGTAGGCCCAGCCGTCACCACCGACAATCCAGTTACTCTTGGCAACCAAATCATCAGCTCGGTCATTCAGCTGGCGGTGGCTATAGGGCAGCTCGGCACGCAAGCGAGTTAGGTTCTGGCGTTGGCGGGTAACCGCAGTTTCACTGCTGTCGAAGGCATCCAGCTTAATTTGCTCTAGCAGTTCGGCAGGAAGGAAATCGGCAGCAGTTTCCAGCAGACCCAGCGCATTATTACGCTTGCTGTTTAGCGCCAAACGCATACCCAGACCAAATTCGGCGTTGTCTTCAAACAGGGAGTTTGCCCATGCCGGTCCCCGCCCATGCTTATCGACCGCGTAAGGCGTGGTTGGTAGGTTACCGCCATAAATTGACGAACAGCCTGTTGCATTGGCAACCAAGAGGCGATCACCAAATAGCTGGGTCAGGAGTTTCACGTACGAGGTTTCCCCGCAACCGGAACAGGCGCCGGAGTACTCGAACAGTGGTTGTAATAGCTGGCTGGTACGGGCGTCGATACGTTTTATATCAATACGTTCAATCTCAGGTAGCTCAAGGAAAAACTGGTAGTTCTCGCCCTGCGATTCTAATACCGGTTGTTTCGGTGCCATATTGATGGCTTTACGGGACGGATCTGCCTTATCGCTAGCCGGGCAGGCTGTGGTACAGAGATTACAGCCAGTACAATCTTGCGGTGAAACCTGCAGGGTATATTGCTGCCCCTTGAAGTCTCGCTGCTTGTACTCGGCGCTCTTGAATCCTTCAGGAGCAAGTTCCAATGCTTCCGGGGTGACTGCTTTGGCGCGGATTGCAGCATGCGGGCAGACTAGCGTACAGATGTTGCACTGGGTACACAGGTCGTCTTCCCAGACTGGTACTTCTTGGGCGATATTCCGTTTTTCCCACTGGCTGGTTGCCGTTGGCCAGCAGCCGTCGACCGGGAACGCACTGACAGGGAGTAGGTCACCTTTGTCAGCCATCATCATGGCGCTTACGCGCTTCACCAGTTCCGGGGCTTTTTCATTGACCACTGGCGGGCGGCGGAACAGGCTGGTGGCCTGTTGCGGAATAGTAACTTGCTGCAAACGAGCAACTGTCGCATCGACGGCATTGTGGTTGGCTTCGACAATCGCCGGCCCACGCTTGCTGTAGCTTTTTTCGATAGCTTGTTTGAGCTGGGCAATCGCCTGATCCAGTGGCATTAGCTCGCTCAGTGCAAAGAAGGCCGTTTGCATGATGGTGTTAAGGCGGTTTTTCAGTCCCAGCTCGCTGGCCAGTTCAACCGCATTAATCACATATAGGTTCAGTTGCTTCTCAATGATCACCTGCTGAACTTCCTGCGGCAGGTGCTCCCAGACGTCATCGGCAGAATGCGGGCTGTTAAGCAGCAAAGTCCCCTGATGAGCGGCATGTTCGAACATTTCCAGCTTATTGACGAACTGGAATTGGTGACAGGCGATAAATTCTGCCTGTTCGATTAAATAGGGTGCTTCAACAGGCGTGGTGTCAAAACGCAGGTGCGAGACGGTGGTACCGCCCGATTTCTTCGAGTCATAGACGAAATAGCCCTGCGTATGCAAATCGGTATTCTCGCCGATGATCTTGATGGTGTTTTTGTTCGCACTGACGGTACCGTCGGCACCAAGGCCGTAGAACAGTGCGCGCAGGCGGTTATCTGGTTCTGCATCGATTGCAGGAACGGTTGGCAGCGATAGATGAGTGATATCGTCGTTGATACCCACCGTAAAGTTATGGTGTAGCTGTTTGTTAGCCATCGCGCTGAAGATACTGACCGCATGGCTTGGGTTGAATTCTTTTGAAGACAAGCCGTAGCGCCCACCCATGATTGCCGGCAGGTGCGGGTATTGCTTAGCGGCATGAGCTTGTTGGATCGTGGCGGCTACGTCAAGGTATAGGGGATCACCGATGGCTCCCGGCTCTTTGGTGCGATCCAGTACTGCAAGCTGCTGAACCGTGGTCGGTAGCACTGACATGAAATGCTTCAGAGAGAACGGACGGTAAAGGTGAACGCTGATCATTCCGACTTTCTGGCCGGTTGCCAGTAGGTGATCAATTGCCTGTTCAACGGTCGAGGAGGCCGATCCCATAATAACTACGACATCGGTGGCTTCAGGGTGCCCGTAGTAATCAAACAGTTTGTATTCCCTGCCGGTTAAGCTGGCGAATTGTTCCATCTTGTCGGCTACAATATCGGGACATGCCTGATAGAAACCATTAGCGGCTTCACGAGCCTGGAAGAAGGTATCAGGATTCTGTGCTGTTCCGCGAATGCTCGGCGCGTCTGGTGTTAGTCCACGCTGATGGAAGGCATCAATTTGTTCCTGCACGATCATCTGACGGATCGTGTCATCGTCGATCATCGCGATTTTATTGATTTCATGCGAGGTACGGAATCCGTCGAAGAAATGGACAAACGGGATCCGACTCTCCAGCGTGGCGGCCTGGCTGATCAGGGCAAAATCATGGGCCTGTTGTACCGAGTTGGCAGCCAGCATAGCAAAACCAGTTTGGCGTACGGCCATCACATCTGAGTGATCACCGAAAATAGAGAGCGCGTGAGTCGCGAGAGTACGGGCAGCTACATGCATAACAAACGGCGTCAGTTCGCCGGCAATCTTGTACATGTTCGGGATTTTAAGCAGCAAACCCTGTGATGAAGTGAAGGTCGTTGCCATCGAGCCGGCCATCAATGCACCGTGGACCGCGCCTGCAGCGCCACCTTCTGATTGCATTTCAATGACGCGTGGAACTTGTCCCCATAGGTTTTCCTGTCCCTGACTTTCCCAGATCTCGCAAGCTTCGGACATCGGGGAAGAAGGAGTGATAGGGTAAATACCGATTACTTCATTACAGCGATAGGCGATTGAAGCTGCGGCTTCATTACCGTCCATCGCAGTATAGGTGACGTTTTTTCTGTCAATCAGCGGTTTTTTAGGCATAACTTACTCCAGCGAACAAGCACTGTATGTTTTAGCTGAGTTGGGTGATATGGCTAAGGCAATACCATCAAGCTTCAGCTTGGCTGTCATTATTATTGTGAGATGGGCCAACCTCGGAGTGGGTAGGGGGAGGCTGGCCCTATAGATCGTATAGAAGGAAGCGGCTTAGGCTTCTACGATCTCAATCTGTGGTTGAGGGTTCAGCATTTTTGCCAGGTCGTCTTCAACGTTACCGGTTAGCTGCAGGTTGAACTGCTGCTGCAGGAACTCGAAAATCGCTTCATTGACGAACTCTGGTGGGTTAGGACCCAGGTAGATGTTCTGGATACCCAGGTTGAACAGAGCCAATAGGATCAGCACTGCTTTTTGTTCCATCCACGATAGAACGATATTCACTGGCAGCTCATTGACCGGAACACCCATCGCATCGCTCAGCGCTAGGGCAATCATCACCGCACCGTAGCTGTCGTTACACTGGCCCAAATCCAGGTAGCGAGGGATTTCTGTACCTGGAACGGTACCGAAGTCATGGTCGTTGAAACGGAACTTACCGCACGACGAGGTCAGAATAATGCAGTCATCAGGAATCGATAGTGCCAAATCGCGGAAGTAGTCATTCGGCTTGCCTGGTTTATCACAACCGGCAACGACGAAGAACTGTTTGATTTTACCTGCATTAACCGCGTCCAGGATTTGCGGAGCCAAGCCAAGAATCGTCTTGTAGTTATGGCCGGTCATCAGGGTATCTTCGCTGTCGAAGCCTTCGATATCGGGCAGGCTTAACGTCTGTTCGATCAGTGGCGCAAAGTCATCTTCAAGCTGGCGGCAGTTGTCGATACCGACAATTCCGTAGCTGTATAGACGGTCGGCGTAATCAGCACGGCCTGTCGGCGGTACGATACAGTTTGTGGTAACGATGATCGTGCCGTTCCACTTCTGGAACAGTTGTTTCTGGTCGAACCAAGCTTTACCAATGTTACCTTTAAGGTGGCTGTACTTGCGTAGCTCAGGGTAGCCATGAGCCGGCAGCATCTCAGAGTGGGTATAGATGTTAATCCCTTTGCCTTCTGTGGCAATTAGCAGGCGCTCAAGTAGTTCAAGGTCGTGACCTGTTACTAGGATACCTTTACCTTCGGCTTTGTTCTGCGGTACGCAAACGGGAGTAGGGATCCCAAGTCGACCGTGATGTGCTTCGCCAAGGCGAGACATCATTTCGCTGCCAGCACCGCCAATCTTCATTAGTTGGGCGATATGCTGGTCAAAGCTGAAGTTAACGTTGGTCAGCGTAAAATACAGCGTTTCAGCAATAACATCATCTACAGACTTCGTATCGGCACCGAGATCATCGGCGTGGGTACGATAGGCTGACAGGCCTTTTAGGCCAAAGATCATAATATCCTGAAGGCGAGAAAGGGTATCGTCTTTACCACATGTTCCCTGAGTTTTTCCGGTGCTACCACAACCACCACTCTGGGCCATAGAGCACTGGTGACAAAACATTGCTAGGTTCGACATTACTGCATTCCTTAAAAGGTATATTTATTGTGCAACTTTATAAGGGGGAAGGATATAGGTACTGAATATGCTGAGTCATTGATCAGGATCATTATTTGCCAAAAGGAACATGCATTCAAAATGAAACTTTGAAGGGGTGAGCAAAAATACAGCAAGCTGTATGGCTTTGTCAGGATTTGGTAAAAGGGGTTGAGCGAGCAAGAGCGCATATATTATGCTTTTGATAGGATGCTCAGCAACTCATTCTCACCTGTATGGCCCGTTGGTTTAACTCACACAATATGTTGCTGGCATAACCCTGATAGAAGTATATCGAGGCTAGCTATGAAGGCGTGCAAAATTGAACAGAAGCTGCGTAAAGCTGCAATACAAGAGTCCCAGCGTCATCTGTGTGCTGTCAGAGCAAAATTTATGAAAAGGTATACAGGTAATCGGCGCCGGAGTTCTCAATGCGAGGCTGAGCGAACTGACATTTTGTATCGGTTGAAATAGGGCGCGGTTAACGCCCTTGGGGATGAAAATTAACTGGAGAGATTAGCCAGCAATTTTTGTCAGTACTTTTTTCAGCAATTGGATGCGAGGTGCAATGGTATCCAACTCCAGATATTCATCTGCACTGTGGAAACCAGCTCCTGCAGGGCCAAGGCCATCAAGTGTCGGGATGCCCAGTACTGCCGTCAGGTTTGCATCTGAGCCACCGCCAACTTCCTGCCACTTGATATCGATACCTAACTCTTTGCCTGATTCTTCAACTAGAGCCATCAGTGCTTCTGTTTTCTCTGTCGGTACCATTGATGGTTTGTGAGCTTCACGATCAACAGTAACGGTCACGCCGTCAACAAACGGGGCTTCAGCCATCGCACGAATTTTGGCATCAGCCTCAGCATATTCGTCGTTGTCCCAGAAACGGACGTCGACCACTGCTTCAGCCAGATCCGGAACAATATTCGCGCCAGCACCGCCTTTAACAATCCCTACGTTCAGGGTCGTTCCGGTTTCAAAGTTAGTTAGGCTATTAATACCAAGAATCCAGTTTGCCATTTCAGTGATTGCACTGCGGCCATTTTGCGGTTCGTTACCAGCGTGAGCGGCTTTACCTGCGAATGTTAAGCGGTAGCGTGCCATCCCTTTACGGGCTTTAACCAGCGAACCATCGGCACGTGCGGCTTCTGCAACCAGTACATTTTTCGCGTTGACAGCGACGCTTTTAAGCCATGCTTCTGAGTGAAGCGAACCAATTTCTTCATCCGGGTTCATGCAGATACAGATAGACAGCTTGTCCAGTGTCTCTTTGTCCATTTCACGTAGTGCATAAACTACATTTAGCAGGCCAGATTTCATGTCTGAAACGCCCGGACCGTAGGCACGTTTCTCATCGAATGTCATTGGGCGCGCAGCTACCGTACCTACAGGGAACACGGTATCCATGTGGCCAACCATCATTACATCAATGTCGATGCAGTCCGGTTTGTTGCGAACTTCCAGGCCTGTACCTGCGATACCGCAATCAACACGCTTAACATACCAGCCTAAATCCAGATATTTTTTTTCCATCTGGTTGGCAATAACTTCGATACCTTCTTTGGTTAGCGTACCGCAGTCAACATCAATAAGCGGGCGTAGTTCTTCTAGGTATTGCTCTAGAGAAAAGTCTTGCTGTGATAAATTCATAGTAACTCCTGAGAGATGCACCCTTAACAGGGTAGGAATAGCAACAGGAAGAGGGGGCTATCGAGCCCCCTTCTTGGAGAATTGTTATACCAGGATGTTCATGACAAACATGGCAGCAAAGGCGTTCAGCACCGATAGGGCAATCATTACCGGAATGTAACGACCTTCTGTGCCGATAGGACCCATAATGCGACCCATATACTGAACCTGGGAGCCCATTAGATAGATGGCCGGGGCAAGAATAGCAATGTGTTGTCCATTCAAGATACCTTGGTCAAACAGAGTAATAACGACACCAACAGCACCGCCCATCGACATCCAGGCACCAATCAATACTGCAGCAGCTTCACCTGGCAAGCCAAATACCGCCATGATAGGGGAGAACAGGCTGCCCATCGCATCCAGAGCGCCTGTGATTTGCAGTGCTTTGATAATAACGAAAGCCATCAGTACGTTAGGAACGGTAGAGGTCGTTGCAATCGTCCAACCTTTTTTGGCGCCTTCTACGAAAATGTCGGTCACCATCGGTTTCTTTGCCGTTGTCATTATGCCGCTTCCTCTTTTAGTTCATTTTTTTGCTCTGTTTTATCTTCTTTGCCTTCGGTGATGTTCAGGTATAGGCGGAACATGTTGGCACCGACAAACTTAAAGATGAACATAACGGCGACAGCCAAACCAATAGAAGATGTCACGGCTGGTGTGCCATCCATATTGGTCAGGGTAAATAGTACGGCGCCTGAAGAGAAAAAGTTAACGATGGCAGCACCTGCAGAGAACTGGAACATAGTGAACACGTCAGTTTCTCGTTTTGTCAGGTGGCCTTCATCCTTTAACTGGCGCGTCATTGCGGCACCGGCATCGGTACTTTGCAGTGAGGCGATAAGTGCCAGGCCAGAGTTGCCCGGAATACCCATTAGAGGGCGTAGTAGAGGAGTCAGCAGTTTGCGAGCCGCATCCAGCGCGCCGTAATGTTCAAGTACGTTGATCATGCCTAGCGCGAACATTACTGTCGGGATAAGAGTCAGAGCAAAAAGGAAGCCGTCACGGGCACCGCTGCCGCCTTTACCACGCATAGATGTTGCCGCGGTCTGGATGCCATCTGCCGTTTCGTTTACGGAGTAAACAACATTACCAAACGAGCCATTGAGTGTGGTGAAGTCAAATACACCATACCATTCGTTGGATTGTAGTAGGCCCGAGAAAAAGACCACGGCAAAGGCGAGGGCAATGTAACTGCCGATCGTGACTTTGCGGCCTTGCTCCGCTGGATTGCTCATAAATGTAACCTCATAAAAATCTAAATCGCTATCGCGAATCAACTGGCTACAAACTATCTCTGTTCAAAACTTTTCACATTTTGATATGAGTGTTTGTGCGCAGAAAAATAAAAACGAGGCTATTTTCGCTAATTGTTTGGCGAAGAAATTGATTGGGGTCAATATGTGCTACTGAAAGATAACACTTAGGAGTTATGAGTGATTATTTGTGATCTAGATCGCCATTAATAAGCTGTTAATAATGGTTAATAATCAAGGCTCTCATATTGACGGAATTTATATGTTTTTATCTTATTAATTAGTTGGTTGTGTTTGGTAAAAATTAAGTAGATGGTGTGTTTATGATGTTTTTTGCGGTGTGTATTGTCATTGTTTTATCATGTCCAGTGTATTATAGCTGTTATTAATAAATATTTACAAATTAATTCATGATGCGAAGGGGGGAAGCCGGTTCTTGGAAGAAAAGGTCCTAGGAAAGAGTAAGGGCTTGACCAAGTATTGATGTTCGGAGAGTCTGCCTTGCAGGACCACAGGACCACAGGACCACAGGACCACAGGACCACAGGACCACAGGACCACAGGACCACAGGACCACAGGACCACAGGACCACAGGACCACAGGACCACAGGACCACAGGACCACAGGACCACAGGAGTCTATCGATACAAAAAAAGCGCCCTAAGGCGCTTTTTATCATTTCTTGGCAAGGTATTAAGCAGTTTGCTGCTGGGTAACACCTTCGATTTCTTCTTCTGTATCAGCCGTTGCTGTTGGTGGGCAACGGTCAACGAACCAGCCCATGTAAGAAGAAACAATTGTTACGATGATACATACAAAGCTTAGCCACATGAACGGTGCGTAAGAGAAGGTCGCCACGCCCAGGATACTTGCCATGTAGATACCGTTATCACTCCAAGGCACCATACCAGAAGTCAGCGTACCACCGAATTCGGCATTACGAGACAGGTTCTTGCGCTGGTAGCCAAGACGGTCGTAGTTCTTGGCACAGATCTTAGGAGTCAGGATAAGCGACACATACATCGCCGAGCCGAATACGTTACCTAGGAATGCCGTTGCAATTGTTGATACTGACAGGCTACCTGCAGAGTTAACACGTTTTTCGAACAGCTTAGCAATTGTCTGCAGAACACCAACTTTATCCAGCAGGCCACCAAAGCCAAGACCGAATACGATAACTGCTACCGAGCCTAGCATAGAAGACATGCCGCCACGGTTTAGGATTGCATCGATAAAGTCAACGCCAGAGCTGATTGAGAACGGAGCCCAAGCTGTATTGAATGCAGCAAGTGGATCCATATCCTGAATCATAACCGCCCAAACAATACCTAGCAGAGAACCTAGTGAAATCACTGGGAATGAAGGTAGTCGCATTGCCAGAAGGGCTAGAACGATAATAACCGGCACGAATGAGAATGGAGAAATCACAAACTGCTGATCCATTGCGGCAATAACAGACTCAACCTGAGACATGTCAACATTGCCCGCGTAGTGGAAGCCTACAGCCGTAAACAGGATACCTGTGATGATGTAGCTGATCAGTGCAATTGGCAGCATGCCCTTGATGTGTTCCATGATTTCTACGTTAGACATAGAAGACGCCAGGATCACTGAGTCAGATAGCGGAGACATCTTGTCACCGAAGTAACAGCCTGACAGTACCGCACCGGCAGTCATTGGTGCTGGGATGCCCAGACCTTGACCAATACCCATCATGGCAATACCTGCCGTACCCGCCGCGCCCCAAGATGTACCTGTCGCCAGCGCTGTAAGCGAACAGATGATCATTGTCGCTAGCAGGAAGATAGATGGGTGGATGGCTTTCAGGCCATAGTAAATGATAGTCGGAACAATACCACCGGCAATCCAGGTACCAACCAATGCGCCAACGGCAAGCAGGATCAGTACGGCACCTAGGCCGTTGGAAATACCTTTAGTTGCCGCTTGTTCTAGCGACTTATAGTCATGGCCAAGTTTGATACCGAGTGCCATGATGATGAACCAGCCGATGTACAGTGCCAGCTGGATGGGTAAATCAAGTTTTGCGGTGAAAGAGAATGCCAGCGCAAGAAATATTCCCAACGCAACAATGACTTGTATAAGCGATGGAAGTTTCACAGTCTGTTTGTTCATACATCTAACCTTGTTAGTTCGAGCCTGTAAAATGTGGGAAAAACCCTGAATTAACCTCTAGTTGAGGCTAATAATTAATAATTTTTATGACTATTGAGTCACTCATTTAGGGTACTCATGTTGTTTCAGCGCTACTCTATCCGAATGCACTGGGTACCGCGATAGATATTGTGTTTTTCTGTGACCTCAACCAATCGGCACTATAAACTTCGAAAAAAATAATATTAACTCTTTTAAAAGTTGTTAAATTTTGGTGTTTTTAGTGTGCTTTGGTTGTTTTTTAACTGTTCTATAAATATATTTCCTTTTTTAAATTTTCCTTTATTTATGGTCTTAATACCCACTAAATGAGCAATTGGGTAGATGAAAAGCCCAAATAACATAAGATTTATAGGTTATCAGGGTGTGAGTTGTTTTTCAAAAATAGTGAATTGATACTGTTTATTATGTTAATGGAAGATATTGCATTTTGGTTTGTAAAATCCCCTTTCTTGTGTGGTTTGGCTGGCTAATTATACAAATGTAGATTGTTTTCTAGCCCATTTTTGTTGCTGGCAAAAGGTATATATTTACTGAATGATCAAAGGCATTTTTACCCGGCTTAATTGACAGTTATTCCGGTTATGGGCTTTTTTTTATGCGTTTCATGCAGATTCTGCTTGTTTTTCACAGCCTAAATCTCTATAGATGGAGTGATACCAGTGGGCACAACTATCTGCCGCTTGTTAGCTGAGCAGACCAGATAGCTTTGCCGACTGGTAACTTGATTATGTAATTCTGAACAGGGAGTGTAGTAACAATGATGAAAGTTGGTCTGGTTGGTTGGCGTGGCATGGTTGGTTCCGTGTTGATGCAGCGTATGGTTGAAGAGGGAGACTTCGACGTTATTGAGCCTGTATTCTTTTCTACGTCACAAGTCGGGATTCCGGCGCCAAACTTCGGTAAAGACGCAGGTGTACTGCAAGATGCTTTCGATATTGAAAGCCTAAAGAAACTCGATGCCATTATTACCTGCCAGGGGGGGAGTTATACCGAGAAGGTGTTCCCAGCGCTGCGTCAGGCTGGCTGGAAAGGTTACTGGATTGATGCAGCCTCTACATTGCGGATGAAAGAGGACGCAATCATTGCCCTTGATCCGGTTAACTTTGATCAGATAAAACAGGGTATTCACACTGGTACCAATACTTTCACCGGTGGTAACTGTACAGTTAGTTTGATGTTGATGGCAGTTGGTGGCTTGTATGAGGCTGGTCTGGTTGAGTGGATGACATCACAGACCTATCAGGCGGCATCTGGTGCCGGTGCGAAGAATATGCGCGAGTTGATCTCCCAGATGGGGGTGATTAATGATGCGGTATCTAGCGAAATGGCCAATCCGGCGACCTCGATCCTGGACATTGACCACAAGGTTGCCGAAGCCATGCGCTCTGCTGACTTCCCTGCGCAAGAGTTTGGTGTTCCGCTAGCAGGCTCTCTGATCCCTTGGATCGATGTGAAGCGTGAAAACGGCCAGAGTAAGGAAGAGTGGAAAGGCTCGGTGGAAACCAACAAGATCCTGGGCTTGGACAATAATCCGATCCCAATTGACGGGACTTGTGTGCGTATTGGGGCAATGCGTTGTCACAGCCAGGCCCTGACATTGAAGCTGAAGAAGAATGTGCCACTGGATGAAATCGAAGAGATGATCGCTTCTCACAACGATTGGGTGAAAGTGGTTCCGAATGATCGCGATGTGACGGTTCAGGAGCTAAGCCCGACAAAAGTGACGGGGACGCTGTCAGTTCCTGTTGGTCGCCTGCGTAAACTAGCAATGGGGGATGATTACCTTAATGCCTTTACCGTTGGTGATCAGTTGTTGTGGGGGGCGGCGGAGCCACTACGTCGTACACTACGTATTATTCTGGCTGAGAAGCAGTAATTTCCAGCCTTTTCTTAGAAAAGTATGAATAAAAAAACGCCTGCAATTGAATTGCAGGCGTTTTTATTTGAATTAGCCAGGATTAAGCTGCTAGGTTTTTCGCTACGAATTCCCAGTTAACCAGTGCCCAGAATGCATTCATGTAGTCAGGGCGTAGGTTGCGGTAGTCGATGTAGTAAGCGTGTTCCCATAGGTCAACAGTTAGAAGTGGAGTAACACCTTCTTCTGTTAGTGGAGTACCTGCGTTCGACGTGTTTACGATGTCTAGAGAGCCGTCAGCTTTCTTAACAAGCCAAGTCCAAGATGAGCCAAAGTTGTTGATTGCTGAATCAGTGAACTTAGTTTTGAATTCTTCAAAAGAACCGAATGTTTTAGCAATTGCGTCTGCAACTTCACCTGTTGGCTCGCCGCCAGCATTAGGGCTTAGGCAGTGCCAGTAGAAAGTGTGGTTCCAGATCTGAGCTGCATTGTTAAACACGCCGCCAGCAGGTGAAGTCTTGATGATTTCTTCCAGAGATTTCTCTGCTAGTTCTGTGCCTTCAACTAGACCGTTTAGTTTAACAACATATGTGTTGTGGTGCTTGCCGTGGTGGTATTCAAGCGTTTCCTGAGAGATGTGTGGCTCAAGTGCGTTGATAGCGTACGGTAGAGCTGGTAATTCGAATGCCATTGCTCGGTTCTCCATTTTGATTTTGGGGACAAGCCCCCCGACATTGCTTCCAGTAGACTTCAGGCCTACTTATTATTTGAAACTGACTGATATCAATCACATTGAAGCACTATACTGGTTGATATAGCACTGTAATGTGACTGCAGAGGCATTTTAGCAAGTTTTTACTTTATTAAAACCCCTAAATAGTAAAAATAGCATCTTGGCAGAGGTTATCCAGCTAATATCAAACTAAATTGTTAGCTGCGAGGCTCTGACAATTGTTCAGTTTGGTCTTTATACCCAAACTACCTCAAGATGCAGGATTCAGAGTGATATCAGCATGTCCAGTTCAAGGGAAATGACGGCAGGAATGGTGGGCTCATTTTTACGTCGTTTGACACTGAAATGGGCTTGCTGAATCACTCCCGAAGGGCGAGTTGACTGGGCTGGTATGCTGTGTTGCTGCTTTTTAACGTAGAACGGCTATGTCTTCAGTCAGCGCCTTGCCTACGCGGCCCGACCTACCCACCCAGTCATTCTCGCTGAAACGAGCATCTTGAGGTAGCTTGGGTATATAATACCCATATAAATATTAGGCGTTTTTTTCCGAGTCATGACAAAGTAGAATGATGCCTGTGAAATTCAACTTATAAGTAAGTGTCGTAAGAGGAAGCTATGGAAACCATCGACAAAATTAAACAACAGATCGCTGAAAACTCAATTCTGTTGTATATGAAAGGTTCACCAAAACTGCCAAGCTGTGGTTTTTCATCTCAGGCATCTCAAGCACTGATGGCGTGTGGTGAAAAGTTTGCTTATGTCGATATTCTGCAAAACCCAGATATTCGTGCTGAGTTACCAGCGTATGCTCAGTGGCCGACGTTCCCTCAGCTATGGATTGAAGGCGAGCTAATCGGCGGCTGTGACATCATTCTTGAGATGTTCCAGAAAGGCGAACTACAGCCAATGATCAAAGAAGCAGCTGAGCGCCGTGACGGCGAAGCAGCAGCGGAGTAATTTCCGTTTAGGAAAGATTTGATAATGTGAAAGCCCCGACTGTAGTCGGGGCTTTTTTATGGCTATTCTTAGTTTGGTATTACAGTTCCGTAAATTATGCCTCTTCATTCAGAAGTTGCACAGTTAGCTCTTTTAGGGTGCGATATGCCGTATTTTCAATGCTGAACTGGTTTAAATTCGCTGCGGTTTCAATTGACTCAAGTGGTGCAGCCAACGCCTCGCATTCCAGCATCCGCGATGCTCCTTTCATCCTGTGGGCAATGAGACTGATTTTTTCCTGGTTGCATTCGCTGATAGCCTGTTCAAGTAGAGTGAAATCCTGCAGGTGGTTTTGTCTGAACTCGGCCATTAGTTTTTCTACCACTTCTTTATCTTCAAACAGTAATAGGATTTGCTGCTCATCAAGCACGGATGACTGGTGTTGTATGTGTGCTACCGAATGACTTTTGCCAGTCGTCAATACGGGTTGTGGGAATGAGTGTTCGGAGCCTTTATCAGTTGCCTTAATGGCAAGTTGCTCGTCGATAGCGCTAAATAGGTCAAGAAACTCATTGGCACAGTATTGTTGCTCTGCTTGTGGCTCTTGATTCGTGCTGCCCTGATCTTGTATCTCGGCGTTTAACCATTTCCACAGGACTTCTTTTAGCTTTGCAGCAGAAACGGGTTTAATCAGAAAGTCATTCATCCCCATCTCATAGCAGCGGTTATCTTCTCCCTGTATCGCGTTTGCTGTCAGGGCTATGATTGGTAAACCTGCGACAAGAACTCCCTGAGTCGTATTTATTGCATGCTGCCGCCAATATGAGTTGCTTATGGTGGGACCAAATCTTTTCAGTAGTTCGCTAGACGTCAAGTTGTCGCTATTTTCAGCCTCGATGGCGTAGCGTTCCTGTTGCCGGATAGTTGCCGCCAGCGTATACCCATCCATCTCTGGCATGTGGCAGTCAGTAAGCAAGAGGCCATATCGATGATTTTTCGTCGCTTCAATGGCTTGAAATCCGTTTTCAACGATATCGGCATGAATGCCGATTTTCTCTAGCTGCTTGGAGATGACTTGCCGGTTGATTGGATGATCTTCGGCAACGAGAATTAATCTTCCGTTAGCTTCGGCAGACTCCCGGCTTTCTGTCATTCTGTCGGTTAGCACAAAGTCAGACAGCTCGGTCTGGATTTCGCTGATAGGTTTGGTCAGTACATGTTTGAGGTTGTCTGGAAGCAGTGGGTTGACAGATAGGCACCACTGCTGGCCGATAGGCTCGGGCGATAGCATCGGGTTTTGGTTGATGATAATAACCTTGACGTTTGGTAGATGCTCTTTTAGCCATTGCTCATCAATACCAAGTTGCTGCCAGATGGCCATGGCGATAAAGATATAGCTGGGCTGGTGATTCAAGGCCTCTTCTTTCAGTATCTTCGGGTGATCTAGCGTCAGCATTTTAGGTTCAAGGTGCAAGTGTTGCAGGTAGCGATATAGCTCTTCGCGCTGGATGAAATAACCAATGATCAGACTATTGCCGTCGAGGTGCTCAGTAACTGAAGTGTCAACGCTCTTTGGTTGTATTGACGCTATGCTCGTATCCGGCTCACCCAGCGGTAAAGTGACGGTGACACTAAACTGGCTACCTTTGCCTAGCTGGCTGCTGAGGCTGATCTTTCCATGCATTTGCTCGATGAGCTTACGGGCGATTGCTAATCCAAGGCCGGTGCCGCCGAAACGTCGGCTGGTGCTTTGATCGGCTTGTTCAAATGGCCTGAACAGGGTTTTCTGCTGTTCCGGTGAGATCCCTATCCCGGTGTCGCTGATGGTGAAGCGGATAACTTGCTGGTTTGGTTGGTTATCTGAATCATGTTCATGAAGAACATCTATACTCAGGCCGATTGTGCCTTGTTCAGTAAACTTGATCGCATTATTCAGGAAGTTATTCAGGATTTGATGGAGCCGAATATCATCGGCAAAGTGCCAGCCAGCCAATGTAGGATCCTGCCAGTACTGGAAGGCGAGGTTCTTTTGTTGGGCATGGATAGACTGCGGCTGAATGATGCGAGCAAGTACCTTGCCCAGCTCGATGTTAGTTGGGGTGAGCTCCAGTTTGCCGGCTTCAATCTTTGAATAGTCAAGGACATCATTGACGATATGGAGCATATTTCGGGCTGACTGGGTTAGTCCGCCGTGCAGGTTAATCAGTTCATCATTGAGAGGCTGATCGGCCATAAGCTCCAACAGGCCAAGAATGCCGCTGATTGGAGTACGTACTTCATGGCTGATAGTGGCAAGGAACTGTGATTTAGCTGCGGTCGCGATTTCAGCTTTTTGCCGTGCATTTTCGATAGCCAGCTGCTGTTGCTTAAGAAGCGTTATATCGGTAGCGACGGTATTCCAGTAAAAACCACCGTCTTCTCGGGGAGTGATCCGGCTATTAAACTGTACCCATTTTAGTTTGCCCTGATAGCATTTAAGTTGTTGCTCGCGGCTCCAGTGCCCGACGTTTATTGCCTGGAGCATACTTTGCTTCAGCTCGGCCATATCAAGGCCCTCTAGCAGGTTAAGCAGTGTTTCAGGGCGCTCTTTGATAGACGTGGCTGAAACTCCCAAGAGCTCTTTAACTCCGGCACTGACGAAGCTGTAGTAAATATCGAAGGGGTGTTCAGGGCTGAGCTGGATATGTTGTAGTACAACGCCGTCAAGGTTATCGGCAAGGTGCTGAAGACGTTTTTCTGCTCGTTTGGCTCGTTTTTCAGCGGCTTTTCGCTGTTGAATTTCTTCGGCCATTTTGCGATTCCAGCAGATGATGGCGATAATGACCACGAGGGTGAACAGTGTAATAATTCCTGCCCATTTCGCTACTTCCCGTGGTGCCAAACCTTCCTGGTATTCAAAGGTCAGCCACTTGTTTTCCAGTCGCTTTAGTTCTTTGGGGGGGATAGCGCTGATCGCTTTGTTGATAATATTGAGTAGGATCGGGTGGCGAAAATTGATCGCAAAACGTAGCGGTACTAAGTTTTTCTCTTCAATCTGGCCAATCATTTTGAACTGGCCAATATAGTCTGACTGGAGTAGGGGGGAGGCGTGATGCAGTGAAGTCAGAACCCGGTCAACTTCCTCTTTTTGCAAAGCTTGAAAGGCGGAAAGCTGATTGATATAGGATATCGGTACACATTCACTACACAGGCTTGGCAGCAGTTCTGCCCCTGAGGTGTCGGCAATGATAGCCACTTTCAATCTGTTGTTGCTAAAAAGGGTATCTATTTTTTCTTCTGCCGGGGCAAATAGTACCCAAGGCTCGCTGACATAAGGGCTAGAAAAATACATCAGTTTCTCTTGTGCCGCTGTCTGTGAGAGGGCAGAGAGCATCATCAGCTCACCGTCAAGAAAAGCCTGATTAAGATCTGAAAATTGCTTTTGGCTGCTGATCTTAAACTTTACCCCAAGTTCGTTGCTAAGAATGGTGAGTAAATCTGCAGTTAGGCCGGTATGGGCATTTTGGGTATTAAGGTAGTCATATGGGGCCCAGTTGTCGCGAACCCCTATGGTGAGATAGGGATTTTTATCCAGCCAGCCTCTTTCTTCTGCGGTTAATCGTAACTGACCATAATTCGTGAACATGTTGATTTGTTCTGGGGTGAGCCATTGATTGTAAATGGCTTTTAGGGTGTGGGCTTTTATGTCTTCAAGTGCGAAATTGATTCTGCTAAGCAGCTTGTGCTTACCTTTCTGGGTCGCAAAATGTAAATGATTGGTGGGAAGGCCTGGCAGAATTGACAGCTCCAGTGAGGTGTCATTTTGTAGCTGTAATAAGTCAGACAGAACGACTGAATCTCCGATATAGCCATCAGCCTTTCCGGATTGGATCGCTTCTATAGCATGTTGACTGTCGGCGACTGAGAATAAAGTTGTTTCAGGTATTAAGCTAGGTAACAGTTCTTGTAAGGCAAACCCTTGTTCAATGGCAATCTGCTTGCCATCAAGTTCCTGATATTGGTTGATGGGCTTTCCTTGGGTGATCACTGCTCGCCGAATTGAAAACATTGGTTCGCTGAAGGCCATGTACTGTTGCCGGCTAAAGGTTGAAGTGACACCGGGGAGAAGATCAAGCTCATTAGCCTGGAAGGCGGCAATGACATCATCATAGGTTGGAAAAAGAATGATGTCGTAGGTGAAATCGGCATGCTTGGCAACTTGATCAAGAACATCAATGAGTAGCCCGTCAACCCGCTTGCTGCTAGTAGTATGCTTATTTATTGCTGCTTGTGGGGATATCTTCTCCGTAATATAGGTATAGGGAGGGAAGCTGAAGCTGGGTAAGCCCACACGAATGTGGGGTTTGCTGACCGCAGGGGGGGCTGTCAACGGTGGTTCAGCCTGGGCAACCACAGCCCAAAGAACGAAGATCAGGCCGCAGCTAGTGGTGAAGTATCTGGACCAGCGATAGAGTATCTTCATCGTTATTCCTTACATTCCTGTCGCTATTTTCCTTGAGCTGCACTTGTTGATATCACTCTGTATCATGCGGTCTTTCAGGGGGAGCGGTTAGCCAGTTACAGCCTGAGAAGGTGCATTGGCCCTCTCGAGTTCATTTAGAGCAATACTCTGTAATCGAGACAGTGATCGTGTTGTCGGCGTATAGCAGTTGTTCAGTTGCTGTTTTATTCTGGGGATTTCGCTGTGCTGTCCGAGTTCACGATGGGCTAGGCAGATTAGATAGCCGGTTTCAAAGTCAGTGATTTCATTTTCAAGTATCTGGCTTAACAGATCTGCAGCCTCCTTGGACTTACCAAGTTCTATTAGGCGTAGCGCTTGAATCGCTTTTTGAGTCGCCTTTGACGTTAAGTTACTTTGATTACCTTTGCTCACTCGGTACCAAGCGGCGTCGGCACGCCAGCCGGGAAGCTTGTCGTTATCTATGCCTTGCATATCGGCATAGATAGATAACCCGCGTCGGCCGGAGTTGTCCCACATGGAATAGGGAAGCAGATGAGCCACCTGCAAGAGGTAAGGGACAGCTTTGTTTAAATCACCGCATGCAATATGAAGCCAGGCCATATTCAATGTCTGTTCAATGCTACTGGAATGTAATTGTAAGGCTCGTTGAATGGTTTCTTCTGCGTCAGCCCATCGTTCTGCTTCAATACAGATTTCGGTTTTGATATTTAGTAAGCGGACATTAGATTTATTTTGCTCAATCAGTGAGTTGATGTGTTCTCGTGCAGCCTGATGCTGCTTTTTTTCGAGCAAAATTTCGGTTTGTTTTATTCTTGCTGGTAGATGGTTATGTAGTTGCAGCAATCCGGCTAACATCGCCTGAGCCTCATCAAACTGCTGGTTTTTACACAGCAGGTTGGCGATATGAAGAATACCGCTTTTTAGTGCGATGGTATCGGGAGCAGTGGTAAAGAGTGGTTTGACTTCAGCGAGTCCATTTCTGTTGAAAGCCTGTTCAAGGTTCTGGCAATACTCGCGTCGTAACAGACCTGAGGAAACGCGTTTGATAATGTCGTCCGAGCGAATAGGCTTGATGAGGTAACCGTCGGGTTCTAGTTGGGAGTAACCCAAAAATACATCTTGGCTGTCATTCCCAGTAACGATAAAAACCAGCGCCTGCTGCTTGAGCACCTCTTTATAGCGCAAAAATTCCAGTAAATGCAGCCCGGTACTTCCGCTGCCCAGGTTATGGTCGATAAGTAGAATGTCGAACTTACGTTGGTTGCATGCCGCAATCGCGCCTTTGGCACTGGCGGTACTGATAATATTATTCATGGGGACGCCGAGCTTGATCAATAAAGCCCGGGTGGCACTTTGAATAATATTGCTGTCGTCGATGATCAGGTAAGTCGATTGAGCAAGTATTTCCATATAGAAGCCCTATCATGCAGAAATCCGTATCCATATGAATCTAATATAGTATGTGGAGATTGTTTACAATATTTTTATGCGCAAGGTGGCATTAGTGGATGTAACTGCCATTAAATAGAAAAAAAGGCCGCATTAGCGACCTTTTTTAATATCGAGTTGTAGTTATAGGGAAAACTACAGCATCATTGATGCTAACCAGCCAAAGGCAATCAGAGGCAGGTTGTAGTGAATAAAGGTTGGTACCACGGTCTCCCACACGTGCTCGTGCTGGCCGTCAGCATTCAGACCCGCTGTCGGACCAAGTGTTGAGTCCGAGGCCGGAGAGCCTGCATCACCCAGGGCAGCTGCCGTGCCTACCAGCGCGACAGTCGCCAGTGGTGAAAAGCCGAAGGTTAAACATAGCGGTACATAAATAGTAGCCAGAATTGGAATTGTCGAGAACGATGAACCAATGCCCATTGTTACCAGCAGGCCAACAACCAGCATTAGCAGTGCTGCTAGCGGTTTGTTATCGCCAATGACATCAGCCAATGAGCTAACTAGCGTTTCAACACCACCGGTTGCTTTCATTACAGAGGCAAATCCAGCCGCTGCAATCATAATAAAGCCAATCATAGCCATCATATGAACACCTTTGGTGAACACATCATGGGTCTCTTTCCACTTAATCACACCACCAAATGTGAACACCATGAAGCCGATCAGGCCACCGATGATCATCGAGCCGCTGTATAGCTGAGCACCTAGAGCGGCGATAATTGCCCCAACAGCAATGTAGACATGCTGCATATCGATCTCGGCATGTTCCGGTTCAGTCGCCAGTATCTTCTCTTCTGAATACTCACGCGGTTTACGGTAGCTAAAGAAGGTCGCAACCAGCAGACCGAAAATCATGCCCATGGCCGGCAGCATCATGGCATAAGGAACCTGACCTGCAGTTACATCCAGGCCATTGTCATGTAAGTTTTTCAGCAAGATATTGTTGAGGAAAATACCGCCAAAACCGACCGGTAGCACCATATAAGGTGTTACCAGACCAAATGTCAGGACACAGGCAATCAGGCGACGATCCAGCTTTAGCTTGGCAAATACATGCAGTAGCGGTGGGATCACGATCGGAATAAACGCGATATGAACCGGAATGGCGTTCTGAGAAGAGATGGCAAGAAGCACTAAAATGGTTAGAACGGAATATTTCACACCGGTCGCAGCCGCCGCATTTTCATGGCCGCTGATACGTTTGATTACTTTTTGCGCCAGGACATCGGTGATGCCCGAACGAGAAATTGCGACAGCAAAAGTACCAAGCATTGCATAGCTTAGCGCCGTTGTTGCACCGCCGCCTAAACCGCTTTCAAAAGCGGATACGGTTTCAGCTAGAGGCATCCCGCCTATAAGGCCACCTAAAATGGCACTGAAGGTAAGCGCAACCACGACATTGACCCGCATTAAAGCTAGGACAAGCATGACGCATACCGAAATTACTACTGGGTTCATAAAACTAAGATCCATCCGTTGTTTATACCATATTGAATAACTGTCTTATTCATGACTACTGAATAACCATCCAATCGTTCAGCCTGGTATTTTGCATATATGTGAAGTTTATTATGGTTTTTGGCTGCTTTGCTCAAAAACATTCAGTTTCCTGAAATTTTACGACATGTCGAGAAAAAAATGATGTCGGAAGGGTATTTTCTTTTTTCTGTTCGATGTCTCAGCCTTGTCACTGAGCCGTGTCTATACTGTTTTTGCAATGAACGCTATGAATAACCGTTAGCGATAACAATATGTTAGCGCTAATCATCGAACGCAATATCATGCCCTATGTCAGGATAGATGTCGTTTAGCCTGATATTCACTAAATGGAGTTTGTTATGAGTGTACTAGTAGGTCGTCCGGCCCCAGATTTTACTGCTGCGGCAGTGCTTGGTAATGGTGAAATTGTTGAACAGTTTAATTTGAAGCAGCAAATTCAGGGGAAGGCGGCAGTTATTTTCTTCTACCCGTTAGATTTTACTTTCGTTTGTCCATCCGAACTGATTGCTTTTGACAAGCGTTTTGCTGACTTCCAGGCTAAAGGGGTGGAAGTGATCGGTGTCTCTATCGATTCTCAGTTCTCTCATAACGCATGGCGTAATACGGCGGTTGAAGATGGCGGTATTGGCCCGGTTAAGTATCCGTTAGTTGCTGATACCAAACATGAAATCTGCCAGGCCTATGATGTTGAGCACCCCGAAGCGGGGGTGGCATTCCGTGGTTCGTTCCTGATTGACAAAGAAGGGATGGTTCGCCATCAGGTGGTCAACGATCTGCCGCTGGGCCGTAATATCGATGAGATGCTACGAATGGTCGACGCGCTGCAGTTCCATGAAAAGAACGGTGAAGTGTGCCCGGCGCAGTGGGAAAAAGGTAAAGAGGGGATGGATGCCTCACCAGAAGGAGTGGCTAAGTATCTGTCTGAGCATACCAATGATTTATAATTAATTCATAAAGTGTTAGATAAAAGAAAGGCTAGCCGCGAGGCTAGCCTTTTTCTTTAAGGCATGGTGTTTAACTTATGGTCTAGCATCGATAATATTTTGGCTATTGTCCACCGCCAAAGTTGTACCATCACTATTTAGCAGTGAAGGGATCTGTGTTTGCATTTCAGCAGTGACAGGCAGGCTTTCAGTTGGATCCAGCAATGAGCTATGCTCGCCTTCATTAAACAGAACCGCATTTCGAACTGTGACACCAGATACATCTTCAGTGACTGGCGCCAGGCTCATTGTCTTCAGCAGCGGTAGCGTGCCGCCAAATGGAGAGTATGGTTTAGCAATCTCTGTGCCTTCAACGGTTGCCCCCGGGATTAATTGATTCGGGATTGTCTTATCGCCTTTCACCTGAGCTAGATATACAGGAAGCGTTGTATTAACCAGTGTTGAGTGGTTAATCGGATCAACAGTATCGAGAACACTTTGCGCGGCGTAAGCAAACTGAGAGAATAAATCGTACGTTGCTTTTAACTGCGCGGTTGATAGCGGATCACCTGCATCAATCAGGCTATCTTCATAGCTGATATAACATGCCGCAGGATTGGCTATTGCGTTGTCCTTGCAATAAGAACGGAATAGATCCCCGATTTTGAGTGGTGCATCCTCTTCATCTGTGTAGCCACCAATAACGCCACTTTTCACGAAGTCACCAAAGCTTTCAGATTCCAACAGTAGATATGGAATACCGGCACCAGGGTTTGCGAGGCCAAATTTATTGATATTAAAGAACGCCATATCAGCCTGAGTATCACCTACCGATTTATTGGCAAGATAACCTAGGTTAACCCCGGTCATTGCACCTAAAGAGTGGCCGACAAAGCCAACGCCTTCACTTGGTTTCAGTGTCATGAGTTTACCCAGTTGACCAATGGCTGCTGGGTCTTGTGAGGCAAGAGTTGCAAACACTTTACCGATACCAACGCGAAGGTTGACCAGGTCAATTGCACTTTGGCGGAGGTTATCCCTCGCCACAGGCAGGGCCGATAGGTTCAGGTACATTTCAGGTCTGCCATCATCCCCTGTTGCGCTGCCGACTCCCTCAATGCCGCGAGTACCGTGCAGAGGGTGATCAATCGCAAATACAGCATGGCACTCTGTACCAATGATTTGATCAGCAAGGGTTGTTACCTTAATTGACTCTTTGGAGCTGGTAATACCATGCTGGTAGATTGAAACCGTATTGCTGTTTGGTGCTGCACACTTCGCAGCCGATGGTAAAATCAGCGTGTACTCAACTTCTTGAACGGATTTTAATTTCGGTACCGGGCTGTAACGGGTAATCGTCCGCTCTGGGTCTAACTGAGAGCCGTCGGCAAGGGTAAGGGTGGCTCCCGTGAGTGCCGAGAGCACTTTCACCTGGGTTTCTGGGTTAGTCGAGACTTCAGCAAGGTCGTCCGTGGTGATACCCAAAGCGCCCAATTGTTGCGCAATAGTGGCTTTATCGGCATCGCTACCATTAGACAGAGCATCTGAAATTTTGGCCAAGCTCGGCATACCACTTTGCCATGGCGTGACAGAGAATTTGGTTGGGGCAACTTCCAGGAAGTAAGGTAAGTTAACGGTACCTGTGTAGATATTATTGCCACCCAGCGTCTTGGGTTGGTCTTCGTCTGCTTCAGGTGGTACCAGAGTAAATAACGAACTTAGTTGCTCTTCAGTAACAGAATCACTGATGGCAGATCCTTTCCATACATCATTAGCCCCTTTGGCCAAGGCTAATGCTGTAGCTGATTTCGCTGCATAGAGTACGTCGCCCACAGAAGCGGTAGTAAACCAACTTGAGAAGATGATGCTGTCAGCATCGACCCCTGCCGTGTCGAGCTCTTTCTCTGTTGCGTGAACAACGACCTGAGCTGGAATCAGTGCGTCTGAAGGTGGCTTCGCTGTCGCCTTCAAGGTGGCATAAGAGCCAGTCATCCCCACACTGTTTCCTTTAACATCTTTCAACTCGTCAGTAATGGCAAACATATAGTTACTGGCGGGCTTCAATGGCTTCAGCAGGACAACGGTAAGTGTTGTACCTGACACGCTAAACGTAAAGTCGCCGTTAGCTGCGGTTAATGGTTTAGGGATGATTGTCGGTGTTCCGGCTGTCGGATCATTGGATTCTATTAAATAGAATCCGTCAGTAGCTGTGTTCTCATCCAGATCATTACCCGTGAATTCAATGATGAAGGGCTGGGTTGTACTCCAACCATCGGTTTTACCCATCGCAACGGCTGGATCTGATATATCGTTATAACCTTCGTCTCCGGTGACCCCGTCAGATTTCAATGTCCCGTCTGTTGAGTCCATCGCAAGAAACGTTGGTGAAACAATAACTGGATTAGTTGGATCAGAAATCAGGTCAAACTTGATTTTTGTCTCGGCTTTTAAACTTTTCTCGATCCCAGGATCAATTGTAGGGTTACCGGTTAGTTCGCTTTCGTTACCACAACCGTACAGACCAATGCTTGATGCAATCAGTACTGCTAATAAATTCTTTTTCATAGTAAATTCCTATCTTTCAAATCAGTTGCATGCCCGAGGGGCTACCAAGTTTTAAAATTTGTAATTGATTTGTGCGGCGCTGATAATTGCACCCCCAGAAGATGTGAAAGAGTTTCCATCTTCATCGAAGGTGGTTTCTTTACCGTCTAGATAGGTAAAGCCAAGGTCGATTGATATGTCTTGGCTGTGGGTATAGGTTGCCCCTGCCGAGTACCAGTAACGGTCAGTATCAGGAATACTTAGGGTTGATTTACCCGCTTGTTCATCGAAGGCAAAACCGGCTCGAAGAGTCCACTCAGGGCTTAGCGTGTAGGTCGCACCAATTGAGTAGCGGAAGTTATCGTCATAATCTTCTTCTTTCAGTAGACAAACGCCCGCATTACCTTCATAGCCTGGGTTACACTCGTTACTGGTCGCACGTAGTTCTTCAAACTTGCTGTACTGGATCCACTGCACACTATAGTGAACAGCCCATTGTTTATTAAGGGCGTGATAGCCAGAAAATTCAGCAATAGCTGGTAAGACAACATCGAGCTCACCGGTGACTACGTTAACTGAGCCTGGTGTTCCGGTAATTGAGCCTGAGTAGTCAGTAAAATCACCTTCAAAATCCAGGTCAACCTGTGAACGGTAGCTCAGACCAAAACGGTGATCTTCATTGATTTCATAGAGGGCACCAAGGTTCCAGCCCCAGCCGAAAGTATCCCCTTCCATCCTGATGGTTTTGTCGCTTGGGTTGCCCCCAGCATTAGCCCATGAGCCATAATAACGCTCCAACTCGGCATCGCCGTAAACCAGGCTAAAGCCACCACCAATGCTGAAATGATCATTAATGCGATAAGCAAAGTTCGGATTTACATTAAAAGTGATCAGTGATGTCATCCCGGCTGCAGAGCCGTTGTTAAAATCTGCTGGGTACTCGGTTGCGACACCATAACTGGAAAACAGTGCCAGTCCGGCCGAGAAACGCTCATTGATGGGATGAATGTAGTAACCTGCTGGCACGAAGGCTAGAGGTGCAACATCTTTTGCGGTTTGACCTATATCATTGTTCTCACTGTTAAAGTCATTGTCTTTAACATCAATAGATGGGTCGACAATGCTTAACCCAAGAGAAAGCTCGGCTGTTTTGAAACGGGTCATTGCAGCGGGGTTACGGGCAAGCACGGATGCATTATCTGCAATTGCGGCTTCACCGGCGAACGCTCTACCTAAGCCAGACGCAGAATGTTCGTTTACCTGATAGCCGGCTGCATTGGCATTAATTGACATTAATGCGGCGGCAACGGCAATGGCGGTTAGTGTTATTTTTTTGGACATTATTATTCTTGCCTCTCTGATTTTGCTTCTTGTTCTTCATTCCATGAAGGAAAAACATCTAAATGTAATACCGCTTCATTAAAGTTCAGAGAAATCAGGTTCTATGCTTAACGCGTTCAGAACAAGGCATGTTGTTCAGGCATGGTGACTTTTGCGGTTATACCACGTGATGATTATGCAGGCGCGAGCAGTCTTCCATAGAATCAATCTGAAACAATATGAAACAGCAATACGCAGTATAAGGATGAAAAACAAAAATGTTAAGCCGTTGTAACACATTGTTTTTGTTGCATATGCTCAATTGAACGCTATTTAATTAAATCGTGTTTAAAACGAACGTTTAAAATAAAATGGGCGTTTAGAAACATAGTTCTAAAAGCCCGGCAGTGCTGGGCTCATAGGAGGTCTGATGAGTTTTGCGTGTTTAATTTTTAAGACACTTTGATATTTTCTGTTTGAGGTAAAAAAAGCGGCTTGCTACCCAATTTTTCCATTTGTTAACGATCTCACAAAATAAATAAATTGGGTGTTTAGGAACATAGCTCTAAAAGCCCAGCAGTGCTGGGCTGTAAGGTGGTCCGATGAGTTGTTATTGTTTTAATTTTGAGACTCTACACTTTCTTCGGTTTGAGGTTCAAAAAGAGGCCACCCCCCTAACTCTTTCCATTTGTTAACAATTTTGCAAAATAATTCAGCGGTTCTTTCTGTGTCATAGAGGGCTGAATGGGCTTCTTTGTTATCAAACGGAATACCTGCCGTGCTACAGGCCTTTGCCAGAACGGTTTGCCCGAAAGCCAAGCCACTGAGTGCCGCGGTGTCGAAAGTTGCAAACGGATGGAAAGGATTGCGTTTTAGTTTGGCGCGTTCTGAAGCTGCCATTACAAAGCTGTGGTCAAAGTTAGCGTTGTGGGCAACCATGATTGCGCGTGAGCAGCCCGCGGCTTTTTGCTCTTTACGTATTTGTTTGTAGATTTCTTTCAGTGCGGTTTCTTCAGAAATAGCACCTCGAAGCGGACTAAACGGGTCGCGGATACCGTTAAATTCTAATGCTTCTTTGTGAATCACCGCCCCTTCAAAAGGCGTAACATGAAAATGGATCGTGGTGGCAGGTTTCAACCAGCCATCTTCATCCATCTGCAGGGTGACTGCACAGATCTCGAGCAGGGCATCGGTCTTGGCATTAAAGCCGGCTGTTTCAACATCAATGACGACGGGAAAGTAGCCGCGAAAGCGACTTTTTAAGGTGTTTAGTTCGTTATCTTGGCTCATAACACTGCGGTTGAGAAAAATGAAGAGGGCATTATGTCAGATTCATAACTGGAGCTAAACCTTAATTAGGTGACTAAAGATTTTTCTGCAGGATCCGATACAATAGTCAGCAAACGCGATTGGGCTGGTTAGAAGATTATGGGCAAAACAACAACATCATTATGCTTGACGGCGTCGTTGCTGATGGCTGCAACGGTAAGCAGTTCGGCGATGGCCAGTAAGCAATATGTGGCCACACCAGCACAATCAAGCTGGAAAGTCGCGGTTGATACTCCCTTGGAGTGCCGGATGCTCCATACCATCCCTAATTATGGCGAAGCGCAGTTTATCTCTCGGGCCAGCAAGAAAATTAATCTTGATTTTGAGTTGAAGATGCGCCGCCCGATGGGGGAGACCCGCAATGTTAACCTCGTGTCGATGCCCCCTCGTTGGATGCCCGGCGAGGCTGCCGAGCCTATTACCAAAATTACTTTCTTCAAGCAGTTTGATGGTTATATCGGCGGACAGATGGCCTGGACCATGCTTACCGAGCTTGAGAGCGGGCGCTATCCGACGTTTAGCTATCAGGACTGGCAGCATCGTAATAAGCTGATTGAAGTCGGGTTATCGGCGGTTTCTTTCCAGGCTCCGTATCAGCAATTTAGCCAGTGTTTGGACAATTTGTTGCCATATAGCTTCGAGGATATTGCCTTTACAATCCTTCATTATGATCAAGACAGTGACGAGCTGAATAAAGCATCACGTCACCGTTTGTCCCAGATTTCAGATTTCGTTCGCTATAGTGATGATGTCGACTTGGTGCTGGTTGCAACCTATACCGACTCAACGGGTGGGAAGAATGTGAATCAGGCGTTGTCAGAGCGTCGCGCGAAGAAACTGGAAGAGTATTTCATGGCGATGGGGCTGCCGAAAAATCGGATCCAGGTAGAGGCCTACGGTAAGCGCCGTCCAATTGCCGATAATTCAACACCAATCGGGCGTAACCAGAACCGACGGGTGGTTATCTCCCTTGGTAGGACAATTATTTAAGTAGGGTTATCGTTAAAGCGATCATCTTGAGGCCGTTTGAGTATAGATAGAAGCGGGAGCCATGGCTCTCGCTTCTTAGTCTTGAGCTGGCTCTAATGTAATCGGAACTTGGCGATGAGTTCACACTGGTTGCTGACATTGATATGCTCGACCTGACGGGCAACGGTTGGGTTGGGGTGACGTTTTAAAAACTCAATTAAAGCCGATTTGCAACATCCCAGCGTATCAATAAATGCATCACACTCTTTATGGGAGCATTGAGGGATCAAAGTCATTATCTGCTCTGATGCGAGTTGTAAGTATTTCAGTTCATATTCATTATCACCGGCCCGCCGCCAGAAAGCCGCAAGGTTATGACATGAAGTCACTTTTATTGTCAGCAAGTCCTCCAGTTCCTCACGGGTACCTCGCACAGGCTCTAACTGTTGAGATTCAGCTAAAGCCAGTTGGTAATGAATAACAGACATCATCGGTTTGTTGTTGTCTTCTGCTTCTGTTGCCAGCAAGGTATGTCGTTCCCAGCGTGATACGTCCATGATTTTTCCTTACAGTCGCTGTAGTGCCTCGACGAAATGTAACTCTACTTGCTGCCAGTCGACCACATGCCACCAGGCTTCGATGTAATCGGGGCGTTTATTTTGGTAGCTGAGGTAGTAGGCATGTTCCCACACATCAAGAGCCAGAATGGGTTCACCGCGATGCTCTACGACATCCATTAATGGGTTGTCCTGGTTGGCGGTGGTTGTTATTTCCAGGCGGCCGTCACTGACCGACAACCACGTAAATCCCGCTCCGAAGTGGTTGGCTGCGGCCTCTGAAAAAGCGGTTTTAAAGTGCTCAAAACTCCCAAAGTGGCAGTTTATGGCCTCTGCGAGTAGACCGCTAGGCTGCCCGCCGCCGTTGGGTGACATGCATTGCCAGTAAAGGTTGTGGTTGAAGAAACCACCACCGTGGTTTCTGACCGCAGAGGAATGCTGAGACACTGAGGCAAAAATGTCGTGCAAGGATTGCTGTTCTAGTTCGGTGTTGATGATGGCAGTCATAAACTTGTCGAAATAGGCTTTGTGATGCCGACTGTAGTGAATTTCCATTGTTTTGGCGTCAATATAAGGTTCAAGTGCGGTATAGAAATAGGGTAATTCAGGTAATGTGAATGGCATGAACGTACTCTCTTGGTTTTTTATTTATTCTAATGAGAATTATTATCATTATCAACCATGGGTTTTGTAGTGCTACTCTGTTGTCTTAATTGTGATACTGAATTATTGCTTAGAAGATCTAAATTGAGAGAGGAACCTCGAGGTTTACTCTAAAGAAGGCTGTGGCAATGAATAGAATTTTATTGGTATTAATGTTTGGTGTTAGCTCTGCATTTGCAGATGATTCGATTGTTAGTAGCGAGGCTTCTCAAGTTGAAAGAGAATTAGCCAGTGAGGTAGCAGCAAAGCAGATTACCAAGGCTCAAGCTGATGAGATGGAACTTAACCGGGCTGATACTTATGAGGTCACCAGTACTGTGAGTGTCGAAAATTTGGAGCAGCTTATTGCTGAGAAGCTGCAAGACAGTGTGATGCCTTTTTATTCAATTGAATTTAACGACCCGAACAAAGACAATGAGTATCGCGCGACGGTTGTTGAGTACTTTGGTAAAGTCGAATAGATATGGGTGCCCAAATAAGAAGCCCGATAGTACGGGCTTTTATCTGTGGGTAGCTCAATTAATTACGTTGTATTAGCTCAATTTTGTAGCCATCAGGATCGGTGACGAAGGCAATATGAGTCGAGCCGCCTTTGACTGGTCCCGGTTCGCGGGTCACGTTACCACCTGCGGCCTTAATTGTTTCACAGGTGGCATAGATATCTTCAACGCCAATGGCGATGTGGCCAAAAGCATCACCCATATCATATTCCGTGGTTCCCCAGTTGTAGGTCAGCTCAATCACCGCTCCTGTGGATTCATCGCCGTAGCCGACAAAGGCCAGGGTATATTTATAGGCTTCGTTGTCATGCTTGCGAAGTAGCTGCATACCCATAATGTCGGTATAGAATTGAATTGATCGATCAAGGTCACCCACGCGTAGCATGGTATGTAGGATGCGTCCGTTTGCCATAGTCTCTCCAGGTAAGGTTGGGGTTAACGGTAGAATAACTCGCTTAATCTAGAACTGAAAATTATCATTTATAATCGTTTTGATAATAACCTGTTGGTGGTTTAGGTCACAAAAAAGGCCACCGATGTCGGTGGCCTTGGATAGTATTTTATTCGTCTGGGTACACTTTTTCTTTGAATTCGCAAAGATCCTCGATTATGCAGCTACCACAGCGGGGCTTGCGAGCAACGCAGGTATAGCGACCATGTAAGATCAGCCAGTGGTGGACATCGACCTTAAATTCCTTGGGCACCACTTTCAGCAGTTTTTCTTCTACCTGATCAACGTTTTTACCCATAGCAAACTTTGTGCGGTTGGATACGCGGAAAATATGGGTATCAACGGCGATTGTCGGCCAGCCAAATGCCGTGTTAAGTACAACATTTGCGGTTTTTCGGCCAACGCCGGGTAGGGCTTCCAGGGCTGCGCGGTCTTCCGGAATTTCACCACCATGTTTTTCCAGCAGGATTTTACAGGTCTTGATTACGTTTTCTGCTTTGGAGTTAAACAGGCCAATTGTCTTGATATATTCTTTTACCCCATCAACACCCAAGTCGAATATTGCCTGTGGTGTATTGGCAACAGGGTAGAGCTTATCGGTAGCCTTATTGACACTGACATCTGTTGCCTGGGCCGAGAGCAGTACCGCGATGAGCAGTTCGAAAGGCGAGCTCCAGTTTAGCTCTGTTTCCGGGTGGGGATTTTCTGCCCGTAGGCGTTCAAGGATCTGAACGCGTTTTTCATTGTTCATATTTACTTCCTAACGCAATTCTTGGCTGATACCGCAGTTAGCCGCCACTCTGGTAACAGGTTGAGCGTCCTGTTAATTGACGAGCTAACTGCTGCTTATTATTTTGTTGTTAACTGGCCGATGTCACCCGAGCACGTTCAATAGCTGGTTTGGATTCTGCATCAGCAATTTTCTGTTCACGTTTCTTATCGATAACGTTTTTCAGTGCGATGATGAAGCCGACACCAATGAAAGCGCCTGGCGGTAACATCGCCAGCAAGAAGTTACTGTCGAAACTAAATAATTCAATACGTAGCGAGGCTGCCCATTCGCCCAGTAGACGGTCAGCTCCATCGAACAGGGTACCGTTACCAAGGATTTCTCGCATTGCGCCCAGTACGACAAGGGCAGAAGTCATACCTAGCCCCATCCATAACCCGTCCAATACCGCAGGGATCGGATCGTTTTTGGAAGCAAAGGATTCGGCACGACCAATGATAATACAGTTGGTAACAATCAAGGGAATAAAGATCCCCAGAGATTGATACAATCCGTAGGTAAATGCATTCATCAGCAGCTGGACACAGGTTACCAGTGCAGCAATGATCATCACGAAAACGGGAATACGTACTTCCGAAGGAACCCACTGGCGAACCAAAGAGATGATCAGATTGGAGCTGACCAGGACTGCAGTCGTTGCCAGTCCAAGGCCAAGGGCATTGGTGACGGTTGCCGATACGGCTAGTAGAGGGCATAGCCCCAGTAGCTGGACGATGGCTGGGTTGTTATTCCACAGGCCATTTTTCATCAGTTCTTTATTCATGCTCATGAGTTGCCCTGACAATTCAGAGGTTGATTAAACAGTTCCTGCTGGTGGCGCTGGTAGTACAGCGATACATTTTTTACCGCTCCGACTACTGCCCGAGGGGTGATCGTAGCCCCAGTAAACTGGTCGAAATTTCCGCCATCTTTACGTACAGCCCAGCTGGCATCCTTCTCCCCTTGGAGCTTTTTGCCGGTAAAGCTGTAGATCCAGTCGGTGATCCGAGTTTCAACTTTATCACCGAGCCCCGGAGTTTCATTGTGGCTGAGCACGCGTACGCCGGTCACAACCCCTGTGGTATCGAGGCCTACTATAAGTTTAATTGCCCCGTTATAACCGTCAGGCGCAATCGCCTCAATAGCCACACCTGATATTTTGCCCTCTTTTTCTGCTAGATAGGCAGGCATTGCCGCAGGTGTACCTAAATACTGTTCGTTGGTGATCAGCGTACAGCTTTTATATAGCTCGTTATCATGGCTTTCTGCCGGGATAACTTGGTTAAGTACCTTGAGCAGTTCTTTTTGTTGCTGTTCCTGGATCCTGTTCTCAGTTAGCAGGTGGGTGACTGAAACTAGGCTTGTCGCCAACAGTGCGAATACAGCCAGCACACCACCATTTTTTTTCATTGCATTTAGCATGGTTGTTCCTATGAATGGCCGTATGTACGTGGGCGTGTGTAGTAGTCAATGAGTGGGACACACATGTTTGCCAGCAAGACACTGAATGCAACCCCATCAGGGAATCCGCCCCAGGTACGGATAAGGTAGACTAAAAGGCCAATCAACCCGCCAAAAATAAGGCGGCCTTTGACGGTAGTTGATGCCGAAACAGGATCGGTCGCGATAAAAAATGCGCCGAGCATCGTCGCGCCCGAAAACAGGTGGATGATCGGAGATGCGGTGCCATCAGGATTGAACAGGAAAGCGACTGTGCTAATAACAAATAACGAACCGAGCATCCCTGCAGGGATCTGCCACTGGATTATCCGCATTTTCAGCATCACCAGCCCCCCAAGCAGGAAACCGATGTTTATCCACTCCCAACCGACACCGGCAATGACACCGAAGATAGGGTTAGTGAGTGTTTCTGTTGTGGTATGGCCGGTTGTCAGTGATGTTTTTAGCGTATCAAGTGGAGTGGCCATGGTGACGCCATCGACCGACATACGTAGCTGGTGGACACTGAAGCCATCTTGAGTAAAGCCGGTAAAGACAGCATATAGACTGTCGAGCAGCGAAACTGGTTCCGCCGTCAGTGATGATGGCGGAAGCCAGGTCGTCATCTGTACCGGGAATGAAATCAGCAACACAACATAAGCAACCATTGCCGGGTTGAACAGGTTTTGCCCAAGGCCGCCGTATAAGTGCTTGGCAATGATAATCGCAAATACCACACCAATTACGGTGATCCACCAAGGGGCTAATGGCGGTATAGAAATTCCTAGCAGAACACCGGTAAGAAGGGCACTGTTATCGCGAAGATATGGGAGAGCCGGGCGGCGACGTAATTTTAGGATTGCTGCTTCTGAAGCGATAGCCACAACAGAGGCAAGCAGAACCTGAATAAGAACACCCCAGCCAAAAAAGAACCACTGAGCGGCAATACCCAGGGTCGAGCAGACAATCACAGTCCGCATTATGTCGCTGGTGCTACGGCGGCTATGTGTATGGGGTGAACTGGCAATATTAAAAGCCACGGTTAGTTTTCCTCGTTATTCTGTTGTGCATCTTTTGCGGCTTGTTGCGCAGCTTTGCGAGCCTTTGCACGGGCAACGGCTGCGGCGACAGCGGCTTTCTTAGGATCGACGGCTTCTTCGGTTACCGCTTCGGTATCCTCTTTAGCTACAGGCTCCTCAGATTGCTCCTGTTCCTTTTCTGCCTGTTGTGCTGCCTTGCGGGCTTTTGCACGGGCAACGGCTGCGGCGACAGCAGCTTTCTTCGGATCGACGGCTTCTTCGGTTACCGTTTCGGTATCCGTCTTAGCTACTGGCTCCGCAGATTGCTCCTGTTCCTTTTCTGCCTGCTGTGCTGCCTTGCGGGCTTTAGCGCGGGCAACGGCTGCGGCGACAGCGGCTTTCTTCGGATCGACGGCTTTTTCGGTTACCGCTTTGGTATCCGCTTTAGCGACAGGCTCCGTAGATTGCTCCTGTTCCTTTTCTGTTTGCTGTGCTGCCTTGCGGGCTTTGGCGCGGGCAATTGCTGCAGCGACGGCGGCCTTTTTCGGATTGTCAGCAGATTTGTCTGTGGCCTCTTGGCTTTCAGCTGCCGCTGGTTCCGCCTTGCGGGCTTTGGCACGGGCAATTGCTGCAGCGACGGCGGCTTTTTTCGGATCGTCAGCTGGCTTGTCTGTGGTTTCTTGGCTTTCAGCTGTTGAAGGTCCAGCCTGCTGCGCTGCCTTGCGGGCTTTGGCACGGGCAATTGCTGCAGCGACGGCGGCCTTTTTTGGATCGTCAGCTGGCTTGTCTGTAGTTTCTTGGCTTTCAGCTGTTGAAGGTTCAGCCTGTTGTGCCGCCCTGCGGGCTTTGGCACGGGCAATAGCTGCAGCAACCGCATCTTTTTTCGCATCGCCTGAACTCGTTTGCTCTGAAGTTTCTGCAGAGTTTTCAGCTAGCTTGGCGGCTTTGCGTTCACGAGCCTGGCGTTTACGCTCTTCTCGAAGCTTGGCCATTTCTGAGTTGTCTGGCACTGCATCAGTTGACGCTTCGGATTGGGCAGCAGCCTGTTTTGCTTTCGCTCGTGCTATTGCGGCGGCAACGGCAGGCTTCTTATCGGCACTTGTACTGGCGGCTGCTTGTTTTGCTTTAACGCGGGCGATAGCGGCAGCAACGGCATCATCGCCACCTGCAGATGAGGCCATTTCTTTGCGCCGATCGTCGGCTGCTTTTTTGAAGCGGTTTTCTCGCTCGGCTTTGTCACGCTCAAGACGGGCTTTTTTCGCATCAAAGCGCTGTTTGGCGCGTTCTGCATTGATCTCGTCTTGTCTGCGGCTACGAATTTCTGCTTTGGCCTGACGGTAGTATTGAACTAGCGGGATCTCGCTTGGGCAGACATAGGCACAAGCACCGCATTCAATACAGTCAAACAGGTTGTACTCTTCGCATTTGCTATAGTCTTGATCTTTGGCATACCACTGTAGCTGTTGCGGCAGTAATGATACTGGGCAGGCTTCAGCACATGACGTACAACGAATGCAGGACATTTCATGGTTGGTCGGTGAAATCTCTTTACGCGTTGGAGCCAGAATACAGTTGGCAATTTTGGTGATCGGAATATCACAATGAGGTAGGGTAAAGCCCATCATAGGCCCCCCCATAATGACGCGAGGTAGCTTTTTATCCGCTTTATAACCGAATCGTTCTAGTAGGAAATTAACTGGCGTTCCCAATAGTGCCCAGGTATTGCCTGGTTGTTTGAACGTTCTGCCGGTTACGGTAACTACACGCTGGATCAGTGGTTCACCGTCAATTACAGCACGTTTGATTGCATGGGTGGTACCGATATTGTGCATCATAATGCCAATATCTGCAGGGATCCCGTTGGCTGGAACTTCTTTACCTGTTAGTACCTTTATTAACTGCTTTTCACCACCTGATGGGTACTTGGTGGGAATGGCACGGATAATAATGCCGTCTTGTTCAGAGACACAGCGTTGCAAAGCATCAATGGCTTCTGGCTTGTTATCTTCAATACCAATAACAGTTAGCTTAGGCGCGAGGATATGATTTAGGATGCGGACTCCTTCAATCACTTCATGGGCAAAGTCCTGCATTAAACGGTCATCGGCGGTGATATAAGGCTCACACTCCGCGGCATTGATAATAAGGATTTCAGTTTTACCTAAGCCGCTTTGTAATTTTCGTCCGGTAGGGAAGCCTGCACCACCCATACCGGATATCCCATTTAGGCGAATATGATCAATAAGATCAGCTGGATCGGCCTCTTGATAGTCAGCAACTGCATTTTTCTCGCTCCACAGATCTTCCCCGTCTGTTTCCAGAATAATGCAAAGGTCTGCTAGACCTGATGGGTGAGCAATTGTACGAGGTTCAATCGCCTTGATGGTACCGGATGTCGGAGCATGTACAGGGACACACATAGGCACATCGGCATGGGTAAGTATTTGGCCTTTTTTGACTTTATCACCGACTGAAACCTGCACATCGCCGACAGCACCAATATGTTGTTTGAGTGGCAGTATGAGTTCACTCGGGATCTTGGCTTCGGCGATTTCAGAGTGACTGGACAGTTTTTTCTGTTCAGGCGGGTGGATACCACCCGGGAAGTCCCACAGCTGGCCTTGTTTTATTTGTTCGATTATAGACAGCATGGTTACTCTACCTTGTTGGCTCTTGCATCTGTTGGAAGGTTAACGACAGGGATATGATCTAAATTCCATCGCCAGCTTTCCGGTGTCATTTCTACCGGAACCATTTCGATACAGTCGGTCGGGCAAGGTGCCACGCAGAGGTCACAGCCGGTGCATTCGTCTTTGATAACGGTATGCAATGCTTTTGTACCGCCGACAATGGCATCAACAGGGCAGGCCTGAATACACTTGGTACAGCCGATACACATATCTTCATGAATGAAAGCGACTTTTTTCAAGCGTTTCTCTTCATCATGGGCTGAGTCCTGAACTTCAACACCCATTAGATCCGCCAGTTTCTCAATGGTCGCCTGACCACCAGGAGGGCACTTATTGATATCATCGCCGTTCGCGATAGCTTCAGCATAGGGACGACAGCCGGGGTAACCACATTGGCCACATTGCGTTTGGGGCAAAATGGCATCAATTTGTTCGACAATTGGATCCGCTTCAACTTTGAAGCGAATAGAGGCAAAGCCAAGAACAAGGCCAAAAATCGCGGCTAGGATTGCGATTGCAATGACTGCAATTAAAATTCCGCTCATTTTACAGTTTCACCAATCCAGTAAAGCCCATAAAGGCGAGAGACATAAGGCCTGCGGTGATCATTGCAATGGACGCTCCCTTGAAAGGCTCGGGAACATCGGCCGCGGCAATGCGTTCACGCATCGAGGCAAACAGCACCAGAACCAACGAAAATCCGACAGCAGCACCAAAGCCATAGATCACCGATTCAATAAAGTTATGGCGCTCATTAATATTGAGAAGCGCAACACCAAGAACGGCACAGTTTGTGGTGATAAGAGGCAGGAAGATGCCCAGCAGACGATAAAGAGTCGGGCTGGTTTTGTGCACCACCATCTCGGTAAATTGAACCACGACAGCAATCACAAGTATGAAGCTGAGAGTTCTTAAGTATTGAATGCCAAGAGGTACGAGGATATATGCTTCAACAAGGTAAGCACACACCGAGGCCAGAGTCAGTACAAACGTTGTTGCCAGACCCATACCAATTGCTGTTTCCAGTTTTTTAGACACGCCCATAAACGGACACAGGCCTAAAAATTTTACCAGTACAAAGTTGTTAACCAACACTGTACCTACGAGTAGTAGTAGGTATTCAGTCATACCATCTTAATTATAATTGCTAGAGATCTACATATTATCTTCCTTTGCACAAGCTATAACAACTCCTCTATTGCAGGGTTTTTCAAGATTGCTGATTTTTCCATCAGTTATTGTCTCTATATAGGTAAATGAAAGTGCTGCTAGGTGTCTTAGACGCCGATTATTACTTGCATTTATTGACTGAAGCTTGGTGTACGGCTTGCTCAATCCTGAAGCACCAAATAACGTTGTTGAGTTTATGTTTGGCAATTGTGGCTGCTTTTTGTTGCTAGGTGTTTCTGAATGTAATTGTGTTGTTTCTATTCCTTTATTGATGCGCTGCGCTTTAGTGATATTCGTTGCATAAGTAAGTTTGGCTTGGTTATTAATGTGGTCATTGTGCGCAAAATCAAAAATATTTCACTAATGCTTGGGCAGTATTGCCGAGTAATTTTTTGGAGATTTTTGATTTTATGGAATATATATTCACTCTTGCTGTGGTTGGCCTCGTCGCTTACTCAATGTTAAAAAAGTTCAACCCGCAAGCAACGCTAATTACGGCTGGTTTGCTATTACTTGCCTTCGCTCAACTCACCGATATTTCTCCCGTACTAGCCGATGGTAAAACACATGGGGCGCTATTTTTTGATTTATGGCAACGCTTCACGGAAATAACCAATAGCCGGCTAGGCAAGGTTGGTTTGACACTGGTTTCTATTGCTGGTGTCTCAACGTACCTCAATCATATTGGTGCCTCGCAAGCGCTTGTTCGTTCAACTTCTCGCCCGGTCATGGCGGTGAAAAGCCCGTATGTGTTACTGGCGTTGGTTCTCGTCTTCGTATCAATCATGTATGTGTTTATAACCGGCGCAACTTCACTGTCTCTATTGTTGATGGGGACTTTGTACCCGGTACTGCGAAATGCCGGTGTTAGCGCCAAAACAGCTGTTGCCACGATTGTTATTCCTACGGCGTGGGAGTACGGACCTGGGCAAATTAATGCTGTAATTGGTGCGAATGCTATCAATGTTGAAATTATGGATTTCGTGGTTAATCACCAGACCATTTTCCAAGTGCTCTTGCTGGCGATCATTCCTTTCGCAAATATTGCATGGCAACGTTACTGCGATAAAAAAGAAGGATACGATCCGACTCAAGACCGCGGAAAATATCTGGAAACATTAGAGCAACAGCATGACGAGAATGACAAGGTTCCGGGTTTCTATGCTCTTTTACCGGTGCTGCCATTTGTTTTCTTGTTTGGTTTCTCAAGCATGGTGATGGAGTCGATCACCATGACGATCCCAATTGCGATGATGTCGACCATCACTATTTGTATGGTGATAGAAGCAATCCGCTTCCGCTCTATTCAACGCTCTTTCGATAACTTTGAAGCCTGGCTAAAAGGGACGGGCATGATTTTCGCCAGTGTTCTAACGCTTATGATCGCAGCTGAATTTTTCTCTGCAGGTTTAAAAAATATCGGTGCGATAACAGCACTGATTGATACCGCCAAATCGTTTGACTTGGGGCCAAGCGGTATCGTGATCGTGTTTTCTGGTTTCATTTTGCTGACTGCATTTATTACTGGCTCTGGTAATGCCCCAGTCATGGCATTTATCCCAATCGTTCCGCAAATTGCGACCAACTTTGGTGTAAATCCATTGCTACCACTAGTGCCTATCTTGTTTGCGGCTGGTATAGGTCGAACTATGTCGCCAGTGGCCGGGGTGATCATTACCGTGTCTGGCATGGCGAATATCACGCCAATTGATGTGATTAAGCGAACATCGGTACCAATGATTAGCAGTATGCTGGTGGTATTGGTGATGGCTGTTATTAAATACTCGTAAGGATTTAAGATGGATATTTTAATGTTAAGCAACGGCAAAATTGCCGGCAATGAACATGTGATGGGTTTTGCGAGTGAAGCAATCATTGAGCAAGTCAAGCGGACGGGGGCAAAAAACTGGGTATTGATCCCGTATGCGGTTATTCGTTCAAGTCATGATGAGCGTGTGGCGATGGTGCAGAAGACTTTTGATTCGCTTGGCCTTGATTGCCAGGTAACAGGTCTGCATCAGGCTGATGACCCGGTTGCGGCCTTGAAAGCAGCTGATGGTATTTTGGTAAGTGGTGGTAATACTTGGGTATTGAACAAGACGTTGCATGATTTAGGTCTAGTAGGCCCAATTCGCAAAGCTGTGTTTGATTGTGGTGTTCCTTATATAGGTTGGAGTGCGGGAACTAATATCACGTGCCCAACTATCCGTACTACCAACGATATGCCAATTATTACCGGTGCTGTATTGCCTTCATTGAATTTGGTGCCATTCCAAATCAATCCACATTACTTAGAAGCAAAGGTCGAAGGTCATAATGGTGAGACCCGCGATGAACGTATTCAAGAGTTTCTGGAAGTAAACAAACACGAGCCAGTGATTGGTATTCCTGAAGGTACTTGGTTGCACCTGCATGATGGAAAACTGAGTTACCACAGTGCGAATGGCAAAGAGCTGAAGTTATTTAGCTATGGTAAAGAGCCTGTTTATTACTCAGCACAGCAAGATATTCAGTTTTTAATGGAGCATAGCTGCTAGATATAACAGGCAGACGCAACAGAGCGGCAGACTTCGGTCTGCCGTTTTTGATTGTGGCTAGGGTGGAATTAATATTTAGCATGCAAAACTGATTTCTAATATTGCGGTTAAAAATCACTTGATTTTGGCCAGCCCAGCGATTGCAAGGGGTTAGGTGACTTATCCACGGAAACTGTGGATAAGTATGTTGATGGATGTTTGGAAACGCATATTTAACACAAAGCTATCGCGAGATGGTTAAAACTTGAGCGTTTGAGGTGTGGAGGATAAATCGCTGTTATATAGCGGTATTGAAATATGACGCCAAATAGATATGAATCAATTAGAATAATTACTTTAGAGATAAACAGTAGCACATGAGCTTGTGAATTGATTTAAGTCAAAACTGGATAAGCTGTGGATGATCACTCTCAAAAATTATAATTGAAAGGAATTTTATCTTCTTGGGAAGGAATATCTTAAGCGGTGCTGAACAAAAGCAAGATTGTTCGTGGGCGGTGATGATACGCCTATGTCAAAATAGGGTCAATGCTTAGTTTTCATTTTTATTATCTATTTTTAGTTTGATTTCTTAGCTCGGGATAGAAAAAAGCCCAGACAAGGTTATCTGGGCTTCGCTATTGAGGGCTATATGTTACTCTGCAGCAACTTGACAGCCATTAGCACTTGCACTGTTCACGTAAACAACACCTGAAGGCGTGTAATCAGCTGCATTGATGTGTCCTTTCTCTTCAATGAAGCCTTTCAAAACATCGGCATCAACAAAACCGCTATCGACATATCCGTTTTCAGTTGTGTTGACTTTTGGATAACCGTCACCACCTGCAGCATTGAAGCTTGGAACAGTAAACGTGTACTCTGCGGATTCGTCAAAGTCCTGGCCGCCAATAGTATTGATGGTTACTTGACTAGCTGCACAGTCGACACTCATATCAATGCCAGCAAATTGGGCATAGGCACCAGAACCCACCTGCATGGTTGCAACAGTATTTAGGTACTCAACAACGTTTGCACCCGGCATAGTCACGCTGGTCACCATATTGCCAAATGGTTGTACAAGCAGTACGTCATTGTAGGTGATTTCGTAGTTATCGATGCCATCTTTGTTGATAGAATCACGGACACCGCCCGAGTTCATGACAGCGAAGGAAGCTTTTGCAATTTTGCTATGGTGTGCTGTAGCAATTAGCGTACCCAGGTTGGTTTGCTGAGAACGTACAACAGCGCGGTCGCCTTCTAATTTACCGTTACCAGTTGCGATTACACCATTAAGTGCTTCTTCGCCTTTCTTCTGGTAGTACTCAAGTAGGGCGTATAGATCTTCGTCTTTTTTGATTTCTTCGCCGATTAAGACGCGTTCGCCGTCTTCATTTTTTTCTTTCAAGTTAACAGGGATCAGCTCGTAGTTTGTTAGCTTAACTTCTTCGCCTGTCACTTCAAAATCAGCTCGGCCTACATACTTGCCCCACTCATGGGCTTGCATGATGTAGGTGCCATTTTGCTTGTCAGGGGTACATTCGTCACCTGGTGTGAACTCAGCGTAATCAGTCGTACCAGGTTCCATACAAACTGGATTCTGCGAGTGGCCACCAATAATGGCATCTAGCGCACCTGCCTCCAGTGCATTTGCTAGGGCAACATCACCAGGTGCGTTACTTCCGAAGACACCATTTTCGTAATGACCCATGTGGGTGGTTGCCAAAATGATGTCAGGCTTTTCAGAAGCTTCCAGCTCAGCAATAACTTTTTTGGCTTCTGCTTTTGGATCGCGGAATTCTAAGTCAGATGTATATTCAGGGTTACCAATTTTCGCTGTGTCTTCAGTGGTTAAACCGATAACGGCAACCTTCAGGCCATTAACATCAAAAATTTTGTATGCATCAAAAAGGCGCTCGTTTTTGTCCTTCAGGTAAATATTGGCTGATAGCATTGGGAATTCGGCTAGATTCTTTTGCATCTCCAGAATGTCACGAGGGTTATCAAACTCGTGGTTACCGACAGCCATTGCATCATATTCAATGTGGTTCATACCGATAAAGTCTGGCACGGCATCTTGTAAATCTGACGCAGGAACACCGGTATTGATGTCACCACCAGATAGCAGTAGTACTTCACCGCCATCGGCTTCAACTTTCTCGCGAAGCTGATTGATCAGCGTCTTACGAGCAGCCATACCATACTCGCCATATTTGTTGTGCCAGAATCGGCCATGGTTATCATTGGTATGAAGCACTGTAAATTTGACTGTTTCAACAGGGTCAACCGGATCTGTCTTCGCATCATTGCTATCGCTTGAATTACAGCCTACCAACGCAGCCAAGATAGCGGCGCTAATGGTACTCTTCAGTAGTCTTTTTTTATTGATATTATTCATTTTTGGGAATCCCTTTTCCTAAGGTGTAGAGCATCCCCCGATCCGGTTATGGACAGGCTTATCAGGAGATACGTATGGCGCTTAACTTAGCGCAAATTAGCTTTCACTCAATTCGATAAAATGTTGAATGTGCGAGAGATCACTGGAATCTTGTAAACTTGTTGCAATAAGAAAGGATTTATCAAATTACCAACGCAAAAAGTAAAAATAGCCAATTAAATTAAGAGATTATTCCATTTCTGTGAGCTATAGGGGTTGAATTAGAGTAAATATTCAAAATCCGAATGGGACTTCGCTTGTTTTATTGTTAAGAGGTATTTAGTGGGCAAGTCACTATATATCTATAGGAGAAATGTTAGCCAGGCAACCAGAATTATTGACATAGTAATTAGCCGTAGCAAAATGTCTTTTAGTCGTTTGTTTTCCTATCTGGATTTTGTATATGAGCAAAACGTTCAATTTATCATCTCGCTTTTCTCCGTCTGGCGATCAGCCGACTGCTATCAAACAGTTGTTGGAGGGGCTAGATGCCGGCCTTGCTCATCAAACGTTGTTGGGGGTAACCGGATCGGGTAAAACCTTTACTGTTGCCAATGTTATTGCCGAGGCCAACCGTCCGACATTGATTTTGGCACCTAACAAAACATTGGCAGCCCAATTGTATGGGGAAATGAAGGAATTCTTCCCTGATAATGCTGTCGAGTACTTTGTTTCGTACTATGACTACTATCAGCCTGAAGCCTATGTACCGACAACCGATACGTTTATCGAGAAAGATGCGTCAGTAAACGCGCATATTGAACAGATGCGATTATCAGCGACTAAGGCGTTGATGGAGCGGCGTGACGTTATCATTATTGCTTCGGTTTCGGCGATTTATGGCCTTGGTGATCCCGACTCTTACCTTAAAATGATGTTGCATGTGCGCCGTGGCGATATGCTGGATCAGCGCGATATTCTGCGACGTTTGGCTGAACTGCAATATACCCGAAATGATGTCGCCTTTGAGCGAGGGACATTCCGTGTTCGTGGGGAGGTGATTGATATTTTTCCGGCTGAATCAGAGAAAGATGCCGTACGTATCGAGCTGTTTGATGATGAAGTTGATTGTATTAGTGCTTTTGACCCTCTGACGGGGGCCGTTCTCCAGCGTGATTTACCTCGATGTACTATCTATCCCAAAACCCACTATGTGACCCCGCGAGAACGTGTTCTTGAAGCGGTAGAAAAGATCAAGGTTGAGCTTGAAGCTCGCAAGAAGCAGCTCATGGAAAACAATAAGTTAGTTGAAGAGCAACGTATTTCGCAGCGAACGCAATTTGATATCGAAATGATGAATGAACTTGGTTTCTGTTCTGGTATCGAAAACTATTCCCGTTATCTCAGTGGCCGTGCTGAGGGCGAGCCGCCTCCGACATTGTTTGATTACTTGCCGGCAGATGGTCTGCTAATCATTGATGAATCCCATGTCACAGTATCGCAGATAGGGGCGATGTACCGAGGGGACCGCTCGCGTAAGGAAAATCTGGTGGACTATGGTTTCCGATTACCATCAGCGTTGGATAATCGGCCTCTCAAATTTGAAGAATTTGAATCACTGGCTCCGCAAACCTTGTATGTTTCCGCAACGCCCGGCAAGTATGAGATCGAGCAATCCGGAGGTGAAATTGCCGAGCAGGTTGTTCGTCCAACTGGCTTGCTTGATCCGCAGATCGAAGTTCGTCCGGTGGCGACTCAGGTTGATGACTTACTCTCTGAAATTCGTATTCGCGAAGCGAAAGGTGAACGAGTTTTGGTAACCACTCTAACCAAGCGAATGGCCGAAGACTTGACCGAGTATCTTGATGAGCATGGCGTAAGAGTGCGATACCTGCATTCAGATATCGATACAGTGGAGCGAGTTGAGATCATTCGCGACTTACGTCTTGGTGAATTTGATGTTCTTGTCGGGATCAACCTGCTACGAGAAGGCCTCGATATGCCGGAGGTGTCTTTGGTCGCGATTTTGGACGCGGATAAGGAAGGTTTCTTACGTTCTGAACGTTCACTGATCCAGACAATTGGCCGGGCGGCTCGAAATCTGGAAGGGCGTGCCATTTTATATGCTGACAAGATCACGGGATCAATGGAGCGGGCGATGAATGAAACCAGTCGACGCCGTGAAAAGCAGCAAGCCTATAATGAAAAACGCGGTATTGTGCCACAGGCATTGAATAAAGCCGTGTCAGATATTCTGGAATTAGGCCAACCGGGTAAACGCAAGACCAACAAGGCAGCCCAACTTCATAAGGTTGCCGAGCAAAAAGGGACATACATGACAATGTCGCCGCAGCAGCTGGAGAGTGAGATTCAGCAGCTGGAGTCGGATATGTACGATTTAGCGCAGAACCTTGAGTTCGAGAAAGCGGCTGAAATACGTGACAGGATCCATACGATGCGTGAACAGTTTATTGTGAATAGTTGAGGCGGAAGTTCTGCTTCCATGGGAGGAAGTTGAGGTTCTGGGGGAGTAAAGAAAAAGCTTGCTCGAGACTTAAGTTTGGAGCCCCCTGCCTTGCAGGACCACAGGACCACAGGACCACAGGACCACAGGACCACAGGACCACAGGACCACAGGACC